>NZ_JBXENS010000006.1:0-765890 GCF_059383675.1 Paenibacillus sp. J22P277
CGGGCCCATGCTCTCCGGCGAGACCATCGACGGATTGTACCCATAGCCGCCCATCGGGCCCATGCTCTCCGGCGAGACCATCGACGGATTGTAGCCGTAGCCGCCCATCGGACCCATGCTCTCCGGCGAGACCATCGACGGATTGTAGCCGTAGCCGCCCATCGGGCCCATGCTCTCCGGCGAGACCATCGACGGATTGTACCCATAGCCGCCCATCGGGCCCATGCTCTCCGGCGAGACCATCGACGGATTGTAGCCGTAGCCGCCCATCGGGCCTGTGCTCTCCGGCGATACGGCGTTGGAACCGTAGCCTTGATCGCTGGCAGGACTCACCATCGGCGATCCCCAGCCATAATTCGGCGCTCCCCACGGCAGGCCGGGAGACGTTTCGGCAGGGCTGACGGCGGTCGGCTGTCCGTAGCCATAGCTGCCCGTCATTGCCGGCGATACTGCTGTCGGCATTTCATAACCGCCCGTCATCGCCGGCGATACCGCTGTCGGCATTTCATAACCATAACCTCCGGTCATCGCCGGAGATACCGCCGTCGGCATGCCATAGCCGCCGCCTGTCATCGCCGGCGACACGGCCGTCGGCATATCATAGCCGTAGCCGCCCGTCATTGCCGGAGATACCGCTGTCGGCATGCCGTAGCCGCCTGTCATCGCCGGCGACACGGCCGACGGTTGGCTGTAGCCGTAGCCGCTATGGACCGGGCTTGTCGGCATATCGTGCAGCGACATGACCTCGGTTGCGGGAATGCCGTACTGTTTGAACAAATCGACGTTTTGCTCGTAGGTCGGATGCATCGGATATTTCTTCTCTGCCATTGGAACTTCCGTCGGCACCGGCATCGGAGCCGGCGTCGGCTCGGGCATCGGAACCGGCGTAGGTATCGGAGCGGTGTTCTTCGGTCCCGTCGGCTTTTTGCCCGTCGGAATTTTGCCGGTCGGGATTTTGCCCATGAGCCCCTGCACGCCCTGCATGACCGACGACGGATGAAGCGGGTGATGGCCCGTTCCCGATTTGTGGCCGTGATTCGTTTCATGCATTTCCGGCATTGCGCCCGGCATGCTCGGTTTAGGTATGTTTACGACTTCCCCCGTCAGCAGCACGTTCGGATTTTTGAGCTGCGGATTCGCTTTGATCATATCGCCGAGCGGAACGCCCCACGCTTTGGACAGCTTCCAGAGCGTATCGCCCTGCTGCACGACGTGCTGGTGCATGACCTCCATGTCGTCGCCTTGCATCGCGGGCACTTTGATTTTCATGCCGATGTCGATCTCGTCCGGATTGGTGATGGATGGGTTAAGCTTTAAAATTTCTTCCAGCGATACATTGTACTTTTGCGCGATCATGTACAAGGTGTCGCCTTTTTTTACGATATGAATTTTCACCCGACAAAAACCTCCTGTCACGTTTTACGTCTTGGGCAGACGCGGCAAACGCCCGTTATCAATCCCTACATCCTATGCGGGAGGTGGGCGAGTGTCACCCTTCTTCATAAAAAAAAATTGAAGCTCTCCCCGGCGCTCGCGCCAAGAAAAAGCTTCAATCGTGTTCATTGCCTGCCTATTCGTACACTTTCACGCCGTCGACGTCCACCGTTTTACGGAACTCCGCCAGCAAATGCGTCGTGATCGGGCCGGCTTTGCCCTCGCCGATCGTACGCCCGTCTACCTCGCGTACCGCGATGACCTCGGCCGCAGTGCCCGTGAAGAACACTTCGTCCGCCACGTATACGTCGTGGAGCGTGAACGGCTCTTCCTTCAGCGCATAGCCCAGCTTCGCGCACAGTTCGATGATCGTCGCGCGCGTGATGCCTTCCAAGGCGCCTACATAGCATGGCGGCGTATAAACGACACCGCGCTTGATGATGAAGATATTATCGCTGGAGCCTTCGGCCACGTAGCCTTGGGCGTTCAGCATGATCGCCTCGCCGACGCCGGCCAGGTTGGCTTGGATTTTGACCAGGATGTTGTTCAGGTAGTTCAGCGACTTGATCTTCGGATTGAGCGCATCCGGGATATTGCGGCGCTGCGAGACCGACACGGACACGAGACCGTCGCGGTACGCTTCTTCCGAATAAATCGCGAGCTGCTCCACGATGATGATAACCCATGCCGCCGGGCAGCGCTGCGGATCAAGGCCCAGGTTGCCCGGACCGCGGGAAACGACGAGCCGGATATAGCCGTCGCGCAGCTCGTTGCGCCGGATCGTTTCGACCAGCGCCTGTTCCATTTCGCCGCAGGAAAGCGGAATGTTCAGCATGATCGATTTCGCCGAGTCGTACAGCCGGTCGAGATGCTCCTTGCATTTGAAAATATTGCCGTTGTAGATGCGGATGCCTTCGAAAATTCCGTCCCCGTAAAGGAAGCCGTGATCGAAAACCGATACCTTAGCGTCCTCTTTGGTCACGTAATCGCCGTTGAGATAAATCACTTGTTCAGCCATGATCGTACCTGCACCTCCGAAAATGAGTTAACGAGATTCGTATGTGAAGCTTGGATAGCTGCCAAGCACGCGCACCTGGCATCCGATCGCTTCGATCTCGGCGATCGCGGACGGCAGCAGCACGGTTTCCATCGCCATCTCGACATCGATCAGAAAATAATAATTGCCGAGCTTTTTCTTCGTCGGCCGCGACTCTATGCGCGAGAGATTGATCCGGCGCCACGAGAACGCGGACAGCACTTGATGCAGCGCACCCGGATAATCCTCCGGAAGCGTGATCAGGACGCTCGTCTTATGTTTCTCCGACGTTCGTAGTTTGAACGGCTCCCGGCCGACAAGCAGGAAGCGCGTGTAATTGTTGTCATGGTCGGTGACGGCGGGTTCGAGAACAGCGAGATCGTTGTCCGCCGCCGCGGATACTTGCCCGATGGCCGCCCAGCCGCGCCCGGGATTGTCGCGGACGATGCGCACCGCCTCGGACGTGCTGCCGACATGTTCCAGCTCCGCATGCGGTAGGAGGCGCTTCAGATACTGCGTGCACTGCGCCATCGCGACAGGGTGGCTCATGACCTTCACGATACGTCCGTAAGCGAGTTCTCCGCCTTCCTCCGTCAGCTCGGAAGAAGCCCCGATCAGGTTTTGAATCGACGGGTAGACCCACTCCGCTTGGATCGGCAAATTCACCTCGTCGACCAGCCAATCGGTATGTAAGCTAACGGAACCGTCTATCGTGTTCTCGATCGGAATGACGGCATAATCCGTTTTTCCCTCGGCCGTGGACAGGAAGACGTCCGCGATCATGCGGTGATACTCGTACCGAATGTCGACGCCGAAGCCGTTCAGCATGTACCTGGCCGCTTCGTCGGACGTGGAGCCTTTGGTCAAACAAGCTGCGCTTATCATGCCCTTACTTCTCCTTTGATTCGTTCCATGAACGTTACTGTCTTGCCTGCGCCGAAGATAGCCAGCTCCGGACCGTTTAAGGCAGGCGCGAGCCACATCGTTTCCGCCTCGATGCCATGGGCGCGAAGCGTTTCCAGCAGGAACGACTCCAGCTCCGCCTTCCTGTCGCTGCTCCGGTCCACCAGGGCCAGCAGCGTCGGCCCGGCGCCGCTCAGCGCGATGCCTAGCGCGCCGCGGCTGGTCGCCTGCTCCAGGATCTCGGACATGCCCGGTACCAGAGGCGCCCGGTAAGGCTGGTGCAGCCTATCCCGCATGGCGAACGGAATCAGCTCCAAATCGCCGCTCGCGAACGCGGCCACCAGCAGCGAGCTGCACGCTACATTATAGACGGCATCCTTCATGTCGAGCTTCTCAGGCAGCGCGTGGCGCGCCTTCTCCGTGGACAGCTGGAACGACGGAATCGCCACCAGCACCTCCAATTTCTCGTGCGGCGCGATACGCACCTTCTCGGCGCGCGTCCCGTCCCATGCCGAGACGACGATGCCGCCGAATAGCGACGCCCCTACGTTATCGGGATGGCCTTCCAGCCCGGAAGCCATTTGGAACAACTTGTCCTCGCTATGCGGACTTCCTGCCAGCGCGTTCGCCGCCACGAGTGCGCCGACGATCGCGGACGCACTGCTGCCGAGCCCGCGAGTAAGCGGGATCTCGCTGTACATGGCGATGCGCAGCTCCGGCATCTCCAGGCCGGCTTCCTCGAATACGAGCCGAGCGACTTTGTACGTCAGGTTCGTCTTGTCGGTCGGAATGCCTTCCAATCCGTCGCCGTAAAGCTCGATAACGGTGTCTCCGCCGGAGACAGCCTCCATCTCGATCCACGCGTAAAGCGACAGCGCCATGCCCAGCGTATCGAAGCCCGGACCGAGATTCGCCGTGCTGGCCGGAACTTTAACCAATACCTGGCCGTTTATCATACTCCCGCACCCTCCAGATGACGGATGGCGTTTCTAACCGATGCCGTGCGTCATAGGTTCTTCATCCGTAGCTTCATTTACTTGCGCTTCCCTGTCTTGCAACTACCCGCGCCTGCTTATCCTTCGACGCGATAAACGCTCTTGATCGTCTTCACGACATCCATCGCTTCGAGCGATTTGAGGACCCGTTTGGCCGCCGCTTTGTTCGCGTCATGCGTGATGATGATGATTTCGGCTTCCGGATTGCTCGGATTCGGCTGCTGCAGCACGGATTCCAGGCTCACCTCGTGCTCGGCGAACGCCTGCGTGATGCGCGCCAACACGCCTGCGCGGTCGGCCACATGCAGCAGCATGAAATATTTCGACGCGATCTGCTCGTCGGTTTTGAGTTTCTTCTCCTTGTACGCGATCAGCTCCTGCTTGCCGTTCACGCCGAGCTTCAGGTTCTTGACGACCGCCACCAAATCGGCAACGACGGAGGTTGCCGTCGGCAGCTCTCCCGCTCCCGGTCCGTAGAACATCGTCTCGCCCACGGCTTCGCCGTAGACGTACACCGCATTGTACACGCCGTTCACGGCGGCGATCGGATGCGACAGCTTCACCATCGTCGGCTGCACGCTGACGCTGATGTAATCGTCCTGGCGCTCCGCGATGCCGAGCAGCTTCACTTCATAGCCGAGCCGCTTCGCGTACAGAATATCCTCGCGCGTGATCGCCGAGATGCCTTTGACGTCCACGTCTTCCAAAGCCACGTTCGCACGGAAGCCGAGCGTCGCCAGAATCGTCATTTTACGCGCGGCATCCAACCCCTCCACGTCGGAAGTCGGATCGGCTTCGGCATAGCCGAGCTCTTGAGCTTCCTTCAGTACATCGCCGTATGCCGCGCCTTCCTTGCTCATCTTGGTCAAAATATAATTCGTGGTCCCGTTCACGATGCCCATAATCTTGGTTATGCGATCGGACGAGAAGCCTTCGATCAGCGTGCGGATAATCGGGATGCCGCCCGCCACGCTCGCTTCGTAGAGGACGTCGCAGCCGTTCTCGTGCGCCGCGGCCAGGATTTCGGGACCATGCAGCGCCATCAAATCCTTGTTCGCCGTCACGACGTGCTTGCCGCGGGCCAATGCCTCCAGGATATAGCTCTTGGTCGTCTCGATGCCGCCCATGACTTCGACGATGACGTCGATCTCCGGATTATGAATGACTTCCCAAGCGTCCTCCGTCAATTTATCGGGATTGATGCTGATGGCGCGCACCTTGCTTATATTTTGAACGAGCACCTTCTCGATAACGATCGGGGATCCGACCTGGCTTTGCAGATCCGTCTGATGGCCCTCCACGATGCGAACGACGCCCGTTCCTACCGTGCCGAGTCCAAGCAATCCTACTTTAATCGGTTTCATTCCGTTAACCTCCAGTATATAGTCTATCCTTGGCCGATGATGGACGCCCTTCGGACGCCGTCCTGCCTGCGCAGCGCATCCGTGAATTCGGACAGCGTCCCGCCCATGAGCGAGGTATCGACGGAAATCACAACGTTGGCCAATCCTTGCAGCGGAATCGTTTGATGAATCGTCAGCACGTTTCCTTCCGAACCGGCCACGAGGCCGAGCACCTTGGAAAGCACGCCCGCGCGATGATCCAAGTCCATGGAGATGGTCACGATCGTTTCCCGCTTCAGCTGATCCTGCGCATAAACCCCGTCTTTGTACTTGTAAAAGGCGCTCCGGCTCAGGCCTACGCGCTCGGTCGCTTCGTGAACGGTGGCGGCATCGCCCCGGCGAAGCATTTCCTTGACCTGAATGGTCTTCACGATTGCTTCCGGCAGCATATCCTCGCGAACGACGTAATATCGTTCCTCCACTGACCGTCCTCCTATCGAAGACATTTGTTCTTCCATAGAGGACATTATATCGAATAATCGACATGGCGGCAATAGTCATTTCCATGCATGCGGCAAATCCCAGGTATAAAAAAAGCCGCCCCGGCCGCGTCTGCAGTAGATGCAAACACAGCCCCGGCAGCTGATTCCGTGCTATTCGTGGTAATAGAAGTCGCTTCCCTCGAAAAACTCGAAGGTAAAGTCGCCGATTCGTACGATATCGCCGTCTTTCGCCCCGATATTGCGAAGCTCCGCGTCCACGCCCATCAAGCGCAGCGTTCTCGCGAAACGCATGATCGCGTCGTAGGAGTTGTTCAGGTTGACGCGCTTCATGAATTTCTCGATGTAGGCGCTCTCCACGTAGAAGCCCTCATTCTCCTTGCCGACCTTGAAGGAGCGGTCTTCTTCCTTGTCCAGCGTATACACCTTGCGTTCCGCCACGTCGCGCACTTCCTCGATCTGACGGGTTTCCGGCACGGTCTCGAGCAGGTCCATCGCCTTATAGAGCAGCTCCTGAACGCCCTGCTTCGTCAGCGAGGACATCGCCACGACCTGATGCTCGGCTTCGTCTTCGCGTGCCTGCAGCTGCTCCCGGAACAGCGCGAGGTTGTCCTCGGCATCCGGCATGTCCATCTTGTTCGCCACGATGATCTGCGGACGCTCCGCCAGCACCGGATTGTACAGCTCCAGCTCCTGGTTGATGGTTACCCAATCCTCGTACGGATCCCGTCCCTCCGAGCCCGACATGTCGAGCACGTGCAAAATAATGCGCGTACGCTCCACGTGCCGCAGAAAATCATGGCCGAGCCCGACGCCTTCATGCGCGCCTTCGATCAATCCCGGAAGATCCGCCATGACGAAACTGCGGCCGTCCCCGACATCGACGACGCCGAGATTCGGAGATATCGTCGTGAAATGGTACGCGCCGATCTTCGGCTGGGCCGCCGACACGATCGAGAGCAGCGTCGATTTGCCCACGCTCGGGAAACCGACAAGGCCGACGTCAGCCATGACCTTCAGCTCGAGGATGATCCAACGTTCTTCGCCGTCTTCGCCGTTTTCCGCGAAATCGGGCGCCGGGTTGCTCGCCGTCGCGAACCGCGTATTGCCGCGTCCGCCGCGCCCGCCCTTGGCGACGATGATCTCCGAGCCGTGCTGCGTCATGTCCGCGATGATTTCTCCGGAATCGTCATCCAAAATGACCGTTCCCGGCGGAATTCGAATCACGGTGTTCTCCGCGTTGGACCCGTGCATCGTCTTGACTTTGCCGCGCTCGCCCCGTTCGCCCTTGAAATGCTTCTGGTAGCGGAAGTCCATCAGCGTCCGAAGCCCGTTGTCCACGCGGAAAATGACGTCGCCGCCTTTTCCCCCGTCGCCGCCGGCCGGCCCGCCTTGCGGCACGTACTTCTCCCGGCGGTACGAGACGATCCCGTTGCCGCCGTCGCCGCCTTTTACGAAAATTTTCGCCTTATCGACAAACATGTCTTTGCTTCCTCCATCTATTGTCCAAGCTGCGCCTCGAGGATCAACGTCCCCTTGCCATGATCCACTTCCGCCATGTGAAGCGGAGAACCGTGAAGCGCGCGCTCGCAATTCTTCTTCCATTCGCTGCCCGACGCGAGCTTCCCGTCGAAATGGAACGACAGCTGCAGCTTATCCTCGTCCGCGGATATATCCATCATCAGCTTGGCCGCGTCGCCGCTGCTCGAGACGGCCGCTTCGCGGTAAGCTTGTATCAGCTCTATAATCGCATTCGCCGCCTGTTCCTTGTCGGGGAACAGCTCGGCCAAATTCACTTCGCCGTCAATGTCCATATCGATGATCATGGCATTGGTTCGCGTGCGGAATGATTGCAGGAACATCACGAGCGACGGGATTCCGAGCTTGGCAATCTTGCTTTCGGTCAACATCCGTTCCCTTATCTGTTCCACGCACTGAATCGTCTTATCCGTCTTCCCCATTCGAAGATAGCCGAAGATAATTTGCAGATCGTTCATCCAATCATGCCGGTGATGATTAAGCGTAGCAATCGCGGTTTGCTGCAGCGATTTCTCGAGCAACTCCAGCCGTTCGGCCTGTTCCCGCAGGAGAGAACGGTTCCACGCAAACGCCGCCGCCGCGATCCATACCAGAAAGACGGCCAGCAGCCACCGGTGCATGGGCCAAATTAATACTGCCGCCGCAGGCGCAATGACGGAAGCAGCCGCATAATATCGGGTGCGATTCATGAATCGAGCCTACTTTCCTATTCTTTCCTAACCTTAAACAGTATAGCATGAGTAAGCGGAAAGTTCATCCGGACAAGCATAGGGGAGATAAAAAAAGAAAACCCCGGTCTGCAAGCAGACCGGGGATTGTTGCTTATTCCGCTGCAGCGACAGCTGCTGCTGCAACCGGGTAAACGCTGACTTTCTTGCGGTCGCGTCCCCAACGTTCGTATTTCACGACGCCTTCCACTTTCGCGAAGAGCGTGTCGTCTTTACCGATGCCAACGTTGTTGCCCGGATGAACTTTCGTTCCGCGTTGACGAACAAGAATGCTTCCCGCCGTTACCGTTTGGCCGTCGGCACGTTTAGCGCCGAGACGTTTCGATTGGCTGTCGCGTCCGTTCTTTGTGGAACCTACGCCTTTCTTCGAAGCGAAGAGCTGAAGATTCAGTTTCAACATGGATGTTCCCTCCTTTATTCACGAAATTGTTGACGAATGACAACGTACTTCCCGTACGAGGCCGCAATGGATTCGAGCATCACGATCATACTCTCCAGGAGAAGCTGCATCTTCGCATCGGAAGCCGCATCCTCTCCGGCGGGGATTTCGGACCGGAGCCAGCCGCTCTTCATCGAAGCCGGGAGCTCGACGCCCGCCAACGCTTCGATCGCATTCACCGTGCCGACCGATACGGCCGACACCCCCGCGCAAATGATGTCCTTGCCGGGATTGGCGAATTTGGCATGTCCCTCTATCGCAAACGATACGATCCGCGAATCGACGGCGGACTGCCGTTCAATGGTGACCGTAATCATAGTTTGTCCTCTTAAGCTTGGATCTTGCCAATCGTAACTTTGGAGTACGGTTGACGGTGACCTTGCTTCCGGCGGTAGTTTTTCTTCGCTTTATATTTATAAACGATGATTTTTTGTCCTCTGCCGTGTTTCTCGACGGTCGCCGTTACAGTAGCGCCGGAAACAACCGGAGTACCCGTAACGATTTCTTCGCCTTTGGAAACAGCCAATACGCGGTCGAATGTTACGTTCTCGCCTTCAGCAGCATCCAGTTTCTCGATGTAAAGAACGTCGCCTTCTTGCACTTTGTATTGTTTTCCACCCGTTTCAATGATCGCAAACATGTGTTGCACCTCCTTATATCGAAGACTCGCCTGATGCAGGTGCCGTGAAAGCGAGCTCTCACGCGCTTATGTACCTGTTCTGTGCGGTAAATGGCCGGCAATTCGCAGTTCTCAATCGCAGACACCATAACATAATATCACACATCATATCCGATAGCAACGAAATAATATAGCATGCCGGACTCGTCAATATATCGGACTGCCCGACGGCTCCTTGGCCGGAACCGGCTTTTGCTCGCGCACTTTTTTGCGCGTCATTTCCAGCAGACCGAGCCTTGTCCACCCGACGACCTGGCATTTGGTCCGATCGGAGCGTACGTGGCGCTCGAGGAGCTGCATCACTTGCTCGCGATGCGCCTCTAGTTCCATGTCGATAAAATCGACGATGATGATGCCGCCGACATCCCGCAGACGAAGGAGCCTGGCGATCTGCTCGGCCGCTTCAAGGTTCGTGCGGAACACGGTGTCCTCCAGGTCGGAGGTACCGACGAATCGGCCCGTGTTGACGTCGACGACGGTCAACGCTTCCGTCTGGTCCCAGACGAGATCGCCCCCGGACTTGAGCCGGAAACGGCGCTGGCAGGCTTCGTTCAGCTGCTCGTTGATACGATCCTGCTGAAAGAGCGAAACGCCGCCGATTACCGGCTCGAACAACCGGAGCCGCGGCAGCATGGCGGGCGCAAGCCGTTTCATCATAGCTTTCGTCTTCCGGAAAACCGAGCCGTCGTCGATCCAGATTTGGTCGATCTCTGCCGTCAGCAGGTCGCGGACCAGCCGGTGCACAAGATCCGCGTCCCGGTGCAGCAGCGTCGGCGCGGAAGCCGTCTCGCCCCGCTGCCTGATCTCCTGCCAGAGCTCCCTAAGGAACTGCACGTCCTGCTGCAGCGCGTCCAGGCTCTCGCCCTCGGAGGCCGTTCGCATGATGACGCCTTCGCCGGGCAAACGGATCCGTTCGCCGACGGCGCGCATTCGCGATCGCTCCGACTCGGTGCTGACCTTCTTGGACACGCCTATGTAATCGGCAATCGGCATATAGACCAGAAACCTGCCGGGCAAGGAAAAATGCGTCGTTACCCGGGCGCCTTTGCCGCCTAGCGGTTCTTTCATGACCTGCACGAGCAGTTCTTGGCCGGGATGAAGCAGTTGGTTGATCTGCGGCTTCTCCTTCGGCTGACGGTCCAAATGCGGATGAAGCACGTCATCGATATAAAGAAAGGCGTTCTTCGGGAGTCCGATATCGACGAAGGCCGCCTGCATGCCGGGCAATACGTTCACGACGCGCGCTTTGAAGATGCTTCCGACAAGCTGGCCGGCGTTCTCCGTCTTTTCCATATAGTATTCGTACAGCGATTGATCGTCCACGATGGCGATTTGAAGCATGTCTTTCTGACCGTGAACCAGCATTTTCTTCATTCTCTTGACCTCCTGCCTCAGTCGGTCTCCACGGATACCTATTTTACATGAAAAGCTCCAAGACTGCACGGTCTGCTTTTCCGTCCGATAGAAATCCGCTGACCAGCCGCTGTTCCGGCAGCACGCCCAGCACGTCCCCCTTCTCCTCCATCACGACGATCAAATGATAGCTGTCCCGCTTGAACAGCCGGAGCGCGGCCAACACCGTGTAACCCTTCGGCACGATGATCGGAAAAGCCCAGGTCCCGCGCGAGACCGACCGGGACGACGACACGGCACGATTGGTCAGGAATCGAAGGAAAAGAAAGGGAATGTTGCGGTACGCCGTCCAATTGGTCAGCAGCAAAAACAAACCGACGGCGACCAGGTTCAAATGTAGATGGACCGCGTTTTTGCTCAGCACGGCCGGCACTAAGGCGCTAACGATCATTAACGCGCTAAAGAGCAGACTGATTCTAGTACCCCAAATCAACGTGCCGTGAAACGTCAGCGTCCGGCTCAGTCCCGCCTGCATCAGCTTCCCGCCGTCCAGCGGCAGGATCGGCAGCAAATTGAACAAGCCGATCATGATATTCGCCTGGCAGACGTAAGCCGCCCAGTCTTGGTGCCACAATCCGGTTTGCCCGAGCACCCAGGCGGCGCCCGCCATCCAGACGTTCTGGAGGGGGCCGGCGATCGCCACGAGCGCTTCTTCTCTTGCCGGCAGCCCGCTCCCGTCCTCGACTTCAGCCACCCCGCCGAAGGGCAGCAGTTTCACCTCGCGAACCGTCCAGCCGAAGCCTTTTGCCGCGAAGACATGCCCCAGCTCGTGTACGAGCACGATCGCGAACAATGTCAGCAGTTCGACAAAGTACCCCGTTACGATTGACGCGAGCATGATAAGCACGAACAGCGGATGAACGGACCACCGGATGCCGCCGAGTTTAATCAATCGGCACGACGTCCGCCGGATTGACGTATCGGCCCTTCTCCTTCACCGCGAAAAACAGCAAGCTTTGGGTGCCGGTTTCCTTCGACGCCTGAAGCTTCCCGAGGGTTTTGCCCGCTTCTATCCAATCGTTGGCCGCGACGATCACGCCGGTCAGATGACCGTATTCCGTCACGCGCTCGTTAGCATGCTGCACGACCACGGTTTCTCCGCCGTTCCCGTCCTTCGAGACCAAGATGACGCGTCCCGTCTCCGCCGCCAGCACCGCCTGTTCCGGGCTGCCCGCGATATCGACGCCGCCCAGCGTCTCCGCGAACGAACGCACGACCGTGCCCGCCGGCAGCGGCGATACGATCGGGAGCTCCACGGCGCCCTCGGCAAGCCGGGATTCCTCGCCGCCATGGCTGCCGAAGAACGGAATGAACGACGGGGCGCCTGCAAACCATTTGTTATACATAGCCGCTGCCGCGTCGAAATTCATGCTCTCCGTCAATGCCGCGGTTACTGCCTCCTGCCCCTGCTTGGCTGCCGGATTATCCACCTTGAACATCAGGAACACGATCGCGAACAGCGCCGCGGCGATGGCCGATTGAATAAACAACCCTCTCGCGATGAACCGGTAATCGTTCGGCCGGTCCGGCGGCGGACCGCCCGTCTTGCTGGCGCGGATATCCTTGCTTGGCAAAGGCGCGATGTTCCAGCCCGCGGATTCCCACGGATTGGGATTCGCTTTCCACAGCCGTTCCGGATCATCTTCATGCGGACGCGGACCTGACCCTGCCGGCGGCACGTTCAGGCCGACGGGATAGTTATCCTCATGGTTCGGCGCGATAAGCGGCGCCATTTGATCCGATTGCAGCCTCTGGGAATGCCTCAACGGCTGAGGCTGCGGAGGTTGAGACTGTTGTCGCGCTGCCTGCTTGGCATTATTCTCCATGATCCGGCGGATGCGTTCTTGCCTGCGTTCGCGGACGCTGTTTCGCGTATCCATAACCTATCCCTCCACCTATACAGCTTGTTCACTCCAGTATATGAGGCGGTCGGACGGGTTATGAGTTCGTCCCGGGGATTATAAAACGCCGAGAATCCATCCTTCCAGCGGCACGACGGCTTCTCGCTGGCTGGCGGTCAACGTCTGCAGGCTCATGTACTGCCGCAGCGCGCCGCCGGCATCCTGCTCGCGCAGCCATACGGATACCGCGTACGCGTCCTTCTCGTCCCGCTTGGTCAATTCCGGCGGGTATTGATAGCGATTATAGAACAATGACGGGTACGCCTCGGCAATGACGCTCCTGCCGCCATCCGGCAAAAGCCCGTCGAACGGCCATACGTGAAGTACGTCGGCGTACCTGCGCCGGAGCTCGTACAGCCACGGAAGACCTGCATGCGTGGAGAACGCCACCGAGATCAATGTCGGATTCAGGTTCAGCACGCTTTTGGCCGAAGACGTGAATTTCTCCGTCAAGCGCAGCTCCCAAGGATTCGCGTACGGCAGCGTCGGCGCCGCAATCGACGAGACCGGTTGTTCCTTGACCCCGCCCCATATCGCATCGAAATGACGCATGAACGCCATCCAGTCGTGGAATGCGGGCTTGACCCGCGTGGTCTCCTCAAAATAAGAAAGCGGAAACGACAGTCCATGGTCCATCCCGACGATCATCGCACCCCTTTGCCCGGCTCGCTGTTCATCCAAGCGACTCGCCAAAAAACGGTACGTCCCTTCCCTGGACCAGCTGGCCTGGCCGGCTGCCCGTACGGGGAGAGCGTCTGCGCTCGACTCGTAGATCTGAATCGCGGTATGCTTCTGCCGCGGTGAACCTTTGCCGGAATAATCGATGCCGACGTAGTGCTCGAACACGACGGTTCCTCCTCCTCTTTCTTGCGGCCGCCGGACAAGAAAAACCGCCCGGCGATGCCGGACGGTTACGTGGCCATTTCGTACTTCTCTTGGTGCACCTTGACGCTGAACACGATGCCGATGCACAGCATGTTCAGCAGCAGCGAGGTCCCGCCGTAACTGATGAACGGCAGCGTAATGCCCGTTATCGGCATAAGCCCGATCATCATCCCGATGTTCTGGAAGACTTGGAAGACGTACATCGACACGATGCCGATGACGATGAACGATCCCCGCAAGTCATAACACTGGAAGGCGATAATGATCATCCTGTAAATCAACAAGAAATACAGCATCAGCAGAATCGCGGCTCCCTGGAAGCCGAACTCCTCGCCGACGACGACGAATATCGCATCCGAGTACGGATATGGGATAAACTTCCGGTTCTTGGATTCGCCCTTCATGTAGCCGTCACCGGTCAAACCGCCCGAGCCTATGGCGATCTTGGCTTTATTCGCTTGATACACATCGTCGCCGGATGCCGTATCCGGATTGATGAACCCGTTGATCCGAACGTACCAGTGCGTCTTGTTGTGATCTTCCATGTAATCGTGGATCTGCTGGTTGTACGTGTTGAACAAGGACATGAACAAGATCAGGCAGCCGACGATGATCGACAGCCCGATCAGCACATGCGTGTAACGCACGTTGCCGATCCATAACATGCCGAGCACGATGACCAGATAGATGATGGCATTCCCCAAATCCGGCTGGATCATGACGAGCAGGAACGGCACGAACGAAAAGACGGCGACGACGAATAAATCCTGCCGGATGCGGAGCGGATCGCCCTGCCTTCGCCCCATGAGGAACGCGACCGTAATGATCAGAATGATCTTCACCATCTCCGCCGGCTGGAATAAGAGCCCGCCGGGAAGGATGAACCAGCTCTTGGCGCCGTTGATCTCGGGCGCCAGCAAATAGACGGCGACCAGCAGAATCAAACCAAGGCCGTATAACACATGCCACGCTTTCAGCAGCACGCGGTAATCGAAGAAAGACGCGCACAGCGCGATCGCAAATCCGGCGCCGTAGAAGATCATGGTCTTGACGTCGTAGTTCGCGTACTCGGGATTCCCGTACGTGGCGCTGTGCACGAGCAGCGTACTGGCCGCCATAAGCGCGAGCAAGATGAAGATGATGCCCAAATCTATTTTTTTCAGTTTATTCAGCACTTCGCAATCATCCTATTCCGAGAAACTTGCGGAATCGCTTCATGACGCCCGTCTTCTCTTCGAGCGGCATGAGAGGCACCATGTCGCCAAGCATCCGCCTCGCGATGTTCCGGTAAGCGATCGCGGCGCGCGAGGACGGATCCATGACCGTCGGCTCGCCGGCATTGGCCGAACGGATGACCTTCTCGTCGTCGGGAACGATGCCGAGCAAGTCGATCGCAAGCACCTGGCAGATTTCATCGATGTCGAGCATATCGCCGGAGCGGACCATATTCGCGCGAATTCGGTTAATGACGAGCCGCGAAGGCACTTGCGCCTGCTCCAGCAGTCCGATGACCCGGTCCGCATCCCGGACGGCCGCATTCTCCGGCGTCGTGACGATGATCGCGCGGTCGGCGCCGGCGATGGCGTTCCGGAAGCCTTGTTCGATGCCGGCCGGACAGTCGATGATGACGTAATCGTATTCCTTCTTCAGTTCCACGACGATATCCTTGACCTGCTCGGGCGAGATGTCGCTCTTATCCTTCGTTTGGGCGGCCGGCAGCATGTACAGCTCTTCGAATCGCTTGTCCTTGACGAGCGCCTGGTTGAGCCTGCAGCGGCCTTCCGCGACATCGATCAAGTCATAGATAATGCGATTTTCGAGCCCCATGACCACGTCCAGATTGCGCAGGCCGATATCCGTATCGACCATGCACACCTTTTTTCCAAGCAATGCAAGCGCCGTGCCGATATTGGCCGAGGTCGTCGTTTTGCCGACCCCGCCTTTACCCGATGTCACCACAATCGCTTCTCCCATGACTTCACTCCCCCGCTCAAGCTCTAAACAAGACAGGCAGCTTACGCAAACGCTGCAGCTGCGTCATCTTATCGATTTTCATTACACCTTCGCTCAAGAAGGCAAACTCCATCATCGCGTCCCCCGTCATCCATTCGTCCGGCGGACGGCTGATGACATCGTCGATGCGGAGCTGCGTCGGTCTCAGCAAGGACGCGGCAATGACGGAATCCTTCTCTCCCTTGTAGCCGGCATGCGCCAGTCCGCGGAGCGCGCCGAGCACGTAAATATCGCCCGTGCACAGCACCGTGCCACCGGGATTGACGTCTCCCATCAGCAGCAGGTTGCCGTCGTGCTCGACGGTTTGGCCGGATCGGACGATGCCCGTCAAGAGCTTGATATTATTGCCGTCTTCGGGCTTTGCTTCGACCTTGGCTTCGCTCTCGATCGTTTGCACGAGCAGATTGCCCTGCTGCCGGATCGTCGCTTTAATCCGTTCTTTTTCTTCCTCGTTGATCAGACGGGTGCCGAGCTTCACTTGAACGTGAACGATGGGACCTGTCAGCAGCTGTTGATGCGATTTTTCCAATTTGTACTGCAGTTCGTCCAGCAAGGTGGAAAACTCGCAATTGTCGTCGAGGAGGAAAATCAACCCGTCCTTGACGCCTTTTATCGTAATATGCTGCTTCTCGGTCACGCTCGCTCCACCCCTCTCTCTCTATACGATTCTTTCATTCGCGCGCGTTTTCCTGCCTCGAAGGACGCGTTAATCTTCTTCTTCGTCCGTTTTGGGCTTGATGCTGCCTTCGAACCATCGTCTTGCCGGTATGTACAAGGCCAAAGCGAATAATAGCTGAAGAAACAGGCTCGGAATGATATGCTGCGACAAGGCCCATTCAAACGTTTGATCCGTAAGCCGGAACACCCGGTAGATGAAATAGACGACCGTATCGTGGACGAGAGTGGACAGCCCGATCATGGAAAGCGCCATCAAGAGCGTGCTGCGCTTGCGCTCCATCAACAATCCGGTTAAATATCCGACCAGCCCCATCGCGAAGGCATGCACGCCGAGAATCCGGCCGTAAAACGCCAGATCCTGCAGCAAGCCGAACGACAAGCCGAGCAGGAGCGCCGAGTGCCGTCCCCGGTAGAGCGCCGCAAAGAGCACGAAAGCGAGCGTAAAATGCGGTACGATGCGCCCGACCATATCATCAGGCAGCAACCAGTAGAAGATCGTTCCTTCCGACAAAAAGAACAGCACCATGACGCCTATGATACGCTGGAGGCTCATGGAGTTTCTTCTCCCAAATCGGAGGTTTGCACGACGAACACTTCGGTCAAATGATCAAAATCCGCCGCCGGCGTAATCGTCGCCGTGTAGGTCAGGCCGAAATCGCCTACCTGGCTGCTGTCGACCGTACCGATGACCATGCCGCGCGGATAAACCCCGCCTTCGCCGGACGTAATGACGGTATCCCCTTTCTTCAGGGGGTCATGCTCGGAAATTTTGGACATGGACAGCTTGCCGGTCTCCGAATCGTAATTGTCGACGATGCCGAAAGACTTCTCTTCCTTGCCGAGAACGGTGGCCGCGATCAGCTTCGTATCGATCGAATTCACGTTCAGCTTCGTGATCGGCATGACGGAGGAGAAGAACGGATCGACGCGCATGATCAAGCCGACCAAGCCTTTGTTGGTGACGACGACCATGTTCGGCTTGATGCCGTCCTTGGAGCCCAAATTGATGCGGATCGTCTCGTCGTACGGATCGTTGTTGACGGCGACGACCTGCGCGATAAGGTATTTGTAATTGTTCAGTTCCTTCTGGCGTTCCGTGAAGTGCAGGCCCTCCTGAAGGTCTTTCAGCTGGGATTCCATGAAATTGTACTTGATGCTGTCCCGCGCGTAAGCGGCAGCCGCGATGCGCAACTGCTCGTTTTCCTTGTACACCTCGCGCATATGGGACAGGTCGTGCACGAGATTCGACACATAGCCAGCCGGCCGGTACAGCCATTGTTGGAAGAAGCCCGTCGTATCGAGCGCGAAATTCTCCGGCCACGACAGCTTCTTCCGGTCGCCGATGGAGAAGCCCAAAACGGCGACGAAGAGAATAAACACGATCATGAGCACAAACATCCGTTTGTTGCGCATCCAATTAAACACTTCTTCACCCGCCCATTTTCGTGCTGAATGCCGAACGACCCCAGGCTCGTTCAAACCAATCAGCGTCGCTCATCCGTTTTCCCCAAAATCCATGTCCGGATTACTTCTTGGAGCGGGAAACCGGACCTCCGCGTGTTTTGAACAGGTCGATATTGTCCAGCGCTCTGCCTGTTCCGATGGCAACGCAATCAAGCGGATTCTCCGCCACGATGACCGGCATCCCCGTTTCGCGGGCGAGCAGCTTGTCCAGGTTCTTGAGCAAGGCGCCTCCGCCCGTCAAGACGATGCCGCGGTCCATGATGTCCGCGGACAGCTCCGGCGGGCATTTCTCGAGCGTGACCTTGACGGCGTCGACGATGGCATTGACGGTATCGGCCAGCGCTTCGCAAATTTCGTCCGACGATATCGGAAGCGTCTTCGGCAATCCGGACACCAGGTCGCGGCCGCGAATTTCGACCGTTTCCTGCTGTTCCAGGGCAAGCGCCGATCCGATCTCCATTTTCAGCTGCTCGGACGTCCGCTCTCCGATCATGAGGTTATACATCCGCTTGATGTACTGCATGATCGCCTCGTCCATCTCGTCTCCGGCGATACGGATGGAACGGCTCGTGACGATGCCGCCGAGCGAGATGACCGCAACCTCCGTCGTGCCTCCGCCGATGTCCACGACCATGCTGCCCGTCGGTTCCCAAACCGGCAGGTCCGCGCCGATCGCCGCCGCGAACGGCTCTTCGATCGTGAAAGCTTCCCGCGCGCCCGCTTGCACGGTCGCGTCCTTCACCGCGCGCTGCTCGACGGCCGTGATGCCCGACGGCACGCAAACCATCACGTTCGGGTGACGCGGAAACAGCGAACGGCTCTTCTGCGCCTGACGAATGAAATATTTGATCATCGTGGAGGTCGTGTCGAAATCGGCGATAACGCCGTCTTTCATCGGGCGGATCGCGCGGATGTTGCCCGGCGTGCGGCCGATCATTTTTTTGGCGTGCTCGCCGACGGCTTCGATTTTCTTGGTATCGGTACGAAGAGCAACCACGGAAGGCTCTCTTACGACAATTCCTTTTCCTTTGACGTAGACGAGTGTGTTAGCTGTACCCAAATCGATTCCCAGATCTTTCGAAAAACCACCAAACATAGTTGTATCTTCCTTTCTTTCGTAAGACAATCCCTCTTATTATATTACATGTGGCCTTGCTCCTTCAAACTTATAAAGCGATTGTCACCTATTACCAAATGGTCGAGTACATCGATGCCGACAAGCTCGCCCGCTTCTACCAGGCGTCTCGTGAGGGCGATATCTTCGGGGCTCGGCGTCGGATCGCCGCTGGGGTGATTATGCAGGCAGATCAGCGAGGAGCTGCTGCATTTGATCGCCGCGCGAAACACTTCGCGAGGGTGGACGAGCGTCGCGTTGAGGGTGCCTACGGATAACGTTTCCGTTAAAATGACTTGATTTTTCGTATTTAAGTACAAACAAACGAAATGCTCCTGCTTTAAATAGCGGAGCTCTTCCATCATGATTTGGGCTGCGTCGGAAGGTCTTCGGATCGTCGGCAGTTCTCCCTGCTGACTGCGGGCAAGGCGGCGGCCGAGCTCGATGCCGGCTCGGATCTGGACCGCTTTGGCGGGTCCGATCCCGCGGATCTTGGTCAGCTCCGCGATACTCATGTCCACAAGCCCGCGCAGGCTGCCGCATTGATTAAGAATTCGCGATGCGAGGAGAACGGCGGATTCGCTTCTCGTTCCCGTTCGCAGCAGAATGGCCAGCAATTCCGCATGACTGAGTGCATCGGCCCCAACGGTCATCAGGCGCTCTCTCGGTCGGTCTTCGTTAGGGATGTTTCGAAGCACATAGGGCTTGCCTGCCTCCATGTGAGTTCCCTGCCTTCTAGTAGTGGTTAGTGTCAAGTGCGCGCCGAGAACGAAACGTTCCGGCGCGTTTAAATAATCGCGATTCCGAACTCGGACAGCATGTCCGACAGGAGCGAAAGCGGTAAGCCGACCACGTTGAAATAGCAGCCGTCGATCCGGTCGACAAGCACGGCGCCTCGGCCTTGTATGCCGTAGCTGCCCGCCTTGTCCATCGGCTCGCCGGATTCGACGTAGCGTTCGATCGTACCGGAATCAAGCGGTTTCATCACGACTTCCGTTCTGCGATGAGCGGTCAGCTGCCGACCGGTTCGCGGCTCGAAGCACGCGATACCGGTAAACACCTGGTGACGGCGCCCTTGAAGCCGGCTCAGCATGCCCACGGCATGCGAACGGTCGCGCGGCTTGCCGAGCGCTTCGCCGTCAAGCACGACGATCGTATCGGCGCCGATAACAAGCGAGGCCGACGCGTCTTCGGGCGAGAGGAGCTCTGCCGAAGCCCTCGCCTTGCGCAATCCGAGCCGTTCGACGATTTGCGGCGGCGTCCAGTCCGGAGGCGTCGTTTCATCCGTGTCGCTTGACAAAATGAGAACCGGCAAGGAAAGGCCGAGTGAAGCGACCAATTCCCGCCGGCGGGGAGAAGACGAAGCCAGCACGAGCTGGCTGGGATGTTCAGTTGGGGTCGTGCGGGAAATTTCCATCAAAGCAAGGCTCCTTTGCGGATCGTAGCAGCTCCCTACAGTTTGCGGTACAGCCAAATGGCGAGCACAAGGCCGGCGATGCTGAGCAGGCTGACATGGAGCCGCAGCGTGAACGAATAGCTCAGCACGAGCAAGTCCGCGGCTGGCGACCAAACAATGGGGGTCGATTTCGTCAGAAACGAAAGTCCTGGGACCGTAGCCAACGAACGGGCGATAAGCGCGCCGGCCAGCAGACCGATTACGATGAACAGCAGCAATACCCAGAAATTTTTCTTCATCTTCCAACGTCCCTCGCCATTTTTTGACACGTACATTCCATTATACGCGTCCCGGGAACGCTTTACAATGATTCCATGGAAGCAAACCAGTCTTTCTGGATAAAGACCGCGTTCATGAGCGAAGTCTGCATGGACCACAGATAGGCTTCGGAAGGTTTTTTAGCGTATTCGCCAGCAGCGACGGCTGCCGTGTTCATGGCCTGAACGAGTTTGTGCAGCGTGTCTTTATTCGTTTTGTCCGTCATGCCGGTCTCTATCTTGGACGCGGATTCCGTCCATTGCTGGTGCAGCGCCTGCCATTCGCCGTCCGTTGCCGATTGGCCGCTCAGCTTTGCGACCGTCATGCCGTCCAGCTTCGCAAGCAGCCGGGCCGTGTCTTCGAAGAACGATTGCGCATCGGACGAAGCGCCCCCATATGCGACCGCCTTGAGCGCGGGAAGATCGATTTGCTTCACGTAAACGTCCATGCCGGTAAGCGTCCGGCCGAGAAGTTCGGCTTCGTCGCGGTCCGTCGACATGCCGACATAGATGCGATAATCGTCCTTGGATGTCAGCGATGCGGCCGCAAGCCCCTTGCCATGAAGTTCCGCCGCGGCTGCGCTGAGCCCGTCCTGCGTACTGAATACCCCGTATTGCAGCATGTAATAGGAAGCCGCCGGCACGTCTACCTTCACCGTCGGAAGCCCGCCGGCGCTCGCCGCGCCGCCCGTGCTGTCCGGATTGCCGTTGGCGCTGCCGGCGTCCGTCGCCTTGCCTCCGTTCGCGGCTCCTGCCGTTTTTCCGCCGCCGGTTACCGTGCCGCTTGCGGCAGGCAGGGAATCCCCGGTCGTGCCCGTGCTATCGGAACCGGTCCCGCCCGTGAACAGCGTCAGGACGAAATAGCCGAACAGCGCCCCCGTGGCGATCGCGCCTGCGACCGAAGCGAACACTTTGAACCACGAAGGCCCCTGCGGCGGCCGCTTCGCGGAACCGGTAAGCCGCGTATCGGAAGACATGCGCTTCCCCGGCTTGTTGCGGCTCCCGTACAGGTCCTCGTCGACTTCGATCTGAGGATACATATCGATGATCGGAGACGCCGCACCGCGCTTGGAATACGCTTGCAGCGGCATCTCGCGTTCCGCTCCCTCGTCGCCTAACAATATCGTATCATCGGCCTCGAAAGGCGGCATGACCTTCTCCGGTGGAAGCGGCACATACGCCGGCTCGATCTCTTCCGCATAAGCTCTTGCCCGGGGCTGCGGTTCGCGTTTCGGCATTTGGCCGTCGGCTTCGCGAATAAGCTGCTCCAGCGCATGGGCATCATTTTGAAACGGGCTGTTCCAGGCCGGGATGTCCGGCGTGAATTTCAATTCCTCTTTAAAATAACGGGCGGCATCGGCTTCCGATGCGCGCGGCTGCCCCTGCGGCGGCTGCTCCACGCGTTCACCGCTCCTTTTATCGAAACGATACGTAATGCGTCCATTCGAATTCATCGCACTCTCTCCTTGTCCGCGTACTCTAGTACAAGTCTATGAGAGAGTTGAGAGAATTATGACCAGGCAGCCGCGCCATTCTCGCTTCAAACCATTCCTTTACAGGAATATTCCCTATGGAGTATATTATGAGCATGAATGCGACTTTAAGCGCTCTTGCCGAGCCGAACCGGTTACACATTGTCGAGTTGTTGCGCGACGGTCCTCTTCCGGTAGGCGATATTGCCGACAGGCTTCATCTCCAGCAGCCGCAGGTTTCCAAGCATCTTCGCGTACTGCACGATGCCGGGCTAGTCGGGATGCAGCCTGCCGCCAACCGGCGTATTTACAAGCTGGAAACCCGTCCGCTCCAGGAGCTGGACGCTTGGCTGGGTTCGTTTCGCCGGGTGTGGGAGGACCGTTTCGATCAGTTGGAGGATTATTTGCAAGAACTTCAGAGCAAGGCCAAGAAGCCGGATGGCGACTAGGAGGGCCTAAAGCGGCGGTTTCACCACGATTAAGCTAACTATGGAGGTATTCTCGAGTCATGACCCAGCAGCAAAAAGGAAATACAGAGGAATTGGTCCTTACCCGCACGCTTAATGCCCCGCGCGATCTCGTTTTCAAAGTATTTACCGAAGCCGAGCATCTGTTGAACTGGTGGGGACCCAAGGGCTTGGCGATGAACGTCGCGAAAGTAGACCTTCGCCCGGGCGGATTGTTCCATTACAGCATGAAAACGCCGGACGGCCATGAAATGTGGGGCAAGTTCGTCTACCGCGAAATCTCTCCTCCGGAGCGCCTGGTCTTCACCAATTCCTTCTCGGACGCCGAGGGAAATACGCTTCGCCACCCGGCCAGCCCGACTTGGCCGATGGAAATGCTGAATACTTTGATCTTCGAGGAAGCGGACGGCAAAACGAAATTGACGATGCGCGGCATCCCCGTCAACGCTTCCGAAGAAGAGCTTCATACATTCGACAGCAACCGCTCCAACGTCCAACAAGGCTTTGCCGGTACCTTTGCCCAGCTGGATGAATACCTGGCGACGCTTGTATAACGGCACGATCATGCAAGATACCGCCCCCCTCCTTCCTCGAGACGGAGGCAGCCGGTCAAGACGTCAGACCAACCTTCGGGTTGGTTTGTTTTTTTTCGGACGTTTGGATGATTTTGGCTTATCGGCCAGCCCGTCTCGGCGGCATAAGAAAAATAATACTAGGGGTATAGTAAGGGCTGTGGCTTACGAGTCCGCATACTTACTAAGGCAGGTGTCTTGTTGAATGAAGGAGAAGAACCAAGCTGGTGCTTTGAAAAAATGGCATGTCAAAAAGGTTGCCCGAATGCTGGCAGTTTCCATGCTGGCGTTGGTGCTGTTCGTAGGCATGTCCAACGTCAGCTCCGCGATCGGCAAAGGGGCTAAAGGACCGGATGTATACGTCATTCAAGGGATGTTGAAATCGCTTGGCAGCTATTCGGGGCCGATCGACGGACATTACAACGATCTGACGGTCCGAGGCGTAAAGTACTATCAGAAGAAGCACGGCCTCAAAGCTACGGGCGTCGTCGACAGTCGAACGCTTAAGTCCATCGTATACGTCTATCACGCCAAAAAGTCCGGCATGCAAATGCGAGCCAAAAGCAAAAGCTGGAACAACGGCCGCGCGCAAGGCATCCGGAACGGCAAAGGCGGCGGGCAAGGGCGCGGTAACGGTCAAGGAAGAGGCGGCGGGCAAGGTCAAGGCGGCGGCAAAGGCCTAGGCGGCGGGCAAGGTCAGGGCGGCGGTCAAGGTCAAGGCGGCGGGCGAGGTCAGGGCGGCGGTCAAGGTCAGGGCGGCGGTCAGGGTCAAGGCGGCGGGCGAGGTCAGGGCGGCGGTCAGGGTCAGGGCGGCGGTCAAGGCCTAGGCGGCGGTCAAGGTCAAGGCAACGGCCAACGCCAAGGCGGCGGGCAAGAGCAAGACAACGGCCAACGGCAAGACAATGGTCAACGGCAAGACAACGGCCAACGGCAGGACAACGGCCAACAGCAAGACAACGGCCAACGGCAAGGCGGTGGTCAACGACAAGACAACGGCCAACGCCAAGGCGGCGGGCAACAGCAAGACAACGGCCAACGGCAAGACAACGGCCAACGGCAAGACAACGCCCAACGGCAAAGCGGCGGTCAATAAAAGCAAGGCAATTACGGCTCGGGAAGCAATGGATCCGGGTACGACAAAAACGGCGGAAACGACTGAACGCACGCCATCAAGCCGGAAACCCCCGCTGGGGATTTCCGGCTTGTCGTTTGATCTAAGACGACGAAGGGCCGTCATCCGGTGAACGCACCGGATGACGGCCCTTTTCAGCTTACGAGGCACGCCGTTTACGGCAGCGGCTCCGTCGCTCGGTTACGCTCGCCTAGGCATTGGCGCGCAGCGATTTCGCCAGCGCATCGGCAACCTTCCAGATGTCGCCGGCCCCCATCGTAATGACGAGATCGCCCGGTTTGACCCGTTCGGTCAACACCGCCAACGCTTCTTCCTTCGTCGGATAGTAGCTCGTATTGGGGTTGCTGTTCTTGATGATCAGCTCGACGAGCTTCTTCGAATTGACGCCTTCGATCTGCTGCTCGCCGGCAGGGGAGTAAATATCCGTGATCAGCACTTCGTCCGCCTCCGGGAACGCGCGGCTGAACTGCTCCAGCAGGAAGAACGTCCGGGTATAGCGCTGCGGCTGGAAGACGGCGATTATCCGTTTGCCCGTCGACTTCGCGGCGCTGATCGTCGCCTGGATTTCCGTCGGATGATGCGCGTAATCGTCGATGACAAGAATGTCGTTGATTTCGCCCAGCACTTGAAACCGGCGTTTCGCGCCGCGGAAATCGAGGATCGCTTCGGCGATGGACGCGAACGGGATCCCCGCCTCTAGGCAAGTAATGACGGTAGCCATCGCATTGTACACGTTGTGGCGTCCCGGAACCGAGAGCTCGATTCTTCCGAGCTGCTGGCCCTGCTTCGTCATATCGAAGGAAACCTTCCGGTCCCCGAGCAGGATGTTGCTGGCCCGATACACCGCCTCTTGGTCGATGCCGTATGAAAGCACGCCTTCATGGCCGAGCGGCCCCGACAAGAGCTCGGGCAGCATACCCTGCATATTCTCGTCGTCCGCGCAGACGATCGCGCTGCCGCCCTGCTTCACCTGGCTCAGAAATTGCACGTAGGCTGCCCGCAATTTATTAAAATCGCCGTCGTAGTTCTCGAGATGATCCGGTTCGATATTCGTCACGATGGCGATCGTCGGATGATACTGCAGGAACGATCCGTCGCTCTCGTCCGCTTCCGCGACGACGTATTCGCCCTTGCCGGCCTTTGCGTTCGTGCCGACATTGACGATCTCGCCGCCGATGATGAACGTCGGGTCGAGCTTGCAGGTCTCCATCACGAGCGCGATCATCGACGAGGTCGTCGTCTTGCCGTGCGCTCCCGCCACCGCGACGCCTTTGCCGATGTTCATCAGCCGAGCCAGCATTTGAGCCCGGTGCAGGATAGGGATATTCAAATCTTCTGCCGCTTTCCGCTCCACATTGTCCCGGGATAAGGCCGTCGAATAGACGACAAGGTCCGCTCCGGCGACATGCTCCGGCTGATGCCCGATGAATATGCGAGCTCCTTTGGCCGCAAGCTTCTCCGTAAGTTCTTGGCGCGCTACGTCGGAGCCGGTTACCTTATAGCCCATCTCCAGCATGACACGCGCGATTGCGCTCATGCCGTAACCGCCGATTCCGATGAAATGAACGTGTTCTGCTGTATTCAAAGACGGTTCACCAACCTTTTTCAGAATCCTGATTATAGAGCAATTTGGAGCGGACGTCGGCAATCAAGTAGAGCGTGCCGGTCACGACTGCCAGATCCGCCTCGCCGGTCGACATCTTCAGCCGTTCAAGCGCCTGTTTCCAATCAGGTTCCACGATGAGCTCGAAAGAATAGCCCGCTTCCTCCCGAAGTTCATGAACAAGCGCCGCCAGATCGGCAGCGGACAGAGCCTTGCGAAAATCCGCCTCTGTCACGACAAGCGTATTCACTAGAGGTAGTATATGCCGCAAAGTGTCACGATGATTCTTATTCGCCAGCATCGCGATCATAAGGTGAAGACGCTCGTACGAATACGTCTCCCGCAGCGCGGCCGCAAGCATCTCCGCGCCTTCGGGATTATGCGCGCCGTCGATGAGAATCCGCGGCGATTCGCCGATCATCTCCAGGCGACCCGGCCATGCGGCGCTGCGGAGTCCTTCCCGCAAATCCTCGTCCTCCAGCATCAGCGCGTAATACTGCCGCAGTACTTCCAGCGTCATGACGGCCACGACCGCATTCGTCCGTTGGTGCGGGCCGTTCAGCGTAATCGTCAGCTCGTCGATCGAACGGAACAACCCGTCGAAACGGAACGTCTGCTCGTTCTCCCGGACGAGGGTCGCCGTCTCGTGAAACTTGTCGCCCAGCATATACAGCGAGCTGTTCTTCGCTCTCGCGGTATCCCGAATCACCTGCGCGGCTTCAGGCTGACTCACCGCGCTGACGACGGGAACCCCCGCCTTGATGATGCCGGCCTTCTCCGCGGCGATCGCTTCGAGCGTGTCACCCAGGATATCCATATGATCGTGGCCGACGTTCGTGATGACCGAGACGATCGGAGTCACGATGTTGGTCACATCGAGACGACCGCCAAGTCCCGTCTCCCATACGACGAAATCCGGATAAGCAACCGTTCCGTAATAGAGAATCGCGAGTGCCGTCGATACCTCGAACATCGAAGGAGATCCAAGCTCCGTTGCGGCAATCTCCTCGACGAGCGGCTTCAGCCGGTTTGCGAGCGCCAGCAACGTCTCTTCCGGAATGTCGGTGCCGTTGTATCGAAAACGATTCGTAAACTTCGTGATGTACGGGGACGTGAACGTCCCTACGTCGTAGCCGCAGCGAATCAGCACGCTGGTTAGATAGGCGCAGACCGAGCCTTTGCCGTTGGTGCCCGCCACGTGGATGAACTTGAGCCTGCGTTCCGGGTGGCCCGTCAGCTCCATCAGCTTCTGGATACGCTCCATGCCGGGGCGAATGCCGAATGCGACCAGCCCTTCGATCCACGATCTCGCTTCCTCGTACGAAGCGAGCGGCTTTATGTCATGTTGTTGTTCGCTCATCTGCTTCAGCCTCTCAATTCCGCGATGCGCGCTTTGACTTTATCGCGCTTATCGGCATAGTCAGCCATTTTCGCTTTTTCTTCCTCGATGACTTTCGCCGGCGCCTTCGCCACGAAGCCTTCGTTCGCGAGCTTTTTCTCCACGCGCGTCACTTCGCTGTCCAGATATTGGATTTCCTTCTCCAGACGGGCAATCTCCTGCGAGATGTCGATCAGGCCGGCAAGCGGCAAATACATTTCGGCGCCGGTCACGACCGCGGTCATCGCTTTGTCCGGAGCGCTCAATTCGAGGCTGACGTCAAGCTTCGACGTGCCGCAGAAACGAACGATGAACTCCTCGTTGCGCGCCAGAATGGCCGCTTCGTTCGCGCCGGAAGGCTTGATCTGAAGCTCGATCTTCTTGCTCATCGGCACGTTGACCTCGGCGCGGATATTCCGGACTGCCCGAATCATCTCCATGAGGAGCTCCATCTCGGCAACGGCATCCGGCGCTTCCAGCGAGGCGTCGTACACCGGCCATGGGGCAAGCGTGATCGTCTCGCCTTCATGCGGCAGATGCTGCCAGATCTCCTCGCTGATGAACGGCATGAACGGGTGAATCAGACGCTGCGTACGGTCGAGCACGTAAGCCAGCACCGACTGCGTCGCGCGTTTTGCCGCCGCGTCTTGGCCGTTCAGGTTCAGCTTCGCGAACTCGATATACCAGTCGCACAGATCGTCCCAGATGAAATTGTACAGCACGCGTCCCGTCTCGCCGAAATCGTAGCTGTCGATCAAGCGCGTCGTATCCGCGACCGCCGCGTTCAGGCGATGCAGGATCCAACGGTCGGCGGTGCCGAGCTTCACGTTGATGTCGATGTCCGCCGCCGTGACGCCTTCCAGGTTCATGAGGGCGAACCTGGAAGCGTTCCAGATCTTATTGGCGAAATTGCGCGCCTGTTCGACCCGCTCCCAGCGGAAGCGCAGATCCTGGCCCGGCGTGCTGCTCGTCGAGATCATGTAGCGCATCGCGTCCGCGCCGTATTTCTCGATCACCTCGAGGGGATCGACGCCGTTGCCGAGCGACTTGGACATCTTCTTGCCGTTCTCGTCGCGAACGAGTCCATGCATCAGCACGTCCTTGAACGGCGCCTCGCCGGTGAATTCCAAGGCGGTGAAGATCATCCGGGCAACCCAGAAGTAAATAATATCGTAACCCGTGACCAGGACGTCCGTCGGGTAGAAACGTTTCAAATCTTCCGTTTGTTCCGGCCAGCCTAACGTCGAGAACGGCCAGAGACCCGAGCTGAACCACGTATCGAGCACGTCTTCGTCTTGGCGGAGCGACTCGTTGCCGCAGGCCGAGCAGGCCGTCTGATCCTCGAGGGCGACATGCATCGCGCCGCAGGCGTCGCAATACCAAGCCGGAATGCGGTGACCCCACCAGAGCTGACGGGAAATGCACCAGTCGCGCACGTTCTCGATCCATTGCAAATACGTTCTGTCGAACCGGTCGGGCACGAAGTTAACGCCTTTGCCGCCGCGCTGCGCTTCGATGGCCGCTTCCGCAAGCGGCTTCATGTCCACGAACCACTGCGTCGACAAATAAGGCTCGACGACGGCGCCCGTGCGCTCGCTGTGACCGACTTGATGGACATGGTCCTCGATCTTGACGCAGACGCCGCTCGCCTGCATGTCCGCGACGATCCGCTTGCGGCATTCCGCGCGGTCCATCCCGTTGTAAGGGCCGGCCTCGGCGTTCATCGTGCCGCTTTCGTCCATGACGTTGATTTGCGGAAGATTGTGGCGCAGGCCGACTTCGAAGTCGTTCGGGTCATGCGCCGGGGTAATCTTGACCGCGCCGGAGCCGAAATCCTTCTCGACGTATTCGTCGGCGATGATCGGAATTTCGCGGCCGATGATCGGCAGCACGATCATTTCCCCGATCAGGTGCTTGTAACGCTCGTCTTCGGGATGCACCGCGACCGCCGTATCGCCGAGCATCGTTTCCGGACGGGTCGTCGCGACCGTGATGACGCCGGAGCCGTTCTTCAGCGGATACTGCAGATGGTACAGATGGCCGTTCACTTCTTTATGCTCGACCTCGATATCCGACAACGCCGTCCGGGCCGCCGGATCCCAGTTGATGATCTTCTTGCCGCGATAGATCAAGCCTTTCTCGTAAAGACGAACGAATACTTCGCGCACCGCTTTGGAGAGGCCTTCGTCGAGCGTGAAGCGTTCGCGCGAATAATCGAGCGAGAAGCCCATTTTCGCCCACTGGTCGTGGATCGTCTCGGCGTAGCTGTCCTTCCATTCCCATACTTTCTCCAGGAACTTCTCCCGTCCCAGGTCGTAGCGGGACTTTCCTTCTTCGCGCAGCTTCTGTTCAACCTTCGTCTGCGTCGCGATGCCGGCATGGTCCGTGCCCGGAAGCCAGAGGGCGTCGAAGCCCTGCATCCGCTTGGTCCGGATCAGGATATCCTGCAGCGTGAAATCGAGCGCATGCCCGATATGCAGCATACCCGTTACGTTCGGCGGCGGGATGACGATCGTATAGGGCTCCGCCGAAGGGCGCTTGCCCGCTTCGAAAAACTTGCCCTCCATCCAGAAAGGATACCATTTCGTTTCCGCGGCCTTCGGGTCATAGGTCGTCGGCATTTCAGTCATCGTTTGTTTCTGCGACATGTCCATTCCTACCTCCATATTATGTCCTCTTCCGGTTCAGGCGCGGATTCGCGCGCCGCCGGTCGTTAAGCGCATCTAAAATGAACGAAAAAAATAAACCTCTCGCCCTTATAGCAAAGGACGAAAGGTTCTGGCTTCCGCGGTACCACCTTTGTTCCGAAGCGGCAATCTGCGCCGGTTCGACAACTCATTGACAGATAACGGCTGCAGCCGGCCGCAACTACGCGAAATGCTTCGCTTCATTCCAGCGACTCCGGGGCGACCAGTCACAGTAAGTCCCTGCAGAACCTCTCAGCGCAACCGGTTCCGCTCTCTGAAGGTATTCCTGCCACTCTTCCCCATCAACGTCATTCAATTAAATTATTGCCCTATTTTTTCTATCATACACGTTCTTATTTGCAATCGTCAATCCCAATAGGCGTTCTACCGCGCGTCGCAACGAAAAAGCCTGCCGGAAGCCCTCCTTGGAGGACCTCCGGCAGGCTTGGCGCCGCCGTATTACGGAATGTACAGTACTTGGCCTTCGCTTACGACCTGATCGCTGAGCCGGTTGTACAGCGCGATCTCGCGCGCCTGCAGCTGGTACCGGCCGGCGATGACGTCGAGCGTCTCCTCGCGCTGCACGATGCAGAGCCGCACCTTGCGAAACGCGTTTTCGTCGCTCGGACGGCCGTAGAAAAGATTTTTCCATTCGATGTCGTCGCCGGTCGTTTTGCGGATCTGTTCCGCTTCGCGTTCCGCATGCTGCTCGGCCGCCGCCTTGGCTTCCTGCTCGCGCCGGCTGGACTGCAGCAGAGACCTGAAGGTGACGTTGCCCGCGCCTTGCAGCGCCGCTTCTTCTTCCGCGGGCTTGCCGGAAAGCGCGACGCGCAGCGGCTTAGGTTCCGCATCCGACTCCGGAACGGACACCTCGCCGAACAAATCCGGCGCGATCGCCGCGGGCTGAGCCGGCTGCTGACGAATTTGCGGTTCGAACTCCGGCTGGTCGAAGGAAGCCGGTTCCGGCTGCGTTTCCTCGGCAATAGGTGTTTGCTCCCACACCTGGGCCGCCTGCGCCTCTTGCTGCACGGGCTCATGCGGCTGGAACGACGTCTGGCGCTCGATTTCCTGAAACGCATCCGCCGGTTCCGCTTCCTGACGGACCGCCTGCGCGAACGCGGCTTCCTGCCGGGCAGCCTCTTGGCGCTCCGCCTCCAGACGGGCCGATTCCGCGAACGCGGCTTCCTGCCGGGCAGCTTCCTGTCGTTCGGCTTCCTGACGCGCCGCTTCCTGCTGGGCGGAGACGAGCAGCTCCTGCTCCCTCGCCCTGGCCGCGCGGGCTAACGCTTCGCGCGCTTCCTCCGCTTCCGTCTGAAAGGCCGCATAGCGCTGCTCTTCCTGCTCCGCCGCTTCGCGCTGCAGGTCCGGCTGCCAGAACTGCGGCTGCTGCGCAAAGAACGGAGGCGCTTCTTGCGGCGCAAAGGACGAAGGAGGTTCCTGCGGCGCGAAAAACGGCGGGGCCGCTTGCTGCGGATCTTCGTCTTCCCTGCTGTGCACGACCGTATACGGCTCTTCCCTCGTCCATTCCCCCTGCGGGTTGGCCTGCTCGATCTCGATGCCGAATAACGACAGCACGCCCGTGATATTGAGCGTCCGCGTAGACAAGACGTCCACGTCGAAATTGTCGATCTCCACGGAAATGTCGTCCAGGCGATGAATGCGGTTCAGCGGCAGCGTAATTTCGACCGGTATCCAATGCTCCAGCGATTGCTCCGACAGCGGCTGTTCCTCCGACCGGTAGACGCCCGTCAGAAGCAGATGGCCCTTCAGCAGCACCTGCTCGTCTTGCTGAACGATGCCGATGCGGGGTATCAGCTCGATCTCGTCCAGCTCGTCGATAGCCGCCACTTCATCGGGCAAATGCACCCGTTCATAGATATCGAATCGCAAACCGTTTGACTGGCTTGGCACGCTAGTCGTCCTCCTTTCCCCTCTCAAAAGCTTGGTTGCAGCTTCTTCGAATACAAGAAAGCACGAGCATTCGCCCGCTTTGCTTATATTCCTATGGAATGAAACGGACAGCGCCGACTAAGAGGCGTCAATCGTTTCATCTTGCCTATTTATCTATATGGCAAGGGGTGGGCAGGCATGACTACGATTTTCACAGGGAAGCATGGCGGCGGCGCGCCTCGGCGAACCACGGCGGTTCCGGGGCCTCCAGCGTCATCGCCCGGCCGTTCCAGGGATGCGCGAAGGCGAGTCGTTCGCCGCGCAGCGCCTGATGGCGCAAAACGCGGTCGCTGCCGCCGTATAAGGCGTCGCCGACGAGCGGATGGCCGAGATGGCTCATATGGACGCGAATCTGATGCGTTCTTCCCGTCTCCAGCCATAAGCGGACCAGCGCTGCCTCCTTATAGCATTCGAGAACCTCGTAATGCGTGATCGCGGCGTCTCCCTCGGCGGTTACCCTTCTTCTGGAACGATGATGGCGGTCCTTGCCGATCGGCGCGTTCACGGTACCGCTCCTCCGATTCGGCACGCCATGGACGATCGCGGCATACTGCCGGCCGATGGCTTTCTCCCGCATCGCCTCGTCCAGCCGCAGCTGCGCCAGCTCGTTGCGGGCGTACAGGACCGGACCGGCGGTATCGTCGTCCAACCGGTGAATATGCTTGGCGGGCTGCCTCTCGCCGCGCCGCAGGCTGTCGCGGACAGCGGCTTCGTCCAATGTGCCCCGCTGCCCCGGAGCCGAAGGATGCACCGGCATTCCGGCGGGTTTATTCATCACGAGACACCAATCATCGCCGAACAGGGCCTCGGCAGAGACCTCTTCCCAGGGCTGCGCGCCAGGCAGCGCCTCCAGCCCCATGCGGTATGCCGCGTCCTTGCCTGGATCGCCGGGCAGGAACGTCCGCAGCAGGACGAGATCGCCCTCCATCCGGATGCCGCCGACCGAGAACAGCCGGTTCAACCATTTCTCCGGAAATAAACCGAGGGCCAGCAGCCATATCCGCAGTTGATGCGGATGGCTCCCGGCCTCGATCGGAGAAGAAAATTTGCCTGCGGTTCGGGCGAAATCGAGCAGCAGCGCCGAAGACAGCGTCAACCATTCTTCGTGCCGCTCGTAGGGCAGCGCAAGATGATCCATGATCATTTCCACTCCTCTATCGCTATAATCCTGCCGTATTACAGTCGGCGAAGGGCTTCGTCATGCGCTTCGATCGTGAGGTCGATGGCCGCTTCGTCGTGAATGCCCGATACGAACATGCCTTCGAACTGCGACGGCGCGATGCTGATGCCCAGATCGAGCATGGAACCGAAATACGCTTTGAACCGCTCCAGGTCGGCGGTTTTGGCCGTATCGTAATTGATCACATGCGTCTCCGCGAAGAACGGGCAGACCATGGAGCCGACGCGGTTGATCGTGCTCGCGATGCCGTGCTTTGCCGCGTTCGCTTCGAATCCGAGCTGCAGGCGAACGGACATGCGCTCCATTTGCTCGTACGTGTCGGGCGTCAAGAGGCTTAGCGTCGTGTAGCCCGCCGCCATGGCGAGCGGATTGCCGGACAGCGTGCCCGCTTGATAGATCGGACCGCTCGGCGCCATCATTTCCATGATCTCGCGCTTGCCGCCGTAAGCGCCGACCGGCAAGCCGCCGCCGATGACTTTCCCGAGGCAAGTGAGATCCGGCGTGATGCCGTACAGCCCTTGCGCGCAGTGATAATGGACGCGGAATCCCGTCATGACCTCGTCGAAGATCAGCAGGCTGCCGTACTGCGTCGTGACCTCCCGCAACCCTTGAAGAAACCCGGGCAGCGGCGGAACGACGCCCATGTTCCCGGCAACCGGCTCCACGATGATGCAGGCGATCTCCTCGCCGAAGCGTTCGAACGCGAATTTGACGGCATCCAGATCGTTGTACGGAACGGTGATCGTATGCGAGGCCACGCTCTCCGGAACGCCCGGGCTGTCCGGCAACCCCAGCGTAGCGACGCCGGAGCCGGCTTTGATCAGCAGGCTGTCGGCATGGCCGTGATAGGAGCCTTCGAATTTCAAAATCTTGCTCCGCTTCGTATAGCCCCGCGCAAGGCGCAGCGCGCTCATGGTCGCTTCCGTGCCGGAATTCACCATGCGCACCACTTCAACGGAAGGCACGCGCTCGCAGACCAGCTCCGCCATCAGCGTCTCCAATTCCGTCGGCGCGCCGAAGCTCGTCCCTTTCTCGGCGGTTTTTTTCACCGCTTCGATGACTTGCGGGTGCGCATGGCCCATAATCAGCGGTCCCCAGGAAGCGACGTAGTCGATATAGCTGTTGCCGTCGATATCGTAGACGCGGTAGCCCTCGCCGCGCTCCATGTACACAGGGGTGAGTCCGACGGATTTAAACGCGCGTACCGGCGAATTGACGCCGCCCGGAATGACCGTTTTCGCTTTCGCGAAAGCAGCCTTGGAGCGTTCGTCCGACCGTTTGCGATTTTTTTCTATCATGGTTGACACCTGCCTGTCTTGAAATTATGGCCTGCCCGAGCGGTATCTCCGCTGACGAACGGATTATTCGCCTTTCAGCCAGCGTGCGGCATCCAGCGCGTGATACGTGATGATCAAATCCGCGCCCGCTCGCTTCATGCCCGTCAACGTCTCCAGCACGATCGCGCGCTCGTCGATCCAGCCGTTCGCCGCCGCGGCTTTCACCATGGAATACTCCGCGCTCACGTTATAGGCGACCAACGGAAGATCGTATTGCTCTTTCAACATGCGAATGATGTCCATGTAGGCAAGAGCCGGCTTCACCATCAGCATGTCCGCGCCTTCGACGACGTCGGCTTCCGCTTCGCGCAGCGCTTCGCGCGCGTTCGCCGGATCCATCTGATACGTCTTGCGGTCGCCGAACTGCGGCGAGGAATGCGCGGCTTCGCGGAACGGGCCGTAGAAAGCCGAGGCGTATTTGACCGAATAAGACATGATCGGCACCATCTCGAAGCCCGCAGCGTCAAGTCCTTCGCGGATCGCGCCGACGAAGCCGTCCATCATGTTGGAAGGGGCGATAATATCGGCGCCGGCCTGCGCTTGCGACACGGCCGTTTTCACCAGCACTTCGAGCGAGGCATCGTTATCGATCTCGGCATGGCCGGTACGGTGATCGTGATGGATCATGCCGCAGTGTCCGTGATCCGTATAAGCGCATAGGCATGTATCCGCGATAACCAGCAGATCGGGCGCCCATTCCTTGACCGCCCGCGTAGCCTGCTGCACGATGCCGTTCTCTTCGAACGCCGACGTGCCGACCGCATCCTTGGAATCGGGCACGCCGAACAGGAGCACGGCCTTCACGCCGGAAGCGACGACCGCCTCGATTTCAGCGCGCAATAAATCAAGCGACAGATGGTAGACGCCCGGCATCGAAGAAATTTCTTCTTTCACGTTCGTGCCGTGCGTGACGAACAGCGGATAAATAAAATCGTCCACGCTCAGGTGCGTTTCGCGGACCATGCTGCGCATGGCCGCGGTTCTGCGCAGCCTGCGGTGCCTCGTAAGTGGAAATGCCATGATTCAAACGCCTCCTATTCAGTAACCTGCGCGATCCGGGACTCCGCGATTGCCGCGATGAGTCCGTCGATCGTCGCATGTTCGGGTTGTATCGTTACGGTCAAGCCGGCTTCGGCCGCCGTTTGGGCCGTTACCGGGCCGATGCAGGCGATGTCGACGTTGCGCAGCAGGTCGAGCGGTTGCTCGACGCCCATGCGCCGAAGCACTTCCAACAGGTTCGTCACCGTGGAGGAGCTGGCGAACGTGATGACGTGCATGCTGCCCTCCCGCAGCTGCTCCAGCACCGCTTCGTCCTGATCCTGGGCAATGACCGTTTCATAAACGTCGATCTCGACGGGAAGCAAGCCTCTCGCCTTCAGCTCGCGCGGAAGCACGTCCCGGGCCAGATCCCCTCGCGGCAGCAGCACGCGCTGGCCCGGCTCCAGGCGGTCGGACAAACTAACCAACAGATCATCCGCCTGAAACTTCACGGGGAGCGCATCCACGAGGACGCCGCGCTGCTCCAGCGCCTCTGCCGTCCTCGGGCCAACGGCGGCGATGCTGGCGCGATGGAATTGGCGGATGTCGACGCGCAGCTTCTTGAGCCGGTCGAAGAAATAATCCACGCCGTTCACGCTCGTGAACATGATCCAATCATAGCCGTCCGTATCCGCAAGCGCGGCATCCGCCTGCGCGATCGCGGTCGGCTCGGAGATTGGTCTCGTTGCGATGACCGGGAATTCGCAAGCTTCGCCGCCGAGCTCTTCGATCCGGTCGCTCAGATCGCTGCTTTGCGACCTGGCTCTGGTCACGAGCACGCGCGTGCCGAACAACGGCTTCTTCTCATACCAATTCAGCTTCTCGCGCTGCAGTACGACGTCGCCGACGACGATGACCGCCGGCGGCTTGAAATTCGCCGCATCCACGATTGCTTCGATCGTTTCGAGCGTCCCCGTCACGGTTCGCTGTTCGACGCGGGTCCCCCAGCGAACAAGCGCGACGGGCGTGTTGGCCGGCTTGCCGTTCTTGATGAGCTGTTCGGCGATATAGCCGATTTTGGCGACGCCCATCAGAAATACGAGCGTGCCGGTAGCCAGCGTTACTTTATCCCAATGGATGGAATGGTCGAGCTTGTCCGGGCTCTCATGGCCCGTAATAATCGATAAAGATGAAGCCAAGTCCCGGTGCGTAACGGGAATGCCCGCATACGCCGGCACCGCGATCGCGGAGGTAATCCCCGGCACGATATCGAACTCGATCCCATGCTGCTGAAGCAGCTCCGCTTCCTCGCCCACGCGTCCGAAGATCGTGGGATCGCCGCCCTTGAGACGGGTCACGATTTTCCCCTGAAGCGCCAGATCGACGAGCAGTTGGTTGATGTCCTCCTGCTTCATCGTATGGCGATCGGGCAGTTTGCCCACGTAGATCCTCTCCGCGTCCGGCTTCAAATAGCGAAGCAGCCTCGGGCTGGCAAGCCTGTCATAGACGATGACGTCACAGGCGCGGATGCATTCCATGCCGCGAATCGTAATCAGCTTCGGGTCGCCAGGACCCGCACCGACCAGATAGACTTTCCCTTTGCTTTTCCCCGTCAGCAAATCGATCATCCTCTCACTTCCGCCAAGATGCGGTCCGCTCCTTTGCGCTTCAGCAATTCCGCGACTTCCAGTCCAAGCGCTTCCGCGTCCTGTCCTCGAGCCGTCTCCTTCAGCAGCACGGCGCCGTCCGGAGATCCGACGATTCCCGTAAGCTCGAGCTGCGCCGCTCCATCACCGTTCACGATGCGGGCATGGGCGCCGATCGGAATCTGGCAGCCGCCGTTCAAGGCGCCAAGAAAGCTGCGTTCCGCGGCGACCGCGAGGGCCGTCGTCTCGTCGTTCAGAAGCGACAATAAATGACGGACATCGCTATCGTTCTCGCGGCATTCGATGCCGAGCGCGCCTTGGCCGACGGCCGGCACGCAAAGCTCCTCGGACAGATAAGACGATATTTTCGCTTCCCAGCCCATCCGCTGCAATCCGGCAGTCGCTAAGACGATCGCATCAAAACCCTCGCTTTCCAGCTTCTTGATGCGGGAATCGATATTGCCCCGAACCGACTCGATCCGCAGATCGGGCCGCGCATGCATTAGCTGGCTGGAACGGCGAAGACTGCTCGTGCCGACCTTCGCTCCCTGCGGCAAGTCCTCGAAAGAAACGCCGCTCGCAGAGATCAAGCAGTCGCGCGGATCCACGCGCTTCGGCACTGCGCCGTTGATCAGGCCATCCGGCAGCTCGTACGGCATGTCCTTCATGCTGTGAACCGCAAGATCGATTTCGCCGTCGAACAGCGCTTGCTCGATTTCTTTGACGAATAGCCCTTTGCCGCCTACCTTGGACAATGTCACGTCAAGGATTCGGTCGCCCTTCGTCACGATTTTGCGGACTTCGAATTCATACGGCAAGCCATGCTCGGCGCTTAGCGCCTTCAATTGGTCGATGACTTGTCCGGTCTGCGTCACCGCCAGCGCGCTCTGTCTCGTTCCGACGACGATCACCCTGCGTCCGTCTACCATATACGACATGCTTCAACGTCCCCTCTCGGCCGCTTCCAGCAGCCTGATCATCCAATGTTGTATTTCGAGCTCGTCCGGAACCTGTTTCCCGGCATTTCCAATGTCCTTCAACGGCTCCCGCTGCGGCAATTCTTCGGCCGCAAGCCGCAATACGGCTGTGCGGAGACCTGGGTCTCCCACCTCCGCCAGCACCCGCTTTCGAAGCGCATGGAGCCGATAAACGAATCGTTCGTACGCGGGCCCGTACTCCCCGTCAAACTTCCGCTTCAACAACGCCGTCAAAGCAGGACTTGCTCCCCCCGTCGTCAATGCGATGACGAGCGCGCCTCGCCGCACGACGGACGGCGTAATGAAGCTTCCCCGATCGCCAAGATCGACCGTATTGACCAGTATCCCGCAGCTCTCTGCGTATTCCGCGAGCCGAGCATTCAACACGCGGTCGTCCGAAGCCGCGATAAGCAGAAAAGCCCCGTCCGCGTCACTATCTCTGTATTCCCTGCGCCGTAACGCGATAGACTCGGCGGCAGCCAGTTCCTCGAGCTTGGCCGTCACGCGGGGAGCCACGACGATCAACTCGCCCGCGCCGCCTTCCAGCAGGCCGAGCGTTTTGCGTTCCGCGACCGGACCGCCTCCGACGACGACGCATCGTTTGCCGGACAGCTTCACCATCATCGGATAATACGCCGACATCGCCGTTCCTCCCCCGCGAATGCTTGTGCGCTGCGTTACGACCAGCCGTGAAAGTTAGAAGCCTGGTTAATGAGTACGTTCAAGAGCAGCACGGCATAGCTGACAAGGTTGAAGCGCGCAAACTTCAAGCCCGCACCGTCAAACCATTGATGCTTCATGACATTCCAAATGTACAGGCCGAGCGCAATAAACGATGTCAGCACCTTCCAATCCAGCAGCAAGCCGTACCGTCCTTCGATCAGGATCGACGTAACCGCGACCGCCAGCGACAGCATCAAGAGCGGCGTCCCTACGAGCGAGACGCGAAACATAAAGCGGTCCGCGGCGTCCAGGCTCGGCAGCCGCTGCATCCGTTTGGTCCACTGCTTGCCTTTCAAGCGCGCGAACAAGAACAGGTACATCCCCGAGAAAATCGCGCTGAACGTAAATGCCGTATAAGCCAGAATCATAAGGATGATGTGCACGATCAGCATGTCGTGGGCAAGCTCCCACCGCGCGAGCGACGTTCCCGACCCGATCCGGAACAAATTGACCGTTAATACCGCGAATCCGATTACATTAACGAAAAACACAATAAATTCCATTCGAAAAAAACGGCTCATCACCAACGATACCGTGACAAGCAGCCATGAAAAGACGAGCAAATATTCGAACAGCGTCATGAGCGTCATATCCAAATGGGAGATGATCCGATGAACGAGAAAGCCCGTCTGCAGCACCCAGACGAAAATAAGCAGCCCTGTTCCCACTTGTTTCGCTTGCCGGTTTCGATCAACGAAATCCGAAAAGTAAAACAGGAGGCTCAGGGCATAAACATACAGTATTCCATCATAAAACCAATTATGAGTAACCATAAGCGCCTCCGCAAACCGTTGGCCGAATTAGGTCAATATCGCCCGTGCCGCGCCTTTGCCGAGCATAGGCATGGCTTCTGCCGATGAAACCGCTTCTGCCCGCTGGAGCGGTTTGGCGGGTTCCGCCTTCATCTCCGCCCGCTCGACTTCTTCTTCCAGCGCAAACAGCTTCACGAACATGTCCATCGCTTGGTCGGCGTGCTTCTCTCCGGCCATTTCCTTGATCCGCAATATCGGATCGTGCATCATCTGATTGACGATGCTCTTCGTGAGCTTATGAATGATTTTGAGCTCGCGGTCGCTTAAATCAGGCAGCTTCTTGGACAGGCTCCCCATGGTTTCAGCATGGATGTCGGCCCCTTTCGTTTGCAGGGCTTGAATGAGCGGCGCCACGCCGAGCGTCTTGTACCACTGGCGGAACGCTTCCAGCTCCGCGACGATGAAGGTTTCGATCTTCGCCGCTTCATGGCGGCGCTGTTCCATATTGCTTTCAACGATCCCTTCGAGATCGTCGATATCGTACAAGAATACGTTCTGCACCGAAGCGATCGCCGGATCGAGATCCCGCGGCACCGCGATATCGATCATGAAGAGCGGACGGGACTTGCGTTTGCGCATGGCCGCTTCGACTTGTTCGCGCACGAGGACGAAACCGTCCGACCCCGTCGAGCTGATCACGATATCCGTCTCGTGCAGACGCGCGATCGCGTCCGACATGTTGAGCGGCGTGCCGTTGAATTTATCCGCAAGCTGTACCGCCCGGTCGTAGGTACGATTCACGACATACACGCGCTCGACGCCGCTGGAGTACAGATGCTTCGCCGTCAGCTCGCTCATCTTGCCAGCGCCGACGATCATGACCGTCTTGCCGCCGAATTGGCCGAAAATCCGCTTGCCGAGCTCGACGGCGGCATAGCTGACCGATACCGCCGCTTCGCCGACCGCCGTGTCGGAATGGGCTTTCTTCGCGAGCGTAACCGCCTGCTTGAAGATGGAATTGAAGAGCGTGCCGGTCGTCTTCTCCGCTTGCGCCAACAAGAACGCATCCTTTACTTGCCCAAGAATTTGCGTCTCGCCGATCACCATGGAATCCAGTCCGCAGGTAACGCGGAACAGATGCTCGATAGCGCGTTCGTCTTCGTACATATATAGATCCGAGGTAAATTGCTCCCTCGGCGTTCCGAACCATTTCTCCATAAAGCTGCGAATGTAATGACCGCACAAATGCGGACGATCGACGACTGCATATAGTTCCGTGCGGTTACAGGTCGCGACGATGACACATTCCATGATGCTTTTCGTTTGCTTCAATTGCTTCAAAGCCTCAGGCATATCGCGGTCTGCGAACGTAAATCGTTCTCTGACCTCGACAGGAGCTGTCCGATAATTCAGTCCGACAACTATAATGTGCATGTGCGTTCACCTGCCCTTCTTCTTGATCATTTTCATCACTTAGTATAGCACAGTTCGACAAGCCATACCCCTGCAATTATGAAAATTGTTTGAAATCACGTCATGCGTTTTCACGCGGTTCTCGGGCAAACAAAAAGACCGCGAATCGCTTCGCGGCCTTCCAATTTTCTTATTAAAAAAATGTTACACAAGCTCGGCTTGCTTCATATCCGGTTCAACGACTTGCAGTTCTCCCATGCCGCGAACAAGCTTCTTAGCATGTGCCATTTTCGGTTTCAATACCGACATCATGTAGTCGATCGCCAGCTGCGGATCCACGGTTTCGCCACAGGTATAACAATCAAGAGCAGCAAAACCTCTCTCAGGATACGTGTGAATGGAAAGATGACTTTCCGACAGCAATACGAGCACGGTCGCGCCTTGTGGTTCAAATTGTTTGGCTTGCACTGAGAGTACGGTAGCGCCGCAAGCTTCAGCCGCCTCTACCATTTGGGCTTGTAAAAATTCCGCGTTGTTGAGCAGGTCAAAATCCACACCCCAAGTATCAACAGCAACGTGTCTTCCGAAAGTCGAGTATTCCATCTTTCGGTTCCCCCTTCCTAGGAATAAAATGTTTAGTAATTTCATCCGCTAGGACCTACGTCATTCACTGCCCGAGGGACTTTCCTCTCGCAACATTACCATGTCCTGAGTGAATCCTGGTTCCTAATATTCATTGCAACGAAAATAAAAATACCATCTATCGCCGAGAAATGCAATAGTTTTTTTTAGGCGGAATCGATCCGAGAACATGACGGAAACTCCAATTATAAACGTATGTTGCCCCGGGTCATTCTGTGTTCGTCCCATCGGGCGGAAACAATAAAAAAAAAGCCGCAAGCATGCGGCCTTTCCTCAATGATTCAAGCGATCCCGATCATGCCTCCAGCATGAACAGGTGCTTGGTATAAGTAGCTAAGCGCCGATCGATAATCGCGATTTGTTCCCGATCGCTGCACTGATTGCGCAAATCAAGCAGTTGATCGATCGCACCCTGTGCGATTTTGATTTCATTCTCGATGTCCATGACCCGGAAAGCCGCTTCCAGTTGACCGATCGTATCCTTGAACTCGAAGATCACTCTCGCTTCATTGTTTTTGTGTTCAACAATTTTGCGAACGTTGCCTTGCACGTAGTGGTACGTCATCGTATAGTTCGGATAAATGCGATTGACGACTGCGTCGCCCCGGAAAGCCGCTACGGCTTTGCGCATGGCATTCGTCAGCTTGGGATGCATGATGCGGCAGGAAAGCAAACTAACAAACTGATCTTGCTGACGCTCGAAAGTTAAGCGGACCTCTTCTCGTCCTGCGTCGTCCTCGAGAACCATCTCGTGATTGCCGTTATCCAGCACCCGCACTTGAAGCTTGACGTGCTGGTCTTCGAAAAACCGGACAAATCCCGCCATCTCTTCAGCCGTTAATTGCAGAGAAGCATTGACATACTCCGTGGCTATCCGCTGAGCCATAAAAATCTCCTCAATTCTATAAAGTAACGCGTTTGTAAATCCACTGCTACGTATATTATACCCGATCAAGGACTTTTATTCCTGCCGCCCAGCCGCGATATTCTCGCATATTTCTGAATAATTAAGGAGATTTTACAATGAGTCCGCGCTTTTGTGCGTTATCCTCGTTATTCGATTGAAACTTCTTCGGTTTCTGCCGCTTCTTCGTTACTTTCTTCGATGGCCTCGTTGATGACCGCCCACAGCTCGTCGCGGCCTAGTCCGGTCTCCGACGAGAACAGCACATGACGGTCGGCTGGGTGGAAACCGAGCGCCTGCTTGATCATTTTGACCTGCTTGGGCCACTGGCTCTTCGGAATCTTGTCGGCCTTCGTCGTGACGATGCATACCGGAATCTCGTAGTGCTTCAGCCAGTCGTACATCAGGATGTCGTCCTTGGACGGCTCGTGCCGGATATCGATGATGTGCAACACCATCTTAAGGGGCTCCCGGTCGCCGAGGAAGGTCTCGATCATCGTGCCGAACTGTTGGCGTTGTACTTTGGACACTTTCGCATAGCCGTAGCCAGGAAAATCGACCAGATACACGCGGTCGTTCACGCGATAATAGTTGAGCTGCTGCGTTTTGCCCGGCTGCGAGCTGGTGCGCGCCAAGCCCTTGCGCATGATCATGCGGTTGATCAGCGAGGATTTCCCCACATTGGAACGCCCTGCCAGAGCAAACTCTGGCAAGGCATCGTCAGGGTACTGATCCGGCTTTACGGCGCTGATGACAAATTCCACGTTCATAATTTTCACGTCTTTGCTACCTGCTTTCTAATGCGTTTGTACCGGCGCATGCGCTTCCGTGACGGCCAGCGCGTGTTGCAGCACCTCATCCATCGTCCCGACCGGCACGAATTCCATGTCGGCTTTCACGCTGTCCGGAATATCGCGGAGGTCGCGCTCGTTCTCCTTCGGCAGAAGGACTTTCTTGATGCCTGCGCGGTGCGCGGCAAGCGATTTCTCCTTCAGGCCGCCGATCGGCAGCACCCGTCCACGCAGGGTGATTTCGCCGGTCATCGCCACTTCCTTGTTGACGTATCGGTTGGTGAGCGCCGAGATCAGCGCCGTCGCCATCGTGATGCCGGCCGAAGGTCCGTCCTTCGGAATGGCGCCTTCGGGAATATGGATATGAATGTCGTTCTTCTCATGGAATTGCGGATCGATTCCAAGCTCGTTCGCCCGGGAGCGCGTATAACTGAACGCGGCTTGCGCCGATTCCTTCATGACGTCGCCCAGTTTGCCGGTCAAGGTCAGCTTGCCGCTTCCCGGCAGCACCGTGACTTCGATGACCAGCGTATCGCCGCCCACTTCCGTCCAGGCCAGACCGGTCACGGCGCCGACTTGATTCTCGACTTCCGCCGTACCGTAGCGGAATTTCGCCGGTCCGAGCCATTCCTTCACTTTCGCCGAATCGACCTCGATCGCATGCGATTCGCCTTCGCTTACGATCGCTCTCGCTGCTTTGCGGCAGATCGCCGCGATTTGCTGCTCGAGGTTGCGGACGCCGGATTCGCGGGTATATTCGCGGACGACCTGCAGCAGGCTGCTTTCGCCCATCACCATCTGCTCATCGCCGAGACCGTGTTCTTTCTTCTGCTTCGGCAGCAGGTAACGCGAGGCGATCTGGAGCTTCTCGAGTTCCGTGTAGCCCGGGATGTACAACACTTCCATCCGGTCGAGGAGCGGCCGGGGAATGTTATGGATCGCGTTCGCGGTCGTGACGAACATCACTTTAGAGAGATCAAACGGCACTTCGATAAAGTGATCGCTGAACGTGTTGTTCTGCTCCGGATCCAAAACCTCCAACAGCGCGGATGCCGGATCGCCGCGGAAATCCATCGCCATCTTGTCGATCTCGTCGAGCAGGAATACCGGATTGAGCGAGCCTGCCGTCTTCATGCCTTGAATGATACGGCCCGGCATGGCGCCGACGTACGTCCGGCGATGTCCGCGGATCTCCGCTTCGTCGCGAACGCCGCCGAGCGAGATACGGACGAATTGGCGGCCGAGCGATTTGGCGATCGAACGGGCCATGGACGTTTTGCCGACGCCCGGGGGCCCTACGAGACAGAGAATCGGTCCTTTCAGCTTCTTCACGAGCTGTTGGACGGCCAGGTATTCCAATACCCGCTCCTTCGGCTTCTCCAGCCCGTAATGATCCTCGTTCAAAATGCTCTCGGCTTTGTTGACGTCCAGATCGTCCTCGGTTTGCTTGCTCCAAGGAAGTGATAGTAACCAATCGATATAATTGCGGATGACGCCGCCTTCGGCCGATGTGGAAGGCATCTTCTCCAGCCGGTCGATTTCCTTCTCGACCTTCTCCCTGACCCTCTCCGGAATACCGGATTCGGCCATCTGGGTGCGAAGCTCCTCCACCTCGCCTGCTCGTCCTTCTTTCTCCCCGAGCTCCTTTTGAATGGCTTTCATTTGCTCGCGCAGATAGTATTCCTTCTGGGTCTTCTCCATCTGCTTCTTGACGCGCTGGCTGATCTTGCGCTCCAGCTCCAGCACTTCGCGCTCGTTGTTCAGGATGTCGAGAAGCCGCTCCAGGCGCTCGCGCACGTCGACCGTCTCCAGGATATCCTGCTTATCCTTGATCTTGAGCGAGAGATGGCTCGAGATCACGTCGGCGAGCCTGCCCGGCTCGTCGATATCGGATACCGCGGCAAGCGTCTCCGGCGTCACTTTCTTCGACAAATTGATATAATGCTCGAACTGGTTAAGCACCGTGCGCATCAGCGCGTCGATTTCGGGATCCGTCGTTTCGGACTCCGGAAGTTCCCTGATGGATACTTCGTAGAAGTCGTCGTTCGGCAAATAATCGACGATCTCGGCGCGAACGACGCCCTCTACCAGCACCCGGATCGTGCCGTTCGGCAATTTCAGCATCTGCCTGACTCTCGCCACCGTGCCGACGCGGTAAATATCTTCCTGCGACGGCTCCTCGATGTTTACTTCCGACTGCGAGCAAAGCAAAATCATATGATCGTCCAGCATGGCGCGATCCAGCGCCCGCACGGACTTATCTCTGCCAACGTCCAAATGCAGCACCATGCTTGGATATACAAGAAGCCCCCGTAAGGGCAGCAGGGGCAATCGACGACCTTTCCATTTAGCAGGTCCCATTCCAGCACCTCCGTCGTTGAAGTTCACGTTCACCCTATCGTGACCGAAAACCTCGGCCTTAAGTCTTAAAGCCTTTCTCCATTTTATCACTCAACGGAATCAGCCTGCAAATAGGGCAAGCCCGTCGCGATAAAAACGTCGGCCGGTTGTACCGGAGCCGCCGCCGGAGCGTCCATGTATTCCGCCCCGAAGACATGGCGGAACACTTCCTCGACGTGATCGACCGGAATGACCCGCACGCCTTGCAGGTCGGCGAAAATCGCCTGCCAGTTCTCGCGCGGAATAATGACGGTATCGGCTCCCGCCTGGAATGCCGCTTCCACCTTGGCCAGCACGCCGCCGACGGGCTTGACGTTCCCGTGAATGCCCACTTCGCCCGTCATGGCAAGCTTGTGGTTGATCGGCTCTCCCTTGATCGCGGAGGCAATCGCCGTCGCCATCGCGATGCCCGCGGAAGGCCCGTCGATCGGCGTGCCGCCCGGGAAGTTGATATGCAAGTCGTAGTTTTCCGGCTTCATGCCCATCCGCCGCAGGACGGTAAGCACGTTCTCGATGGAGCCCTTCGCCATGCTTTTGCGCCGGAGCGTACGGCTGCTCCCGCCGCCGAGTTCCTCTTCGTCGACGACCCCGGTGATGGTGTAGACGCCTTTCCCCGGACGCGCGCCGATCGCGCTGACTTCGATTTCGAGCAACGTGCCCATATTAGGTCCATACACGGCCAGGCCGTTTACGAAACCGACCTGCGGGGCGGCCGGCACCTTGCGGTCCGGGCGGGGAGGAATTTGGCTGCTGTTGACCACCCATTCCACGTCGGAGGCCGTGATGAATTCCCGTTTCTCCGACAAGGCCAGGCCGGCGGCAAGCTGAATGACGTTGACCGCTTCGCGGCCGTTCGTGGCATAGCGCGTAACGACGTCGATCGCTTCCTGCGACGGCGGCAGACCGATTTTCTTGAGCGCGTTGACCGCGATCTGCGAAATCTCGTCCGGCAGCAGCGGACGGAAATAAATCTCCATGCAGCGCGAACGCAGCGCCGGCGGCAGTTCTTGCGGCGACCGCGTCGTCGCGCCTACAAGCCTGAAATCCGCAGGAAGCCCGTTTTGAAAAATATCGTGTATATACATCGGAATGTTGTTGTCTTCCGAATTGTAGTACGCGCTCTCCAGGTACACCTTGCGGTCTTCCAGCACTTTTAACAATTTATTCATCTGGATGGGATGCAATTCGCCGATTTCATCAATAAACAGCATGCCCCCGTGCGCTTTCGTGACGGCACCGGGCTTCGGTTGCGGTATACCCGCGACGCCCATGGCGCCCGCACCTTGATAAATCGGATCGTGAACGGAACCGATGAGCGGATCCGCGATGCCGCGCTCGTCGAAACGGGCGGTCGTCGCATCGATCTCGGTGAACTTGGCATCGGCCAAAAACGGGGAAGTCGGATTCTTCTTCGCTTCCTCCAGCACGACGCGGGCAGCGGCCGTCTTACCGACGCCAGGCGGGCCGTATATGATGACATGCTGCGGGTTGGCGCTGCAGAGCGCCGCTTTCAGCGCGCGGAGGCCATCGCGCTGGCCGACGATGTCGTTGATCGTCTGCGGACGCGTCTTCTCGGACAGCGGCTTTGTCAGCGACACGGAGCGCAGCTTGCGCAGCTTATCCATTTCTTTGCGGGACTCGCGGTCGACGGCAGACCGGTTCGTCTTCTGGTTGCGCAGCAAATTCCAAAAATACAAACCGATCACGATCGCGAAGAACACTTGAATGAACATCAGAATCACACTTAAACTCATTTGCGACACTCCTCTCGTCACAGAAAGGACAGCTCGGGCCATTCTTCCCGTACAAAAAAATCCGGCCTTTACAGGGCGTATACTGTTCAGTATTGCCCCCGGCCGGATGGAATAATCGCGCTATTCGACTAAAGTTTGTTCTTATGCGGTTACGTGCGCGCCAGGCTGATGCTTGCGACCGGGAATTTCGCCCGTCTCTTCGAACACGCGCACGATTTCGTCGATTTCTTTCTTCAGCTCGGAGAGCAGCTCCGCTTCAGGCACCTTGCGGATCATTTCCCCGTACCGGAACAGCATGCCTTCGCCGCGGGCGCCGGCGATGCCGATATCGGCCTCGCGCGCCTCTCCCGGTCCGTTGACCGCGCAGCCCAGCACCGACACCTTGATCGGCACTTTGATCTTGCTGATATAGTCCTCGACTTCGTTGGCGATCGAGAACAAGTCGATATCCAACCGGCCGCAGGTCGGGCAGGACACGAGCGTTGCCGCGTTGGTGATGAGGCCGAACGTTTTGAGCAGCTCGCGCGCTACTTTCACTTCTTCGACCGGATCGGCGCTCAGGCTGATCCGAACCGTGTTGCCGATGCCCATGGAGAGCAGCGCGCCGATGCCGGCCGAGCTCTTGATCGTGCCGGTATGCAGCGTTCCCGCTTCCGTAATGCCGAGATGAAGCGGATAGCGGATGACTTCCGCCGCCATGCGGTACGCCGCGATCGCCATCGGCACGTCGGACGCCTTCAACGACACGATGATATCGTGGAAATCCAGCTCTTCCAGGATGCCGATGTGGAACAAGGCGCTCTCCACCATCGCTTCAGGCGTAGGGTAGCCGTACTTCTCGAGCAGATGGTTCTCCAGCGAACCGGCGTTGACGCCGATCCGGATCGGGATATTACGTTCTTTGCAGGCTTTGACGACCGCTTCGACCTTCTCGCGGCGCCCGATATTGCCTGGATTGATCCGGACCTTGTCCACGCCGTTCTCGATCGCGGCCAAAGCCAGACGGTAATCGAAATGAATGTCCGCGACAAGCGGGATATGAATGCGTTTCTTGATTTCCTTGATGGCTTCCGCCGCTTCTTTATTGTTCACCGTGACGCGGACGATCTGGCAGCCGGCTTCTTCCAGCCGCAAAATCTCGGCGACGGTCGCTTCGACGTCGGCCGTCTTCGTCGTGCACATGCTTTGGATAATGACTTCGTCGCTGCCGCCGATCGTCAGCGGACCGACCTTGACCGGAACCGTATCCTTGCGCAAATACATGATATAACCTCTCCCATGAACGTCAAAGTCCACCCCTGCAAACTGCAATAGTCAGGCCGCAGCAAGCAGAGGTGGAAGCATTTGAGGTGTTATTTAGTGGATCAGGCGCTTTCTTCCTTCTTCTTGCCCTTCTTGGAAACAAGCTCCGGCATGATCCGGTCCTGAACGACCTTCTCCGTAATGAGGCAGCTGCTGACGTCGTCGCGCGAAGGCACTTCGTACATCACGTCGAGCATCAAGCCTTCGATGATCGCGCGCAGGCCGCGCGCGCCCGTATTCCGTTTAATTGCTTCCTTGGCGATCGCTTCGAGCGCGCCCATTTCGAACTCGAGCTTCACGTTGTCCATCTCCAGCAGCTTCTGATACTGCTTCACGAGCGCGTTCTTCGGCTCGGAGAGGATACGGACAAGCGCGCTTTCGTCAAGCGGCTCCAGCGTCGAGATGACCGGCAGACGGCCGACGAACTCTGGGATGAGGCCGAATTTGAGCAAATCCTCCGGCAGCACCATCGACAGGTATTCGCCTGCCTTCAGATCCTTCTGGCCATCGCCTGCCGTATTGAAGCCGATGACTTTCTTGCCGATCCGGCGTTTGATCAGCTGTTCCAAACCGTCGAACGCACCGCCGCAAATGAACAGGATGTTCGTCGTATCGATTTGGATGAATTCTTGGTGCGGATGCTTGCGGCCGCCTTGCGGTGGCACGGATGCAACCGTTCCTTCCAAGATCTTGAGCAGCGCCTGCTGAACGCCTTCTCCGGAAACGTCGCGCGTGATCGACGGATTCTCCGACTTGCGCGCCACTTTATCGATCTCGTCGATATAGATGATGCCCCGCTCGGCTTTCTCCACGTCATAATCCGCTGCTTGGATAAGCTTCAGCAAAATGTTCTCGACGTCCTCGCCGACATAGCCGGCTTCGGTAAGCGAAGTCGCATCCGCGATCGCAAACGGTACGTTGAGGATTTTCGCCATCGTTTGCGCGAGCAGCGTTTTACCGGAACCGGTCGGTCCGACGAGCAAAATATTGCTCTTCTGGAGCTCGACGTCTTCCAGCTTGTTCTGCGAATTCACGCGCTTGTAGTGGTTGTATACCGCTACGGAGAGCGACTTCTTCGCCTGCTCTTGCCCAATGACGTATTGATCCAAAATATTGCGGATATCGCGCGGTTTCGGAATGTCTTTCAGATCGAGCTCTTCTTCGTGCCCGAGCTCCTCCTCGACGATTTCCGTGCACAGCTCGATACATTCATCGCATATATAAACGCCCGGTCCGGCGACAAGCTTGCGCACTTGATCCTGCGATTTGCCGCAGAACGAGCATTTCAATTGACCTTTTTCGTCGTTGAATTTAAACATGAGTTTTCACCCCTTCTTGTTGGTTCGACTGTCTTTATAGGGACGTGACGACTTTATCGATCAGGCCGTAGTTCAATGCTTCTTCGGCGCTCATGAAATTGTCGCGGTCCGTGTCGCGGTCGATACGTTCGTAAGGTTGACCCGTACGGTCCGACAAAATTTGATTCAGCTTCTTCTTCGTCTTCAGGATCCAATCCGCGTGGATCGCGATATCGGAAGCTTGCCCGCGCACGCCGCCAAGCGGCTGATGGATCATGACTTCGCTGTTCGGCAGCGCGAAGCGCTTGCCTTTGGCGCCCGCCGTCAGCAGCAGGGAGCCCATGCTTGCGGCCAAACCGACGCAAATGGTCGAAACATCCGGCTTAATGAACTGCATCGTATCGAATATACCCATGCCTGCAGTTACGGAACCGCCCGGTGAGTTAATGTACAGATGAATATCCTTCTCCGGATCATCGGCGGCCAGGAACAGCAGCTGCGCGATGACGGCATTAGCTACGTCGTCGTCGATCGCACTTCCCAGAAAAATTATCCGATCCTTCAAAAGACGGGAGTAAATATCGTAAGAACGCTCTCCCCGATTCGTTTGCTCAACGACCATAGGTACCAGATTCATGCGACCAACCTTCTTTCGTTATCGACTTGTAAATCACTACTTATTCTAACATGTTCCGAATGCAATGTCATTTTTCTGAATACTACAGTATACGATACGGGTAAATACATATGTACGTGACTGGCTCCGCACCGCGAAAAACCGCCGGTGAGGATAAAATAAGGCACGCGTTAAACGTGCCTTATCGGTAATGGAGTTTGGATTGTCGGCGGAGCCTTAAGCGACTGCCGTCTCGGTCTTGCTGTTGTCGAGCAGGAACTTGATCGTTTTGCGCAGGACCAGATCTTCTTTGATGTTGTCAAGGTTGCCGTTTGCTTCGAAAATCTCGCGCAGTTCAGCGGCAGGACGGTTGTATTGACCGGAAAGGTTCTCAAGCTCTTCGTTCAAGTCTTCATCGCCCACCGTAATGCCTTCGATTTTGGCGATTTGTTCCAGAACGAGGTTGTTGCGAACGCGTTTCTCGGCATCGCTGCGCATTTGACCGCGAAGCGCCGCTTCGTCTTGGCCGGAGAACTGGTAGTACAGTTCCATATTCATGCCTTGCGTGCGAAGACGGTTCTCGAAGTCGCGCAGCATGAAGGTCGTTTCGGACTCGATCATCGCTTCCGGAATGTCGACCACGGCCACTTCAGCCGCTTTCTCGACGACGGCCGCTTCGCGCGCGGATTCGTTTTCTTTAACTTTGCGCTCGGACAATTTTGTCTTCAGATCGGCTTTGTACTCGTCAAGCGTATCGAACTCGCTTACGTCCTTGGCGAACTCGTCGTCAAGCGCAGGCAGGTTCTTGCGTTTGATTTCATGCAGCTTCACTTTGAACACGGCTGCTTTGCCGGCAAGGTTCTCGGCATGGTAAGTCTCGGGGAACGTGACTTCGATGTCTTTGAAATCGCCGATTTGCATGCCTACGACTTGTTCTTCGAAGCCGGGAATGAACGAACCGGAACCGAGCTCCAGGGAATGGCGCTCGCTTTTGCCGCCTTCGAACGCTTCGCCGTCGACGTAACCGTCGAAGTCGATGACCGTGATGTCGCCAGTCTCCGCCGCGCCTTCTTCAAGGACCGTAAGCTCGGCATGGCGCTGTTGCAGACGGTTCAGCTCGGCAGCAACTTCTTCTTCCGTGACTTCCGCTTCGGCCGCAGGCACTTCAAGGCCTTTGTACTCGCCAAGCTCGACTTCAGGCTTGACCGTTACTTTAGCGGTGTACTTGAACGTCTGGCCTTTCGCGAATTGCTCGACGTCGATCTCCGGACGGTCCACCGGGAATACGCCGGTTTCTTTCAGCGCTTCCGAGTAGGTGTCCGGAAGCAGGATGTCGATCGCGTCTTGGTACAGGCTTTCGATGCCGAAACGGGCTTCGAAAATGCTCCGCGGCACTTTGCCTTTGCGGAAACCGGGAACGTTTACTTTCTGAACGACCTTCTTGAATGCTTTGTCGATCGCTTCGTTAACTTGTCCTGCTTCAACTTCAACGTTGATCGAGACAAGATTCTTGTCTATTTTTTCCCATGTTGCTGTCATGTTATGCTTTCCCCTCCAAATTAAATAACGCTTCTGCGTCAGATCTTACCCGTAATAAACCATTCTATTATACTCAACAATCAAACGAATATCAAGACTTGCCCCCGTCATCCTCCAAACGCAATTGCACGATTTGGCGAAGCGTCCTGCAAGCCTGTTCGTACCGGAAGCGGAGGGCGTCCGTAATGCCGTATGTATCCCGGACTTCGTCGTCGTTGACCCGTCCGTAAAGCGATAATTCCAATACTTGGTGAAGCGCGGCCGAGTAGCTGTCCACCGTCTCGTCGTCGTCGTTCTGCAGCCGTTCGTACGCCGTCGTGCCGTAAATGCATTGGAGGCACTCTTTCCATAACTCGCGCGCGAAATGAGGCAGGGACACCTCGATCACTTCGGTCACGGACTCTACCCGTTCGACGACTCTGGTCACGACCGGCGGGAATTCTTCCATGGAAAGCGGGGTCGCTTCGATCTCCAGCTCCACGAACTCGCCCATCCGCTCGAGACCGACCGTCCCCGTCACGCCCCGCTTCTTCAGGCATTGCAGCGCTTTGAACTGCAGCTCCGGATGAAGCTCCGCGCTCGTCAGCCAGTTCAGGATGACCTCGTCGACGCCCGGATGCGTCAAATACGCCGCGCGTTCCAGCGCGAGCAGCTGCTGGTCCGCCACGGGATGATGCTGCATGATATAGAGCACCTGCTGCACGTAATCCTCGTCGTACTCCGGCGGGGCGAGCGCCCGTTCGCGGAGCGCGTCCTCGTTGTCTTCGTCTTCTATGTATGCGGTCGTGCCATTTCCCGTGCTCTCGTAACCGGGGAAGGCGACGTCAAGCCAGGTCAGCAGATTGCTCCACTCTTCGTAATGCCGCTTCTCCTCGCCTTGGCAATGGAGCAAAAAGCGCAGCAGATCCTTCGCTTCTCCGTACTGCTCGGACTCCAAAAGCCGGGTGAGATGATTTTGGTACTGGTCGAGCATATTAGGAAATAAGTAAACGTTCTCTCTATTGTCATCGTGGGAAGAATTGGACGTCGTAATAGAATCACCGCCTTGTTTGCCGTACTGCCCGCCGGCCTGATGTTCGGGTAGAGTTCGATTATAACACTCCATGCCGTTCATTTCCATTTTGGCCGAAGCCGATTTTTTTGAAACATGAATGCCGCTATTTTAATAGAGTCGCATGAGCCATGGCGCGGACCGACGAATACAATGAAGATTATGGGTTGCAATTTTAAAATGCCCATGCTATATTATTTCCTACGTGTCCCAGTAGCTCAGTTGGATAGAGCACACGCCTTCTAAGCGTGTTGTCGGGGGTTCGAATCCCTCCTGGGACGCCATTTCATTGGCTTCCGGACACGCGGTCGGCAGCACGAAATATCCGAATCGAACCATCCTCCCGAACGCTCGGCGACATGCCGGCGTTCGGGATTTTTTTGTTTTGCGTTAAGAATGCGAAGCCATGCGTTTAAATAAAAAGGGATCGCCGCAATATAAGGGAATGCCGTCTTTGCTCAAGCAAGCCATATTCTTTTGAAGGAGTGATCCCGCATGACGCAGCAACAGCCCAAACGTCCGACATCCTTTCCCCCGCAGCACCAGAATAGGCAGCCCGGTCTCGAAAGCGAGATGAATCCGCGGCCGCAATTTCAATCGGAAGCGTACAAGCCCGCCGGCAAGCTCGCCGGCAAGGTAGCCGCGATTACCGGCGGCGACAGCGGCATCGGCCGCGCCGTCGCCCTCATGTACGCCAAGGAAGGCGCGGACGTCGCGATCATGTACCTCGACGAGCATGACGATGCCGGGGATATTCAAGAACTCGTCGAAGCGCTCGGCCGCAAATGCCTCACGATCGCCGGCGATATCGGCGATCCCGCCTTTTGCAAAGACGCCGTCGAGAAGATCGCCGACAAGCTCGGCGGGCTCGACATCGTCGTGAACAACGCCGCGGAGCAGCACCCGCAGGATAAAATCGAACAAATCACGCCGCAGCAGCTGGAACGCACGTTCAAGACGAACATCTTCGGCATGTTCTATGTCACGCAAGCCGCCATGCCTCACCTGAAGAAAGGCTCGGCCATCATTAATACCGCATCCATCACGGCCTATCGCGGGAGCCCGACGCTGTTGGATTATTCCTCGACGAAAGGCGCGATCGTCGCTTTCACCCGCTCGCTTGCGATGAATCTCGCGGAGCAGGGCATTCGGGTCAACGCGGTGGCGCCCGGACCGATCTGGACGCCGCTCATTCCGTCGACGTTCGACGCCCAGCAGGTCGCCCAATTCGGCGCGGACACGCCGATGAAGCGGGCGGGACAGCCGGACGAGCTGGCTCCGGCATACGTCTATCTGGCCTGCGGCGACTCCTCCTATATGAGCGGGCAGGTGCTTCACGTCAACGGCGGCGAAATCGTCAACGGCTGATAGACGCACGAAAGCCGGGACCCCTTCATGCAAGCGGCATGGAGGCGTTCCCGGCTTTTTCAGATTCGCTTGAGCAGCCGCGCGATGGAACGGTCCGCTTCGCGGAGGACGTTCCGTTTGTCGACCGTCTTCACCTTACCCCGCTCCACGACAAGCTTGCCGTCAACCCACACGTAGGCTACGCTGCTTCTCGACGCTGCGTAGACGATCCGCGAGTACGGATCCGCGTCATAGGAAGGAAACGTATGGAAATCCTCCAAGTCGAGCAGCACGGCGTCCGCCTTCTTGCCCGGCTCGATGCTGCCGATCAAATGATCCAGTCCCAGCGTCCTCGCGCCGCCGATCGTGGCCATGCGCAGCACCGTCCGGGCGTTCATCGCTTCCGGACCGCAGCGGGCTTTGTGCAGCAGCGCGGTCAAGCGCATCTCCTGAAACATATCCAATGTGTTGTTGCAGGGCGCCCCGTCCGCGCCGATGCCCATCTCGATCCCCTGCTCCAGCAGCTCCGGCACGAGCGCCACGCCCGACGCCAGCTTCAGGTTGGAGCCCGGGCAATGCGTCATACGCGTCCCCGTCCGCCGCAAAATATCGCGCTCTTCGTCGTCCAGCCAGATGCAATGGGCTAGCACGAGCCGGGGAGACGTCAACCCGATATGATCCAAATAGACGACGTTGCGCATCCCGCGCTGCCGCATGACGAGATCGATCTCTTCCCGGTTCTCCGCCGCGTGCGTATGCACGAGCACGTTATGCTTCGCCGAGAGGTCCCTCACTTCCTTCAGCAGGCGTTCCGAGCAGGAGACGACGAAACGCGGGCTGTACGCGTATCGGATGCGGCCGCCGTCGTAGCCGTGCCATTTCTCGAGCAGCGCGGTGCTCTCGGCCACGGATCGGTCCGTCTCCTCCTGCAGCCCGGCCGGCACGTCGCCGCCGGCGTCCATCATCACTTTGCCGGAGATCGCCCGGATCCCGCCGGCCGCGAGCGCTTGAAAGGCGAAATCCGTATGGCTGACCGTCTCCATGTCGAGAATCGTCGTCGTCCCGCTCCGCAGCAGCTCGCCGATGCCGAGCATCGCCGAATAGTAGACGGATTCCTCGTCGTGCGCCGCTTCAAGCGGCCAGATGCGCGTCCGCAGCCAATCCATGAGCGCCATGTCGTCGGCCCGTCCGCGAAATAGCGTCTGACAGAGGTGAATATGCGTCTGGACGAAGCCGGGCAGCAGCAGCTTCCCCTTGGCCTCGACGACCGTGGTCGCCGCCGCGTCGTACTCCGTAATCCGTCCCCCGGCGGAAACGATGATATCATCCTTGAACATGACGTCACCGGTCACTATCTCGTCCTTTTCGTTCATCGTGACGATCGTCGCGTTACGCAACAGCGTCATTCCCATTGGGCAGCCCTCGCTTCCTCCGCAAGACATGCTAGCATCTTGTCAAGTATGCTCACATTGTAACATGGAAGCAAGTGAAGAAGATTGAACATTCGAAAAATTTATGACCCGTCCAATAGGCGCCGAATATCGCCCCGCACGCCGGGGTACGACAGCACCTGATCCTTGAACGTCTCCCGCTCGCCCCAATCCGTCTTCATCGTCGGCGTATCGAACAGCTCGTCGGTCATGTCCGCGAACGCTTGGTGCAGGCTGTTGTCGTACCAGTCGATCTCGCTCCTGGCGTCGTTGCTCACGACCGCGATCATGTCGTAATCGTCGTCCCGGGACCGGCCGAAATAGGCAAGCAGCTCAGGCGTCTGCGCGTCGCTCGTCCGCACCTCGACCTCCGCGCAGTGCAGGCCGTCGCGGTCGGCGGCTCTCCTGACATGCGCTTCCGTCACGATCATTGCAGGCTCCCGTCCGGAAACAGCCCCATCGTCGCCACATGCTGCTTCGTTTCGTCGGTTCCCAGCTCGTAGAGCAGCCGGTAAATGTCGACGAGCAGCCCGTCGGTGCCGGCGTTAATCTGCTTGTCGGACGCGGAACGAAACGGACTCAAAGCGTAAACGGATGCTTGCGCCTCGTCCATCGATGAATATTCCTCCATCAGTTCCTGCAGCCGGTTGAGCTCCTCCTCGTTCGCCGTTATCGCAAGCTCGTACGAAGCGACCGTCGGATCTTCCAGAATCGAGCCTGCCTGAACGGATACGTAATAGGGCTTTCGTTCATAATAGGATGCTTCGTGCTCGTTTGCCATTATTGAAAACTCCCTTCTAAACGTTTTGTGCGCGTGGCTTGCAGCCGGTCTGCCGGCAAGGAAAACAAAACTGCTTCGAAAGCATGATCCTAGCTCTAGCATCCCCCAGCGGACAGACATTTTATCCATCTCATGGGCATAACCATTCTAGTATCGCTGTTTTTAACCCTGCATCAGGAAAGGAATGAGAACCATGTGTGGATTCACGGGCTGGATCGATTGGACCGCTGACCTGACGAAACAATCCATCATCCTGGAGAAAATGACCGATACGCTGGCAAACCGCGGCCCGGACGCCTCCGGTACCTGGATCTCGCCGCATTGCGCGCTCGGACACCGCAGACTCTCCGTCATCGATCCCGCGAACGGAGCGCAGCCGATGGTTCGCATGTCCGACGACGATACCTATGTCCTCGTGTACAACGGGGAGCTCTATAACGCGCCCGAGCTGAAGAAGGAACTGGAGAGCCGCGGAAGGCGGTTTACGACGACCTGCGACACCGAGGTGCTGCTCGTCGCTTATATGGAATGGGGCCCGTCCTGCGTGGAGCGGTTCAACGGCATCTTCGCCTTCGCGCTGTGGGATTCGCGGGAAGAGCGGCTGTTCATCGCGCGCGACCGGCTAGGCGTCAAGCCGTTCTTCTTCTCCAAGCAGCTCGGCCGCTTCATTTTCGGCTCGGAGCCGAAGGCGCTGCTGGCGCATCCCGAGGTGAAACCGGAGGTCGGGCCCGAGGGCCTGGCGGAAATCTTCATCGTCGGACCGGCGAGAACGCCGGGCGTCGGCGTCTATCGCGACATCACGGAGCTGCTTCCCGGACAATGCGCGATCGTGAGCCGGGCCGGCACGCAAATCTCGCACTATTGGAGGCTGGAAAGCCGTCCGCATACGGAGAACGTGGAGCAGACCGCCCGGACCGTCGGCGATCTGCTGAAGGATACGGTGGAACGGCAGCTCGTCTCCGACGTTCCGCTCTGCACCCTGCTCTCGGGCGGCCTGGATTCCAGCGCGCTCACGTCGCTGGCGGTGAATTACTATAACGAGACCGGGCAGGGAACGGTTCATACGTTCTCGGTCGATTATGTCGATAACGACAAACACTTCAAATCCCATGCGTTCCAGCCCAACGCCGACGCGCCGTGGATCGAGCGCATGACGACGCATCTGGGCACGGTCCACCATCCGAAGGTCATCGACACGCCTGAGCTTGTCGGCGCGCTCCATGAGGCGATGACGGCGCGGGATATGCCGGGCATGGCCGACGTGGACTCGTCGCTGCTCCTGTTCTGCCGGGAAATCAAGAAAGAAGCGACCGTGGCGATCTCCGGCGAAGCGGCGGACGAAATCTTCGGCGGCTACCCGTGGTTTCACCGCGAAGACGCGCTGAACGCCGGCACGTTCCCATGGTCGCTGGCCGCCGGCATGCGGGCCGATCTGCTCTCGCAGGACGTCGCCGCTTGGATTCGGCCGCTCGAATACATCGGCGACCGTTACCTCGACGCCGTCGCGGAGGTCCCGCATCTCCCGGGCGAGGACGCGGCGGCCCGCAAAATGCGGCAGATGTCGTACCTCAACATTACCCGCTTCATGCCGACGCTGCTGGACCGCAAGGACCGGATGAGCATGGCGGTCGGCCTGGAGGTGCGCGTGCCGTTCTGCGATCACCGGCTGGTCGAATACGTGTTCAATATTCCGTGGGAAATCAAAACGGCTGGCGACCGGGAAAAGGGCATTTTGCGCAAAGGGCTGGAGGGCGTCCTTCCCCACGACGTTCTGTATCGCAAGAAGAGCCCCTATCCGAAAACGCATAATCCGAATTACCTGAACGCGGTTCGCACGCAGCTGCTGGATGTCATCAACGAAGGCAATTCGCCGCTGCTCCCGCTGATCAACGTGAAGAAAATCCGCCAGCTGGCGGAATCGGAAGAAGCCAGCTCCAATCTGCCGTGGTTCGGCCAGCTGATGTCCGGGCCGCAGCTGTTCGCGTATTTGCTGCAGATGGATATGTGGCTGCGCGATTATAATGTCGTGATTCGCTAAGGGCCGCCGAGCACGGGCAAGCGTATTTGATTTCCATGCCGAAATGCCGAATGCGAATGCCGAAAAACCCCATCCACTAGAGGAGCGCCGGCGAAAATTTCGCCTGCCCCTCTGCGAATGGGGTTTATTTACGTGGATCTTGAATCTCCGATCCGGAAGCTTCTGCGCCTCTAACGGACGTCCAGTTTCCCAAGCAAGTCCGCGAGCGCGCGGCCGCGGTGACTAACGGCCTGCTTTTCTTCCATCGTCATCTCCGCCATGCCCTTGCCCTCGGACGTCACCCAAAACAACGGATCGTAGCCGAAGCCGCCTTCGCCCTTGGGCCGATCCATGATGAAGCCGGGAACGTCGCCTTCGCTTTCCGCGAATTCGGCGGACGCCGGATCGTATAGCGCAAGCGCGCATACGAATCGCGCTTCGCCGAGCAGCGTCGTGCCGTCCGGCAGCCGCTTCGCCGATCCGCCCCCGTCCGTCGCGCGCGCCAGCTCCCGCAGAAGCTTCTCGTTATTGCGGCTATCCGTCGCGCCTTCCCCCGAATATCGGGCGGAATACACGCCGGGCTCCCCGCCGAGCGCCGACACTTCCAATCCGGAATCGTCCGCGAGCACCGGCATGTTCAGCGCTTCCGCCACTTCCCGCGCTTTCTTGCGCGCGTTCTCCGCGAAGGTGACGCCGTCTTCTACGACGTCCGGGAGGTTGGGATAATCGAACATGCTGACGACCTTCATGCCAAGCTTGCCGAAAGCATGCGCGAATTCCCTTACCTTGCCCGCGTTCTTGGTCGCGACGACGACCGTTCCGCCCCGAATCATGCCTTGCCCGTCCCGATCCGGCCGCCTTTGTCGCCGAGCACGTCCCGCTGCTTCGCGATCAAGCTGGCGATGCCCTCTTCCGCGATGGCCAGCAGTCCGTTAAATTCCTCCCGCGAGAAAGGCGCTTCTTCGCCGGTGCCCTGCACTTCGACGAACTTCCGGGCGCCGGTCATGACGACGTTCATGTCGACCTTCGCCTTGGAGTCCTCTTCGTAGTTCAAGTCCAGCAGCGTACGGTCCTGAATGACGCCGACGCTGACCGAAGCCAGAAAATCGGTTAAGGGGTATTTCGCGAAGGCCTGGTTCTTGTTCAGCTTGTCCACGGCCAGCGCGAGCGCGACGAAAGCGCCGGTAATCGAGGTCGTCCGCGTGCCTCCGTCCGCTTGAAGCACGTCGCAATCCAGCGTGATCGTACGTTCTCCGAGCGCGTGCAGGTCCACGACCGAGCGCAGCGCGCGGCCGATCAGCCGCTGGATTTCCATCGTGCGTCCCGTAAGCTTGCCTTTCGCGGATTCCCGATGATTCCGGACCTGCGTCGCGCGGGGCAGCATCGCGTACTCCGCGGTAATCCAGCCTTTGCCCTGCCCTTTCATGAATGGCGGCACCCGTTCCTCGATCGAAGCGGTGCAGAGCACCTTCGTATCGCCGAACTCGATGAGCACGGAGCCTTCCGCGTATTTGTTGGGTTGCAGCGTAATCGTAACCGGGCGAAGCTCGTCCGCCTGCCGTCCGTCCACTCTCATAATCTGTAATCCTCCTGTCGATGGGTCCAAACCATTTTACCAAAAGCCGACCCGAAAAACATCTCTGCCGCCATCCAAGGGCAAAAAAAGATCCGCCCCGGGGGCGGATAAGGCTTGCCCGGGGCGGATCTCGGCGGCGTCATTACGATTTGAACGGGGCATTCACGTACACGGGACGGCTGACGGGTTCGGCGTACGATTGATTTTCCGTATCGACGAAGTCCGATTTGCCGTTCAGCTTGATCTGGACTTTGCCGAGGCCAGTATTCTCGGTCAGGGACAGCACGATGGCTTGCAGCATCTCGGCCGGCTCGGCCTCGCCGGCTTGGTAGCCGTCGTCCTGAAGCTCGACCGTCACGACGTCCTTCGCCTTGGTGACGTTCTTCACGATCACGTCCGGCGTGATGACCGCGTTCAGCGGCTGGTTGCCGATCGGGCCGCTGATGAGCTGCTCGATCGCGGTCTTGGCGCGGTTGTTGCTGCGGTTTACTAGCCGCGTTACCGGCACATAATAAGGCTCGTTATCCGGCGAGAGCGCGGAGAAATACAGCGTCACCTGCGCAGAAGTGCTGTAATCGATTCCGTTCGCGGCTTCCAGGTTAATGCCGACCGCGCGCGTAAGCGGCTCGTCGACCGGCATCGCGTCGACCGGCATGACCGCAAGCTCCTTGCCTTCCATCCAAATCTTGACGTTCTGGACATCCTGCAGGCTTGTCAGCGTCCAGGTCACCGCCTCGACGATTTTCCGTTCGTCCGCGGCATCGTAATTCGCGAACTCCTTGGAGAAATCGACGATGGCGAGCTTCTGATCCGGAACGATATTCAGCTGCTTGATCGCGGTTCCCTCCGGCAGGATCGCCGAGAAGCCGTCTGGCAGCTCATTGGCGTACGGACTGCCGTCCACCATCATTTCAAGCGCTTTTTGTCCAGGCTTCTCGTCTTGTCCAAGCGCGGACATGACGGTAACCGGGGCGAGCAGACCGTTGCGGTCGCTTAGGTAAAGCGTCATTTGGGATTGGCCTTCTCCTTGCGCGGTCGTCGCGTCTTGATCGACATTCGTGCTGACGTCCTGCGTGCTGTTCGGCGGCGGATCGATGGATTCGCTCGCGGGCTGGGAAAACAATCCGCAGCCGGTCGTCAAGATGGGCAGAGCCAGCGCTCCGGCGAGCGCCGCCCGGCGAAACAGGCGATAATGAGTCATTAAACGTTTCCTCCCCATTTTGGATACATGGTGAAACCGGCCTTCAAACCTGCGGCATGCCGCCCTTTTGGTACAAGTCCTGCTTTGTAGTACTATGTATACGAGCCCTTCGAATCAATTAGACCAGTTTTGTCCACGAAATCGAGACAAGGAGTGCCTACCATTGACCAAATCCGATTCCTACCAATTGAACAGCACCAAAATCGCGGAAGCCACGAAGGAATGGCTCACGAAACGCGGCGTCGCGACGTCGCAAATCGCCGAACTCGTCATTTTTCTGCAAAAGGACTACTTCCCCGACCTCACGCTCGATGAATGCGAGAAGCACGTGGAAGCCGTGCTCAGCAAGCGCGAGGTGCAAAATGCCGTCCTGACCGGCATCCAGCTCGACATCCTCGCGGAGGAAGGCAAGCTGCTCTCTCCGCTGCAGGAGATGCTCGAGAACGACGAAGGCTTGTACGGCTGCGACGAGATTCTGGCCTTGTCCATCGTCAACGTGTACGGCAGCATCGGCTTCACGAATTTCGGCTACGTCGACAAGCTCAAGCCCGGGATCCTGAAGAAGCTGAACGATAAGCACGATGCGGCCTGCCATACGTTCCTCGACGACATCGTCGGGGCCATCGCCGCGGCTGCCAGCAGTCGGATCGCGCACCGCAAGCAGGCCGAGCGCGAGGGTGTCATCGGCCCGCCGATCGATTGAGACGGCACGCCGGACGGTACGCCAAAAAGGACGAAGAGATGCAACGCGCATCTGCCTCGTCCTTTTTTGATTGTCCATCAAACGCAATACCCTGTTTGATGCCGTATGAATATCCTAGTGCTCAGCGGTCGATCGCGCGGTACACGATGGACGCCGACTCCTTGCCTTGCCGGATGCAGTCCGGCAGCCCCACGCCGTCGAACGCCGCGCCGGCAATCCAGACGCCCGGCATCGCCGCACGCAGCTGCGCCCGCAGCTTGGCCGTCGCCTGCACATGGCCGACCGGATATTGCGGCATGGAGCGGTGAAGCCGCGTAATCTCCGTGAACAGCGGCTCCGCGGTGATCCCGAGCACGCCCCGAATGTCGCGGCGCACGGCTTCCTCCAGCGCTTCGTCGGGCAGGTCGACGACTTCCTCGTCGCCCGCGCGGCCGACGTAACAGCGCAGCAGCACCTTGTCTCCCGGACTGGCATGCAGCCATTTGGCCGAGGTCCACGTGCACGCCGTGATCGTGGTTCCTTCGGAGCGGGGCACGACGAAGCCGGAGCCGTCGAACTCGACGCCGAACGAAGCCTTGTCGAATGCCATGACGACGTTCGCGACCGAGACGTACTTGACCGCGCGAAGCGCGTCCACCGGCATATGCGGCTCGAGCAGGTCCGCGGCCTCCGAGGCAGGCGAGGTAATGACGATCCCGTCCGCGGACAAAATCTCGCCATCGCCGAGCAGCACTTCGTACGGTGCCGCTCCTTGCTCGATATCCTCCTTATCGTTCTGCCGGAACGCGACCGCGGAGCGACCCATCCGTCGTTCGGCACCGGCCAGCGCCTCGTTCAGCGCCTCCAGCATCGTCGACAAGCCGTTCTTGAACGTCAGGAACATGCTGCGCTGCAGCTGCTTCGGCAGCTTGTTCGGCGCGGCCGGCGCCGCGGCGCCTTTGCGCTTGTTGGCGCGCGTGCCGCGAATGAGGCTGCCGTGGCGCAGCTCCGCTTCCCGGAACTGTGGGAACGTCGACTGCAGGCTCAGCTTTGACAAGTCTCCTGCGTAAATGCCCGCCAGCAGCGGCTCCGCGATGCGCTCCATCACTTCCGCGCCGACGCGCCGGGTCAGGAACGAACCGACGGATTCGTCGCCTTCCGCCTTGCTGGCGGGAAGCACGAAATCAAGCATGGCCCGCAGCTTGCCGCCCCAGGACAGCAAGCCCGTCTTGGCGAACGGCATGATCTCGGTCGGCACGCCGAGCACGAGGCCCGGAGGCATGGGATGCAGCTTGCCGCGGTGCAGGATGTAGGTCTTCTTCGCCGCCGGGTTCGTGCCCGTCAGCTCGTCTTGAATGCCCAGATCGAAAGCCAGGTCGATAATCGGCGTCTTGCGCGCCAAAAACGAATCCGGCCCTTTCTCGATCACGAAGCCCTGCTTGCGCAGGGTATTGATTTTGCCGCCGATCCGCTCCGCCGGATCGACGATCGTAATCTGCGCCTCGCGTCCTCGCAGCTCCGCTTCCTTCAACAAATAAAAAGCGGAGCTGAGTCCGCTGATCCCGCCGCCGATGACGACAAAACGATCCAGCTTACCGTTACTCCGCATGCGCGAGTCATCTCCTCTATCCATATCGAACTCCACTAGACGTAAACTGCCCGGCTGGCTTGTTCGATGCTGTCCGCCAGCGTTTCCATGTAAAGCGGATCCGTCCCAAGCATGTCGATGCGGACCAGTCGGACGCCGAGCTCCTTGGCCGCGGCCTGCGCTTCGATGTCGATATCGTAGAGCACTTCCAGATGCTCCGATACGAACCCGATCGGCGCAGACAGCACGCCTTTATAACCCGCCTCCGCCGTTTCCTTCAGCGTCTCGAGGATGTCCGGGCCAAGCCATGGCTCGCGAGTGCGTCCCGCGCTTTGCCACGTGAATCCCCAATCCGCCACGCCGGCGCCCTCCGCGACGAGCGAAGACGTGTCTAGCAGCTGCTGCTCATAAGGGTCGTTCGCCTCGCGTATACGTACCGGCAGGCTGTGGGCGCTGAACAGCACCTTGATCGGCTGGCCTTCGCCCGTCATCCCGACGAGCTCGGCATGCGCGTCTCTCACCCGCTTCACGAGCGCTTCGATCAGCTTCGGATGCAGATGATAGCTTTCGATCGCCTGGAACGCGATGCCCAGCTGCTCGGCCTTCTCCTGCGCGCGCGACATATAGCTGCCGACGCTCATCGTCGAGTAATGCGGCGCAAGCACGATGCCGACCGCCTGCTTGATGCCTGCGGCGGCCATCGCTTCGACCCCGTCTTCGATGTACGGACGCGCGTGCTTGAGTCCTTGATAGACGCCGTACCGGCCCGGCGCCGCGGCATCCAATGCGGCCTGCAGACCCTCCGCCTGGCGGTTCGTATTCTCGCGAAGCGGGAACACCCCGCCTACGATCGCGCCGTACCGGGCGGTCAGCTCCGCGAGCTGCTCCGGCGTCGGGGCATGCCCTCTACGGATATGCGTGTAATATTCTTCGATGCCGTCCATGCTTTCGGGCGTTCCGTAAGACATGACGAGCACGCCGATTTTCCCGTTAGCCATGGGCGACTTCCTCCAGTCCGAGGGCGGATATGGCCCGCGCGGAATAATCATGCACGTAGTCCGTCAGCTCGCGCAGCTTGTCGAGCGACGCCTCCGGGAAAAGCCCGTGACCGAGGTTGAAGATGTACTTCGGTTCCTTGATGCCTTCGTCGATGATCGCCTTCGCGTGTTCTTGGATGACGGCCATCGGCGCGGTCAGCAGGTAAGGGTCGAGATTGCCCTGCACGCCGAAATCGCCGCCGAGCCTGCGGCGGCCTTCCGCGATCGGCACCCGCCAGTCCAGCCCGATAATATCGGCCTTCACCTTGCCGAGCGTCGGCAGCAGTTCGCCGGACGCGACGCCCGGGAAATAGATTTTCGGCTGCGGCAAATCCGACAACTCGCCGAATATCCGCTCGATCGTCGGCAGCACGTACGTCGCAAAGTCGCGCGGAGCGAGCGCGCCGACCCAGCTGTCGAACAGCTGGAACGCCTTGCCGCCGGCTGCCATATGGGCGCGCAAATAGGCAATGGCCATGTCCCCGAGCTTGTCCATCAGCGAGAACCACAGCTTCGGTTCCGAATACATCATTGTCTTCGTCTTGATATACGATTTGGACGGACGGCCCTCGATCAGATAGCTCGCGATCGTGAACGGCGCGCCGGCGAACGTGATCAGCGGCACGTCGAGCTCGCGGTCCAAGATGCGGATCGTCTCGAGCACGTGGGACAAATCGCCTTCCACGTCGATCGGCGTCAGCTTCGCGACGTCCTCCGCCGTGCGGATCGGATTATGGATGACCGGACCGACCCCTCCGACGATGTCGAAATCGATCCCGATGGACGCGACCGGATTCATGATATCGGAATAAAGAATCGCCGCGTCGACGCCGAGCTTCTTGACCGGCATCATCGTTACTTCCGCGGCCAGCTCCGGCTGTTTGCAAATTTCGAGCAGCGAGTAATTTTCTTTTATTTTACGGTAATCGGGATCGTACCGTCCCGCCTGCCGCATATACCAAACGGGTAAGCGATCGACGCTTTCTCCCCGGCAAGCCCGGATGAACAGGTCGTTGTAGCTCATTGAAGTTCCCCATTTCTATCGTTTTCCCTACGTTTCCATTATGCCCTTTTTGCAAACTCGTAACAACCGCTCCGCCCGGAGGATCATTGACAAACATATGACAATGTAAGGTTCGGCGCCTGCCGTTCTTGGACTTCCCGCGCGCTATGGTATAATTGGGATCTAGGATTCGCACGATATTCGCATCGATGGGAGATTCGCATGGAACAGTGGAAGAAAAACCTTGCCGTGCTGTGGATCGGGCAGTTTCTGGTCATGGGCGGCATGACGATGATCATGCCGTTCATGTCGCTGTATCTGCAAAGCCCCCGGATCGGCATGACAAACCAGCATGAGATCGCGACGTGGGCCGGCATAATCTTCGCGGGGAATTTCGTCACCGCCTTCCTGTTTCAACCGCTGTGGGGCAAGCTGTCGGACAAATACGGACGGAAAATGATGCTGCTCCGTTCGGGTTTCGGCATGGCGATCGTCATGGTGCTGATGGGCTTCGCCACTTCCCCATGGCATCTGCTCATACTCCGCATGGTGAACGGCACGATCTCGGGCTTCAATCCCGCTGCCGTCTCGTTGGTGTCGATCAACACGCCGAAGGAAAAAATGGGCTTCGCCATGGGCACGCTCCAGTCCGGAGGCATCGCGGGCACGATTATGGGCCCGTTCCTCGGCGGACTGCTGGCGGATGCGGTAGGCTACCGGCCGATCTTCTACTTGACGGGCGTCTCGCTGTTCGCCGCTTCCCTGCTGGCGTTCTTCGTCGTCAAGGAGCGCTTCGACAGGGCTGCCGCCGCTTCGAAGCCGGCCGTCTCCATCATCGCCGGCTTCCGCCAGCTGAGCGGCGTGCCGCAGCTGACCGCGCTGTTCGCGGTCACGTTCCTGCTGCAATTCGCCATGATCGGCCCGAACCCGCTCATGCCGCTCTACGTGCAGAAGCTGCACGGCACGGACGTCAATCTCGCCTTCTGGGCCGGTTTCGTCAGCTCCGCGGCCGGAATCACCAACATGGTCGCCGCCCCGATGCTGGGCAGGCTCAGCGACCGGATCGGCCAGGAGAAGGTGCTCGGCATCTCGCTGGTCGGCGCCGCCCTGATGTTCATCCCGCAGGCGTTCGCGGAAACGGTCTGGCAATTGCTGCTCTTCCGGCTGCTGCAGGGCTGCTTCCTCGGCGGACTGATCCCGTCCGTCAACGCCCTCGTGCGCCGGTTCACGCCGGACGGCATGGAAGGGCGGGCCTTCAGCATCAACAGCAGCATGCTGTCGCTCGGCAACATGATCGGTCCCATCGTCGGGGGCTTGATTTCCGGATGGACCGGCATCGGCGGGGTATTCCTCATCTCCTCCGCCATGTTCTTCGTCAACGCGCTGTGGGTGCGCCGGACCTTGGTATCGAAGCGCGGAGCGGTCGCGAAGGAATAGCTGCCGATCAGCGCCGCAGCGTAAAAAGAGTGCCGGACTTTTCCCCCTCGGGAATGTCCGGCACTCTTTCTTATGACGAGCCAAATGAGTCCGCTATGCGTGCCGCTGCCGTTACTTGATCATCGCGATCGCCAAGCCGTCGTATGCCGGGAGCAGCGTGCCCGTCAGCCGTTCGTCGCCAAGCATCGTCTCGTTGAACGCGCGCATCGCCAGAACGGACGGGCCGTTCTTGTCCGCGTCGATCGTTCTGCCGTGCATCAGCGCGTTGTCGCCCGTAATGACCGCGCCCGGATTGCCGAGCTTGATCGCCCATTCCAGGTATTCCGGATAGCTGTCCTTGTCCGCGTCGATGAAGAAGAAATCGAATTTGCGGCCTTCCTGCTCCAAGACGGCCAAGCTGTCCTTGGCGTCGCCGACCAGGTACGTCACGCGGTCGCCGAGTCCGGCCGCTTCGAGATTGCCGCGCGCGGTATCCGCGTAGTCCTGCATCAGCTCCAGCGAAGTCAGCCGGCCGCCTTCCCGCAAGCCTCTCGCCAGGCAAATGCCGCTATAGCCGCCCAATGCGCCGATCTCCAGCACGTTGACGGCCCCCGACATCCGGACGAGCATCGTCAGCAGTTTGCCATAGCCGGATGCGATCGAGATTTGCGGCATGCCTTTCGCTTCGATCGACGCGTGGACGCGCGCCAGATCCGCGTCTTCGCCGAGCAGGCGGTCCACGTATTGCTCGGTCGCTTCTTGTTCAGTCGACATATCGTTCGCTCTCCTCTCGCCATATCGATCAGGTAACGTTTGTAATTAATCCCTAGGATGCCCTATACTTGATTGTAAGATTTTCGCTGATCGAAAACAAGCAGCAAGAAGGCGGAGGAATAGAAACAATGGACAACCTGCAGTTGATCGCCACGGCGCCCATGGGGCTGGAAGCGGTCGTCTCGCGCGAATTGATGGATCTCGGCTACGTCGACCAGAAGGTCGAGAACGGCCGGGTCGTGTTTAAAGGCGGACCGGCCGACATTTGCCGCGCCAACCTGTGGCTGCGGACATCGGACCGCGTGCTGATCAAGATGGCGGAATATCCGGCCACGACGTTCGAGGAGCTGTTCGAAGGGGCCAAAGCGATCGACTGGCCCGCATGGATCCCGGAGGACGGCGAGTTTCCCGTGGAAGGACGCTCGCACAAATCGCAGCTCAGCAGCGTTCCGGCCTGCCAGAGCATCGTGAAGAAAGCCGTCGTCGAGAAAATGAAAACCGTCTACGGGACGGAGTGGTTTCAAGAGGACGGCGCCCGGTACGTCATCGAGGTGTGGCTGCTGAACGACATCGCCATGATCACGCTCGATACGACCGGACCGGGCCTGCACAAGCGCGGCTACCGCAAGCTCGTCACCGAAGCGCCGCTCAAGGAAACGATGGCGGCGGCGATGGTGCTGCTCAGCCGCTGGCAGCCGGAACGGCCCCTGTACGATCCGTTCTGCGGCTCCGGCACGATTCCGATCGAAGCGGCCATGATCGGCTGGAACATCGCGCCGGGCTTGCGGCGCACCTTCAACAGCGAAGGCTGGCCGCTCGTGCCGGACAGGCTCTGGGAGCAGGCGCGGGAGGAGGCCTTCGACAGCGTCAAGGACGATATCCCGCTGCAGATCGCGGGCTCCGATATCGATCCGGCCGCCCTCGAAGTCGCGGATGCGGCCGTGAAGAAAGCCGGCTTCGCCAAGGAGATCAAGCTGACGCAAATGCCGGTATCACGGATCAAACCGGACGGCGATTACGGCTGCATCGTGACGAATCCGCCGTACGGCTCGCGGCTCGGCGACGAGACGGACGCGGAGAAAGCCGTCCGCCAGCTCGGCCTGAGCATGCTGTACCTGCCGACCTGGTCCACGTTCGCGCTGACCCAGTCGCGCACGTTCGAGGAGACCATCGGACGCAAGTCGGATAAGCGGCGCAAGCTGTTCAACGGCCGCATCGAATGCACGTTTTATCAATTTTTCGGTCCGCTGCCGCCGCGCGGCAAATTCTGACGGCGGAGCGGTTTGGACTCTTCGGGCAAACCTACTATAATGGGATAAGATGTTGCGTTTTTGTAAACCGCTTGACGCGACGCGAAAGGAATGCTTATCCCATGACCATACCGGATCTCCCCATGAAACGGCGCCGTCTGCGGGCGCCGTTTCGTTTTGCCTCCGCGCTCCTGAGGCTCGACCTCTTCGTGTTCGTTCTTCTCATGCTCTTCAAGCTTACGCTCTTCGATCGGCTCGTTCACGTACCCTACATGGACATGAACGGGGACGACCGGATGGTCGCCGTCGGAACGCTGGCGCTGGTATCGTTCTGGACGCTCTGGCTGCCGGGACGCGGCCGGCTGCTTGCGCTGATCGCGCTCGACGTCGCGCTTACGGCCGTCGTCTACTGCGATCTCGTCTATTTTCGCTACTTTCAGGATCTCGTTACGGTGCCCGTCCTGCTGCAGGCCGGTCAGGTCGGAGAGCTGGGAGCGAGCATCCGCGCGCTGTTGTCCCCCGGGGATCTCTGGTTCGTCGCGGATTGGCTCCTGCTGCTGCCGCTCGGATGCTGCGCCTTCTTCGGCAAGCGCTTCCGCGACCTGTTTCCTTCGAGGTTAACCCCTTACGACCGATCCCGCGCGACACGGACCCGGACCGTCCTGCGCCGGATGCCGCTCGGCTTGGCCGCGTTCGCCATCGGCTTCGCGCTCGTGTTCGTTCCGGTGCACAAAGCCCGGGCCTCCTGGGCGTCGGAGCTGTTCACGGGCAATTGGTGGAACATGTCCCTGTACAACGTGACCGGCGTGCTCGGTTTTCACGGGTACGACCTGTACCGGTACGCCGACGAACATTGGCTGCACGGAAACGGCGCGACGGAGGCGCAAACGGCGCAAGCGAAGCAGTGGTTCCAAACCCGCGGCGAGACGCGCGAGCAGCTTGCCAAGTCCGACCCGCTGTTCGGCCGCTATCGGGGAATGAACGTCATTCTGATTCAGCTGGAAGCCTTTCAAAGCTTCGTCGTCGGACAGCGAATCAACGGACAAGAAGTGACGCCGAACATCAACAACCTGATGTCCGGATCGATGTACTTCGACAATTTCTATCATCAGACGGCCCAAGGCCGGACGTCCGACGCCGATTTGGCCGCCAACGCCTCGCTTCAGCCGATGCCGTCGGGCTCCGTCTTCACCCGGTTCGCCCAGCACGATTACGACAGCATGGCGCTGGCGCTGAAGGAAAACGGATATACGGCAAATGCGTTCCACGCGTACGACGGCGGCTTCTGGAACCGGAACATCATGTACGGCACGCTGGGCTACGATCGGTTCTTCAGCAAGAACGCGTTCGTCATCGACGAACCGCTCGGCTGGTCGCTCGGGGACAAATCGTTCTTCAAGCAGGCGACCGCGCTGATGAAGACGCAGCGCCAGCCGTTCTATTCCTTCCTGATCTCGCTGTCCAGCCACCATCCGTATACGTTGCCGGCGAAGGCCCGGACGCTCGACGTCGGCGCGTTCGAAGGCACGATCTTCGGCGACTACCTGGAAGCCGTGCATTACGCAGATGCGGCTATCGGGGAAATGGTCGACGAGCTTAAGACAGCCGGCTTATGGGATTCGTCGATCTTCATGTTCTACGGCGATCACGACAACTCGATACCGGACTGGCAGCCGTTCGAGGATTTCCTCGGCCGCAAGCTGGGAGAGGCCGACCGCTTCCGCGTCCTGAAAGGCGTGCCGTTCCTCGTCCATCTCCCGGACGATGCCGTCGCCGGGACCTACCATCAAGTCGGCGGCCAGCTCGACGTCACGCCGACCGTGCTGCATTTGCTCGGCATCCCGAGCAGCGGCAAGGTCATGATCGGCACGCCGCTCGTCACCGAGCAGCCGCTCGCGGACAAGCGCGTGGTCTTCCGCAACGGCGCGTTTACCGACGGACGCGTGCTCTACCTGCCCGCCGAGGACGGCCTCCCGGAGCACGGCAAATGCTATCGCTTCGCGGACGGGAGCCTGTTGCCGGATACGAGCGGCTGCCAAGCCGGCGCGGACGAAGCGCGCAAGGAACTGCAGGCGTCGGACCTCGTCGTGGAGCATGATTTGGTGCCGGCGCTGCACGGCGAATAGCCGGACGGTAACGCGACATAACCAAAAGACCCTTCGGCCGGAGAAGTCCGGACGAAGGGTCTTTGGTTTGATGTTTCATTTACTTTTTAATATATTTGCTCGCCTTCTCGATCGCTTCATCCTCGGTCGGCGCCGTTATATAACGGCCGTTAATGAAAATGAAGGCAAACCGCGAACAAGGACCGCAGTACGATTTGCACGCGACCTTGATGTCCGCGTCCGGCGCCAGCTCCTGCAGCTTCGGCACCATCGTTTTCGGACGTATATGCTTGCATTTATCGCAAATGCGAATATCGTTTGCCATGTTCCTCTCCCCAAGCCAATTCGATTAGTGGTCGCCGGTGTTGCCTTTGGTTGGGTTCGAAATCATGAAGCCTTCCTGCGGCACGTAGAAATAATCGATGCGCACGCCGTCCAGCAGTTCGACGCCTTTCTCCAGCACGACCTTGATGTCCTTGTCCGTCTCGATGATTTCGTCGTTCGCGGACGCGTCGTCCATTTTCATCCCGTAGTGGGCGTGGTCGCCGTGGGAATGCGTGATGTAGACCCGCAGAAACTTGCCTTCGTTCTCCGGATTATCGATTTCTTCGCGAAGCACCTTCGCGGCATTGCGCGAGATTTTGACGTTCATTGCTTCTTCAGCTCCTTATGGATGGGACTTGCTTGATGCGAGATCGCAGCCGCCCGAATCGTTATGCAACTTTATTTATTCTATTGTATAGAAAGCTCGGCCATTGTTCAACCGCTACTTGAGCGCGCGGCCGTATTTGCGTTCCATGTACCGCGTGTACAGTTCCGCGGCGATCATCGTGACGGCGATATCGTCGATGGGCACGAACGGCATCACGTCCGGGAGAACCCAGTACAGCAGCACCGGCACCAAATAGAGGAGCTTGTCCAGCAGCCGAACTTCCTTTGCGGCCAGCAACCGGAAGATTCGGACGAACACGGTCCGCCAATGGCGGAGCGACAGCAGTTTGCGCACAGGCATCCGCCTCCTTCATGCGCTTATTATAGCACAAGCGAAGCGGCTGCCTCCAAGGCGGCGACCAGAAGCGGCCGCACCTCGTCGTTCAAGTCCGGAAACGCTTCGATCGGCAGCGGATTGACGCCGTATCCGACCTCGACCGTATAGCCGGGCTTGCGATACTGCAGGATAAACCAATCCTTGTACCCTGCGTCGCTGCCCGTCAGCTTCACCGGCTTATAGCCGCTTTCCCGTGCCAGCCTGCGGGCGATGCGCTCCGCGTCGACCGGCTCGTAGCCGCGATAATTCCAATAGATCTCCTGCCCCTGCGTGTGCAGCGCCACCGCGAGGTCGAACTGCTGCTCCGCCGTAAATTCGGCCAGCGCGACCGCCTCCGGCTCCGATAGCGGATGAGGGCCCGGATAATCCCGCGGCCCCGGCCCGTCCGCGGCCCGGCGCGACTGCTCCTCTTCCCAGAACGCGGGAAATTGGTCGTTCAAGTCGACGCCCCGGATGTTGGCCTTCCACCGTTGAAACCGGTCCGAACCGCGGTTCCACCGCAGCAGCTCCTGCGCGTGCGGATGATCCGGACGCAGCCCCTCCTGAACGAGCTCCGCCCCGTCCGGATTGACGAGCGGAACGGCCCACAGCGTGACCCGCTGAAGCAGCGAACGCATGTCGACGCCGCACAGCTTATGGCCGAATGAGGCCGCCTTCGCCGCATCCTCGAGAAAGGTCATGAGCAGCGGCGTCGTAATCCATTCGTTGGCGTGCATGCCGGCGTTGACATGCACTTTCGCGGGACCATCGCCGAGGCGGACGGCAATAATCGGCTTGCCCATGACGCTCGCGCCGATCTGCTCGACCTGCAGAAACGGGTACGCCTTCAGCAGCGCCTCCGCGTCGGCGGCAAGCTCGCGCTGTCCGTACTCCGCGCGGCCGTCCACGACCCGCCCGTTGTCCGGACACGGAATCGTCAGCAGCAAGCCCGGCAGCAGCTTCTTCAAATCTTGATGCCGGTTCGCCTGCAGGAGCGCCTGCAGCGACAAACCGAACTTGCCCGCGATCCCGAGCAGCGAATCGCCGGGCTGAACACGGTATATGAAGGCCGTCTGCGCGGGAACGGACAGCAGCAAGCCCGGAAACAGCGGGCGGGCGGCGTGCAAACCGGGATTCGCCGCGAGCAAAGATTCCTTGTTCACGTTGAACGTACGGGCGATGCGCAGCAGCGTGTCGCCCGCCTGCACGACGTATGGCAGCATGCAGGGTCACCTCCGTTAGGTTCGTGTCATTATGCTACATGCTATGCCCGCCGGAATGCCGTCATTCCTTGACACGACAAAGAACCGCCAACGCTTGCGGCGTTGACGGCTCTTAACGGTTGATGCTCTTATTAGCCGATCTTCGGAACCTGCCAGACGACAGGCGTCAATTCGATCTGCTCGCCGAGCCACTGCTGGGCGATCATGCGGAACATCCGCGGATCCCCGCTGCAGAAAAACTGGTGGATCGGCAGCTCGGCGTCCCGGGTCAGCCTGTTCCGGTCATGCAGGATCGTGCTGATCTCCCGTGCCGTCTCGTCCGCGGAGCTGATCAGCATCACGTCTCTGCCCATGACGGACGCGATCGTGTCCGACAGGTAGGGATAGTGGGTGCAGCCGAGTATCAGCGTGTCGATATTGCGCGCTTTGAGCGGTTGAAGCGAGGTCTCCACGACCTCTTGCGTTTCCCGGGAACGGAAATTCCCCTGCTCGACGAGCGGGACGAATTTCGGGCAAGCCAAGCTGATCACGTCGATGGAGGGCGACAATTGCTTCAGCGCCTGTTCGTACGCGCCGCTTCGGATCGTCCCTTCGGTACCGATGACGCCGACGATGCCGGACTGCGTGCGGCCGTTGGCGGCTCTGGCGCCGGGATGAATGACGCCGACGACGGGAATGGCCACCCTTGAACGAATATCTTCCAGCGCGACGGCCGTAGCCGTGTTGCAGGCGATGACGATCATTTTCGGACGAAATTGAATCAAATACTCCACGATTTGCCTCGTAAACCGAGTCACTTCTTCAGCGGGCCGCGGGCCGTAGGGCGCTCTGGCCGTATCGCCGAAATACATGATTTTTTCCCGGGGAAGCTGGCGCATGATTTCCTTGACCACGGTTAAACCGCCGACGCCAGAATCCAGTATTGCGATCGGTTGTTGCACAGACACACCGCTTTCTTGAACGTTTTGACAGGACTTCAATAAGATATGACTTCGTTGACGAAAAGGTACCTACATCTTAGCGCAAATCGGGACAAGGTTCAACAAGGCGAGACAAGCGGCGAATGGCGGGACGACAGAGAAAAAAACCGTCCCGGCGGCGTCGGCTTCGCTTGCGCTTAGCTGATGCGGCCTGGACGGCGTGCATGCGTATAACGGATCAACGGTAAGCGGGCAGCCAGTCGCCGTGCGCTTCGATCAAGTCGTCGCACATCGCTTTGATGTCGTCCATCGACAGCTCGGCACTGGTGTGCGGGTCCAGCATCGCGGCATGGTAGATATGCTCGCGCTTGCCGGTGATCGCCGCTTCGATCGTCAGAAGCTGCGTGTTGATGTTCGTGCGGTTCAGCGCGGCGCATTGCGGCGGCAGGTCCCCCACGTACGTCGGCGTAACGCCGTTGCGGTCGACCAGGCACGTTACCTCGACGCACGCTTCGCGCGGCAGGTTCGTGATCAAGCCGGTATTCATGACGTTTCCGCCGATGCGGAACGGCACGTTCGTTTCGATCGCTTCGAAGATGTACGACGCGTACTCGTGCGTCCGCTTGTGCTCCAGCGTCGAATTGCCCACGAGCTCTTCCTTCAGCTTCTTCCAATTGCCGATCTGCTCGATGCAGCGGCGCGGATACTCGTCCAGCGGAATGTTGAACCGCTCGATCAGCTCCGGATAGTTGCGCTTGATGAAGTACGGGTGGTATTCGGCGTTATGCTCGGAGGATTCCGTGATATAGTAGCCGAAGTTCAGCATCATTTCGAAGCGGACCATGTCGTGATGCTTCTCGTTTTGCTTCTCGCGCGCGCGGCGCTTGATTTCCGGATACAGGTCCACGCCGTCCTTGGACACCTCGAGCAGCCAAGCCATGTGGTTAATGCCGGCGATCTTGGATTTCACGCCCGTATCGTCCATGCCGAGGTTCTTGAACAGATCCTTCACGCACACCTGCACGCTGTGGCAGAGGCCCACCGTGTTGATGCCGCCATGCGTGTTCATGACGTTCGTCAGCACGGCCATCGGATTCGTGTAGTTCAGGAACAGCGCGTCCGGACATACCTCCTGCATGTCCCGCGCGAAGTCGAGCATGACGGGAATCGTGCGCAGGTTGCGGAAAATGCCGCCGATGCCGACCGTGTCGGCGATCGTTTGGCGCAGGCCGTATTTCTTCGGAACCTCGAAGTCCGTGATCGTGCACGGATCGTAGCCGCCCACTTGAATCGCGTTGACGACGTACTTGGCGCCGCGCAGCGCTTCTTTGCGGTCGGTATAGGCCTTGATGACGGACGTGCTGCCGAACGTGTTCTTGATATGGTTCAGCATCGTTTCGGAATCGGAAAGCCGCTCCGGGTTAATATCGAACAGCGCGATTTCAAAGCCTTGCAGGGATGGCGTCACGAGACAATCGCCCAGCACGTTCTTGGCGAATACGGTGCTTCCGGCACCAATGAAAGTAATCTTCGGCATGGAATGTCCTCCTCGAAATAGTTCGCATGTAAGCGGATTAATGTCTTCTTCTATACACTACTATAGAGCAATAAACATCGGTTTGAGTAGGAATTAAAGCATTTTAAATATGTACATTTGTATTTTTCTCATTTACACTGAAAGGGTCATCCATCGAGGAAAGAAGGCGCTATGATGAGTACGATCCCCGCGGCCGTCCGCAGCAAGTCGCGCAACCCCGACCATTCCAAATTCACCGTCATGAACAATTCCCAGCCGGCCCAGGGCGAGCTGTCGGTCATGTTCAGCGGCGAAGGCAAGACGGTCTCCGGCCATGGCATCGGCCCTGCCGTGCACAATTATTACCTCGTCCATACGGTCATCTCCGGCCGCGGGACGTTCGAGATCGACGGGCACCGGTATCCCTGTTCGCGCGGAGACACGTTCATTATCTTCCCGGACGAGCTGTTCTCCTACGTCGCGGACGACGACGATCCGTGGCATTACGTCTGGGTCGCCTTCAAAGGCCATGCCGCCGGCCATCTGCTGCTCAGCCTCGGCTTCTCGGCCGCCAATCCCATCGTGCATGGCCGGGAGCTCCGTCCGCTGACCTCCCTGTACCGCAAGATCCGAGGAACGCTCGAGCAGACGCCCTTTCCCGAGCTGGCCGACCTCGAAGCGGGCGGACATCTCCGCGTGCTGCTCAAGGAGCTCGGCCTGCTGAACGAAGGCAAGCTTGCCTTCAATTCCCTCGCCATCCTTCCGGACATCGAACGCCAGATCAAGCGCGCCGTGCGCTGGCTGTCCTATCAGTACGCGCAGCCGATCTCGATCGAGAAGCTCTCGCGCAGCCTCGGCTACCACCGTACCCATTTGTCCAAAATGTTCAAGCAGATCACCGGCGTATCGCCGATGCAGTTTCTGCTGAAGGTTCGCATGGAACGCGCCAAAGAGCTGCTGAACGGGCAAAACCACCTGTCCATCGACCAGGTGGCCTCTTCCGTCGGGTATCCCGACGCTTTGTATTTCTCCAAACAATTCCGCAAAACGTTCGGCTGCTCGCCCTCCGAATACCGGTCCCAAGCCAGGAACGGGTAGCGCGAACGTCGAAGCAGGACGCACGAGGTTTGACCGCCGACGCGTGTCCGAGCTCCGTTTGCCGCGATGGCGCCGCGCAAGCAAATAGGCTTTGCCGTCCGACATCGCTGCCGGCGGCAAAGCCTATCTCGGTTCGTTCCGCTATGCTATCGAACACGCATTAGGTGTTCGCCGTTTGAAGCTCTTCGCGGTGCTCTTTCATCAGCTCTTGGCCATGTTCTTTCACGTCTTCCACGGCATCCTTAATCTGCTCGCCCGTTTCCTCGATCGTATCCTTGGCTTCGGAGCGCCAGCCGCGCACGTTATCGATGACCGACGATGCCGTATCCTTCGCTTTGGAAGCGGCCGTGGTTGCGGTCGATCCGACTTGCTTGGCGATTTGAACCGTTTTGTCGCCGACTTGACCGGCGATGCGCGCGGTTTGATCCGATACCGCATGCGTTTTATCGGCGATGTCTTTGCGGAGTTCCCGGCCCGATTTCGGAGCCAGCAGCAGTGCTGCCACGGAACCTACTACGCCACCTGCGATCGCGCCATACATAAAACCTCTGCTTTTTGCCATTATGGAACACTCCTTTTTATTTAGCTGCGGCGGTTTTGCCCAAGTATCTCCGGCTTCGCCGTCAGCATGGATTAGTTGACTGTTTCGCTCGCTGCCTGCGGCATGCGGCTGCAGTCGCTTATTACCTCATATCGTGCCCTGTTTCACGGCTTGCGCATGCAAGGATTCGGCCGCGGCTTCTTCTTTCCGTTTGTCTTTCCAGAAATGCCATACGGCGTAACCGACTTCCGCCCAGCCCATCGCGTCCGCAATCCCGCGTTTTGCCTTCTCGCCGGACTTGCTGGCGAATTGCTCGACCGTGTCGTTCAGCTCGCTGGAGATCCGGTTGACGGTGAATGAAAATTGGTTCGCCGACTCTCCGATGCGCTTGGTTGCTTCCGTAAGCTTCGCAATGCCATCCACCGATTTCTGTACCGTCCGCGCCGTTTCCGTTACCGGGTCGAGCAAATCGCTGACCTGGGCAACGGCGACTTCGGCGCGGCGTTCGAGCGACTCGGCCAGCTGCATCAGCTTTCCCATGCGCTTGTCGACCGACCTCAGCCACATCAGCACGCCGACGACCAATGCGACGAACGCAGCGGCCGCAGCTCCTTCAAACCAAATGGCCATTCAGGGCCCACCTCCATCCAACTCTCTGTACGATTGGGCTCGTGCCCATTTCGTATTAATAGTATAAACAGCATAGGCTTGACTTGACACAGTTTCAGGAACAAAAAAAGACACGGAAGCCGAGCTCCCGCGTCTAACTGCGTCATTCTATGGTCATGCGCCGGCGATGCGATAGCTGCATTTGCCGCCGCCTTTCGCCAAGCATTCCGTTCGTTCGACCTCCGTGCCGAGCAGCTGCCGAAACAGCGCCAGCTCGCATTGACAGGCCTGCTGGTAACGGTTCGCGACTTGCGCGATCGGGCAATTGTACTCATGGAGCACCAGACCCTCGGCATCGTTCTCCACCTGCACCATATAGCCGCCGTCGTTCTGAATCGCGGCCAGCTCCGTTACTTTCTCTTGGAGCGTCTTGCCCTCCATCCGGTGCGCGTAACGCTCCATGAGCTTGCGCTTGCGCCCTTCGAACAGGCGGTCGATCATCATCGCCGTTTCCGGGTCTTCCTCAAGCTCCTCCAGCAGATCCATCGCCAACACATGGTAATTTTTGGGGAATAACAGCTCAGCCTGTTCAGTCAAACTGAACATATGCGTCGGTCTGCCCATCGCCTGCCGCACGATCGTCGGCGCGATCAAACCGTCGCGCTCGAGCGTGCTCAAATGGCGCCGCACGGCCATTTCCGTAATCTGCAGCTGCTTCGCGAGCTCCCCGGCATTCATCTGCCCGTTCGTCTTGAGCAGCGTCAGCACGGTCTGCCTCGTCGAGCCCTCCTGCCTTACGGCTTGTTCTTTGCGCATAAATGGCGTTCCGTTCAGTTCCATTCCCATTCCATCTACCACCTTTGGCCCCCGCAAGATTCGCTTTGGCCCGCAAGCCAGCTTTCGGCCTGTAAGTCCAGCTAATGACGTCATTGTAACGCATTTCGGCCGTTTCGTAAATCGGCGCGGCTTAGCCCGCGTTACTCGCCCAGCTCCCGAAGCAGGTAGGCTTCCACGGCTTGCTTGAAAGCCGTCAGCACGGCCGGCATCTCCGCCGCCAATGGATGAAGCGCCTCGCGCGTCCAGTCGAAATAATCCTGCACCAGCGGCCTGCGCAGCTTGACCAGCTCGAGCAGCGGCGCTTGCAGCGCTTCCGGAAACACCTGCTCGCCGGCGATGACCGTGATGATGTCCTCGTAGCTGCTGGCATCGCGCATGATGAATCCGTCGATCAGATAGCTGCCGACGTCGGTTACGGTCTCGATCGCCAAATGCAGGGCTCTCTCCTGCGCCATGCCATGAATAAGGCTGCCGTCCCAATTGGCGCGCAGCCAAAGCAGCGAGTCCGCCACGTCGGGAAGCACCGCCAGCCGGACGGAGATTTGTTCTCGGTTTACATAATACATTGCTCGTACCTCGGATTCCGGTTAAGACCGTTTGTTCTTGCGTGCCTTGCGTTTCAGCCAGACCGTCATCACGATGAGACTGATGATAATGACGATCAGGTAGGTCATCATTTCGAAAACGTCACCCATTAGTTATGGCCCGTCCTTACGTTTCGTAATCTACGCTTACCGAAGCTTCGCGAACTTCGCTCATATGCGCGATGACTTTTTTGTGTTCCGGGTGAACCTGGTACGCGTTAAGCGCCTCCAACGAATCGAAGCGGGTCACGAGGGCAATATGGTACGAACGCTCCGAATGAACGATGTCGGTGCCGACTTCGATGGAGCGCAGCTCGTCGATCTTGCCTTCCATGTTCTTGAGCACTTCAACCGTTCGCGCAACGTTCTCCGGGCTCCCGTCCTTGAGTTTGAACATAACGATATGCGTAATCATGATAAGTTCGCTCCTTCATAAATTGTGGTCGGGATGCGCTGCACCCTTTTGTCACATAATAACGCAAGGTGCCGCCACTCGGCAATCTTCCAGCAAAGGAGATGCAGCTCATGCGTTATCCGGTAACGATCACGGCCACGCTCATCGGCGTCGCTTTATGCCTCTACAATTCCACGGGATACGATCCGCACAACATGGTCTTCTTCATGTTCAGCGTTCCCGCCTGGATCGCGGACATGATCGTGGACATTCACCAGGTCAACGTCTACCTTATGTACGTACTCACCGTCGCTACGTGGGCGCTTCTCGGCTTCATCTGCGATTGGGCCATCGGCAGAAGCAGAAGCCGCCGTCATTCCTACGATTAGCGGGCGGATGCGCGCTGTCGTCCGCCGTTGCGGGAACAGGTGTTAAAAAAGGAGCCGCAGCGGGCTCCTTTTGTTTTGCTTATTCAACGATCAGCACGGATTTCATATCCGCATGGCCTACGCCGCACATGACGGCACAGTGCATCTCGAACGTACCCGCCTTATCGAACGTTACCTCTTGCGACAGCTTATCGCCCTTCAATTCAATGCCGAGGTCAGGAATGGCAAGACCGTGAATGCCGCTTTTGTTGACGAGTTCCAGCTTCACTTTATCGCCTTTCTTGACATGATATTCCTTTTGGTCAAAAACGAAGTCCGCGGAAGCTTCCACTTTCATCAAACTTTCGCCCGGCGGCAGCGATGCAGCTTCATCGACCGGTTTGCCCGGAAGCTGAGTCGTCAGCAAAATAATGCCCAGAACCGAAGCCGCAGCGAAAACGACAAACATAATCCACTTATGCATTGCTTCTTGCTCCCCTTTTCATCAAATGTCTACTCCTTATATTACCTAAGATCGTCCGATATTCTCAACCTTAAACTGTGTCAACCGATAAACTTTTTTCTTTTTTTGACAAAACGATGAACGTTATTTGACAGAAAACGGATGATGCCGCCTTTATCTCCGATTGGTTCGGAGATACGTTTTGAGCACCCGTTCCGATTCCGCCTTCACGAACGTCCACGGCATGGAAAACGACCGCTCGTAACCCATGCAGCGGTAGCTGGCCGTCAAGGCTTCCCTGGTCCGCTTCTCTTCATATACCCCGATCCCGCTTGCCCTGAACTGCTTGCGCAAGTCGGCCAGCTCCAGCAGAACGCGGTCCTGCAGCCCGCGCAGCATGGATTCGTACAAACGCGGCAGCTTCGTCGGCGCCGCTCCCACGATGCGGATATCATGCTCCAATATGGCCTTGACAACCCCAAGCAGCACATAACGCTTCACGAGCTCCAGCTCCCTGCCGAGCTGCGCCGGCGGCGAATCGCCATCGCCTTGCGTTTCCCTGCCGGGCCAAGCCGGCGGCGACTCCTTGACGAGCTGCGACGTGCGCGTCTCCGTATCCAGCACCATAAGTCCCCTCCAAATCGAATGACAAGAACATTTGTTCCCATTATAACAAACCGATGTCAACTGCGCAATGCGACCGGAGGCGCGCGAGAACAAAAAAGAAGCCATCCCGTTTCAGGATGGCCTCGATGCCGGAGCGCTATACGGCTACTTTTTATTTTTGAGCACCTCGATCAGCTGGCGCAGCCGGTCCGGCATCGGAACGCCGATCCGGCCCAGGTTCTCGGTGATGGAAATAAGTTCGTTGGCCAAATAGAAGTAAACCGCTCCGCCCATCGCGATATTGTTAAGCTCCATCAGGATGTCGATGCGATGCGCGAGCATGATCACGAGCAGCATCATGCCCTTGCGCGCCAATCCCCAAGAACCGACAGAGCTGTTCAGCCCTCTCTTCTCTCGTATGGCAGCGGTGGTTCCCGTCACGTAGTCGACCCCCATGGCGACCAAAAGCAACGTCAGGGATTCCGGCCAGATACCGAACGAGAAGGTCAGCACGATGCCAAAAACGGCCGAGGTACTGCAAACGATCGTATGCGGCACTTGTCCCACTCTCCCTTCAGACTTCGCTGCCCTATAGCATATGGGGAAGGGAGACGGGTTGTCCCGTCATCTGTACCTGATGGGCCGTCTATTTCTCGGGACGAGCGGGGTTACTTGGCCCGGAAGCGGTATACGGTGCTGAAATAATCGCCGTGCGCCCGCTCCTTGGCGACGCCCGCGTACATGAGCTCGTCCCCGCCGGCGATGTCGTCCGTTCCGATCCGCTCGTACCGGAAATCGGCGTTCAAGCCTTTCAGCTTCAGACGGCCAAGCGGCGCGTGCGCTTCGTTCAGCACGACGACATGCACGACGAGCGCCTCGCGCTGATCCGGCGATACGAACATCCAGGCGGTCTCATTGCCGTCGAACGGGCTGAGCAGCCGGTAGAAGCTGCCATATTGGACGAGCCCGCGCACTTCCTTGACCTGCTCGACCTGGCGCTTCACTTCCTCTTTCTCCGCATCCGAGAATTTGGTCAGATCCAGCTCGTAGCCGAAATTGCCTGACATCGCGACGTCGCCGCGCGTCTTGAGCGGCGTATTGCGGTGCACCTGATGGTTCGGCACGGCGGATACATGGGCGCCCATGGCGCTCACCGGGTACACGATGCTCGTGCCGTACTGGATCTTCAACCGGCTGACGGCGTCCGAGTTGTCGCTCGTCCACGTCTGCGGCATGTAATAAAGCATGCCGGGATCGAAGCGTCCGCCGCCGCCGGAGCAGCTTTCGAACAGCACTTTAGGGAAGGCCGACGTGATTTGCTCTAACACGTTGTACAAGCCGAGCATGTACCGGTGCGCCGTCTCGCGCTGGCGGTTGGCCGGCAGCAGCGCCGAGCCGATCTCGGACATGTTGCGGTTCATGTCCCATTTCACGTAGGTGATCGGCGCGCTCGCGAGAATGCCGCTCACCGACTCCACGATATAAGCCTGCACGTCCGCGCGGGACAGATCGAGAATCAGCTGCTGGCGGCCTTCGGAACGGCGGCGTCCCGGTACGTGGAGGCACCAGTCCGGATGCGCGCGGTACAGGTCGCTGTCCGGCGAGACCATCTCCGGCTCGAACCAGAGGCCGAATTCAAGTCCGTGGCTGCGAACGCGCTCCGCCAGGTCTTCCAACCCGTTCGGCAGCTTCTTTTTGTCCACGATCCAGTCGCCGAGCGAGCTGTTGTCGCTGTCGCGGCGGCCGAACCAGCCGTCGTCGAGCACGAACAATTCGATGCCGAGCTCGCTGCCCGCTTTGGCGATCGCTTCGATCTTGTCGGCGTTGAAATCGAAGTACGTCGCTTCCCAGTTGTTGACGAGGATCGGCCGGATCGCGTCGCGGAAAGCGCCGCGACACAATCTCGTGCGGTACAGCTCGTGGTAGGTGCGGGACATGGCGCCGAGCCCTTCATGCGAGAAGACCATGACCGCCTCCGGCGTTTGGAACGATTCGCCGGCTTCCAGGCGCCAGGAGAAATCGAACGGATTGATGCCCATGTACGCGCGGGACGTATGGAATTGATCCACCTCGACGCCGCCCGCGAAGCTGCCGCTGTAGACGAGGCTGAAGCCGTAGACGTCGCCGTGGTCTTCCGTCGCGCCCTCGGACAGCAGCGCGAAGAACGGGTTGTTGTTATGGCTGCTGGAGCCGCGGCGGCTTTCGATCGCTTGGATGCCCGGCGTCAGCGCGCGCTTGTGCACGTAACGCTCGCGCGCCCAGGAGCCGGAAAGCTGCAGCAGCTCGAACCGGTCGTGCGGCAGGTCGACGCTGAAGCTGAGCGCTCTCGTGAGCTGCAGGACTTCGTCGCCCGCGTTGATCAGGCGCGCCGAGCGGATCACCGCGTCGAACGCTTCGAATACGGCGTACGACAACTCGACCTTCAAGCCGGACGGCTTGTCCTCGAGCGTGACGATCAGCGTCTCCGCTTCGTCCGCGCGCTCCGCGTAGACGGCCGGAAGTCCTTCCAGCGCGGGCTTGCCGGCTTGAATCGCATGGGAAACGTAGAGCAGCTCGGTAACGGTCGTGCCGTTCGCGAGCTGCACGGCATAAGCGGGATTTCGGAAATCGCCGGAGCCGTAACCCGGATATTCCTGCGGAAGCGTGTCAAGCGAGATCGAGCGGTCCTCGGGAACCGGATTCGGGCTGAAGGATGCCCGTTCGACGCGCTGCAGCAGGCGCTCCGCGCTGCCCTCGCTGATTTTGCGTCCCCAGTAGACATGCGCGGGAAAGCCCTGCAGCGCTTGGAACATGTAGCTCATCGAGCGCGTCTGCAGGTGAAACAAGCCGCTCTCGGCATAAAATTTTATCGACATAACGGAATACCCTCCCTATGGAATAAACGATGCTGGCCGAGTGAGATGCGATATACGCCAGCCGTCTACAAGTATAGGCGGAACATGCGTTGCATGACATGGAGGGTTTTAGCGATCCTATGGAGAATTGTAGGTTCAATCTTCATTATTTCAACTCGAAGACGCCGGAGTATTTCAAGGTGAACGTAACATGCAGCTCCAGATCCCCCTTGCCCGGCTTCCACCCGCTCCGCTCCAGCATTCGCCATGTGTTCAAGTGATACCGGTACATGGTTTCAGCGTGAGCATCATAAAAATCGGCCAATGACAGAGCGACCTTTCCCGCATGCGGATGCATCGCCTCCAAACGTTCCGTTTTCGGCATAGTTTTGCCAAACGCCCATAAAAAAACCGGCCATCCCCGATTCTTCCCCGGAAACGGCCGGCCTGGGCCGGAACCTTACGAAATAACGCCTTTCTTAAGGATCAGGTTCGCATACAGCGCGCCTTCCCCCGTCGCCACGATAGCGTACGCCTTGCGGGCCCGCTCATAAAATGCAAAGCGTTCAACCGTTTCGAACGGCGCTTCCAGACCGGCGCGGCCGCGGATAACGGTACCATAGACGTCCCAGATCGGCGTCTCCACTGTATCGCCGGGCACGACCTCCATCAGCGCGGCGGGCTTGGCCACGTACGGATCGAGCGGGAACAACCGGAGAATGCCGTCCAGCAGCTCCGGGATGGGATGGCCATCGCAGCGAATCAGCCGCTGCGCGTGGCTCGCCGCCGGAAAATTGGCGTCGGCCAGCACGATTTCGTCGCCGTGCCCCATCTCCATCAACGCTTTGAGCAGCTCGGGAGAAATGATTCTCGGAATGCCGATTAGCATGTCTTAAATCCTCCTTGGGCGATTTTGCTTCTCATAATTCCGCGCTCATGGTTTGACGACATCGGCGATGCCGATATCGTCCAGCATGACTTTACCCTGGTCACTGGTAAAATAGAACGTCACCTGCGACAAATGGGCGGGGTCGAATTCGGCGTTGACCGCTTGGAACCGGTCGAACGGAAGGCCGTAGGTCTGAAACACCGGTTCCGTAGGCTCTTTGTACTTGCCGTTCATGACGCTGTTCTCCATCCACGGGAACAAGGTGAAGTGCGTGTAGGGCAGCGGCACGACCGCTTTGAACTCGGAAAGCGGCAGCCGCGCGGCCGCGCCGTTCCGGCTTCGCAATTCGATCTCCACTTGCGGCAGCGGAATGCCGGAACCGCCGTCCTTGTCCGAATCTTGGTTGAAGCCGGGCAAATCCCTTTCCAAATTCGTCATGTTGAAGACCAATTCCTGATGCGCCGGCGAAGTGCGGCCATGGAGCGCATCGATCGATTCCGGGAGCAGCAGCGAGTAGCTGCCGTCCCCCTGCTTCCACTGCAGCACCGCGCCGCGGGTGCCTTTGTCATTCCCGTCGCGGTCTTCCGCCGCGGCTTCGGACCATTGCAGGCGCTCCGCTTTGGCGGTCGCGCCGTTGGTCAGCTTCGTCTTGTCGTAATCTTCGTCGATCCGCGCGAGCGGCAGGAAGCTGCCGTTCTCGAACCGGTTCAAGTACGTTGCGGCCGGCAGCCAGGTTTCGCCCGTGCGGTAATCGCTGAACAACGTCTCGTACTGCGCGTTCCCGTGCAGCGCGGTTTCCAGGAAGGCGCCGACATACACCTTCGCGACCTGCCGCTGGTCGTCGGCGTCCATCATCTCGTCCTTCCGGAGCAGCAATCCCCCCGGCAAACTGTCGTCCATCGTGCCCCAGCTCGTGTTGAACCGGCTGTGATTCGCTTCCCCGATGTACAACGTCGCCTTGAAGCGGTCGGAGCCCGGCGTGAAGCTGGAACGGATATATTGGCGTTCCCCGCCGAACGTGTCGACGTCGCCGTCGCTCGCTCCCTGCAGCGACAAGTAGTACGTATCCTTCAGCTGCGCTTTCTTCTTGTCCACGTTCGTGTCGGTCGGGGCGATCGCGATCACGGCTTGGATCTTCACGGCGTCCAGGCTCGCAAGCGTCTTGTCCTTGTCGAACCATGCGGAGCGGTCCGCCGCCATGGCGACCGCTTGCCCGCCGCGGGAATGCCCGATTAGCGCGACCTGCTGCAGGTCTACCCGGTGATAGAACGGGCTGCCCGCCTGCTCGTTGAACGTCTCGATCTGCTGCAGATGCTTCAGCAGCATCCACGCCCGCACCTTCATGTCGTTGTCGGGAATATTGCCCCAGAACGAATAGTTCAGGAAATTCTCGTCCACCGACACGGCGATGAATCCGCGGCTTGCGAGCATCTCGCCCAGGTACGCGTAGCCTTCGTCGGAAAACTGTTCCATCAAATGATTGCCGTGCACGATCAACACGAGCGGGAACGGTCCGTTTCCTTCCGGCATCCACACGCGGCCGTTAACCGGAAGCTTGGTCTCGTCGAAGCCCCAGAACAGGCTTCTCAGCCATTTCCAGCGGTGGATATAGGCGGATGCGTCGACGGATTCCGATTTCAATGCGGCGCCCGAGGCGAATTCGTCCCGCTTGGTGTCGGTGCCGCTTCCGTACGTAAAGGATGTCACGGGATAAGGACCGTCCGCCGATGGATTGCCCGCCGCGATCTGCGCGACCTCCGGTTCGGGCGTCACTACCTGCGCGTCCGCGGGAACGTCGCCGTAGACGTTCATGGGCCATCTGTCGAAGCTGAGGCCGGACACCGTGATCGCGACGATCAACGCGACCTTTAATAGCGCCGGCACGCGCCGGTGCGCAAGCAGGCCGACGAACAACCCGCCGGCTAACCCGATGCCTGCGATAATCGCCGCCAGCACGAGCGAGATCCAATCGCCGAGATTGGCTTTGTCGCCCACGTACCACATCGCGAAGCCCGTAAACGCGAGCACGCCGGTCGTCAGCCGCGGGACGGGCGCGTAACAAAGCGCCAGAACGTACGCTCCCGCCAAACCAGCGGCGGCCATGCCAAGCGTGCCGATCGCCACCGCGACCGCGGCGTCGAACGCGACGCCGATGCCAGTCGGCATGCCGAGCGCCGTGATCACGAGCACCGCGCTGCACGCGACCCAGAGCCCGGCCATGGCGAAACGCCAGATCAGCGTATCGAATCGAAGCGTCATCCTGCCTCGGTCAACCAGCCAGGCCGCCAGCCGCCTCCATGCGGGCTTCCTTTGCGGAGGGGTTGGCAGCGGCATGAGCGGCGAATTCAATTCAAGGTCCATCTGCGGCTCCAACTCCTCGTCGATGCGTCGTTGTAGGTTACTCTCCGAATCTAGCTGCTAGTAAATTATACGACGGATCCCGGCAGCGACCAATACGAATTTGTTGTCACTATTGGGAGCCGAACCTGACGGTAACGAACAGGATCTCGCTGCGGCTGCCGATGCGGATCGGCGGTCCCCATGTGCCGAAGCCGGAGGAGACGATTGCATGCAAGGAATCGAACTGCTTGTAGCCCCAATCCAATTCGAAAATCCGCCTCGTGATCCAATGGTTCGGCGCCATCTGGCCGCGATGCGTATGGCCGTGCAGCGAGAGATCGATGCCCGCGCCGGCGATCTCCCGAATCGCCGAAGGCTGATGGTCCATCAGGATGCGCGGCTTATCGTCCGGCAAGGCGGCAGTCAGTTCCGCGACGGATGCCCTGTCGCGATCCGTCTTGTCCTTGCGGCCGATCAAGTAGAAGCCGTCGCCGATCGTCACGGTCTCGTCGAGCAGAACGGGGATGCCGAGTCCATGCATCGCTTTCACGTAGACGTCGATGCCGCCCCCGTAATATTCGTGATTGCCGAGAACGGCGTACGTGCCGAACTTCGCCTTGATTTGGGCCAGCTGATCCCCGAAATTAAACCGGACGAACGGCTCGACGTCGTCGTCCAGCACGTCGCCGGGCAGGAGCATCAGATCCGGCTCCAGCGCGTTCGCCCGCCGGACGAGCCGGTCCAGATGCCGTCTTCCGACCGTCGTGCCCAGATGCAAGTCGGAAGCAACCGCGATGCGCAGCTCCTTCAAGCTGCCTGCCGGCTTATCGATCGCGACGGCGTATTCGCGCACGACCGGCGACCAGGCATTCCATGAGCCGCGGAGCAGAATCGCGAGCATAACGACGATGACGGCGCCGCCGACGTACAGGATCGCGTCCGCGTTCGATACGGACAAGGCGCGCAGCAGCCAGGCGGCCAGATCCGCGAACGGGAGCAGCACGATGGCGTACTCGAATACGGCAACCCAATACGCGCCAACCCGTTTCCACGCCAGCACGACGGGTCCGGGAAGGCGCTTGCGCAGCATCCGCGAGAATAAGTACCCGAAGGCGACGATCACATACAACGGCCAATAGACGGCTTCGAACGCAGCTCCGCCGATAGCCGGCGATTCTCCGATAAACAGCTTCAAATGCCAGCCCGCGTACGCCTGCAGGCAAACGAAAATAAAAAGCATGAGCATCATTCTGACACGTGCCGGCAGCTTCCGCATGAAGAACTCCCCACAACCTTTCGCGACTCGATCCGATTCTATGATTCATTTCTTGCCTTCTATTAGTATAGCGATTCGGCGAAGGAAATGCGATTTGAGCGGCAAGCGCGCATCGCAAGCCCATCCTCGTTCGTTTATCCGGCGAGCGGCCTGCAGCGAAACGAAGAAAAACCGGCTGCGTCCTTCCGCAGCCGGTTTGAAGCCCAGTCCTTTCTATCGCTTCCGATAATCCCGCGGCGTCCCGCCGAAACGCTTCTTGAAAGCCCGCTCGAAATGAGGCAGCGTATTGAAGCCGGAGGCGAAGCAAATCTCGGTGACCGGCAGGCGCGTCGTCTTCAGCAGCGACTTGGCGAATTGCAGGCGCAAGTCCTGCACGTACGCCTGGAACGTGACGCCCGTTCCTTTGCTGAAGCATTCGCTGAAATAATTCGGCGACAAACCGCAGCTCGCGGCGGCATCGTCAAGCGAAAGCGTCTCGCGGAAATGATGCTGGATATAGATGAGCGCCTTGCGCACGGCGGGCGCAATCGGAAGGCCGGCGCCGCGCGCATCGCCGTCAGCGGCCGGCGCCGGCCCGCTCCTGCGGGACAATTGGATGAGCAGCCGCTCGACGCTGCCCTGCACCAGCATGGCGTTTCCCGCACGGCCGCCCGCGGATTCCTCCCAAACGAGCTCGAATTCCCGCTCCGCCGCCTCGTATTCCTCCCTGCCGTATACGGCCGTATGCCGGACGCCGTGATCGAAGAGCAGCTCCAGCATCGGTTCCCGAATGAACCGATCGTTGAAGATCAGATCGTACAGCTCCAGCGTCTCGCCCGCATCCGGCTCCAGGCTGTGGAAATCCGCGGGCGTGAGCAGAAAAGCCGAGCCTCTGCCCAGCCGCTCCGGCACGCCGTTCAGCACATGGGTGCCTCCGCCCGATACGACGAAGCCCATTTCGAAAAACTCATGCCAATGCGTATCGATCCGGCCGTCGAGACGATGCTTGAACAGGCTGACCGAGGCGGACGGCGTCATATAGCTGTCGTTCATCAGACGCTCGGGTCCCTTGTAGTCATGCATGCGGCCAACCGCCCCTTCCGACCGGTACCGAATCGCGATTCCCTTCAGGAATTACGCGTTGACAAACGGATTGCCCGCGATGTCTTTCCCGCGCGCGAGCCATATTTTGAAGCCCGGGTTTTTCTCCGGAATGACCTTCGCATCCGTGGAGAAATAGCGCATCGTATAGCCGCAGCGGCGGTTCGGGCTCTTGTTCGGCGTCGCGCCGTGAATGATCCGGGAATCGTGGATCGAGCATTGGCCCGGCTCCAGCTCGAAATAGACCGCTTTGGACTCGTCGATGTTCTTGATCTGCGTCGCGAAAATATTCTCGTCCTCGCTCACGGCCTCGTAGTCCGAGAAGCCGTTCTTGTGCGTGCCGGGGATGACGCGCATGCAGCCGTTTTCCTTGTTGCTGCGGTCGATGGCGAGCCAGACGGTCGCGATTTTGTCGAACCGGTCGAGCCGGCCTTTCCAATACGCGGAATCCTCATGCCACGGCGTCTGCTTGCCGATCAGCGGCTCCTTGCAGATGAAGTGGCTCGACCAAAGCCCGATGTTCGGCCCGAGAATCGGTTCGACCAGATCCAGCACCTCGTCAGCAAGCAGAAATTTCAGCAGCCGCTCGTCGCGGAAATGCGGCGTGTCCAGCTCGCTGTTCAGCCGGCGGCCGACCATTTCCCATTGTTCCTCGAAGATCGCCGACAGCTCCGCCTGCTTCTCGGCGCCGAACAGTTGATTCTTGTACAGCGCATAGCCCTGTTCGTCGTAGAAATCCACTTCCGCTTGCGTCAATTTTCCGTTTGCGATGTTTGACATATCTTCCGCCTCCTATGATATCGGGGTTGCCGCTCTCTTTCAAGAGCGTCGTTGCCTGCCATGCCCTTATTATCGCGCGATTGCGGCGAAAGCGCTTTTCTTCTTCACCGATAAAGTATGCTTATCTTCGGCAGATGCGATCCGAATCCCTTAATTCGCGCCGGGCATGGACGGCAAAAAGCCGCAGTCCGTTGGACTGCGGCGCGCGTGCATCTGCATGACTTGCACGGATTGCACGGCTTTAATGGTACGTGAACTCGCCGACTTCCACGCCGCACGGACCGCCATCGGGATTGCCCTCCAGCACCACTTCCGTGCCGTCGGCTTTGAAGAGCGGATTGTAGTGGATATTGATCGTGGCCGCGGACGCATTCGCGTAGTGGCAGATGAACGCCCGGCGGAAGCGGTCCTTCGTCTTGTTGCGGTACGAGCCGTGGATCAGGTTGCCGTTGAAGAACAGCACGTCCCCCTTATCCATGATGACCGGCATGGCGACCCCGTCCTTGGGCGGCTTCACGTAATGGTTCGTGAACGATTCCGTCGTATCTGCGGAGGTGTCCGGGCAGGCGATGTCGTACGACTGCGTCTTCGGCACGACCAGGAGGCCGCCGTTCTCTTCGTCCGCGGCGTCGACCGCGGTCCAAGCCGCGATGCAGTTTCCCGGCTCCACTTTCAAATAAAAGTTGTCCTGGTGCAGCGCTTGGCCCCTGGAGCCGGGCGGCTTGTAATAGAACATGCTTTGGGCCGCGTACGCCTCTTCGCCGTACAGGTCGGCCAATATGCCCAGCACCGGCGCGTGCAGCATGTATTTCTTCGCCGTGTCGTTGAAGCGGTGCGGATGCATGACCCGCGGGTAACGCTTGAGCGGATCCTGGGCATCGCCAGCCAGATTCGGCTCGAAATAGCCGGGAACCGTTTCATGGCTCATCGTCTCGAACGTGCTTTCGATCTCCGCCAGATTGTCCGGCGAAAACAGTCCCTTTACGACCAGATAACCTTCCGTATCGAACTGACGCTTCTGTTCCTCCGTAATGGCGCGCAGCGGTTGCGGCATCTGTGATCTTCCCCCTTGGCATGGCATTGAGATGTGTTCTCCATGTCTTCATTGTAGTACCGGCCGCCGCGAAGCAGAAGTAAGAATCATGCTGAAAACTCCATCGATCCTGCTATAATCGAAATATTGGAAGCCAACTACGCTGCGCCGGGAGTGAACGCAAGCCATGAACGCGAAAAAGAACCCTTTGCCCTCCGTCATCAAAGAACAAGGCATTCGCACCGTCGTTGCCGGACATTTCAACCACCCCGATTCCTACGCCATGAAACGGCCTGAAGGCATGAGCGACTGGCTGCTCACCTATACGTTGGACGGAAGCGGTTACTTCGTCATCGACGGAGAAGAACGATTCTGCCAAGCCGGCGACGTCACGCTTATGCAGCCCGGCGTGCCCCATCAATACGGGACGCGCAAAGGCGGCAATTGGCATTTCATGTGGGCGCATTTCACGTCGCGGATCACGGAGACGAGCCTCCTGCCCCAAGACAAGCTGCTCGTCCTCGCGATGGACAACGAATCCGCGCGCGAACGCATGCAGCGGGCGTTCCGGCGCATCCTGACGGATTCCATCGAACGCGGCCTATATTGGGGGGAGCTGTGCGAGAATGCGATCCGCGAGATCGTCCTGCTGCTCGCCCGGCGCCTCTCCAAGCAGTTCGATCCGCGGATCGAGGAAGTCCGTCATCTGCTCTCCTCCCGCATGCAGGACCCCGTCCGCATCGAAGATCTGGCGCGGGAGATCGGCTTGTCGCCGTCGCGGCTATCGCATCTATACAAGGAGTCGACGGGTTCGTCCATCATCGATTCGCTGAACGACATGCGCATCCGCCAAGCGGCGCTGCTGCTGGAGCATTCCGGCCGCCAGGCCGCGGAAGTCGCCGAGGAGGTCGGCTACCTGAACTACAACCACTTCGCCAGCCAATTCCGCAAGCGGTTCGGCGTCAACCCGCGAACCTACAAGAATCAAGACCATTCGTAGGTCGCATGCGCGGCTTCGCCGCTCCCGTATCGCCGCATGCGAACGCGGAGGCGTCGGCAGCTGTAGCGTGCCACTCGCATTTGTGCCGCATTCCTGCGGCAAACGCAAAGAGCGCATCGCCGGATTTCTCCGGGATGCGCTCTTTTGCCGTCAGCGTCTTAAGCCGCCACGGCTTCCGTCTTCGCGGTACCGCGTTTCTTGCGGATCAACAGAGTGAACGGAATCGCGGCTACCGCGATGAAGGTCGCGATCAGGAACACGTCGTTCACGCTCATCGTGAACGAGAGCATCTGAATGACCGCCGGCGTATTCCCGCCGGCCTGCGCCAAGTCGGCGGCATGCGTCAGCGAGTGGGAAGCCAGCAGCGACGTGAACAGCGCGATCGCGAACGACCCGCCGACGTTACGGACCCAGTTCGTCACCGAGGACGCGTGGCCGACCATGGACGGCCCGATCTCTTCCATGCCGGCCGTGCTCGTCGCAGCGGCGGCAAACGACACGCCCAGGTTGCGAACGGCCATCCAGAAGATAATATAGAAATTCGAGCTGTCGCTGTGGAGCTGCGTCATCTCGTAGCTGCCGATGATGATGAGCACGAGGCCGGACACCGTCATCCATTTGGCGCCGACGCGCGGATAGATCTTGCCTGCGATCGGCATCGCGAGCGCCATGATCAGCGAAGACGGCAGCAGGACGAGCCCCGTGTCCATCGCCGACGTCCCTTGGACGTTTTGCAGGAAGAGCGGCACGAGCAGGGTGCCGGAATACAGGCTGATCGTGATAATCGTATTCGCCACCAGCGTAATGGAGAAACGGTAATTGCCGAACACGCGCAGATTAAGCAGCGGGCTCTTCGATCTCAGCTCCTGGACGATGAACGCGGCCAGGAACAGCACGCCGACCGCGAACAGCCCGATCGTCTTGCCGGAACCCCAGCCCCACTCGCGGCCTTCGCTGAGCGCGACCAGCAGCGACGCGCTGCTGACCATGACGGTCACCAGTCCGACCTTGTCGAGCCGCGTAGCGGAACCGATGCGGTAACTCGGAATCATGATCATAATGAACACGATCGCGATGATGCCGATCGGGACGTTGATCAGGAACAGCCAATGCCAGCTGAACTGTTGGATGAGCCAGCCGCTGATCGTCGGTCCGAATGCCGGCGCGAGCATGGCGGAGAGTCCCCAGATGCTGACGGCGAAGGGCTGCTTTTCCCGAGGGATGACCTGGAAAATGATCGTCATCGTCGCCGGCAGGATCAGCCCCGTGAAGATCCCCTGCAGGATGCGGAACGTAATCAGCGATTCGATGTTCCATGCCAGGCCGCACAGCAGCGAGAAGACGACGAAGCCGCCCATGGCGTAGAGGTAGACATTTTTATACCCGAATTTATCGCCCAGGTAGCCGGTCAACGGCGCGATCGTGCCCAGCGAGAGCATGAAACCGGTCAGCGTCCATTGAACGGTGCTGAGACCGGCATGAAAGTCGTTCATGAAGATGGTCAGCGCCACGTTGATCGTACTGATCCCGAGAATGCTTAGGAACGCGCCGAAGAAGATGGCGATCATAATGGGCCAGAAGCGGACGTTCGCAACGGTGGAATTGCTCATAAGGATGGTTTCTCTCCCTTGCTTGAAAGTAATGGCGTCGTCAGGCTGCGCCATTTCGCAGAACTGATCATACACCAATACCTAGATAAAGTAAACTCATTTCATCGTTTTTAGTTTAGTTCGGCTAGACAGTTTATTTCGGGTTCCGATTTGTGTATACTAACTGGTATGGAAAGAGAGTGTGAGCGCTTATGGAAACGACCAATGAAACGCAAAGCTGCCGATATACGGACGATACCATCAAGAACAAGTACGTGGCCAAGCTTCTTCATCCCGTGAAATTAAGCGGCTTTCAAAGCCTGCGCATGGACGACATCGCCAAAACGATGGACCTGTCCAAAGCGACCCTGTACAAATATTTTCCTTCACGCGATGAAATCATAGACTACTTGGCGCAGCTGTTCGTCCGGTTCGTCGTCGGCTCCGAAAGCCAATTCGAGACCGGAAGCAGCGAGGCCTTCATCAAAGGCTTTAACTCATCGTTCGCCCAAACGCTTATGATCGCGAACTACGGCACGGAAGTGTTCTTCCACGATCTTCGCGAGGTGTATCCGCAGCTGATGGCTTCCATCGACGTCGCGATCAGCGAGCGGCATGAACGCTTGCGCCGCTTCTACGAGCAAGGCATGGCGGAAGGCTGCCTCCACGAATCCAACGCGACGCTGCTCATCCTGCAGGATGAGCTGATGTTCCGCAACCTGCTCGACCCTCATTACCTGATGAAGCATAACTTGACGCTGCGCGGCGCGATCGGCGACTACTACCAGATCAAGAAGCGTCAGCTGTTCAAGCCCGACGTGTACGAGCGCATCGACGACTCGGCCATGACCGAACGAATCGAGCAGTTGGTCCGCAAAGTGACGTACGGCGTGTATTAGACGAAAGGTCCGCGGGATGCGATCAGACGCATCCCCGCGGACCTTTTTTGGCGTTCCCTCGCTTACAAGCCCCGGAAATCGGCTTCCGCGGACGCTGCCGCCTCCGCTTGCCGACCATCCTCCGCGACAACCCGGTTGCGGCTCCGCTTGGCTTCGTACAACCCTTTATCCGCGGCGGATACCAGCGATTCCGCATCGCTTCCGAAGTCGGGCACGACGGTCGCCACGCCCAGGCTGATCGTCAAGTAACGGCTGACGTGCGATCTCGCGTGCGCGATTTCCCGTTGTTCCACCCGGACCCGCAGCGATTCCGCGAGCGCCGCCGCTCCCTCCCGTGCCGTGCCCGGAAGCACAACGCCGAACTCTTCGCCGCCGTAGCGGGCGACGAAGCGGCTCGGCCCGTCGAGCGAATCGCGGATCGCCGCCGCTACGGTTTTCAGGCACATATCCCCGCCGAGATGGCCGTAAGTGTCGTTGTACGCCTTGAAATAATCGATGTCCAGCATGATCAGCGACAGCGGTTCGTTCTTCAGCGCGTGCTTATCCCATTCCTCCCGCAGCCGCTCGTTGAAATACCTGCGGTTGAAGACGCCCGTCAAACCGTCGAGCGAGGAAAGCTTCATCAATTCGTCGTTCGCCGCCTGAAGCTCCGATTGCACGGCGATCCGCTCGGTGATGTCCGACAACGAGACGAGCACGCTGCGAATGCGCCCTTCGCGATCGAATACCGGCGAGCAATTGCAGGAAATCATCGTACGGGCGCCGCCCGGCTTCTCGAATATGAATTCGCGGTTCGTTACCGTCCGTCCCGTGCGCATGGCGACCGTGACGGGGAAATCGTCCACGGGCATCCGATTGCCGCCGAAGTCGTACAGCACCCATACGGCATCCTGGTACGCGCGGTTCACGATCGATGCCTTGTCCATGCCGAAGATATCCTCCGCCATTCGGTTCGCCATCGAGATCATGCCGTTTTCCTCGACGACGACGATCCCGGACGGGACCGTCTCGATGATGGTGCCCAGCCGCACCCGGCTTTCTTCCAGTGCCAGCTCGACCTTGCGCTGCTCCGTGATGTCGATGCCGATGCCGATGACGTGCTTGATCTTGCCGTCCGTCTCCGGCAATATCGTATTCGACCACGCGATGAGACGCAGCTCCCCGGAACGCGAGCGCCAATGATTCTCGTTGCGGTTGCTCCCCCGAGTAGTCATTAGCTCGATAAAATGCGTTTCGACGGTAGCGCGTTCGTTCTCCGGGATCAAACGGGCGTAGATGGACTCGTTCCGCATCTCCTCGAACGTATAGCCGGTGGCCGTCTCGCAGCTGGCGTTGAAGCGCAGAATGCGGCTGTCCTTATCCAGGACGATGATCAGCGAAGCCGCCGTGTCGATGATCGACGACGCGAAATTCCGCTCCTTGCCAAGCGCGGCCGTATGCTCCAGGATCGTGTCCGACATGGAATTGAACGTCAGGCCGAGCTGGCGGAATTCAACCGTCGACGCGTCCAGCACGCCGGGGTCGATGCGGTAATGATAACCCCCGTCCTTGATCATCCGGACGCCTCGCAGCAGATGGTTGACCGGGTTCGCGATCTTCTTCGAGGTCCGCAGCATGACGAGCACCGCCGCGAGCATCGCCAGCAAAATGAACAACGACGCGTACTCGAGCTCCGTATAGAGCGAAGCCAATACGTCCTTCCGGGCGGCTTCGCCGATGATGAGCCAGCTGCCGTTCTTCGTCCACAGATAATCACCGTACACCGGTATGCCGTCGTAATTGTGGTAGGCATGCCGCGATTGGATGCCGGCTTCGGCACGTTCGAGCAGGGTCTGACCGACCCGCTCCGGATGATCGGCGCCGCTGCCTTCGCCCGTAATCAGCGTGCCGTCGCGGTCGACGAGGTACGTCTGCCCTTTCTCGCCGTACGAGAACCGCTCCATCAGCTGCTCGATGGTCGTCAGCTCGACCGTTCCCATCACGAGGCCTTTGAAAAGATCATCCTTACCCATGACGGGCGCCGCGAACACGATGATGCGTTTGCCGTCCTTGAGCGAGAGGAGCACGTCCGAGATCGAATCGTTGCCCCGCCGCGCTTCCGCGAAGTAGGAGCGGTCCTGGATGTTCAAGCCGTCCGCGGTATAGCCTTTGTCGTCTACGGAGGTCAGCGATCGAAATTCGCGGTGATTGCTCTTGACGAGTCCGAGCAGCTCCAGCGTTTGATCCGCTTCCCCGCTTTTGACGGCGGGGTAATTCGCGATGAGCCGAATGTCCGACATCCGGTCGTCCAGCCATTTATCGATAAACTGCTGCTGCAGCAGGATCGTTTGTTCCAATTGGCGATGAATGCTCGTCTTCTGATTCACGAGCTCGACATACGAGAAGATCAACGTGCAGGCGCAGCCGACGATTAGGACGAATACGAGGCCAAGCGATCGCAGCTTGCCGTTCAGGGTCGGCCTTTTCTTGGCGGGTTGAAGCGCGGCTTTCATGTTCGGTCACTCTCCTTGCTGGTCGAAGCCGGGGCAACCCGGGGGGATGCATGCGATCTTTATTCGACAAAAAAACCGAAATTCCTCCGGCATTCCGCGTGAAAATGCCGTCCGGTTCCGCAACACGGCAAAAAGCCCGCCTATAGGCGGGCTTTCCCGCTTCCTGCGGCAGCCGTTTATTTCTCGCAGGCGACGCCGTCGCCGTCGCCGTCCATCTTGGCGCTGTAGCCGGGATCGCCCTTATGAAGCGGCGCTTTGCCGGCGGCCTTCGCTTCGGCGCAGCTCGCGAACGCGGCCGCGCCGGCTGTCGGTCCGACTGGCGGCTCCGTCTCTGACGCCGACTCCGGTTCGGCTTCCGCATCGGTCTCCGAGACGTTTTCGGCTTCCTTCCCGATGGAGGGCGAGATGGAGACGAATCCGTCCGCATCTTCCCACATCGCCTGAAATTGGGATTCGAACGACTGCGCGACCTCGCTGCCCCGCAGCACCATCAACACCTCGTCGTTGTCCGTGCTCGCGGCCTTCGAGTAGTTGAACGAGCCCGTCGTCGCCGTCTTGCCGTCCGCGATCGTCATTTTGAGATGCATGAGTCCGCCGTGCTTGTTCTGCTTCATCGGAATGCCCGCGCTGCCGAGCAGCTTGAGCGCTTCGCGCTGGCTTTTGCCTTGGGCCTGGATGCGGTCGGTGATGATGCGCACCGCGACGCCTCGTTTCTGCGCGCGCTTGATCGCGTCCACGATGTCCGGCTTCGTCAAGCTGTAGATCGCGATGTCGAGCGTTTGGCCGGCACCGTCGATGACGCCGATCAGCAGCCGCTCCGGCTGCTGGTCCGCCTGCGTGAACGCCCATTCCGCCTGAATCCCTTCAGCGGCCGGAGCCGACGCCGAAGGCGAAGCGTAGATGGAGCAGCCGGAGAGGAACACGGCTAACAATGCCGGAAGTACGAAAGGAATGCGTTTCATGCTGCTGCCTCCTGCATGCGGTTTTCCTTAGTTTACCACGAATTCCGCGACGTTCAACCGCGCCGCCGCCCGGAATGCGAGCGGCTCGGGCTCTCCCGCAACCAAAAAAGACTCCGCTGCGGCGGAGTCTTCTCTTGTCGATTCGCGGACGGGCTTAGCCTTGGGACGCGGCGCTCTCGTCCATGTAGATGACTTCCCACAAATGGCCGTCGACGTCTTGGAAGCTCCAAGCGTACATGAAGCCGTGGTCTTGCGGGTCGTTCGATATTTTACCGCCGGAGGACAGCGCCTTGTAGACGATTTCGTCCACGCTTTCCTTGCTTGCGGCGGAGATGGCCAGAATCATTTCCGTGCTTTTGCTGGCATCGGCCACTTTCTTCTTCGTAAAATTCTTGAAGTACGGTTCGGACAGCAGCATGACGAATATATGCTCGCTGATGACCATGCATGCCGCATTCTCGTCGGAGAATTGCGCATTGAACCCGAACCCGACCTCGTTGAAAAACTGAACGGATTTCTTTAAATCCTTAACCGGTAAATTAACGAAAATTTTATCGGACTGAACAGCCACTATCGATCACCTCTTCGTCAGGATAGTGGATAAGCCCTCTTATGTCAAATTCCGCGGTTATTGGATGCCGCTGGAAACGCCCGCCGCCTCGGACGGCCCGGCCGCAGGCGACGCGATGCCGTGCTTCTTCAGCACGGAAAGCAGCGTCAAGACGATGCCGCCTCCTCCCATCGCTGCCAGCGTCCAGGTCGGCGCGCTCAAATTCCGGTATCCCGAAAAGTAAAACAGGTCCCGCAGACCCTCGACGGCGAAGCGGAGCGGCAGCCAATCGTACAGGAAATGATGGCTGAACGCGGGCAGCAGCTCCGGAGGCAGGGTCAGGATCGGCGCGCCGAAGAAGAAGACGAGAATGAACAGCGGCATGCCCAAGAACCCGAGCCAGCTCATGACGGTCGTCTGGATGAGAAAAAACATGAAGCCGGCGAAGAACAGATACCAGCCGACCGCCGCGTAATCCGGAATGGCCAAGCCGAACCATTGGCCGGCGATCCAGAGGATGCTGAGCGAAGCGGCGCCCGTCGCCACGGCACCCATGACGATCTGGGAGATCCGTATGCCGAGGCGATGAAGACGGAAGCCGTGCTCGGTCGCTTTCTTCGCCGCCACGAACAGCATCACCGTCGCCACCATCGCGCCGAACCAGACGAGCTGCGTGAGCACGACGGGCGCGTTGCCGTTCGCGCTGTTCGCGCCTACGGCATTCAGATTGCGCGTGGTCACCGCGATCGGTGCCGCCAATGCCTCCGACTGCTTCACCGTCAGCATGCCGCCATGGTCGGAAGCGTTCGCCAGCATTTGTTCCCGGACTTGGCCGCTCGCGCCGTCCATCAGCTTCGTCAAGATTTGATTCGTCATCGTCGAGCCGTTGTAATTCATGCCTTGATTGATGTACAGCGTGACGCCCGCGGGATGCGGGTCCGCGGTCAACAAGCTTGCCAGCTTACTGGAGAAATCGGCCGGAATCACGAGCGCGGCATAAGCTTCCTCGCGATTCAACGCATCGACGGCCGCGTCCTCCGACGATGCCGTTCGCCATATCAGCGGCATCTCTCCGCCGTTCGGCGCTTCGGCCGCCTGTATGCGATCGGACAGCTGCTTGCCGAAATTCGACTCGCCCGCAGGCGTCTCGGCTCCGGCATCGCCCTGCACGAGCAGCACGGGAAGATCCTTCGGCACCGGATTAACGGAGGAGCCGAGCTGCGCCATACCCAGGACAAGAATGACCATAAAGACGATGAGAATGGCGAGATAAGGATGCTTTTGCCGGAAAAACTTGAGCATTAAAAAACGACCTCCAAATTAATTAATTCAACGCTCGGTGAATGGACAGGCCAAAAAAAATCACTTTCGCCACTGCGACACGGAGAAAGTGACCATATTACGAATATACGTCTCGATTTCGACGCCGACGACATTAATGAACGAGACTTCCCGAAGCGCGCAAATGACGCCGACGGACAACATCTGATGCGCGGCCAACCCGAAGTCCATCTCGCGGATCTCGCCCGCTTCCGCCCGTTTCCGGAGCACTTCCGTAAGGCTGCGATGCCGCTGCTGGATCATTTCGGACAAGAAATTCCGCCGGTTCGATTGCACGGATTCCGCGTCGCGGAACATGATCCGGATGAACGCCCTGTCTCCCGTCAAGATCGTGTACAAGCCGATCAAAAACTGGGACAGCGCCGTCTCGAGCGGCAGATCCGGATCCATGGACGCCAGAAGTTCGTCCATGAAGGCCACCTTCGACTCCTGCGCCTCCGTGAAGACCGTCTCCAGAATCTCCTGTTTCCCGCCGGGAAAATAATGATACAGGAGACCGTCCGTGATGCCGACATGCTTGTTGATCATCCGCATCGAGGTGCCGTGAAAGCCGTGTTCCGCGAACAGTTCCTTGGCGCCCTGCAATATCTGTTCCCTGCGTTCCGCCGCCTGCATGTCCCTGTTCGTCCGGGGAATCCGTTTCAATGCCTTTCGCCTCGCTTTGCCTTCATTTCATTCTACGATTGTTTAACGAAATCATACGCATTATTCGGCCGAATGTCAATCAAATAGCCGCGCGGCTCGCTTGAAGGCGGTACGAATTAAAATAAATCCGTGACCGCGCCTTTCGAGGCGGAAGACACCAGGCGCGCGTACTTCGCGAGCGCGCCGCTTTTCGCCTTGAGCGGCGGCGCCGTCCATGCCGCTTTGCGTGCCGCCAATTCGTCCGCCGTCACGTCGAACGAGATCTCCTGCGTCTCGCTGTCGATCGTGACGAGATCGCCGTTTTGCAGCAGTGCGATCGGACCGCCGACCTGCGCTTCCGGCGCCGCGTGCCCGACGACGAAGCCGTGCGAGCCGCCGGAGAAACGACCGTCGGTGATGAGCGCGACTTCGCCGCCGAGTCCTTTGCCGACGATCAGCGCGGTGACGGACAGCATCTCCGGCATGCCCGGACCTCCCTGCGGTCCGCAGTAACGGATGACCAGCACGTCGCCGGCGCGGATTTCCTCGTTCAGAATCGCTTCCGTCGCGGCCGTCTCGCTGTCGTATACGCGTGCCGGCCCCGTGAAGCGGAGCTTCTTCATGCCCGACATCTTGGCGATCGCTCCTTCCGGCGCGAGGTTGCCCCTCAGTACGTACAACGGCCCGTTCGGCTTAAGCGGCCTATCGAACGGACGGATGATCGTCTGATCAAGGGCGAGCGGCGCCGACGCATCCAAATTCTCCGCCAGCGTGCGTCCCGTAACCGTCATGCATTCCCCGTGCAGCAGCCCCTCCGCATGCAGCAGCTTCATGACGCCCTGTACGCCGCCGATCCGGTTCAAGTCCTCCATGACGAATCGGCCGCTCGGCTTCAGATCCGCCAGATGGGGCACCTTCGCGCGAATCCGCTCGAAATCGTCGTAGGTCAGCTCCACTTCTACGGAGTGGGCGATCGCGATCAGATGAAGGAACGCGTTCGTCGAGCCGCCGAGCGCCATAACGACGGTGATGGCGTTCTCGAACGCTTGTTTCGTCATGATGTCGCGCGGATAAATGCCGCTCTCGAGCAGACGCAGCACCTGTGCGCCCGCTTCCCGGCACTCTTGTTCCTTCCCCGGAGAAATCGCCGCGGTGGAGGATGAACCGGGAAGGCTCATGCCCATCGCTTCCGCGGCAGCAGCCATCGTATTGGCTGTATACATCCCGCCGCAGGAGCCCGGGCCCGGGCAAGCGCTGCATTCTACCTTGTGCAGCTCTTCCGCGGTGATCCTGCCGTCGTGGTAGCTTCCTACCGCCTCGAACGCGCTGACGATATCGACGTCCTTGCCGTCCAGCTTTCCGGGCTGTATCGTTCCGCCGTAGACGTACACGGACGGCAGGTTCAAGCGGCCGATCGCCATCAGGCAGGCAGGCGTGTTCTTATCGCAGCCGCCGACGGCGACGAGTCCGTCGAACCGCTCCGCGCCGGTGACGATCTCGATCGAATCGGCGATCGTCTCTCTGCTCGGCAGCGAGAACGTCATTCCTTCATGCCCCATCGAGATGCCGTCCGAGACGGTGATCGTGTTGAATATGAGCGGCGCGCCGCCGTGTTCCCGCACGCCTTCCTTGGCCGCGCGGGCGAGTCCGTCGATATGCATGTTGCACGGCGTCACCTCGCTCCAGGTGCTCGCCACCCCGATCATCGGCTTCTTGAAATCTTCGTCCGTGAAGCCGACCGCGCGCAGCATCGCGCGGTTCGGAGCCCGGTTCGCGCCTTCGCTGATGACCTTGCTGCGGATGCGCAGATCTTTTTTGTCGTTCATTAAGCCTTACCATCCTTTCGTAATGAAGCTAAGATTCATAATCGATATATGTATACAATATATCGCATACTTACATTTCTTACAACGAGTTCCTCGCAGCCTCGCGTTCGCATCGGGAGATTCCGCTTGCGAATATCTCGGATATAATATCCCATTCGCGCATCCCTTAATCAGCGGCGTGCGCTTGGTTGGACGCTTGCCGTATCCCCCGTCCTGCCGGCGCGGGATTTTTCGCATCGGAATTCAGCCTATGCCGGCTTACCTTTAATTCCGACAAACCGATAAACGATTTCCGTTTTCCGGAAGCCCTTTCTTTGCTATAATGCCGCGATTTCCCGTCCTGCCTCGGCTGTATTTATTACGTATGCAAAGCCTCTTTTTCGCTCCTATTTCGTATGCGTTTCCCTTGTAATTAATCAGAAGAATTTTGTAAAGTTTGTGAATTCTATAAAATTCCAGTCCTTCCCTTACGATAATATAAAAGTCTTGGGTATTTTCGGCTGTTTTACGCGTTTCCCCAAAGCATCAGTCCCAGAAGGAGGGAGTTTAGACCTGCACATAAGAAGGATCCGGCATAGTTCCAACTACAATCATACCAGGAGCGAAACAACATGAAAAAAATGATCGGCATGTCTTTTTTTATGAAAAACCTGCTACTTTCGTCCTTTAACATCATCTTGATCGGGGCCGTGCTCATCGCGTCCGGCTATCTGATCGAGAAAAACGTGCTGATCGATCAACTCCACGGCGAGATTACCGCGGTTACCCAAACCTGGGCCAAAGGACTCGACGCGAAAGCCGTAGAGCAGGCCGTGACGGAAAAAAGCTACGACGGCCCCGTGCAAGCGAAGCTGCGGACGTATCTCGACGCCGTCAATAAAGATAATCCCAATATCGCGCAGGCGTACATATTCGGAACCGAACTGAAAGACGGCAATCAGACGACGCTCGTCGCCATGCCGACCAGCCTGATGGACGCCTTCAAGGAAGCGAAGCTGAACATCGGCGATTTCTACGAGCAGCCGAAAGAAGTCGAGGACGGGTTGAAAAGCATGCTCGCCACCGGCAAGCCGACCTTTACGTCCTTCTACTCCGACGATTTCGGCACGTGGACGACCGTCGCGTACCCGATCCATGATGCGGACGGGAAAACCTTCGCGTATTTCGCCGCCGACGTCGACGCGAGCGCCGTTCCGAAAGGACTGAACAAGCTGCTTACGAGCGGCATCGGCATCATGGCGATCTTCCTCGTCATCGTGCTGCTCGTTCAATATCTTGTTTCGCGCACGACGATGAAGCCGCTGAGAGAACTCATGCGCGGCATCGAGCAGGTCAGCGAGGGCAACCTGGACATCTCGATCAAGACCGGGAACGACGACCTCGGTCGGATCAACGCGAAATTCAACGTGATGGTCGGCCGCATCGGCGAAACGATGGTGAAGGTGCAGCAAGCCACCCATCTGCTGAACGCCTCGTCCAAACGGCTGCATGCCATATCCGAGCAGAATAGCGCGGAAGCGTCGACGATTACCGCCAGCATCAACGAAATCATGCATAACATCTCCGCCCAGGAGCAAGCCGCCGGCGAAGGCGCGCGGGCGATGTCCGAAATGGCGGTCGTCATCCAGAGCATCTCCGACAATTCGTCGCAAGTGGCCAACGAAGCGTCCGTCATGGAACAAATCTCGATTGAAGGCAATGGCGTCGTTAAGCAGGTGACCGAGCAGATGAGCCAAATCGACCAATTCGTCTCCGACACCGGCGCCGTCGTCAAGCAGCTCGAGAGCCGTTCCCAGGAAATCGAGAACATCGTCTCGGTCATCGCGAACATCGCCGCGCAAACCAACCTGCTGGCGCTCAACGCCTCGATCGAGGCTGCCAGGGTCGGGGAGCACGGCAAAGGCTTTGCCGTCGTCGCGGGAGAAGTCCGGAAGCTGGCGGAGCAATCCAATCAGTCCGCGACGCAAATCACCGAGCTCATCAAGGAAATCCAAGCGGAGATCTCCCGGGCCGTCCATGCGATGGAACAAGGCTCCGGCGAGGTTCGCTCGGGCATCGAAGTCGCCGGCAACCTCGAGTACCTGTTCGGCAATATCCTGCTCGCCACGCGCACGGTCTCCAATCAGATCCACGAAGTATCCGGCTCGACACAGCAAATGTCCGCCGGCACGCAGGAGCTGACCGCCACGTCGGAGGAGCTTTCCGCGACCGCCGGCATGACCGCCGAGAACAGCTCGCGGATCGCAAGCTCGATCGAGCAGCAGAAAGCATCGCTCGGCACGATCGTGGAAGCTTCGACGGAACTGAACGCCGTGTCCGAAGAGCTGCAATCGCTGGTCGGCCAATTCAAAGTAAGCCCGAAACGATAAGCCGTTCCGTCGTCGTAATCGCGCAAGCCAACCAATAAACCATCATGCCCTGCAATGGATCAAGGGGAGAACGGATGAGAGCCATGAATGAGAAAATCGTCGATTCACAAGCGAATACCGACCTACGCGATAACGTCCTGCTGCTGCCGACCGATTTCCCCAAACATCACCGTACCTGCGCATTCTCGATCGCCGAGCATTCGCTCGGAGCCCGGTTGAGCGAAGCGATGGAGCGCGCCGCGCATGCCGATCCGCAGGTCGAAGACTTGCTGGCTGCCGTTTATTATGCCTGGATCTACCGGATGTCTGGCGAGAAGGAACTGACGGCGGGACTGCATCTGAACGATTCGTCCGCTTGCGTATCGCTCGAGATCGAACCGGGCGCGACGTTCCGCGGCATCCGCGAGCTCGTGCGCGTCGCGGCTGACCGCGCTGCGTCGAACGGCGGCAAGGCCGAAACCCGATTCGCCGTCCGTCGGTCGCCGAAAGCCGCCGGAGAGCAGCTGATCTGGCAGCTTCGCGAAAGCGAAGGCGTCTGGACATCCGTCGTGGAATACGACGATTCGCTGTTCAAAGCGGAGACGATCGCCGGTTTCGCGCATTATTACGCCGCGCTGCTGGAAGCCGCGCTCGCGGATCCGGACCAAAGCATCGCCGGCGTCGATATCCTAACGGAAGCGGACGCGGCGGCCCACCGGCTGCTCAATGCCACCGAAGCGGATTACGAACGGAACGAGACCGTTCACGGGATGGTGGAACGGATGGCCGTCCGTTACCCCGATAAAACGGCCGTATCCTCGTCCGAAGGCGCCTTGACTTACCGGCAGTTGAACGAGGCGGCCAACCGCACGGCCCGCGCCCTGCTCGCGCAAGGAATCGGCGTCGGCGATTTCGTGACGATCTATATGGAGCGGAGCATCGAGCTCATCGTCTCCCTGCTTGGCGTGCTGAAGGCCGGCGGCGCCTACGTGCCGGTGGATCCGGAACATCCCGAGGAGCGCAACCAATATATCGTGGCGGACACTCGCTCCGCGTTTATCGTGACCAAGGCACGTTATCTCGAGGGCGCGCGGGGGCTGAGCGCCGGCGCCGCAGCGGTCAAGGACGTGCTGGCGTGCGACCGGGACTTTGCCGGCTTCAACGGCTCGGGCAATCCGAACGTGGCCGTCCTGCCGGATGATCTCGCCTATATCATCTACACGTCCGGATCGACGGGTCGGCCGAAAGGCGCGCTCATTCGACACGAAGGCGTCGTCAACCTCGGGGAAACGGTCCGGCGCGATTGCAACATCGAGCCCGAGGACGTGCTCACGCAGTTCTCGACCTACAGCTTCGACGCTTCCGTCTGGGATACGATCGGCGCGCTGTTCTACGGCGCGACGCTGTACCTGCTCTCGCCGGAGGAGCGAATCTCGGTCGAGCTGTTCGCGTCCGCCGTGGAGCGCACGGGAACGACGATCGTCGCGATCCTCCCTACCGTGTTCTTCAATGAAATTACCGCCTACTTGTCGGACGAGGGTTACCGCAAGCTGGCCGGCGTCAAACTCATCACCGTGGCCGGCGAAGCGCTCTACGGCGCGCAGGTGCGGGCGTTCCAGCGCCATTTCCGCGACCGCATCGCGATCGTGAACGTCTACGGGCCGACCGAATGCACGGTCTGCACCACGACGCATGTCGTCGACGCGCTGATCCCGGACGAGCTGACGAACGTGCCGATCGGAAAACCGATCGGCAACTACAAGGTATACATCGTGAACGAAGCGAACCGGCTCTGCCCGGTCAACGTTCACGGCGAATTGTGCATCTCCACCGTCGGACTGGCCAAAGGGTATCTGAACCAGCCGGACAAGACGGCCGCGGCGTTCGTCCCGAATCCGTTCGCGGAAGGCGAGCTGATGTACAGGTCCGGCGATATCGTGAAGCTGCTGCCGGACGGCACGATCGAATACGCCGGACGCCGCGACTCGCAGATCAAGATCCGCGGCCATCGGATCGAGATCGGCGAGATCGAGGACAATTTCATCAAGATCGCGAACGTGCAGAACGTCGCCGTCATTCCGAAGAAGGACGCGAACGGCCACAACATGCTGATCGGCTTCTTCACGTCCCGGGACGGACACCCGGTTCCGCCGGCCTTGATCAAACGGGAGATTTCCGAGAAGCTGCCCGCGTATTTCGTGCCGAAGCGGATCGTGCAGCTGGACGCGATGCCCCTGTCCCCGACCGGTAAAATCGACCGTAAAACCTTGGCCGGCTACGAGCATCGCGAGGAAAACGCCGAAGCGCGGGGCCCGGGGCCCGAGAACGATACCCAAGCCGCGATCGCGCAGGCTTGGAGAGCGGCGCTCGAGCTCGAGCAGGTCGGCATCCACGACGATTTCTTCGCCGCCGGAGGCGATTCGCTCGCGGTCATGCACGTGCTGACGCTGTTGATGCCGGTCTTCCCCGGCTTGAAAATCAACGATTTCTATCGCTGCAGAACGGTCGCGGCGCTGGCACGGCGAACGGAGGAACTGCAGGCCGAAGCGCTGGAGGAGGCGCTTCGGTTGCCTGCTGCGACTCCGACGGTTACGGCTATTTCGGCCAAGCGCGACAAAACGGCGCTCGACGAATATCCGCTTGCCTTCGGCGAGATTCGTCCGCTTCCCCTTGACGCGATGCCGAAGGCCGTGCTGCTGACCGGCGCCACCGGCTATCTCGGCTCTCAGCTGCTGTACGATCTGCTTCAGCAAAGCAGCCCTGAGATCTACTGCATCGTCCGGAAATCCGGCAAATGGAACGGCTTGACCCGTTTGCAGGACACGATGAGCCATTATTTCGGACCGGCGGTCCTGGACTTGATGCAAGGCAGGGTCATCGCCGTCGAAGGGGACTTGGAACGTCCCGATCTCGGCTTCTCCGAAGCGGATGCCGCGGTCATTCGGGCGAAGATCGACGCGATCATCCACAGCGCGGCCGACGTCCGCCATTTCGGCGACGAGGAACGGTTTGCGAAAACGAACGTCGACGGTACCCGCCATCTGGTGCGGCTGGCCGAGGTGCTGCCGCGGCGCGTGCGCTTCCATCACGTCTCCACGCTCGGCATCCCCGAGGATCTCGCCTTGAGCGGGCAATGGGAACGGGTGCTTGAGCAGCCGGTGTTCGAAGCCGGCCTGCGCGTCGAAAGCGTCTATACGAACAGCAAGCTCGAAGCGGAGAAACTGCTTATCGAAGCGGCCGGCCACGGGCTCGACGTGACGATTTACCGCGCGGGCAATCTGACCTGCCACTCGCTCAACGGCAGATTCCAGCGCAACATCGACAGCAATGCGTTCTACCGCATGATCAAAGCGATGCTGGTCTTCGGCAAAGCGGTTGAAGCCGACTGGGACGTGGACTTCACGCCGATCGATTATGCCGGGCAGTCGATCGTCCATCTGGCGCTGCGTCCCGATACGATCGGATGCGTGTACCACATCTGCAATCCGGTGCAACTGCCGTATTCGCAGCTGTTGGACGGTCTGCGGAGCTTCGGCTACGACATCGAGACCCTGGCGCCGTCCGCTTACGGCGAATGGCTGATGCACAGCGGCGCGACCGGCAACCTCGAAGCGGTCAAGCTGGCAATGGCGCAGCTGGAAGGCGACGGCGCCAAAAATTCCCCGTACCGTTACGGCTGCGCGGAAACGACCGCGCTCCTGAACGGCACGGGAATCGGCTGCGCGGAACCGGATCGCGATTTCCTGCGCCGGATGATCGCTTACGCGGCGAAAATCGGGTATTGGCCGGCTGCCCCCGCCATGCCGGCGGTAACTTCTTAAAATAACCTCCTATCCGAAGCTGGATGCCGGATCGCCGCATGGCGAGATGGTCTCGGGGCTTAGTGGAAATACGGCAGCGGCGCGCTCCCCGTTCGGGGAAGCGCGCCGCTTTTATGTATGTCCGGTTTTCCGGTCGCAAACTTACTGCGCAAGCGACTCCCGTCGGCGGGTTTCCATGGATCGCCAAAAATTTAATTGATAATGATTATCATTATTGATATAATTCGAGTGCATTCATTATCGCTTACGTATGGAGGGTTTTCCGTATCATGAAGCAAGCCGTTTTCAAAGCCGTGCTGCTTACCTCGCTTCTGGCGATAACAGCCGCCCTGCAAAGCACGGAACAGCGAAAATGCCGTCATTGACGAGGCCGCCCGGACATCAACCGTCCCTAATCGCACGAAACTCCCGAAGGCGGCCGCGATCGGCTCACGCCGTCCGTAAGCGCGCAGCCGCAGAACATCCGGAATCCACGATTCCGTGCATGCCGGCTCCGGACCGCGAACATCCATTATTCGAAGAAGGTGAGGAAACGACTTGAAACCGATCGATAACGACAAGATCAAACAGCAGTATCTGCTCTTCGCCGACAGCCTGAAATCGCTGCTGCTCAGCACCGTCGACGAGAGCGGCAGCCCGTTCATCTCCTATGCTCCGTTCGTGAAGCATGAAGGCCGGTTCTACATCTATATCAGCCGGATCGCGAATCATTTCCGCCACCTCGAAAGCAATCCGCTCGTCGACGTCATGCTGATCGAGGACGAATCCAGCACCGCGAATCTGTTCGCCCGCCAACGCGCGCGCTTCGTTTGCAGCGCCGCCAACGTCGGCAATGAAGGACACGAAGAAATCTTCGCGCTGTTCGAAGCCAGATTCGGCGGGAACATGATCGCCATGCTGCGCGGACTCGATTTTTCCCTGTTCGAGCTTGCCGCTCGGGAAGGCCGTTACGTCGCGGGGTTCGGGCAGGCCTACGATATCGATCTCGCCGGCGATACCTTCGATCACGTCAACCGCGACGGCCACGGCCAAACGGCGGCAAAAGCCTGATCTGCCAGCCTCCATATTCGCCAATAGAAAGGAATAACGCCATGAGCCACTATGATTCCGTGCTTCCCATTTGGAGCGCCATCCAGTCCCGCTTCTTCCGCACCGCCTCGCAGCTGCCCCAGGAAGACCTGGCGCTGAAGGCCGGCCCCGCTTCCATCGGCTACATGCTGAAGCACAACGCGGAAGTCGAATTCATGTTCACGGAATGGTTCTTCCGCAAACCGATACCGGAAGGGATCCGACTCTCGACCAACGCCGGGCCGGCCGGCGACAGCGGCGGCGAGGCCAACCTGACCGACCTGCTGCAGCTGCTGGGCGATTCCAACGAACATCTGCGCATGGCCATGCGCGATCTCCCGGAGGAAGCCTGGACCGAGCCCGTCGAATCGCCGATGGGCGGTCCCGCGACGACGCCGCTCGAGGCGGTCGGCCGGCTTATGTACCATACCGGCATCCACGCCGGTCAGATTTCCCTCATTCAGAAGAGCGCCAAGGATAAGCAGGCCTAGCGCGACGCAAGCGGCCCCGAGAACGGCAATCTGCCGCTTTCGGGGCCGCTTTCGGTTAGTCTTTGCGCAAATACACCACGCGCGAGGGACGCCGGACGACTTCCGGCTTTTCCGGTTCCACCATTTTGATTTGCATCTGCTTATTGGATTTCGCGGTGCCGGCCTTCGAGGGTTTCGCCTTCGGCTTCGTTTTCGGATCGGATTTGGGGACGGCCTTCGAATCGGGTTTGGGTTTGGCATCCGGCTTGGGTTTGGCATCCGTTTTGGTTTTGGCATCCGTTTTGGTGCCGGTCTTCGATTCCGGTTTCGCTTTGGGATCGGATTTGGCCTTCGGTTTGATCGTACCCGCCGCTTTCTTTCGGCCGTTTTCCTCCGCGGCAGGCCGCTCTACCTCACCCTCGGCCTGCGGGGCGGGCTCGGACTCGATGACATTTTCGGCATTTTGCCTCGTTAGCATGCTGTCGTGCAGGCGCCGTTCCTTGATGCGGGCCGGTTCCTCCAAGGGGGAGCCGGCCAGAATGCTGCATTCTTGCTTGGTGATCGGTTCTTTGACGACCGCGAAATGATACAGGATCTCATCCACCATGTTAAGCTGCACGTCCATCAAGCCGATCCGTTCTCCCGGCTCGTAGAGCGGCGATAAATAAAGCGGGAAGTAGAAAAATTCCATGCGCAGCAGCCGGAAATCGACACCGAGATCCTCTTCGGCAATGAACTCCGGCGAAAACTGCGCGGCCGATACGATTTCGTGATGATGCTCCTTCGGCGTCAAATAATACGGCGTGTATTCGTTGAAATGGCTGCGCGCCGCCGGGTTCGCGATATGAATCGCGGCCTGGGCATGCGGAGCGACGATGCAGACGACCGCTTTGTGCTTGCAGACCCGGTAGATCTCCTTCATCACGCTTCCCATATCCTTCGCGTATTCCAAGCTTCTGCTCGCGAGCAGGAAGGACACGGAATCGTCCTCCAGCGGCAGCCTGTCGTTCAAATCATGCACGATATCGGGATGAACGGACGGCATGAGGTCGATGCCGACGCATTCGCGGTGTTTGTCGGCTCCGCAGCCCAGATCAACGCGCTGCATGCGCAGCCCCCCTCTTCTTCGCCCGCGATGCAGAGCCTCTTGCAGCCGTGCCGTTATGCCTTATCCGCACCGAAACCTTGTAGCCGAATGTTGCAGCCATGATAGAAGACCGCCCTCCTCCGAATTGCTCCATACAGTCATTGTATGAACCCTGCGGCCGTCGATATGACGCGGCCCTCGTTGCTCAATCGGCGCAGGGCCGCCGGAAGAAAGCAACGAGCCTGCCCGATGCCGGCGCGACGGAGACGAGCTCCCAGCCGTACCGGCCCCAGTGGGCGAGCGAGTCGTCGAGGTTCCAGCCGTGCAGCTGGCCGTCCTCCCCGGGTTTCAAGCCGTCGCCGAGGGAAGCATCCGTCGCATACTCGAACGACTGCCGTCCGGTTGCGCCATGCGGTTCCTGCAGCGGCAGCCGCTCCTGCGGAAGATCCCAGCGGATCCGGAAGGAGGGATCGGAAATCGCGGCGACGATAGCCTCCCGCTCCGTCGCTTCCAGCGCAAGCAGCCGCGGAGCGCGCGGCAGGCGAAACGAACGGTGCGAATGGTACACCTGGAGCACCATCGTTCCCGGCGCGCCGCCGTCCTCCGTCCGCACGACGTACCAGGCGCAGCGCTCGCGCTCTTCCGGAGGTCCCCAGTTCTCCACGGAATCCTTGCGGTTGAAGCCGGGCTTGATGCTGTATCCTTCTTCCGCAAGCCTTGCGGCAACGGGCAGCATGAACCGCTGGATCCATACGCCGTAGGCGCGGTCGCCGTGGGCGGCGAACATTTCCTTCAACTCGGCTTGTTGGTCTTCGAATACCGCTCGCCAGGCGTGCGCCATTGTCTTTTCGGCCATTCGGGTAATCGCTTCAATCGTGCTTCTCGTCATCGTTCATCGTCTCCCCGCAGCAATTTAACAGTGATAAATAATAATTTAATACCGTTAGATTAATCGTTATATGCTATACTTGTCAACAGCATACTTGGAGGTCGAGCCATCATGGCAAGAAGACGCATTCATCCCTCCCCAGCCGAGGGTATAGGCAATACCGGAACCGAGCCGCTTCATACGCCGCTTGACCGCGCGCGCATTATCGGCGCCGTGCTGCAGCTGCTGCGGAATGAAGGGTTGGATGGCATCAGCATGCGCAAAATCGCCGATGCCCTCGGCGTGAAAGCCGCCGCGCTGTATTACCATGTGAAGGACAAGGAGCAGCTGCTGCATCTGTTGGCGGAGGAAATCAGCGTCAGCATCCATATTCCCGATCCCGCCGCGGCTTGGCCGGCGCAGCTGAGATCGTGGGCGGAGAGCTTCCGCGCCAGCCTGCTTAGATTCCGCGATGCCGTCCCGATCATGAACGCGGCGCATGCAGCCAGTCCGAATCGTCTGGACCATATCGAATATTTGTACCGTACGCTGGCCGAAGCCGGTTTCGGGGACGAGCGGGTTCCCTGGCTGGCCGCCATGCTCAAAAATTATATTTACGGCTTCGTCGAGGAAGAAACCCGGCTGCGCGAGCGGGCGCAAGCCGCGCAGCCCCGGCGGGACGAGGCGGAGAACAGCTATACGGAGCAGATTCTCTCGTTGCCGCGGGAGCGGTATCCGCATTTCGTCCGGCTGGCGGCCTTTACAGTCTCGATGAACGGCGACGAGGAATTCAGCTTCGGCTTGGACGTGCTGCTGGACGGATTTCGCGCGCAGCTCGTTGGGGAACGCCGCGAGTCCTACTGATCGCACGACAAAAAACGGCTATCCCGGGAAATACGCACGTCCCGGATAGCCGCTCGATTTGTCGTGTTCGGATAGCCTGTTGAATCCGCCTGGTTGGCATAGAGAATCGTCGCAGCGCAAGCGTTAGAAGATCGTCGGGGAAGCCAGCAGCACCGCCGCGATGAACGCAAGCTGCAAGGCGGTCCGCACGATTAATCCGGGTACGGGCTTGCCGCCGATCGTCAGCTTCTCCCGCGCTCCCCGCACGTTGGCCGGGAAGATCAGCAGGAAGAAGACGGCCAAGCAAACGGCCGCGGCGTGCGAATACGCCGGAACCAGCATGGCCGCGGCGCCCGCGATCTCCAGCATGCCCGTCACCGTGACGATGCCCGCCGCGTTCGGCAGCGTGCGCGGGACCATCCGGATCAGATCCGCGCGGCGCTTGCCCCAATGCGCCGAAGCCGTCAAGAGCAGCATGGCCGCGACGGCCGCCTGCAGCGCATGCTGCCAATCCGCGAAATACGGTACGCCGGCGAAACCCAGGATGCGAAACAAAATGAATGAACCGGACAAGACGATGAAAGGCGCCATTTCGATTCCTCCCCGTGTTTAGTGAACCAAGGTTATCCTCCCATAGACGCTAAGCCGACGTTCCTCGCGGTGCATGCGGAGCCTGCTAGCCACGCAGGCTGCTGCTCACGAACAAGGCGAAATGCTCCGCCGTGAACGCCCGCGCCGCATTCGGAATCGACGCTCTCGCGCGCAGTCCGAGCGCCAAAACCACGAACAGCTCCGCCGTCCGGTCGGCATCGACCGACCCGGGAATCACGCCGTGCCGCTGTCCCGTGACGATCCATTGCTTGGAGAGCCGGACGGACCGCTCGTAAAATTGCCGCAGCACCTCGGCGACCGCCGGTTCATCCTCCTTGCCCAGCAAATACATCAGCACCTTGTTGGTCGGGCTACCGGCGTCCTCCAATTCGGCGAAACGCTTCGCCAGCAGCTGCATCGGCTGCTCGAACGAACCGCCGTGCCGCTCGACCTCGTCCTCGAACCGGTCGTTCGTATCGGACAGGCTTTCCTCCAGCACCCAGGCGAACAGTTCGTATTTACTCTTCACGTAATGGAAAATCGCGCCTTTGGACAGCTCGGACCGTTCCATGATGTCCTTCATCGTGATGACGTGGCATCCCTTCTCCCCGATGAGCGCCTTCGTGGCTTCCAGCAGCTGCCGGGTGGTCAGCTGTCTTCGTTCTTCCTGCTTCATTGCGATTTCCTCCGTTTTCCAGTTGTTGCTTTTATTATATATACAGACCATCGGTTTGTATATAGGTTGAATAAAAAGAAGCCGTCTTCAACCGGCTCCTTCAAGCAGCTCGATCGGCGCCTGCCCGCTTCTTCGCTCTTTTGACGGCCGATCATAATCAGCGCTTGCGAAAATGATCCAGCACAAGCAGCAAAAACGCGTCCAACCGCGCGACGATCTTCGTTTTGTCCAGCCCGGTAAAGCCCAGGTCCGTCCAGCCCGGTAAAGCCCAGGTCCGTCCAGCCGCCGTACACCTCGGGCTCCCAATAAGCCATGTCGATCAGGGAAACGAGATCCCAGTACGGATCGTATGTAAACGTCTCGCCCGCATGCCGGCAATACGCGTCCAGAAACTGCTCGGCCGCCCGCACGCCGTAGAGCTCCGCCAGATTCACGCGGCAGTGGCCGACATCGATTCCCGCCGGGCCGATGCAGCCGTTCACCCAATCGACGATGCCGCTCACTTCCCCTCCGGACCAAAGGATGTTCGTCGGGTGGTAGTCGCGGTGGATGAAGCGCGGCTCGACCGGCGGCGGCGGACCTAAAATAATCCCGGCCGCGGTCTGCCACTCGCGCGGAACCCGCGACCATGCGGAAGTATCCAGACTCGAGGCATCGCCGTACCGGAAGTGCTTCCATGGAAAATCGCTCGCTTCCACGGCATGCAGCGCCGCAAGCGCCTTCGCCATGCCATCGATCCACCGCCCGAAATCCGGCGGCGCAAGCACCGTCTCCCCGTCCAAGCGCGACATTAATACGGCCGGCATGCCGCAGTCCGCTCCGCTTTCGTCGAAGGCGATGACCTCGGGAACCGGCACGTCCGCAGATCTGGAGGCCAACCGCAGGCTCTCGGCTTCGTGGCGCGCCAGATCCGGTTCGTGCCGCAGCCATTCCTCGTCATGGAACAAGCGCAGCACGACGCGCCGCTCCGAATCGCCCGTTCGCACCAGCAGCTCATGCACGAGCGACGAAACGCCGCCTTTCAATTGTTTCGCGGCGATGATTCGCGCCTCGGCGTGCACCGCTTTCGACGCCCATGCCAATGCTTCCCGCGTGACTCCGTTAATCATAGCCGCCCTCCGCTTCAGGCAATGCTTTGTATGCGTCCTTGCTTGCTGCGAGCTTGTGAATATACTGCCGAAGCTCCATCAGCTGCCGTGCGTCGTCCGTAATTTCGCAGGTTTCCGACGACCAGCTCATGGACGCGGTTTTGCCGTTTATGGTCACGGTCCAGCTGTCCTCGCTGTACGGCGTCTGACTGCAACCGACCGCCGATGCAGCTGCCGAAGCCAGCTGCTTCTTCCCCATCATATCAATCTCGCTCATCTTCGCATAGATCTCTCTCATCTCGTCGTCGGCTAACTTCAAGCCGGTCTTCGCCGTTCCTTTGGCAATCAGATCCTTCGTAACCGTATCGTCGTACGTATTGACCTCGTTCTTGTTGACCTCGCCGTAGCCGTATCGGACGTCGAAGTCGAAATCGGCCGGCATGTCCGCCGGCATCTTGGTTTCGTTCACCGCGGTCGTCTCGACCTTGTCCTTCAAGTACGCGCTCTCGCCGCAGCCGGACAGGACCAGCGCGGCGGTCAGAACGAGCATCCGCCATTTTCGCATCGCGAACTCCCCTTTTCCCAATAGACGCAGCGGATCGGCGCAGGTTGCAGCCTTCGCGGCTAAAAAAGGAATTTTTCTCCAAGGGAAGAAGAAGGCCAAGCACGACGGGGAAATGCCGAATAAAATCGTGCAAGAGCTCCCAATCCCCTTCCGCTGCTTCGAGCTTTGGGACCTTGAATTCGAGAATCAGTATGGTCACAACGATCGCGATAAGACCGTCGCTCAGCGCTTCGAGCCGAGTCTTCGTCATCTCAAAACGTCGATCACGCCGTAATGCTTCATCTCCGCGATCGCATTGAAGAATGGTTTGACGCAGGCGAAGAAATGCCGGAATTCCGAGCTCGCCCGGAATCGCGAAAACCCGGCTGCCGCTCGCAGCCGGGTTTTCGCGTAAGGCTTCGCTTACTTCAACCGCGCCAGGAGATCCGCAAGGCGCGCGTACGAATCGTTGACGCCCCGCTCCATGTCGGATTGCAGCATGCCGTCCCTGTCCGCGACCGAGCGGAACACGGATTCCATCGCGATGCGGGTGCGGCCGCCGGGCAGCTCCTCGAACAGCGCGGTTTCCAGCGTGACATGCCCTCTCTCCGGAAGGCCTTCGAACTCGAAGGTTTGGATAATGCGCTCCGGCGCGGTCACTTCATGGAAGATGCCGTGAAAACCGTACGCGTTGCCTGCCGAATCGGTATGCACGTAACGGTAGGCGCCTCCGTCGCGCGGTTCGAACGTCTCCAGCGTCATGGTCAATTCGCGCGGACCCAGCCATTCCGCGTACAACTCGGGATCCGTGAACGCCCGGAAGACAAGCTCCCGCGGCGCGTCGAACTCCCTCAAGATCTCGATGGTTTGCTTGCCCGGTTCCGCCTTGATCGTCGTCTCGTACCCGTTAGTCATCGTTTTGTTCCTTCCCCTCGATTGGATTGGTTTGGAGTCGTTCCTGCTGACGCTTCAATACGTTGTCCAATGCCTCGAACCGCTTGCTCCACATGTTCCGGTACTGCTTTGCCCATTCTTCCACTTCCTGAAGCGCATCCGGATTCATCCGGTAAATCCGCTGCTGCGCACGCTTCTCCACTTCCACGACATGCGTCTCGCGAAGAATCTTGAGATGCTGCGAGATCGCCTGCGGGCTGACGGTGAACCGTTCGGAAATTTCCGTGGCGGACAGCTGGCCGTTCCGGGCCAACAGCTCCATGATCGATCTTCGCGTGGGGTCTGCTATCGCTGTGAATGTATCCATGACCTTATATTAAACTAATTTATTTATAAAGTAAATACTTAAATAATGAAATTCCCCGTCTAGTCACGGCCGGCTGCAAGCAAGCACGCCGCAGCCTGATCGCCATCCGCGACAAAAACAAGAGACGCTTCGCAAAGCGTCCCTTGGCTGTATGCAGCGTCAGCCGGCATTCCCCGCAAGCGGTTCGTCTTCGCCCAGCCAAATATCCTTGAAATCGATCCATCCCAGCGAATTCAAGCCCACGCCTTTGATATTCGGATTGTAGAACGTGTTTTGCTTCTTGTGCAGCAGGAACAAGACATGCGTCTCGTCCCTCAGCCTGTTCTCGATGGCGGATAAATACCTTGACCGGTCCTCCGCCCGCTTGCAGCCCAGCGCCGCTTCGACCTGTTCGCTCGTCCACGCCAGCAGCGCTTCGTCCATGTGCTCCCTCAGAAAATTGCCGGTCTGCTCGTAAAGCTCGATCAGGGAAACATCCTCCTCGTCGAAAACGACGCAGTACAGCAGGCAATCGACCTTTTCCAGCACGCCCGGTTCCCGGATCGACTCGAACGTCTCCATGCGCACGGCGACCGCTACGCCGTAATCGGCCAATGTCCGCTGGAGCCAAAGCGCATCCATCTCGTGCATGCCGTAAGTGCCGATCGTAATCTCGCTTCCATCGTATCCCGACTCCAGCAGCAGACCTGCCGCCCGCCCGTGGTCGGAGCGGTCCGGCACGCGGTCCGACCGTTCCTCCGGATGAAACCCGGACGCCGCGTAGATCCGGTCTTCGCCCAGCTCCTCCACCATCCGGCCGCGATCCACGAGCAGATCCACGGCTTTGCGGAAGGCGGCGCTCAGCTGCGGCCCGTCCTTGCGCATATTCCACGTCAGCATTGCGCACCCGTTGCAGATGAATTCCTTTTGCTCCCAGTCGTCGTCGGGCAGCATCTCCCCCGGCTCCTCCTGCACGAGCAGCTGTTCCCAGCTCTTGGAGTAGGCGATCGTGTCTCCCGGCATGATGACGATCACGACCCCGTCCAGATGGGCGCGGCCCTTGAAATACCCGGCATTCGCGCGCATCATGAACCGATCCTCCGTCCAAGCCTCGAATCGAAACGGTCCCGTTCCCACGGGACGGCTCCAAAACCCGTCCTGCTCCGCTAGATCATGCGGCACGATCGACAGCGCGGGCGAGCCCAAGAACCGCGGGAACAGCCAGTTCGGCTTCGCGAGCGTGATCCGGACGGTGCGCTGGCCTACGGCTTCCGCACGTACGACCGAACGGACGAACCATTCGGAGGCGCGGCTTCCCCTCAGGCGGTCCAGCGTATATACGACGTCGGCGGCGCTCAGCTCTCGGCCATGATGAAACCGGATGCCTTTGCGGAGGTGAAACACCCACTCCGTGCCGTTCTCGTCATGCGTCCAGGCATGCGCGAGCGACGGCACGAGCTTGCCGGTCTCGCGGTCGTACTCCACGAGCGTATCGAACAACTGTTTCACCATATGCGCGCTGAAGGAATAGTACAGCTCCTTCGGATCGAGCGTCAAAATCGGCTTATACACCGGCAGGCAAAGGATATCGGAAGCTTCGGCGTCGTTCGTCTGCATCCGGCGGTAGCCGAAATGCCCGTTCAACCACGACACGAACATTTCGCGCGCGTCCGTCCGCGCACCGTAGACATCGATCAGCTCGAAAGCCCGCTTGTACTCGCCTTTCCGGGCGAGCTCCCTCGCGATCTCGAGCAGTTTCGCCGCCTTGTCGAACAGGAACGTGATTTGCGATCGGTTGCCCCGGCCGCGCCCGGCATGCCATTCGATGAATCCGTCGTCGATCAGCTTACGGAGAACGAGCTTCACATTGCGAGAGGAGCAAAAGAGTGCCTCTGCGAGCTGTTCCAGCGAGACCTCGACGGGATGGCCCGCTCCCGCCTCGCCGGCAAAGTCTGCATATAACGTCAAGTACCTTTCGTAAGCCAACATCGGCCAAACCTCCGTTCCGCCCGCCCGAATGAAAAGGGGAAAGTAATTGCTTTGATTCTACACTTTTTATCCCCTTTTCGCGACAGCATAATAAAGGAGCAAGCCAGACAGCCTGCACAGCACCCGTCAAGGAGGATGTTCACCATGATGATTCCGACGTACGTTGCCGAGCAATTGTGGCGCCACCGCGAAGCGGAATGGGACAGACGCCAACGCCGCGGCGATTTCATCGCGCCCGATAAGCCGGGCAAGAAAGCCGCCGGCGGCCGGTCCAAAAAGAAAAAGCAGCCGATCCCGAAGGATAGGCTGCCTGCCTCCTACAACGATTAATGCCCGCCGACGCCGTCCAAGAACGCCGCCGTCGTGCGCAGCTTTCCGATCCGGGGGAAAATGAATTTGCATGTCGCGTCATGCTCTTCCTGGCTCATGGCCGCCATGGCGTCCGTGATGAAGATCTGATTGTAGCCCAGCTGGAACGCTTCCCTCGCCGTTGTCTCCACGCCGATATTCGTCGATATGCCCAGCAGCACGATCGTATCGATGCCGCGCCGGCGGAGCTGCAGATCGAGATCCGTTCCGAAGAACGCGCCCCAGTTCCGTTTGATCACGACGTGGTCGCGCGCCCCGACGCCAAGCTCCGGCGCAAACTCCGCCCATCCTTCGGGATAGCCGCCAGCCCGCGACTCCTGATCCGTTGCCGGCTTGAGCGCATCCTTGCCGTCCAGAAAATCGACCTTCACGAACGAGATGAACCCGTTCCGCGCGCGGAACAGCTCGACCAGTTTGGCGGCATGCCCGACGATCTCCGGTCCTTTCGGCGACATCCCGATGACGCCTTTCTGCAAATCGATAATAACGAGCGCGGTCTTGGCGAAATCCAATTGCAATGCTTCCATGATCGATAACCTCCGAATAATAGATTAGGCGGCGCCCCGCCGCTTCTCGCCGCGAGGTTGTATCCGGAACAGCATCCGGATAAACGGCGGCACGATGAAATAGATGAACAACATGCGGAATAGCTGGTAACCGGCGACGATGGACAGATCCGCATGAATCTCGTGGGCAATGATGCCCATCTGGTCCATCCCGCCAGGCGCAAGGCTGAGCAGTCCGGTCGCATCCGAAACCGGTTGGATCGCGGCCAGCAGCAGCGCCATGCCTAGCGCGCCGACGATGAGCAGCACGCTGCTGCCGAGCGCCAGCGTCAAATTGCGGACCTTGTTCGGCAATTGCGCCGGACGCAGCATCAAGCCGACGTATATCCCGATCATCAGCTGCGCGATGCCGGTAATGGTGCCGGGCAGCGCCGGACCCTGTACCCCGGCCAACTGCAGCGCCGCGGTCCCGATAACCGGTCCCAGCATGTACGCGGTCGGCAGCTTGACGCGATTGCCGAGGAATGCGCAGGCCACGCTGACGATCGCGAAGAAGATCAGGTTCGGGAACAAGCCTCCCCAGCTCGCGACGGCGGCAGATGCCGCAGCGGCCGCGGAGGCCGCCGCGTCTTTCGTTTGTCCCAGGATCGGGCTGAAAACGATAATCGGCACGCAGATCACGATCATCATGAGACGCGTGACCTGCGTGAACGTCACGGCCGTGATATTGATGCCTTCCGTCTCCTCCGCCAGTATAATGACCTGCGACAGGCCGCCCGGGATGCTGCCCATCAGCGCCGTTTTAAAGCCCATGCCGGAAAATTTCGACACGACGTAGGCGATGCCCCCGCAATAGGCCAGCAGCAGCACCGCCATTAACAGCATGACGGGCAGCTGCAGCGCGATCTGCTTCAGGGCCGCCGCGGTCAGGGAGAGGCCGATCGTATACCCCACGATGATAAGCGCCGTGTTGCGCAGCGGCTGCGGCCATACCATCCGGTTCGGAACCAGGTTGTTCACGACCAGCATCGCGAACATCGGACCGAGCATCCAAGGGATCGGAATTCGGATCAGCTCGAACAGCAGGCCGCCCGCGATCCCCAAGATGAGCGTCATCGCGACGGCGCCGATTCGAATCGGGCTTCGGTTGCTCATGTTGTTCTCCTCGCTTTCTTTTCAGAGTGCCATATCATGCCGATTTCTATGAAAAAAGGCGATGAAAAGGCAACAGGCCGAAGCAAATATGAGCAATAATTTGCACAATTTACACAAAAAAAATTTAGCGTTTTATCAGATCTGCCACGGTGTAGTCGCCAAGCACCTTCGACACCTGCGTATTGATATCGGTCATGATTTTCCGGAACGACTCGTTGGCCTGCTGGCCGAAGCCGTGGTTGCCCGTTGTATCCAGCATGCGGTCCCATACGGGCTGCTCATCATGCAGGGAGGTGTACACCTCGAATAAAGTGATCTCGTCCGGCGAGCGCGTCAGCTCATAGCCGCCCGCGCGCCCCTGGCGTACCTCGACGATGCCGGCGTCGCCGAGCTGCGCCAATATTTTGCGAAGAGCCGTCGGCTCGCATTGAATCTGCTCCGCGATTTCCGCGCTGGAGCGCAGGTCGTCGTTCGCGGCAAGCACGATCAACGCTTGAAGGCCTAAGCCGAACCGTTTCAATTGAGCCATCGTTTATCGTTAACGCCTTTCCGCTCTCTCTTATTGTGCTGATTTTAGCACAGATAATGCCGAATTTCAACCTGCCATGCCTATCCGGGCCCCGCATGGCTGCGCGGCCGGCGGTCATGCATCCGCCGCGCAGCGAAAACCCATATTCCCCGTCGAGCTGTCCGGCGTGTTCGCGCTGCGCGCGGCGACCCGGTACCGGTTGCAATACGATTTGTGGCAGAGGTACGAACCGCCGCGCATGACCTTGCTCGTTCCTTTGGCCGGACCTCGCGGATTCGAGGCGCCGTTCCGGACGGGACGGTCGGTGAACCAGTCGCCGCACCATTCCCATACATTGCCGACCATATTGTACAGGCCGTATCCGTTCGGAGGAAACGATTGCGCGGGCGCGGTGCCGGCATAGCCGTCGGAGGCGTTGTTCTTGTCCGGAAATTTGCCCTGCCAGATGTTGCAGCGATGTTCGCCGTCCGGCTTGAGGAGATCGCCCCACGGGTACCGTTTCTGAATAAGGCCGCCGCGGGCGGCATATTCCCATTCCGCCTCCGTCGGCAGCCGTTTGCCGGCCCAATTCGCGAAGGCGGCCGCATCGTGCCACGATACGTGCACGACGGGATGATCCAACCGGTCTTCGACATGAGAGCCCGGCCCCTCCGGCCGATGCCAGCTGGCGCCGTCGACGGCCAGCCACCAGGGTGTGCCCGGCACGGGCTTGGTGCCGCCGGAGGTCTTCACCGCCTCCGGTACGAATAAATGAAACACGAACGACCAGCCGAACCGTTCCGCTTCCGTCATGTAGGCGGTCGCTTCGACGAACGCGCCGAATTCCCTGTTCGTCACGGCGCAGGCGTCGATATAGAACGGAGCCAGGGCTACTTCCCGAATCGGACCTTCGCCGTCCTTGGGGAAACCTTCCTCGTCGTTCGTGCCCATCAGGAACGTTCCGCCGGGCAATAAAACCATCCCTTTCCGCTGTTCCCGGCCATCCATCGGCCCGGATCCCGCCGCGTCAGCTTGGACCGGGAACGCCGTCTCGCGTACCCTGCCTGCTTCATTGGCCGCCGCCGATTCGCGTTCGGCCGATCTTGACGCCGCGCAGCAGCAGGACGGTTGTTGTTCGGTTGACATCTCGTACAGCTCCTTTCGCCGGCCGGCCCCATCGAAGAGCGCCGCCCAAGAACCGTCGTTCTTGCCGCATGGTCGCTCGATATAGGGCCGCATACGCCTGTTGTTCCTGGGATTCCATTCCTTCACTCGGTACTGCCTTGTGTTGAATGATACCTCCCGCGTCCGACGCTTGTCAAAAGTTTTCGGCCGCCTGCCGGGCGGGAGGAATCGGCGCTCGCACCGGCGAATCCCAGATTAGCGCGACAAGCGCGTCGACATTCCCTGGAGGTGCGACTATTGCATACGGAGCTTGAACAGATGCGTTTTCCGCTTGGCCGGTTTCAACCGACCCTCGATCCCGGACCGGAGGACCGCCGCGCGTGGATCGCGGATATCGCCGGCATTGCCGGAACTCTGCGGGCCTTGATCGCGAATTGGAGTCCGGACCTGCTCCGCGAGCCGTACAGGCCCGAAGGCTGGACCGTGCTGCAGGTCGTTCATCATCTGGCCGACAGCGATATGAACGCCTATATCCGGTTCAAACGGGCCTTGACCGAGGCATCGCCGCTCGCCGCGACCTTCCGCGAGGACGCCTTCGCGACCCTGGACGATTACCGGGATACGCCGGCCGGCACGTCCGTATCGCTCTTGTCGGCGCTGCACCGCAGATTCGTCTCGCTGCTGCTCAGCATGACGCCGGAGCAGTTCGCGCTTTCGTTCACGAGCCCGACGCATGGCGTGATGACGCTTGATCACGCCGCGGAGCGCTTCGCTTGGCACGGCCGCCACCATATCGCGCAGATCGCTTCTTTGAAGTCGCGCATGGGTTGGGATGCCTAGGGTTTACTCGCCCTGCGCGCGCGGGTCGTTGTTCGTCCCGTCGCCCCATTTGACCGCCCATTTCTCCATTTCCTTCAACGCGTCCTGAAAATCCTCGCCCTTCTCCGTCAAGGCGTATTCCACCGTCACGGGCACGGTCGGAAACACCTCCCTGCGCACGATGCCGCTGCGTTCGAGCTGGCGCAGCACGTCAGTGAGCGACTGCGTCTTGACGACCTTCAAATCCCGGTTCAGCTGATTGAAGCGCTTCGGTCCCGAGGTAAGCTCGGCGATCACGAGAAACGCCCATTTGGCGCCAAGGATTTCCAGGACGGAGCATATATTCGTGAATCTGGAGCGCTCCGGTTCGTTCAAACTGTTTACCATGCCGACACCTCCATCAACTTACTTATTATTAGCAAGTCAAAATAGTTGGATTAGATCAAAATCAATTGCCTTCTTACAAATTGTTAGTTCCTTCATTATACTACAGCCAAGAGAAATCTTGCCAGCGATAATGAAGGGATGGATTAGCATGTCAAACAAAGCACGATTTACGGTGTACGCCCTCGCGTTCGGGGCATTCTTCACGGCGACCTCCGAACTGGTCGTCTCCGGAATATTGAATTTTATCGCTTCCGATCTGCATGTATCCTTGGCGACGGCAGGCTTGCTGATTACGGCTTATTCCGTCGCGTTCGCAGTCGGCACGCCTCTCGTCGTATCGCTCGCCGCCCGCGCGGAACGGCGCAAGGTACTGCTCGGCGCGCTCGGCTCCTTCAACCTCGGCAGCTTCGCCGCTAGCGCGAGCACGACGATCGAGATGCTCATGCTGTCCCGGATCCTGCTCGGCGTCAGTTCCGGCGTCTATCTGGTCGTCGCGTTCGGCGCAGCCGCCCGGATCGTGCCGCCGGAAAAGCTCGGCAGCGCCATCGGCACGATCGTGCTCGGCTTCAGCAGCGCGATGATTCTCGGCGTTCCGATCGGCATCGCCATCGCGGAAAGCCTGAGCTGGCAGGCGATCTTCCTGCTGCTCGGCATCGTGAGCGCCGCGTTCGCGTTCCTGCTCTACCGCCTGCTGCCCAATATCGCGGGCGATGCGCCGGTTCCGTTTCGCGCCCAGTTCAAGGCCATCGGAAGCGCGGTCATCATCGGCGCGCTCGTGCTGACGTTTTTCCGGGAATCCGGCAATTCCGTCCTGTTCACCTACATGACCCCCTTCCTGCAGCAGGTGCTCCGATACAGCATATCCGGCGTCAGCGTCATGATGCTCGCGCTCGGCGTCGTCGGAGCGGTCGGCTCTCGGATAGGCGGCTACGGCGTCGACCGCTGGGGCGCGGCGCGCGTCATCGCCGCAGGCGTCCTGCTCCATATCGCGGCGCTGGCGCTGCTTCCGTTGTTAGCGGGCTCCGTATTCGCGGGAACCTTGCTGCTGGGCGTCGTCGTGTTTGCCATGTTTGCCGTCGGGCCGGCCATGCAGAGCTTCTTCCTCCAGCAGGCGCCGCAGTCGGCCAATCTGATTCTAAGCTTGAACACGTCGGTCATCCATCTCGGGCTGGCGGCAGGCGCCGGAGCGGGAGGCGCGATGCTGACCGGCGCCTCGACGCTGCGTTATCACCCTTGGCTGGCGGCGGGCGTTCTGCTGCTCGGGCTGACCGCGGGACTGTTCGGCTTCGCGAAAGGGCGCGGCATGCGGACCGTCCGGAGCCGCTGACGCCGCTCGGGTCGACGGAAGGATCGGCTGCGCCGTCCCGCCTCGCGACTCGTCTTCCTTCATCTGGTATACTGGCATAGACAACCCGGCAGCCCGCTGAAGGAGGCGTTCCCTTTTGTTCCGAATCATGCTCGTGGAGGACGACGCGGATATCCGCGGCATCGTCGCCGGCACGCTGCGCAAATGGCAGTACGACGTCGTCGAACTGGATGATTTCGGCGATGTGCTGCGCGCGTTCGAGGCCGATTATCCCCATCTGATCCTGCTCGATATCAACTTGCCGGTATTCGACGGATTTTACTGGTGCCGGCAAATCCGCGCGGTCTCTAACGTGCCGATCATCTTCCTCTCTTCCCGCACCCAGAACATGGACATCGTCATGGCCATCAATATGGGCGGCGACGACTTTGTCCAGAAACCGTTCGATCTGGAAATTCTCGTCGCCAAAGTCAACGCGCTGCTGCGCCGCAATTATACGTACCAGGAAGAAAGCCTGCAGCTTCGCCACCGCGGCCTGCTGCTCAATCTCTCGAACTCCTCGGCCGAATACAACGGCCGGACGTCCGAGCTCTCGCGCAACGAATTCATCATTTTGCAGGTATTCCTGCGAAAGGTCGGCACCATCGTGTCCCGCGACGATCTGATGCAGGCGCTGTGGCATGACGAGCAGTTCATCGACGACAATACGCTGACCGTGAACGTCAACCGCCTTCGGCGAAAGATCGCCGAGCTCGGCTTGGACATGTTCATCGCGACCCGCAAAGGAATGGGGTATATCGTGGAATGAAGCCGTGGCGATTCCTCAAATACGAAGGGCCGTACATCCTGCTCTGCGTCGCCACCTTCTGTCTGGTCATGCTGATCTGGTACGCGGAGCCCGGGAGCCGGCTTCATGCCGACAGTCTGGCGTATGCCATCGTGCTGCAGCTGCTGCTCATGGGCGCCTTCTTCGGTTACCGTTATGCGCGCAACGTGCGGGCGATCCGCATGATGCGGGATGAAGACGTCGAGCCGCTGTCGCTCGAAGCCGAGGCCTACCAGCAGGCGCTGCAGGATATGGAGCGCACGCATATGCTGGCGCTGAACGAAGTCCATGTCAAGCAGAAGGAATATTATGATTTTATCGTGTCCTGGTTCCACGAAGTGAAGACGCCGATCTCCGTCATCCGGCTGATGCAGCAGACCGAGGTGGAGCCGAGAAGCCTCGAGGAGCAGGTCACCCGGATCGAACAATACGTCGACCAAGCGCTCTACTACGCCAAGCTCGACAGCTTCAACCAAGACTACGAGCTCGTCAATTGCGACCTCGAGCCGCTCGTCAAGGACGCCGTCAAAAGCTGCTCCAAAGCGTTCATCGCGAAGAAAATCCGCCTGGCGCTGGACGTCGGCCCCACCGTCGTGCAAAGCGATACCAAATGGCTGCATTACATCGTCAGCCAGCTGCTCACGAACAGCCTGAAGTATACGCCCGCGAACGGCGAGGTCGTCATCGCGGTGCGCGCGGACGACAAGGAGAAGCAGCTTGTCATCCGCGACAGCGGCATCGGCATCGAGCCCCGCGACCTGCCGCGCATCTTCAACCGCGGCTTCACCGGCACGAACGGCCGCATCCATATGAAATCGACCGGCATGGGCCTGTACCTGGCGCAGGAGCTGTCCAAGAAGCTGGGGCATTACATTACCTGCGTCTCGGAACCTGGCCGGTTCACGGAGATGACCGTGCATTTTCCGCGTCATCACGATCCTTACCGGGCGGTGCTGCAGCAAGCCGGTGACGGGAACGAATAAGCCTGACGCAAACGAACCGCCCCGGCGACTGGATACAGTCGCCGAGGCGGTTCGTTCGTTACGCCGCCCGGTTGGCGATGCGGTAATAAATCGTCGTGGAGGCGAGATAGAAACCGGCATAGATCAGGAAATAGACCGCGATGATGCCCCAGACCATGCCTTTCAAATTCGGGAAATCCTGCACGGAATCGAGGATATACGTCTTGATGATGAGCCAGCTGTTCACCAAGCCGGGCAGGAGCGGGAGCGCGAAGACGAACAGCAGCTGCTTGCGGATGACGCTCATCATCTCCCGCTTGCCGACGCCCAGCTGGCGAAGGATCGCGTACTGCTGCCGCGCTTCCGTCGCTTCGCGAAGCTGCTTGAAGTAGATGACGCTCGCGAGGGCGAAGAGCGCGATCAGCGCAAGGAACGCGCTGGCGAACAGGAGCAGCGAGGAGCCTTCGATCTGCTTCGAGTACACGTCCGCGAACGACGAGTAATACGCTTCCGGATCCTTCGTCACGATCGCGTGCAGCCGCTTCGACAGCGCTTCGGCATTTCCCGCGTCCGCGATATCGTACACGAGGAAATTCGCGGCGGCCGCGTTTCCCCGCAGCTCGCCGAACGCCGCATCCGATATGATAAGCACCGCCGGCTTCTTCACCATGGACAGCACGGGGTCGGAAGCCCAGCCAAGCAGCGCGTAATCCTTCTTCTCGATCAGCTTGAACGTCTTATCCGGCTTCGCGCGAACGGTAAAATCGATCCCGCCGCCCGGCAGCGCTTCGGGAAAGTCCATGCCCTGCGACAACGAGACGGCTTGATTCCCCTCCAATCGGACCTGTTGCCCGCCGTCCTCCCGATCCTTGACGATGGCATTGTACTCCGCAGCCGATACGAGCAGCAGACCGGGGAAGAAGTACTCGGGATTTTCGAAAGCGGCGCCGACATCCGACACCGCTTCGGCATGCAGCAGTTCAAGCGCATGTCGGCCCGTGATGGCGTGCCCGGATGCCTCGATCTCCGCTTTCACCTCGGCATCGACGGCGCCGCTCTTCGATTCGTACGCGACGTCGTTCGGCAGATTGCGGCCGACGGCTTCGAACTGGACGGCATAGTTGATCGATACGAAGCACATGAGCAGGATGAGGACGGTGCTGAACAGCGAGATAAACGATAAATTCATCGTATTGCCGCGAATTTGGAACCGGATCGACGACGTCCACAGCACCGTATTCCCTTCGAAATACCCTTTGCCGCGGCTCAGCCTCTGCAGCACCCATCCCGCGAATTGGCGGAAGAACAAGTACGTGCCGCCGATGATGCCGATCGTGCAATAGATCATCGAGGCCGCCGCGTAATCGGTCCAGAATACCGCGTGCATGCCGCCGCCGATGATCGCGATCGCCGATCCGAGCAGCGCGACGGCCAGAATCGCCAGCGGCGTGGACGGCGATATCGGCTTCTCCGTCTTCTCCCTCGCCCGGAACAGGTCGATGAGCTGGACGCGCGTAAGCAGCAGGTAGCTCTGGACGCACGCCGCGGCGGTGACGATCACGAATACCGCGACCGTTGCGAGGATCGCCTGCAGCGGGTACGACAACGAGATAACCTGGTCGTACTCCATCAGATTCATGAGCAGCGACCCGAAGATTTTGGAGAGCAGGCCGCCGAACAGGCCGCCGATCGCCAGCGAGACGACGCCGATCATCAGCGTCTCGTACATGAGCATCAGCAGAATATGCCGCTCGTTCATGCCGTAGAGCATATAGAGCCCGAGCTCCTTCTTCCGCTGTCGGATGAAGAACGAGTTCGCGTACAGGATGAACAGCACGATGAACAGCACGATGACGAACGAAGCGATGGCGAAGCCCGTTTGGAAATTTTGCCGGTTCTCCAGCGCATCCAGAATATCGCCGTTGTACATGACGGACGCGAAGGAGAAGAAAATCATCATGCCGATGATCATCGAGACGGCGTAGATCGTATACAGGCCGAAATTGCGGCGGACGTTCTTCAGCGTTAATCCGAGCAGGCTCATCGCGGCTTTCCTCCCAGCAGGCTTTGCGTTTCCAGGATGCGGTCGTAAAAGGCCCGCTGCTGCTGATCGCCGGCGTACAGCTCGTTCACGATCGCCCCGTCGCGCAGGAAGATGACCCGCTTGCAATAGCTCGCCGCGTACACGTCATGCGTGACCATCAAGATCGTCGTTCCGAATTTGCGGTTCAGCTCGGACAGCTCCTCGAGCAGCTGCGTGGCCGATCTCGAGTCCAGCGCTCCCGTCGGCTCGTCCGCGAACACGATCGCCGGCTTCGTGATGATCGCGCGGGCGCAGGCCGTGCGCTGCTTCTGGCCGCCGGACAGCTCGCTCGGGTATTGGCCGAGCAGCTCGGCGATGTTCAAGGCTTGCACGATCGGCATCAAACGGCCTTCCATCTCCCGCGGATCGACCTTGCGCAGCGACAGCGGAAGCAGGATATTCTCCTTTACCGTCAACGTATCCAGCAGATTATAATCCTGGAAGATGAAGCCCATCCGATCCTGCCGGAACCGGCGCAGGTCCTTCTTGCCCAGCGCGAGCAGCGACTGCCCCTCCAGCCAGACGTCGCCGCCGGAGAAGCGGTCGATCGTCGACAGGACGTTCATGAGCGTGGATTTGCCGGAACCGGAAGGTCCCATGACAGCGGTAAATTCGCCGGAAGCGACGGTCAAATCGATATTTTTGAGAACCGTCGTCTTGCCGTAGGTTTTCGAAATGTTTTCGGTGCGGATAATCGTGGCTGCGTTCATGGCGCTCCCTCCCCTTCGTACCTCTACTATAGACTGGAACGAATCGCCATATCCATCGAAGGAGGATGCCGCCGTGTGACGTTTTTGTCACTTACGCACCTTGAACCGCCGTCGTTATCCGCTTCCCTCCGGCGATCCCCGATCGAAGCAGCATGAGAATAGCGAGCATCTTGTCGGCTTATGACCGCCTTACGCCTGAACGGCAGCCGTCTGCTGTTCCGTTTCGGTCTGCGGCGTCAGCACCTCGCGCTTCATGAACCAGCAGATCGCGAAAGCCACGGCGGCGAATGCCGCGCCGATCAGAAACATCTCTTGGAACGCGTCCGCGAACACGGTCTTGATGCCGAGAACCAGATCAGCAGGGAGATCTTCCGGTATGCCGCCGTTCATGATCGATGCCGCCGAATCGGCCGGGAAGCGATCCGACATGCCGGCGATGCCGTCGTGAATATGGCGGGACAGCAGACTGCCGAAGATGCTGAAGCCGAGTGTCGCGCCGAGCGATTGGAACAGCTGGACCGTCGCGACGCCGACGCCGGTATGCTCCTTGTCGACGCTTTCCTGCACGATCAGATTATCGCTGCCGAACAGGACGCCGATGCCGAGTCCAAGCACGAAGAACGCGACGAGAATATAAAGCACGGTCGTTTCGACGTCGATGCGCGAGAGAATCAGATAGCCGACGATCGGCAATACGAACGAAGCGACGAACAAATATTTGTACGCGACCCGGGTAATGAGAAATCCGCACAGGACGCTCATCGGAATCGCGCCGGCCATGAACGCCAGCGACAGATAACCGGAGGCCGTCGGGGTCAAGCCCATGACGTTTTGCGCGAAGAACGGGAAACCCGACATGCCGCCCATGACGCCGAGCATCGTCACGAACACGATCAAGGACAGCACGACGACCGAACGGTTGCGGAACAGCTGCAGCGGAATGATCGGCTCGGCCGCCCTCGCTTCGATGCGGACGAACAATACGATGAACAGCAGGGACAAGACCAGCAGTCCAATTACGACCGGGGACGACCATGCATAACCCTTGACGTCGATCAGAACCGGAGCGAACAGCAGCGACAATATGGCGAGCACGAGCGTCGACGCGCCCGCCCAGTCGATCTGCTTCTTCTCGGGACTGACCGATTCGCGCAGCCCCTTGGCCACGAAGAACGCCGCGACGAGTCCGACCGGAATGTTGATCAGGAAGATCCAGTGCCAATCGATATGACTGACGAAGTACCCGCCGATCGTGGGACCGATCAGCTGCGGCAGGATCAACATCGGACCGACGAGGCTCTGCACCTTCGCGCGCTGCTCCAGCGGAAAGGAATCGCCGATGATGATCATCGCGAGCGGCATCAGGCCGCCGGCGCCGATCCCCTGCACGCATCTGCCGGCCAGCAGCATCGTCATCGAGTGGGACAAGCCGCAGACGATCGAGCCGACCATGAACATGGCGACGCACATCAGATAAATCCGCTTGCGCCCGTACAGGTCGGCGAGCTTGCCGAAGATCGGCATGAAGACCGTAATGGAGAGCATGTAGATACCCGCTACCCAGCCGAACAGCGACAAACCGTGGAGTTCCCGGATGATCGTCGGCAAAGCGGTCGATACGGCCGTCTGGTCCAGCTCCGAGAAGACGAGACCGAGCAGCAGCCCGATCATGATAAAGGTTTTGTTCGTGGATGCATTCGTCATTGCGTTTCCACCAGCTCTCTCTTCGAAATTAGGTTTGCTTCACGAGCAAGCGGATCATGAAATCCGGACTGGGTCGCCGGTAATCCTCCATCCCGGAGGCCTGCAAATTCATAACCCCGACCAGCGTCGTCAAATACCAAGCGCTCAGCTCGCGCGCGTCGCCGGCGATGAATTCCCCGGCCTTCTGCCCCTCCTCGATAATGGACGTCAGCGCCCCGAGCATCGCGATCGGATCGTAATCCTTCATCAGCCTCGCCACTTCGTCCGGCACGTCACGGGCAGCCATCACCTGCTGCATCAGGATAAAGGCATGGTTGTCTTCCTGCAGAATCTCCTGGGCGATCATCCGGATCCGGTCGGTCGGCGTGCCCGGCATCGATCCGACGAGGGCGAAGGCTTCGTTCGCGCCGCGGATGGAAGATTTGACGAGCTCCGTCAGTATCTCGTCCTTGGACTTGAAATAGCGGTAGGACAGCCCGTCGCTGATCTTGGCTTCCTTGGCGATCATGCTCATCTTCGTGCCGATCAAGCCATGCTGGGCAAACACCTTCAGCGCCGCCTTCTTGATCTGTTCCCTGCGATCGTCGCGAATCTGTTCCGAATCGATGGTCATGCGTCGTTTTCCTCCGTTTTCTATTATGAGTGAATAATTCATTCATTCATCTTATGAACCTATCTTATTCAGTTCTTGCCGCGATGTCAATCTTATTTTCTTTGTCGCTGCCAAATATTGTCCGCGCTTCAACATGATTTCCCGCCCGCCATGCGGCAGGGCCGCCTAGCGTGGTGTAAGCGGCATCGATCGTGGGCAGGCGCCGGATATGCGCAAGTCAAACAGCATCGCGCGGGATATCTGCGCGATGCTGTTTGGGCTTTTTATGTTGCCGTTGCTTTCTTATTCTATCGCTGTTGCTAACGGCCCCCTAGCTGTCCGAAGCCCGCCGCAGAATAATGAAATCCGCGGAGGACAGCTCCTTATGCCGCTGCGGGATGAGTTCCTGCACGTAATAATCCTGAAACTCCGCCAAGTAGTGAAAGACGTCGCGGTCCTTGATCGTCTCGATCACTTGCGGCGCGTTGTCCCGGGTGAGCCGCGTGTACAGCACGACGACGCGCGGGCGCGGACTGAACAGATCCCGGAGCGTCGCCCGGTAATCGTCCTCGTCCGTAATATGGTAGAGAACGTCCAGGCAGACGGTCAGATCCGCTTCCACGAAGCCGCGGTTGACGAACATCCCCGGCCGGTACAGCATGAAGCTTTTCGAGCCGTCACGCGCGTATTTCTCCGCGCACAGCCGGACCGCGGACGGCGAGATGTCCAATCCGAGATACTGCGGATACTGCATGAGGGACAGCTGATGGCCGTCCCCGCAGCCGAATTCCATGACCCGCCGGATGCCGTACTGCGCGACGAGCTTGTTGACCACGTCCGCTTTGAACGCGGCCAACTCCCCGAACGAGCCGCTGCCGGACGTACCGCCGCCCTTATAATTGTTCTCCCAGTATGCAATGTAATCGAATCCCATCGGTTCCTCCTTCTCCCCCTTCGATCGAGCGCCTAACGTTTGCGCAGGACGGCCCGATAGCAGTACAAGCGCCCCCATAGATCGGACGACACGGCGTCGGAAGGGAGCGACTCGTCGAAGGCGCCCGCAAAATCGAAGCCATTCCCCAAGGCCAACTCGCGAAAGCGCGTCAGATCGACCGTCGGATAATCGAAGGTCAGCACGAGCTTCCCGTCCTTCTTCAAGGTCCGGTTGAATTCCCCGAGCGACGCGGCCAAGTCCTCGGCGGATAGATGCTCCAGCACCGAGATGCAGAAGATCGTGTCGAATTGATCTGCCGGGTACGGCAGCGACGCGATGCTGGCATGCGCCCGCCGCAAACGGCTCAAGCTCGAGGAGCGCATCAGGCTTTCCGCGGCCCCCTTGCCGAAATCGCGGACCACGTCGAGCAGGATCTCCGTCTCCGACTCGATGCGCGCGTCCCAATCGCAGGCATGCGCCTTCCTGCACCGGTCGGCCAAATAAAACTTGAACGGATGCGAGATGCCGCATGCCGCGTCGAGCGCAACGTCGTTCGGCTGCGCGAAGCCGGCGCACCACGCGTATTCGTAGGGCCTGCTCCACCACGGAGCAGGCAGCGGAAATACGAACGTATCCGCCCGCTCGTCGGAATCCGTGAAGAACCGGGCCGCGAGCGGATCCCCCGGCCCTGCCGCGCCGCTTTCCCCCCGACTCATAACGATACCTCCTCTTGGACCGATTCGGAGGACGCCGCCGATGCGCCAGGCAGCTTCAAGACGGCTTCCAAATACGATTTGTTATGCTGTACCGAGGCGTCGTCGGGACGATAAGCCCGCGCCCGCTCGTTGTGCTCGTACGCTTTCGCGTAATCGCCGAGCTTGTCGTAGCAGACGCACAGCTGCAGTTGAGGCAGCCATGTCGCGCAGGACATGTTTTGCAGCGACCAGGCTTCATCGAGCTTCGGCGCGTTCGCCGCCGCTTCGTACCAATAGGCCGCCGCCGCGTAATTGCCCTGCTGCAGATGCCAATATCCGATGCGGCAGCAAGCATCCGGCCTCGGGCTTCCGTATTTGAAGGACCGCAGCGCGTATTCCAGCGTCAGATCCTTCACGCCGAGCGCGGCGTAGCAATCGGATATTTTCCCGCAGGCGGCGATATTGTCCTCCACCCAACCCTCGCCGGACTGCAGGAACCGGCTGTAATAGGCGATCGCCTGCTCGTAGCGGGCATGGTCGTTCAACTCGTTGGCGTAATAATACAGGTCCCGCGGACCGAATGCTTCGCCCTGCCCGAGCCGATGTTCGTATATGCGCAGATTCCGGTCGCTGTCGTGCCGCAGGCTGGCATGCGTGACGGCGATATCCGCCGCGATCGGCGTGCCGATCACCTCCAAATACTCATGCACGGCGCCGATCCAGCGAAATCCCCTCGTCCGCTTGACCAGCCGGTTGCGGCGCAGCGAGCTGGTGACGTTGCCGTATTCGTCCTTGGCCAAATGATAGTGCATGGAGACCGCGTCCGTGTCCGGCGGCAGCGTGGTTTTGAGCGCCAGCAGCTTCTTCAGGTCGTCTTCCAGGAACACGTCGTCGGCGTCCATCCACAGGATGTGCGAAGACGTCGCTTTGCTGAAGGCAAAATTGCGCGCGGCCGCGAAATCGTCGATCCAGGCAAAGTCATACACGCAATTCGTGTACTTCGCGGCGATGGTCTTGGTCGCATCCGTCGAGCCCGTATCCACGATGACGATCTCGTCGACGGCAGCCTTCACGGAATCCAAGCACCGGGCGAGAACCTCCTCCTCGTTCTTCACGATCAAACATAAGCTGATGCCGATCAAGATAACGCGCTCCCTTCCGGCGTCGGATACGCCACGCATACGATTTCATGGCCGGCGCCTTCGCCTTGAAGGCGCGCGATCAGGCCCATTCTTTGTTCTGCGGACAAGCCGGCGAAGGCGGGATGCGCCGCCAGCAAGTCCTCGAAGCCGTGCACGTATTGACGGGTGAACAGCATGCGGATGCCGAGACCGGCCGCCGCCGCCAATTGCTGGACGTTCGCGAGATCGAAATGGCAGAGATGATCCACCTCGGTATACAGCGGAGAGCGAATGCCGTGAATGAGGTTCATGAGCGACCGCCGGTTCGGCACGCTGAACGCGATCACGCCGTCCGGCGCCAGCAGCATTGCCGCTTCGCGCAAAAACGCGACCGGCCGATCGAGATGTTCAAGCACATGCCAGGCCGCGTGGCCTGATACGGGCCGCCGCTCGCGGCAAGCTCCCGGTTCCACAGCGACCGGTTCAGCGGCAGGCCGTATTTGGCGGACGCATACGCGCACGAAGCCGACGACGTCCCACCCCCCGCATCGCGCCATATAAAAGAACTCGCCCGTGCCGGATCCGATTTCCAGGAGCTTCCCTTTCGCGGGCGCAACCATCTCGAGCAGAAGCGAATTAAAGACGGCGTGATCCATGAAGGTTAAATGACCGAATTGCTCGCGCATGGCTACCCAAGCCGTATCGTAAATCTCTTCAATAACGGAAGCCGCGCCACGCAGCTTGCCGGGGTCTTGATAGACTAGTCCGCAGCTCGGGCAAGTCTCCAGCTTATGTCGCTCGTAGACCGCGAACAGGCGGGAATCAGCGGCGTCGCAAAGCGGACAAGGCATGCCTTTCCCTCCTGAATGCAAGAATATTACTACTTTATGGCTCATAACTTTCAATATTCCATGATTTGAGGGGAGTGGTGAAATGACCGAGCGGCGCATTCTCATCGGCAGCCCCGTCCGTCAGAAAGAAGAGATTCTCGCTTTGTTTCTTCAATCGCTGGGAAGGCTGCGCCGTACGACCTGGAAATGCGATTATGTGTTCGTCGATGACAACGAGGATGCCGCTGCCAGCACGCTGCTTGTCCAGTTTGCGGACGTCGTCAATGCCCAGGGATTGTCCACGGCCAGGCTTCTCGAGCGCAGTCCGGCATCATGCGCTTATAAACGGGACGAAGTGACCCATTATTGGAACGATGAGCTGATCGGCAGAGTAGCCGGCTGGAAAGACCGTTTCATCCAGATCGCCCGCGAAGAGCGGTACGACGCCCTGTTTCTCGTCGACTCCGATCTGCTGCTCCATCCCGAAACCATGGAATCGCTGCTGGAAACGGAAAAACCGCTCGTATCCGCGATATTTTGGACGCAGTGGTATCCGGAAAGCATGGAATTGCCCCAGGTTTGGCTGAAAGACCATTATTGGCCCTGGCAGACGGACGGCGATCCCGACGCGGCCAGAGCTGAACAGGCAAAGCTGCTCATGAAGCTCCGCATGCCCGGCGTATACGATGTCGGCGGACTGGGAGCTTGCACGCTGATCGCGCGAACGGCGCTGGAACAGCCGATATCTTTTCAACGGATACCGAACTTGTCCCTCTGGGGCGAGGATCGGCATTTTTGCGTGCGCGCCGCCGCGCTCGGTCTCGGATTGTCCGTCGATACCCGTTACCCGGCTTTCCATATATACCGGGATACGGATCTGCTGCGGGCGCGGCAGTACTACCGCGTGACGGCGCCGGAAGACAAGGAACGGCGGACGCCGCCTTATTTCTTCCTGAAATACGCGGGTCCGAAGCTCGTCCTCTCCATGGTCGCGCGGAACGAGGAAGGGCGTTACCTGACCGAGGCGCTGCGCCGGCACCGCGAATATATCGATGCTGCCGTCATCATCGACGACGGCAGCACGGACGCGACCGCGGATATCATCCATGAGCGGCTGGAAGGCATCCCGCTCTATTACGTGCGCAACGAAGAGTCCCGATTCGCGAACGAGGTGGATTTAAGAAAACAGCAGTGGGACGCGACGGCCCGGCTTCGGCCGGAATGGATCTTGAACCTGGACGCGGACGAATATTTCGAAGACCGGTTCTCCGGCGAGATCGCTTCCTTGCTGGCTAATCCCCATGCGCATGCTTACCTGTTCCGGTTGTACGATTTTTGGAACGATCGGCAGTACCGGGAAGACGCACACTGGCAGGCGCATTTGACATATCGTCCTTTTCTGGCCAGGTACGTCGCCGGTTTCCCTTACCTATGGCAGGAATCGCAGCAGCATTGCGGGCGTTTCCCGCGAAACCTGTTCGACCCCGCCCCGATGCTGTCGGATTTGCGGCTGAAGCATTTCGGCTGGGCGAGGGAAGCCGACAGACGCTTGAAGGCGGCGCGTTACGCCGAGCTGGACCCCGACTCGCGTTACGGCTGGAAAGAGCAGTACGACTCCATTCTCTCCGTTCCCCGGTTGATCGACTGGCAGGAGAACGAAGCTTTCTTGACGACATCTCCCGTTCCGGCAGCTATGAAATAGAGGAGTGAACCGAATGGCAAACGACGATGCGAACAACGGCAACCACAACGAACTGGACCCGACGCTCAGACCGCCGCTGCACGGCCAGCAGCCCAAGCCGCCGCTGCACGATCCGCAGGGGCAGCACCTGCATCATGAACATCCGCATCATGAGCGCCATCACGAACATCCCATCCGAAAACCGAACTATTCGATTCCTTTAACGCAGTCGCAGTTGAACAGGCTGAAGCAGCTGCTGGGCCAAATGGCAGGGCTGCTTTCTTCCGTCCTCGCTTCGCCGTCGCCGAGCGGCATCGCCCAGTTAAATGCCCTGCTTCGCGAGCTGCGCGCGCTCGCGCTCGAAATCGATTTCGCGCGGCCGGAACAGGCCGAACTGCTGGCCTTGCTCGAGAATTTCATCACCCTGGTGGAAGCCGTGCCCTTTTCCCCGCTTGGCGCGGCGGTCATCGGCAGCGAGCTGCTGAACCTCCTCGGCGGCCTTATCCTGCTGTTCGCGATTCCTCCGTCGGACAAAGACGCGCTGGTGTCCCTCGTCCGGGCGAATGAACAGCAGCTGGCGTCGATCTTCTCGCAGTTGGGAATACCGCACGGAATTCCTGGGCCGCCTGGACCTCCCGGACCGCCGGGACCTCCCGGACCTGCTGGCCCGGCAGGAGCTGCAGGCCCGGTCGGGACGCAAGGCCAGGTCGGTCCGACCGGCGTCGGCATGGATGGCGTTACGGTCTTCAACCCGCTCAATGAGCCGTTCTATCCGGCAGGTCAATTGGTCACCTTCAATGGCAGCACCTTCATGTCATTGGTCGCAAGCCCTTCCGGTTCGCCGGATAATTCCAGCGACTATCTGTTGATCGCGGCCGGCGGAACCACCGGGGCGACCGGGGCTACGGGCGCGACCGGTAATCCTGGACCGATCGGGCCGACCGGAGCCGGCTTGGACGGCATCACGGCGTTCAATCCGTTGAACGCGACGGGTTATCCCGAAGGTCAAGTCGTCACCTTCGGCGGCAGCACTTATATTGCGCTGGTCGCCGCACCATCCGGCACGCCGGGGTCTTCGCCGGATTATTTGCTGGCGGCCGCGGCCGGGGCGACCGGCAGCACCGGGACGACCGGAGGAACAGGTTCCACGGGCGCAGGCGCAACCGGAGCCACGGGAGGCACCGGAGCGACGGGAACCGCCGGTCAGACCGGCGGAACCGGCTCGACTGGCGCGACCGGCGGGCCGGGCGCCGTCGGCGCTACGGGTGCGACCGGATCTACCGGCTCGACCGGCGTCGGCTTCGAAGGCATCACGGCCTTCAATCCCGTCAATGCGCCGTCTTACCCGGCCGGGCAGGTCGTGACTTTCAACGGCAGCACCTATATCACGGCAGTACCCGGGCCGAGCGGGACGCCGGGATCTTCGCCGGATTATCTGCTGATCGCCGCAGCCGGCAGCACGGGCAGTACGGGAGCGACCGGCGCGACCGGCGCGGGAACAACCGGGGCGACGGGCGGTACCGGGGCGACGGGTACACCCGGAACGACCGGTGCTTCCGGCTCCACGGGAGCAAGCGGCGCGACGGGTACGACCGGGGCTGCGGGCGCGACGGGTGCGACCGGATCTGCCGGCTCGACCGGCGTCGGCTTCGAAGGCATCACGGCCTTCAATCCCGTCAATGCGCCGTCTTACCCTGCCGGGCAGGTCGTGACTTTCAACGGCAGCACCTACATCACGGCTGTAGCCGGGCCGAGCGGGACGCCGGGGTCTTCGCCGGATTATCTGCTGATCGCCGCGGCCGGCTCTACGGGCAGTACAGGGGCAACCGGCGCAACCGGCGCGGGAATTACCGGGGCGACAGGCGGTACCGGGGCGACGGGTACACCCGGAACGCCCGGTGCTTCCGGTTCCACGGGAGCAAGCGGCGCGACGGGTACGACCGGGGCTGCGGGCGCGACGGGTGCGACTGGAGCTACCGGGTCGACCGGCGTCGGCTTCGAAGGCATCACCGCCTTCAATCCCGTTAATGCGCCGACTTATCCGGCCGGGCAGGTTGTCACCTTCGACGGCAGCACTTATATCGCAACGGTGGCCGGACCGAGCGGGACCCCGGGATCTTCGCCGGATTATCTGCTGATCGCCGCGGCCGGCAGCACGGGCAGCACGGGAGCGACCGGCGCGACTGGCGCGGGTACGACCGGTGCAACCGGCAATACCGGAGCTATGGGCGAAACCGGAACAACAGGTACTGCAGGCTCCACTGGCGCAACCGGCGCGACGGGTACTACAGGGGCTACGGGTGCGACCGGATCTACCGGGTCGACCGGCATCGGCTTCGAAGGCATCACGGCGTTCAATCCCGTCAACGCGCCGATTTACCCTGCCGGGCAGGTCGTCACCTTCAACGGCAGCACTTATATCGCGACGGTGGCCGGACCGAGCGGCACGCCGGGATCTTCGCCGGATTATCTGCTGATTGCCGCGGCCGGCAGCACGGGCAATACAGGGGCGACCGGCGCGACTGGCGCGGGAACGACCGGGGCAACCGGCGCGACTGGCGTAACGGGAAGTAACGGAGCCACCGGATCTACGGGCGCGACGGGCGGTACTGGAGCGACCGGAACCGCAGGTGTGACTGGGGATACCGGCGCGACCGGGACTGCCGGATCTACTGGAGTTACAGGCATCACCGGGGCTACTGGCGCCACAGGCGGTACCGGCGCTGCGGGCGCGACCGGCGACACCGGAGCAGCGGGGACTACCGGTACCGCTGGATCAACGGGTTCAACCGGCACGACTGGAGCTACCGGTAACACTGGAACTACTGGCAGTATTGGCGGTACCGGCGCTACGGGGGCGACTGGACTCGCTGGAACTACGGGTGTGACCGGTGTTACCGGGGCTACGGGCGCCACGGGCGGAACTGGTGCAGCCGGCGCGACCGGCGAAACCGGTGCTACGGGGGCGACTGGACTCGCTGGAACTACGGGTGTGACCGGTATTACCGGGGCTACGGGCGTCACGGGCGGAACTGGTGCAGCCGGCGCGACCGGCGAAACCGGTGCTACGGGGACGACTGGACTCGCTGGAACTACGGGTGTGACCGGTGTTACCGGGGCTACGGGCGCGACGGGCGGAACCGGTGCAGCCGGCGCGACCGGCGAAACCGGTGCTACGGGGGCGACTGGACTCGCTGGAACTACGGGTGTGACCGGTGTTACGGGGGCTACGGGCGCCACGGGCTTAACTGGTGCAGCCGGCGCGACCGGCGAAACCGGCGCTACGGGGGCGACTGGACTCGCTGGAACTACGGGTGTGACCGGTGTTACGGGGGCTGCCGGCGCCACGGGCGGAACTGGTGCAGCCGGGGCGACCGGCGAAACCGGCGCTACGGGGGCTACTGGACTCGCTGGAACTACGGGTGTGACCGGCGTGACCGGGGCTACAGGCGCCACTGGCGAAACCGGATCGACCGGCGTGACCGGCGAAACCGGCGCTACTGGACTCGCTGGAGCTACGGGAGTGACCGGCGTGACCGGGGCTACAGGCGCCACTGGCGAAACCGGATCGACCGGCGTGACCGGCGAAACCGGCACTACGGGAGCGACTGGACTCGCTGGAACGACAGGTGTGACCGGTGTAACCGGGGCTACAGGTACCACGGGCGAAACCGGCGCGACCGGCGTGACCGGCGAAACGGGTATTACGGGGGTTACGGGAGCTACTGGTGCCACTGGAGCCACTGGAGCCACTGGCGCTACTGGCGCAACCGGATCCACTGGTGCTACTGGAGAAACGGGCACAATAGGCACTTCGGGTGCCACCGGATCCACCGGAGCAACCGGCGCTACGGGTGCTACTGGCACGACCGGAGCCACCGGCGCAACCGGGGCCACTGGCACCACTGGCGCTACCGGGGCGACCGGCACGGTCTTCACGAACATCAACAGCTTCGCCGCCAACACGGGCGGCGGCATTATCGCGGTCCTTCTCGGCGGCACGAATGTCCCGCTGCCGAACAACCAGGTGCTGAACGGCGGCATAACCGTCAACGGAGCCAACGATACGTTTACCGTGCCTTCGGCCGGGAGCTATATGATCTCGTACCAGGCGAATCTGACGGCAGCCTTGCTGCTCAGTACGCGATTGCTGATTAATGGGACGCCGTCCACCCCGTCCATCGTCGCGCCGGTCCTCTCGCTCTCCGAATTCAACAATATGGTTATTCTGACGCTGACGGCGGGATCCACGATCACGCTCCAATTCTTCGGACTGCTCGGGGCCGCAACCTTGATCAGCGGGGCGGCAGGCGCCGCGCTGACAATCGTCAAGCTCTCGTAAATCAGGTTCGTTTCTCGGCAAGAAGGCTGCCAAGGGAATCCCTTGGCAGCCTTCTTTGTATTCCACAGCGCATGCGCGCATGACCGGGACCAGCGCAACGACTTTTATCGCGGCGGGACAGCACGCTCAGGAGAGTAGAAGCGCAGCACCGGCTGCCAATTCCACTGCTCGTAGAAATTATCGCCGGCATCGATTCCCTTGATCCACGCACGCGCGTTCTTGGCTTCGGCCGCGGATTCCGCGACAAATACATCGGAAACCGTCCGATCGGATCGGACCCAGCCGAGCGCCGCGCCCGTCAATCGCACCGGGCTAAAATCTCCCCGTCCCCTGCCCGCTTTCGCGATCGCCGCTTGTTTCCCGCCGGACATGTCCGCCCGCACGAGAAACGGCATCGGACGCTTGCCGGGATCTCCCGTCCAGGCACCTTCCTTGGCGCGGGAGACGACGATCGATTGCTCGCCGTACCAAGCCAAGTTCTGATCGACGAAGCCGTCCGGCGTATAGGCGACCGGCTGCAGCGAAGGAACCGGCGTTACTTTGAGTCGTTTATTCGAGGTCGCTTCCCTGCCGATGCCCGAGATGTACGCCAACCGGTCTCCGGCGGGCCCGGACGACTTCGGCGACCACTCGAACCATTGTTCGTTGTGCGCCATGGAATCGAACGGGAGAAACGTTCGCCCGTCCGCCGATAAGACGCACAACGTGTTGGCGTCCGCCGACAACGAGGCGGTCGGAATCGCGAGAAAAGCAACCCATTCCCCGCTTCCGGACCATTTAAACCCGGTCGTGCCCACGACGATTTGGTCGCCGATTTGTTTCGGCAGGACATGCAGCGGCTCCTCCTGAACGGGATCCGAGCTTCCGTTCGGCAGCAGGATGCGGCTGATCCGCACGGGCGTCCAGCCCTCCGGCAGCAGCTGCGCGGCCGACGAGACGATGAAGCCGCTTCCGTCGGGGAGCCAACCGAAATTCCCGATATCGGCCGCGATATCCGCAGGCTCGTCGCCTTCCTCCGGCCCGACCGTGCGAAGCTTCTCGTCGCTCAGGTACGCCAATCTGTCACGAGCGGGTGACCATAGAAACCGATTTCCGCCTTCGGGAGCGGCCAGATGGCTCTTCCCGGTTGCGGCTTCGACCACCCACAGCTGCCGTTCCTCTTCCCCTGCATTGTAGGCGATCCACCTGCCGTCCGGCGACCAAGCCGGGTTGCGCGCATGATCGCCGGCTTCCGTCAATCGGCGCTCGCTCCCTCGCTCCTTCACCCATAACGCGCCTCCGCGGACGAAGGCCGCCTGTTCCGATATATGACGAGACGGCATCGCTTGACTGGCTGCTCCGGCCGACTTTCCCCCTCCTTCGGCCAAAGCGGGAAGGGAAAGCAAACACAAGCCGCTCGCAACGATCGCGATCCAAAGCCATTGCCGCATCATGCCGCGTACTGTTGGGCCTTTATTCATTGCGTAACCTCTTTCCGCCGGAACGTAGTCTTGCAGCATCGCGAAACCCGGCAATTTAGCTTGTGCCAAATCGCGCCATTTTATCGCCGGCCGATGCTGCACCCGCTACCGCCCAGCAACATACACTATGGCGTCAGGCAAGAGCCTATATGGATAGAAGGGCAGGAGAAAAAAATGGCAGTTTCCTATATGGACTACACCGCTCCGAACGTGCAGTTCACCTACGACCTCAAAAACAACAACTTCTACACGAAGGATTCGCGCAATTATATCAACGCGCTCGGCATCGGTCAGCTGAATACGCTCGGCAACGTGTCGCTGCTCGACATCTACCTCAGTACCGGCAACGTCGTCGAACCGCATTATCATCAGAACGCTTCCGAACTCGTCTTCTGCATCGCCGGCGCGGCCGTCGTCTCGCTGATCAACCCGTTCACGAAAAAATTGTTGAACTTCCCGATCCAGCCGGGCCAAGTGGCGAACGTGCCTCAAGGCTGGTGGCATTACGAGATCGCTACGGTCGACAATACCCACCTGCTCGCGATATTCGACGCGCCGGTGCCGGAATTCATCCCGGGTTCGGATGTGCTCCGTTTGACGCCGGCCAGCGTGTACGCCCATACCTACTGCCTCGATGAAGCCACTTGGAAAGCGGCCGTTGCCCCCATTACCCAAACGGTCGTCATCGGCCCGCCGGTCGGCTGCAAGCCCGGCCAAGTCGCGGGAGCCGCGACGGTACCTCCCCACGTACAGCATCACGGCGCCCATTATCCGCAGAAGCCATACGGACAGCGGGAACAGCCTGCCTACGGCTATCCGCAGTTCCCCGCGCCGGTCATCGGCAACGGCTGGGATTACGGCAACTTCAACGGATAAAGGAGGCTATGCGCATGGCACTTGATCAACCTAACGGCGCGAAGCCGGAATTCATCCCGCAGCCGATCCGGATCAGCGACGGCTTCGGCGGTCCCGACTTCGGTCCGCGCGACATAATGCGCGACAAGGAAAATCCGAACATGCTCGTCCCCCCCGTCACGGATAACGGACTGCTGCCGAATATGAAGTTCGCGTTCTCCGACACGCATATGCAGCTGAATAGAGGCGGCTGGTCCAGAGAAATCACCGCACGCGACTTGCCGATCGCCACGACGCTTGCGGGCGTCAACATGAGCCTCCTTCCCGGCGGCGTGCGCGAGCTGCATTGGCATCAACAGGCCGAATGGGCCTTCATGATTTGGGGCTGCGCCCGCGTCACGTCCGTGGATTGGCAGGGCCGCAACTTTATCGCCGACATCGAGCAGGGCGATTTATGGTATTTTCCGGCGGGCCTTCCGCATTCGATCCAGGCGCTGGAAGGCGGCTGCGAATTTCTGCTCGTGTTCGACGACGGTAATTTCTCGGACCTGAACACGCTCACGATCTCGGACTGGTTCGCTCATACCCCGAAGGACGTGCTCGCCGCCAATTTCGGCGTCCCCGTCAGTGCCTTTAACGGCATCCCTTCGGGGCAGGTTTATATTTTTCAGGATAAGGTGCCGGGCTCGCTGGAGAGCCAAGAAGTGCAATCGCCATACGGCACCGTACCGCTGTCGTTCAAGCATTCCATGCTTGCCCAAGAGCCGATTGTCACGCCCGGCGGATCCGTTCGGATCACGGATTCCAGCAACTTCCCCATCGCCAAGACGATCGCCGCGGCGCTCGTCGAGATCAAGCCCGGCGCGATGCGCGAGCTGCACTGGCATCCCAATAACGACGAGTGGCAGTATTATTTGTCCGGCCAGGGCCGCATGACGGTATTCGCCGGGAACGGAATCGCCAGAACGTTCGATTACCGCGCCGGCGACGTCGGCTACGTACCGTTCGCGATGGGCCATTACGTGCAGAACACGGGCAAGGACACGCTCTGGTTCCTGGAAATGTTCAAAGCGCCGCGGTTCGAGGACATTTCCCTGAATCAGTGGATGGCCTTGACGCCGCATCAGCTCGTGAAAGACAACCTGAACGCTTCGCCGGAGCTGATGAATTCGCTGCGCAAAGTCAAATGGCCGGTCGTGAAATATCCAGCACGCTAACAGGAGCGAATGTCCCCCGCATCTCGCCCGAAACGCCAAAAAGCCCTTCAGTTCCGAAGGGTCTTTTTGCGTCGTATTTCGTACGAACATGAGGGCAAACCAAACCGTTTTACATGCCGACAGCCGCGCCTGCCGCGGCCCGTTTGCGCCGCTTCGCGGACGCGAGGTACTGCCAGGCGCCGAGGATCACGAACACCACCATGCAGGCCGCCGAATAGCGGTATGGCATGCGCGTTCGAGAGCAGCACCATGCTGAGCATCACGGACAGGCCGGCGGGTAGGAGCACGGCCGCATGCCCCCGTTTATCGAAGATCCGCCCGGAGAACGGGCGAACAAGAATGATCGTGATCGCATTGAACAGGAAGAACAGTCCGACTTGTTCGATATGCACATAATCGCCGAACAACGCGAGAAAACTAAGCAGACCGCTGTACGTGATCGACAGCAGGACGTTCAGCAGCACGGGAAACAGCAGCTTGCGGTTGAATCCGGGCTTTGCCGCCGCCGGCTTGGCGGAGGCTTGAGGCTGACCGCCGTCTGACGCCCGCCGCTTCGAACGCGCCAACCACAATACGGGGAAAATCAGCACCGCCGCGACCCAGCCAAGCATCGTCAGCTGCGCGAAACCGGAATGTTTCATGACATTCAACCCAATAGAAGGTCCGACGGACATGGCCAGGCTCGTCGACAGCCCGAAGTATCCGATGCCCTCTCCCATTCTTCCCAACGGAATAATGCGGGACACGAGCGTCGGCAGAATCGTGCTCGCCATCCCGAAGCCGATGCCGTAGCCGATCCGAAGCGCCAACAACGCGCCGAACGATCCGGCAGCGGTATAAAGCGCCGTCGTCGCGGCGGCGATGGCAAGTCCCGCAAGCAGCAGCGTCATGCGCGGCACGCGCCTCATGAGCGCGGCCGTGGCGAAACGGGAAACGATGGCCGCCAGCGCGAATACCGTCGTGACCAGGCTGGCCTGCACGTTGCCCGCATGGAACTCGTCCTTCACGTAGGCCGGAAAGGACGACAAGAGCATTTGCAAACTGAGGAATAACAAAAAGAAACAGGTCGTAAGCGCAATAAACGGCCTTGTCCATAAAGGGGTTCGTTGTTGGTCCTGCTGCATGTTCACCGCTCCAATAGTTAGTTAGTCTTCCGTTTCTTCCGAGTATTCGAGCTTGCCGCCGATATGCCGCTGTATGCGAACGAGCAGCTCCATCATCGCGTCGTATTCCGCTTCCGATATGCAGCGCTTCACTTCCGCCGTTACGGCGTCCTCGATCGGCGTCGTTTCGGCGATCACCTGTCTCCCGAGGTCCGTGCAGTACACGAGAAACGATCGCCGGTCCCGCTCGCCGGGCTTTTTGTAGATCAAGCCCTTCTTCTCCAGATGATCCAGAATGCGCGTCACGGTCGGCTTGTCCTTGCCCGTCCGATCGGCGATTTCCTTCTGAATCAAGCCCTGCGCGCAATCGATTTGGTTCAGCGCGGACCATTGCTCCACCGTGATTCCGTAGGCATGGAGACCTTGTTGAAACAAGGCTGTCAGCTTCCGGTGCGTGACGCCCATCAAAAAACCGATCGGCAAGGGACGATTGACGTTCTGTCCTATTGTAGACATCTGCGTTCATCCTTCATGAATATTAGTTGTTAAGACAACTATATGTGAAACAAACGATTCTGTCAATGGATTTGTCCATAGATTTGTCCATTTTGCCTTGCGCCGGATTTGATCGGAACGGCCGACGAACGATTTCGCCCATTCAAAGCAAAACGCCCGAAGGAAAAGCCGGCAGAGTCTCCGGCAGCCTTCGAGCGCTTCGAAAATATAGGTTTCATTTAGCACGATCAGCCGGCCAGCATTCGGAACCAGCCAAGCGAAACCGCACCAATCATGACGAGGTATACGTCGCGCCGCCCCGACGCGCCCGTCAGCCCGCACGAGACGCTTCGCCAGTCCTTCCCGCCGCCGGCCGGAAGCATGCACTTGCCGGCGAGCGGTCCGTCCGGCCCATCCAACCGGACTTCGACGATCGCATCCTCAGGGGCCGCCGCCCGTATCTCGATCGCGGAGACGCCCGCGCCGAGCTCAACGTCGCGGAACGCGAGCCAGCCCGTCCCGCCGCTTACGACGGCGGCGCTGCCGCCCTCGGCGCATTCGCCGAGATGAATGCCGCGGTACGCATCGTAGTTCGCGGCCCGGGTTACTTGCTTCAAATCGCGCGGCGGGATCGTCTCGCTTGCGACCGTCAGACGTCCTTCCAAGCGCAGATCGCCGGAGGAAGCGCCGATCAGGATCGTATACGCTCCGCTCTCGATGCAGAACCGCTCGCGCGTGACGTCCCAGATCGCCAGCGATTCAAGCGGCAGACGGAAAGTCACCTCCGCCGTCTCGCCCGGGGTCAGCGCGATTCGCCTAAAGTCCGCCAGTTGAAGTTTCGGTCGTTTGACGCGGGAAGCCCCAGCCCGTACATACAGCTGCACGACCTCTTCGCCCGCGCTGCCGCTCGCGTTCGTCACTCGGCAGGCAACTTCGATATCCGCGCTCGTTCCGGTCTCGACCCGGCTCGCGGACAGCCGCAGCGATTCATAACGGAACTCGCTGTACGAGAGACCGTGTCCGAACGGATAAAGCGGCTCGCCTTCGAAATACTGGTACGTGCGGCCGCCCTGGATGATGTCGTAATCCATGAGAGGCGGCAGCTGGTCGACGGATTCGTACCAGGTCATGTTTACCCGTCCCGCCGGATTGGCGTCGCCGAACAGCACGTCCGCCACGGCATGGCCGAGCTCCTGGCCCGCATGAGAAGTGTACAGAATCGCCGGTACCTTCTCCTGCAAAGCATTCAGGGCAAAGGGATAGCTGCCGACGACCGCCACGATCGTATTCGGATTCGCCGCAAGGACCGCAAGCGCGAGCTTCTCCTGCGACTCCGCCAGCGTAATGTCGGGCCGGTCCATCGTCTCCTTGCCGTTGATCAAGGGATGATTGCCGACGAACACGATCGCCGCGTCGGCGCCGCGCGCCGCTTCGACGGCCGCATCGATGCCGCTGGATACGCATTCGAGCTCGAACGTTTCGGCCTGCAGGCCGGTCTCCGAACCGCCGGCATCCGCCGCTCCGCCTACGTTGATGGCGTTGGCGGTCTCCGCCGCGCGACCGTCGCCGACGAGCAGCGCACCCGTCTCCTCGTCGATCGTCACGGGCATCCCGTTCCAGGTCGAGACGGTCGCGATCGCGCCATTATGCGCAGCCCGACGAATCTGGAACACTTCCTTCGTAAACCACTCCCAGATCCGGTCGGCAGACGCCTGCACGGTCTTGTCGTCCGTCGTCAGATACCGGCCGTTCCGCTCCGCGATCAGCGTATGGCTGCCCCAGCCCCAGTCCGTGACCTCGAATACGTCGCCTTCTTCCGCACGCGGCGCGTCCGCGGCGAGCATGGCTTTCTCGTCATCGCCGAACCGGACATACCGTCCCGTGCGCACCGACTTCAGCCGCACGCGATCGGTGCCGCCCGCGTGCGCAGTGACGGCTCCGGTCCCGGCGGCTGCCAACCGTTCGCGGATGCCGTCCAGCGGCGTAACCGCATAGGGCAGCGTACCGCTGTACCAATCGGCGTAGACGATATCGGCGAGCGGGCCGATGACGGCAACCTTGCTAAGCTTATCCGCATGCAGCGGCAGCGTCCGTCCTTCATTCTTCAGCAGCACGATGGCTTTCTGAGCAGCCTCACGCGCCAGCTCCGCATGCGCCGGACGCAGGATCGCCGACTCGTCGAGACCGGCATACGGATTTCGTTCCGCCGGATCGAATTCCCCGAGCCTGAACCGAACGCGGAACGTGTTCCGAAGCGCGGTATCCAGATCGTTTTCCGTAAGCAGACCGTCCGCGATCGCTTCGCGAATCGCTTCCGTGACCACGGCTGCTTCGTCCGTGATGCTGTCGATGCCGCCATCCCGCACCGAGCGGGCCACCGCTTCCTTCAGCGTCTCCACGTAATGATGATCCCGCACGGTCCCCGTCACGTCGAACGCGTCGCTGACGACGAAACCGTTCATCCCCCACTCGCGCTTGACGATGTCGACCACGTCCCGGCTCAGATTCGCCGGCACGCCGTTGATGGCGTTGTAAGCCGTCATCATCGACTGGGCTCCGCCTTCCTTGAAGGGGATCTCGAACGCCTTCAAATAATACTCGCGCAGATTGCGCGGATCGAGGCTGACGGATGCATCGCCTCTCCCCGCCTCGTTATTGTTGCCGATAAAATGCTTCAGCGTGGCAACGGCCTTCAAGTAAAACGGATGGTCGCCCTGGATGCCTTTCGCGAGCGCCGCGGCCAGTTTGCCGGCCAACACCGGATCCTCGCCGTACGCTTCCTCCGTCCGGCCCCATCGCGGGTCGCGCTCCATGTCGACCGTAGGCGCCCATAACGTCAGGCCGTTATGCGACGGATTCTTCCTATAGAAACCGCGTGCCTCGTCGCCGATCGCGCTCCCGATTCGCTCGAGCAATTCCTTGTCCCATGTGCAGGCCAGGCCGATCGGCTGCGGATAGCTCGTCGCCTCCCCCAGCCAAGCCATGCCGTGAGCCGCTTCCGTGCCGTGCTTGTACGCCTGCACGCCAAGCCGTTCTACCGCGATCTGGTACTGCGGCATGAGTCCGATCTTCTCCTCCGTCGTCAGCCGGGCGATCAGATCGTTCACGCGGTCCTCGAGCGGCAGGTCGGGATTCCAATACGGGAAGCTCTTGTCGGTTGTCATCGTATCACGCTCCTCGCACCAATCATACAGAAAATTACGTCTGCCATCATCCGAGATCTACTCGGAGACCCGATACTCGAACCAGTCGAAATGCGCGGGCGAGGCGGAGCGCGCGCCGTTGCCCGTCGCGTACATGGCGATGAATACGCCCGTAAACCCGCCTGCCACTTCCGTGGCAAGCAGCCCGCATTCCCCGAGACCCATCCGGGCAGGCTCTTCCCCGCCGCCGGAATAACCGAACTCGTAGTGTTTTTTGTCCGCTCGAACGGTCAGCACGACCGAATCCGCCGACCATGGCACTTCGTTCTCGACCTTCCACAGCGTCCCCAGCCTTCTGCGGAAGATAAGCTTGCGCTCGCCCGCGATCCGCGTTACCGCAAGCTCGTAATGAAATCGTTCATTCATATATACGGTAATGCCCGCTTCTTCGCCGTCGCGCTGCGGCGCGAACGCCAGGTGCGCATCCGCGCGGCATGCGAAATGCTGCTGCCTTCTGCCGACGAAGGCCACTGCGCCGACTTCGTTCAGCGTGACTGGAGATCCGTGCAGCGTTAAGCTGCCGCTCTGCGCCGAGAGCGACCAATTCTCCGGGTCCGGCGAACGCAGGAAGTTCCAGCATGGCGCAAGCGCGGCACCGTCGAAATCGTCTCTCGCCGCGGGAACGCGAACCGGCTGCAGCGGAAGACCGCCCGTCGGCATGGTTTCGGAGACGGTGCCGTTGTCCCCGATGATCGGCCAGCCGTCTTCCGTCCATGCGACCGGCGCCAGGAACGTTTCGCGGCCGAGATTATGCTGCATGGGATAGCCGATCGGCCGCACGCCAAGGAATAGCGCCCACCAGCTGCCGTCCTGCGTCTGAATCAAGTCGGCATGTCCCGTCGCATGAATCGGTTTGAGCAGGCTGCGATGGGATAGGATCGGATTATAGGGACAGCTCTCGTACGGACCGTCCGGTCTCCTGCTTCGCGCAATCGTGACCATGTGGCCGTACTCCGTGCCCCCCTCGGACATCAGGAGATAATACCAGTCGCCGACCCGATAGATATGCGGCGCTTCGGGATATTGGCCGCCCGTCCCGTTCCAGACGCAGGCAACATCCGACAGCCGCTCCCCGGTTCTCGGGTCGATACGGCTTTGGTAAGCGCCTTGCCCGTTTGCGTCATGGGAAGTCGTGTAGTAGACCGTGCCGTCCTCGTCGAAGAACATATCCGGGTCGATTCCCTGTTGATCCACGTAGATAGGATCGGACCATGAGCCGCGCGGATCGTCGGCGTATACATAGAAATTGCCGCCCTTCGAAACGTTCGTCGTGGTCATGTAGAATACCCCGTCGCGATAACGGATCGTCGGCGCGTAGATCCCGCCCGAGCTCCAAGCCTTGCGCAGATCCAATTGCTCCGGCCGCGTCAGGACATGGCCGATCTGCTCCCAGTTCACTAAGTCCTTGCTGTGAAACAACGGGACCCCCGGAAAATATTCGAACGAGCTGGTTACCAAATAATAGTCCTCGCCGACTCTGCAGACGCTGGGGTCCGGATGAAAGCCGCTGATGACGGGGTTGCGATAATTCATGCGTGGGCTCTCCTTATCTTGCGTTTATTTAGGGTCCGATGGCGTACCGGGCCTGCTACTCGTTCCAAAGCTTGACGCGATCCTGGACGTATTTCGTAAAGCCTTTTTCCATTTTCTCGACGCCGGCATCGATCAGCTCCTGCTGATAAGCGTCCCAGATCTTGTCGAAGTCCTCCGGCTTCGCCATAATGGCTTGCGGGATTTTCTTCCACGTGATGTCCTGCATCTTGCTCGCCAAAATCGTCACGTCGTCGTCGCCGGGAACCGCGATATTCCATGCTGCTCCCCATGCTTTGACCGGGAAATCCTTCTCGTTCGGGAACAAGTCCATCCAGGTCGTCGCGCCGTAGGCTTTCAGCGTTTCTTTGTCGGCCGCCGTGTAGGCGTCGGCAATCTGTTCGGGGAAATTCTTCGTGTAATAGTTGCCCGTCGAATCTTTCACGCCGTCGCCGTAATGCGCGCCCAGATTGGTATAGAAGCCGATGCCGGTTTCCTTGCTGAACGCCGTGTTGTCGTTCGTGATCCGCTGCTGAACGTCCTGCGGCACGACGCGCTTGCCGTCCTGCATGGTATATTCCTTGCCCTCGATGCCCCAGTTGTTGAGAAGCTGCCCCTGCTCGGAGGCCAGGAAGTCCAGGAATTTGATGGCGCGGACCGGGTCCTTGCAATCCGTGGAGATGCCCACGCCCCAACCGGCCATGAAGCCCGTCGATTGAAAACGGTTGTCCTTGTCGCCGTCGTTCAGCATGACCGAATAATGCCCGTAGGTTTGGTCGAGCTTGCCCGCGGTCTTCAGCGCTTTCTCGCCGTCCGCGTAATCCCAATCCACGTCGATCAGTCCGACCACCCGCCCCGATGCGATCTTGGACAAATATTGATCGTATTTCTGCACGAAGCTTTCCTTATCGAGCAGACCGACGTTGTACATATGGTTCAGCCACTGGAAATACTCCTTCTCCCCTTCGGTGCGGTAGTGATACGTCGCTTCGTTCGTTTCCGGATCGATATAATATTCGCCGTCGCCCGATTTGCCGGTCGTTTCGGCGGCCGGGTTCGTCACGGAGATGGACATCCGCCAATCGTCCGCGCTGAGGGCGAGGCCGATGTTCTTGTTGCCGTCTTTATCGGTCGGATGCTTGTCGATGTAGGATTGAATGACGTTCTCGTAATCCTGCAGCGTCTTGACCTGCGGGTAGCCCGCTTCCTTCACCGCGGCGTGCTGCAGCTCGAATCCGCTTCCCGCGACGAAATTGACCCCGTCCACGGCCGAGTAGGTCGGGATGACGTAGATCGATTCGTCGTCGTTGCTGTAGCGCAGGCGTTTTATTTGATCGCCGAAGAGCTTTTTGAGGTTGGGCGCGTATTTGTCGATCAGATCGGTCAGATCGAGCATGGCTCCCGCGTCGACCAGCTTGTTCAGGTCTCCCTTGGGGCTGATCAGATCCGGGTAATCGCCGCTGGTCGCGATCAGCGCCACCTTCTGCGACGGATCGCCCACCGCGAATTCGGCATCGAGCGTTACGCCCGTCTCCTTCGTGATCGCTTGGCTGACCTCGTCCTGCATGTTCTGCCAGTTCGGGTTCGGATCGCTGCTGAAGAACGAGAAGGTAATCGGAGACGTGTCGGCTGCTCCGTCGGCGCCGGCCGCGGCGTTCCCGCCAGCCGCGCTTTCATTTCCCGCGCCGTCGTTTCCGCCGCATCCCGCCAGCAGGCCGAGCGAGAGCGTCACTGCCATGCTTAATCCTGCCATGCGTTTCAAGTTGTTTCCCATTGTAATACCCCCTGTTTAAGTTTCTGGATAGGCGTGACTATCCGATCGGGCAGCCTTGTCGATAACGACGGCTGCGTCCGGCTAGCTTTTCACCGCGCCAAGCGTCATGCCGGTGACGAAATACCGCTGCACGAACGGATAGACGACCAGTATCGGTACCGTCACGATGATCGTGATGGCCATCTTGACGGATTCGGGCGAGATCCGGTTCATGACCTGGTTCATGTTCATGCCGTTCACGTTGCCGTTGCTGCCGACCTGCGTGCTCTGCAGCACCTTCATCAGCTCGTATTGCAGCGTGGTCAGGTTCTCCTTCGAGCCGTTGTACAAGTACGTGTCGAACCAGGAATTCCATTGGCCGACCGCCAGGAACAGCGCGATCGTGGCGAGCGCCGGCGTCATCAGCGGCAGGATGACGCGCCAATAAATCGTGAAATCGTTGGCCCCGTCGATCTTCGCCGATTCCTGCAGCGCATAGGGAAGCCCGTCGATGAACGAACGGATGACGAATACGTTGAATGCGCTAACAAGTCCCGGCAGCACATAGACCGCGAACGTGCCCAGCAGATGCATGTCCCGCATCAGGATATAGAACGGAATGAGTCCTCCCGAGACGTACATCGTCAGCGCAAGGAAGACCGAGATGAATTTGCGGCCCTGAAAATCCACGCGGCTGAGCACGTAGGCCAGCATGGACGAACTGACGAGTCCCAGCAGCGTTCCGACCAACGTCCGCAGCACCGATATTTTGAAGCCGGTCAGAAGCCCGTCGAACGAGAAGATCAGCGAATAGTTCTCCAGCGTGAAATGACGGGGAATAAGCGTGATGCCTCCCCTCACCGTGTCGGTCGAATCGTTCAGCGAAATGGCCAGCACGTTCAGGAACGGGTAGAGCGTGCAAACGGCAACCGACAAGACGACCAGATAGACGACGACATCGAAGACGCGATCCGGCAGCGATGCCTGCATGCGTGTATGTTTTTCCAAACCGAACCCTCCTTACATGATGCTCTCTTTGGTGACCCGTTTGAAGATGCCGTTGGCGGCGAAGAGCAGAATCAAGCTGACGACCGAGTTGAAGATATTGATCGCGGTACCGAACGAATACCGTCCCATGCCGAGGCCGTAATTAAGCGCATACAGATCCAGCACCTCCGACTTGTCCTTCACGAGGTTGTTCCCGAGGAGGAACTGCTTCTCGAATCCGATGCTGATCAGGTGACCGACGGACATAATCAGCAAAATGATGATCGTGGAACGAATCCCCGGCAGCGTGATATGCCAAATCTGCCTTAAACGGCTTGCGCCGTCCACCCGCGCCGCTTCGTACAGCTCGGGACCGATGCCGGCGATCGCCGCCAGGTAGATGATCGCGTTCCAGCCGGTTTCCTTCCACATGTCCGCGCCGGTGACGAGCGACCAGAACAGATTCTCCTTCGCCATGAACTGGATGGGCTCATGGATGACGTGCAAGCCGACCAGAAGCTGGTTAACGATGCCGTTGTCCGTTGAAAGCATCTTCGTCACGATGCCTGCCACGACGACCCAAGACACGAAGTGCGGCAGATAAGAGACGGTTTGCACGAACCGTTTCAGGAAAGAAAGCCTTACTTCATTCAAGAGAACGGCGAAGACGATCGGGATCGTAAAGCCCCCGACCAGCCCCATGAAGCTCATCGCAAGCGTATTGCGCAGCGCGTTGAAGAACTGGTCGTCCTGAAACAGCGTGCGAAAATTATCGAATCCCACCCATTGCTGATCGAAAAACGAGCGGCCGACCCGAAACTTCTGGAACGCCATGGTCCAACCCCACAGCGGCAAATAACTGAATACGAACACCCAAACGACGAAAGGGACGGACATGAAATAAAGGTATTTCTGTTGAACCAGGCGATGCCAAAACCCGCGCGTTGTCGTCTTCGAAGGCCTGTCGCGTTCTAACGGGATAACAGACAAATCCGTACCACTCCTCTGCATGTTCACTTCCATCTAGCATTATAGTCCAAGCCATTCGCCCGATCCTTGATTTTAGGGTCTTAAAATAGCATGATAAGGACAAGCGCCTATCGCAAGCAGCTGTGAAAGAGGGGGAGTCCGAATGCGAAGCGTCCATTTGAATTGGTTTACGACGGACGAGCAGTTCCAGTTCTACATTCAGTACGGCGGACATGACGAAGACATGTACCTGCATCAACATGCCGATTTCTCCGAGCTCGTCATCGTATTGCACGGCAACGCCACGCATCTCGTGAATACGGAAGAATCGTTCATCAAGAAAGGCGATGTCTTCGTCATCGACGGCCTGGCCTCCCATGCGTACAAGAATCCGCATGATTTTCGGATCTGCAACATCATGTACCGCCCGGAACTATTAACGTCGGCGGGTCCCGACCTGAGAACGTCCAACGGTTACCAGGCGCTCTTCGTGCTGGAGCCGTTTTACCGCAATATTCAGCATTTCACCAGCAAACTGAGCTTGCCGTTATCGAATCTGGAATACGTGTCGTCCCTCGTCGCCGTCATGATCGAGGAATTCGAGAACAAGCTGCAGGGCTATCAGACGATGCTGCGCGCCAGGTTCATGGAGCTCGTCGTCTATTTGTCGCGGCAGTACGAGAATCAGGAGCGCGAGGGGATTCAAAGCAATCTGATGCATTTGGCCAATGCCATTTCCTTTATAGAAGACCATTATCTGGATCAGCTCTCCCGCGAGCAAATCGCGGCCGAATCCAACATTTCGGTCCGGCACTTGAACCGGATTTTCCAGTTCTATTACCAAACGACGCCCTTCGCTTACTTGCACCGGCTTCGTCTGGAACACGCATGCGCATTGCTTAAGAAGACCAACCTCCCCATATCGGAAATCTCCTATAACAGCGGCTTCAACGACAGCAACTATTTTACTCGCCAGTTTACCAAAGCCTACGGCATGTCTCCGAAGGCATACCGAAAAAATCAATAGGCAAGCTTAGGACATAAAAAAGATGATTCCCGCGGAATGCAGGAACCATCTCGTATCGGAAGCTCGCGTGGAAGAAGGAGCAAACGGAGCCGGCCCCCAAGTCGCGGAGACTTGGGGGCCGGCTTTATCGATCTCTGGATGACGGTTAGATCAATGCCCGTTATAGAGACGGTCCATCAGCACGGCGGTCTGCGCCCGCGTGACTTCGCCTCCGGGCAGCAGGTTCTTGCCGTCGCCTTGCAGAATGCCGCCTTTCACGAGCGCCGCCATGTTCTCGACCGCATAAGGGGCGATCTTCGAAGCGTCGGCGAACGCATGGAGATCGGCGGCCGATCCGGCGGCCGCCGGCTTGCCTGCCGCTTTCAAGCCTCTGACGACGAGCGCGGCCATTTCCTGGCGCGTAATCGGCGCATTCGGCTTGAAGGCGTTGTTGCCGATGCCGTTCGTAATGCCCAGCTTGCGCGCCGCGCCGATCGAATCGTAGTAAGCCGATGTCGAAGGCACGTCGCCGAAATTCGATTCGAAGCGCGCGGACAAGCCGAGCGCCTTGACCAAGGCATCTACGAATTCCGCTCTGGAGATGCTTGCGCCGGGTTTGAACAGGGTATCGCCAGCACCCGTCAGGACGCCTTTCGCCGTCATCGTCTCGATCGCCTGCTTCGCCCACTTCAAGGCGGCGATGTCGGTGAAGTTCGTCGCGACGTAAGCAACGGCATACCGGCTGAAGTGCGTGGCCGTGAAAACCATGGACTTCGAAGCTTCGTCGTATCGGCCGTTCGGCACCGGTACCGCATGGCCGGATTCGTCGATATACAAGATCGCGAGGCGATCCGGGTTCGCTTGTTCGTCCGCGGTTGGCGCGTACGGGATCGACACCGTCACCGGCGCGTCCGCGTTGTTCCAATGCACGACCTTGCCGTCTACCTTGACGGTCACTTCGACCGCCTGCTTCGCGTTGTCGCCAAGCCCGGTCAACTCCGCTGCGCCTATCGTCCATTCGACGGTCGTCGCGCCTTCGATGTCCTTCGCGTCGAACAGATGGAGCGGAAGCGTCAGATCGCCCGCGGCGGTATGGATGACGATTCGGCGATCGGCGTAATCCGCCGCAAACAACGATGCCGGCAGCTGCAGCGCGTAAGCCTTCGCGCCGTTCACCGCTTGGAGCTCGACGGTCGCGGACCGCGCGTCTCCCGACTTCTCGATGGCCTTCGCGAATTCGTCGGCCGTAATCGCCCCCGTCGCTTGGCCGTCCGCCAGCTTCGGCGTCACGCCGATGACGGCGTCTTTGACCGTGTTCGGGCTGCCCGGATCGGCGATGATCGGACCTCCGCCGCCCGTGCTTGCATCCACGCTCAGCAGGTACGGTTTCTCCTGCTCGAGGGTGAAGTTCCCCGTGTCCACCGTGCCGCCGTTGATCAGCTCGCTTGCCGTGCCGGCAGGCCGGCCGTTCACCTCGATGCTGACCGTCTTGGACGCGACGGACGTATCGTAATTCGCGATATCGATCAGCAGCTTGCCGTTATAGGCGGCGCTCTGCCATTCGACGCCGTCGACGATGGCGCCCGTGGCTTTGTCCTTCAGCACGACGCTCGTCAAGCCGAGACCGGAGAGCCGCGCTCTGACGGACTGCAGGATCGCCCCGGAATCCGCGAGCACCTCCGACCCGGCGAATACCGCGTCGCGGTCGTCCGCGTTCAGCGGCCGGTTGTTCTCGTCCTTGCTCAGCGAATCGCTGCCGACGATGACGACTTTACCCCCGCCCTCGATGAAGGCTTTGATTGCCTCCAGCGTAGACGCGCCGACGTTGGTCGCTTGCGGCACGATCAGCAGCTTATACGCGCTCAAGCCGCCGTCCTTCACCTGCTGCTCCGATACGAAGCCGGCTTTCTGGCCGCTCAGCGTCAGCGCGGTGTGGGCTTTGTCGATCGCGTCCTGGTAGCTGCCGGAATAGACCAGGGACGGCAAGGAATACAGGATCGCCGCCTGCGGCTTCACGTTCTGCAGGGCCGTCACTTCATAGGCCAGACGGTTGAGATCGAGATTCAATTTGCCGATCGTTTTCACGACGTCCGGGCGCTCCAGCACGCTGCCGTAGAAATCGCTGTTCGGATCGTAGGATCTTTCCCATACCCAGATCGCCGATGCCGATTTGCCGTGTACCGCCGATTGGAACAAGGAGGTTTCCACGTGTTTGGCCTGCTCGGGCGAGTACACGGTATCCCTGTCGCCGATCACGTGGGTCTCCGAGTTGAAGATCGGCGCCAGCCGCATCGAATTTTGCAAATCGTAGAACTGGTTTTCCTTCGTATATCCCGTAATGCCGCTGCCCAGGTAATTCCAATTGTCGTCGCCGTTCAGGTCGCCGAACTTGCTGAAATCTTCCGGGTCGACCCCGAAGGACACCGCGTCGTCCAGCTTTGCCATGATTTTGGTGCTGGTATGCAATTTCGGTGCAAGCTCTTGAATGATGCCGGCCATCCATGCATGCCAGTCGGAGAAATACTTGTTGTTGAATACGGTCCAATCGTAGAATTGCACCGTCGCCGTCTTGCTTGCCGGCATCGCGACGTCGTCAAACGAGTCGTACGTCGTGCCGTATAGCGTATTCAAACTAGCGATATCGCCGTATTTATCGGTCAAGAATTGATGCCATGGCGCTACGGCGTAGGAATCGGTGCGTGAATCGTACGTCGGCTCGTTGCTGATGACGATGCTTTGCAGCGATTTATAATCCTGGACCATCGGAATGATCGTATCCAGGAATGCTTCGACGATATCCCTCGCTCTTGGATCGTTGACGTTATAGTGCAGGAAGCCGCCGTTGCCGTTCTTGAGATCCGTCCACTTCTCAAGCGCCCAACCCGGGAAATAATGCGGCGACAGCAGCAGGCTCACGGCCACGTTATGGTCTTCCGCCGATTGCAGGACCGGAAGGACGCTGGATTCGATAGCAGCGGTAGAAATGCTGAACTCCTTGCCGCTTCCCGCTACCGGCGCCATAACGGTGCTGTCCGGGCCGATCTCCATCTGGATAATATTCGCGCCGAGATCATTGAATTGCGGGATGTCCTTCTGCGCTTGGCTAAAATGCCCATAGCCCGTGAAGAATATCGGACGCTTCGTCGCCGGATCCGACGCCGATGTTTTCGTATCGCCGATGAACGACCCGCCTTCGATCGTCGGTTGTCCGGACACGTATTTCGGCACGACCAGGGCTGTTTTCGAACCGTCCAGGTAAGCCTTCAAATTCGTTTCCGCTTCTAGGTACAGCGATTCCAACTCGTTCTCCACGTAATCCGCGCGGCTGAGCAGCGAATGGCTGATGTCGTCCTTGCCGTATTGGATGAAGTTCTTGATGACCGTCAGATTCACCGTTTCGTAATCCGTGGCAATATGCTGCGCTTTCGCTTGGGCAAACAAGTCCTCGAGCGCCGGAAGCTTCGCGTTCAGCTCATCCAGTGCGGCCGTTAATTTGTCGGCATCTCTCAGTATCGAGACTTGGATGCTTGTTTCCTTCGTTACGTCGCCTTTGCTGACCGTTGCCGCGACCGCTTGCTCGCCGGGAGCATCGAAGGTGACGGGGATGGTCTTCTTCACGACTTTGCCAGCCGGTACGGCGACTACCGTATCCACATCCCCAGCCGGTACTTTCACTGCGAAATTCGCGGCTTCCGTACCGAAGTTAGGCAATGTCAATACATAATCGTACGGGGTGTTCGAGATCCCGTCTTGCGGGCCATGCAGCGCAGGCGACCACGTCGTGTCCGCGTCCAGCAGCGCCAGCGAGCCCATGCTCGTGGCATCCTTCGGCGTAACGCCGATGCCCGGCGTCCATTCGATGTAGCCGTCCCGGCCCCCGCCGTCGTTATCGTTGATCAGGAGCGTGAACGGAACGTTGCCCGTTGGAGCCGGGGACAACGCAGCCAGCCATGGCATCGTGATATCATAAGTCGTTTCTTTCGTATTCTCATCGCGCGATGCTTTCAGTTTGACGGAATCGACATCGAGCTTGGCGCTGCCGCTGCTCCATCTGAACTTGCTGAGCGCGCCTCCGTTATACGAGAATCCGTATTCCGGACCGTAGGCATAGCCGTCTTGGGAGAAAGCCATCTGAATCCCGTCGCCCAGCCAAATATCGCCGCCCGATTTGTCGGATTGAACATTGTCCTTGACCTTCACATGCAGATACAGATTCGCATCGTCATGGGCAAGCGAGACGTCTGCGGACAGGTCCTCATCGCCGGTCCATCCGGACATTTTCACCTGCTTGCTCGCATTGGACGGCAGCTTGAAGGTTGTTTGGCCGCTCCAATCGCTGACGAAGCCATCCTGGCCGATGCTTGCCGGCTTGTTGATCCCCGCAACCATGCGGTCCAGCGTATCCGCAACGTTTCCGTTCAAATTGAACAGCTCTTCGCCCGGCGTGCCCGTTCCGATGGTGTATTGATACGTGGAAATCGCGCTCTTCGAGCCGCCGATCTCCGCATAAGCTTTGATCACCGTGGTGTCTTGAACGATAACCGGCGTCGTATAAGTCTTCTTCGTTCCCGAGGTTCTCGGATCCGAGCCGTCCAGCGTATAGTAGATTTGCGCGCCGGCGGCCGGCGTGGACAACGTTACCGGCGTTCCGGGAGTCACCGCCGAAGATTCAGGCGAAGCCGATACGCCTTGCATTTCGTGGGTAAGTACGCGCAAATTGTCGAACTTGTACTGCAAAGAGGTTCTGTTTTGAATCGAGCCGTCTTTGTTGTATACATAAAATACAATATACGTGATGGATGAACGATCCCCCGGAACCTTGGAAAGGTCCAGCGAGTACGTTTTCCAGTTGTCCGATCCCGTCGTGACGGTCCACGGGCTTTGCGAATCTTGCAGCGTTTGGGTCGGGATGGCATCCTCGTAGATCGCGGCATCCGCCCCGTTCACGAGCTTGAAGCGGATCGCTTCCATATCGCCCGTCGTTTGGGTGCCATTCGCGTCTCCCATAGGCTTAAGATCGAAATTCAGCGTGGAAGCGTTCGAGAGATCCAGCGGATTCGCCGTCATATCCCAATGGATTTCTTTCCATACGGGAATGCCTTTCGGATCAGCGATCGGAACCGTCATGCTTAGCGATTGCGAGCCCTCGGTCTTGTCGGACAGGTCGGCGGCAGCGGCGACGTCGCTGGTAGGCGCCCAGTCGCTTGCCTTATCGAATCCGTTGACGAGCTTCTCGACCAATGGCGGCATCGGCTCAACCGCGCGCAAATTGTCGAATTTGTATTCAAGCGACGTCCGGTGGTTCATATTGCCATCGTTATTGAACGCATAAAATACGATGTAGGTGATCGCAGCGCGTTTGGCTGCCGGAATACTGCCTAAATCCAGCTCGAACGTATTCCACTCGCCGGAGGTTTGCGCCGGAATGTTATCCTCGTAAACCGCTTGTTGCTGCGAGGCATCCACGAGCTTGAAGTGAATCGGCTCCGCTCCTGTCGATTGCGATCCAACGGGCTTCATATCCAATTTCAAACTGGTCGCCGCCGATAGATCCAGCGGGCTGGCCGAGGTATCCCAGGAAAGCTCTCTCCAGGCATTATCCCCTTGCGGGACGGGATACGTGACATCCAGCGATTGCAAGCCTTGCGTTTTGTCGGCCGTATCGCCGGTTTTGACGATGCCGCCGTCGTTCGCTGCCCAGTCGCTTGCATTCTCGAAGCCGTCGATCGCGACTTCCTGCGTCTCGGAAGGAACCGTATCCGCGAAAACGCGGCTGGCCGGCAGTACGCCGAGTCCGCTTGCGCCGAGCAGCAAACTGGCTGCGAGGGCGATGGAACTTGCTTTTTTCAACATGAGGCAACCTCCGTTATAATAGATGGATCGCTTTCTTAAGGGGCTGGATACCCTTTGGAAGCGTCGTCGAGCACCAATACCCAGTCATCCGTTCTGCCGGAAGAAGGCGGCGCGAACCGTTCTTCCCCCGAATTGATTACCGTGCCGGCAGCAAACGTTTCTCCTGTCCGCGGGTTGAACCAGCGGACGGCCAGCTCGCTGCCCGACAAACCGCCAAGCCGGCATACGACCGGCAGTCCGTTCGGGCTGTAGATGAAGGCGTAATCCTTGCCGCGGCAGGCTTGCAGTCGGCAAGCGCCGGGATAGTTGGAGACGAGCAGGCTCTGATCCGGCACGCGATCGAGCATCGGCCGCGAAGCCGCGAGCCGTTTGACATGGGCCATCTGATTCGCCCCCGGCCGCGAAAGCGCTTCCGACCAAAGCATGATGAACGTATCCGTCGTCTCCTTAGTCATGGACCAGACGCAATGATGGCCGTAGGTATGGCCGAAGGCGCCGGCGAACAAGGCGAAGTAAGCGGCCTGCCGGACATCCTTCGCATCGAAGAAGCCGTTCTCGATCCGGAAGCCGACCGGATGGTCCTCGTAACAGGGCTCTGCGTCCACAACCGGTTTTGCCGGACTCAACCCGTAATCCTTCGTGATCAGTGCTTCGTTCGGATAGTTCAATTCGTAATGGCTGGATTGGATCATGTTGAAGTCGAGCCAATCCTCTTCATGCATGTACAAGGACGAGCTTTGCTTGCCGTTCGGGTGAAAGGTCATCAGCTGCTTGCCGCGGGCAGCTTCGCGAATGGCTTCCGCCATCGCTTGGATGACGGTGAAATGCCGCCGGTTCGTCAGCTCCCGGTCGCCGCCCAGCACCCAGACGATATTGGATCTTGCCCCGTATCGGCGCCCGATCCAATCGCCGAACGCCGCTGCGTTATCCGGACGGAATATTTCCGGACCTTTGCCCCAGGCCTGATTGATCTTGTCGCCCCAAGCCGGCAGCAGCGCAACGTACAACCCGTATTCCGCCGCTTTGTCGACGATATAATCGACATGCTCCCAATAGCCGTAATCGCCTTCCGCGGCCAAATCCGGCTGCAAGGGATCGTATTCGCCGTCGCCGTTCTTGCGAAGCGGGTGCCGGTTATAGGCATTGCCGGCGCCGGCGCCGTCCAATTCCGCCAGCACGACGGCCAAGATAACGGTGAAGCCCTGCTCCGCCCGACTGCGGAGATAGAGGTCCGCTTCCGCCCGGTCCAGCTTTCGGAACAGCTGCCAGGCCGTATCGGCCAGCCAGAAGAACGGCGTTCCGTCCGCTTGGATCAAGTGGCGTCCGTTATCGCTGATGCGCAGCGGCGGCATCCTGTTTCTGTTGATCTCCGCCAATTAAACTCCCCACCTTTCGCACTTCGTTGTACGGCTGAACCGCCCAATCGCAACGCTTCCCAGAATATTTTGAAGCGCTTTCATAAACGTTCGATTATGAAATGTCTCCTCCCGAAAGCGGGGGCGGTCGAGCCGCGCTGCCATTACGCTGCGGACTCGGGCGCGTTGAAACCTGCTTCGATGAGGTCACCCCCTTTTCTTCTTCGCTTAGCCTTTAATGCCCGTAAAATTAATGCCTTTCTCGATCGCGCCCTGCGTGCCCATGAAGACGAGCAGCAGCGGGATCATGGAGACGACGCCGCTTGCGCTGATCCAGTTCGCACGCGGATTCGCGCCGCCCTGCAAATCGTTCATCGCAACCGTGAAGGTCCAGTTATGCGGCGATTTCGTGACAACGTACGGCCATAAGAAATCATTCCAAACCGGTATGAACGTCATGACCGCCACGATCGTAAAGACCGGTATAGACATTGGAATAACGATGCGTATGAACGTCCTGAATTCTGTAGCGCCATCTACACGCGCCGCTTGCAGCAATTCCTTCGGGAGCTGGTCGAAGAAGCCTTTGAACAAGAAGATCACGAAGCCCCAAGCAAAATGCGGCAGGATAATCGCCCATATGTTGTCCACGAGGTTCAGCTTCTGCATAAGCAAGTACTGCGGAATCAGCACGGATACGCCCGGAATCATGATCGTCATCAGAAAGTACATCAGTACGATGAACTTGGTCTTCTTATTGCGCACAAGCTGCGAGAGCGCATAGCTCGCCATCGCCCCGAAGACCAGCTGCCAGACAATGACCACGGCGCAGACAAGCAAGCTGTTCAGAAAATAATGATAGAACCCCAAGCTGACTTTGGCTTCCGAGGCAAGAATATTCAGACTGCGGTAACTGTCGAATAAGCGGACCCAGTTGCGGGACTGCTCCAAGGACGTTAGTTTGCCGTCGAGCAGCTTGCGGTCGCTGAAGAAGGATTGAAGATTCTTGCTAAGCGGTTTATCCGACAGCGTCCCATCCCCGGTTTTCGCTTGCTTGCCTTGACCGTACCAATTAAAGTCCGACAGTCCGCTTTCCTTGATTCTCGGCAGCTTGGCTTTCATGACGGTGTCGTTGAATACCTGCGTCGGCACGATAAACGGCTGCCCGACGGAGAAGCTCGCGGACGTCGTCTTCGAACTGTACAGCTCATGCCCGTCCTTCACGCCCTTGATTTTGATTTCCCCGATATTTTCTCGGATATTGGCCATCCACGGGAACCAGGTTGCTTTCATGGCATCCTTCAGATAGAAATCCTCGTTCTGATCCGGCTGGCCCGAATAATCGAGCGTAATCGAGATCGATTTGGGAACGTCGGGAATGAACTTCGGCGTCGTCGCGTCAATGGAATCGTTGTCCATCAAGGACGTAAGCAGCATCCAAACGAGCGGCAGGATGCCGAGGATAATGAACACGATCGTCACGATATACGAGGTGACCGCGAGCTTGCGTTCGCCTTTCTCTTTGATGCGGCTGTTCATGTCGCTTAGTCATCCTCCTTCTGCAATCGGAATTGAATGATCGTCAGTACGGCGATGACGATGAACATGAAGAACGAGAGCGCTGCCGATATCCCGAATCTGGACTGCACGAAAGCCGTTCGCTGAATCATGAGCGCGACGACGAGCGAAGCGTCGGCCGGCCCCCCTTGCGTCATCACGAAGATATTATCGAACGACAGCAGGACGCCTGACATGAAGCCGACGAATTGAATCAGGATGACGAACGTGATGTTCGGCAAAATAATGATGCCCATCCGGCGCCAAGGCCCGCAGCCGTCGATCTTCGCCGCTTCGAATAATTCGGCGGAAATCGATTTGATTGCCGCGTAGTAAAGCAGCACGCTGATACCGCCTCCGGTAAAAAATCCAGGAAGCACGATCGCGAGCTTGGTCATGTGCAGATCGTTCAGCCAACCGTACGGTCCAAGCCCGATCTTGGCCAGCAAATAGTTGAACAGCCCGCGGTCGGGATTGTACATCCATTTCCATAGCAGGACGCCGGCCACGACCGGAAGTACGCCCGGGATTTGGTACAGTACGCGGTAGAATGCATTCCAGCGCTTGACCTGGCTAAGGAACAGCGCCTGTGCGATCGGTACCCAGAATACGATCAAGACGGACAGGACGAAGAAAATCAATGTATTTTTCATGGCCACCCAGAACGTCGCGGATTTCAGAAATTCAAAATAGTTGCCGAGTCCGACGAAGTTTCCTGGCGGGTTGACGATATCGTAGTTGAACAGACTGATATAGATCGCATCGAAAATCAGATAATATTTGAAAACGAAAAAAACGATAAGGGACGGCAGCAAGAAAAGGATCGGCGTCCAACGAATTTTAAACGTCGCGCGCGTACGCGTTTGCGTCTGCTTGCGTATCACAGTATCTTGTTTCAGCTCCAATTGATTGCCCATGTCCGCACCACCACCTTATGAAAACCATCGGGATTTCCGGTTCGGAAATCCCGACTTATGAGTTCAATGCTATTTATTGGCTCCCGATTTCAGATCGGCATTGTATTTGTCGATGACTTCTTTCTGCGCAAGCTCTTGCGCTTTCTTCAGCTCCGTCGCCGGATCCGCGTTCTGGTCGAGCAATACTTTCTGGATCGGCTTGACGAGGTAGCTGCTGAGGCTGCTCTTCAAAAAGTACTCCAGATGCTGGTCTTTCGCGGATTCGTTGACGGCATCCAGGTAATCCTGCGGAACGTCCTTGATGTACTGGGTGACGTCGAAGTCCTTCAGCACCGTGAACGGGCGCACGCCGAGACCGTTGTCGACTTTGAACTGGCCGAGGGCGTCGTTATAGTCCTTGGACATGAAGTACATCGCGTATTCGAACGCCGCCTTCTGCTGTTCCGGGGACGATTTGGGATTCAGCATCGAGAAGCTGCCGCCCACCTGCGCCGGCGCCTTGCCCGAAGGACCTGCAGGGAATGGAGCGAAGCCGATGTCTGCCGGGTCCATGCCTCTGCCCACGAAGTTCGTGAAGCTGTCGGACGTGCCGATGATCATCGCGGAACGGCCGCTGTAGAAGTCCTTCTCGTTCTCTCCGATATCCTGCACGACGTTTTTCTGCGTCACTTTGTATTTCCATTTCAGGTCTTTGTAGTATTGAAGCGCTTTAACCGCCGCGTCCGACGTGAAATCCAACTTCGCCGTGCCATCCGGCAATTGCTCCGTCAGATCGCCGCCCGCCTGCCAGACGTAATATTCGAAATGCCAATCCGCCCAGTCCATGCCGAGAATATCGAAGCCGGTGACGCCGGGGTTCTTGGCTTGAACGGCCTGCGCGTCCGCCGCGAATTCTTCCCACGTCTTCGGCGGCGCCGCGATGCCCGCGTTGGCGAACAGCTTCTTGTTATAGATCAGGCCGCTCGTATACATATCGTTCGGAATCCCGTAGATTTTGCCGTCTTTGGAAGCGAGGTTGAACGCGCCGTCGATGAAACGATCCTTATCCGGCGAATTGTTGACCATATCCGTGATATCGGCTGCGATGCCCTTCGGAATATAAACCTGCATATCCGGAAATGCCGCCGAGGAAAGGTCCGGGCCTTCGCCGCCGGCGACCGCCGTCAGGAACTTCTCGCGGACGTCCGGCTGCCACGCCTCGACGTGCTTGACCTTGATGTTCGGGTGATCCGCATCGAATTTGGCGAATTGCTCTTCGATGAACGACTTGCCCGGATCATCCGGGGAAGGCTGGTCCCATACCGTGATCTCGACGACCGGGTCGGCCGCGTTGTCCCCCGCGTTCGCCGCAGCGTTCGTCGAGGCGTTCGTCGAAGCGTCCGTGCCGGCGTCGGCGTTCGCCGCAGCGTCGTTCGTCTGCGTCGCCGCGTTGTTCGCGCCCGCCGCGTTATCTTCTTTCTCCGAACCGCAAGCCGACAGCAGACCGGCTACGATCGTGGCGGCAACCAGGACGGAAGCCGATTTGTTGATTCCCCCATGCTTTTTCATGCGATGCCTTACCTCCTAGTGATATGTCCGATTGGTTTCGGTTACAAGCTAATCATAGCGGGAAAGGCCAAGGCCGTTAATGGAAATAACGTACTTGTGCGCTATGAATATTTTGACGAAGCGGCGGTACCTCCGCGAGCGCGAAAGCCGCCGGAACCTTCTCCGGCGGCTTTCGCATGTTCAGTCGGTCGGTCTTGCGCCAGCGCCGGCAAGAGCCTGCCGGAAGACGATTCCACTATGGCGGTCAAGACAGCGAAAGCGTGCCGCGACGTCAACCTGTCGCACGCATCGTTCAGCTGGACCGGTACTGATTCGGCGTCATGCCCGTCGTCTTGCGGAACACGCTGCTGAAGTAGGCGGCGTCCTTGAAGCCGACCAGCTCGGCGACCTGCTGGATTTTCAGGCTCGGGTCGCGGAGCAGCAGCTCCGACTTGCGGATTCTGGCGTTCGTCAGGTAGTTGACGAAGTTCTCGCCGAAGCGCTCCTTGAAGCGGCGCGAGAAATAGCTCGGATGAAAGTAAAAGCGCTCGGCGATCATCTGCAGGTTGAGCGGCTCGTGCAAGGACTGGTCGATGAACAGCTTCACCTCGTCGATCGCGCTGTACTCCGAGGAATGCCGCAGCTTATAGAGATGGCCGACGATGTTATGCACCATCTCGATCAGGTGCTCCGGGATCTGGCGCCAATTCGCCAGCCCCTGCAGCCAATGCAGCAGATCGTCCAACTCGCCGATGATCCACTCGGGGATGCTCGTCTGCGTGAGCAAATATTTGCGCAGCAGCAGATGGAACTCCACGCAGAAGCTCTCCAGATGCGCGAAATAGACCCGCCCGTCGGTCGCGATCGTCTCGACCCGCTGCCCGATCCACGCATTCAGCGCCGCGGCGTTGCACTCGTTCAGGCAGCTGAGCAGGAAGGCTTCGTCTTCGCGCGAGATGACGGAATGCGGGGCCGCCTTGACGTATTCGGCGTCCGCCGCGTAGATGCGCCCGGTACCGTGGATGATCCGGTTGCGCAGCGCCTGCTTGGCTTGCTGGTAGGACTGTTGGATGACCTCCATCTGACGGACCGCGGTGCCGCAGCCGATCGTCGCCTCCAGCTTCAGATGGCGGCGGATGCCCGCCAATATCTCCTCGAGCTCCCGGTTGAACGTCTCGGCATCGACGGGGGATTGGCCGCCCAGCACGTAGACGAGCTCGTTCTCGTGCATGACATGCTTGAAGAGCACGCCGTCGCGTCCGTTGGCGTCGAGCACGGTGGAGATGATGTTCTGCACGGCGAACCAGAGCAGCCTCCCGTCTTCCGGGCGGAAGGAGAGATGCGGCAAGGCGACCGGCTCCAGCTGGAAGACGACCGCCGCGAAGCGGCTGCACTTCGCCTTCATCGCGAGCACCCGGTCGTCCCGGTCGGCCGCTCTTTGCCCGGCGTCCTCGCCGTATTGGATGAGCTTGCTGAGCATTTGATCGCGAAGCGACTCCTCGGAGCGGCTTTGCAAATGCTTGACCTGCTCGCCCAAGGCTTGCTGCTGGACGCGCCATTCGATTTTGTGGATGATCCGCGCCAGGCTTTCCTTGAGCTCGTCCCTGTCCACCGGCTTCAGCAGGTAGTCCGTCACGCCGTATTGGATCGCCTTCCGCGCGTATTCGAACTCGCCGTAGCCGCTGACGACGATGAACTGCAGCTCCGGCATCGCCCGCAGCGCTTCCTGCAGGAAGGTCAAGCCGTCCATCCGCGGCATTCGGATATCCGTGATGACGATGTCCGGCCGCTCCTCGCGCAGCTTGGCGAGCGCTTCCATCCCGTCGCCCGCTTCCGCGATGACCGTCACCGGCAGCCCGGTCATCTGAATCTTCTTGCGGATGCCTTGCCGCATCAGCTGTTCGTCATCGACGATCATCAATTTCATCGTGCGCTTCCTCCACCCGCATTTTTTTGACCAATACCGTGGCCGTCGTCCCCTGCTCCTCCCTGCTGTGCAGGGTTAAGCCGTAATGATTGCCGAAGACGAACTTGATCCGGTACTGCACGTTGAACAGCCCGATCGACGACGCCGAATTGCCCGCGTAATTTTGCTGCTGGCACTGCTCCAGCATGACCTGCAGCGCTTGCAGCCGCTGCGGCTCGATGGACGGCCCGTTGTTCCAGACGGTGATGACGGCGTCGGTATCGGACAGGCTGTATGCCCGGATACGAATCTCCCCGCCCGCGGACAGATGGTCGATGCCGTGTATGAAGCTGTTCTCCACGAGCGGCTGGAGCAGCAGCTTCGGGGTCAGGATCGTCTGCAGTCCTTCTTCCATGTCGATCGTATACGTCAGCCGGTCCGCGAACCGGATCTGCTGGATGGACAGGTAGATCTCCAGCTGGCGGATTTCCGCGTGCAGCGTGGACATATGCCCGGCGCTGATATTATACCGGAACATCTTCGCGAGCGAGGAGCTGATGATGCTGATCCGGTCATCCTCGTGCAGGGCGGCCAGGCTGTCGATCATGCCAAGCGTGTTGTACAGAAAATGAGGATTGATCTGGGATTGCAGCGATTTGATCTCCGCATCCTTCTTGACCAGGTCCGCCTCGTACACCTTGACGATCAGCTCGTTGATTTCCTTGGCCATCTGATTGAAGCGCCGGACGAAATAGCCGATCTCGTCGGTCGAGGTTACCGGAACCGCAACGCCGTAATCGCCCTTCTCGATGGCGACGATTCCCTTCTTGAGCTGCTTGAGCGGGGTGATGATCTTGGAAGACAGAACGCTGGCGATGATCATTGCCCCGAGCAGGCAGACCGCGCCGATCATCAAGGTGCGCAGCGCCAGCTCGTTGACCTGCCGGAGCAGGATGCCGAGCGGGATCTGCCCGACCAGCACCCACGACGTATTGTCGAGCTTGTTGGACACGAACAGCGTCTTCTCGCCTAGATGGTCGGCGTAGAGATACCTGGAGGTGACGTGATAACTGAATGCGAACAACCGGTCAAGTCCCGTGAGCCGTTCGCCGAGCGATTTCTCGTTCAGCGTGAACATGACCTTGCTGTCCTCGGAGTCGACCAGCGCGTACTGCCCCTGTTCTTCGCTGCCGATCTCGCCCAGCCAATCCTTCAGAAAGTCGGACGAGAGCCGGATGAACAGCACGCCGACGACGGGGTTATCGGAATTGAAATCGATCGTCTTGATCGCCTGCGTGAAGATCAGCGTCCGGACGCCTTTCTTCGTTCGCGGATCGATGACGACCGTGGGCAGCCATGCGCCTTTGCCGTCGTTGCGGATTGCAATCGTTTTCAATTGCTCGAAGTCCTGGTCCAGGCTGTTCACCTTGCTGATGCCTCCGGAGGTGAGCCGGTTGCCGTTCATTTGGCTGACCATGATCAGGTCCGCGACGGGATTGCGCGAGAGAAACTGATTGAATTTCGTGGAGTAATGGCTGTACGTTCCCGGATCCGCCCCGAGATGTTTGACGAACTGCTGGAAGTCCTTGTCCCCGAAGTACTCCCACGCGAAATTCTTGATGTTCGACATGTACGATTCCAGCGTCGCGGCGGACTGGTTGCTGATCTGCTCCATATTCCCGATCGCCTGCCGCTTGATGTCCGACGACGTCTGCACGTAATAGTCGAGCCCCAGCGTGACGACCGTGATCGAGATCGTGACGAAGAAGCAGAACCATATTTTCCGGTACAAGGATTTGGCAATGAAGCGATAGGGGAAAAGCAGCATGCGGGTCATTCTCGTTAAGCGCTTGGTCGTCGTCATCCGCTCTATTCCCTCGTCTCGCCATGTGATCGTAATCGGTCCGAAGCTAGCTATGAGTAAATTATAGAGCGGGCGACCGTTTTATTTCATTAAATATTTTACGATCGGGTATGAAAATATTGAATTTTTTTGCTAGGCGGGAAGAACCGGAGTAACCATTAGCAACTATTCGTTAAATTTGGATATTATTGTGATAAAAAAAGAGACAGCGCGTTCGCTGTCCCTAATGCCGCTATGGCTGAATCGTCCTACGCCTCGGCGGTCCGCGTCATCGTCCTGCCGTTCACCGTCACGTCGCGCAATTCGCCGTACAGCACCTCGAGCTCCCAGTCCGGTTCCCCGGTGCTTATGTCGATCGTTTGCTTGTAGACGCCCCATGCCGTCCCGGTGCTCCAGAAACAGGAGAACGCCTCGCGGAACAGCTTGGGCTCGAAGGACATCGTCCTGCCGACCATGTCGCACCGGTAACCGCTGAGCGCGGGAAGCAGCGCCCAACTCGCCATCGAACGGGCGTAATGGTTGCCGCATTCCACCTCGTTCCACGGATTCCGGCGGAACCCGTCATGGCGTTCGCGCAGCGCCTTCACGATCGTCAGCCCTTCCTCGAGGCAGTCCTCGTAGATCAGATGAGCCGCCACCTGATACTCGACGCCGGTCCATACCTCGTCCGAATAGATGAACGGAAACTTCGGCCGGCCGCCGTGGGGCCAGGAGCAGAGCAGCAGCCCCCGCTCGTCGCCGAGCGCGTACGTCCGCTGAACGTTCGCATGGTTCGAGAAGTCCGTGCGGAAGTTATAGCGGTATACGGAACGCAGCGCTTGCTTCACGTGCGGCTCCGGCAGGACGTAGCCCAGCCCGGCGACATGGGCCATGAACTGCCCGATCAATTGGTCGGACAGGCAGCCCGTCCCTTGCTGGTACCGATAGGCATCGGCGTCGTCGAGCCGCTGCACGTAATACTCCCCGCCCCAGAGCATCGCGTCCATCGCGGCGCTTCCCCGCGCGCACGCCGCGGCATAGAGGCCGGCGCGTTCCCCGTCGCCCGCGTAGGCGGCCATTTCCGCTCCGGCCCTCAGCGCGGCGTAGAACATCGCGTTCGTAAGCGAGTTCGGCCCGAAAAATTCCACGTCGTACGTGTTGTGCTGCTCGCTGTCGAGCACGCAATCGCCGTCGGAATCCCAGTAGCCGAACGCGAAGTCCAGCGCCAGCCGGGCCTTGGGCCACAGCTCGAGCATAAACCCGTCGTCGCCGCTTAGCTTCCACTCCCGGTACAGCCGGACGATCGTGCCCAATTGCCCGTCGGCGGCCGGCACCATGTCCCACCGTTCGCCGCCGAAGACCCGGTTGGTGCGAAACGACATGCTGCCCCGTTCGTCCGTCTCCAGCAGAAATTCCACGCGCCGCATGGAGCGTTCGAGCGAAGGGAACAGAAACGCCATCGTCTGCGCGTAATTCCATACATGCGTGCATGAGCCCTCGCAGCTGCCGCGATGATCGAAGCCGCCCTCCCAGCCGAGCAGCGTGCCGTCCCCGATGCGGAAGCAGGTCGTGCTGCGAATGACCGTAATATTGGCCGCCAGCGCGTCGAGGACATAATCCGGCAGCGTGCTGCCGAACAGCGCGCGGCGGAAATCCCGGGAGCGGCCCTCGAGCCGGTCGATGTTATCCAGCAGATAAGCGCCGGCATGCCACGCGTCCTCGAACAGCTTCGCGTAGTAGTTGCGCTCTTGGCCTTCCTTGCTGCTTACCGGCAGGATATGCCCCTGCCAGTTCTTCGGCCGGTTCGGAAAATGCCAGGTAAGCGCGAACTCGAATACCCGCTCCTCGCCTGGCCGCAGCGCGTGGCGGATGCAGACCGAGCCGTAGCGTTCCTTCCCGCCCGCGTTCAGCTTGCCCGTCCCCGCTTGCGTATCCTGCCAGGGTTCCAGCCGTCCGTCCTCGGCGAAATCGTTCCAGAACTCCTGGATGCCGTCCCACCAGGCGCCGGGCAGCCATTCTTCCTTCACGGACGCGTTCGCGTCGCGGGTCATGAGCGCCAAGGTGCCGTTGCGGAGATGGCCGGACGGAAGGTCGGGCGAATAAAAATAGATGCCCTGCCTCCCCTGCTCCGAACGGTATTCGTTGCGGACCTCGCCGGCGAGCCGCATGTTGTGGAACAATTCCCGTCCCTCGTAGCCGGCCGCGTTGGCCAACGAACCGGCGATGGACACGTCCACGGGCCGCTCGGACGCGTTCGTCACGCGATAGCGGATCATCGCGCCCGGGATGCCGGAATCGTCGGGATTCAGAGGAATAAACGGCGTGAACGCCTCCAGCGTCACCTCAACCGGCAGGTCGCGGTCCGTAAACGCCACCTCAGCGAACGGATACTCCCCGCGCAGGCTCGACGCCGCAAGCCTCGGCAGACCGGCCGTTTCGTCGGCGAAGAAGCCGTGCGAATGGGCAAACGGCGGCGTCAGCTTCGCCTCGAGCACCTTGGCCACGGCCGCGTCCTCCCCGGCTTGCGTCCGGATGGCGAAGAACGAATACGGCAGGGCATTGCCCTTGCCTTGGCTGTTGAACAGCTCCCAGTCGCAGAACTGCCCGCGCGAGCCGATCGAGACGTTGCCCGTGCCGATGCCGCCGAGCAAAAATTTCGCTTCCCTCGCTTCATGCGTATACGAGCGCTGCGGCCCCCTGTGCAGCAGCTGCTCCTTGGTATATGGATAATGGTCCATGGATTCCCTCTCTCATCTGCGCCGGCCGCCGGCCTCGCGTTATTTCGGCGCTGCCGCTTCGAGCACCAGCACCCAATCGTCGCCTCTTCCGCTCGAAGGCGGGAAGAACCGCCGTATCCCCGAATCGCGATACTCGCCTGCTTCGTTCAGTTCGCCGCTGCGGGGGTCGAACCAGGAAGCGCGGACGACATCGGCCTGCAGCCGGTCGACCGCCGCTTCGAATGGCACGCCGTTCGGCGAGTACAGCAGCGCGTAACCATCGCCGCGCGCCGCCGCCATGCGGTTCGCGCCGGGCGGATTGCCGACGATCATCGCCGGATCGGGAATCCGGTCCAAGCCCGCGCGAGTCTCGATCAAAGCCCGCAGATGGCGCATTTGGGCCGCTCCCGGCCTGCCCAGCGCCTGCGCCCAGGTCATGATAAACCGATCGCCGGCCTCCGTCGCCATCGACCAGACGGAATTATGGCCGTACGTATGGCCGAATGCCCCCGACAGGACGGCGTAGTAAGCGGCGGTCCGAACGTCCGCCGCGTCGAAATAGCCGTTCTTCTCCGCGTCGTGGTCGCGCGGATGGTCTTCGTAGCAGGGCTCGCCGTCAAGCACGGGCTTTGCGGGCCTTCTCTCGTAATCCGCGGCGACCAGCCTGTCGGATTGCCGTTCGCCGAGATAACGGTGACCGGATTGGATCATATTGAAGTCCAGCCATTCCTCGTCATGCATGAAGATGGCCGAGGTCCGGCCGCCCGGGGGGTGGAAAGTCATGAGATGGTTGCCGAGGTCGCCGTCGGCCAACCCCTCCGCCATGCTGTTCACAACGTCGAAATGCACGCGGGTCGTCAGCCAACGGTCGCCGCCGAGCACCCAGACGATGTTGGTCTTGTCCCGGTAACGCCTCCCGATCCATTCCCCGTAAGCCCGCGCGTTCGCAGAATCAATGATTTCCGGCCCGATGCCGAATGCCTGATGGAACTTGTCGCCCCATGTCGGCAGCATCGCGATGTAAAGGCCCAGCTCCGCGGCGGCATCCACGATATAATCAACATGATCCCAAAACGAATAAAGCCCGTCCGTGTCCGGCAGCAACGGGTCGGGCCGGCCGTCTTTCCCCGGCTTGAACGGCAGCCTTCCATGCGCGTTCGGCGCCGTGACGCCTTCGAATTCCGCCAGCGCGACGGCTTGAATGACGTTAAACCGCATTTCGGCCCGCTGTTCCAAATACCGCCTTGCCTGATCCCTGTTCAGCTTGTGAAACAGCTCCCAAGCCGTATCCCCCAGCCAGAAGAACGGCGAGCCGTCCTCCCGTACCAGAAATCGCCGGTTGTCGCTGACCCGCAGCTTTTGAATCGCTTTTGCCGTCATGAATCCTCCCCCTTGCTGCTGCGCAGCTTCGTATCGCCTTTCTTATCAGGATAGATCCGCGGGCAAACCGGCGGTAGCGAATATTTCAACTTGTTGGCTGGAATATTTTGATTTGTTTGCAGGGAAATGCGGAGCGTCATCGTTCATCTCGCTTGCGGCTGGGGGTTCGGACCGAACATCGCCCGCACCTCGTCCCGCATCGTGCGGAGCGGCCGTCCGGCAAGGCGCGCCAGGTCCTCCGACGTGTACCGCATATCCGCGAGCGCCAGCATGCGGTAGACCGGATGCGCCATATCCGGATTTGTCCGGTGCACGACGCGGCGACCGGTCGACGCCGCGACGGCCCGCGCCAGATCCTCCGGTTTCCAGGCGCGCGGCGCGGCCAGCTCGTACGTCCGGCCGTCATGTCCATCCTCCGTCAGCACCGCCGCGGCGGCCGCGGCCAAGTCTTCCCGGGCGGCCGTGTTGAACGACCACTCTCCCGGCGGACTCCATAATTCTCCGCTCGCCGCCGCCTCTCGGACGCCGAGTAACTTTACGACGTCCATATAATAGGCATTCCGCAGGATTGTGCTCGGAATCCCCGACTCCCGGATCAACCGCTCGGTTTGCAGATGCAGCCGATGCAGCGGCAGCCGGCCCTGCTCCGGCCGGACGATGCTCGTGTAGACGAGATGCCGGACGCCGGCCTGCTTGGCGGCTTCGATGGCTCCCGCATGCTGACGAAGGCGGACGGCGTCGTCCGGATGAGGGGACGAGATCAACAACAGCCTCGTCGCGCCTCGAAACGCGGCTTCCAAGGAATCGGGAATGTCGTAGTCGCCGTACCTGATCTCGATGCCTTGGCTCTGCCATTCGGCAACCGCCTCCGGTTTACGTACGCTGACGGCCAAGCTTGACGCAGGTACCCGATACCTCAGTTGCCGCAGTACAAGTCCGCCCAAATTGCCGGTCGCTCCCGCGAGCACGATTTTCATGATTGGTTTCATCCTTTCAATCTCTATTTAGTTAACCATTTAACTAGTTGCGCGAACAAAAACGGCTTCGTTGAACGCCATCGTTCAACGGCCGTTTTCCGCACCTCTTTTGCCCATTGCGCATGCGCGCCGGTTTCATGCTTCGTTCCTTTCCAGCTTGTTCAGGAGCGCGAGGAGCTGCTTCATCTCCGCTTCTTTCAATCCTCTCATGCGTCCGACGATCGTCTCCCGATTCCCCGGCAGGAGGTCCGACAGGATACGTTCTCCTTCCGGAGACAAGACGACCCTGCGCTTCCGGCCGTCCTCGGGATGGCTCGAGCTATGAATATAACCGAGCTCCTCCAGCGGGGTCAGCAGCACGCTGATGTTCGCCTTCGTCACGCCGATCCGGCCGGCAAGCTCCGACGGCAGAATCGCGCCGCCCGCCTTGGCGATCTCGACGAGAATGCGGATGCGCGCCCCGTTCGTTCCTTGCGCGGACCAGTATCGCTCCGAAGCGCCGACAAGCCCGGCCGTCGTTTCCACGAGCGCGAAGAAAGTCCGGACTTCCAGCGGCTGCTCGCGTACATAATTCCGAATATCCGTCAACCGCGCCGCCTCCAACTAGTTAAATGTTTAACTATTACTAAAATAAGGCAATCAAGCCGTTCTGTCAATCTTCAAAGCATCGGTAAACGGAGAACATTATCAACCGATTCGTCTTGAGCAGCATTTGCGGGTTTCGAGAGATTCGCTTCCGTTGAAACGGCTATACTAAAAAAGAAAGTTTGCCCGCTGCGCGCTTGAAGCCGGCGCGCCCGGAGAAGAAGAAGGATTGGAGCGCCCGCGATGTATTTGAATACCCTCAACCGCCAGTGGCGCGCGTTCATGCTCGCCGCCGGCTTCGAAGAAGCCGCAACCGTCCGGCTGACGAATACGGCAAAGCTGACCGGCATTACCGGCATGAACGGCGCCAGCCTGCTGGAGTTCGAACGGGCCGGCGCGAGGCATCATTTCTACTATATGCCCGGCTATGTGCCCGGCGCGGCGGACGAGTTGCGGCGGCTCGACGACGCTTATGCCGCCGCAAGCTGGCAAGACGCCCTCGGCATTCATGGCGCGAGGGCGGCCGCGTTCGAGGATGCCGTTCGCGGCTTCATGAAACAGAGCTACAGCGGCGTGCAAACCTCCGTCGACTGCAGCGGCGGCCTGGAGCTGGCCCAGAATCGGATACGCGCCATCCGCCTGTCGCAATGGCGGGAGCCCGACCGCGCATGAGCGGTCGCCTGCGCGAACTGGCGGCCGCACATTTTCGATTATTGCCCGTCGGCAGCCATCAGCCCGACCTCCTGGCACAGCACGACCAGCTGATGGACCCCGTAATATTGCCTGCGGTTGCGCTCGTGTATCGTCTGCAGCGCGTCCGCGGTCACGCTCTTCGCTTTTTCCACGCTTTGATGCTCCACCGCCTGCACGATCTCCTTCATTTTATCCAGAAAATACACCGTCCGGCGCAGCGTGCGGATGAGCAGGATTTGCCGGATATGCGTCGTCGTGAACAAGCGGTAGCCGCTCTCGGCGTCCCTTTCCGGAGCGAGCAATCCCTCCCGTTCCCAATGCCGGATCGCGGACGGCTGCACGCCTGTCAGCTCGGCCGCTTCGCCGATCGTAACGCGGCTTTTCGGCTTCTTGGCCGGCATGATCGGCAGCGCGGGATCGTCCAGCAGCTCTAGCGTACGGTCCGCGGCGGCCTTGTCCTGCTGCAAAATGGCTTGCTCCCGGTTGAGCAGCCAGAGCGCGCCGTCCATGTCGCCGGCTTGCACGAGGCGGAGCGCCTCGCAGCCGATCCCGACGCCGAAGCCGGCGAACAAGGCGCGAAGGCAGCGGAAATAAGCGGCATGCACGTCCGTGTAGAGCCGGTAGCCGTTCTCGCCGCGCTCCGGTGCCGGCACGACGCCCCAGGCTTCGTAATGCCGCAAGGCGCTCGTGCTGATGCCGAGCTGCCTCGCGATCTCGACGGGCTTGTAATACGCCTGCGTCTTCACCGGCCGTCCCTCCCCGTTCCTGTCGATTCGCGTGTCACCACTATAGCAAAGGCCGCCCCCTCCGAACAACGGCCCGCAAAATAATTTCCGCCGGGCTCAAACCGCTTCCGCCTTTCGTTCGTTTCTCTCATTGATGTAACCATGCCAAGGAGGAATGAAAAATGAAAGGTCAACGTTATGGGCTGTTAAGCCTGCTGTTCATGTTATGCTTCGCCATGCTGGTTCCCGCGGGCGTCTCCGCCGCCGAATCGGCTCCGGCAACGGTTACGACGGACGGCGACACCGCCGGCAAGCTGGGCCTCCTGCTCGGCGACGGCAGCGGCGTGACCGCGGACTACCTGAATAAATCCGCGACGCGCATTCAAGCCGCGATTATCTCGCTTCGCCTGCAAGGCCATCTGGCAGAGGCGGAAGCGTTTAAAGGGACAGCCAGTTTTGCCGATGCTTCCTCCGTCGGCACGAGCAACCAAGCCGTGCTCGCCTACCTGAAAGCGCATCCCGAGCTCGGCTGGAACGGCACGGGCGGCGGCAAATTCATGCCGCTCGAGAAGATCAGCTCCCAACAGCTGTACAAAGTGCTGCTGGAATCGCTCGGCTACCGCTCCGGCACGGATTTTGACTATGCCGATACCGAAATGTTCGCCGCGGGCAAAGGCCTCGGCGAAATCGCCGGCACGCCCGCGATCACGAACGCCCATATCGCCACGGCGCTGATCGAAGCGCTGGCCGCGAACGCGTCGGACGGCATGCCGTACATGACCATGCTCCAAGCGAGCGGCGTCCTGCCCGCAACCTCAGCGCTGCCTTCCGGCGAACGGATCCGCCTCCGCCACGACGCGAAGCTCGGCACGCTGTTCACCGACAAGCAAGGACGGACGCTGTATTTCTTCTCGAAGGATGCCGCCGATCCCAACAGCTGCGTCGGCGATTGCCTGAAATCGTGGCCGATCTACGACGCGCCTAGCCTGCAGATTCCTTCGACGCTGAACGCCGCCGATTTCGCCGTGCTGAAACGCGCGGACGGCACGGAGCAAACGACGTACAAAGGCTGGCCGCTCTATTATTTCGCGAAAGACCAAAAAGCCGGCGACACGCTCGGCGAAGCGGTCGGAGGCGTATGGTTCGTCGCCAAGGCCGATTATGCCGCGATGCTCGGCACGTCCCCGACGCTGGGCAACTACTTGACGGACGCTTCGGGACGCACGCTGTATTACTTCGATAAGGATACGGCCGGCAAGAGCAACTGCACGGGCGACTGCCTCGTCAACTGGCCGGCCTATACGGCAGGCGGCACCGGCGTTCCGACCGGCGTGAACGCGGCCGATTGGGGCACGATTACGCGCGCGGACGGCAGCAAGCAATCCACGTTCAAGGGCTACCCGCTCTATTACTTTATCAAGGACGCCAAACCCGGCGACACGCTCGGCCAAAACGTCGGAAGCGTCTGGTTCGTCGTCGACCCCGCCAAGTTCACGGGAACGACGGCGCCTGCGGTACCGGCGGCGAAGACGTACCGCATCGACATCAAGGATTATTCGTTCGGCTCGGGCCCGCTGACGGTGGAAGCCGGCTCCAGCATCGTCTTCACGAATTTCGACGACATGAAGCACAACGCCGTCGCGGTTAACGGCGCCTTCTCGCTGCCGCTGCTCGCGAAAGGCGAATCTTCTACCATCACGTTGGATAAACCGGGTACTTACGACTACTACTGCCAACCCCATAAGGCGTTCATGACGGGTCAAATCATCGTCAAATAACACGGGCAAGGAGGTACGAACGCGATGAAATTGCAGCTGCATCCAGGAAAACGCCGTTCGACGCCAGCCATTATCGGCCTCATGCTTATGATTTGCTGCCTGATGCTCGCCGCCTGCGGCAATTCGGGCAGCTCCGGCAACACGAGCAACACAAGCAACACCGGCAACGCGGACACCATGAACAATGCGGACAATATGAGCGGCATGAACAATGCGGGCAATGACGCGACCGCCGCCGAGGGCAGCGATACCGGAGGCGATACCGCCGTCCAATCCGGCTCGAACGACGGCAGCGGCCAAACCGCGGACAACGGCGGCGCAGCCGGCGGCACGAACGCGTCGACGGGTTCGGGAAATGCCGCCGGCGGTCAAACGCCGGCTGCTCCCGCCGATTCGGCGCCATCCTACTCGGACGACAAGCCGGCGACGCCGGCCGCGCCGGATAAGAGCGGCACCGACGACCATCCTTCCGCATCGGACAAAAACGACGGCAAAGCCGCCGGGTCCTCCAAGGGCGGCGACGACAAGCCCGCTGGCACCGACGACCATCCTTCCGCGTCGGACAAAAACGACGACAAGGCTGCCGGGTCTTCCAAGGGCGGCGACGACAAACCCGCAGCGACGGATGCTTCCAAAGGCGCAACCGAGGATAAGCCGAAGCCTCCAGCGAACGCGGGCAAGGACGATGCCAAGCCGGCAACGACCGAGGATGCCGCCAAGCCCAAGACCTACACCGTGGAGATCAAGGATTTCGCTTTCTCCCCCGACAAGCTGGAGATCAAAGCCGGGGACAGCGTCAAATTCATCAACCGCGACGAAATCAAGCACACCGCCACGTCGGTCGACGACGTCTTCGACACGGATCTGCTGGCCAAGGATGCGTCCAAGACCGTCACGTTCAAGGACGCGGGCTCGTTCAGCTACAACTGCACCCCGCATCCCGGGATGCTGGGCGTCATTACCGTCAAATAAATTCGCGCCGCAAGACTGTCGCTCCGCGCGGATTGCCGTTACAATGAAGACCATAACCTGCCTGTCCTGGAGGCTGCCATGCAGAACCTGTCCGATTACGAATTGATGCTACTTATAAAAGGAAAACAGCACGCCGCGCTCTCCGCGCTGTACGACCGGTATGCGGGGCTTGTCTATTCCTTTGCCTGGAAAGCGCTGAAGGAGGAAGCGGCCGCGAAGGATGCCGTGCAAGCCGTCTTCCTCCGGCTGTGGACGACCGAATCGGAGTACGACCCCGACAAGGGCAAGTTTACGAACTGGCTGCTCACGATCGTGCGCAACATCGCGGCCGATATGCTGCGCAAACGGCGAAGGGAAAACACGGGCATCGTGCATTATTTGCGGGAAGACCTCGAGCGCATTCCCGACAAGCGTACCCTATCGCCGGAAGAACGGGCGGAGCATCAATTCGTGAGAGAGCAGATCCGAAGCGCGTACCGCCACCTGAGCAAGCAGCAGATCGCGCTGCTGGAGCATTTCTACTGGCAGGGCTACACGCTGAGCGAGCTGGCGGCGCTGTACGGCCAGCCGCTCGGCACGGTCAAGAACCGATTGCATCAAACGCTGAAAATATTGCGAAGACATCTGTCTGCGGAAGGAGTAGGAACGGGATGACGGAACGGGGACGAACGCCGGTTTGCGAGGATTGCCTAAGCTATGCGGCCGGTTTATGCAGCGATGAAGAAAAGCGCGTTTTCGAACGTCATCTCCCTTCCTGCGAGAGCTGCCGGCAAGAGCTTGAAGATTTGCAAATCGTTTGGGAGGCACTGCCGGCCGCTATGGATATGATGGAACCGCCTGCAGATTTGAAGCAGCAAGTGATGGATGCCGTTCGCGCGGCGGATATGGACACCGCGGACGGCGGCATGAGCAGAGGCGAACTCGTCCTGCCGGTCGAACGCCGGGCAAGCCGGCTCCCGTGGGGAAGAAAGCCGATGATCGCGATTCTCTCGGCCGCGGCGTCCGTCATCCTGCTGTTATCGCTTTGGAATATCCAGCTGCGCCGCGAACAGGGCGCCGCTCCGCTGCCCATAGAAAAAGCCTTGTCCGTCTCCGCTTCCAACATCGATCAGGTGGTCTCGCTAAAGTCGCAGGCGCCCGAATCGGCCGGTTCCTCCGGCGTCGCGTGCATTATCGACAACGGGCGAAGCAGGCAATTCGTCGTCTATCTGTTCGGCGCCGCCGCGACGCAGGGCGAAGAAGCCTACCAGGTATGGCTCGTCAAGGACGGCAAGCGCACCAGTGCCGGTACGTTCCAGGTCGGGAGGGACAGCCGCGGCATCGGCCTGCTGGCCATGCCGATCCAAGGCGGCAAGCTCGACTTCGACGCGATCGGCATCACGCTCGAGCCGGATGAGCACGGCAGCCAGCCGCGCGGCGCGAAAATGTACGGCTCGGTGTAACGGGACGCGGTAACTTTTGGCTGCGCCGGAAAACGACTGGACGCTGCAAGCGTTAGCGGTAATAATGAAAGCATGGCCTATCGTCTCTATCGATCTTCATCGATTGCGATATCACTGACGCCCTCCGCATGGCCGACCGGCCGCGCGGGGGGCATTTTATTATGCGATTGCAGCAGCGCGGCATGCGCCTGCCCGAACTGCGGCGCAAGCGTGTCCGCAAGCGAATGCCGCGTTGCCGATCCGCTGCCCGCCTGTCGCCGAAAGGACTTATGCCCATGCATTTCCGCCAATTCAATGCCATGATTCCCATGCTCGAACGGATCTCCGCCCACAATGCCCCGCAGGTGATCCATCCTTCCGACGGACAGCATGTCCTCATCGTCGTGCGCCGCGGGCACGTGACGATCCGGGGAGCCGGCTCCGGGCAGGAGGCCGTCGTCTGCACGCAGGGCTTCGCCATTCATCCCGCGCAGGGCTCCCATGAGATCGAAACCCCGCGAACGAAAGAAGCCGAATACGACCTCCTGCGTTACCGCGTGCTGCCGGACAACGCCGAATGGGACCTGCACGGACCGCTCGGCACGATCAGCGAGGTCAAAATCCATTACATGCTCGACGATATGTACTTGAAGACCGAGGGCCGCGATTCGTTTGCGAAGGAAGAGGAGTGGATCGTGCAGAGCAGGACCCGGTTGATGCTGGAGCGCATCCTGTTCATCTTCCTGTTCGAGACGCAAGCGCGGTTAAAGGACAAATCCACGGCCCGCACGATCGAAGAAACGCTGGCCTACATGAACGAGCATTATATGCTGAAACTCACCCTGCCCATGCTCGCGCGCCGCGCCGAGATGAGCGAAGGGCATTTTACCGTATTGTTCAAGCGTCATACCGGGACGACGATGACGGGCTACCTGCGCGGCCTCCGCATCGACAAAGCGAAGCAGATGTTCGAGCAGACGCGGCTCACCGCCAAAGAGATCGCCCAGAAGGCCGGATTCCCCGATTACTTCCATTTCAGCCGGGTATTCAAGAAGGAAGTCGGCTGCTCGCCGGCCGCCTATCAGCAGGGCTTATCCAAAATCTAATCATACGACATCCCCAATCTAGCATTTGGACATGGCCTAATTCCGGGCCCTCGGCTACAATTCTAATTGATAATAATAATCATTTGCAGGGGGAACGAAATCATGGCTCACTGGTTCAAACGCACGCTCTTTCTTGCCCTTATCAGCTTATTTGCCGTCGGTCTGGCGGCTTGCGGACAATCCGCCGATAAGCAAAACGATCCTGCTCCGGCGGCAAATGCCGCGAATGCCACAGACGCCGCTAACGGCGCGAATGCCGCTAACGCGGAGCAGAACGGAGAGAACGCCACTGCCGGTTCCGAGGCGACGGCCGGCGGCGCGATCACCGTCCAAGACGCGCTCGGCACCGTTACGCTGCCGGCGGCGCCCGAACGCATCGTCACGATGGAATTCAGCTTTACCGACGCGCTCGCGACGCTCGGCGTTCAGCCGGTCGGCGTGGCCGACGACGACGATGCGACGCTGTTCATGGACGCGGTCAAGAGCCAGCTGAAAGATTACACCTCGGTCGGTTCGCGCTACGAGCCCAATATCGAGCTGATCAGCTCGCTGCAGCCCGATCTCATCATCGTGGATCTGAACAAGCACAAGGAAGCGTTCGATCAGCTGAAAGGCATCGCCCCGCTCCTCGTGTTGGACGACTATCAAGCGGATTACGACCAAATGCTGAAAAATTACATGACCGTCGCCAAAGCGGTCGGCAAGGAAACGGAAGGCCAGCAGCGGTTGGAGCAGCATCAGGCGCTCATCGCGGACGCCAAGGCGAAGCTGCAGGGCGTGAACCTGAACGCCTTGCCCGCGGTCGTCAACCCGAAGGGCTTCTTCGCCCACTCGGATCATGCGTACACGGGCTCCTTCCTCGCGATGCTTGGCTTCACCGATCCCGTGAAGGACGAGAATTCGTATCCGCAGCTGACGCTCGAGCAGCTGGTCGAGACGAATCCGCAGACGATGTTCCTGATGCCGACCGAGAAGGTCACGATCGTCGACCAATGGAAATCCAACCCGCTCTGGAATCAAATCGACGCCGTGAAGAACGGCAAGGTATTCACCGTCGAGCGCCGCGACTGGTCGCTTGCCCGCGGATTGATCGGTTCGGAGAAGATGGTCCAGGATATCCTGACGGACCTCGGCAAGTAACCGCATGCGTACGCCGATTACAAAGGAAAAGCAGGGCCGTTCCCGGCCCTTGCTCTTCCTTTTTCCCGTTGTTTGCGCGCTGCTCGTCTCCGGCTTGATCTGCAGCTTGAAATGGGGTCAAGCGCCGGTATCCTGGTCGACCTTGTGGCAGGCCGTTACTTACCGGGGCCACGGCAAAGCCGAGCTCTATATCCAGACGCTGCGCCTCCCGCGCGCCTTGACCGCCTGCATCGTGGGCGTTCAACTCGCCCTGGCAGGGCTGCTTACGCAGCTGACGGTCAAGAACCCGCTCGCCTCGCCCCATATTCTCGGCATCAATGCGGGCGCGTCGCTCGCGGTCGTGGCAGGACTCGTCTTCGTTGCCGATTTCTCGATGATGGATTCGATCTGGTTCGCCTTCCTCGGCGCGGCGGGCGGCGCGCTGCTCGTCTGGGCGCTGGCGGGGAGCGGCAGGGAAAGCCATGTCCGGATCGCGCTCGCTGGCATCGCGATCCACTTTCTGCTCGCGTCCTTGACGGAAGGCTTCATCATCATGAACCAGCATTCCACGGACAGCATGATCTTCTGGCTCGTCGGCTCGCTCAGCCAAGCCTCCTGGCTGGACGTGCGCATGCTGCTGCCCTTCCTCGGCGGCGGACTGCTCCTGCTCGCGCTCATGCTCCCTTCCTTCCGCCTGCTGCTGCTCGGAGACGATATCGCCGTCGGCATCGGCGGGAGAATCGCGGTCATTCGCGCGGTCGGCATGGCGCTCGTCATCCTGCTGGCCGGGTCGGCGGTCGCGCTGTGCGGACCGATCGGCTTCGTCTGCCTGATCGTGCCGCATATCGCGCGCATGCTCGGCGGCGGCAAGCTGGGCGTGCTCGTGCCGCTGACGGGCCTGCTCGGCGGCACGCTGCTCGTCTACGCCGATTTCGCCAGCCGGTTCATCGCGTTCCCGTTCGAGTCGCCCGTCGGCATCGTCACGTCCGCGATCGGCGCGCCGTTCTTTATTTATCTGGCCCGCAGGAAAGGCGGTGCGGCCGCATGAGACATCGTTCGGCCATCGTCGCGGCATTCCTCGCGATGCTGCTGCTCGCCGTCCTGTCCGTGCGCGTCGGCGCCGTGTCCGTGTCGTTCGGGGACATGTGGTCGACGATGCTGCACCAAGCCAACCCGTCCGCCTTTATCATCGAGCGGATCCGTCTTCCGCGGGTCGCGGTAGGCATATTGGCCGGCTTCGGGCTAGCCGTATCCGGGGTCATCCTGCAAGGGGTGCTGCGGAATCCGCTGGCCAGCCCGGACGTGATCGGCTTGACCAAAGGAGCCGACTTTACGGCCGCGGCCGTCCTGTTCCTCTTCCCGAAATCGCCCGTATACGCGCTGCCCGTCGCTGCGTTCGCGGGCGCGTTCGCCGCCTTCCTGCTGCTGCTTGCCTTGAGCCGCCGCTTATCGCTGTCCCCGGCCGCGCTTGCCCTCGTCGGCGTCGCCATCGGCGCGATATTCCAGTCCGGCATCCAATACCTCATCGTGCGGCATCCCAGCGACATCAACCTGGCGCTGACCTGGCTGGCCGGCAGCCTCTGGAGCAAAGGCTGGGACGATGCGCGCGCGATGCTGCCGTGGATCGCCTTCCTCCTGCCGGCCGCGTGGCTCGGCTACGCGAAGCTGAACATCTTCCAGCTCGGGGACGAGACGGGCGCATCGCTCGGCCTGCGCATCGTGCGGGAACGGTTCTGGCTGCTGCTCCTGGCCGTGGCGCTCGCCGGCGTCTCGGTAGCCGCGGCCGGCTCGGTCGGCTTCGTCGGCCTGATCGCGCCGCATATCGCCCGGAGCCTCGTCGGCTCCAAGCATCAGCGGCTGATCCCGCTCGCGGCGCTCATCGGAGCCGACCTGATGCTGCTCGGCGACTGCCTCGGACGCGTGCTTATCGTGCCGCGCGAGGTGCCCGTCGGCATCATGACCGCCGTCATCGGGGCGCCGTACTTCGTCTATCTGCTCCGCCGCGAGCGCCTGCAGCGGCAGGGACGTTGAAATCGCCTCCTGGTTATGTCACTATTAGCAGTGTAGGACAAATAGTGAGTAACGAAACAAAGGAGCGCGATCTAGTGAAAATCAATTATCATGGTCATGCCTGCATTCAAATCCACACGGGCGGCAAATCGCTAATCATCGATCCTTTTCTTAGCGGCAACCCCGCAGCCAAAATCAAGCCGGAGGACGTGAAGGCCGACGCCGTGCTGCTGACGCACGCCCACATGGACCATATCCTCGACGCGGCGCCGATCGCGCAAGCGAACAACGATGCGCCTGTCGTAGCCATCGTCGAGCTCGCCGCTTACATGTCCTGGCAGGGAGTGAAAAATGCGGTCGGCATGAACATGGGCGGCACGTTCGATCTCGGATTCGCGAAAGCCAAAATGGTCCAAGCCTTCCACAGCTCGGGCATCGTCGTCGAAGAAACGAAGCAAATCCTGTATGCGGGCATGCCTGCCGGCTTCCTCGTGTTTGCCGAAGGCTTGACGATTCTGCATGCGGGCGACACGTCGTTGTACGGCGACATGAAAATGATCGGCGAACGTTATCCGATCGACGTCGCCTTCCTCCCGATCGGCGACCACTACACGATGGGACCCGAGGATGCGCTTCAAGCGGCGGAATGGTACAACGCCAAGCTGACGGTGCCGATTCACCACAGCACGTTCCCCGGCATCGTGCAGGACGCGGAAGCTTTCGTGCGGCAGCTGGAAGAACGCGGTCTGAGAGGCAAAGCCGTGGCGCCGGGCGACGAGTTCGAGGTTTAATACTCCATCACGCGCGGTTCATTGCGCCGCGGCGCGCGCCGGCGACATTGTCGCTGCCGAATCACGAACAAGCCGGAATCCCCGCCATGCGGGATTCCGGCTTGTTTGCGTAGGTTTAATCGTCCGCTTCCGTCCGGTCGACCTTCACGCTCTGAACGCCACGCTTCTCCGATCCGCGAACCGCAGCTCGCTTAGTCCTTCGCCGATCAGGCGAATCCCTTCTTCGATCGCTTCCCCTCTCGTCCGGGAGAGACTCAGCCGCACCGCATCGTTTCGCGCGAACGCGGGCAGGAACATCCCCGACGCATCGCCGACGAGGACGCCCTTTCCTTCCATATGCCGTTTGAACCGCTCCGCTTGCAGCCGGTCCGGCAGTACGAGCAGCGCATAAAATCCCGAACGCGGCTCATGCTGCAGGACGCCGTCCGGAAGCAGGCGCCGGCACGCCTGGACGAGCAGCTCGGCTTTCCGCCGATAAATCGCCTGCAAGCGAGCCGCATGAGCGTCGAACATCCCGCTCGCCAAGTAGATTTCGAGCGCGCCCTGCATGAGCACCGGCGTATGCACGTCCGCCGCGGATTTCGCCCGCAGGAACGGCTCCCGGAGCTCGTCCGGCAGCACGGCCAGCCCCAGCCTCAGCCCCGGCAACATGATCTTCGAGAAGCTCTTGACGTAAATCACCCGGCCCGAGGGATCGTAAGCAAACATCGGATCCTGTTTCTTGTCGTCGTCGAGGTCGCCCAAATAGTCGTCTTCAAGGACGTAGACGTCATACCGGCGCGCAAGCTCCACGATCCTTCTGCGCTGCTCGTTGGTATGGCTGTACCCGGTCGGGTTATGGAATCGGGAGACCGCGTAGAACAGTTTCACGTCCCCTGCCGCGAACAAACGCTCGAGCGCCTCCAGGTCGATGCCTTCCTTCCCGACCGCGATGCCTTCGGCCTCCAAGCCAAGCTGCCGGATGGACTCCAGCATGCCGGCATGGGTCGGCTGTTCCACGACCAGCTTTCTTTTGCCGTTCGGAAACGGAAGTCCGGCGAGCAAATGGATCGCCTGCTGCGACCCGGTCGTCACGTAGATCCGTTCCGGTACGGTGAACACCTGCACATCCCTGAGCTGCCGGGCCAATTGGATTCTCAGCGAAAGCAAGCCCTGATGGTCGGAGTAGACGAACAACTCCTCGCGATACTGCTCGATCGCCTTGTTCAGGCTGTGCTGAAAATCCCGGTACGGCATCGTCTCCTTGTCCGGTCCCGCCTCGAGGAAATCGATCGCGCCTCCGGCTTCGTTCTCCCCGGGCCCGGTTGCGGCCGAGCCATCGACGACGAAATGCCCGTTTCGCGGCACCGAATAGATCAGATGCTCCTGTTCCAGCTGCTGGTATGCCTTGATGACCGTGTTCGGACTGCACGCCAGTTCGAGCGTCAACGCGCGGATGGAAGGAAGCCGCGCTCCCCTTCGCAGCCGTCCGCTTGCCATAGCCTTCTTGATCCGGCCGACGACCTCTTCGTACTTGCGCATGCTGCGATTCGCCTCCTCTGTATGGGTACAAGACGCGAAAAAGCGTCTGCAGGTTGCGGCTCGGCCTGTTTATAATGAGGTTGCCCGGGGGTCGAGCCAAGAGAAGGGAGGATCGTCCGCATGGCCGCCGGCACAATCGACGCGCTTTCGAAAGTCCGACTTTCGGAGGCTTGAAAGGATGGTTGAATAACCGATGAAACGATTCCCGAACGAATGGCGATGGAGTAAAAGTCTGCTCGCCTTGCTGTTGACAGTCCTTGTCCTCGCCTTGTCGGCGGCCGCGCTGCATCCGTTGTCGGCGCAGGCGGCGCGCGACAAGACGCATGCGCTCGAAGCGAGCGCGCAGTTTGGCGGCATCGAAGGGACCATAGTCATACGGAACTTGAAGACCGAGGCCACTTATATTTACGATCGCGCCCGAAGCACGGAACGCTTCACCCCCGAATCGTCGTTCAAAGTCCCGAACGCCCTGATCGGACTGGAAGAGAAAGCGGTCGCCGACGAATACGAGGTGAAGCGCTGGGACGGCATCGTCCGCCCGTTCGACGTCTGGAACCGGGATCATTCCCTCGCCTCCGCGATGCGCAATTCCGCGATCTGGTACTACCAGGACATGGCCCGGGACATCGGCAGCGAACGGATGCAGCGGGATTTGGACAAGCTCGGCTACGGCAATCGCGACATCTCCGGCGGCATCGACCAGTTCTGGCTGAACAGCAGTCTTCGGATCTCCGCGGCGGAGCAAGCCGACTTCATGGAACGGCTGGTCGAAGAAACGCTCCCGTTCGGGGAGCAGAACATGAAGACCGTCAAACGGATCATGATCGACGAGGACATGGACGACTATACGGTCCACGGCAAGACGGGAACGCGGCTGTCGGACATGGGCCTCGGCTGGTATGCAGGTTTCGTGGAGACGCGAGGAGCAACGTGGGTATTCGCGACCAACGTGGACAGCAGCGGCGCCAATGCGCGGCGGATCACGATGAACTGCCTGGAAAGCTTGCATATCGTCGACCGGCCGGACGACGCGCCCGCGCTGTAGCCCCGACCCGCTTGCCCCGCGTCCGATTGAACCGCCGCCTCGATTGAAGTGTCGCCTCGAACGTGGGCACGCTTCGTCCTTGCACTCCCTTCGCCGGCAACGACGGCGCGGCCGAAGCCGACGCGCGGCATGCAAAAAAAGCTGTCCCCTCCGCGATCGGCGGGGGGACAGCTTTTGCAGGATTTTAACCAACCGCCGCCTCAGGCTTCGCTTATCCGCAGCACGATCCGTCCGCGGCCGTGGCCGCTTTCGCTCTGCTGCTGCGCCAGGCGCGCCTCGCCGAGCGGATAGGTTCTTTGCACGATCGCCTTCACGATGCCTTGCTCGAGCAGGCCGGCAATCGCCGCCAAGTCCTCGCTTGAGGCGAGCGACGGCTTGACGATGCGGACGCCGGTCTCCAGCCCTTTCTCGATCGGCGGCCGTCCGGTAATCGTGATCAAGGCGCCGCCTCGCTTCACGACGGTCCAGGACCGCTCCAGCGTCTTCCCGCCGATCGTATCCAGCACGAAATCAACGTCCCGCGCCGCGTTCTCGAACGGCTCGGCCGTATAGTCGACGGCCGCGTCCGCGCCGAGCGACCGGATGAAGTCGATATTGGCCGGACCGGCCGTGCCGATGACATGCGCGCCCTTCCACTTGGCGAACTGCACGGCGAATAGGCCGACGCCGCCCGCCGCTCCGTGGATCAGCACCCGGTCGCCCTGGTTGACTTCCCCGTCCATGATGGCCCGCCAGGCGGTCGTCGCGCCGCCGGACACGGCCGCCGCTTCTTCGAAGCCGAGCCCGGGCGGTTTGGCGGCGATCGCTTCCGCGGGGACCGCCGCAAACTCCGCATACGTTCCGTTCGGGCTCCGTCCGAAGACCGCCTGCCCCGGGCGGAAATCCGTCACGCCAGGCGCCGTCTCCTCCACGATTCCCGCGAAAGCGGTACCGGGTATAACCGGGAACTGCACCGGCATCGGGAACAGCCCTTTGCGAAGCTTCCAATCCGCCGGCAGCACGCCTGCCGCGACGATGCGAACGAGTGCCTCGCCTGCTTGCGGTTCGGGCCGGGGAACCTCTTCCAGCCGCATGACATCGGCATCGCCGAATTGATGGTAACGCATCGCTTGCATCATCGGTCGCGTCATCTTATCCTTCCTCTCCGTCCATTCGCATTTCGCGGCCAGGCTTGATCTTTCCGCTGGCGATCTCGTCATAGACCGTCAGCTTGCGGTTGACGGCTTCGAAAGCCACGTCCAGATCCGCCTGCCTGCGCTGGAGCTCCTCCTTGTGCGCCTCCAGGATCGCCTGACGCTGCGGAATGGTGGATTCGCCAAGCAGCGCCAAATCGACGATCTGCTTCAAGTCCGCCACCTTCATGCCCGTCGCGCGGAAGCAGGTCATCAGCCGCATCCAATCCAGGTCCCGCTCCTCGAAGACGCGATTGCCCTGCTCGTCCCGCTCGATGAAGGGCAGCAGGCCTTCCTTCTCGTAATAACGGATCGTATGCGCGGGGCATCCCAGCCGTTGCGAAGCTTCTTTGATGGAAAATGGCATTTTATCACCTCCGGCATTGGACAAGCTATTCTCCAAGTTATAGCGCAAACGAATCGCGTTCGCAAGTGGGAGAAGGCCGAGCCCCCGCATACCGGATCCGTCCAAACGAAAAAAGCCGTCCCGCAGGCGCGAAGCCCTGCACGCGGGATGGCTGGCCGGAAAGCTTTTCGATCGGAGACGCTGGAACGCTAGCTAGGAAGGCAAGCCCATGACGAGCGCCGACAATTTGTCCAAATTCTCTTCGTTGCCGCTCGCGGCAACCCTCTTCACTTGCTCGTACACCGCGGCTTCCTCGAAGCGCTGGCGGAACACGATGCGCGTACCGCCGTCCGCTTCCTCGAATGTCGCCGTGAGCTCGAATACCGGCGCCACGACATGCTTCAGGACGATCCGCTCGGGACGGGCGATCTCCACGAATACGTTCGTATTCGGATAATCGGCGCCGTTCGGACCGTGCATGACGAATTTCCACGTGCCCCCCGGCCTCGGATCGAATTCGCTGAACGTATTCGTGAATCCCTTCGGCCCCCACCATTGCGCCAGCAGTTCCGGGTCCGTCCATGCGTCGAACACCGTTTCCCTCGGCGCATCGATGACGCGCGTCGCCACCAATTCGTTCTCGCCTGCCATTGCTGCCGCGCTGCTTGCCTGATCAGCCATGTCCATTCCCTCCTTTCCGTGAAATTGCGTTCGGTGTTAACGGCTGTCGTTGTCGTCGCGGCACAATCCTAACCCTGTCCGGTAGCACGAAGCTTACTCCGACAGCAGCTTCCCGAGCATATCCAACATGATGCCCGAGCCGTGCTCGCGCATGGCCGGCGTATCGTGCCCGTCAAGGAACGTTCCCTGCTCGGTAAAGACCAGCCGCGTCCCGCCGTCCTCCGGCTTGAATTCCACCGTCGTAATCGAGACCGACACGCGAATTCCGTCCAGATCGAGCGAGTACGAGTAGACGATCCGTTCGCCCGGAACGATCTCCTGATAATACGCTTCGAAATTCGCCATCGGTCCGTCCGGTATCCGGTTGGCGCTGCTCTCCCGACCGCCGACGCGGAATTCGAATACGTCTGATTTGGTGAACCACCGGGCTTTCTGGTCCGGATCCGACCAGGCGGCGAATACCCGCTCCGGCTTCGCGCCATAGACGCGTTCGATGACAAAGACGGCATGTTCGGCCGAACGTTTGGTCATGTTGTTTCTCCTCCTCTAAATGGGTTCTTCCGGAAGATCGCCGTCCAGAAACCCGCCCAAGCGATCCAGGCTGTTCTCCCAGCTCCTCTTCCGTTCGAAGAAATATTTCTCGTGGCTCTTCTTCATCGTCTGCAGCAGACCGAGGAAATCGTCCACGGACACCGAGTCCTGCTCCTGCATCAAGCTCGCGACATGCTCCAGCTCGCCGAGCAGCTTCTGCTGCGTGCGAATCGTTTCCTTGACGCGGACCATCTGCCGGGAAACGATATCGGCGGGACTGTACATGCCGCCGGACAAGACGGCTTTCACTTCGTCAAGCGACAGGTTCAGCTCCTTGAGCGCCAATATCTGATGCAGCCGCGCGATGTCCGCTTCGTCGTATTGCCGGTGTCCGGCCTCGGTTAACGCCGACGGCGAGAACAGCCCGATGCCGTCGTAGAACCGCAAGGTCCGAACCGTCAGTCCGGTCAGCTTCGCAAGCTCGCCTACCTTCCAGGTGCGTTTCATAATCATCCCCTTTGTTCGCGCCCTCTGATTACCGGTACCTTTACTATAAAACATGACGTTGCGTAAGGAGCAAGCGCTAAATCGCAAGTTGTCCGAATTATTTTCGCGCAAAGCCGGCCGAATGGCGAAAAACGCCCCGCAGCGGCGCACCGGCGCGCGCGACGAGGCGTTTTCGTGCTGCCGTCATACCGTCAACCGTTCACGATGCCGATCAAAAATCCGTCATAGCCTTTGCTGCCCACGGTCTGGATGGCGGTTGCCGACAGCCGCGGCTCGCCCGCGATCAGATCGTAGAACGCGCGGACGCCCTGAACGCGGGAATCCGTGCTGTGATAGTCGATGATTTCGCCTTCGCGGACGACGTTATCGCCGACGATGACCGTACCGGGACGGGAGAAACGCAGCGCCCACTGCAGGTACGCGGGGTTGTTCGGCTTATCCGCGTCGATGAAGATCAGGTCGAACGGCTCCGTTCCCTCTTCCTCCAGCTTAGCCAACTGTTCCAGCGCGATTCCGACCCGGATCTCGACCATGCCGTCCAGCCCGGCTAGCGCGAGGTTCGATTGGGCGGTCTTCGCGTGATGCGGGTCGAGCTCGAGGCTGATCAGCCGTCCCTCGGGAGGCAGCGCCCTGGCCATCCATATCGTGCTGTACCCGCCCAACGTTCCGATTTCCAATATCCGGACGGAGCCGTTCATGCGCGCGAGCAGCTGCAGCAGCTTTCCTTGGCTTGGGGATACGTCGATCGCCGGCAGCCCGGCAAGCCAATTCGCGGCCAAGACCTGCGCCAGCACGGCGTCGTGCGGGATGAGACGTTCCGTAATATAATCGTCGACCAGGCTCCAAGCACGGTTATCGTTCATCGTTACCCATCTCCTCGATTTGAAATCGTTTCGGTTACAATTTCATTGTAGGGGATGTATACTCATAAATATAATATATCTTTATGTTCATCCCATACATTAAATATATGAGCCGAAAGCAAGGAGTCAACCGATGAACCTGCATGCGCTTCGCTTGTTTCACGCCGTCGCTTCCGCGGGCAGCGTTACCCGCGCCTCGGAGCTGCTCAACATCAGCCAGCCCGCGATAACCGCCCAGATCAAGAAGTTCGAGAAGGAGCAGTCCATCGCGCTCCTGCAGCCGAGCGGAAGGGGCATCGAACTGACGAATGCCGGCCGGCAAATGGCGCTGCTCGCCAAACGGCTGTTCGCGATGGAGCAGCAAATCGAACAGTTCTGCGAGGAATGCCGCAGCGGCGCGAACGGGCATATCCGCATCGCCGCGACGTACCTCCCGGCCCAATTCCTGATCCCTGCTTGGATCGCCAAGTTCAAGCAGCGCTACGAGCAGGTCGAGATGACGATCACGACGACCAATTCCGGCGATGCGCTCAAGCTGCTGCTGAACATGGAGGTCGATGTCGCCGTTTACGGCGGACGCTCGGAGGAGGAACATTCGGACGAGATCCAATCCGAGCAGCTGTTTCAAGACGAGCTATGGTTCGTCGTTGCGCCGGGTCACCACTACGCGAACGGGCGCGTATCTTTGCATGAGATGATGAAGGAGCCATTCGTCATGCGCGAGGAAGGCAGCTCGACGCGCGAGCGGCTCTTGGCGCTGTGCCGAACGTACAACGCGTCCATGCCGCGGATCGCCCTGCAGTTCAACGGCCTGCACGAGGCGATCACGGCCGTCATTGCGGGCTACGGCGCCAATTTCGTCTCTTCCTTGGTCGTGCGCGAATACGTGCAGCGCGGGGAACTATGCCGCGTATTCGTGGAAGGCATCTCGCTGCGAAATACGATCGGGATCTGGACGCGAAGGAACGAGCCGCTGTCGGCCGCGGCGGCCAACCTCGTTCAGTTGATTCGCGACGAGTCCTGACCTGCATGCGGGTGCGGGCGAGCGGCCGTGAGGTGGCAGTTAGCTGGCGGGGAGCTGGGGGCAAGCTAACGGGGAGCCGGAGCTAACGGCGAGTAGGCTGCGGTCGCGCAAAAGCCGTTCCGGCGCCAAAGAGCTGGCTGCCGGAACGGCTTTTGATACGGTTCGCCCGCGATCACGATACGGCGGACGCTTCCTTGATCCGCTGCACTTCGCAGGCCCGCTCGTCCGGCGTCATGCGCGGACAAGTAAAGCATTTGGTACCGCCTTCGCGGCGGTCGTATTGGCAGCAGGCCGATCGCATGATCCAGCGTTCGCCCGGCTGATACGGATTGTCGACATAGCTCGGTTCCCACTGGAACGGATTCCGTTTGCGACCGAACGCTTCCGGCGGAATGGCCTCGGACAACAGCCGGAAGTGATGATCGAACCGCTCCGAAACCTCCGCAGGCAGCTGCATTTGTCCCACGAAATCCTTCGCCATGCCCGCGATTCCGCCGAATTGCCGCCAAATCATCTCCGCGTTCATGCGCGCCGCCTTCGCGATCGCCTGCACGGCCGGCGTAACGGCGGCGGACATAAATGTCCGCCAATCCTCCGTCACGAACTCGTCTTGATTCTCGGCCGGGAGGTCCCGCGCGATCACTTCATTGATTTTATAGCCGAGATGAGGATGGCCGTGGCCTTCCTCGTAATCGATCTGGAACGTGAGATTCTCGAGTCGCAGGTCCAGCGCTTTGCCGTACATCGCGAGAAAGATCAGCTTCGTGATGCAGAGAAGGCAGAGCGAAGTGCCGAAGTACGATCCCGGCAGCTTATAGCCGATCGCCTGCACGGTCTCCCCCGTCTTGCTCATCATCTCCTCCAGGCGCGCTGCCCGAAAGAAATCGACCGCGGGCATTTCGTCCAACACATGCCGGGCGCCTTCGGGAGAAATATGTAAGTAGGTTTTCACCAACGAAAAATCGTAAGCCGTCGTCATATCATCACCCCCGCTATGATAATGATTATCATTCACGATAATAGTACCATATCGGTCCCGAGACGGTCCAACAATTTCCCCTTTCATGGTATATTAATGGCGTCGAATGCATATTTTCTCCAATCATGGAAGGGGGGAGCAGCTTGGACTATATTCGCGATTACGTGATGTACGTTTCGATCTTCGGCTTGTTCAGCTTCGTCTGGTTTGGCTGGGCCCAGGAGAATCCACGGAAGCATTGGCGCAAATATCTCGGCATTGCTTCTGGCGCCGCACTTCTGCTTTGCTTGTTCGGCGTCTACTTGAGCATCACGAATTGGGATGCGCCCTCCGCCCTGTCGGAAAATGGATCGTACCGCAATTATTTGCTATTCTTCTACGGCGAGTTCGTCTTAGCCGGCATCGGTGCTTACTGGCTTATCCGCAGGAAACGAAGCCATTACGTCGCGCCTTGGATCGCTTTCGTGGTCGGCGTCCATTTTATCGGACTGAAGAGTGTGTTCGACGATCCAGGCTTATATGTGCTGGCAGCGCTGCTTGTCGCGGTCGCGGTCGCGGCTCCATTCGTGGCTCCGAGGCTGAAGGTTGCCAATAGCGCGATAACCGGCATCGGCGCAGGAACGGTGCTTTTCGGCTTCGCGGTGCTGGGGCTCGTGCGTTACTTGGCGGTTTAAGCCTGCGCTTGCGCCGGTTCCCGGTGCTTCGGAACTTCACCTTCCCGCCCATAGGTGAATACCCTGAATCAACTCACCTAAACGGAGGTACTTCGATGATTCCGGGATATCCCTACTACAGCCAAGAAACGCAATGCAAGCAGGTTCCGGTGACGTTTCCGCCGCAGCATCAGGACCGGCAGCCTGGCCTCGAATATATAATGGTGCCCGTTCCGATATCGGATAACCCGCACTATAAGGGCAGCGGAAAGCTGGCCGGCAAAATCGCGATCATCACGGGCGGCGACAGCGGCATCGGCCGTGCTGTTGCTATCGCCTTTGCCAAGGAAGGCGCAGACGTCGCGATTGTATATCTGTACGAACGCGAGGATGCGGTCGCGACGCAAAAGATGGTCGAACAGTATGGAAGGAAGTGCCTGCTGATCGAAGGCGACCTGAGGCAGCCGGCTTTCTCGGCCGAAATCATTCGCCGTACGCTGGAATGCTACGGGAAGCTGGACGTTCTCGTGCTGAATCAAGGCGTTCAATTCCCGCAGGAAAGCATATTGAACATCTCCAACGAGCAGTTGGAGGATACGTACCGCACGAATATTTTTCCGCATTTCTATCTGACCAAAGCCGCGCTTCCCCATCTCCGTCCAGGCAGTACAATCATCAGCACCGCCTCCGTCACCGCCTATGCAGGAGCTCCGCTGCTCGTCGACTACTCCTCGACGAAGGGCGCGATCGTCTCCTTTACCCGCTCCTTATCGCTGCAGCTCGTCAAATGCGGAATCCGCGTCAACGCCGTGGCGCCGGGTCCGATCTGGACGCCGCTCATCGTATCCAGTTACTCGGCCGAGTACGTCAAGACCTTCGGGCTGGAAACGCCGATGAAACGGGCCGGTCAGCCGTTCGAGCTCGCGCCGACTTACGTCTATCTGGCCTCCGACGATTCCTCCTTCGTGACGGGGCAGGTGCTTCACGTGAACGGCGGGGTCATGACGGAAACGTAATGGATGCGGCCGCTTATGCGGCATTCAACGCAACGAGGCATGCAAAGCAAAGATCCCCGAGATAGCTCGGGGATCTTTGCTTTGCAGCTGATGATTGGTGCCGGTCGGCTTGGATATAAAGCCGTAAGCGTTATCGGACGATCAGAATATTTCGAAGATGTATGAAAAAGCGAAAAACCAAGCTAATGTTACGCGTGAAGGAAAATCGCAAAAACCACTTCACATTTTGAAGCGGTTTTACGAATCAAGCTACTATGCCGACTACCAGATCGCCTTGGCGAGAACGATGCTGGCCGCAGCGGATCGACGAATCCGGGAGCAGTCCCGATCGCATGCAGAAGCGGACTGCCTGCAACACGAGAGCATGATAAAAAACACGCCCCGCTTTCGGCGTGTTTTTTGTCCGTCCATTGCGCAAACTCGAACTAGCCATTACGAGGAGGGTTGTCCGGATATCGAACTCCGTCTACGCCGGTTGGACCCTAGTAGCCTTCGATCGTACGGATCGATGCGCCCGGTCTTTCCGCTGTTCATTTATCCTCCATCGTTCCTTCGCCGGTTAATCCTTCGACGATGATGCCGCGGTAATGCGCGCCTTTCAACCGGTGCCGGACGGCCTCTTGATAAGCAGGGCCATAGTACCAGCGCTTGGCTTCCTCCAGCGAGGGGAATCGCAATATCGCGGCTCCTTCGGCTTCGGGACCTTCGATCACTTCGTGTTTTCCGTACATCGCCAGCGGCGTTACCTGATGCCCGGCCAAGCCCGCCGGCGCTTTGTCCGCATACAAGCGCAGCGCTTTCGGATCGACCGTCCGCTCGCGGATGAAAATGACGTAGGCTGCCATCGTCCGTCTCATCTCCTTCGCAATCGTATTGCCGTGCAGCTGCTTTCCGCGGAACGCGGCTGTCGCTGCCGCATGCGCAACCATAGTGTAAAACCGCCAGCCTGATCTCGTCCAATTTATAGTACGAATGAAACCGATTACTATTATTCATGAATGTGCAGGCGCTAACGAATGATCCCGCTCCTGCCGCGACGCGATGAACCGCCGTTATCCGGTACGTTTGTCGATGCCCATGAACCAATACGAGAGCAAGCTTCCGCCGATCAAGACGGCCGTCAGCAGCAGCAGCGATGCATGCATGCCCGTCATGAACGATTCGCCGCCGCCCATCGTCAGGCCGATCGCGGCGACGCCCAGCGTCGCGCCAAGCTGCCGGCTTGCGTTCAGCGCGCCGGTCACGGTGCCGGTCTGCTCCCGCGGAACAGACGAAATCACCGCCGTCATGAGCGATGGGATCGTGAAGGATACGCCGAAACCGATCAGCAGCAAGCCCGCCAAAGCGGGACCGTATCCCGAATGCGCGTCCATCCCGATCAGCGCCAGCGTGCCGGCCGCCGTCAGGCCGAATCCGGCCGTCATCGGGATTTTCGGTCCGAAGCGGCCTACGATGCGCCCCGCAACGATGGGATTGAACGCGAGCGGGAGCATCATCGGCAGCAGCGACAGTCCGGCGGCATGCGCGGACAAGAGACGCGTCTGCTGAAAGAACAACGGGAGCATGAACAACAAGCCGGACAACGCGACATTGATCATCATGCCGGCAGCCAGCCCGCCGGATACCGTCCTGCTGCGGAACAATCGCAGCGGCAGCAGCGGCGACGCACCTCGCGATTCCACGACCGCGAACAGGATTCCGCTTGCGAGGGAGACGCCGAATGAAGCCACGATGATCGGGGCGTCCCAACCATACGCCTCTCCCTGCATAAGCGCGAAGGATAAAGCGGCGATCGCGGCGATCGCCGTCAATTGACCCGCCCGATCGAAGCTTCGCCGCGGGCTGCGTCGGGTCTCGCCCGCTAAAGGCAACGTCAGCGCCAGACTGATCAGCGCAAGCGGCACGTTGAGCAGAAAAATGCTGCGCCAGCCGGCGGTATCGACCAACAGTCCGCCGACGACCGGCCCCGCCGCCATCGCCGTGCCGGTGACGGCCGCCCACGCGCCGAGCGCCCTTGCGCGCGCTTTGGCATCGGGATACGCATGCGCGAGCAGCGTAAGCGACGCCGGCATCAAGGCCGCTCCGCCGATCCCGAGCACGGCGCGCAGTCCGATCAGCCCGCCCATCGTCGGCATGACGGCCGACAACGCGGACCCGGCAAGGAAGAGCACGAGTCCGCCCGCATATACGCGCTTGGCCCCCAGTTTGTCCGATAACGCACCCATCGACAGCAGCAAGCCGGCGAATACGATCGTGTACGCGTTGACGACCCATTGCAGTCCTTGCAGCCCCCCGCCCAAATCCGCGCCGATCGCCGGCAAAGCGACGCTGACGACGGTCGTATCCAGCAGGACCATGAAATAGCCGAGCGAAAGCCCGAAGAGCAGCAGCGGCTTCGTCCTCTTGCCTGCCGTCCCAAGTCGTACGCATTGTTCCAAATTGCATTCCCTCTTTCCGTTTGCCTCGAAGTTGTCATCCGCTTCCCGACCAAAGTGTATAATGGATCCTATACTAGAATAAGATGACGGTTTATCCTAGGAGCAAGGCTCCTACGATGGCATGCGGCCGGGAAAGAAGGCGAACGGATCATGGAAACAAGGAACGACGAGCGGCTCCGGGAGCTGGCGCAGTTTCTGCGGACGAGACGCGCCCGGATATCGCCGGAGCAAGCCGGCCTTCCCGCCGGCGGACGGCGCCGAACGCCGGGACTTCGGCGCGGGGAAGTAGCCCAGCTCGCCGGCGTCAGCGTGGATTGGTACACCTGGCTCGAACAAGCGAGAAACATCCAAACGTCCGCGCAGGTATTGGACAGCCTCGCGCAGGCGCTGCAGCTGGACGCCAACGAGCGCAAGCACCTCTATTTGCTCGCGCTGCAGCAGCTTCCTGCTCATCAACAGCCGGCCGGCAGCGGCAGCGCCCGCGCGCTGCAAGGTTTCCTGGACAGCCAAGGGACGAGTCCCGCCTACGTGCTGGACCAGCGTTTGACGATCGTAGCTTGGAATCGGGCCGCGAGTTTGATTTACGGGGATTACGAGGGGATGTCGGAACGCGAACGCAACTCCGTCTGGCGGACGTTTACATCCCCATACGTCAAAGAAGTGCTGCGGGAGAATTGGGAAAGTCACGCGAGACACCGTCTGGCCTTGTTTCGTGCCAGCTATGCCAAATTCGCCGGCGACCCTTGGTGGCTGGCGTTCATCGGGGAGCTGAACCAGATCAGCCCGGAATTCGGCGCCTGGTGGCCGCGGCACGACGTGCTCAGCGGGCCGGAGGGGAATAAAATCAACTATCACCCGACGGCCGGCAAGCTCGTCTTCGAGCAGATCTCGCTGCACATGTCCGATGCCGCCCATTTGACGGTCACGATCAACCTGCCGGACGGCGAGGAGACGCGGCTGCGGGTGGAGCGGCTGCTGCAAGGGGAGTAAACGAGAAGGCAGGCAAGCATGCGAATGCAACGAATTTCGCTCCGCCGGCGCCCGTGATGCGCCCGTAACGACCGCACGCGAAAGGATCATATCCGCCGGCATCGGCGTGACCGCTATTTCATGAACGGTACGGCGAATAAACCCAAAAGGATGCTCTCCCCTATTGCCGGAGCGAGCATCCTTTTATATTGTACACGCATGTCAACTTCGCCCTCCCGGTTGCGCCAGTCAAGCTTCGCCATGCATTATTTACCCATGATCCCGCTCATCGGCTTGAATAGCTTGATCATCCATTTATTCGGCCCCGGCAGCTCCGGGAAGAACAAGATAACGGCCAGCATGCCGCCGCCGATGATGGATAGCAGCACGAATGCGGTTTTCTCTTTCCCTTGCCGGGAATCGAGCTTCGGCCACTCGTACAGCACGATCAATATCAGCAGCAATGCAACGCCTAAGCCCTTCATAACGTTCATGTCGATTCTTCTCCTCCATTCCCGACCGCATGTCCGCGACCGGAGCGGGCGGCTTATTCGGCCATTGCCTTCCTGGATAAAGCTTTCTTGCGGATGAATGCCGTCAACACCAGCAAGACGGGGATAAGAATATGCACCGTGCAGGAGTAAAACGGCGTCGCTTTGCTGATGAATTCAACCAGGTCCTGCAGGGAAGGACCCGACCAAAGCGAGAAGGCAAGCAGCAGCACGCCAAGCGGAAAAACGATCGGCTTATAGGAGCGCAGGTTCAACCATTGCGCAGTGCCGAGTGCCAGCACATAATAAAAAATCGCGATTTTCAAATACACGCCGGCCACCCAAATCACGACCACCAGCGCCTCCAAATGCTCCAGGAAATCCGCGATGCTGATGAAGCGGGCCGCTTGAATCACCGGATACGTAAAGCTACCCGTGAGGTTGCCGAACAGCATCAGCGTGTAGAGGTTGCACAGCGAAAGCGCGAGCATCGTCACGATGACGGCGATGTTCCCCCATTTCCGCCCCCGCTCGCGATCCCGCAAAAACGGAATCATGAACGCGATCGATCATCGTGAAGTGGGAAAACCAAGCCGTCGGCACGATGGCTCCTTTCAAGGAAGGCAGGATGCCGTTGCCCATGACGGGAAAAATCTTATGCACATTCAAATCCGGGGTAAGCAGCACGAACACGAGCAGCGTAAAGAAGACGATGAGCGGCACCAGGATTTGCGCCGTTCGCGCGATGACTTCAAGCCCTCCGCGCACGGCGCAGCCGCTGATGAAGATAAAGCCGCCGGCAACCACGATGATCGGCGTGTAATTCAGGAAATTCGACGTTACCAATTCCTGCGAGAATTTAACGATATTGCCGTTGATATGCAAGTAATAAAACAAAAATACGAGCCCGACCGCTTTTCCGAGCACCGTGCCGAAGATTCGTACAAGATACTGAATGAGGGTTTCGCCCGGATAGAATTTCTCCAGCCGGACGGCCAGCCATACCGTGAGCAGCCCCACCAAGGCATCCCAGAACGGGGAGATCCACAAATCGCGCTGCGCAAACTTGTAGGTCGTGGCGGGCACGGTGAGATCCGCCGTGGCCACGATCAGCGGATACAGCAGCAGCGCCATTTGAACCGACGAGATCCTGCCTTTTTCGGGCATGTCAGACACTCCTCTCTTTCCGCTACCCGGTCGGGCCGGCGCTCGGATGCGCGCGTTACTCGATGCGTTCTTCCTCCGGCTTCCCTTGGGGAGCCGTGGATAACCCCGGTCTTCGCACCTTCGCGATGACGTCGACGGTCACTTTGATGCCGGGGAAAATTTCGTCCCATCTGGCCTTCGACTTGGCCCAGACCGACGGATATTTGCGATTATAGGCTTCGGCGAATCCGATAACGTCCGCTTTCGCTTCTTGTTGAACGACCTGAAGCGAGCTCTCGATTCGGTGTTTGATCTCCAATGCGGCCGTTTGTTCCAATTCCCGAAGGAAGCGCGGCGTTCCCACGACGAGCCGCGTGGTATTTTCCAGAATATCGTCTTCCGTCCAGACCCTCACTTTCATCTTCCATTGCCCGTTCTCGATTTCCGGGATCAGCTCCGACCTCGCCTTCAGCTGCAGCATGGATACGTAGCCCTTGGATTGTTTCAGGGAGACGGTAATGGTAGGATGGTGAATTTCGTTGCGCAGCCACAGCGTCCCCCGCACCAGGTCATCGTCGAGGTAATCGACCATCCGGCCTTTCTTGATGATGGCCGCCCCCTTCAAGCGGAAGCCGTGCTTCTCCTCCGGCCCTTTGCTTAACCAGGGCGAATTTTCGATCCATGGAATCAACGTGGCTTCGCTTTCGCCGCTCAGATCTTCCAGGACGTCTTTAATATTCTTCCTGACCCCGACATAGCTGCCCGCCAATTCCCGGACGACCTCCGAGCTCGTCAATTCCAACGGAGGCACCGTCGTCATCAATTCGGAGGCCTTTCCTTTCTTGATGAAAATAAACGAATTCAAACGCGTCTTCGGATGCCTGGCCATGAAATCCAAATAATCCCGCATATCGCCTTCCTTCGCGAGCTCCTCGCCGATGACCAAAACCTTGCTGTGCCCCCAAAATAATTTGCGAGGGAGGTTTTCCTGCATCTTGCTCAGCGCGTCGGCGATCGTCTTGCCTTTGGAGCTGCGTGCCAGCGTAGGATCGTCCCCTCCGCTTCCCGGATTGCCTTTGTCTTTCCCGCTTCCCGCTTGCTTGGGAGAGATGAATTGCGCGGACACTTCGATCGTGTTTTTCCCCTGCGCCTTGTCCAAGCCGGAGCCCATGATAATGGCCAAATCATTCAGCTCCTTCCTATCCCAGCAGCCGGTCAGCAACAGCAATGCCGGGAGGACGACGCAGAAAGCGGCCTTGCTCGTCTTGCCTTTGGCGTTCGTCACGAACGATCAGTCTCCCCTTCGGAGGGTCCAGGCTCCGTTCCTTGGGACTGCCGGAACGGATTATGCCCGTCGTTGAATTTGGGTCTATGCTTCAATGACCATATCGGGGCGCGAACAAAAATATCTTTCCATTCGCTTCGCATGCCCGGGGCGACGCCGCTCAGATACGGAACGCCGAACGAACGGAGCGTGCATAAATGAATGACGATGAGAATCAGCCCCCAGATCACGCCGAGCAGCCCTAACGTCCCGGCCAACAGTATGAGCGGGAACCGCAAAATGCGAAACGCCCCCGCGACGTTATAGCGTCCGCTCGTAAACGAGGCGATGCCCGTAAAGGCCACGACCATGACCATCGGCGGAGAGACCAAGCCGGCCGACACGGCGGCATCGCCGATAATCAGCGCGCCCACGATGCTGACCGCCGAACCGATCTGCTTCGGCAGCCTGATCCCGGCTTCGCGCAGCGCCTCGAACGTCAGCTCCATCAGGAGCGCTTCCACCAGCGCGGGGAAGGGGATTTGTTCCCGCGAGGCCGCAATGCTGACGAGCAGCCGGGTCGGAATCATTTCCTGATGGTACGATAATAAGGCGACGTAGATCGAAGGAAGCATGAGCGAGATGCCCAGCAAAAAAAAGCGCATCCAACGAATCATCGTTCCCAGCATGAACCGTTCGTAATAGTCCTCCGAAGCTTGAATCATCGAGAACAAGGTCACCGGCGCGATCAAGGCAAACGGGGAGCCCTCCGCCAAAACGACGACTCTGCCCTCCAATAATCCGGAAGCGGCCACGTCGGGCCGTTCCGTCGAGATGATTTGCGGGAAAGGCGAGAACGTCGCGTCCTCGATGAACTCTTCGATATTTCCGCTATCGAGCACCCCGTCGATGTCGATGCGCCGCAAGCGGCTCTTCACTTCTTCGATCAACTTCTCGTCCGCGATTCCGCTGACATACACGACGGAGACGTCGGTCCGGGTATACCGGCCGATTTTCATCGCTTGGAATTTCATTCGCGGAGAATGAATTTTGCGCCTGAGTATGGATAGATTGACCTTCAACGTTTCCGTGAAGCCTTCGCGCGGGCCGCGGACGACCGATTCGGCCGTCGGCTCCTGGATGCTCCGTTTATCGAATTTGGCCAACGATAACAGGAGGCCTTCATTTATCCGATCGAGCAGAAGCAGCGCGCTGCCCCCGGCTATCGCTTCGACGCAGTCCTGAAACCGCGTCGCGCGCTGCACGTTCGACACCGTCACCCGTTGTTCCACCAGGCTTTTCAAATCCTGCGCATCCGTCCGGTGCTCCGCCATGAGCGGCTTCAGCACGTTCTCGTTCAGTTCTTCCGTATCCGAGAGGCCTTCGAAATAAACGAGCGCCGCCTCCGATTTGCCGCCGACGGCAAACGAGCGTATCACGATATCGGGGCAATCCGCATAGACGGATCGCAGCTCCCGCAAATTGGCGTTCAAACGGTTGTCCAGATTCGCCGGCAGCTGATCGCCCAGACCGGCGAGTCGGCTCCTGGCTTGGTCCGCCATTCGGTTCGCTGCCCTAGTCTTCATCCTGCCAGACCGAAACCTCATCCCGCCTCATTCCCCTTAAAATGAAAAATATGGATCTTATCATGCTGTATAAGTTGCGGCATTCCGCTTCGCATTATTCCCTTTTATGCAAGAATTGTTAGTTCCCCTTGCGATAACGGCAAACAGCCCTCAGGCTATCCGCCTGAGGGCTGCTGCAATGAAGCGTAATTACTCGCCGAGAATCGCCGCCTCGAGCGCCACGACGATCATGTCGTTGAAGGTCGTCTGACGCTCTTCCGCCGTCGTATCCGTCTCGCCGCTGAACAGATGGTCGCTCACCGTGAGAACGGACAGGGCTTTCGCGTGATGGCGGGCCGCCAGCGTGTACAGCGCCGAAGACTCCATCTCCACCGCCAGCACGCCGTAGTCGGCCAGCTTCTTGACCGGCTCCATGCTCTCCCGGTAAAACGTATCGGCCGTCAGAATATGGCCCACCTTGACGGACAAGCCGCGGTCCAGGCAAGCCTGGTACGCCCTGCGGAGCAGACCGAAATCCGCGGCCGGCGCGAAGCTGAACCCGGGAAACAACAGCTGGTTGGCGCTGGAATCCGTGGTCGCCGTCATCGCGATGATCACGTCGCGGACCTTGACGTCCTCCCGCATCCCGCCGCAGGTGCCGACGCGGATCAGCTGCTTCGCGCCATACTCCCGCAGCAGCTCGTTTACGTAGATGGAAATCGAGGGAACGCCCATGCCGGTTCCTTGCACGGATATCCGTTTTCCTTTATACATCCCGGTAAAGCCCAGCATTCCCCTGACTTGGTTGTAGCAATGCGCGTCCTGCAGAAAGGTTTCGGCGATATACCGCGCGCGCAGCGGATCGCCGGGCAGCAGGATCGTTTCCGCGATATCGCCCGGTTTGGCGTTGATATGTATGCTCATTCTGAAGCCGTTACGGAGAACGTAACGGCCTTCACCTCCATCGTCATGAATTGATCAAGCATGCCCGGATTCGTCGTTGTTCATGTACCGCCGCCGGATTTTTGTTTCTTGTCCCCCATGCCGCTCACGAGCGCGTCGTATTCGAATACAAGCTCCCGGGGCGGACGAATGCCGAGCTCCCTGCCGAGCAGGCGGACATAATCGGTGTATCGGGCCGTCAGCGCCTTCTTGTCTCCGGTCGACGCATGGGCGCGCATCAGCAGGCGGACGGCCGATTCGTCGAGCGGATTGCGTTCGAGCAGCTTGTGCAGGAGTTTTGCCGCGCCGGCGGTATCCCGCGCTTCCAGGAGCGCGGCCGACAGCCGGAGAACGAGCGAAGCGTACAGCGCGGCGACGCGCTCCGCCTCGTGAATTGCCCATACGTACGCCTTATCCCCGAATAGATCGCCCGTATACAGCTGCTCGGCGCGCAGCGCTTCCTCCGCGTTCCCGGCATCGATCCGCTCCAGCCGTTGCGCTCGCTCCATGAACGCCTCGTAATCGATGACCGCGTGCTCCAGCTCCAGCGCATAGCCGTCGTTCTCCGACCGGATGGACTCGCGCAGGCGCAGCGGCTGGAGCGATTTGCGCAGCTGGTAGACGGTCGTGTTCAAATAATTTTCCGCGTTGGCTTGGGACATGCCGCCGAAGATTTCCGCCAGCAGGCGGGAGCGCGGAATTCGCTTGCCCCGGTGCAGCAGCAGGTAGGCGAACAGCTCCGCGCTTTTGCGCGAGATCCATTTCACGCGCCCCGCGTCATTGCGCACGAAGACGTCCCCGAGCGCCGTAACGACGGTTTCCGCCGGATTCCGGCCCGACGGAGGCGCGGCCGCAGGCGCTTTTTGCCCCGCCAGCACGCGGTTGACCGTTCGTTCCAGCCGCTCCTGGGACACCGGCTTGACCAAGTAATCCAGCACGGACAGCTCGTACGCCTGCAGCGCGAAATCCTTATGCGACGTGACGAAGACGATATGTGCCGCAAAGTTCTCTTCCTCCGCCCGCGCCGCGAAGGCCACGCCGTCCTCGCCCGGCATCGAGATGTCCACGAACGCGATTCCGATATCGGAATGCTCGCGCAGGTACGCGGCCGCGGCCGCCGGTTCCGTGAACACGCCGGCGACTTCGACTTCGGGAATCTTGCCGAGCATCTTCCGCAAGATCAAATGCATGGCGGGCTCGTCGTCCACCAAGATGACTTTCATCCGCCTTCCCCCTCCGTTTCGCCGCCGCTCCGCTTTCCGGCCTCCGCAGAGACCGGGCAGGATTCATCATAATACGAACGCCGCGGCTTGACAACTTGTTATACGGGCCGGTTCAGCGTTGGCGAACGAACAGTCCGGACCTGCGCCGCCGAGCGGAATCATGATGGCGGCTCTAGTACTGTCCCGGCTCCGGCATATACGGCGACGGCGATCCATTGAACGTCAACGCGAGCGCATGCAGGGCCCTCGTGCAGGCGATATACAGCAGGCTTCTGTCCATCTCCGTCCGGTAATTCGCCGCATTCGCGAACGGCACGACGACCTCATCGAACTCCAAGCCCTTGGCCATGTGAACCGACGTCACGACGACGCCTTCGCGGAACGCCTCGCTGCTGAAATCCAACCGGTGAATCGGCCCGTGCCGCTCGATCAGCGCCTCGTACAGCTTCTCCGCCTGCTCCTGGGTCCGGCAAATGATGCCGAACGAACGATGCCCGGATGCCCGGAAGGCCGCGATCAAGACGCCGATGCGCATCCGTTCGTCCGCTTCGTCCTCGGCGCGGAGAATTCGCGGGCGCTCGCCATGCCGTTCGATCGGGACGATCCGGCTATGGGGGTCGATGAGCCGCGCGAAAGCGATGATTTCCATGGTTGAGCGGTAGCTCTTCAACAATTCCACCGTTTCCGCGTCTGGAAATATCTCCTTGATCCTGTCCGCGGTGGAGGAGGAGTACGGATTGACGGCCTGGCTGCCGTCCCCGAGGATCGTCTTCCTGCACGGGAACAGCCGGGCCAATACGGCATACTGGACAGCCGTGTAATCCTGCATTTCATCCACCAGCAGATGCTTGACCTCGCCATAGCCGTCGGTGCCCTCGAGGAGGAGCTTCAAATAAACGAGCGGATACGCATCGGAACACTCCAGCCGCTTCTTCGCTCCCGGTGTGAACAGGTCCGGACGCCCGGCATGCGCGTAGAACTCCTTGTAGAGAACCATCAGGTTATGCGCTTTGAACATCCGGCGGATCGCCGTTTTGATGCGGTTCGCGGCAGCGGTACTCAGTTTGTCGCCGTGGACCGTTCTGGTTCGCGCCGCGATCACCGCCGCCGTCTTCGCCAATCTGAGCTTCACCGGAAGGCCGGCGGATGCTTGATACGCGGCTGCTATCGGCGCGCGGCCGATATGAACGTCCGGGAAGGAAATATCCGACGCGTCAAAATAATGCTCGGCCGCATGCCGGACGAATTCTTCCAGGCGCCGCACGAATGCCGTATCGGCCTTGTACCGGATTCGCTCGATCAAGGCGACGTCCGGGGAAGCCGCCAGCACCGAGACCTGTTCGCCGAACGTCTGGAACTCGCATATCCCGGCCAGCTCGGCCGCGGCGATCGCTTCGATGCCGGTCTCGGCGATCTTCTCTTCCCCGAGCTCCGGCAAGACGTTCGCGATAAAATCGGCGAACACTTTGTTCGGCGAGAGAATCAGCATGTTCTCGGAAGTCAGCGTTCCCTTGTGCTTGTACAGGAGAAAGGCGACCCGGTGCAGCGCCACGGACGTTTTGCCCGATCCCGCAACGCCTTGAATGATCAACGTCTGCGCATGCTCGTTGCGGATGATCGCGTTCTGCTCCTTCTGAATCGTGGCCGCGATATGCTTCATCTTCTCGTCGGACGTGCGGCTGAGTTCCCGCTGCAGGACGTCGTCGTTGATGCGCATGGCGCTTTCGAGCATATACTCCATGATCCCGTGCTGTATACGGTACTGCCGCTTCAAGCTTATGGTCCCTTCGACGATGCCGTCGACCGAATCATAACAGGCCGAGCCGACATTGAAATCGTAGAACAAACTCGCTACGGGAGAACGCCAGTCGTAGACGATGTTGTCATGGCCCGGACCATCGCTGAAGGCATGCACGCCAATGTAGTACGGTTGTGCCTCCGTTTGCTCGCCGGTGGCGAAATCGACCCGGCCGAAGTAAGGAGACAAAGCCAACTTCTCGAGCCTGTCTCGCTTGAGCACGGCCTTCTCGCCATGATCGATGGAGAGCGAGATGTCGACGACGTTAGCGGCCCGTTCCGCCGGATCGAGCTGATCCCGGTTCGACCAGACGTATTTCTTCGCCTCGATAATCTCGCTGCGGGCGGCGCGAATTTGCGCCTCCGCGTCACCCAGCGCCTGTCGAATCCGTGCTGCCGTCGTCGCCAAATAGCTTCTCTCATCCTTTTCCGTCTCGTTCACGATCATCGTATCCCTCTATTCTTCGCGAAAGTAACCCTAAGTATAGAAGGAAAATAAAAAAAGAATAGACTTATAGTTTCCGCTCCGTTAACATGTAATTATCGTGGGTCCAAAAAACCGCATACGACATTGACGCAGCGTCCCTTTCATTCCTTGCGAATGGCGGGACTTTTTTGCGTCCAAGATGCCTTTTCGGCCGATTAATGGTAAAATGCAACCTTAGGAAGACAATGCGAATTGGAGGTACGATGACAATGGCGACAACGCAAACCTTTGCTTTTATCGGCTCTTACGCGGATGCGGAAGGACCTGGATTATATGCCTGCGCGTTCGACGAACGGACAGGCGCCTTGACGCTGCTGGACCAAAGGGACGGCTTGCAGAACCCGACGTTCCTCGTCCCGAACGAGAAGGCGCGCACGCTGTACGCCATCATGGAGAGCAAGGATGCCGAAGGCCGGCGCTGCGGCGGAGCAGCCTCCTACCGGTTCGATCCCGCTGCCGGGAAGCTGGAACGGTTGAACGAGGAAATCATGCTGCCGGCGACGACCTGCCACATCTCGCTCGATCATACCCGCCGGTTCGCGCTGACGGCGAGCTACCATGGCGGTATGGTCGGCCTCTCCCCGATCCAGGAAGACGGACGCATCGGACCGACCGCCGACATTCATCGTCATGAGGGATCGAGCGTGCATCCGGCCCAAACGCAAGCGCGGGCCCATTCGGCCATCGTCGACCGCGACAACCGCTACGCCGTCGTGTCCGACCTCGGACTCGACAAATTGTTCGTGTACAAGCTGGATCCGGCGAACGCCAAGTTGACGCTTCAGAGCGAGACGAGCATCGCCCCGGGCTCGGGACCGCGCCACTTCGCGTTCCATCCGAAGCTGTCCATGGGCTACGGCATCAACGAACTGAACAGCACGATTACCGTGTACGCGTACGACGCGGAAGCAGGACGCCTGAACGTCGCGCAGACGATCTCCACGCTGCCGGAATCGTTCGAAGGCGACAATGCCACCGCGGACATCCACCTGTCGCCGGACGGCAAATTCCTGTACGGCTCCAATCGCGGGCATGACAGCCTCGCGGTCTATGCCATCGACCCGGAGAGCGGCCTGATCGAGCCGGTGGAATACGCGCCTACGCTCGGCGGCCATCCGCGCAACTTCGCGGTGTCGCCGGACGGCCGGTTCGTGCTCGTGGCCAACCGCGACGGAAACAACGTCGTTACCTTCAGCCGCGATGCCGCAACCGGAAAGCTGCTGCCGACGGGAAGCGAGTTCTCCGCGTCGAAGCCGGTGTGCGTTCGCTTCGCGGAAATTACCGCCTAGAACCGGCGAGGCATTGCGCCGCCTCCCGCCCCTGTCGAGCGAACGAACCTCCATCCGCCAAACGGATGATCGCTGGAAGACTGATCGCAAGAAGCATCGCCAAAAAGGCCGCCCGAGCGCTTACCAACGCCGGGCGGCCTTTTCGCATTCGCTGCAAGTGTACTTCTCCTGGCCTAATCCTGCTCTTCGTCCAGCTCCCACGCCGGGTTCCAAACGATCTCCCACAGATGTCCGTCCGGGTCCATGAAGTGGCCGGAATATCCGCCCCAGAACGCGTCATGCGCGCGATCCGTGATGACCGCCCCGGCTTTCTCGGCGAGCGCCATGATCCGGTCCACCTCCGCTTTGCTGCCAGCGTTATGGCCGATCGTCATCTCGGTCGAGCTTCGCGGCGACAGCGGGACCTTGGCCTCGTGGGAGAGATCGGCGCGCTTCCAGATCGCCAGCTTCACTCCCGCCTGCAGGTCGAAGAACGCGACGGCCCCGTGCTCGAACTCGGTGCCGATGATCCCTTCCGTCGGCAGTCCAAGCCCGTCGCGATAGAACGCCAGCGACTTGTCCAAATCGTCCACCCCGAGGGTAAGTACGGTTATGCGCGGTTTCATCATCGTAACCAGCCTCCATTGCGCTTCGTTATGTTCGTACAAGGACCATCATCGCAGATCGCGGTCCTTTCGGCTTGTAATTAACGGACAATCAATCGGATTGAAACACCTGCTTGGGCGGCAATCCGTAGAAGCGTTTGAAATCCGCCGAAAAATGCGGCTGGTCATAATAGCCGTGCGCCAGGGCAAGATCCGTTAAGCGTATGGCCGGCCCCTCATGCAGCCGCTGCAGAACATACTGGAACCGCACGATGTCCAGCAGCTTCTTCGGGCCGACGCCAAGCTCCTTCAAGAAGAGCCTTCTGACGTTGCGTTCGCTGTAACCGAGCTCCTCCGCCAGCTCCCTGACGAACAGTCTGCCTTGGCTTGCATGCATGCAGCGCATGCCGGACAGCAGCAGCCGTTCGGACCAGGATTCGGACCGAACGTCCGATTCCGAGCGGAACAAGGCTTGAACGAAACGGGATTCGATCCGTTTGATCCGGTCAACGGTCGCTCCGGGTTCCCTTGCCTCGTCCAGGAAAGAGGCAGCCTCGCTTCCCCACAGCGCTTCAAGCGGGACTTGCCGCCCGGCCAGTTCGGACACCGGGTAACGGATAAACCGGTGCGCAGCCTCCGCAAAGAACCGAATGCCGAGCAAGGAACGGTCCGACGCGAGCGCCGGGGTTTCGCAGCCGGTCATGATCCCTACGGCAAACGCGTTTGAGGACGATGCGTTCAGGTCGATAATAATGTCGACGCAGCCGTCCGGAATCACGCGATGCCTGTCCGGTGCGGAAGAGGCGCGTATATCGACGGTCCAATAGCAAGCTACGTACGGCCGCAGCAGCTCTCCCGGCTCGAACTCCCGGTAGCGGTAATCGGCATCCAGCCGATTCGCCTGCACGACGGGCGGCTGCAAGGGCCGATACGCCCGCTTCATGTAAGCACGCCTCCCGGACACGCCGGCTGAAGCATGAAACAGGACCATCGGCACCTTCGTCTGCCCTTCACGAAATGTAAGATGGCATTGGCGCCGAATACGCCTGCCAAATAACCGAGCACAACCGAAACGATCATAGGTGGCAGTCTCCCTTCATATGACGACGCTGCTGGTTTGCGATACATACAGTATGCCATGAATACGGCGGCCTTGCCGCTTGTTCGTTATGCCGGCATCGAAACCGCCAGTCAGGATACGGTTTGAAAACTTATTCGACATTTTTCGAAATGGGCTGCAACCTTTCCACGGATAGGCTCGTCTTCCATATTTGAAAAGACAAAAATACATCCTCGAGGTGAACGAAATTGAAAAAATCATTCAAAATGCTTACTCTTACCGCCACTGCCGCACTGTCGCTAACGTTTGTCGGCCAAGCCTTCGCGGCATCCGGCTTTTCGGATCTCGGTAACGATACGGCAAAAGATAAAATCATCTCCCTGCAGGAAAGAGGCCTGGTAAAAGGCATGACGTCCGAGCTGTTCGCCCCCAACGCCACGATGACGGCCGCCCAAGGCGTGCAGTTGATCGTAAAGGCGCTTGACCTCAACCTGGATCTGGTCCGCTTCTTCAAGGAACCGAAAGCCAGCGATTATTTCAAAAACGCGAAAGACGACGCTTGGTATTCCGAAGCGCTCATCATCGCGTCCGTCAACGGCCTCGACCTGCCGGCCGACCTGGATCCGAACAAGCAACTGACCCGCGAGGAATTCACGTACCAGCTCATCCACGCGATCGAAGTCACCGGCAAGCTGCCGATGATCAAGCCGGTCGTCGTCGACATCAAGGACGAAGACCAAATCACCGTGGACTATTCCGGCGCCATCCAACGCGCGATCAACTACGGCGTCATCAAGCTGAACGCCGACGGCAGCTTGAGCCCGAAAACCGCCATCACCCGTTCGAGCGCGGCGGAAGAAATCTACAACGCTCTGGAATACTTGAAAGCTCATCCGTCCGAGGCAGTAAACGGCGTATTGCCGGCCAAGCAAGGCGTAGATCTGATCGCAGCCGCGCTCGGCGTCACGCCTGAACTCGATGCCGCGATCGCTCCGGACGCGCCGCTGACGCGCGAAGCGTTCACCGACCTGCTCGTTCACGCGACCGAGACGGCCGGCAAGCTGCCGCTGATCAACCCGGTCGTCGTCGAGATCAAGGACCAAGACCAAATCAACGTCGTCTACTCCGGCTCGATCCAACGCGCCCTGAAATACGGCATCGCGCAATTGAACGAAGACGGCAGCTTCAATCCGACCGCGGACATCACCCGCGCGGAAGCCTCCGCCGCCATCGATAAAGCAGCGGCCTACCTGAAGGATCACGCCGCTCCGGTCGACGAGAACGCGATCGTCACCGGCGAACAAGCAGCCGCGCTGATTACCAAGCAATTCGGCATCACGGTCGATCTGAAAAGCTTCGACATCGCGCCGGACCACAAGATTACCCGCGAAGAGTTCACGCATGTGCTCGTGAAAAGCCTGCAAACGAGCGGCAAGCTGCCGATGATCAAGGTCGCACCTGTCGAGATCAAGGACGAGGACCAACTGAACGTGCTGTATTCCGGTTCCGTTCAAACCGCGCTGAACCTCGGTATCGTCAAGCTGAATGCCGACGGCAAATTCGATCCGAAAACCGAGCTGACCCAAGCCGCGGCATCGGAGCAAGTGAGCAACGCCGTCACGGCGCTTGATAAATTCACGCAAAAATAAGCTTTAACCGCGAACCAAAGGCCGCCGAGATCATCTCGGCGGCCTTTTTGTCGTCGTCCGAAACGGAATCAGGCCGGCTGACCCGCGCGGCTGACGAAGCAGGCAGCAAGACGCCGCGCAGTCTCATCGCCGCGAGGCGTTCGCGGGCCTCCGGTTTCCTTTTCGGTTTGGTTTTAGTTTTGTCTTGGTTCCGGTTCCACGTTCGACGATCATGCCGATTCCGACGTTCGTTGCGGCTGCGCCGGGCCGGCCGTGTCCCCGTCGTCCTCGAATGCGCGCTGTCCGCCGGCCGAGCCGGGCAGCGTGAAGAAAAAGCTCGTCCCTTCCCCTGCCGCGCTCTCGAACCAAAGCTTGCCCCCATGGATGCGGACGAATTCGCGGGTCAGCACCAGACCGAATCGGGCATCGCCCGAGTCGTCGCCGCCCATCGCCGGCATTTTGAAGAAAGGCTCCTCGCGGCGCAGCAGCTCCGCCGTTCCTTCGTCGATGCCCGCGCCGTCGTCGGTTACGCGCACGACGACCCAGTCGCCGTCCAGCGCGGCATTCACCTCGATCGATCCGCCGATCCCGGTATACTTGATCGCGTTCGAGAGCAGGTTGCGCAGAATCAGGTCCAGCATTTCCTTATCGGCACTGATCGTCAGCTCTCTATCGACCCGTTCCGTCATGCGGATCTGCTTCATCCCCGCCTTCGATCCCGCCAGCGTCAGGGCTTGCCGGACGACCTGCCGCACATTCCAGCCCGCCGGGCGGAAGGCGATCTTGCCTTTCTGGCTCCGGTACCAATCCAGCAGATTATCGACGAGCAGGAACGTGCTCTGCACCTGGCCCCTCAGCTCCCGGAACAATTCGGCATGTTCGGCGTCCCGGTCCGCCAGCTCGTCGCCGAGCAGCTCCGTCAAGCTCACCAGAAGCGCGATCGGATCGCGGATATCATGCGCCATGACGGTGAACAGCTTGTCCTTGAACGCGTTCAGTTCCGACAATTGCCGTGCGTTCTCGCGAAGGCGGTCCTCGTTCTCCTTCAATTCCGTGATATCGTTGAACATCAGCATTTTGCCGATCGGAATCTTGCTGGCGTCGTATATATACGAGAGCCTGCAGGCATAATGCCTGTTCCGGCCGCCAAGGAGCGCCTGGTACGGAAAGCGTTCGTCCTCGGCGGCCGTGCTTCCGATCCGTTCGAGCAGTTCCGGACTGCCGGACAGCACCCGGCCGACGGATGCGGGATAGCGCTTCGTCAGGGACAGCTCGGGCAGGACCTCCTCCGCCGCGCGGTTGAAGCTGACGATCTGATCCTCGTAATCGAGCAGGACGACGCCGTCGCCGATCGTGTCGAATACCTGCGCCTGCGCCAGCGGCATCAGGCGAAGCAGATTGAATTTGAATATCCCCCATATGTACGCGACGCCCGAGACGGCGAAGCCGAAAGGCGTCAAATCGACGTCGATGCCGAACCATAGGCATAGATTGAACAGCATCGGCGCGATCGCGCCGAGCAGCAGAACGGCGATTTGTTTCCGCACGATCGGCAGCGCCCGCCAATACATCCGGATGCAAAGCGACAGCCCGGCCGTCATGACGATATAGCTGTATACCGTATGTACCTTATACCAGAGTCCCTTGACCGTCACGTACTTCACGATCGAGTCGTCCGTCGTCGGGATAAACCGTTCGTACATGAGATGATGCCAGTCGTTGGTCAATTGGACGAGGAAGACCGACGCGGGAATGACGAACAGCGCCAGCGCGAGACGCTTCCGGTAAGCAGCGGCCGTCCCCGTGAATTGGATAATTTGATACAGCCAAAGCGCCGATACGAACGGAATGCCCACGTATTCGATTTGAAGCGACAGCTTGACTTCGCTCAGGCTGTCGCTCAAGATCTCGAATCCATAGCCCGTCGCATAGAAGGACGCGGCCAACATGATCAGAATCAGCGTTTTGGCCGCGGGCAGGTGGCGCTTCAGATAAGAGAGATACGCGATGAACGCCATCAGCGCCGCCGCGAGAAAAAGCAGGATCGACATCAATTGCCTTGCGTCCATGGCTGCTGCCCTCCCGTGTGCTTGCATGCGCGAACCGCCATTCGAGCGGGTTCGACAATTTCCTGCTTTCCTATGATAACATCTTCCGAAATGGAAGTCGTACACGATTATCCGGCGGAACCTCCGCATGCGAAAAACCCACGATCTCCATCGTGGGTTTCATGCGTTTCGCAGGTCTCGTTGCGAGCTTATGCCCGATGATCTCTACTGAACCAGTACGAGAATGAGCGCGATCAAAGCCGGCAAGCCTTGAACGAGCCAGATCGAACGTTTCGCCGTCGCTCCGCCGAACAACGCCGCGACGAGCACGCAGATCAAGAAAAACAATTCGATCGACTGTCCGGTCCGGTCATTGGGATGAAACAGTCCCCAAATGAGTCCAGCCGCGAGAAAGCCGTTGTACAGTCCTTGGTTCGCGGCGAGCGACTTGGTCGCCTCCGCCTCTTCCTTCGTCGTGCCGAAGGCTTTCCTCGCGCGCGGGGTCGTCCACAAAAACATTTCCAGCACCAAAATATAAACATGCTCCAAAGCGACTAATCCTACGAAAATAGCGGCGAGTATGATCGATTCCTCCTTGATTCCCGTACCTTGCTCTCATTCTAGCATAGTCCGGGTCAAACGCGAAGATCGAGATTGCCGCCCAAATTCGGCTGCACGCTTTGCTGCATCATTTGGATCAATTGTTGGGATTGCGCCGTAGATTGATCGGTTGCCATCTTGAGCACGCGGATTCCGACGGCTTGCGCCAAACTTCCCTGAGCCATCGATATCGACATCGCGGCAATATCCATGCTTGTTACCTCCTTCCGATTGCGGTATTCGGCCATTCTCCTTCTTTATCGGATAAAGCTCCGACGATAATTACCGTTCCTGCCGATTAATCCGGCCCATTCCACGGCGGCTCTACAACACGACGACGATTTTCCCTTGGACATGCCGCTGCGACAACCGCGTCAACTCCTGCGGCACGTCCTCCAGCGAGATGCGTCTGCCGATCGTCGGGAGGACATTCCCCGCCGTCATGAGCGTCATGAATTCCTCCGCCATGGCGCTCAATTCGCGCTCCGCGCGGTCATCGCCCGCCAAGTACGCTCCGGAGAGCATGAGCTTGTGCACGGTGAACGATTTGTGCGAGGGCTGGAAATCCGCCACCGTCTCCGGCGCGCCCGCGATGCAGGCCAGCTGTCCGCCGAAGGCCAGCATCGCCAGATCGGCTTGCGCCGACTGGCGGTTGATGGAATTCAGCGCGTAATCGACGCCGCGTCCCCCCGTGAGGGCCATCACGCGATCATGCACGTTCTCCGTGTTGTAATCGATGACGGCATCGGCGCCGAGCGACCGCACATAATCGAAATTAGCGGGCGATGCCGTCGTGATGACCTGCGCGGCTCCGAACGCTTTCGCCAGCTGGATGGCATATCCGCCCACGCCGCCGGCGCCCGCATGGACCAGGATGGAGCTGCCCGCTCCAAGCATAATCTTGCGGTTCAGCGCTTGATAGGCCGTCAGTCCGGCGCACGGAAACGCTGCCGCCTCCTCGAACGAGAGGCCGTCCGCGATGCGGGCTGCCCCGTTCGCTTTCGCCAAGCCGTACTCCGCGAAGCTGCCCGGCCTTACGAAGCTGCCGTGGTAGACGACGCGGTCGCCTTCGTTCCACTGCGTGACCCCTTCGCCGACTTTATCCACGACGCCGGCCCCGTCCAAGCCGGGGATGAACGGGTAGATCCAATCGGGATGCCCGTTCTTGGCCATTTTGTAATCCGCCGGATTCAGGCTGGCTGCCTTGATACGGACCCTGATATCTCCCGGTCCGGGTTCGGGAACCGGTAGCTCCCTTAGGGATAACGTTTGGGGCTCGCCTGGCGCTTGCAGGACGATCGATCTCATCATGATAGTCTCCTTTGCTATGTGGGCTCTTAATCTCAAGCCTATCATAGTCGATCCGCAGGCAATCCGCAAAAGGCTCAGAAGCTTTTCGACACCATCAGGTACATGATGACGATCGGCAGCAGCGTCGCGGCGATGCCGAATACGGCCCATTGCAGCGAAGCCCGTTTGTACGCCACGGTGACGCGCCCGCTCTCCACGGAGGCGGCGCTATGCCGGATCATCGCGCGCTGCAGGGGAATCAGCACCGCAAGCCAGATCAGTCCCGTGACGGCGAACAACAGGAGCGACGCCGTCAGCCAATTCATCCCGTGCATCGGCCAATGCGCCTGCTTTGCCATCAATATTCCGGATACGACGATGAGGATGAGGCCGGGAAGCGTAAACGCATAGTCGGCAAGCATGACGGACTTTACCGCGGCATGAATCGCCGCCGGATTCTTCCCGATGTCCGCGCGGACCTTCCAGAAAGCCGCCGTAACGATATTGCCGACGAAAACCACGACGCCTATCAGATGCAGGAGCAGCAGCGTATACATGAATGAATCATCTCTCCTTCTCACTGTTAATTATTGGATGTCTCCATTATATATACCGACCAACGGTTTGTAAATAGTCAATCATGCCCGCGGATAAAAAAAAACGGCTGCTTTCCGAATCGGAAAGCAGCCGCATAGGCTTTTTGACGATGGGTCACGCTATTTCGAAGCGTTCGTTGTCGCGGTTCCCGTGTTCGACGACGCATCGCCTTCGGTCGAGGGCGAAGCTCCAGCGTCCGGCTGGTTCTTCGCCTTCGCCAACTCTTGCGTCATCGACAGCTGCCCCTCGGCCTGCACCTTGTCGAGCGCGGCCTCGACCGACTTTTTCCCGTCGGCGGCGCTCTTCAGCTCTTGCTGGATCAGGCTCCCGAACGTATTGAAGAAGTTCGGCGGCAGCTTATCGTAGTCCTTGTACATATTGGACTGCACCGGCTTCAGCATATAGAAGGCCTGCATGTTGTGATTGGCGTCGTCCTTCAAGTACGTCGTCCGCACGGAGAAGCCGTTCGAGTTGACTTTGGATGTCACCCTCGCGTAGTCTTCGCCCGTAATGTAACGGATGAATTCCTTGGCGGCGTCGGCGTTCACCGACTTGGCATTGATGGCGAAGATTTGCCCGAAGTTCATATTCGTGCTGCCGTCCGGGTTCTGCGGGTCGACGGGAACGGTGACAAGGTCCCAGTTTTGGACGACCTTATCCTTCAGCCTCGTCTGCGCTTCCTTGATCTGATCCAGCATGTACGTGCTTTCGAATTTCATGGCCAGCCTGCCCGCGAGGAACGGATCGCGAAGCATGTAATCTTCATAGGTGGTGGAACCGCTGTTGCCATTGGGATCTTCGACATATAAGGAACCGGATTTCAACGCGTCTACTGCCGTTTGGAAAACCTTCTTCCACGAAGCGGTATTGATCGTGACCTGCCCGCTGGCCGCGTTGAACATCGCCAGGTTCTGGGAAGCGCCGATCGTGGAGCCCAACTGATACGCGTCGGTGTTATAGCCCAAGTTCAGCCCGTAGACGCGCTTGTCCTTGGCTCCGTCCGTCGGAAAACGCTGCGCCAGTTGGAACAGCTGCTCCCAGCTCATCTTGTCTTGCGGCAGCGGAATGCCGTATTTCGCGAATAAATCCTTGTTGTAGAAAATCGCCTGGCTATAGAAGCTCGGGGACAACCCGTACACTTTGCCGTCGCCGAACTGCTTCATGTAATCGATGAGTCCCGGAATGAGCGTCTCCTGATGGTAGTCCTTCTCCGCGATCAACGCGTCCAGCTCCAGAAGCTTGCCGTCCTTGGCGAACTTCGTCAACTGATCGCTGCTCAGGATGAGCACGTCGGGATTTTCCTTGTCGATAAACTTTTGCAGCTCCGCGTCGGGATCCTTGACCGGTTCGTTCGTATAGTTCTGGTTGGAGACGACGGTAAGCTCGACATTGGGATGAAGCGCGGAATACAACGTACCATACTGGTCATAAAAGGACCGTTCGTCATAGTACATCACCTTCAACGCGGACTTCTCGTCGCTTGCATCGGCACCTCCGCCGGTCAAGCTGCATCCGGACATGATCAATGCCGTACCGAAGACGGCGATCGGCGCCAGATGTTTGTAACGCAACCCTTTCAACTTCCCCACTCCCATTCTAAATCGATATTTCTTCCAAATTCAACCTATTATAGCATGGATATTAGCTATAGTATCCTAATATTTCCTTAAAATCCCTTTCTTTCGATCTTGAAGGCGCTCCTCATTCCCCGATTTCCATCCATTCCTCCAGCAGCAGCTCGAGCTTCGCCTGCAGCGCTTCCCGCTCGTTCCAGTCCGCCGCAAGCCGATCCGCATCGGTTGAAGGATCGAGCCGAAGCAGCTGTTCGTCCGTCCGAGCCAGCTTCGCTTCCAAGCCCGCGATCTCGCGCTCGAGCCGCTCCGCGCGTTTCTCGTGCTTGCGCGCATGACCGCTGCTTACGGCCGGCTCGCGAACCGATTGCGGCCGCTCGACCGGCTTCGGCTTGACGCTACGCGGCGAGTCGCCCGGCGGCGCCTCTTCCCGTGCCGAGCGTTCGTCCCGCTTCTCCTTGTAATCGTCGTAGTTGCCATGATACGCCGCAATTCGCCCGTTACTCAGCTCCCATACGCGCTTCGCCAGGCGATTGATGAAGTAGCGGTCATGGGAAATCGCCAGCACCGTTCCCGGGAAAACTTCCAGCGCCTCCTCCAGCGCTTCGCGGGAAGCGATATCGAGATGGTTCGTCGGTTCGTCCAGCAGCAGCAGGTTGGGCTTGCGCCTGACGAGCAGCGCCAGCCGCAGCCGCGACCATTCCCCGCCGGAGAGCGTCGACAGCGGGCTGAAGACCTCGTTGCCGAAGAACAAATATTGCGCCAGCACGCTGCGCGCTTCGCCTTCCTCCAAGCCGCACTCGGTGCGGAAATAGTCCAGCACCGTCCGCTTGTTATCGCTTGCCGGCTCCTGCTGCGCCAAGAAACCGACCTCCACGCGCGAGCCGTGCTCGATGATCCCGGCGTCCGGGCCGCTTGCGCCGAGCAGCAGCTTGAACAGCGTCGTTTTCCCCGAGCCGTTGTCACCGAGCAGCACGACCTTCTCCCCATATAACAGGCTGCCTTCGGCGCTATCCAGAATCACGCGGTCCCCGAACCGCTTCGTCACGCCTTCGAAGGCGACGACCCTGCGGCCGGAACGGTCCTGCATGGTCAACGCGAAATCCGCGGTCCGCTGCTCCATGACCGGACGCTTGACGAGCTCCATCCGCTCCAGCGCCTTGCGAATCGAGGCCGCCCGCTTGAAAAACTTCTCGTTCCCGCCAATGCGTCCCCATTCCTCGAGCTGACGGATCGTTTCCTTCATCTTCTTGACCGCCTTCTGCTGCTCCTGGTATTGCGCGAACTGCAGCAGCAGGCGCTCTTCCTTCTCCTTCATATAGCCGCTGTAATCGGACAGGTAGACGGACGCTTCGCCGTCCTCGAGTTCGATCATCTTCGTGGCGACGGCATCGAGGAAGTACCGGTCATGCGACACGATGACGCAGGCGCCCTCGTATCTTCGCAGGAACGTCTCGAGCCACTCGATGCCGCGCAGGTCGAGATGGTTCGTAGGTTCGTCCAGCAGCAGCAGCTCCGGGCGAACGACCAGCTGCGACGCCAGCACGACGCGCGTCTTCTCGCCCCCGGACAAGCTGCCGAAAGCTCGCCGGTCCCATGACCGGTCGATCTGCAGCCCGCTCGCCACCTGATCGATGGCCGTATCCAGCTCGTAGCCGCCGCCTTGCTCGAACCGTTCCTGCGCCAGCGCATAGCTCTTGAGCAGCCGCTCCATAACGCCGGCGTCGCCGAGCGCGTCCGCGCCGGACATCCGTTCCTCGAGCGCCGACATCTCCGCTCGGACCGCGATGAGCTCACGGAAGCCGTAAGCCAGCACGTCGTAGACGGCGAGCGCCTCGAACTCCGCCGGAATCTGCGGCAAATAGCCGATCTTCAGATCTTTCCGGATGGCGAGCAGGCCCTCGTCGGGCTGCTCGTATCCCGCGATCAGCCGAAGCAGCGTCGATTTTCCGCTGCCGTTGCGGCCGATCAGGCCTGCCTTCTCGCCCTCCAGCAGCTGAAGCGTCGCCCCGTCCAGCACGAGCCGGGCCGCGTGGTATTTTTTTAAATCCTGCATGTTTACGATCATCATGGTCAAGTCTCCTCGTATGGTCGGAAGACACGCGCTCGAAAGCACAAAAAGAGCCGCGGCAACAAGCCGCGGCCCTCTGGACAGATGCCGGATGATCGGCTCCCGGCGTCGGCCGGAAGCGAAAGCAATCACCCGTTCATATGCAATCCGTTGTGGTGGAGGCAGGCGTCTTCTCGCGAATGGTCAATCGTATCGTCGTACATGGACAGACGGATCCCGTTCGCGGAAAATGCATGCACAAGGCCAGCCATGGCAATCGGCAGCTGGCTAATACGGGAATTGACCAAATCGTGATTCACCTACCTCACCTCCTTTTCGTTCGATACCTTCACCATACCACAGCGGGCGGTCCGTTGGCAATCCGCGATCGCCCCCAGACGCGGGAAGCAGGCCGCCGGCAAGCCGGGACCGCGGCTGCCCGCCCCGAATTCATCCGCGATTCCTGCGGGTATTCGCCGTCGAACTTGTCGATCGGAGCGAATCCCGTGAAGAAATCAAAAAGCCCGCGACCGGTGGCCGCGGACTTCGATGGCGTTACGCATCCGATAGAAGACGGATGCGTAACGGTCGAGCATGCTTTTGACTTATTGCTCCATCCATTGGTGATGGAACGTGCCTTCGCGGTCGACGCGTTGGAACGTGTGCGCGCCGAAGTAATCGCGCTGCGCTTGCAGCAGGTTCGCCGGCAAGCGCTCCGAGCGATAGCTGTCGTAATACGCCAGCGCGGAGGAGAATGCCGGAACCGGAATCCCGCTGGTGACGGCGACGGAGATCACTTCGCGCCATGCGCCTTGGTAGCTCTCGACGACGTTCTTGAAGTAGTCGTCGAGGAACAGGTTCTTCAGCGACGGATCGCGGTCGTACGCGTCCTTGATATTTTGCAGGAAGCCTGCGCGGATGATGCAGCCGCCGCGGAAGATCATCGCGATGGCGCCGTAGTTCAGGTTCCAGTTATACGCCTCGGAGGCCGCCCGCATTTGCGCGAAGCCTTGGGCGTACGACGCGATTTTGCTCGCGAACAGCGCTTTGCGGACGGCTTCGATGAACGCGCCGCGATCGCCTTGGTAGCTCGAACCGGCCGGACCGTGCAGCAGCTTGCTGGCGGCCACGCGCTCTTCCTTCATCGCGGAGATGAACCGCGCGAACACGGATTCCGTGATGATCGACAGCGGCACGCCGAGGTCGAGCGCGCTTTGGCTCGTCCATTTGCCCGTACCCTTCTGTCCGGCCGAGTCGAGGATGACGTCGACCATCGGTTTGCCCGTCTCCGGATCGGTCTTGCCGAAGATGTCGGCCGTGATCTCGATCAGGTAGCTGTCCAGCTCGCCGTTGTTCCATTCCGTGAAGATGTCGTGCAGCTCGCTCGTGCTGAGACCCAGCACGTCCTTCAGCAGGTGGTACGCTTCGCCGATCAGCTGCATGTCGCCGTACTCGATGCCGTTGTGGACCATTTTGACGTAGTGGCCGGCGCCGTCTTCGCCGATGTAGGTCGTGCACGGCTCGCCGTTGACTTTGGCCGCGATGGCCGTCAGAATCGGCTCCACGAGCTCATACGCGCTGCGTTGGCCGCCCGGCATGATGGAAGGGCCGTTCAGCGCGCCCTCTTCGCCGCCCGAGACGCCGGCTCCGATGAAGCGGAAGCCTTGCGCCTGCAGGTCTTTGTTGCGGCGCTGCGTGTCCGGGAAGTAGGCGTTGCCGCCGTCGATTAGGATATCGCCTTGGCTTAAGTAAGGAATGAGCTGGTTGATGGTATCGTCGGTCGGTTGACCGGCTTTGACCATGATCAGGATCTTGCGCGGCGTCTCGAGCGATTGCACGAATTCCTCGACGCTGTACGTGCCTACGAAATCCTTGCCTTTCGCTTCCTCGAGGACCTCGTTCGTTTTCTCCGGCGAACGGTTGTACACCGACACCGAGAAGCCTTTGCTTTCAATATTGAGAGCCAAATTTTTGCCCATGACGGCCAACCCGACCACGCCGATTTGTTGTTTTTTCATCGTAACTTCCCCCTTGTCATTCCTGTCCTGTTGCGGATAAACGTTTTTCGAGTTCGGCTCGTTGCGCTTCGAAGCCGGGCTTGCCCAGCAGGGCGAACATATTGACCTTGTACGCTTCCACGCCCGGTTGGTCGAACGGGTTCACGCCGAGCAGCAGGCCGCTGATGCCGCAGGCTTTCTCGAAGAAATACACCATCTCGCCGTACGTGTATTCGTTCAGCTCGTCGAGCTCGACGATCAGGTTCGGTACGTTGCCGTCGACATGCGCCAGCCGCGTGCCGATCGCCGCTTGCTTGTTCACTTCGTCCATCGTCATGCCGGCGAGGAAATTCAGTCCGTCGAGATTGCCCGCGTCCGCTTCGATCGTCCATTCGACCCGCGCCTTCTTAACCGCAAGCACGGTCTCGATCAGGTCGCGCCGGCCTTCCTGGACGTATTGGCCCATGGAATGCAGGTCGGTCGTGAAATCGACGGATGCCGGGTACAGCCCCTTCTGGTCCTTCCCTTCGCTTTCGCCGAACAACTGCTTCCACCACTCGGATACGAAATGCAGCGCCGGCTCGAAGTTCGCCAGCAGCTCGATCGATTTGCCTTTGCGGTACAGCGCGTTCCGAACGGCCGCGTATTGATAGCTCTCATTGGTCGCAAGATCGGGATTGTCGTATTTGCGCGCGGCGGCTGCCGCGCCTTCCATCATGCGATCGATGTCGAGACCGGCTGCCGCGATCGGCAGAAGTCCCACGGCCGTCAGCACGGAATAACGTCCGCCGACATCGTCCGGAATGACGAACGTCTCGTAGCCTTCTTCGTCGGCAAGCTTCTTCAGGGCGCCCTTCGACGCATCGGTCGTCGCGAAGATGCGTTTGCGCGCTTCTTCTTTGCCGTATTTCTTCTCCATGTAGTCGCGCAGGATGCGGAAGGCGATCGCCGGTTCCGTCGTCGTGCCCGATTTGGAAATGACGTTCAGGGAAATGTCCTTGCCCTCGAGCAGCTCCAGCAGATGCGAGATATAAGTCGAGCTGATGTTTTGTCCGGCAAAATACACTTGGGTGTTGCCCTTCATTTGGTTATGGAAGGTATGGGACAACGCTTCGATCGCCGATCTGGCGCCCAGGTACGATCCTCCGATGCCGATGACGACCAGAGCTTCGGAATTGGAGCGGATGCGCTCCGCCGCCTGCTTGATTCTAGCGAATTCCTCCCGATCGTAGGCGAGCGGCAGGTTCACCCAGCCCAGATAATCGGATCCCGGGCCTTGCTTCTCGTGAAGCATGCGGTGGGCAACGCCCACGAACTCGCCGAGGTTATCCACCTCATGCTGCCCGAGGAACGACAACGCGTTGGAATAATCGAATTTGATTGCCATATGGAATCTCTCCTTCTATCCGTTTGTCTCTCTGTATGAAAGCGTGATGCGGTATTAAAGCGCGGTTTTCTTCCAGTCGGCGGCGAATTTCTCCATGCCTTGATCCGTGAGCGGATGCTTGGAGATCTGCTCGATGACCGAGAACGGAATCGTGGCGATATGCGCGCCGGCCATCGCCACGCGCGTCACGTGGTCGGGGTGGCGAACCGATGCCGCGATGATTTGGGCGTTCAGGTTATGCGTGCGGAACAATTCGGCGACTTTCGCGACGAGCTGCACGCCGTCCTCCGAGATGTCGTCCAAGCGGCCAAGGAACGGCGAGACGTAAGTCGCGCCGGCACGGGCGGCGAGCAGCGCCTGGTTGACCGTGAAGATCAGCGTCACGTTCGTTTTGACGCCTTTCTTGGTCAGGTAGCGGCAGGCTTCCAGGCCGGCCAGCGTCATCGGCAGCTTGATGGTGATGTTCTTGTCGTAATTATTGATCTTAATGAGCTCGTCGGCTTGCGCGATCATCTCGTCGGCCGTCACCGCATCCGGCGTCACTTCGGCCGATACGGATTCGACTTCAGGCACTTCGCGGAGAATCTCGGCGATGCGGTCTTCGAATTTCACGCCTTCTTTGGCCACCAGGGACGGGTTCGTCGTGACGCCGGACAGAACGCCTACTTTATACGCCTTTTTGATGTCTTCCAAGTTTGCGGTATCGATGAAAAATTTCATGTTCATTACCTCCGTTTTTTGGGTTGCATTGATTTTGTTAACTTGCTATATGAAACGCGCTCCAGAGTCGCACGAGATCCGGCAGAGCGGGAGGAACGCCGCGCTCCCGGCCCCCCGCCGGCGAACGCAAGTCCAATCGTCCCTAGATGACACGTCCCGCCCGCGCTGCCGTGCCCGTACGATCTGGAAGGCGGTTTAGTTCAGCAATTCCTTCGCCAAACGAACCACGTTGTTCACCGAGAAGCCGAAGTACTCGAGCACTTCGCCGCCAGGTCCCGACGCGCCGAACGTATCGATCGACAGGATGCTGCCGCTTGGTCCCGTGAATCGCTCCCAGCCAAGCGAGATGCCGGCTTCGATCGCCAGACGCTTCGTTACGGAAGCCGGAAGCACCGATTCCTGATATGCCGCGGATTGACGGTTGAACAACTCTCTGCTCGGCATGGCCACCACGCGCACGGACAGATTATCCTTTTCCAGTTCCGCTTTGGCGCCCGTTGCGAGCGACACTTCGGAGCCCGTCGCGATCAGGATGACATCCGGCTTGTCGTTCGTTTCCGCCAGTACGTATGCGCCTTTCGCCACGTCGGCGACGTTGCCCGCCGTCGTGTCGTATACCGGCAGGTTCTGGCGGCTCAGCACCAGGGCGACCGGACCGTCGTTTTGCTGCAGGGCGTATGCCCATGCGCTTGCCGTCTCGTTGGCGTCCGTCGGCCGGATGACCGTCAGGCCCGGAATCGTACGCAGCGCAGCCAGATGCTCGACCGGCTCATGCGTCGGTCCGTCTTCGCCGACCGCGATGGAATCATGGGTGAACACGTACGTGACGGGCAGCTTCTGCAGCGCGGCGAGGCGAATCGACGGGCGCAGGTAATCGCTGAATACGAAGAAGGTGCTGACGAACGGCTTCACGCCGCCGTGCAGGGCCATGCCGTTGCCGGCCGCGCCCATCGCATGCTCGCGGACGCCGAAGTAAACGTTGCGGCCTGCGTAGGATTCGACGGCAAACGTCTGCTCGCCGTTGATCTCCGTCATCGTCGAATGCGACAGATCCGCGCTGCCTCCGAAGATCGAAGGCACGAGCTTCACGTAATGGTTGATGGCGTTGCCGCTCGCGATGCGCGTCGATACGGTTTTGGCCGGGTCGAAGGTCAGTACGTCCTTGGCTTCGATCGCGACCTTGCCGTCGATGACCTGCGCCAATTCCTTGCCGAGCGAAGGATGCTTCGCATAATAGGCGACCAGAAGGTCGTTCCATTCCGCTTCTTTGGCCGCGCCTTGTTGCTTCAATTGCTCGAAATGCGCTCTGACTTCCGCCGGCACGGTGAACTCTTCTTCATATTGCCAGCCGTATACGGCTTTGGTCGCCTTGGCTTCTTCTTTGCCGAGCGGAGCGCCGTGCGCTTTGTTCGAGCCGGCCACTTTGCTGCCGTAGCCGATGATCGTCCGGACTTCGATCAGCGTCGGCTGGTCGGCGTTTTGCTTCGCCGCCGCGATCGCTTGGCCGATCTGGGCGATGTCGTTGCCGTCCTCTACCCGCAGATACTGCCAGTGCGCCGATTCCGCGCGTTTCTGGATATTTTCCCCGAAGCTGAGGTTCAGCTCGCCGTCCAAGGAGATATCGTTGGAATCGTACAGGACGACCAGCTTGCCGAGCTTCATATGGCCCGCCATCGACATCGCCTCGTACGAGATCCCTTCCATCAAGCAGCCGTCGCCGACGAGCGCGTAAGTGAAGTGATCGACGACCGGAAAGTTCTCTTGATTGTACTTGGAAGCCAGATGCGCTTCCGCCATGGCCATGCCGACCGCCATCGCGATGCCTTGGCCCAGCGGTCCGGTCGTGGCGTCGACGCCGTCCGTGTGTCCGTATTCCGGATGTCCCGGCGTCTTGCTGTTCAGCTTGCGGAATTGCTTGAGATCGTCAAGCGATACTTGGTAGCCCGACAGATGCAGCAGGCTGTAAAGCAATGCCGAGCCGTGGCCCGCGGAGAGGACGAAGCGGTCGCGGTTGAACCATTTGGCATGGCCGGGATTGTGGTTCAGCTGGCCGGACCAGAGCGCGTACGCCATCGGCGCCGCTCCCATCGGCAGGCCCGGATGGCCTGAATTGGCGCTGTTGATGGCATCGATGGACAAGGTGCGGATCGTATCGATCGCGAGTTGATCAATGGTTGACGTGATAGGCATAGTGGGTTCCTTCTTTCTTTTCTTGTTGTTCGTGCTTGGAATCGAAGCGCCAACGGAATCCGTCTCTCTCCAGCAGCTCGTCGGATTCGACGGGACCGTAGGAGCCTGCCGCATACGTGCGAAGCGGCACGAGATTTTCTTGGAACGCGTCCAGGACCGGCTGCACCCATTTCCAGGCGAGCTCGACTTCGTCCCAATGCGCGAAGAACGTCGGATCGCCGTTCAAGGCATCGTAGATCAAATTCTCGTACGCTTCCGGCACGTCTTCCTGGCTCGTGTGGAAGTCGATGTGCATCGGTTTGAACTCGCCTTTATGCAGCGGGTCCCGCGTGTTCAGCTGCAGCGTGATGCCTTCGTTCGGACTGATCTCGAACACGAGCAGGTTCGGCACCCGGCTCTCCTCGTCCGTCAACGCGTGCTGGTTCAGCGGTTCCTTGAATTCGATGACGATGCGCGTCGATTTTTCCTTCATCCGTTTGCCGGTCCGAATGTAGAACGGCACGCCGCGCCAGAAGTAGTCGTCGATCTCCAGCTTGGCGGCGATGAACGTATCGTTCGCCGAGTTCTCGGCGATGCCCGGCTCGGACGTGTAGCCGACGACCGGTTGGCCGTTGATCTCGCCTTCCGCGTACTGTCCGCGGATGATGCTGCGCGCGACGTCTTCTTTCAGCAGCGGCATGAGGGCTTCCATGACCTTTCTCTTCTTCGTGCGCACCTCGTCTGAGGTGCTGTGATTGTTCGGCAGGTGGATTGCCAGCATCATGAGCAGCTGCAGCATATGGTTCTGGAACATGTCCCTGACGGCGCCCACGTGATCGTAGTACCCGGCCCGTTCTTCGACGCCGACCGTTTCGTTCGCCGTAATCTGCACGTTGGCGATGTGGCGGTTGGTCCACAGCGTTTGAAGAACCGGATTGGACGATTGCAAAATCTCGAGCTTCTGCACCATCGGCTTGCCGAGGTAATGATCGATGCGGAACACTTCATCCTCCTCGAACGCTCTGCTCAAATTCCGGTTCAAATCGCGGGCGGATTGCAAATCGTGGCCGAACGGTTTCTCGATCATCAGGCGTTTCCAGCCGTCCGCGGAACCAAGCCCGCTGGCTTTGATGTTGTCCGCGATCGTCTCGAAGAATTCCGGTCCGACGGACAAGTAGAACATCCGGTTCGGCGCGGCGCCGAGTTCTTGCTCGCGCTGTTCGACGAGCCGCAGCAGCTTGAGATAATCTTCCGTGCGGCCGATGTCCAGCACGCTGTAGCGGAACGCGTCCAAAAATTTCTGAACGGACGCGGTATCGTTCGCTTCGCGTCTGGAGAAGTTACGGAGGGATTGCTCGACGTTCGCGCGGAAAGTCTCGCCCGTCAGTTCTCTTCTTCCGAGACCGAACACGGAGAAGGCTTGCGGCAGCTTTCCGTCGAGGTACAAATTATACAAGGCAGGGTAGATTTTGCGTTTCGCCAAATCTCCCGTGGCTCCGAACAAGATAAACGTGGTTGCTTCCATTTTCGTTTCTCCTTCCGACAGGGCTATTGTTCAGCTCTGGCATCTCTTTCTTGGTTCAACTATAATACGAATATGACCTATACAAGTAATACATATATTTCACAGGAGCTATAGACCACGTCTATGACCAACAATTTCGAGTTGTACAAGGTTTTTTATTGGGCCGGGAAGACCGGCAGCTTGACGCAGGCCGCCAAGGCGCTGTACTTGACCCAGCCGAGCGTCAGCCATGCCATCAAGCAGTTGGAGGACAGCTTCGGGCTGACGTTGTTTTACCGGAATTCCAAAGGCGTGTCGCTGACCCAGGAAGGCGCGATCCTCTATTCTTACATCGAAAAGTCCCAGATCTTGATCTCGATCGCGGAAGAGAAAATGGCCGCGCTCAAAAACCTCGCCAGCGGCGAGCTGCGCATCGGCGGCAGCGATTCGCTGTTCAAGCATTACCTGCTGCCGTTTCTGGAGGATTATCACGAGAAGCATCCCGGCATCAAGCTGCATCTGAACCACGGCACGACGCCGGAAACCATCTCGTTCCTCAAGGAAGGCCGCATCGACATCGGCGTCGTGCGCATGCCGATCGTCGACGACCAGCTGGAAGTGATGAAGGGCATTCAGCTGCAGGATTGCTTCGTGGCCGGAAGCCGTTATGCCGAGCTGAAGGGCGTGGTGATGTCGATGGAGCTGCTGCTCGAATACCCCATCATCCTGTTCTCGCGCAACAGCCGGGTCCGGGTGGCGATCACGGAATTGTTCCAAAGCTACGGCTACGAGATCAAGCCGGAAATCGAGGTCGGCAGCGTCGACCTGCTGATCGAATTCGCGCGGAAAGGGCTCGGCATCTCTTATGTCACCCGGGAATTCGTCTCCAAAGAGCTCGAAGAGGGCTCCCTCTTCGAAATCCAGCTGGACGTCAACATGCCGCCGTCCCAGGTGGGATTCATGATCATGCGCAACATGCCGCTGTCGAGCGCGGCGAGCAAGTTCATCGAGCTGATCAAGTAGCTTTCGCGCAGCGTCCAGGCGCACGGCGCCAAGCGCTATGACGCGCGCAGGGAGGGTCATGCATACCGAAAAGTCCGCGAACCGGTTCGCGGACTTTTTGGTCGTGCAGCGGGGACTCGGGCGGCGCATCCCCGACCAAAGCCGGGGAAGAAACCACAACGCAGGACGGTTTTTCCATGGGAACACATCCGGTATAGTTCAACGAGAGAACGAATTCAGGAGGTTTTATCCGTCATGTCAGACCCGGTCCTTCAGCTGCGCAACTTAACCAAAACCATCGGCAGGCGCAATATCGTCGATGACCTGACCTTTGATATTCCCGCCGGGGAAGTGTTCGGATTCCTCGGACCGAACGGCGCGGGCAAAACGACGACGATCCGGATGATCGTCGGGTTGATCTCGATGTCGAGAGGCGAAGCGCTCATCAAGGGCGTCTCCGTCCGCCATCACTTCGAGCTCGCGATGACCCATGTCGGGGCGATCGTCGAGAATCCGGAGATGTACAAATTCCTCACCGGCTACCAGAACCTGGTCCACTTCGCGCGCCGGCACGAAGGCGTCACGAAAGCGCGGATCAACGAGGTCGTCGCGCTGCTGGGGCTGCAGAACCGGATTCACGAGAAAGTCAAACGCTACTCGCTCGGCATGCGCCAACGGCTCGGCGTCGCCCAGGCGATCCTGCATCGCCCTTCCCTGCTCATCCTCGACGAGCCGACCAACGGCCTCGATCCCGCGGGCATCCGCGAGCTGCGCGACTATCTGCGCAAGCTTACGAAGGAAGAAGGCATCTCCGTCATCGTCTCTTCGCATCTGCTGTCCGAGATGGAGCTGATGTGCGATCGCGTCGCCATCATCCAAGCCGGCAAGCTCGTGGATATCCGTTCCTTGCAGGAAACGCGCGACTCGGCGCAGTCCAAGATCGTGATCGAGGCCGGCGACCTGCCCGCGGCCCAGCGCCTGCTCGCTTCCGCGTTCGATCCGTCTTTGCTGACCATATCCGGCATCGGCCAGCTCGAACTGACGGCGGACAAATCCGCCGTTCCCCATATCGCGCGGCTGCTCGTCAGCGCCGAGATCGACGTGCTCGGCATTCATGCGGTGCAGAAATCGCTGGAAGAGCAATTCCTCGAAATCACGGGAGGTGAGATGGTTGTCTAGTCTCGGAAAATTGATCCGCAACGAAAACATGAAAATCTATCGGCGCCCCCGCACCTGGCTCATGATCGCCTTCCTCATCCTCGCGATCGGGCTGATGAGCGGCTTGATGAAATGGGATACGGGCAACGACGACCATACCGATTGGCAGCAGAGCCTCTCGCAGCAGAACGGCCAGCTGCAGCAAGAACTCCAAGACAACAAAAAGCTCGACGCGGACGAGAAAACGGATATCGGCAACCGCATCAAGCTCAACGCGTATTACCTGGACCATGACATCGATCCAAACGAGCTGTCGCTGTGGAATTACGTGAATACCTCGGCGTCCTTGATCATTCTCGTCACCATCCTGACGGTCATCATCGCCGCGGACATGATCGCCGCGGAATTCTCCTGGGGCACGATCAAGCTGCTACTCGTCGGGCCCGCTTCGCGATCGAAAATCATGCTGAGCAAATATATCGCCACGATGGGCTTCGCGCTGCTGCTGCTCCTGCTGTCCTTCGCGGCCGCCTTCGGCGCGGGCGGCATTCTCGAGGGCTTCGGCGGCTTGACCCGTCCCGAGCTGTCGATCGCCGCGAACGGCGCCATCCACGAGAGCTCGATGATCGCGGACGCGCTCCAGAAATACGGCTTCGCCGTGATCTCGCTGTTGATGTACGTCACGATGGCCTTCATGATCTCGGCCGCGTTCCGCAGCTCCTCGATGGCGATCGCCTTCTCGCTGCTGTTCATGCTGGTCGGCAATTCGCTCTCCGCCCTGCTGAGCGGCTACGGCTGGGTGAAATACCTGCTCTTCTCCAATATCGACCTGACGCAGTACTTGGCGGGAGCTTCGCCGCTTCGGCCGGAAATGACGCTGTCATTCTCCATCCTGATGCTCGCCGGGTATTACGTCGTCTTCCAATTCGTGGCTTGGCTGCTGTTCACGAAGCGCGACGTCGCCGCTTAGCGCGAGCAAACGCAAAAAACACGCCGAACCGGCGTGTTTTTTGCGTTGCGGTCGTTCGACTGCGTACGGAAACCGGCTGCGTGCGAGCCGTTTCACGGGTTGGAAGGCAGCGGCAGGTCCGGTAACGAGGTACGGAATCAGCTGCGGGAATCATCCTCCAGCTTTCTTCGGAGCTCGTGGATCGCATCCAGCCTATGCTGCTCGTACTTGCGAATCCATCGGCGGGAGATCTCGTCGATCGGCACGGGATTCAAGTAGTGCAGCTTCTCCCGCCCGCGCCATGAGACGACGACCAGATCCGCTTCTTCCAATATCGTCAGATGCTTGGTCACCGCTTGCCGCGACATGCTGAGATGCCCGCATAGCTCGTTTAACGTTTGACCGTTCTTCAGATAAAGCTGATCGAGCAATAACCTGCGGCTGGTATCGGCCAGCGCCTTGAATACATTGTCCATGGTCGAATTATAGGTAACCGTATGATTGCATGTCAAGCCCATAAATGCCTCTCGTGCCCATCCGTCCCCGTGAACGCGAAAAACGCCCGGAAACCCGGGCGTTTGTTTGAATTCTTTCAGGAATGATCAATTCGGTTGCGAGGAAGCCAGCGCTTTTTGTCTTCTGACGTGAGACCGGAGATACATAAACGCGCATCCGATGGCTAAAATAACAATAACCGCCAATCCCCAGTAGATGTTGGTGTAAGCTTGCTTGATCGGCAGATTCTTCTGCCAGGTCAACGCGCTTGCGGACATGGCCACGGCGAACGCCCCGCTGAAAAATTGCAGCAGCTGGAACAGGCCGAGACCCGAGCCGATCTGCGCAGGGATCAGGATCCGCGAAATTTCATTCGACACGCTGCTCGATATGATGGTGAAGCTGATGCTCATCAGAATGTAGATCAGCAAAATCGCGATGTACGAGCTTCCTTGGAACAAGGCGAACAACAGGACCGACAAGAGCAGCGCTATGGGGACGAAGCGGATGATGGTACTGTTGCCGCGCAGGTCGATGATGCGGCCCGCCCGCCTGGATACGAATATCGCCAGGAAGGAGCCCGGGAAGATCACGAAGCCCGCTTCGATCGCGCTGAGTCCGTATTGTTTGACCAGGATTTGCGGCATCAGGAACAACGTCGCGAAGCTGCTGAGATAACCGGCGATGCCGACCGCGCTCAGAATGAGAAACGAACGATTGCGGAACAGCGCCGGGAGCACGAAGGGATCCTTGGCCGAACGGATGCGGAAGCTGAACAGCACGAGCCCCAGCAGACCTGCAATCAGCGCGATCCAGGAATGATTCGTCAGGAAGAGCAGCAATCCGGTCGTACCTGCGCCGATGAACAATGCGCCCAAGGCATCGAAGTTGCCGCTGCGCGGATTTTCCTTCGGTATGAGCACCACGTAGAGCGGAATAAGCAGCAGCGTCAACGCCGTTACCCCGAATAAATAATGCCAGCCCATATATTCGACGATCGCGCCGCCGACGACGGGACCCAAGCCGAGGCCGAGCGAGATGGAAGACATCGTGAGGGCCATGGCTTTGCCGCGGCGCTCGATGGGGACGTAACGGGAGATCAAGTTCAGGGACAGGGCCGCGATGGAGCCTGCGCCGGATGCTTGCAGAATGCGCACGATGATCAGCATGAGGAAGCTGTTGGTGAACAGGCCTGCGATCGCCGCCAGGCTAAGCGACAAGATGCCGATGATGAACAGCTTGCGGATCGGAATAAAGTCGGATAACCGGCTGTACGTAATGGAAGCCATCGCGAACACGATCGAATAGCCCGTGACGATCCAGGACGTCGATGCGCCGGACAGGTGATAATCCTTGGCGACATCCGGCAAAGCCAGATTGAACATCATCGTATTCATAATGACGAGCACGATCGTGAATCCCAGCAGAAGGGTAACCGGACCTTCCTTCATGGTTCCTTGACCGGCATCGATCGATGCTTGCTTGCTTTTTATCATTGGTTTCCCCACCTTTTTATAAAAGAATGATGTCAGGTCTTCGACGCCTGCGTTTACCAAGAAAGAATTTGATCGCTATAACAGAACGAGCCCGTCGGTCAGCATGCTCGAGGCGTCTTTTGCCGCATTGCCCGTCATTTCAACTCCCCCGATTCGTTTCATTAGTTTCTCATGCCCCAACGATGTTATTCGTTTAAGAATAACCGTTCTTAAACTAGCAGACGATGTATTCGCGTGTGCTTCTTATCCTGTATCACACTATACGCTATTTAAGAACGTCCAGTCAACTATAATATTTGGATGGTTGCCGGATTCCTTCGTACGGCCTTCTGATGTATCTCATTTCGGATAAACATGACGCCGATACATGCCGTTTTTATAATACCGATCGTTCTCTAATGGAAAATCAAAAAAGAGCCAAGCGCACTTATCGCGCTTGACCCTTGACCTTCCTATATGCCTGCCGGCCCTGTCTTTCCCTTACCTTGCAAACCGATGATGTCCGATCGTCGCGATCGCGTCCAGGCTGGACCAGTACGGACCTCGGGAAACCTCGGGATTAAAGAAGTACACCGCGTCCTTGATATTGTTGCGTCCGTTCAGCGCATCCTTGGCGGCGCGCAGCGAGGACGCATTGGGCTTGCTCTTGTCGAGCAGCCCGTTATAGGCCGGCGGAAACTGCCTGCCGGAATAGATCACGTCATGAATCGTATCCGGGAATTTCGGGTCCTTGACCCGGTTCAAGATCACGTTCGCCAACGCAAGCTGGCCCTCGAACGGTTCATGGCCGGCCTCCACCATCGTAATCTTCGCGAGCAGCATCAGATCCGATTCCGTGAACGGCTTGGCGGGCTTATTCATGAACGACGGCATGATTACCTTGAGCTTCGTTCCCGCCTTGACCTGGGAATTGGCGTCCAGATCGTTCCGCTGCAGCAAAGCGGTCTTGCTGCCGCCCGCGGTCTTGCTGATCTCATCCACGCCTTCGGCTGCCGTGACGACTGCCGGTTTCACCGTCGTCAGCTCGATCGCGTCTTGGCTCGCGTTCGCCTTCATGTCGGCATGCAGCAGCTCCGCCAATTGGCGCAGCGGCATATACAGCCTGCCGGATTTCAAGAACGGATACGCGTCCATGCGGTAACGCCCTTCGTTGAAATAGACGACCGGAACGCCGTTTCCGAGCACGATCGTATCGTTTGCCGCCGTATGTATGGTTAATTCCTCGTTGACCTTATCCCATTTGGCCGCCGCGCCCAATAATTCGGCGATGCGGGCCACAGGCACGTACAGCCTGCCTTCGGATACGAATAAAAGTCCGATTTTCTTCGCCGTCGTCCCGTTCACTTTGATCGCGATGCCGTTTGCCGCCGAAGCGTCCTTCGCGGAGACGCTGGACAACGGCGCGATGCAAAGCAGGACCAATCCCACTATCAAGGCCATCATCAATCTTCTCACTGGCTTACCGTCTCTAGTCATGCGTACCTCCCGGCAGAGCAAGTTGGTTGGATGATGCTTCCAACGTTCGTTCTGGGCAAAATTATAACACGGCAAAATGCAAGAGTTGGATTAACATTTTCTCAGATTTAAGAAAAACTTTAACTTTCCCATGAAAAACCGACTCCGTTTTCGCCCATCCGCGCCTGATTTCCCTTATAATACAAGGTATTAAGAACGAGGAGGCCATAACATGAGAAACGCGACGATTCCAGCCATTCAGCCATACGAGGGTGGACCGCGAACGTAGCAATCCAACGCCGCACCCCCTTGCAGGTGTCCAAAAAACACGAAAAGGGGCAACACATGCGCATGCGTTTTCCGATCAGAAAGTTTCTGTCTTATTACAAACCTTATCTGGCCTTGTTTCTGTCGATCTTGGCCTGCGCCTTCGTCGTATCCGCCGCAGCTCTCGTCTTCCCGCTGCTCGTCCGGCATATCACGAAGGACATCCTGACCGGCGACTTGTCCGTCGCGCTGCACGGCGTCTATTGGATCGGAGGGCTGATGCTCGTCCTGATCGCGGTTCAGAATGCCGGCAATTACTTCGTGGATTACAAGGGGCATCTGGTCGGCGCCCGCATGGAGCGCGATCTGCGCGGCGAGCTGTTCGCGCATATGCAGCAGCTGAGCTTCGGTTTCTACGATAAAGAGAAGACCGGCCAGCTCATGTCCCGCATCACGAACGATCTGCTGCTGGTATCCGAGCTGTACCATCACGGGCCGGAGGATTACGTCAAGTATTTCGTCCGGTTCGCCGGCGCGTTCATCATCTTGTTCACGATCAACGCGCCGCTCACGATCGCGGTGTTCTGCTTTCTGCCCGTGATGGGGGCGTTATCCTTGTATTTCAATAAACGGCTGAACCGGGCGATGAGGACGAACAAAGAACGGATCGCCGACGTGAACGCGCAGGTCGAGGACAGCCTCGCGGGCATCCGGACCGTCCAATCGTTCGCGGGCGAACGCGTCGAGATCGAGAAGTTCAATCGGGAAAACAACCGTTTTCTCGACAGCCGCAGGAACACGTACAAGGCCGAGGCGTTATTTTACAACAGCTTCGAAACGATCATCCAGCTCATCTCCGTCACGGTGATCGTGTTCGGCAGCGCCGGCATCGTGCGCCAAACGTTGGATCTCGCGGATCTGATCACGTTTCTGCTGTACATCGGCTATATGATCGAGCCCATTCAACGCTTGACGCACATGAGCACGCAGCTGCAGGAAGACATCACCGGTTTTCAGCGTTTTCACGAAATCATGTCCATTCGGCCGGCCATCGCGAACGAGCCGGATGCCGGGACGCTGACGGACATACGCGGGGATATCGAATTCCGGCGCGTAACCTTCCGGTACGAGGAGCATCTAAGCCCCGTCTTCCGCGATCTATCGCTGCGGGTCCGGCCCGGCGAGTACGTGGCGCTCGTCGGTCCCTCCGGCGTCGGGAAAACGACGCTGTGCTCGCTGATTCCCCGCTTCTACGAAGCCTCGTCGGGCGAGGTGCTGCTCGATGGCGTCAACGTCCGGCACCTCGAGCTCCAATCGCTGCGCGGCAGCGTCGGGGTGGTGCAGCAGGACGTGTATCTGTTCGCGGGAACGGTGATGGACAATATCCGTTACGGGGACCCCTCGGCCAGCGACGAAGCGATCGTCGCGGCGGCCAAGCGCGCCCATGCCCATGAATTCATCATGAGCCTGCCGAACGGCTATCTGTCCGAGATCGGTCAGCGCGGCGTCAAGCTGTCGGGCGGCCAGAAGCAGCGGCTGAGCATCGCGCGCGTCTTTCTGAAGAACCCGCCCGTGCTCATCTTCGACGAAGCGACGAGCGCCCTCGACAACGAAAGCGAGAGCATCGTCAAGGCATCGCTGGATGCATTGGCTCAAGGACGCACGACCATCGTGGTCGCCCATCGCCTGTCCACGATCCGAAATGCCGGGCGAATCATCGTGTTGACGAAGGACGGCATCGCCGAGCAAGGGGCGCACGAGGAGCTGCTCGCGCGCGACGGCTCGTATGCCCGGCTGTATGCCAAGCAGTTCCAGCTGGCTTGATTGCCCAACGAACGGCCGGACAAAGCAAAAAACGGTTTTCTCCTTCTTCGGAGAAAACCGTTTTTTTGCGCGGATAACGTCAACGTTCGACAATTATTTCTCGTCGGTCGTTTCGTGTCGGTCCTTCGTCACGCGCCAGTCATTCAGGCGTGCGGCTGCAAATATTCCACCGTTTGCCCGTCCGGATGCTTGACGATGATCAACGTGCCGATCGGGTTGGCAAGCGGGCCGCGAAGGATCGGCACCTCGTTAGCGGCGAAGAAATCCTCGAATTCCCGAAGGGAATCCACGAACAGAATGCTGTGAATATCCGTTACGGACGCCAAGGCTTCGTCGGTTCCCGCAACAAGCACGAAAGAGCCTACCGTGCTGAATTCAAGCCGAAGCTCGGGGGATTCCCAGCGTTTGGTATGGGCTGCGCCCGTTAAGCGCTCATAGAATGGCAGGGTCTCATCCATATCGTTGATATGTACGGTTGCGAATACTTCGGTGATTTTCAAGTCCCTCAGCTCCTTCAAATTTTGACTCGATTTGCGATTCGATTTGCGGCTCGAATCCGATGACTCGACAAAAAAAGACCGATCGTTCATTTTTATTATAAAGCTATGATTTGCGCAAGTCAATCGTCGAAAAAGCCAAGCAGCCTTCCCTGCTTGGCTTGATCTATCGCATTGCAACTGAAATTTATGAACGCGCCAACTCGCGCCGCACGACCGGCGCAACGTGAACGGCCAGCATCTCGATCGCTTTCGCGACCTTGGCGTAGGGCATGCCGCCGACGTCCAGCTGGGCGATATACCTCGTATTGCTGAACAATTCATGCTGATGCAGTATTTTCTCGATTACCTGCTGAGGACTGCCGACCGCAAGCGCGGTTTCGGGCCCGACCGCATGTTCGAATTCCAGGCGCGATATGGCGCTTCTTCCCGTCCGCTGACCCAGAAACTTGTTCATGTAGCTGCTGTAATACGGATAAAATTCCTCGCTCGCCTGACGGCTCGTCTCCGCCACGTACCCGTGACTGGAAACGGCGACTTTGAGCACGGACGGATCATGGCCTGCTTCCATGCCCGCTTGTCGGTACAGGTCGACGAGCGGCTTTGCCCGCTCCGGCGTTCCGCCTAGCAAAGCCAGCGCCATGCCAAGGCCGAGCCGGCCTGCATTCCTTGCGCTCTCGGGCGTCCCGCCTACCCCTATCCATACCGGCAGCCGCTCCTGGACCGGCCGCGGAGCAATCTCCAGGTCATGAATCGCGCTGCGGAAGCGGCCGCTCCAGCTGACTCGTTCCCGTTCGCCGAGCTTCAGGAACAGTCCGAGCTTCTCCGCGAACAGCTGGCCGTAATCGGCGAGATCGTAGCCGAACAACGGGTACGAATCGACGAACGCGCCGCGGCCGGCGATGATTTCCGCGCGTCCGTCCGACAGCAGGTCCACCGTCGCGAAATCTTCGAACAAACGCACGGGGTCGACCGTGCTCAGGACCGTCGTCGCGCTGGTCAACCGGATTCGCTTCGTCGCTTGGGCAATCGCGGCCAACACGACAGGCGTCGAGATCGCGGCGAAATCCAGCGTATGATGCTCCCCGACGCCGAACAGATCAAACCCGGCCTCGTCCGCCAGCACGGCGGCGTCCACGATCTCCCGAAGTCGCTGCTGTGCGCCGATCCGCGTGCCGTTCCCGGGATCGGGAATCAAATCCCCGAACGTATAGAGACCAAACTCGAACGCCGATGCTTCGGAACGATTTTCGTTTTGTGTAATATCTCCCATTATCTGCGCCTTCCTTCTATATATTAGTGCAGCCTGTACTCGCCTGAATTCCATCCGATGCCGTTGTATCCGTTCAAGAAGCAGGAATGCGCCATCCTGTCCCCGTGAATAGTAATGATATGCTCTACCCTCGCTGCAGCGTACGTCCATTATGTCCCCAGGCTCGCAAATTGGGAAGAAGGCACTTTCATGTAGCCCGGTATTGATGAAGTAACCAGGAGAGGATTGGCGCCGCAGATGGAACGCGACTATAAGTCCTGCACGCGCAATGAGGCGTTCGAAGTGATCACGGGCAAATGGAAGCTCGCCATTTTGTACCATCTCTTCCAAGGCACCAGACGCTTCAGCGAAATGCAGCGCGGCATCCCCAACATCACGAAGAAGGTGCTGGCCTCGCAGCTGCGGGAGTTGGAGGAGCAAGACATCCTCAGCCGGGTCATCTACCCGGTCGTTCCTCCCAAGGTCGAATACTCGCTTACCGAACACGGCCTCACCCTGGAGCCGGTGCTGAGCTTGATTAATGATTGGAGCGGCGCGCATCTGAAGCACATGCAGCAAAATGCTGCACAAAAATGACGACCCCTGATCCCCAGATGCATCAGAAGTCGTCTCATGCCTATTTATTATTTGCTTATCGGGAGGCGGCCGATTCATGAGGCATTTTCGGCCGCGGTCAATGCTTCACGTCGTCATGGTCGGTGCCGGTAATAACGTCAAGCCACTGCGCGATGTCCTGCTCGAACATGGCCGTCTTCTCCCTGTATCTGGCCAGCGTGTCGTTGCCCAGCGGCAGATGCACCGGCGGCTTCCCGGCATGCGCCAATCGGACGACGGCCTGCGCGAGCTTCGCCGGATCGCCGGGCTGCTTCCGATTGACCAGCGTGGCGTAGCCTCTCATCTCGCCGACCGTATCCGCATAGTCCGCGATGACGTTGCCGGTCCGCACGAGCGACGACGTATCGAGAAATTCCGTCCGGAAAAATCCCGGCTCGACCGCCGTCGCGAAGATGCCGAGCGGCGCGAGCTCCATCGCCATCGCTTCGGTCAAGCCTTCCACCGCGAATTTGGTGGCGCCGTATATGCCCCAGCCCGCGAGCCCCGACAGTCCGCCGACCGACGAGAGATTGATGACGTGGCCGGAACGCCGTTCCCGCATGTAAGGCAGCACCGCGCGGGTCACGTTCAGCAATCCGAACACGTTCGCGTCGAAATTGCGCTTCACTTCTTCGTTCGACGCTTCCTCCACTGCGCTCAACAAGCCGTAGCCCGCATTGTTGACGAGCACGTCGATGCCGCCGAAGCGGTCGATCGCCTGCCGGGCGGCTTCATGTGCTTGTTGCTCGTGCGTGACGTCGAGCACGACGATGGATGCATGCGGATGATTCAATTGCGCCGCCAGCCGTTCCGGATTGCTCCGGACCGTGCCGACGACTTTATCGCCTGCCGCCAAGGCGGCTTTCGTGATTTCAAGTCCGATTCCTCTGGATACGCCGGTGATGAACCATGTTTTCGGATTGCTCATTTTCTGATCTCCCTTTCTTCGTATGAGGTGTGACGCGGCTTACGGGATTAAGAATACCATCGTCCGCGAAACGCTTCTTTGCTGCCCGGCTCACCGAATTTGATCATTTGGCTCAAAGTAAAAAAGCCTTCGCCCGGCCGCCGGCCGAACGAAGACTTTGGATGGAATCAGCTTAATTGCTTCCGGTACGAGGATGGGGATTCGCCGAACCGTTCCTTGAATACGCGCGAGAAATGCGCCACGTTCTCGAAGCCCGTGGCATAACAGACATCGGTCACCGATAACGAGGAGAACAGCAGCATCTCTCTCGCTTTATCCAGCCGTTTGCCGCGGATCCACTGGGACGGCGGGAGATTGTAGATCGTTTGGAATTCCCGTTTGAAGCTCGACAGGCTGCGGCCGGACAAATACGCCAGGTCGTTCAACGAGACGGGATTCATCACGTTCTCTTCGACGACGGCGGCAATCGTGGAGCGCGTCTGCTGCTTCATCTGGAGCAGCTGCTTCATCGCGCTTTCGTCGGCATGCGCCAGATCGAACAACAATTCCAGCAGCTTCAGTCTGACCAGACCGTCCTCGATGCCGTCCCGATCGTGAAAATACGGCCGGAGCGACTCCACGTAAGCGAGCAGACGCCGATTCATCGGCAAAATCGAGACCGGTTCAGGCTCGGCCGGCTGGGCGGACGGGATCTTGGCCATTTTCACGAAATCGTTCAACAGCTCGTCCTTCAAGAAAAACATCATATATTCGAGCATATACCCGTCGTCCGGTTCGCCCGTCTTCTCGTATTCGATCACGATGGCTTTCTTGAGCAGCACCATCTCGTTGCGGCGCACCGTATACGTCCGATTGCCGTGCCGGACGGCGTAGTTGCCGCGAAGCACGCACAGGATCAGATGGTCCTCGAGGAACAACGAGCCCTGCTTGCCTTCGGTATGCGTGCACGTCTCGATCACGGACAGGCCTTTCAGCTTCAGCTCGCTTTGATTCGGGGATTCCGCGAGCTCCCGCGGAGCTCGGATCGCCCTCGTGTGCGCGGCGCCGCTTATCACGGGCTTCGCCCCCTTAGCTCAAAATTTCATCCTTGCCTCGTCTTGCCATGCCTACGCGAGCAGTATAGCATATCCGTTCGCTTGGCGCCGGGCGGAACGGAAGTGCTATAATGAAAAGGATTCATGATGTCATTCAGCCCACCAATCGGAAGGAGAAACACCCATGAATACGAAGCAATTGGAACGCGTCCACACGGGAGAAGGCTTCATAGCGGCCTTGGACCAAAGCGGCGGAAGCACGCCGAAAGCGCTGCTGCAGTACGGCGTTCAAGAAAACAGCTACGCGAACGAAGAAGAGATGTACGCCTTGGTGCACGAGATGAGAACGCGCATCATCAAGAGTCCCGCGTTCGATTCCCGGCACATCCTGGGGGCGATCTTATTCGAGAATACGATGGATCGTTCCATTGACGGTCAATACACCGCCGACTATCTGTGGGACAAGAAAGGCATCGTGCCTTTCCTGAAGGTCGATCAAGGCCTTGCCGACGCGGAGAACGGCGTTCAGCTCATGAAGCCCATTCCCGGATTGGACGAGCTTCTGACGCGGGCCGTCGACCGGCATATTTTCGGGACGAAGATGCGCTCGGTCATCAAAGAAGCCAATCCGGCCGGGATCAAAAAGGTCGTCGAGCAGCAGTTTTCCCTTGGCAAGCAAATCGCCGCCAGAGGCCTGGTGCCGATCATCGAACCTGAGGTCGATATCCATAGCGCCGATAAAGAAGCATCGGAGAAGCTGTTGAAAGACGAAATTCTCGCCCGCCTGTCCGCCTTGGATAAGGACGTCAAAATCATGCTGAAGCTGTCCATCCCGACGGAAAACGATTTTTACCGCGAGCTGATGGAAGATCCGCATGTCGTGCGGGTCGTCGCGTTGTCGGGCGGCTATTCGCAAGCCGAAGCCAATGACAAGCTGACGCATAACCGCGGCTTGATCGCCAGCTTCTCCCGCGCTTTATCGCAAGGACTGACGGCCGGGCAATCGGACGAAGATTTCAACGCGATGCTGGGCAAGTCCATTCAGGACATCTACGCAGCCTCCATTACGTAAAGGAGCGCGAATAGCGCCCGCTTGATCCTTCATTGAAACGCACTCAGCACGACGCCCCTGAGCCAGGAAAGCTCGGGGGCGTCGTTTTGCGCTGCCGCTATGCTCGGGCTGGTTGGCGACGTCGTTTGGAATGACGGGCAGACTTCCCCCGAACGGCAAGAAGACCGCCGACCGTCCGGCCGTGGGCCGAACGAGGCGATCTTCTATGCCGTCCGAAGACGTGGGTACCCGTGGCGCTAATTTGTTGCATTGATCCGCATCCCGCGCCTCTGCCGAAAACGATTGATTAGATGACGGCAGACCGGGTAAGGGACGCGTTCAACATGTGAATACTAATGTTGACGCACCTCCTTTCCTGATAAGTAAACTTTAACACAGCTTCGGCGAAGATGCCAGCGGTCAAACACCTCGCGGCGAACAAAAAAACGACCCGCGCCGGGGTCGTTTCTCGCTTAAGCCGTGATTCGGATTTCCTTGGCCTTGCCGTTCCATTCCACGCGGTAGCCGATCAGCTCGGAGATGTTCCGCAGCGGCAGCAGGACGGTATTGTCGACGATTTTGGAGGCCGCGATGTCCACGGACACGCCGTTGACCTCCACCGTGTCCGTCAACGGCCGGTGCTTGATCGTCCTGTCCCCGATGACCGCCGTGACGGTCTGCGTCGCTTGATCCCACTTCACCTCTGCCCCTAATATCTCGAACACGTCCCGCATCGGAATAAACACGCTGGAGCCGGCGACGATCAGCTCGTGATCCAGCTTCATCGATTCGCCGTTCAGGAGCAGCTTGCCTTCGTACGTCTTCAAGACCGGATACGCATGCTGTTCCGCGATTTCGGTGAACGCGAGCGACGACGTCGTAATGATGACGGTCGTTCCGAGCTCGATCTGCGGGAAGAGCCAGTGAATCTCGTCGTTCTTCATGCGAATGCAGCCCGCGCTGACGTACTTGCCGATGGAACGGCTGTTGTTGTTGCCGTGGATCGCGTACGTCGTGCCTTCCGTCCCGTTCACTTCCAATCCCAGCCACCGGTCGCCCAGCGGATTCTTGGGATCGCCGCCCGGAATATGGTCCTTGTAGTACGGGCGATTTTTGATCTTATTGACGATTTTGAAGCTGCCCTCGGGCGTTAGATCGCTCGTCTTGCCGGTCGCGACGGAGAACGTCTTGATCAGCTCCCCGTTCGCGAAGAACGCCAATTCGTTCGTTTGCTTGTTGACGATAATAAGCTCGTTTTTGCTTGCCTGCGCGTGCGTTGCCGCGGGGGAAAGCACCATCCATGGCAATAATAGAACCAGCGCAAGCACGATGATCTTCCAACGATTCCGTTTCAGGAAAAAACGACCTCCCATTCCTATAGCGCGCTCTTACCACTATATGATCGGGAAGCCGTTCCATCACTGCCGCATGCCAAATTTCGATTAAACGGGCTTCGGGCGGCGAGGAGATTATGTCCGGCGCATGTAGGCCCGAACCGTGATCGGCGCGAAGATCGCCACGATAGCGGCGGCGCCGATGAGCGAGATGCCGAGATCCCAGCCCACCGTTCCGGCGTTGGTCAAATCCCGAACGGCCGTGACGAGATGCGAGACCGGATTGATTTTCACGAACCACTGCAGCCAATTGGGCATGGTATCGACCGGCACGAACGCGTTGGACAGGAACGTGAGCGGGAACAGGACGAGCATCGAGATCCCCTGCACGCTCGAGGCCGTGCGGGCGATGACGCCGAAGAACGCGAAGATCCAGCTGATCGCCCATGAGCAGGCAATCACGAGCACCGCGGCAAGCGCGACATGCCCGAGCCCGCCCTCCGGCCGGTAACCCATGATAAAGCCCATCGAGAACGTGAGCACGGTCGCGATGGTATATCGGACGGTGTCCGCCAACAAGGCGCCCGCGAGCGGCGCGATGCGCGCGATCGGCAGCGATTTGAACCGGTCGAACACGCCTTTGTCCATGTCCTCGCGCAGTTGGACGCCCGTGACGATCGAAGTCGTGATCACGGTCTGCACGAGTATGCCCGGGATAATGACGGGCAGATAGCTCTGCACGTCGCCGGAGATCGCCCCGCCGAAGATGTACGTGAACATCAAGGTGAAAATAATCGGCTGGAGCGTCACGTCGAACAATTGCTCGGGCGTCCGCCGAATCTTCAGCAGGCCCCGATAGGCCATCGTGAGCGAATTGCGCAGCGTCTGGCCGAGGCTCGTGCGGTTGCGGAGCGCGCGTTCGGCGACCGGTTTGATGGAAGTGCCGTTCATGCCATTTCCCCCTTTACTCTTGCAGCTTCAGCGGAGGCCGGCTTCGCTTCCTCGTCCACGCCATGGCCGGTAATCGTCAGAAATACCTCGTCGAGAGTCGGCTTCTGCACGCTGACCTCGGCCAGACGAACGCCGCCTTCGCGCAATGCGATCAGAAGGTCGGTGACCAGATCGGCATCCGCCATCGGCGCGGTAATCTTCCCGATCTCGGGCGACACGTTGGACTGGACCTTCAGGACCGTTTCGATCGTATGCCGAGCACGCTCGATATCCGCTTCATGCTGCACCGTCAGATGCAGCGACGAGGTGCCGATGGATGCCTTCAGTTCATCCACCGTGCCCTCGGCGACGACATGCCCCCGGTCGATGACCGCGATCCGGTCCGCCAGCTGATCCGCCTCCTCGAGATACTGCGTCGTGAGCACGACGGTCGATCCCGTGTTCACCAATCGGCGGATCGTATCCCACATCTGGGAGCGCGTGCGCGGATCAAGCCCCGTCGTCGGTTCATCGAGGAAGATGAGCGGCGGCTGCGCGATCAGGCTCGCCGCCAGATCCAGCCGGCGCCGCATGCCGCCGGAGAAGTTTTTGAGCGGCCGCTTGGCCGCTTCCGTCAGGCCGAATTCCTCCAGCAGCTCCGCGGACTTTCGCCTCGCTTCCGCGCGCCCGAGCCCGAGCAGCCGCGAGAAGATGATCAAATTCTCGGTAGCGCTCAGCGACTCGTCGACCGACGCGTACTGACCGGTGACGCCGATCAATTGGCGCACGATCTGCGACTCCTTCGCGACATCGTGCCCGAAGATTCGCGCCGAACCGGCATCCGGCCGAAGCAACGTCGCCAGCATGCGGATCGTGGTGGTCTTGCCGGCCCCGTTCGGACCGAGGACGCCGTAGATCGTGCCCGCCCGCACGTTCAGGTCCACGCCGTCCACGGCGCGGTTGGCGCCGAACGTTTTGACGAGCCCGCGCGCTTCGACGGCCCAATCGCCGCTGCCCGGCCTGTTTCCTTGTTTGTATTCCCGTTCCATTGCTTTGCCTCCTATTTCTCTGATACCTAGGATGGTAAAGCACTTCTATGAACGGAACATGAACAAAAGCGGCGGCCTCCGACGAAAAACGAGGCGAATGCCCCGATCCGGCAAACGGGCGGGAATGATAATCGTCCCCCCAGGCAGAGGCCCAAGCACTTTATCCGCCCGTTACATAACCTACAGAGTACTCACAACGAAGGAGGTGCTGGATAGAATGTCTGGATTTGTTGGAGGACACAACCATATCGGAATCATATTGGTGCTCTTCATTCTGCTCGCGATCATCATCTGCGGTAGTTGGGGCGGCGGGTACGGCGGCGGATACGGCGGCTACGGTCCTGGCGTAGGCGGCGTCGGCGCTGGCGGATACGGTCCTGCTGTAGGCGGCGTAGGCGTCGGCGGCTACGGTAAAGGATATTAATTCATCTTTTGAAGCTCATGCCATGCGCATGTCATTCCAATAGACCTTCCGCAAAGGGCCCACGCCATGGGCCTTTTGCGTTTTTATGCCATGCCCGGGCCTGCTTGGTCCCGCGCCGGCGGCTTTTCCGGCAAAGCCTGCCGTCCGGCGCCATGAACGGAAAAAGGCCGCCGGATTCGTATTCCGGCAGCCTCGTTTTGTTTCAGTAAGGATGCAGTGCCATTCATTTAAAACGCGGCATAGGGAATGACGAACTCCGGCATGCCGTCCGCGAACGCGGTGTATTCGTATTGCGAGAAGTAAATCACCAGCCCGTTCCGGTTAAGGAAATAATCGCGGTCCGCCTCGATCGTCTTGAACGGCGCATTCAGCGTCAGATGCCGGTTTTTGACCTGCTTTTGGATCTCGCCGTTAATGATCGCTACATAGTTCGAATTGCCTGCGACGGCGTCCTTGAGCGGGAGAAGATCGCCCGTCGTCAAATCGAACGTATACGGAACGCGCGCGGTGATGCCGTGCGCTCCCCCGGTATATATCTCGTAATCCGCGTAAAGGCTCAATTTTCCCTTCTCGTTATACGTTACCGTATAGCGGCCGTCGAAGCTCGGCTGCCGAACCTCCGCCTTGGGGTTGTCGGCCAGCAGCTGTTTGTTGCCTTGCACGACCGGGTCCATTTCCTTCGATCCTGCCGCCGCATGCTTGTCTGCCTCTTGTTTCAAGAACGCATTGATCTTCTGCTCGATCTCCTTATTCGCGTAACCCGAGATCACGGGGTAATATACCGACAACGACTTGCCGTCCCCATCCGCGCCGATGACGCCGGATTGCACGTGCAGCCCGTTCTCTTGAATGGCGTGAAGGCCGATCAATTTGGAGCCGTTCTCGTAGGCAACGTCATACCCCATGCGCTCGAGCAGGAAGCGAAGCGGCAGATATGTCGTATTTTCTTGGACGATCGGTTGGGGTCCGGCGACCGGTTGGCCGTTCAGGGTCATGGCGTCGTTGGCCAGATTGATCTCCAGCAGCCGATTATGCCCTGAAATCCCGATCTTTTGGGAAGCTTTATCGAAATTCGTGACCAGGCCCAAGGCCGTATTCAAGTTCCGCAAAGCAATGTAGGTCGAGCCGTCTTTATTGATCGTGCCGATGCTTTGCTGCTTGCCTTCTATGCTGAACGGCTGCGCGATGATCGTGAATTTGGAAGCGGAGGCTGCGGCTGAAGCAGGATTGGCGTGAGACAACGCCATGGGCGACGACAGGATGGCTGCCGCAAGGCTTAGCGCCAGCAGCTTCCCGGGTTTATTCGTTTTTTTCATGATGATCAACAACCTCTCTCGTGTGGGGCGGTTAGCCCGTCTGTTTCGATTGCGTGCACGACCATTACAACGACGGGCTCGCGAGAAAAGTTGCATCGTTGTTCATTTCGTCGTTCCCAGACATGTCCATGCCGCTTTCGCATGCGCTCCGCGACGAAATATGTTTTAATATACATAAGGAGCGTGATTCAATGGACATCCAATCGTTTCTATTTCCCAAGAACCAGGTCTCTTACCTCATAACGACTTCCAATATGAAAGACGCGATGGATAAATTGGAAGCGAGCCATTATACGGCTATTCCGATCTTGGACGAAAACGGCTTATACTTCGGCACGCTGTCCGAAGGAGATTTGTTGTGGAAGCTGAAATCGACGCCCGGCCTCGGTTTTGATACGATACATGAAATTCCGGTCGTTTCCATCAAGAAACGATTGAAGGTCGAGTGCGTCGAGATCGGCGCCGATCTCGACGATATGCTGGCGCTGGCGGCCGATCAGAACTTCGTTCCCGTCGTGGACGCCGACCGCGTCTTCCTCGGCATCATTCGCCGCAAAGATATCATCGAATATTATACCCGCAATATCGTGGATTAAGTGAAAGCGAAACAGCCTTAGTTCGGCAAAGTGCCGGCCTAAGGCTGTTTCGATTCCTGCTCCTTTATTTTTCCGCTACGACCGGTTTATCCTGCGAGACCGCAAGCTGGTAGAGATAGATGCCGGTTCCGTCCCCGATCGCGTAGTTGAGAATCCGCTTATTCACCGGTACGAGCACGGCGCGATAGAGCGTCGGGAACACCGGAATTTCATTCACCATCAACTGCTGCCACTCCTTGTAAATCCCTTGGCGAACCTTCACGTCGAACGCTTCCTTCGAGATGCCTTCGGCAAGCAATTTATCCTGTTCGTCGCTTTGATACCGCGGGAAGTTGTAGATGGCGTCGGGTCCGTACAAGCCCGCGGGATCGACATCGATGCCGACGCCCCACGCGCCTTGGTACACGTCGACCTTCGGATCGTCTTCGCCGTTCGCGCCGACGCGGTCGTAGAAGGTGTTGAATTCGACCATTTCCAGCTGAACGTTCAATCCGATCGCTTTCCACGACTGCACGTAATATTGGGCCAGCGGTTCGGCGATATCGTCGCCGGTCATCGAGATGAAGTTAATGACCAGCTCGCTGCCGTCCGGCTTGGTACGGTATTCGCCGTTCATTTTGTACCCGGCGTCGTCCAATAATTTTTTTGCCGCTTCGGGATCGAATTTGACGCCCGGATTCGCGGAATCGTGATAATCCGGATGAGAAGGCGGAATCAGCGTCGTCGCGTTCCAGCGCAAGCCGTGATAGAACTGCTTGCCGACTTGGTCGTTGTCTACGGCCTGCCACATCGCTTTCCGCAAGTTCACGTCGGCCATTTTGGCTTTTTCATTCGGAACGACCTTTCCGGCCTTCGCATCCCATGTCCCCAGCTTAAAGCCGATGTACGTATAGGCACGGTCAATGGTACCCAGATATTCGACGTTCGACATATCCGCATTGTCCGGATACTGGTTGACCGGGAAGGAATCGACGAGATCGACGCCGCCGCTTTCCAGCTGCTGAATGACCGTGGTCGGATTAATGACCTTGAGGACGACTTTATCCAAGCTGGGTTCGCCGCGCCAGTAATCCGGGTTTTTGACGAAAACGACCGACTCGCCCGGCACGATGCTCTCGACCTTGTACGGTCCGAAGCCGATCGGCTTTTCGCGCACTTCGGGAGACGAGGAGATTTTCTCGACCGGCATATTGCCGAAAATATGTTTCGCGAGCGGATACGTCCAGATGCCCCCGGTCAATAAGGAAGGCGTGGATTGCACGTACGTGATCTTCAGCTTCTTCTCGCCCAGCACTTCGATGCCGGAGATCGTTTTCGCCTTGCCTTCATGGTATTCCTTCATCCCGACGATATTGATGAAGTTGGAGTCGTAACGCGGACCGTCGTATTTGGGATTGCCGATCACCTCGTGCGCGAACAGCCAGTCCTCGGCGGTCACCGGCTTGCCGTCCTGCCAATTGACGTTGTCCTTGATGGTGAACGTGAACGTGCGTCCGTCCTCCGACGCTTCGTATGTAGCCGCGCCGTCATTCGTATACACGTAGCTCTTATCCCAAGTGAGCAGCCCTTCGTCGAACCAGCTGAGTACCTGCGCGTCCGGGTCGCCGGAATAGAAGTTCCAGTTCAGCGTGCCTTCGAACGGGGTATCGGATACGAGACCGAAGGTGATCGAGCCGCCTTTGATCGGTTCGCCTTCGTTTTTCTTCACGTTGCTGAAATCGTCGATCGAATATAGACCGTCGTCCGGGGCCGGCTTTTCGTTCTCCGCGGGCGTCGTGCTTTCCTCCCCCTCTGCCGGAGTCGTGCCGGCCTCCTCCTCCGTCTCCGCCGGAGCGTTCGTCGCGTTCGTGTTCCCGTTGTTGGAGCAGGCGGCGAGCATGAGCGCAAATACAAGCAGCAGCGGCATGAAAAACGACCTTGTCAATCCTGGTTTCATCTTCAATCAAACTCCTCCTAACAGATTGGTTGCTTCTTTACCCTTTCCGCTGTCTGGCGTCCGTCGCGCGCTTCAACGCTTGACCGACGTTATTTATGCACAGCATCAATACCAGAATCAGTATCGATGCGGGTAACCATATCCACCATCTGAATTCCAGCGTTTGCGGGTTCGTGGCATAGCTGACCAACGTGCCCAGGCTGGGCGTGCTTTCGGGGAAACCGAACCCGAGGAAGGACAAGCCGGACTCCAAGCCGATATTCGCCGCCAAATTCAAGGTCATCGTCACGATAATGATCGAGCTCAGGTTCGGCAGCACCTGCGCGAACATGATCTTCAGATGCGAGGAACCTACCGTTCGCGAAGCCTGCACGTACTCCAGCTCCCTCTCCTGCAGCGCTTTGGAACGGATTAACCTGGCGATCCCCATCCAGAGGAAGGCGGTCATGATCAGGGAGAACGAGACGATGCCGTAATTCGGGACCGCCGTCACGAAGGCAATGACGACCATCAAGGTGGGCAGGATCATGAAGAAATCGACGAAGCGCATGAAAACGTTATCGATGAGTCCGCCGAAATAACCGGATACCAGCCCGATCAGAATGCCGATCAATCCGGTAAGCAGCGTGACGAGAATGCCGATCGACAAGGAGTTGCGAGTCCCGATAATAAGCTGGCCGAATACGTCCCGTCCTCCGTAATCGGTGCCCAGCCAGAATTTCGCGGAAGGCGGCTTATTCAGCGCGAATAGGTCCACGGTCACGATTTGTTCTTGATCCAATACGATCGAGACCCCATAGACGAGCAAGATGACGGCGCCCAGAAAAATCAACGAAGCCAGCGCGATCTTATCCCGAACGATCTCCCGCCAAAGAATTTTCCAGCCGGACGGGCTTTTCTCCGCATCCTGCGGCGGCGTCACGGGTGCCGCGGGCGGTGCCGGATTGTTCGCATATGCCTGTTCCATTCCATTTCACCTCATGGTCCCGAGTTCTTATTTGATTCGAATCCGCGGATCGACGAAACTTAAGATCGTATCCGAAAGCAATGCGCCGAGAATGGAAGCCGCGCCGTATAAGAGCACCAGCGCCGTGACGACGCTGAAATCCCGCAGGGAAATCGAGCTTAGGAACAGCTGCCCCATTCCCGGATAGCTGAAAATGCTCTCGATGAACACCGTACCCCCGATCAGGCCGGTAATCTCATAGCCGAAAAAAGCGGCGATCGGCAATAACGAGTTGCGTAAAATATGCCGGTTGTAGACGCGGGTCTCCGAGGCCCCTTTCGCTCTCGCGGTAATGATGAAATCCTTCTGTTTCGTATCGATGATTTCGCTCCGCAAATACTGCACGGTCGTCACCGTCGTGATGAGCGCCATGGATAAGGCCGGCAGCAGGATATGATAGATTTTGCTCATGACATAGGCCAAAGAGCCCGAAGCCGTGCCCGGCGCGACGCTTCCTTCGGTCGGGAACCAGCCGAAATGAAAGCCGAACACCCACAGCATGATCAGCGCGAAAATAAACAGCGGCGCCGCGAAGCCTAGATAGGTATAGCCCGTGATCGCGCGGTCGGCCCAGGTATCATGATAACGGCCGCTGATAATGCCGAGCGGAATCGCGATCAGATAGGTAAGCGCAAGGGTGAGGAGCGATAACCAAATCGTGTTCATCATCCGCTGCCCGATCAAGTCGGAAACCGGCATTTTGAAGCGGAAGGACTGGCCGAAATCGCCTTGCAGCGCCTTCACGGCCCAATCCCAGTACTGCACGTACCAGGGATTATTGAGCCCAAGCCGCTCCCGCTGCTCATCCAGCGCCGCCGGATCGATGCTCGGATCCAGCAGACCCGTCAAGGCGTCTCCCGGCATCGCCTTGGCAAGCAGGAAGACGAGAATGCTTAACAATACGATTTGAGGTACCATGATGGTCATTCTTCGCGCCGTAGTCTTCCACATCGCCGTCACCCCTTCTCGGGCAAAGCCGCAAGATGCGTCTCCGACACGGGGCGCAGCGGGTACGCCAAGCCGTCCGCATCGAAATAACGGTCATACGCCTGCTCGTACTCCGTCTTCACGGCCTGGCGGAACTTGCGCAGCCGCTCCCGCTTCGAGGGATCCATGTCCGGTATGGCCGTGATGAGCCGCTTGGTATAGATGTGCTGCGGATTGTCGAAAATATCCGCCGTCGTGCCTTGCTCGACGTAACGGCCCTTGTACATGATGCCGATGTGATCGCACATATGCCGGATGATCCCAAGGTCATGGCTTATGAAGAGATAGGTAAGCTGCAGCCGCTCCTGTATCTCTTGCAGGAAATTCAGCACTTGGGCTTGTACGGATACGTCCAGCGCCGAGACCGGCTCATCGGCGATAATGAGCTTCGGCTTGAGCGCGATCGCCCTCGCGATGCCGATCCGCTGCCGCTGGCCGCCCGAGAATTGATGCGGGTATTTATGAATCGTTTCCGGGCTTAAACCGACCTGCTCCAGCAGCTGCTCCACCCGGCGCTTCTCTTCCCGCGCGGACAGCTTCTCGAAATTGCGCAGCGGCTCGGCGACAATGTCGAGGACGCGCTTCTTGGGGTTCAGCGAAGAGTACGGATCTTGGAAAATCATTTGAATGTCCTTGCGGAAGCCGGTATGGCCGCGCAGCCCGTCGCCGAAGATCGGCTGCCCTTCGAAGAGGACCGTGCCCGAGGTGATCGGATGCAGCCCGATAATCGCGCGGCCGGTCGTTGTTTTCCCGGAGCCGGACTCGCCCACGAGGCCGTAGGTTCTGCCCTGCTCGATGGAGAGCCGAATGCCGTCTACCGCCTTGATCGAGCGGAGCTTCCGGTTGAATATTCCGCCGCGTACCGGAAAATGGACTTTTAAATCCTGGACCTCAAGTAATGGCAAGACGAGCACTCTCCTCTTTGCGATTGGGGAAGCGGAAGTTCTTATGGCAGGTGCATCTGACAATGTGGCCGGGCGCGATCTCGTGCATGCTCGGCTGCTCCTCGTGCGCGGACTCGTCGATCCAGGGAATGCGCCCGCGAAAGCGGCAGCCTTGACGGGGAAGATGCTGCAGGGACGGAACGATCCCTTGAATCACGTGGAGCTTCGATTTCGCTTCTCCCGCGGACGGTATGGACTGCAGCAGCGATCTGGTATACGGATGCCGGGCATCGGAGAGCAGGGTGTAGATGTCGGCGATTTCGACGATTTGTCCGGCATACATGACCGCGACGCGGTCCGCCATCTCGGCGACCACGCCCAAATCGTGGGTAATCAGAACCACGCCCGCCTCGCTGTCCTCCTTTAACCGTTTGATGAGCTCAAGGATCTGCAATTGGATGGTGACGTCGAGCGCCGTCGTCGGCTCGTCGGCGATCAGCAGCTTCGGTTCGTTCGCGATGGCGATGGCGATGACGATCCGCTGCCGCATCCCGCCGGACAGCTCGTGGGGAAACAGGCCGTAGGTATGCTCCGGGCGAGGAATGCCTACTTTCTCGAGCAGGTCGATGACGCTCCGTTTTCTTTCCTTCGCCGATCGCTTCGGATGATGGAGGAAGATGACCTCGTCGATCTGGGAGCCGACAGCCATAAGCGGGTTCAAGGCCGATAAAGGATCCTGAAAGATCATGCCCAGTTCATTGCCCCGCAGCCGGTTCAGGTTGGACGGCGGAAGATGGGCGATATCTTGTCCGTTGTAATGAATGCTCCCCTCGATCCTCGCCCTCGTATGCAGGCCCATGATCGAAAAGGCCAGCGCGCTCTTGCCCGAACCGGACTCGCCTACGATCGCCAGAATTTCGTTTTTTCTTACCGTCAACGATACGTCGTCTACGGCCGCATAGTAATCGTCTCCGATGCGGAAAGACGTTGTCAGATGTTCAATGCGCAATAATTCCTCGTTCACCGGAATCCCCCTGACGGTATAGAGATATATCGATAATGCTCACAATGACGCAAACCTAACATTTGTTTCATAGATAAGAGAACATAAAACTTCCGTTTCCACTCCCTTAATCATATGCCATATCTTAATGCTAGATTAAAATACTGTCAAGTATTAACAAATAAGACAAAAAACAAGATTTTTCAACAGGTCCCTACAGGATCTTCGGCCTATAACAACATAAAATTGGGAAATTCGTCTTGAAAGGAGATCGAAATTCAGTCCTTCCAAACTAGCTATCTCTCGCCGCTTTCAATCGTTCTCCTGCCAGGCGTTGCCGACGCTATTTGCGATCGATATGGCACTTTGGTAGCGTCAGGTAGCGACTAATTTGTTATATACAACTAGATATTCAAGTGCTATTATTGTCATAACATTTAAAAGATGGGAGATAACCTGACATATGGAAGCGAATCATGAACTGGCTATGCGGCGACCACCGGCGTACAAGTCCAAGCTGAATGATGTATCCAAACGATTGAAACGAAATCTCGGACTCTATCTCATCATTTCGCCGGCCTTCTTTTATTTCGTGATTTGGCACTACTGGCCGTTGTACGGCATTCAGATCGCTTTCAAGGATTACATGCCGGCGCTCGGAATCGGGGGCAGCCCCTGGGTGGGGCTCGAGCATTTTAATCGCTTCTTCAATGCTTACTATTTCTGGACCATCCTCAAAAACACGCTTGGCATCAGCCTGTACGGTCTGCTCGTCGGAATCCCGGCGCCCATTATTCTCGCCCTTATGTTCAATGAATTTCGCAATAAACGTTTTCAAACCCTCGTACAAACCATTTCCTATGCGCCGCACTTCATCTCGGTCATCGTTGCGGTAGGCATCCTGTTCTTCTTCATCTCTCCCACCAACGGCGTCATCAATGCATTGCTCGGATCGTTCAACGGCAGCAAGATCGATTTTCTCGCCGAACCCGGTTACTTCTGGCACTTGTTCGTATGGTCCGGCCTGTGGCAGGGCATCGGCTGGGCGTCCTTGATCTACACGGCAGCCATGTCCGGCATATCGCCCGACCAATACGAGGCGGCATACATCGACGGAGCGAATAAATTCCGGCGCATCTGGCATGTGACGCTGCCTAGCATTCTTCCGACCATCGTCATCCTCTCGATACTCAGCATCGGCGGGATCATGAATGTCGGCTTCGAGAAGGTGCTGCTGATGCAGACCGATATGAACTTGAGCACGTCGGAGGTGATCTCGACCTATATGTACAAAAGCGGTATTCTCGATGCCCAGTACAGCTTCTCCGCAGCCGTCGGTTTGTTCAACAATGTCATCAATTTCGTGCTGCTTCTGACGTTTAACGCCATCGCCAAGCGGGCCGGTCAGACAAGTCTATGGTAACGGGAGGTGCAAGCCCATGCTGAGCAATATTAAACGAACGCCGGGCGAGAAGCTGTTCGACGCCGTCAATCTGCTTCTCGTCCTGTGCATATCCGGCCTTATCCTGTATCCGCTCTTGTTCGTGCTGTTCGCGTCCATGTCGGACCCCAGGCAAATGTTCGACAACCCGCTTCTGCTCTGGCCGAAAGGATTTACGATGCAAAGCTATTCCGCGATATTCGAGAACCGCGATATCTGGGTCGGCTACAGGAACACGATCCTGTACACCTGCGTGGGGACGAGCATCAATGTGATCATGACCATACTCGGCGCTTATCCGCTGTCCCGCCGCCGATTTTTCGGCAAGCACGCGTTCACCTTTCTCTTCACGTTCACCATGTTTTTCAGCGGAGGGCTTATTCCCGGCTATCTGGTTAACCAGTCCCTCGGAATCGTGAATACCATCTGGGCTTTGGTCCTGCCCGGGGCCATCAGCGCGTTCAACCTGATCATCATGCGGACCTACTTCCAGACGCAGATTCCGCATGAGCTGGAAGAAAGCGCTTATGCGGACGGCTGCGGCGATCTGCGACTCCTCTATAAGATCGTGCTGCCGCTGTCTACGCCGATCATCGCCGTGATGATCTTGTTTTACGGGGTCGGGCATTGGAATTCCTATTTCGATGCGCTTATTTACATATCCGATCGCGAGAAGTATCCCCTGCAGCTCATCTTGCGGGAGATTCTGATCCAAAACAGCCTTAAGGAAATGCTGACGGTCGCGGTCGACGACCAATACGGCGATCGCATGATCGCCCGGGAAGGAATCAAATACGCCATTGTCGTGGTCTCCTCGCTGCCGCTGCTGGTATTCTATCCGATGCTGTCCAAGTTTTTCGAGAAAGGCATTATGGTCGGCGCCATTAAAGGCTGATTCCTTCGGCCCCTGGTCCACATAGATCTTATCAATCGATATGAGAGGAAGGTTCCACCACATGAACAATCGTCTGAAGATCGCGACTGCCGGCTGCCTCGTTGCAGCGACCTGCTTATCCGGATGCAGCAAGAATGAAGCGCCTGCCAATTCCGGGGAGAACGCCGAGACATCGGGCAACATTACGCTCGCCATGGTACGCGACAGCTTTACCGATGTCCACCCGGCCTCCAAGGATTTATGGATGTGGAAAAAGTACGAGGAAAAGACGGGCATCCACGTCGAATGGGAGGAGCTGCCCGGGGAAAGCGCGGTCGAGCGCAAGAATATTATCCTCGGATCGGGCAAGCTGCCGGATGCGTTCTATCAAACCGGCTTCAGCAACGACGAATTGATCAAGTACGGCGGGCAAGGCCTGTTCGTTCCGCTCGAGGATATGATCGAGACCCATGCGCCGAACCTGAAAAAGCTGTTCGACGATCACCCCGACATCAAAAAAACGTTGACCATGCCCGACGGACACATCTATTCGCTCCCGTATATCGACGAAGCGCTCCCCTACCGGTCGATTCGGCTTTATATCAATCAAACCTGGCTCGACCGCCTCGGTCTTCAAGTACCGAAGACGACGGACGAACTGAACGACGTGCTGAAGGCGTTCATCGACGAAGACGCGAACGGCAACGGAGACGCAACCGACGAGATGGGCTGGGTCATGCCGTCCAACTTCGTCAATTCCATGTTCGAACGCCAGCTTCTCGGCAGCTTCGGACTGGGCAACGGCGGTTTGAAGGCCGCGCAAAGCTGGATCTACAAGGACAAAGACGATCAATTGAAGCTCGTGTTCAACGATCCGAAATACAAGGAAGTCTGGAAATACATGAATAAGCTATATAATGAAGGAATACTGCCGAAGCTGAATTATTCCGGCTACGAATACGCGCAATGGGCGGCCGATGCGGCGAAGGATAAGGTAGGCGCCTTCTCTTGGGCGGATCCGGCATATATCGGCTCGGAAGGCCCGAAGAACTTTATCGGCATCAACGTATTGGAAGGGCCAAGCGGCGATAAAGTCGTCAACTGGATGGACCCGATGACGCGCGGCACTTCTTCGTTTACCATCACGAAATCCAACAAGCACCCGGAGGAAACGCTGGAATGGGTCGATTACTTCTACGGGGAGGAAGGCTCGAAATTCGGTTATCTGGGGCTCGAAGGCGAGACGTACAAGACGGTGAACGGCAAGCCGCAGTATATCGACGAGATCCTCGACTACAAGGGCGGCATTCAGCTGGGCGCCTTCCAATACGTCGACAACGTGTACGGGGGCGGATATCCGTACGTGGAACCGTCGGCCGATCTTCGTTCCGAAGTGAAGGGCAAAACCGTGGCGGACGATTTCAAAACGGATACGAAGGAATTGGCCGCGTTTCTGCCGCAGGACATTTGGCCGGACTTTATCCCGACGACGGAGGAAAGCAAGGACCAGGCCGCCATCCTCACGGACATTAATAAATACATCAAAGAAATGCGCGTGAAGTTCGTGACGGGTCAAGCGAATTTCGACGGCGATTGGGAGACGTACGTGAAGACGCTCGACAAGATGGGCGCGCAGAAGTACCTGGAGATCAAGAAACAGCAATACGACCGCTATAACAACGCAATCTAAACGCATTTTTGTTCAGGACAAGTCCTCGCGCTTGTCCTGAACGCGTTTATGCCGTGCGCGAACGTATTTATGCTGTGCGGTCATCCGATTTGAGGTAAACTATAAATAACCGTACGATGAACGCGGCATGGAAAATACGGCCTGCTACCCCGGCCAGGTTTACTGAAATGGGATGTGATATTGATTGTCCAAGCAGCAAAAGCCGCTCTATTCCGTCATCATGGACGAGCTGAAAGAGAAAATCGAACGCGGCGATTATAAGCCCGACGATCAAATACCTACCGAATACGAGCTCTCGACCTTGTACGGCGTTAGCCGAATTACGACGCGAAGAGCGCTGGAAGAATTGGAACGCGCCGGAGACATCTACCGCATTCAAGGCAGAGGCACCTTCGTAAGAGGTTATCATCGGGGTTCGAGCGAAACCCGTACGGTGGAATCCGGCAAGGTGGTTTCGATGATTCTGCCCCACGACGAAGAAAGCGGCATGATTCGTTATATCCGGGGAGCTTCCGATCTGCTTAACGCGCACGGATATTATTTGAGCATTCACCATAGCGGGTATGACGTTCAACACGAACGGACGCTGATGGAATCGATCAGAGACAGGGGAAGCTCGGCGATTATTCTGTATCCCTTCGATGACCGTTCCAACTTCGAGATCCTGAACCAGTTTTGCTTGAGCGATTACCCGATCGTCACGATCGACAAATACATCGAGGGCATGCCGATCTGCGGCGTCGTCTCGGATAATTTTGGAGGCGTTTACCGTTCGGTCTCCAAGCTGATTGGATGGGGGCATCGGAATATCGCCTTTTTGTCCGGGGTCAGCATTGAATCCGCTTCTACCGTACGGGAGCGGTACTTCGGGTACTGCCGGGCCTTGAAGGATCATGGTAAACCCCTTCAAGACGATCTGGTGAAGCTTGGAGCGAGGACGGATTCATTGGCGATCGGCTCCGAGCCGTTTTTTCATAACTTGCTCGCATTCTACCGGGCTTCCGAAGTCACCGCGGTCCAGGTCGAGAACGACCTAATCGCCGCCTCCATGCTCAAATACGCGCTGGAGCTTGGGATTCGCGTTCCGGAGGACCTGTCTATCTTTGGATTCGACAATAACCCTATCACGCAGCATCTGAGCACGCCGATCTCCACGATCGACCAGAATTTTTACGAAATCGGCCGGAAGGCGGCCGAGCTTATCCTGGAATGGCTGGAAAAAGGGACGAAGCCTGCCGGCCGCGTCGTCGTTCCGGTCACGTTGGTCGAGCGAAGCTCCACGGCTTCCTTGTCGCAACGAACCTCCCCTCAGGTTCCGTGAGCGAAGAGGAACGGATGAGGCAGAAGGACGATAATAAAGGCAACCGGACGCCCGGTTGCCTTTTCGCATGGTTCCATGATTATTGATCATTCAATCCCTTGCCGGAGAGAATATGCGGCAGCCATTTTTCAACTCTCGATGCCCGGGTTTTGGCTTGCTTGGCTTCGGAGAAATGCAGCAGATAGGCGCGTTGCCGGCCGGGCGTCAACGCTTCGAAGGCCGTTTTCAAGGCGGGCTCTTCGTCGAGCTTCGCTTGAAATTCATCGGGAACGGCGTATTCGGCGTTCGTTTTCATCACCACTTCCAAACCGGCTTTCTCCACGTCGATGGCTTCGTAAATATAGGCGCGCAAGGTCGCTTCCATGCCGATGATCTCCCGAACGTCCGTGAACCGGATCTGGCGCGCCGCCTGCACGTTCTCCGTTTGTTGGACGAGGATGCCGTGGGCGTCTTTCAGCAAGGCGCCTTTGTGGAACAGCAGCGCGACGTATTCTTTGAACCCGTGGATCAGCACGATGTTTTTGTCCTGATACGTATAACAAGGATGCATCCATTTGAATTCTTCGGCGAGGTCGCAATCAAGGACGATCGCTCTCAGTTTCTCGTATTCGTTCTTCCACTTTTTCGACCTGCTTACGAAGGCATCGACCTTCGGATTCAAGCTGCTTGCGGTCATTCAAAATCACCTTTCTTCATCTATGGCATGCGATCCGTTCTGCGTTTATGGATTCAATTGTACTGTTTCGGCAAAGGAAAAGCGATCTCCTCCCTGCCTCCGGCGGCGAGGACGAGCTCGCTGCTTGGCGCTGCCGCCTTCGAAGCGGCCATGCAAAGCATTAATTCCAGCCATGCAAAAAAACGGGATATACCCCCGAGCGATCCGGTAACGGACCCTCGGGGACAATCCCGTTTTGCGTGCATGACCGGCCAACCGGTCCAGCCAACCTTTAAACGCAACTATACAGACACCTTATTGAGGGTAACGCACCGGCTATTTACTCCGGCGTCCGCCCGGCAAGCCTGATTCGTCCGCCGCTTTCTTCGATCTCCAGAAACAGCGGCCGCTCGTCCGGCGTCCGGTTCGGCGCGTGAATGGTCAGCAGCAGCCGGCCGTCGAACGCGCGGAACACCATGCCGTGCCCGCCGTCGTTGCGGTAAAGCGCCTCCGGCTGATGAATCCAAGGACCTGCGATGCCGCCGGATTCCGATCGGGCGACGCCAAGCGCATACGTATTGTCGATGAAGCTTGCCCACAGCATATACAATGCCCCGGAATCGCCCCGAAACAAAAACGGGCCGTCCGTGACATAATTCGCCGTGTCCGGATAACGCGGGGAGACGTAAGGCGTCGCCCATGGCGCTTCCGACGCGCGGAACAGCGTGACGGGCTCGCCCGTTGCCTCCCGCAGGTCGGCGCCGAGCCGAACCGCGCATACTTCGCCGTCTCCGGTCTGCTGCCACTCATGGCAGAACGCCATCCATGGCTCGCCTGCCTCGTCCTCGAACAGGCTGCCGTCGAGCGAGCTCCAGCTCTCCGGGGTGACCGGCCCCGCGCTGTGCGGCAGGAACGGACCGAGCGGGCGATCCGCGGCCAGCACCGCCGTGCCGAGCAGGCCGTTGTCCTTGCGCCGGAACGTCGCGAACATATAATACCGGCCGCTCCCGGCATAGACCTCCGGCGCCCAGAAGTTGGCGTCCGCGAAGAAATCCGCCGGCGGCCGGAATACGGGGAACGGCCCTTCCCACTCGGCGAGATCCGCGCTGACGTAAGCGTCGAACCCCGTGCCCGGTCCCCAGATGTTGCTGTCCGTGCTGCCGAACAGGTAATACTTGCCTTCTTCCGGGATCGGCAGCACGAACGGATCCCGGATTTGAATGTCGTCGCTCTTCAAGACGGTACGCTCCTCTACTCGTAAGTCGGATAGATCAAACCGATATCGCGCCCGCTCTCCCAATGCCCGTCGGCGTAGCGCAGCAGTTGATTGCCCTTCACGGCGAACGGCAGCTCGCGCCCTTCCCAGCTCAGCGACCCCTCCACCGTCCGCGCGCTCATGCCGAGCAATCCGCGCAGCTGTCCTTGCCGGTCGGTAATCATGCGGACGCCGGACGGGAACGTCATATGCAGCTTGCCGCCGCGATAGAGCTCGGAGACGCCGCGCAGGTTGAGCAGCTCGAACGCGACGCCGTCCACCGTTCGGCCGTAGGCCGTCTCCCCCGCGACCTCTTCGCCGTGATCCCGCGCATCCGGGACAAGCCCGGTGAACCAAAGCTCGCCTTCCGTCGTCGGCAGGATGCCGCAGAGCCGCTCCACGAAGTCGAGCAGGCATAGGATCGATGGCGAATACGCCTCCGTGTAGCCTTCGTCCCCGGTCCACGGGCTGACCGTCTGCGCGAAGCGCTCCGCCTTGGCGAACGACGAGAGGATCGGCTGCATCGCCCATGTCAGCTCGACATGGCGGTGATGATGCTCGAACGCATGCGGCGTGCGGATCAGGCTGAGAAAATTCGACGGCCCCGCCCAGCTGTTGTAGGTAGAATGCGGATCATACCTGGGATCGTCCATGGCGATCGACGTGAACGGATACTTCGCGAAAAACTTCCGCGTATTGAGCAGGTACCTGCGCAGCGCCGTATCGAACAGCTCCCCGTCGCCGACCTCGCACGCCATCACGCGCAGGAGGACGTCCGACTGGATGCGCACGAACCGGTCATGCCGGTCCCGATCGTAGAAGAACTGATCCGATTCGTCGAAGCAATGGCGCATCAGGCTGTCCAGGCTTTGCCGCGCCTTGCCGCGCCAGACGTCGCCGTTCTCGCCCAATTCGTCCGCCATCTTGCCCAGATAGAGACGCTGGCAGTAGACGTTGGCCGTCAGGTCGGGAGCCAGAAACGGCAGCACCGGCGAGTCCGGATCGAACCGGGACGCGTCGTCTTGATGCGGCGTGTCGGGCACATGCCAGAAACGCGGCGACAGGTCGTGCCCGGTGTCGAACGCGCTGAAGGCTTCGACGCAGCCGGTGCCGCGCGTATTGCGGTTGTCGGCGAGCCATTGATCGTACCGTGCCATCGCCCGGTACATCGGTTCCAGGAACGCACGGTTCCGCCCGTGCAGCGCGTAATGGTTCCAGACGCTGCGGGCAAGCGGCGTCACCAGTTGGATTTGACGGAACGCCGCGCCCTGCGCGGTGATCTTGTACGGCAGCATGCCGTCCTCGCGCTGATGCGCCGCGAACGAACGGTACGTCGACTCCGATACGCCGGGCATGAAGCGAGAGAGCAGCTCCGCGTTGATCGTGCCCGTGCTTTCCAGCCAGCAGCCGTGGTAGACGCCGCCCTCCTGCAGGATCGGGTCATCCCCGCGAGTCGGCACGATGCAATCGAGCAGCCGTCGCAGCGCCCGATAGTAGACCGCTTCGAGCCTGCCTTCGGAAGCCGCGAACCGGACGCCGGAGCCGAGCCATTCGTCCAGCACGGCCCGATCGGAGCTTTTGCCGAGCTCCCCGACTCTCTCCTCGGTCCGAAGCTCCCTGAGCCTGTTCAGCAATCCGTGTTCGTTCACCGGCAACGCCCCGCTTTCCAGCCACTTTGATTTGTTGGTTTTCACTTCTTTATTCCGATTATCTCACTTGCGATTATTGATTGTTGCTCTCGAATATTTTCACCGTGCCGGCATAGAAATCGGCGGCCGCCTTATCCACGCTTTCTTTGCCGAAGCCGATCAGCTGCACCGTATTGTCCGACAGCTTGATGAACTCCGCGTTGCCCGGAGGGTTGTAGCTGACCGCGAACGGCTCCTTCGTCGTCGCTTCGGAGACGCGGCTCGTGAAGTCGTAGACGATCTTGTCCGTCGGGCCGGCGCTGGCTTCGAGCACTTCGCGGTTGGCCGACGTGACGGGCACGCCGCGGTTGTTGCCGAGAATTTGCGCCGCGTCCGGATCGTTGATCCAGAAGTCCATCAGCTTGGCGACTTCGTTCGGGTATTTGGTCTTCGCGTAGCCGGAGAGGCCTTGGCTCGATTCGAACACGACGCCCGTGCCCTTGGAGCCGCGCGGCACCTGCAGCATGATCAGTTCGTCCTTCGTCGCGCTTTGGAACGAGCCGAGCAGGTTGGACGGCAGCAGCGTCATCGCCGCTTTGCCCGTGACGATCAGCGATTTGCTCGCGTCCGCCGGCGGGTTGGACACTTGCAGCTCCGGCGTTACGACTCCGCCGGCCTTGGCCGTCTTATCCCAATATTGGAACCATGGCAGGATGTCCGCTTCCTCGAAGCCGAGCTTGCCGTTCGCCATGTCGTACAGCTGTTTGCCGTTCTGCTTCAGGTAAATGTCGTGGCCGTCCGTCGTGAAGTTGTACGTGCCGTAGTAGCCTTTGCCCAGCTTGTCGGAGATTTCCTTGCTGATGCGGGTGTAATCGTCCCAGCTCCAGCCGTCCTGCGGCACCGGGATGCCGGCTTTGTCGAACATCGTCTTGTTGACGACGATGCCGCGCGCGTTCGCCCCGGCCGAGATATGGACGAGCTTGCCGTCCAGCGTGCCGTATTCTTTCATCGACGGATCCATGTCGTCGAGCTTCAGATCCTTGCCGACGTACGGTCCGAGGTCGAGCAGCACGCCCTTGTTCGCGTAGTCGACGACGTTGCCGCCGAGGAAGAAGATATCCGGCGCCGTGCCCGACGCGAGCTGCGTGTTCAGCTTGTCGAAGTAGCCGTCCGACGGACCGAATTCGCCGGTGATCTTGATGTTCGGGTTCTTCTGCTCGAACAGATCGATCGCTTTGTTCGTCAGGTCCGCCCGGCTCTGGTCGCCCCACCACATCATCCGCAGCTCGACTTGCTGCTGTTCTCCGCCGTTGTCCGGGGTTGCCGCGGGCGCATTGCCCGCGCCGCCGTTCGCGCTGTTCGCGCCGTTCCCGTTATTGCCCCCCGAGTTGCCGCAAGCGGTAAGCGATACGGCCGTCAATGCCGCCAATCCGAGCATAAGCATTTTTTTCTTCATGATGCTTTCTCCCCTTAACCGTTAATTTGCAGAGCGCTTACAAGTCCCATCCTACTTGGAATCGCCTCCGGCTTGAATGTGATTCCTTCGGCTGTTGGTCATCACTTTTTTCGGAACCGCGGACGAAGAACGCGATTATTTCAGGCCCGTCGTGGCGATGCCGTCCAGGAAGTAACGCTGGAAAATCAAGAAAATCAAGGTGATCGGCAGCAGCGACAGCACCGAGATCGCGAGCAGCGCTCCCCAGTCCGACGAACCCGACGGGTCGAACAGCGCGCGGATGCCGAGCTGGACCGTGAACAGTTTGATGTCGCTGATATAGATCATCTGGCTGAAGAAGTCGTCCCACGACCAGATAAACGTGAAGATCGCCGTCGTGATCAGCGCCGGAAGCAGCAGCGGCCAGATGATGCGGGCGTACAGCATCGGCTGGCTGCAGCCGTCGATCGTCGCGCTTTCGTCGAGCTCCCGCGGAATGCCGCGGATGAACTGCACCATCAGCAGGATGAAGAACGAATCATGCGCGAGCCATTTCGGCAGGAACAGCGGCAGGTACGTATTGATCCAGTGCAGCTGGCTGTAGATGATGTATTGCGGCACGAGCGTCACGTGGTACGGCAGCATGATCGTGACGAGCATCAGCGCGAACCAGAGCTTCTTCATCTTGAACTCCAGACGGGCGAAGGCGAAGGCGGCAAGCGAGCAGGTCAGGACGTTGCCGAGCACGCTGAGCACCGAGATCAGCGCGGAGTTGCCGAAGAAACGCGCGAAGGTGATCCCCTGGAACCCTTTCCAGCCATGACGGTAATTATCGAGCGTGAACGTATGTGGCCATAAGCCGCCGCTGCCCGAGAAAATGTCCGCGTTGGGCTTGAAAGAGCTGGCGAGCAGCCACAGGACCGGGTACAGCATCGCCAGCCCCAGCAGGATGATGATTCCGTGGCGGACGAACGCCGAATACGTCGATTTCATGGTCACCATGCGCTTATCTCCCCTCCTTGCCGTCGCCGTAGAAGACCCAGTACCTCGACGTCGCGAAGACGATCCCGGTGAACGCGGCGATGATGAGCAGCATGATCCAAGCGAGCGCGGAAGCATAGCCCATGTCGAAATACGCGAAGCCCTTCAGGTAGAGATAGAGCGTATAGAACATCGACGCGTCGAGCGGACCGCCCCGTCCGTCGCCGATGACGTAAGCGGGCGTGAACGCCTGGAAGGAGTTGATGATGCTCATGATCAGGTTGAAGAAGAGCACCGGCGTCAGCATCGGCAGCGATATGCTGAAGAACTGGCGGGCCTTGCCCGCGCCGTCCACCTGGGACGCCTCGTACAGGTCGGCGGGAATCTGCTTGAGCCCCGCCAGGAAGATGACCATCGCCGAACCGAACTGCCACACCGACAGCGCGACGATCGGGTAGATCAGATAGTCGGGATGGGCGATCCAGGACGGGCCCGATATGCCGAACCAGCCGAGAAACGTATTGACGACGCCCTCGCTGTCGAAGATCTGCCGCCAGACGATCGAGATGGCGACGCTGCCTCCGAGCAGCGACGGAACGTAATAGACGGTTCGATAGATGCCGAGCGCCCGAATGCCTTTGTTCAGCGCCATGGCGACGAGCAAGGCGAAGACGAGGCGCAGCGGCACGGACAGCAGGACGTACTTGAACGTCAGCACGAGCGAATTGGAGAACGTGGGATCGTTCGAAAAGATCTCCTTATAATTGGACCATCCGGTCCAACGGGGCGAATCCAGCAGGTTGTACTTCGTGAACGACAGATACAGCGAGCCGATCATCGGGCCCAGCGTAAGGCAAAAAAACCCGACAAGCCACGGCAGCAGAAACAGATAAGCCGTGCGGTTGTGGGTGCGGGCAAGCGGCTTGCGGACGGTTCGCATGGGGAGTCCTCCTCTTATCATGTGTGGATATACTCCCATGATAAGCGGACCGCCGCATCCGCTGAATTCTATTTCTTCGGCAGTTGGCTTGCGATTTTTTCAGTTGCGGTCCGGGCGGAGGCGGCGCGGCGCGTTACGGGTTGACCGCCATACCGTTACGAGCGGACCGCCCGTACCGTCAGAGCAGATCGTCCGGCATGTCTACGAGCCATCCGGTCCTTTCTTCCCGGATGCCCGCTGCCGGTAATCCGAGGGAGACATGCCGAACATCCGCTTGAATTTGGAGCTGAAATAACTGGCATTGGAGAAGCCCGTCAGCTCGGCGATGTCCCACAAGCCGAGCTCCGTTCCCTCGAGCAGCCGTACCGCCTGGGCCATGCGGGCATCGGTCAGGTACTGGATGAACGTCTTGCCGATCTTGTTCTTGAACATCTCCGAGAAATAAGACGGATTGTAATTGAATCGCTCGGCGATCTGGGTCAGGTTCAGCTCCGACATGTAATTCTCGCCGATGTACCGAAGCACGGCGTCCATTAGCGAAGCTTCCCCTTCGCCCGCCTCGCTTCTGCGCCGGCGGTCGATCTTGGCCGCGATGCCGGCGAGGAAGCGGACGGCCCGGTCGACCGTGTCGAGGGCAAGCGCCAGCTCGGGCCGGATCCATAGCTGTTCCGAGCTGTCCAGCCGTACGCGCGCCTCGTGCGCATGCGGTTCGAACACGAGATAGAGCTGGAAGATCGCCTTGACGAAGCGCGAGCGGGAGGACGCCATCGCCTTGCGAAGCGACTGGCTCACCGCCCGTTCCAGCGCCGCGAGCTCGCCTCGCTCCAGATAGCGCTCGATCACGTTGATTTCTTCCCCGGACAGCGCCGCTTGTTCGCCGGAGACGTCCCCGTCGTTGTCCGTCCCGCCGTCCGACAGATTCCAGGCCAGCAGCGCGGAGAGATAGCCTTCCTTCCACTGGCCGAAGCCGGCGGCGTTCTGTCCGATTCCGGCCGCCAGCTCGAAGCCGAGCAGCTCGCGCACCAGCGCGTCCAGCTCCGCGGCGAACGCCCGCAGCCAGTCTTCGCTTTCCACCGTGACGAAATGAATCAGCCCCGGATAGTTGGCATCCCGGAAAGCCGCGCAGGAAGCGCCGGAGGTCTCTTCCTTCTCCCGGCAAATCAGCTCGAGCGGCAGCAGGAACCGGTCCGGCGTTCGTTCAAGCGCGGGCTCGGCAGCCGCAGCATCCCGATGGCGAAGGCCCACGGTCAGGAACCGCGCCTCCCGCCGCGCCCAGGTTTCGAGCCCGAATCTGGCGGCCCGGTCCAGCACGGCGCTCTCGCGGTCCGATTCGCCTTTGACCAGCCGCACGATGAAATGCTCTCTCATTTCCTTGTAATATTGGGACAGCTCCCAGCGGGCAAGCTCCTCACGCTTCAGCTCGTCGCGTTCCCCGTCGAGCTCCGCCGCGATCTTCGCCAGCACCGCGTCCAGCTCGTCCCGGGCGACCGGCTTGAGCAGATAATCGCTCGCATGGTGACGATGGGCCGCCCGCGCGTAGTTGAAATCCTCATAGCCGGTAATGACGACAAGCCGCGCGTCCGGATGCCGCTCCCGGCAGGCCTCGAGGAACGACACGCCGTCCATGAGGGGCATGTTCATATCGGTCAGCACGATGTCGATCTCTTCGTTCTCCAGCAGCTCGAGCGCTTCGAGCCCGTTGGACGCCTCGCCCGCCAGCTCGAGACCGAGCCGGTCCGCATCGATTTTCAATTTCAAGCCCAGCCGAATTTCCGGCTCGTCATCCACGATCAGCAATCTGTACATGCCTTAACGCCTCCTGTACGGGTAAAATCAGCTCGATCCGGGTCCCTTCGCCTTCGGAGGAAGCGATGCGGACCTCGAAGAGCGAACCGTAATACAACCGGCAGCGGGCAAGCACGTTGCCGAGACCGATCTGGCGGTCGCCGCCGGTCAACGCCTGATGGGGACGCGCGGCATCGGCCAGCTCCAGCAGTCTCCGCCGCTGCAGCTCGTCCATCCCCGCTCCGTTGTCGGCCACGGTAAGCACGATGCGTCCGTCCGCGCGCCGCGCCCCTACGGCCACGCGCGCTTCCGCCTGCCGCGCATAGGCGAATTTGACGGCGTTTTCGATCAGCGGCTGCAGGATGAACTTGACGACCGTCACATGCTCCAGGTCGCCTTCTTCCTCGATCGTCAGCCGCAGCCGGTCGCCGAAGCGGATTTGCAGAATCATCGCGTAATCGCGCACGTACTTGAGCTCTTCGCGCAATCCGATCAAGTCGTCGTTGATTTTGAGCGAGAACCGGAGCATCTTGCCCAGCGATTCGATGACCGCGACCGTATCGTCGGTGCGCTTCTGCATCGCGAGGCTGCTGAGCAGCTCCAGCGTGTTGAACATGAAATGCGGATTGATCTGCATGAGCAAGGCCTTGTACTCGGCCTGCTGCCGCAGCAGCTTCAGCTCGAATTCGTTGCGGATGTGATGCCGGAGCCGCCCGACCATGTTGCGGAACGTCGCGGTCGCGAACCCGACTTCGTTGCGCACGTCCCCCGCGGGAGGCAGCCGGCTCTCGGCGCTGTCGAAGTCGCCCCGCTGAACGTGGCGCATGGAAGAGACGAGCCGCGAGAGCGGCTTCGTGATGCCGTGGGACAGCCAGAAAGCGATGAACAAGGACAGCAGCAGCAGCAGCGCCGCCAGCAGGACGATGCTGTTGCGCAGGTTGAAGAGCTGCGCGTACAGATCGCGCTCGGAGACGAAACCGACCAGCATCCAGCCGTTCAACGACAGCTTTTTGTAGACCATGATCTGATCCTGCCCCTTGGCGTTCGTGAAATAAATGACGCCCTGCTTGCGCCAGCCGTCCTGGACGGCCTTCACCTCGCTCTGCGTCTCCACGCGGGTGTCGTAATCGGCCTGGGACAATAACGGGCTGCCGTTCTGGTCCAGCAGGTAGATCGTTCCGCTGCCCCCGAGATGAATCCGGTTCAGCGGCTCGAGGAAATAATCCGCGCTTACGTTGACCTTCAGCGAAACCTTAGCCTGCGCGGGCTCGAACGTCCCGATCGGCATCAGCATGCTGACCACCGGGTGAGTGTTGTTGTTGACCCGGATCTCGACGTCGTCGGTATGGGCGGCGAGCCAGCGGACGCTCTGCGTCGTGAAGTTCTTGTACCATTCCTGCCCAAGGAAGGCGCCGTCCTTGACGACCTGGTTGTTCATGCTGACCCACATGCCCTCCCGCCGGTACAGCGAGACGGAAGACACGCTGGAGTAGCTGGTCGTCGTCTGCGTCAGGAATTTGCTCATCTTCAAATGGGCCAGCATCTTCTCGCCGTCCGTGAGCGCCGGATCGGACACGGCATCGTCCCATTCGTCCGTCGTGGAGCTGTTGAACACCAACGAGGCCAGGTCGTAGGTTTGCGTCTGGACCATGTCGATATAGGAGCCGTATTCGTCCATTTTCTCCAGCGCCGACGATTCGATATAGGAGCGGATAATGGAACGGGATTGATTGAACAGCAGAATCGACAGCGCGCCGAAGGCCAGCACGAACAGCAGCACGAAGGCCACGATCAGGCGATTTCGCAGGGAATAGAACATGGGCGCTCTCCTTTCCGCAAGCGGCTGATTCCCAGATAGGCCTTGGCCAGCCGTTGCCGTTCATTTATTAAAGCAGCGGGGCGATTTAGACGGTCAAGGCGCTTAGGATGATCGTCAGCCGGTGTTGCCACTCCCCGATGCCGAGCCGGAAACGCCTTTCGTAAGCGCTCTCATTTGATTCTTGGCTCGTCGTCTTATGAAGCGGAATCGACTATCGCCGCGTCCTATTGCCGCGTCAGCGCCTCGCCGCCCGAACATGTACTATGGATTTTAACACAATTCGCGGGCGCGAAAGATTTAATGTCTTGCAAACGTCCCGTTGAGCGTTCCGGCGTACGGGAAAGAGGCAGCCCGTTCATGACGCCGGCCGCCTCGCGCGGGTGCGTATTCAGTTCGACGGCTGCAGCGATCCGGCCAGCCGAAAGCCGAGATCGTCGATGCGAAACGTCGGGTGGCTGCGTCGACGGCAAGTCGCTCCGCACCCTCTTGCTTCTTCCGCCCAGCTTCCTCCGCGAAAGACCCGATAGGGGCCGTATACGTCCGCGTCGTATTGATCCCAGCACCACTCCCACACGTTTCCCAGCATATCGTAAAGTCCCCACGCGTTCGGTGCCTTGCCGCCCACGTCCCGGACCCTGCCTTCGGCGTTCCCGCGATACCACGCGATCTCGTCCAGCTCGCCGTACCGGTATCCCGTCGTACCGGCTCTGCACGCATACTGCCATTCCGCTTCCGTCGGCAGGCGGTACCCGTTCGCTCCCCGGTTGCGGACGACCTTCTCGCCGCCATCGCTGACCGAATAATAGTCGTCCAGCCCGGACTGTCGGGAGAGCAGATTGCAAAATTGTACCGCGTCCTGCCAGGAGACCTCCGTGACCGGCGCTTTCGGCTGGTCAAGTAGTCCGCTCGTTCCGTGCGCGAGCGAGGCGTATAACGCTTGCGTGACCGGGACGGGAGCAAGCAGGAAAGCATCCACTTCGACCGTCCAACTCTTATGGATGCGATCGTCCCGCAATTGAATCACGCCGGCGGGAATGTTCGCCATTGGGTACTCGGCCGTATCTCGTCGTGCCTCGGACACCTTAATTCCCTCCTATGCTATCGTGATCGAGCTTTGAATTACGCCCTGCACGACATGTGCCCTGCTTGCCGCGCCATACCGTTATCATAACGATTCCGTCAGCGAATGTCCCACACTTTTGTCAAATTCAAAGACACGCAGCTACTCCGCTCACACGGAATAACTGCGCGTCTCTTCAACCATCTAAATGCCAACCATGCGATCCGCTCCGCACGCGTCGAGGCTACCCGCGGAATTTCACGAGCTCGGACACTTTCACCGGCTGACCGGTGCGGATCGACTTGTTCGCCGCGATGCCGGTCAAGATCGAGCGCGCGCCGTCGACATGGTTGGCCGCGCGGCGGAACCGGTCTTCCACCGGCGTGCCGAAGATGTCGTTGAGCAGCACCGGATCGCCGCCGCCGTGTCCGCCTTCGCTTTCTTCCTCCAGTTCGATCTCCACGGGAGGCTCCCACATCGGGAACAGAATGATGCGCTTGTCTTTCAATGCGCCTTCGAGCGATTTGTCGCCGCCGGAATTGACGTACGATTGCTCGACGATCGTCATCTCCAGACGACCCTTCGTGCCGTTGAACGCGATCCGGTAACCTTCCCAAGGCATATAAGCATTGAGCGAGTAGGTGAGGATCGCGTTATTCTTGTAGCGGACCATGACGCCCATCGTATCCTCGATGCTGATGCCGTCGCCGAAGACGCTCTGATCTCGGCGGTAGCCGTCCTCGTGCTCGGCGTCCAGGTACATGCCCTTCAGATGCGCGTTCTCGTCGAGATGGAGGGCGAACGGATCCCCGGTGGCGTTCGGATTGCCCGTCGCGCGCTCGTAGAATTCCGTTACCCCGCGCCGTTCGGCATTTTCCTTGCCGTAGTAGAGCAGGTCGCCGTAAGCGAACACTTCCTCCGGCTGCGAGCCGATCCAAAAGTTGACCAGATCGAAATGATGGGTCGACTTATGCACGAGCAAGCCGCCGCTGTTGCGCTTGTCCCGATGCCATCTGCGGAAGTAATCCGCCCCGTGCATCGTGTTCAGCAGCCATTCGAAATGAACCGACGTGACTTGGCCGATCGCGCCGTCCATGATCAGTTCTCTGGCTTTGGTATGATGCGGGGCATAACGGTAATTGAACGTGACGCGCACATTGCGGCCCGTACGCTCGACGGCGTCCAGAATGTCCTGGCATTTGCGCTCGTCCACCGTCATCGGCTTCTCGGTAATGACGTCGCAGCCGAGCTCCATGGCGCGAATGATATACGTATGATGCGTGCGGTCGACGCTGGTGACGATCACGGCATCCGGCTTCTGTTCCTCGATCATGCGGTCGAAATCCTGCGTCTTGTACGTCGCGACCGGCGGATAAGCATAGCTATCCCGCAGCAATTTGTTCGCGTAATTCATCCGCGTCTGGTTGGTGTCGCAGAAAGCGGCAAGCTCGGAGGTCTCCTTGTATTGCGAGGCGATCGCGCCGTAGAAGAACTCGGCCCTGCCTCCCGTGCCGACGAGCACGTATCTTTTTTTGTTCATGTCGAACTTCCTCCCTGATTATAAAATAACGCCGTCCTTGAAAATCCCGATTTCCTTGTAGCCGTTCCGCTCGCCGTTCGTGCGGATCTCGCCCGAAGCGAGCCCGAGCACATACTCGAACAGCTCTTCCGTCAACGCCTGCATGCTTGTTCCGCTTAGGAGGCGCCCCGCGTCGAAGTCGATCCAGTTCCGCTTCTTCATCGCAAGCTCGCTGTTCGTGGAGAGTTTCACCGTCGGCACCGGACCGCCGAACGGCGTGCCCCGCCCCGTCGTGAACAGGACGATATGCGCGCCGGCCGCCGCGAGCGCCGTGACCGACACCAGATCGTTGCCTGGGCCTTGAATCAGGTTCAGCCCTGGCTTCGCTGCGCGGACGCCGTACGGCAGCACGTCCGTCACGCGGGCCGTGCCGCCTTTCTGCGTGCAGCCGAGCGATTTCTCCTCGAGCGTCGTGATGCCGCCGGCTTTGTTGCCGGGAGACGGGTTCTCGTAGATCTCTTGCCCGTGCCGGATAAAATAGTGCTTGAAATCGTTGACCAGGTCCACGATCTTGTCGAACACCCCTTCGTCGGCCGCGCGGTTCATCAGGATCGTCTCCGCCCCGAACATCTCGGGCACCTCCGTCAGCAGCGCCATCCCGCCTTCCGCCGTCACGATATCCGCGACACGGCCGACGAGCGGATTGGCCGTCATGCCGGAGAAACCGTCCGAGCCGCCGCATTTCAGACCCATCTTCAGCTTGGCGAGCGGAACGGGCTTGCGTTCGAACCGCTCCGCGAATGCCGCCAGTTCTTCCAGCAGCCGCATGCCGGCCTCCAGCTCGTCGTCTTCGTCCTGCGCGCGGAGATACCGGATGCGCCCGCCCTGTTCCCCGAGCAGCTCCTTCATCCCGTCGATCTGATTGTTCTCGCAGCCGAGGCCGACGATCAGCACGCCCGCCGCGTTGCCGTGACCGGCAAGCGCCGCGAGCAGCCGGCGGGTATGGGTCAAGTCGTCGCCCAGTTGCGAGCAGCCGAACGGATGCGCGAAATGAAACACCCCGTCGATGCCCCGCCCCGCGAAGCGTTGCGTTCCATTCTTCGCCAGCAACTCGCATGTTTTGTTGATGCAGCCGACCGTATTGATAATCCAAATCTCGTTGCGGATGCCAACGTCGCCGTTGTCCCGCTCGTAACCGAGAAACGAAGCCCCGCGCGCGCTTGCGGGATCGGCCAGCGCGACGGGCTCGTAACGGTAATCGAGCAGCGCGCCCAGCCCCGTGCGGACGTTATGCGTGTGCACCCAGCCGCCGGCCTGAATATCCGATTGGGCAAGCCCGATCGAATACCCGAATTTGCGGACATGCCGGCCGGCCGGAATCGGGCGAATCGCCAGCTTATGCCCTCTCGGCACCTCGCCGATCACCTTCACGGCCGGTCCGCCTTCCGCGTCCGGCAGCCCGATCGTCTCGCCGTCCTTCAAATCCCGGAGCGCGACGACGACGTCGTCATCGGGATGCAGGCTCACGGCAGCGTTCATCGGGCATCCGCCTCCCAGCCTGCCAGATGCCGCGCAACCTCGTCCGCAAGACCGGGATAACGCGTCAAATCCTCGTCCCAGAGCGCGGTCAGCGCAAGCAGTTGATGGACGCTGATCGCCAAGCCGTCGGCAGCTCCCCCGCCGGCATGATAAGGCTCCCACGCCTCCCGGATCAGCTCCAGCAATGCCTGATCGTCGCGGATCGCAAAGCTTGAACCGTCCGGCAGGCGCGAGGTGTACGGACCGGCCCTTTCCGCGGGGCGGTACAACCGAAGCAAGCCGGCAAGCGACTCCGCCAGCACGTCCGGGATTTCTCCGGTGCGCTGCCAATGCGCCTTCAAGGTCGGAAGCAGCCTCGTTTTCCATTTCGACAGGCTGTTCAAGGCGATATCGGCCAATCGGTGCTTCATATACGGATTGCGGAACCGGTCCAGCGTCTCGTTCGCGTAGGCCGCCAATTCGCCGCGATCTAGCGGCACCGCCTGCACGATCTCCTCGAACAGCCCCTGCATCAATCGCGGTCCCAGCTCCGGATGCTCCAGCGCTTCGCGGACTTCACGAAGCCCCTTCACGAGTCCGATCGTGGCCAAGATCGTATGCGCTCCGTTCAGCAGGCGCACTTTGCGCAGCTGATACGGCGTCAGGTCATCGACCCACTTCACGTTCAAGCCGGCCTGCGCGAGCGGCAGTCTCGCTTCCAGCTCGCGTTCCCCTTGAATCGCCCAGAAATAATAAGGCTCGGCGGTCGTAAGCAGCGGATCCGCGTACCCCCAGCGGCCGAATAGCGCATCCGCGTCCTCCGGATAACCGGTGACGATGCGGTCGACCAGCGTGTTCAGGAACCGGTTGGCATCCCGGACCCACGCCTTGAATGCTTCGGGCAAGCCCCAATCCTCGGCATGGCGCAGCACGGCGGCCGACAGCCGTTCGCCGTTGCGGTCCAGCAGCTCGCACGGCAGATGGATCAGCCCGCGCGCCGGATCGCCGCCGAATCGGGTAAAGCGTCTGTACAGGAACGCGGTCAGCTTCCCCGGGTACGACAGCACCGGGACCGTCTCCAACCATTCGCACGGCTGATATACGAGCCCCGCTTCCGTCGTATTGGAGATGACGAATTCCAGCTCCGGAAGCTCGGCCAGCTCCAGGAAGGCTTCCCACTCCTCGTACGGGTCGATCATGCGGGAGAAGACCGTGATCGTCTCCTTCTCCTCGACAGGCCTGCCGTCGCGCAAACCCCGCACGAGCAGCGTATAGGCGCCCTCCTGCTCCTTCAGCTTATCCAGATGCGGCTTGCCCGTCGGACGCGGCTGGGTAACCGCGACGCTTCCGTTCAGAAGCCCGCGGCGATTGCACGCCTGCAGCATCCAATCGGCGAACCCGCGCAGAAAATTGCCTTCCCCGATCTGCAGCACTTTAATCGGCAGCTCCCGCTGGCGCTGCCACTCTTCCCGCTCGGCCGCAGCCAGCGCGGCCTGCCCGATCCGCCGCGGACCGGAGCTTGCCGGATCAAGCTTGGACATGGGCCAACCCCCCGCTTTCCGCGCCCGCCGGCGAACCGAACCGGAAATAACGCTCCGCGTTGCGGTAGGCGATATCCTGCACGATGCCGCCAAGCCAAGCCATGTCATGCGGAGCTTCGCCCCGTTCGACCCAATCGCCGAGCATATGGCATACGATCCGTCGGAAATACTCGTGCCGCGTAAAGGACAGGAAGCTGCGCGAATCGGTCAGCATGCCGATGAACCGGCCGAGCAGCCCCATGTTCGAGAGCGCCGACAGCTGCGCGAGCATGCCGTCCTTCGTATCGTTGAACCACCATGCGGAGCCGAACTGGATCTTGCCCGGAATGCCTCCGCCTTGGAAGGAGCCGATGATCGAAGCCAGCACGTCGTTGTCCTTCGGATTCAAGGAATACAAGATCGTACGGGGCAGCGCGCCTTCGTTTTCCCAGGCGTCGAGCAGTCCCACGAGCGCGCCGGCCAGCCGTCCGTCGCCGATCGAATCATAGCCGGTATCCGGACCGAGACGGGATAACATGCGTCCGTTGTTGTTGCGATGGGCATGGAGATGCAGCTGCATCGCCCAGTTTTTCTCGGCATACCATCTGCCGAGCTGCAGCAGCGTGAAGGTTTTGTAGCGCTGCTCCTCTAGCTCGCCGACCGTTTCGCCCCGGATCGCTTTCGCGAATATCGCGCCTGCTTCCGCTTCCGAGCACGGCGCGAACGGCACCTCGTCAAGGGCATGATCCGACAACCGGCAGCCCATCCGGTCGAAATAGCCGACTCTCGACTTAAGCGCTTCCAAGAACGCGGCGTAATCACCGATCTTCGTTCCGCATGCCGCTTCCAATCGGCCGATCCAAGGCAGGAAGGCGGCGGCGCGGATGTTCAATGCTTTATCCGGGCGGAACGAAGGCAGCACCTGCGCATCGATCGTCGGGTCTTGGCGGATGAAGGCATGATGCTCGAGCGAATCCGCCGGGTCGTCCGTCGTGCAAATGACCCTCACGTCGCTCGCTTGGATCAAATCGCGCACGGTGATGCCCTTTCCGTCGAAGACCGCCTGCGCCTTGTTCCAGATCGCTGCCGCATTGCCCTCGTGGATGATGTCGTCCACGCCGAACGTACGGCGAAGCTCCAGATGCGACCAATGGTAGAGCGGGTTGCCGATCGCCTGCGGGACCGTGCGCGCGTAAGCCAGGAATCGGTCATAGTCGGATATTCCCTCGCCGCCGGTCACGTAGGGCTCCGTCACGCCGTTCGCCCGCATGGCCCGCCATTTGTAGTGATCGCCGTACAGCCACGCTTCCGTCAGGTTGCCGAACCTTCTGTTCTCGGCGATCTCGCGGGGATCCAGGTGGCAATGATAGTCGATGATCGGCATCTTGGCCGCATAATCGTAATAAAGCCGGCACGCCGTTTCGCTGCCGAGCAGAAATCGTTCATCCATAAAGGCTTTCAACCGAATTCCTCCCTCGCTTGTTCAACCTACACCCTTATGATAGGACAATATAAGTTTTAAGTATTGTCCTTTTTTGTTATAATCGCAGGTATTATGATCTTTTTTGCCATGAGGTGATGCCATGCAGCCCAAAGAAACGATAACCGTCCATTACGGCGAGGAAGAAGGGGACTTTTTTCTGCAGCAGGTCAACCGCACGACGCCCTTCGAAGCCTACAATCATTACCACAGCACGTACGAGGTCTATTATCTGCTGTCCGGACGGCGTCAATATTTCATCAAGGACAGCATGTATTCCGTTGCCGCGGGCGATCTGATCTTCATTAACAAGCATGACGTCCATAAAACCTCGGTGCTCGGGTCCCCGCAGCACGAGCGGATCGTCATCAACTTCAGCGATGCCTTTCTCGGCGACGGGCATCCGATGTTCCGTCCCGAGCTGCTTCGGCTGTTCGAACGGGATCGTCATCAATACCGGTTAAAGCCGCAGGAGCAGTGGCATGCGGAAGAGCTCTTCCGCAAAATGACGGACGAGATCAAACAGCAAGAAGACGGATTCGAATTATCGCTCCGCCTTCTCTTGTCTCAACTCTTATTATTCGCCTCGCGCCTGAAGGATGCCGAGGTGCCGGCGACCGAAGATCCGCTGAGCCCGTCGCATCGGCTGATGGCCGAGGTCGTGAAATTCATGAACGCCCATTACCGGGAGAAGCTGTCGCTTCCTTCGCTCGCCGACCGATTCGGGATGAGTCCCTCGTATTTCAGCCGGATGTTCCGGAGCGTGACGGGCTTCACCGTCATCGGCTACCTGAATCTGGCCCGCATCCGCGAAGCGCAGGCCTTGCTCGCCAAGTCGAGCCTGAAGGTCGCGGATATTTCCGAACAGGTCGGCTTCGAGCAATTCGCGCATTTCAACCGGACGTTCAAGCGGTTGATCGGGACGAATCCGACCCGCTATCGCAAGTGGAACGGCTAGGTCAGGCTTGATTTTCCAGCACGGCCGCCAGCAGCGCGAGCGCGAGTCCTTGGCCCCAGCCCTGCGCCCATCGCTTCGGCACGGCAAGGTAGCCCGCCAAGTCGTTCATCACCGCCGTGCCTCCGGATACGTTCATGACCCTGCCGTTGGCCGCGATATTCGCAAGCGTGCCGTCCAGCGCGCGCTGCACGTATTTCGAGTGCAGGGGGTTGCCCATGTTCACCATCGCGGCCGCGATGCCCGCCGTCGCCGACACCTCGCCGTAGGATCCCGGGTAATCCAGCACCGTGCCCCATAAGCCGTCTTCCCTCTGCAGGACTTTGATCGCGGCAAGCTGGTCCCGCAGGGAACCGCCCACATGCATAAAGTTCGGATACAGGTAGCCCTGCGGCAGCACGGCGCCCACGCGGGACATCGTATAGGCCGCCCAAGCGTTGGCTCGCCCCCAATACATGCCGGACATATGGCCCTTCGTCAGGTTATCGTAACCGTGGTACCAGAGCCCCTTCTCCTCGTCCTGCAAATAATTGACATGCCAGTAATACTGGTGCAGCGCATCCTCGATCAGCGGCTTCTCGCCGAGCATGACGCCCGCGCGCAGCAGGAAATACGCGGCCATGAACAGCGTATCCGCCCAGCACTGCTCCGGAAAATCGTTGTTGCTCGAGACCGTATGCTGCAGCACCCGGTCCTCGAATCGGAGCGCCTTGTTCTCGAGATAATCGATCTTGCTCAGGATGAGGTCGAGGTACTTCTGCTCCTTCGCGCGTTCGTACAGAGTCAGCAGCATATGCCCCATCGCGCACGTATTCACGTTCCATGACGGAAGGCCGACCTCGACGTACTCGTCGCACCATGCCGCCATCCGTTCGAGATACGCCTGATCGCCCGTCGCTTCGAACGCCCGGCTGACGCCGTAATAGGCGACGCCGCAAGGCCAATCCCACGTTAGATCCATCCCGAGGGTATAGTCCGCCACGCGTCCGATAACTTCCTTCAGCTCCGATGGATTCGCGTCTAGCTTCAACATCTCCTTACCTCCATTGCCGGGAATAAATACCGGCCGCCTTAGTTGAATTTACCCGCGTCGATCGCGGCTTGCTTCTCGTCGAGGATCTCCTGGTAGCCCGCGTCGAGGTAGGTCTTCTTGGCATCCTCGTAGGTCGCGTCGAACTCGGCTTCCGGCGCGATGACGCACTTCACGTACAACTCCTGGAAGAGCGAATTCAGATCGGCCTTGTACTCGTTCACCTTCTCGAGCACGACGTTGAACAACGCGTCCGGCGTGCGGTATTCGGCAACCTTGTCGTAATTTTTCAGAATATCCTCCGCCAGATACTCGAAGCCCTTGGGCGACCAGTTGCGGAGATAAGCCTTCCGGGTCACCTCCGGCGTGGAATACTGCGCCACCTCGGTGACCAGCGCCCAATAGTCCTTGTTATTGTTGTTGGACGTCTTGGATTCGCCGGCGAAACCCGCGGTCTGCACGGCAATCCCGTCTGCATCGAGCGTATAGTTCTGGCCTTCGATCCCGTTCTGCAGCAGGAACAGGTTATCCGGCTGGCTCATCCATTCCAGGTACATCCATACCGCGGCGCGTTCCATGTCGGTCGATTCGTAATTGATGCCCATGATCAGGCCGAACGGCCAGTAAGCGCGTCCTTGCGGTTTAAGACCTTCCGGGACGATGGCTTCCGGAGGCAGCACGGCGAATTGCGCCTTCGGATCGTTCTTCAGCGTGGCGGAGAGCACATCGGTATTATTGGCGAGATAGAACGCGTAGTTGCCCGTCTTGCCCGCGACGAACTCGGCCTTGGTCTTGTTATCGTCGTCGCGCAGGTAGAACTCTTTGTCGACCAAACCGTTGTTGTACTCGTAATTCAGGTTGCGCAGGTAGCTCTCGGTCGCTTTGGTCGTCAGATCCGCAACGCCGAGGTCGGAGTAGAGCGCGCGTTCCTTCGCATCGACCGGCCAATCGCGGAAGGGATAGTTATAGGTATAGTTGTTCTTCTTCAGGTTTTCGCCGGCGACGCCGAGTCCCGCTTGCTTCCATTTCAGGAGCATTTCGTTGAATTTCTCGAGGGAGGTCAGATCCTCTACCTTCATGCCGACCTGCTCGACCCAGTCTTTGCGAATCAGCGTCACGTTGTTGTCCGCATTCGGGCGCGCGGCGAAGAAGAAGGCGTTTTTGCCGTCCACGATGCCGAATTTCCGATCGGTCTCGCCCATGCTCTTCCAATACGTCGGCGCGTAGTTGGCGATCTCGTTCCAGTCGAGCGGCTGCATGACGTCCTCGCCGTAATACGCCAGCGCTTGCGGCATGTCGTAATGGAAAATGATGTCCGGCGCTTTATGCGAAGCCAGCAGCTGCTCGTAATCCGTGACCTCGCTGCTCCGCGTGATCGGCACGAACTTGACGTTGACGTTGTATTTGTCGCCGAATTCCTTCTGAATCAAGCGCGTATAGTAGTTGTCGGTGACGTTCCAGCCTTCGAAGGCGCGCTCGTAGACCGGAATCTCCAGATTGACCTTCTCCGGGAAGCCCTTGGAATAATCGGGGTAGCTGCCCTTTTCGCCGGTATTTCCGGTATTGCTCGCGGATGGAGCCGGCTCGTTGGGGCTGTTGTCGGCACCCGCGTTATTGCCGTTGCCGTTGTTCTCCGAACAGCCCGCCAGCAGACCGCCCGCCACGGATACGGTCACTAGCAGCGTTGCGATTCTCTTCATGTTCATCGGTTTTTCCCCCACAAATGAATTTTCAATGCGCATCGGGCGATTCCATGCAGGCACGAAATTATTCTTTGACGGCGCCGAGCATGACGCCCTGAACGAAATACTTCTGGATGAACGGATAGATGCACAGAATCGGAAGCGTCGCGAATACGATGCACGATGCTTTCAGCACCTCGGGATTGCTCAGCGACACCTGGGCGGCCTCGAGCTGGAAGCTCTCGCTCGCCTGGATGACCAGGTAATACAGCTTCAATTGCAGCGGCCGCAGCTCTACGTTTTGCTTGATGTAGAACAAGGCGTCCTGATAAGCGTTCCAGCGGCCGACCGCGTAGAAAAGCGCGATCGTCGCGATGATCGGTTTGGACAGCGGGATGACGATGCTCAGCAAAATGCGGAAATGTCCCGCGCCGTCGATCCGCGCCGATTCTTCCAGGCTTGCCGGTATGCCCGAGGAGATCGAGCTCTTCATGATCAATAGATTGAACGCGCTGAACGAAAGCGGCAAAATCAGCGACCATATCGTATCCAGCATGCCAAGGTTGTTGACCAGCATGTAATCGGGAATGATCCCGCCGCTGAAATACATGGTGAACATGAAGACGAAGGTCAGCGCCGTGCGCCCCTTGAGCTGCTTCCGGGACAACGGATAGGCGGCGCAGACCGTAAGGAGCATCCCCAATACGGTAAACAACGCCGTCACGACGACCGACACGTACAAGGACCGCAAAATGCTGTCGTCGGCGAAGATCTTATCGTAAGCCGTCATCGTAAACCCCGCGGGCCATAGATACACCTTGTTCGCGATGACATAGGCATCTTCGCTGAGCGATTTCGAAGCGACATGAACGAACGGCAGCAGGCAAGCCAAGGAAGCGATGATCAGAATGAGGCGGATCAGCACATCCCAGACGTCCATGCGTTTTCGGCGATGCGCGGCAAGGGTGCCGCTTCCTGTTTTCATGGTTCGCCTCCTTTCTATAACAATCCGTCTTCGCCGAGCCGCTTGGCGATGCGATCGGCCGCCAAGACCAGCACGAGGCCGATCATGGCTTGGAACAAGCCTAAAGCGGTCGCTCGGCTGAAGTTCCCGCTCTCGATCCCCCAGCGGTAGACGAGCACCGGGATGGTCGTCGTGAACTCCGTGGTCGCCTTGTTCTGCAGGGCGAACACCCGCTCGAACGATCCCTCCATCACCTTGCCCAAATTCAGGATCAGCAGGGTCACGATGGTGACGCGAATCGAGGGCAGCGTGACGTTCCACATCTTCCGCCATCGCCCGGCGCCGTCGACGATGGCCGCTTCGTACATCTCCGGATTAATGCCGCTGATGGAAGCCAAGTAGATGATCGTGCCCCACCCCATGCTCTGCCAGACGCCGATCGCCAAGTAACTGATCAGCCAGTGATGATCCTCCTGCAGGAAAGGAATGCGCGTGCCGCCCAGCTGCGCGACGAGATTATTGATCATGCCGTTGCCCTCGCTGAGCAATTGGTAGGCGACCGCTCCGATAATGATCCAGGAGAGAAAGTGCGGCAGATACAAGAGCGTCTGGTTGATTCGCTTGAAGCGGACGCTCTTGATCTCGTTCAGCAGCAGGGCGAGCACGATCGGCATCGTGAAGCTGAACAGCAGGTCCAGGCCGTTGAGCAGCAGCGTGTTGCGAACCGCCCGGGCAAAGTCCGGCTTGGCGAAGATTTCCCGGAACACGTCGAAGCCGGCCCATTCGCTGCCCCAGAATCCCCTTGCGATCTTATAGTTCTTGAACGCCAGGACGAGCCCGGACATCGGCGCGTACTTGAACACCCCCACGAATGCCAGCGGGATCAGCAGCAGCGCGTACAGCTGCCAGTCGCGCCGGAGATAATGCGTCATCCGCCGATCGCCCCGGACGCGCTTTAAAGCGGTTTCATTTTGAGGTGGAGCGTTTTCAAGTCGCATGGTTTCACCTCCTTCTCCTGATGGCTTCCTCGCCGGATGGCTTCCAGGCTCCGGCTCGGTTATGACTGCATCATAGCGTTCCGGCCAAAGCCCGGTAAATCGTTACTATTGATCCCGCATGTCATTTTTGATTATCGCTTCGGATTGGCGCGAATGGCGTGCCGCCAAAGAATCAATTTTGATCGGCGTTAGCAAAAATGGAGCTGCTCGCGGCGGCCCGATGCGGCCGGCAAGACAACTCCATTGGGATGCTGCACGGCGATCGGCGCTTGTGCGGCGCGCGCATTTACGAGGTCCGAGACTTGGACGCTTTATAGCTGCTCGGGGCCATGCCCTCGAATTTGCGGAAGAACCGGTTGAAGCTCTGCGCGTTGAAGTAGCCGACCTCCGAGGCGATCTGCGTCATGGTCAGATTGGACTCGAGCAGCAGCCGCTTCGCCTTCTCGATTCGCAGCAGGTTGATGTAATCCATCAAGCTCTTCCCCGTCAGCTCGTACACGATCTTGCGCATATACGAATAGCTGATGCCGATCTCCTTCGCCATATCCTCGAACACGATCTCCCCGCAGTACCGCTGCTCCAGGTAATGAATGATCCGCTCGCCGTGATTGACCTCGCTCTTGCTGCGGGCAAGGTACTGAATGATCTCGCTGAAGAACGCGCACAGGTAGTCTTCGAGCTCGTCGAGCGTGTCGGCGGAAGCGATGGCGGAATAGATATTCCCTCGCCCCGCGAAGATGCGCGCGGTGCTGATGTTATTTTCCCGCAGGTGCTTGATGGTGACGCCGACCAGTTGATTGTAAATGAACATGATGTTGTCGTAAGCGATATAGTCGACCGCCAGAATCTCTTCGCGGATGATTCTCAGCTCCTCGACGATGCTGTCGAGGCTGCCGAGCTCCAGGAAATTAAGGATCCTCCGCTCGCTGTTGGCCGGATAGACGTATTTCATGCTGCGCTCGGCGTTCTCCCGCCAGAAGTTGATGCCGTTGCTCCCGTTGATCATGCGGAGCTTGATCACCTCCGCCGCTTCCGCCAGCCGGTCCGATACCTCGGCGCTCGTCTCCGCCCGGCTGCTGACGCCGATCGTGACGGTGTGGCCAAGCAGCTCGGCCGCTCTGTCCCGAAGCGCATGGAGCGCGAATTGAATGCCTTCCAGGCCGCCGGCCGACTCCGCTTGTCCGTAATTAACCACGACGGCGAAGCAGCCATCCCCCCGATAGCCGCATCGCGCATGCACGCCATCCGTGAACAGCTTCTCGCATTCGGCGATCAGCAGGTAGCGATGGTAGTTCCGCGTCTCCGAATTGTGCTTGCTCACGTAGCGCCTGTACCTATCGACGGACACCGCGGCCACGAGAAAGTACGGCGCCGGGAACATCTCCGCGACCTGGCTGCCCACTTCCCCCCGCAGCAAATTATGAAGCGCCAAGCTTCGGGTATCCTGCTCGCGCTCGCGCAGCAAGTTGTACAGCCCCTCCTCTTCCTCCTGCATGCGTTTGAACGCGGCATCCAGGAAAACAAGCTCGTTGCGCTTGTCCGAATCTTCGAGATTACGGCGGGCGCGCACGGCTCTGACAAGCTTCCGCACCGGCCTCGACAGCCATGTCGCGAGGAAGACGGACAAGACGGTCCCCGCGAAAATAATCACCACCGTGATCAACAGGATGCTGCGCTGCAGGACGCGCGTCTTGGTCATCAGCTCGTCGACCGAGAACGTGTTGACGTTCCACCAACCGTACGATTCCGAGCGGGACCACGTGTACAGCAGATGCACGCCCTCCAGCTCGCGGAACGCATAGCCTTCCCGGCTGCCGTCAGCCAGAAGCTCTTGCATGAAAGGCTGCTTGCCGCCCGGAGTAAGCAGCAGCGTCTTGTCGTTGTGGGAGATGATCGTGCCGTCGGCCGCCATGAGCATATAGCCGTCGTTGCCCGGTTCCGACGATCGCAAATACTCCCCGATCTGGCTCTCGCGCAGATTGACGACGAGCGTCCCGCGCGTCGTGGTCGACAGCCGGTTCAGCGGCAGCACGTACGAGACGACGTTTACGCCCGCGTACAATTCGCGCGGATACCACACCCCGCTGATTCCCCGCCGTCCAACCAGCGCCTCCTTCATCCAACCGGTCTGCTCGTATTGATCCAGCGTCGTGATCCCTTTGTCGGTCGAGACGACGTAATTCGCTCCCTCGAGCAAGAAATAAGAGGAATAGACGCCGTCGACCCGATGGTTCAAATTCACGAGTTCCTTGAGTATCGCCTGCGCGTAGGCGACGTCATCGTAATTCGCGTTCAGCTGGTTGTAAGTGCGAAAGCCGCGGATGCGGTCGAAGATGTTCGTGGCGGCCAATCGCACCGCGTCCTGGGCCAAATGGTTAAGCGCGTTCTCGTTCAATTTCCGGTTCGCGTTCAGTCCCGCGAGCGACGATTCCGCGATCGCGTTCTCCGAATTTTGCAGAATCTGCTTCCCGCTGTACCAAGTCAGAACGGCCGTCGGGATGGCCATGACGCAGAACAAGATCAGCATCAGCTGCAGCATCATTGGTATTCGCTTCATTTCGCCCCACCTTTATCTCGTTCTACGGCAAGAAGTCCGGCCCCTCGCAATTAAAGCGCTTACAATACTCTTTGTTCCATTATATAGAAATTCATATGCGCTGTCTAAACGTAAGGCTGCGGTCAGGCAGAGCCTCCGCAGCCCCCTCCGACTGAAGGAACGCGAACCGGCTTCCTTAACAGAAACAGAATAGAAGCAGCCGCCCATCCCCGGCCGGGAATGAGCGGCTGCTCCGATCGCAATGAATATTACGGGATCAATGCCAGCAGATTGACGATCGCCTGCGCGGCTTCCGCGCGGCTCGTCGCGGCGGCAGGAGCGAAGGCCCCGGCGCCGGTTCCGTTCATCAAGCCCGTCTTGACGGCCGCGTTGACATCGTCGAGCGCCCAAACGGATACCTGCGCCATGTCCGTCAGGCCCGCGTCGCCTTCCGTCGCCTGCTTGCCCGTCTTGAATTCATGGACGCGCACGAGCATCGCCGCCATTTCCTCGCGGGAAATGAAGTCGTTCGGCGCGAAAACGACGGCCGTTCTGCCGTTGATCAGCTTCGCTTCGTACGCCGCGGCCACATCGCCGGCGTACCAGGCGCCGCCGGCCACGTCGCCGAACGGCGACGCGCCGGAGGACGAGAGTCCCAGCGTCCGGACGAGCAGCGCGGCGAATTCCGCGCGGGTCACCTGCTTCAGCGGCGCGTAACTCGTCTCGGACACGCCGTTCACGATGTGCTTCGCCGCGAGCTTGCCGATGGCGTCGTAAGCCCAATGGGAAGCGGGCACGTCGAGGAACGTCTTCTTGTATTCGAACACCGCGTAGCTGCTGAAGTGAGACAGCTCTGCCGTCACTTCATGGCTGGCGCTGTTCACCGTGCCGCCGATATAGTCCCACGTCTTCGTTGCTTCATCGTAGGCATAGACGCCGAGCAGGTTCTCGTCGGCTCCGTCGGCATAAGGCAGCGTGACCTTCACCGGCTTCCCGAAGCGGTCAAGCTTGCTCGACTTGCCGTCCTTCGCGACGATCGCGAGCTCGAATCGGTATGCGTTGCCCGCCGCCTTCATGACGGCGTTCGATCCGGACGGATCGTTCGTCAAGGCTTTCGCTTCCCCGTCGGTCAGCGCCTGAATGACGAGCGAGATGCGCGCATCCGGCAGTTGGTCGGCCGGGACAAGCGCCGCCAATGCTTTCAGCACGGACGGATCGATGGTCATGGCCAGCTTGCTTGCGGTCAGCTGGAGCGATGCGCTGCCGAGGAGATCCCCCGCATTGGACGGAAGCCGCACTTCCTTGGTGCCGTCCGGAATTTGAATGCCGACGGTTCCGTCCGCGTCCGGCTTCAACTCGTCTGCATTCACCGCGACCGTCCCGTCGGCGCTGCCGGGATTGACGATGACCGTCGGCCCGCTTCCGGGGTTGCCCGTATCCGGGTTATCCGCGTTCCCGGGCAGCACGTACAAAGCATGCGCGAAGCCGCCGAGCGCCAGCGTCGCCGATGCGTTATCCTTGTTCGCGATCAGTTCTTTGACCGGCGTGACTTGTTCGCCGTTCACCTTCACGTACAGCGATCTGTCCGTATTGCCGTAATTCACCAGGCTGAGCAGGCTGTCGTTCCCGTTCACGGCCGTGCGCCATTCCACCTGGGATGCAGGCTGATTCGTGCCGGCGTCGTAGACGATCACCTTATCGAGACCGAGCTGATGCATTAACCCGAAGAAATCGGTGCGCATATCGTCGATCTTCGGATTGGAATCGATCCGGGTCGTGTTCGCGCTGTTCAAGACCGCATCGCGATCTTCCGCGGACAGCGGCAAATTATGTTCGTCCGCCTTGATCAGCTTGGTCTGGTCGCCGATCAGGACGACGCGTCCGCCCTGCTCTTCCCATTGCCGGATATTGGCGAGCGTCGCGGCGGACAGATTGCTGACCTCCGGCAGAACCAATAGCTTGTATTGGCCGAGCTTGCCGTTCACCGCGTCGTTGATTTGATCTTCGGTCACGTAGCCGACCTTGTTGCCGTTGTAGCTGAGCGCCGTGTATGCCTTGGTCAGCGTGCTGTAATAATCCGGCGCGTACAGCCGCGGCGTCATCGAGAACAATACGCCGACCTTGGCGTCGTCGTTCTGGAAGGCCGACACTTCGTCGACCAGGCGGTTCAGGTCAAGCGACGCATGACCGACATCCGCGACGGCATCCGGACGGTTCAGGATGCTGCCCTGCAAGTAATCCGTGGCATAGTCGCGCTGCCATACCCAGATCACGGACGCTCCCGTGCCGTGAAGCGCGCCGTCCCAGATCCAGTTGGACACCCATTTGGCGATGTCCGGCGAATACTTGGTTTCGCCGTCGGAAATGATGTGGTTCTCCGAATTGAAGGTCGGCTGTTCCTTCATGGACGTCGCCATGTCGAGCATGCCGACGTACTCGGCGAACCGGTCGGGTCCGCTGCCGTACTCGGGTCCGCCGTCGAGGCCCGTCATCTCGGTAGCCGCGGCCATTTGCTCGAAGTCCTTGCCGCCTCGGAGCATCAGGTCGTTGTTCGTCACGCCGAAGCCCATCAGCTTCACGTGCACCGGAAGATCCGGCGCGTACTTGTGCACCTCGTCGGCCATCATTTTATGGAACGCGGTCAAGCGCTCGTTCTTGAAGGTCAAATAATCGAAGTATAAGGCAGAGCCGGCGACGTTCGTCATATCGGGCACGGAAATCTCGCCGAAATCCGCATACGACGTGCCGTACATCGCGTTCAAGGCATCGATCGTGCCGTACAGCGTCTCTTCGTATTCCCGCCATTTGGCCGTGTTGTACGTGCCTTCGTTGGTGATGTATTCGGATTCGTTGGACAGATTGACCGCCTGAAGCGCCGGCGAATCTTTCACCTTCTCCATGATGGCGTCGATATGGGCCTTCATGACCTCCTGGACGCGCGGATTCTCGATATCGATCTTGAGGAAGCCGTAGTTGTCGGGGATCTTGGTGTCCGGGTACTCTTGGAAGATCCAGTCCGGGAAGCCTTGCGGCGCCATCTCGATGTTGACCCCGATATTATGCCGTTCGGCGCTCTCCAGCGCGGGAACGACATTGTTCACCACGTACGAATCGTCCACGACGAAGAAGCTGTCGTTGCCCGAGCCTTCCTCGAATCCCGGGTTCGCCATGAGGTTATCGGAGGCGCCTTCTTCCGTGATGACGTAATCGTCCACCCATACCGAGCCGGGCTCGTTGACGAACACGCCGACCTGCAGGCTGTTCTCGTTCGCGCCGGTGGTGAAGCTGAACTGCTGCTGCTGCCAATCGTCCGTATCCGCGATCGGAGACGTCGTCCAACCGTTATGATTGGAGAACATGTACGCTTGCGGCGAGCCGTCGGTCTTGACCCAGGCGGACAGATTGTAGTTGGTATTCGGCTTCAGCGTCAGCAGCTGATAGAGGATGCTGGAGTGACCGGCATCCGTGCTCGATACCTGGAGCGATGCGTTCCCCGTATGGGCCGCGGCGCGGTCCAAGGCGAACTTCGCGGACTTCTGCGAATAGGTGGACCAGCCGGCCAGGCCGGCTTTCTTGATCGTTTCCGACGGATAAATGTTGAAATCGATGATGTTGTTGCCCAAGTCCCGGAACAACGGAATATCCTTCGTCGCCTGCTCGAACATGCCGTAGCCGCTGAAGATGAGCGGCTTATTCTCGCCTGCCGTCGTGTTGCCTTTGATCGTGTAGCCGTCGATCGCCGTGCGGCCCGTCTGGTAGCGGGCTACGGGTCCCTTGGAATCGGCCGTTCCGGCCAAGTAGGCATCCAGATCGTCCATTGCCTGCTGATAGAGCTGCTTCAGCGCGTTCGCGATATATTCGGCTCTCGGCAGGTCATCGTGATCGATATCCTCCATGCCGTACGCGTACATATCCTCGATGACCGTCTGGTTGACTTTCTCGTAGTCGGTCGCGATCCCGGCCTGCGCCGCTTGCTCCATCTTCGCCTGCAGATTCGGAATCAGCACGTCCCGGATGTTAACGAATTCGGCCGTGAGCTGGTCCTTGTTCTTGACCGCGTCCACGTGGAAGGTTTCCGTGCGCGACTTGCCGGCGGACGGTTCGGTAATCGTCGCCGCGATGTCCATCGTATTGTCCACCTGTACGGAGAAGCTCTTCTTGAACAGCTGGCCCGCCGGAATGGAAACTTCCTCCGACGCGATGCCCGCGGCCGGGATATCCAGCTTCAAGCTCGCCGCATCGTCGCCGACGTTCAGGATATCGAGCGTGTATTGCGCGCTGTCGCCGGCGTTGACCGAAGCGATGCCCTTCAGCCAAGAAGTCCAGGTCTGATCCTGCTTGAGCAGCTCCACTTTCCCGAGACCCGTCACGTCCTTGGAGCTGCCGATGCCCGGCGTCCACTCGACGTAGCCCTTGCGGCCGCCGCCGTCGCTGTCGTTCACGAGCAGAGTGAACGGAATCGCCTGCCCCGCCGACGGCGCGCCGGAGCGGACGGCGCCCCATGGAATGGCCAGCTCGTAGATCGTCTCCTTATTCTGCTCCGATCGCGCGACATGGGCTTGGACGGCGCTCGCCGGCAAGATCGCGCTGCCGTCCGCGTAGCGCTGGATATCCGCGCTGCCGTTATTGCCGGCCGCGATGCCGAATTCGGTACGGGACGAGCCCTCGGCGAAGGCGAATTGAATGCCGTCCGCGGACCAGTTCGAGCCTCCGGGCAGCGGGTCGTGTACGTCGTCCTTTACTTTGACGCCCAGATAGAAGGTAGAAGCGTTATAGGCGAAGCGCGCCTCGAAGGACGTATCGTCCATCCCGCTCCAGCCCGACACTTTATTCTGCGCGGCATTGCTCGGCGCGGTCATGCCGGGTAACGTCTGCCATTTGCCGAAGTCGCCGTCGAAACCGCTCTCCAGTCCGTCCGCGTACGCCGCGGGCGCAAACTTGCCGGCGGACACTTCCGCCTCGATCGCGCCGCCGCTCAGCAGCGACTCGTTATCCGCCGCCGCGATTTGGACCGCGGGGCTGAGCGCCGGGGTTCCGGCTCCGCCCGCGTTGGCCGGCGTCACCTCGAAGAACAGGAACTTCCCGACGTCTTCCGCCGCCACCATGCGCGTGACGGCCGTCGCGCCGTCAATCGCCGTCTTGTCGAAGCCGTCGGCCGCCGTGCCGGCGTACCACTTGAACGTCGTTCCCGCTTCGGCATCTCCTTCGGGATCCGAGTACGCGTAGCTGCCGGTCAGCGTCTGACCGACGGCGCGCGAGCCGGTGACCGTTACGGCACTGGCCGTCGGCGCCGCGCCGGACGGCTTCGTCACGAGGATGTCGTCGACATGGAAAACGCCCGCTTGGTATTGATGCGTCGTCGACTCCAGCGACGCGATATCGGCCGCCGCTTGCTCGAAAGCAACGTTCGTCCCCTTCTCGACCGCAGCGCCGTCGATCCGGATGTTCGAGGTCTGCGCCGCCAGGTCGACATCGATCCGGATGTCGTACCATTGGCCGGCCGCATAAGGAGCCAGGTTATTCCAGCCGCTGCCGGCGCGCACCGCCAAATACTTGCCGGTGTCGTCATTCCATTTGCTGTCGAACAGCAGACCGACTATCGTATGGCCTTGGCTGTCCTTGAGCGTGAGGAAATCGTCGGATTTCTCCAGTTGCCCGGCCATTACCTTCAGCTCGATGGATGCCGTGCCCGTGATCGGCGACGCCAAGACGAGCTTGGCCGTCTGATCGAGCGCGACGTTGCCGCTGCCTTGTACCATCGTCAGGCTTTTATTGCCGTCCGCGTCCGCGTCAACCCCGGCGGAGCTGCCGTTCGCGTTGCCGGTTACCGTCCAGCCGTCCGGCAATTGTCCGGCGTCGACGCCTTCGAAGTCCTGCGCGTAAAGCGTCGTGTCCGCTGCCGCGTGCGCGGTCCGGCCGAACGCCGGCGCGAGCAGCGAGAGCAGGAGCGCCGTCAGCGCCAGCAGGGCCATGTATTTTTTCGGCCCGGCGGGCGGCCTGCTGAATCTCGTTGCTCGGTGTTCCGTGCCTGTCATGGTAAGAAACCTCCTCAGATTCGCTTCCGACTGTTTTGTTACCGTTTACATAATGGCGCATGCTTGCCGTCCGCGGCTTCATCCGCGCAAAGGCATCACGATTCCGCTTCCTTCCAACCCGACGATGCTTTCACGGCTACCTCCCCGAACGCCCGATCGTCCTAAGCGCGGAATAGTCGGCTTTGCCCGGCTTCAAGCGGGCTCCGCCTCGAATCAGTATCATTTTAATGCTCCCGTCCAAGCTCCTCAAGCGAACAATACGACCAAATCGGCTACTTTGCCGACCAATCTCGCGCGCGGGCGGGCTATCGCGCTCGTTTTGCTGCTTGATGCGTTGGAAGTTGTGATAGAAAGCAAAAAAAGCGCGCAAGACCCCAAAGGTCCTGCGCGCTTCGCGCTTTCGAACTTATTTATGCCTGCTGCACCGATTCGCCTTCGATCAGCGAGACGTAGATGCGCTCATGCTCCGCGCCTTCGCCCGCGATCAGCTTGATGAGCTGCTCGGCGGCCACCGCGCCCCAGCGCCGCTCCGAATAGTCGACGGTCGCGAGACGCGGCTGCATGTAGTCGGAGATGTCGATGTGGTCGAAGCCGACCACGTGGAGATGCTCCCCGATGCGATACGGCGTATTCTTCAGTGCTTGATATACCCCGATCGCCATCTCGTCGTTCAGGCAGAATACGGCGGCCGGCCCGTCGTATTCGCCGAGGATGCGCGCCACCGCGGCCGCCCCGCTCTCCTTGTCGAAGTTGCCGGGAATCTCGGCATACTGCAGCGGAGCGTTGCGTTCCACCGTTTGGCGGACGGCCGCAAGCCGCTGCTCGGAGTCGAACGAGCCCTCGGGACCGGTCACGGCATACAGCTTCTTATGCCCTTTCCGGATCAGGTACTCCGTCGCGAAGGTGGCGCCCGCCTTGTTGTCCAGAAGCACCTGCACGATGTTCGGATGGCTCAGCTCCCGGTCCAGCACGACCAGCTTATGGTTCCGCCCCGCGTGAAGCAGCAGCTCCTGATCCGTGAACAGGCTGTCCAGGACGATCGCGCCGTCCAGCGTGCCTTCCGATAGCATCCGGTGCGACTGCACCCCGCTGCAGATGACGAGATCGTACCCCCGTTTGTTCATCTCTTCCTTCATGCCCTGAAGAAGCTGGCCGTAGAAAGCCCCCTCGAAGGTCGTCAGGAACGCGCCGATGATGCGCGTCTCCCGCTTCTTCAGCGTCCTCGCGGCCGCGTTCGGCACGTAATTCAGCTCCTTGGCCACGGTCAGGATCTTTTCCCTCGTTTCTTCCGTGACTTTGGGATTTCCGTTCAGCGCGTAAGATACGGTCGAGATTGATACCCCCAATTGCTTGGCAATGTCTTTAATGCTGACCACAGCTATCGCTCCTATCTTCACTGCTCGCTCTCTTGTCTCGATCGCTTCATGGAATAAATTCGGCGATGGGGAACGAACTCCCCCCATCGCCGCCGAATAATTTTTATGACAGCCGGATGACGACTTCGTTCAGGCCGTCGGCCAGCAAACTTTCGAACGCCTCGCGGCCGATCCGCACGCCGCCGTGGCGGTACCGGTTCGCGTGTTCGGCCGCGTGCACGGGCTTGCCGTTCACGGTAACGGCCGTCACCGTCTCGCCGCCGATGTCGTAGCGGAACGCGATCAGCCTGCCGTTCCATCGGAAGCGGAAACGGAGCCCGTTCATATCCGCCGGCAGCACGGGATCAAGTACCAAATCCCCGCCTTCTTGACGGATGCCGAGGCCGTTCGAGATCAACTGGTTCATGTAGATCCCGGGGCCGCTGGAGTAGATGCGCCAGCCGCCCTTCACTTGCACCTCGCCCGTGCGCAGCTTGCCGAAGCCTTCCTGCGCCGCATAGCGGTCCGGGAACTTGCCGTCCGAGCTGCTGAAGTACGCGTTGCTCTGGCGCCAGTCCGCATTCGGCACGACGTCGCGCAATCCGACCGGATTGATCATCGCGAGGCCCTTCCACACTTCGTCGCGCTTGCCGAGCTTGGCCATCGCTTCGACGAAGCGAATATGCGCGTGCACGTACTGCAGGCCGATCTCGCGGCCGAAGTTCGCCGCCTGCTCGGCGCGCTTGAACCGCGTGCTGACGCCGCCCGCGTAGTCCGCGGGGCGGTTCATCAGGCGTACGCCGTCCGGGCAGTACAGCTCTCGCTTGATGAGGCGGTAATGCGATTCCGCCTCGTCGGCGTCCAGCAGCTCGCCGATCATGCTGCGCGTCATCGGCAGCAAGCGGTACGCGATGCCGGTCTTGCCGTCGCTCGGATGCAGCATCAGTTCGATGCGGCCCGGCTCTTCCATATAGGCGAAGCCGGAGATGACGCCGTCCTTCACCAAGTAACGGTGAAAGTCCGTCTTGATGCCTTCGGCCAGCTCCTTCAGCTCAGCCGCCAGCTCGGCAAGCGCTCCGCTTTGGCCCGACAACGCGCCGGAGAGCTGGGATAACGTCTGGAACGTCAGCGACACGGTCCAGCTGCTGATCATATACTGCTTCAGTTTGGCGTTCGCCGGCTGCAGCGTATCGTCCCAATCGCCGTCCCCGTAGGCGGACAGGCGCGTGCCGTGCAGGAAGCGATCCTTGATATACTGCAGTTCCTTGCGCGCATGGTCGAGAACGGTGAAGGTCTCTTCCGTCAGCTCGCCCGTATGGGCGGAATACGGCACGCGTTCCTCCAAGATCGAGAAATCGCCCGTCACCCGCAAATAATCGCCCAGCACCTTCAGCGGCCAGACGATAATGTCGCCGTGGCTCTCTTCCTGCTGGATCCGGTAATACCGGTCGAACATGAACCACTGCGGCCAATTGCCGTCTTCCTTGTACTGGTGCGCATAGACCGTCTTCAGGATTTCCTTGACCTGTTCGTACTTGCCCGTCGCCATGAAATATTCCGCCGGCCCCTGACAGACGTCGCGCGTGCCCCAAGCGGCGCCGCTGTATTGTTCGAGGCCGTGCGGAACGGAGTAATGGACGAGCATGTTATGCGTGTACCACCACGCCAGCACGTTGAACTTCTCCAGCTCCCGCGCCTTTGCCTCCGATTCATGCGACAATCGGAAGTCGTTCATGACCGACGACAGGAACGAACGATATTGCTCGATATCCGTCTCCGCCGGCTGCCGTTCGTCTACGGCTCCCGCCTTGGCGGCGGCCGCCTCCAGATTGCCCGCGATCGTCAGTCTCCAGCCGCGGGTCGCGTCGAGCGCCAGCACCGTCAGCGAAGCGGAGCCCGCCGCCGCTTCCGGCGCGAGCGCCCGTTCGTCCAGAACCTGCATGTCCGTTCCCGTCACGCGAAGGCGGAAATTCAGCTCCGGATACGCGCTTGCGCTCAGCGATTGGGGATGGGCGCGGAAGACGAGTTCGTCTCCGTCGCGCTCGAGCAGGCAAGGCAGCTCGTACTCCTTGTCGTTCATCGTCATTTGGCTGGTCACGAGGAAGCGATACGCCTTGTTCGTCTTCGAGACGGCCTCGAGCGCCAGCTCCGGCGAATCGGATTTGGTCCATGCCGTCACGACCAGCGTATCGTCCGCCAATACGTAATGCCAGCGCGCGTAGTTAAAGCCGATCTCGTACAAGGACGGCATCGCGAGCAAACGGTACTTGCCGTCTACCTCCGCGTAGATCCGCTGTCCCGACGTCTTCGGCACGTTGAGCGCGTTGCGCGCGTTCGTCATCAATTTATTGAACGAGGTGTTGCCTGCCGTCACCTGCGAGTGGAAGATGCCGTACATGTAGTTCGTCGAGGACAACACATGCTCGTTCATCCGCGCATTGTCGCCGCTCATCAGGATATGCCCGTGCGGACGCTCCATGCGCAGCTCCTTCGACTTCAGCACGATATGCTCGTACGTCCCCGTGAAGAAGGAGAGCAGCTCTTCCCCGTCGCGCTCTTCCTGCAGACGGACCGGGAAGAGCGCGTCGATCTCGTCCATCGAGAGCGACTGGCTTCGCAGCGGCTCGCCGATCGTATCGCTCCACGACACGCGCGGCCCGATCGGACGGAGTTCCTTCGCCGCGTCTTCGTCGAATTCGGCTTGCGCCAGCACCCAAGCGGCCCGCACTTCATCCCGGTATTCAAGCTCTCCGACCGCTTCCGCGTGATTCGGCCGCAGCAAGCCGTAGAACACGAACGCGGATTCGCCGCTTAGCCGTGCCGTCTCCGACTGGAGCCCGGTATACGCGAATTCATACTGATAGACGGCATTGTCCAAGCGGTCGCGGCCAAGCGCTTCCGGTACGTTCGTCTCCTTGTACGAGAGGCCGAAGAATTGGAAGCCGTCCGTCGAATATCCGACGGCGCGGGTCAACGATCCTTGCTGGATGTACGGGAAGCCGGACGACATCGGCTGGTTTTGCCGCGAGCACACCGCGTACCCCGTATCCTCCGCATGAAATACCGTATGGCCGATATACTGGGACATGTACGCTTCGTTCGCGCGGACCGCGCCGACGTCGGCCAGTCCGAGATCTTGGCCGTAGACGACGTCCGCCTCGACGCCGTCGCCGGTCAGCCGGACGTCCCAGAACCAGATCAAGCCGGGCATGAGCGTCAACGTCACTTGATACCCCACGCCGAGCGCTTCCCCGCTCCAGACGACGCGCCGGTCCGACGCGCTGACCCGGCTGCCCGAGCGCACGCCAAGCAGCGGCGCGGAGACGATCCGCCCCTTCTCGCGCACGCGCAAATAAATATTATTCATCGATCCGTCCAGCGGGTTCGACATGATTTGGTTAACCATGATGCCTTCGTATTGCATGTCCCGCAGGTCGCCGCTCTCCAGGAACGTAAAGACCAGCCCATCCGTTTGCACGGGAAACGTTGTCGTTCGCTGCTCAGTATTCATCTCCGGGCTCCCTCCCATGTTCTTGATTCCTATCCGCTTGTATCTCTATGCAACGAATCGCCGCATCTATCGCCGGCGTCTTCATGCTAATCGTGAACGTACTCGTCCTGCACGTCGTCCATCAGCCGCTCCAGCTCCCGCTTCAAGGCCGCGATCGTGCCCGCGTAATCCGGCTGGCCGTAGACGTTGTTCAGCTCGTACGGATCCTGTTCCAGATCGAAGCACTCCCATTCCGGCGGCCGGGGTTCGTCCCGCGAATCCGTGGTGCCCAGCGCCTCTGCGTAATAATAGATCAGCTTGTAACGATGCGTCCGGATGCCATAGTGCGCATAGACTTCGTGGCTGCCGTCCAGGTGCATCCAATAGCGGTAGACCATCGACGTCCGCCAGCCGTCCGGCACGACGCCGCGCAGGAGCTGCCGAATGCTGAAGCCTTGCATCCGCTCGTGTACCGGCAGACCCGCGTACTCAAGGAAGGTCGGTGCGAAGTCCGTGTTCAGAATCATCGCGCCGCTCGCGCTGCCGGCCCGAATCTCCCGCGGGTACCGGATCAGGAACGGCATCCGCAGCGATTCTTCGTACATGAACCGCTTGTCGAACCAGCCGTGATCGCCCAGGAAGAAGCCTTGGTCGGACGTATAAATGACGATCGTGTCCTCCGCCAGCCCCTGCTCGTCGAGGTAATCGAGCATGCGGCCGACGTTGTCGTCGATAGAGGCGATGCAACGGAGATAGTCCTTGATGTACCGCTGGTACTTCCACTTGCGAACCTGTTCCGGCGTCAGCCCTTCCGGAGGCGGGCCTTTCGTATCGAGCTCGTTCAGATCGTCGATGCGCATCTTCGCCCGCACGGCCGCCTGCGCGCGCGTCGCATAATCGTCGTTGAACGTCTCCGGCTCCGGAATCTCGGTCTCCTCGTAGAGATGCTTATGCTTCTCGTCCGGTTCCCAGTGGCGATGCGGCGCTTTGTGATGGCACATCAGCATGAACGGTCGCTCCGGGTCGCGGTTCGCGATCCAATCCAGCGACTTGTCCGTAATGATATCGGTGACATAGCCTTCGAACTTCTTCGCCGTGCCCATCTCGATAAAATCGGGATTGCGGTATTCGCCTTGATCCGGCAGCACGCTCCAATAATCGAAGCCCGTCGGATCGTAATGCCCGCCGTGGCCCAGATGCCATTTGCCGACGATCGCCGTCTGATAGCCGCTTGCCTGCAGCAGCTTCGGAAACGTGACTTGCCGTCCGTCCAGGTCGTCGCCGAGCGTCTTGACGCCGTTGATATGATTGTACGTCCCGGTCAATATCGTCGCGCGGCTCGGCGCGCAGATCGAATTCGTGCAAAAGCAATTGTCGAAGCGCATCCCTTCGTCCGCCAGCCGGTCCAAATGAGGCGTCTTGTTGATGCGGCTGCCATAGGCGCCGATCGCATGCGAAGCGTGGTCGTCCGACATGATAAACAAAATATTAGGTCGTTTCGGAGCAGCAGCGGACATCGTCATAGCACCTGCTTTCCAACCGCGTAAGGGTTTATTTCATGCCGGAAATGCTGAAGTTCTCGATAATATGCTTCTGGAAATACGTGAACAGCACGATGACCGGAGCAACCATGAACGTGGCGCCCGCCATCTGCAGGCCGAAGTTCGACGCGTACTGCCCCTTGAGCAGCGACAAGCCGACGGACAACGTATACAGGCTCTCGTCGTTCGCGATGATCAGCGGCCAGAGGAAGCTGTTCCAGCCGGCGATGAACGTCAGGATCGCCTGTACCGCGAGGATCGGCTTCGAGATCGGCAGCGCGATTTGCAGGAAGATCCGGTATTCGCTCGCGCCGTCCAGCCGCGTCGCTTCCAGCAGCTCCGTCGGAATCGTCGACATGAACTGGCGGAACAAGAAGATCGCGAACGCCCCGACGAACCCCGGCAGCACGATCCCCGTCATCGTATTCGTCAACCCCATCGAGTTCAGGATGAGGTAGACCGGAATCATCGTGACCTGGCTAGGGATCATCATCGTCGCGAGCACCAGGAGGAACAGTCCGTTCCGGCCCTTGAAGTCGTACTTGGCGAAGCCGAAGCCCGCCACGGCGTTAAGCAGCAGGCCGACGAACGAGAACAGGACGATGATCAGCGTGTTTTTCAGGTACACGCCGAAATTCATGTTTTCGAACAAATCCTTGAAGCTTTTCATCGTAAAGTGGGACGGCCACAGCGTAGGCGGAATCTGCACGATCTCGCTCTCCGGCTTGAACGACGACATGATCATCCAAAAGAAAGGCAGCAGGAAGAAGAGGCCGCCGATGCTCAGCACGACGACGGAAATCCATTGGAAGAGCCGGCCGCCCTGCTGCGCGTCCGGGCTACCTTTCTTCACGGCAATTGATTTACTCATAATGATCTCCCCGCATCGTTAAGTCATGTCGGACTCGTTTTTTTGCAGCCTGAGCTGAATGAGCGTAATGGCAATGATAAAGACGAACAGCACGAACGAACCGGCCGCCGCATACCCGAAGTTGTTGAACTTGAAGCCGTTCTGGTAAATGAACAGCGACACGGACAGCGTGCCGTCCAGCGGCCCGCCGTTCGTCATGACGAACGGTTCCTCGAAGAACTGCAGCCAGCCGATCATCGTCGTGATGGACACGAAGAAGATGGCGAATCGCAGCATCGGAATCGTGATCTTCGTCACTTGCTGCCACAGGCTGGCGCCGTCCAGTTGGGCGGCTTCGTAGTAAGATTTCGGTATTCCCTGCAGCGCCGCGATGAAAATAATCATGTTCAAGCCGACCGCTTTCCACAGCGCCAGCAGGATCAGCGACAGCTTGGCAGTCGTCGGCTGCGTGAGCCATTGCACGTCCGGCAGACCGACCGCGTTGAGCAGGTAGTTGAATAGGCCGAGAGACGGATTATAGAGATAACTCCAGACGACCGCGACGGCTACGATGTTCGTCACGGACGGGAGATAGTAGACAACGCGAAAGGCCTTGAAAATCCGGGACGTGCCCAGGTTGATCAACAGCGCGACGGCAAGCGAGAACAAGATGACCAGCGGCACGCCGATCACGACGTAGAACAGCGTGTTGAGAATGGACTTCATGAAGACGGGATCCGTCAACACCTCGGCATAGTTGTCAAACCCGATGAAGCTGATCGAATCGAAATTCGCGAGTCCTCCAAGGTCCATGTCGGTGAGGCTGATCACAAGGGCCACCACGATGGGGACGAGAGAGAACAAGGTAAGCAGGATCAAAGTTGGCGCGATGAACACATAAGGGGCTTGTCTATTCAGGAAACCTTTCATCCGGAAATCTCACTTCCTTCTTCATGCCTGGGGCATATATAGAGCAGGCCGGCCGCATGCGGCCGGTCTGCTTCAACGGGAGGGGAAGACGATTCCCGCACCTGGAAAGCTTATCGCGTTACTTCATTAGTTTGGCCGCGTCCGCGTTGAAGCTGTCCATTTCCTTCTTCACGTCCGCGTTGCTGCGGTAAATGACTTCGAAGTGCTTCAGGTAGCTGTCGCCGACCTGCGCCCAAGAACTCAGAACCGGCATCGGCTGCGCCGTCTTCAATTGTTCGCCGATCACTTGATAGTTCGGATCGTTCTTCAGCTTGTCGTCGTCCCAAGCGGACGTGACGGCCGGCAGCGAGCTCGTGGAATCCATCCATTTCAGCTGGGTTTCCGCTTTGCTCATGTAGGCGACGAATTTGGCCGCGGCATCCTTGTTCTTCGAATACTCGAAGATGGACAGGTTCGAGCCGCCAAGCACCGACATGTTGTTTTCTTTCTTCGGCAGCACGGCGAGCGCCCATTTGCCGTTGATCTCAGGCGCTTGATCCTGGATCAATTTGATCATCCATGGACCGCTGATGAACATCGGCAGGATGCCTTCTTTGAAGGCCGGAACAATGTCGAGACCGAGATCCTTCGGCGCGGATCCGTTTTGATAGAAGCTGTTGACGTACGAGACCGCTTCAACGAATTTCGGATCGTTGAAATTCGGCTTGCCGTCCGACGTGAACCAGTTCGCGCCGTTCTGGCGGGCGAACATGAAGCCCAGGGATTGCTCCTTCGGATCGATGCTCATGCCGTACTTGCCGCTTCCGCCGGCTTTCGTGAGCTTCTGAGCGGCGTCGGACAGCTCGTCCCAGGTTGCGGGAGCCTTGTCGAAGCCGACGCTCTTCAGCATGTCCGTGCGGTAGAACAATACGCGGGTCTCGACGTACCACGGCGAGCTGACGTACTTGTCGTTGTACTTGCCGGCTTCGACCGCGCCCGGATAGAAGTTGTCTGGATTCAGCTCGGGATATTGCGTAACGTACGGAGACAGATCGGCCAGCACGCCGGCATCCGCGAATTCCGCCACCCAGGACGAGCCCATTTGGACGACGTCCGGACCTTTCTTGGACGCGACTGCAGTCAGCAGCTTGTCGTGGCCTTGATCCCAAGGCAGCGCCTGCACGTTCACCTTGATGTTCGGGTTTTCTTTCGTGAATTCGTCCGCGAACTTCGGCAAGGTTTTCGCTTCTTCGCCCATGCCCCATACGGTCAGGGTGACTTTCTCGTTCGAAGCGCCGCCTCCCTCGTTCGTGCCGCCCGCTGAATTGTCGTCTTTCGCTCCGCACCCTGCGAGCATACCTACGGTCAGCACGCCGGCCGTTATCAATGTCATCGTTTTTTTCATACAAGAAAACCCCTCTCGATAAGCTCAGTTATAATGGACACGATCCTTGCTTGCGCTTTCACTTCGTTAGGGCGGTCAGGCCCCAGAAGCGTTTTCCTCCCCTCATTATGTCCTGTATTTTTTACCATTATTACGGTTTGCCGAACCTCGAAAAATTCGGTGAAACGTTTCGATCAGGCGCATAATATCCACATTTTAGGTCATTATTGCAATCGAAATCATGAGGAGAAACGTTTCGATTTGATTATATCCGATAAATAAAGCGTATTCAAGAGGTTGTTTCTACTTGATCGAAACGTTTCTATTGATCGTAGTGCGAATCTCTTGCGGCACTTGCTTACATTTTGTTTTCAACATTGCGTCGTTCGGTAGACCGCAGGCAGATGGCGAAGACAATATTTATCCACCGACGGGTCTGATTCGCTTCGCTGTTGAGTCGCTTGGTAACCCGCTCGCGATTGCAAGCTTGGATTGCGGAATATGTTATAATGAGATCGCTTTAAATGCGTTACCGATGAGGGAGAGTTTTACGATGATCATCCAATTCATTCGTTACAGGTAATGTAAGGTGCAGATCACGTAACCCGGCTTTTTTCGAAATCTGCCCGGGTGTATTTGACTGCGCCTTTTTTCATTCACCTATTACGAATGAACGGGGTGCTTTTTTGTGAATACGAAAAGTAAAAAGCTGATGCGCGCAGCTGCTATTGAACGATTTCAGAAGATATTTAGATGTCCGATTTGTAAAGAGCAGATGCAAATCATGAATCTGCAAAGTTTATGTTGCGGCAACGGGCATTGTTTTGATATAGCCAGGCAGGGATATATCAACTTATTGTCTCGCGCCAATAAAACGAACTATGCGAAAAAAATCTTCGCATACAGAAGAATAGTCGGCAGAAGCGGTTTTTTCGGTCCCTTGCATGCAGCGGTAAGCAAAATAATACGCAATCACCTTCCAGCCAATGATCCTGCAAGCTTGCTGGATGCAGGGTGCGGAGAAGGCTCTCACTTATTTCACATTCAAGAAGAAATAAAGCGAAACAAAATCATCCCTCCATTGGGTATTGGAATCGATATTTCTAAGGAGGGTATCAGTTTCGCTGCGGCCGAATATTCGAATGCAACTTGGTGCGTTGCGGATATTGCGAACTGTCCATTTGCAAATCGGCAATTCCGATTCATCCTTAACATTCTATCGCCAGCTAACTATTCGGAATTCCAGAGACTGATCATGGATGACGGCATAGTGATTAAGGTCATTCCCGAACGGGATTATCTAAAGGAACTTAGAGAAGTTTTTTACGAGGGATCGAACAAACAGGTGTATTCGAATGCGCGCACGCTGGACCATTTTAACGCACATTTTGAGATCACGGACGTGGAAAGCATTCGCTATCAAGTAACCCTGAGTGAACCGTTAATCGAACCTTTGCTTGGCATGACGCCATTATCCTGGGGCACATCGAGGGAACGCTTGGACAAAGTTCGAGAAATGCCTTTGCCGCGAGTCACGGTGGACTTCAAGATTTTGATCGGCAAGAACCAACTGTCGCGGCAAGATCGATAAACGAACGGGCACCCAATAAGTGCTTTTATCCAGCAAGGTAACGATTCAAAGAACCTGACGGCTTTCCATGCTATTAAAAGAAGCAACCCAAAGGCTAATAAAAGCATTACTAGTCATGACAGACGATCATTAAGGTAGACCGGCGGCTATGTTGCTGCAGGTCTATTTCTGCTTTTAACATTTACGCTATATTTATATTAGAATTTTTAGACTATTAAGATTGTGAAAAGGATTTTAAGGATGTTTAGCGAAATATTTAAACAAACCATCATGTCCATTTATTCCCAGACGGTAGTCAATCTCACTATTTTAGAAAGAAGGTATCCGATTGCAGAAATCTCTTAACAAAGCTCTTCTCACCGCAACTATGTCCACGCTTCTTCTGTTCCAGCCGTTCGCTGCGCATGCAGCTGGAGGCCAGCAATCAACGCTTTCACCCGAGCTGATCAGCAAGCTGCTCCAAAGCAAGCCGTCTGCAGCAGAGCTTCAGCCCAACACGGGCCCGCTCATCTCTCCTCGTTTAAACACTACGTCCGCCGATAAGGTGAAAGTAATCGTTCAAATGAAAGGAGCCTCCATCGCCGAAGGGAATTATGCCTCCAGGATGGGCGTTAATTCTTTCGATTCAGAAGCGACAACAAGCGTTATTCAGCGTCAGCATACTAGTTTCATCGCGAGCGCCAGGAATAGCGGCATCCCGATTCAAGTAACCTATCAGTACGACACGGTGCTTAACGGGATGGAAGTAGAATTGCCGGCCAATCAGATTCCGAACCTGGCGAAGCTGCCCGGGGTAAAATCCATTTACGAAAACCGTACATATTACGCGATCCCCGATGCGAAAGCGACGCCTTCTGCAACTTCCCCTGACTGCAAATGCGATATCGATCCGTTGAATCAGATCGGCGTACCGGCGGCTTGGGAGAAGGGACTTACCGGAAAAGGCATTAAAATCGGCGTCATTGATACGGGCGTTGATTACGTTCACCCGGATCTGGTGGATGCATACGTAGGCGGTCATGATTCCTACTTCAATACGGAGGATCCTTACGAAGAGATTCCTGATGAAACTACAGGCAACGCAGGAACTCAACATGGTACTCACGTATCTGGGACCATCGCTGGCCGAGGCGTGAATCCTGCATCCGACATCGTACAAAAAGGCGTGGCATACGAATCCGAACTACATGTGTATAAAGTACTTGGCTATGACGCTGAATCCGGTAGATCCTCTGGTTCCACTGCACAAGTCATCGACGGGATCGAACATGCGGTTAAAGATCACATGGATGTTATCAATCTGTCGCTAGGCTCTGATGCTGCCAAGGATAACTTCTCTCCGGATGCGATTGCGATTAATAATGCCGTGCTGGCTGGAGTCACTGCAGTTGTGGCTAATGGTAACGCAGGCGAAAATCCCGAGTCTTATTACTATTCGATGGGTTCTCCGGCATCGAGCCAACTGGCCATTTCGGTCGGCGCCGTGGACAGCCCGAGCAAGCAGTATACAGCTACCGTAACTGGTGCAGTTTACAATGAAGATGGGACGGCAGCGGGCACGGTCTATCAAGACCAAGGCTTAAATGTAATAGGCTGGCGGACAGGCCAGGAAGACTTCGCTTCCATCTTAGGAACCGACGAACAGGAAGCCGTATATGTCGGACTTGGCGCCGATAAAGATTATGCCAACAAAGACGTCACAGGCAAAATCGCTTTCGTTTCGCGCGGCTTACTTGCTTTCGTGGATAAGATTGCGATAGCGAAAGAGAACGGTGCAAAAGCTGTTGTTATCTTCAATGGCAATGCAACTACTACTGACCCCAACACCGCGGAAGCCATTTTAAGCGAATCGATCGAAGATCGTGATTCGTGGATTGACACCCCCTCCTTGGGAGACAGCTTGAGTTTCCTCCCTACCTTCGATATGGAAGGAACGACCGGACGAGCGATTGCCAGGTTGGCTAAAGCGACCCCGGGCTCGACGATCAAGCTCTCATTAGGCGCTGATTATCCTTCTGAAACCTTCGCTGGTGATCATATGGCCACTTTCAGCTCGCGTGGACCAAACTCTGACGGCACGCTTGGAATCAAGCCGGATTTGGCTGCACCAGGTGTTAATATATTGTCCACTTGGCCGGCTTATGGCAAGAACGACCCTACTATCTCTTATGATGAAGCCTATGAGCGCATAAGCGGCACAAGTATGGCTACTCCTCATGTAGCCGGACTGGCTCTTCTGCTGAAGCAGGAGCATCCGGAGTGGACTCCGTTCGAGATCCGTGCTGCTCTCGCGAATACAGCGGATGAAATTAGCGATGAGGAAGGCATTCAATATGATGTGTACTCGCAAGGTGCAGGACGCGTAAATGTTGCCAAAGCGATCGATACCCCTGCTGTTCTGGAGACAGTCGAAAGTTTGCAAATGCTCGATATCAACATGAACCCGCATGAGGTTACGAACTATGGCGACAATGCCAGCTTCGGAATCATGAAGGCCGGCGATCCAGCCAAATCGATTACCCTGCAAGTTAACAATACATCTGCAGAGGAAGTAACGTATACGGCCGAGGTGGTCTTGCATGATGAAGTAACCTCAGATCCTTACAATCCAATCGAAACGCCGGACGTAAGTAAGATCAACGCCAGTTTGACTGGTTTGACAGACGGGACAGTAACTGCAGCTGCCTCCGAGAAAAAGACGTTCGCACTGGAAGTCGCGCCTGCTGCAGATGCAGTTGACGGCGTGTACGAAGGGGATGTCGTCCTCAAGGCCGAAGGAAAGCCAACCCTCCACATTCCATTTGTCGTCCACGTAGGAACAGAGGTTCCGGATAGCGGATTCACTGTTCAGGATATTCAGCTGTCTAGCCGGGTTGTCTCTCCCGACGGCGACGGAGTGAACGATTCGATCGACGTGTCCTTCAAGTTAGCCGCAGATGACATCAACTTTTATTATATGGAAATCGACGATCTGAATGATCAAGCCGTAGGCTACCTGCAGGCGGAGGGACCGTTTAACAAACCGTTTGAACCTGGTCGCTATTCGTATAAAGGCTTTGACGGAACCTATCCGCTTGATGCGGATGGCAATGAAAATCCTGGTACACTCAAAGACGGAACCTATTCACTGGCCGTAGTAGCCGATAAGATCGATCTCTCCAAAAACGTCATCGTTCGCGAGGCTGTAGCCATCGCAACGTTCTCGGTTCAGCACAAGTCGACGCCGCCGACAACGCCGCCGCCGATAACGACGCCAACGCCGCCAACAGCACCGGCACCAGCTCCTGCTTACGCGCTGACGGCAATCACTGGACAAGGGCTTCAGTCGGTCACGGTGAAGTCGACAACGGCAGCCGATGTGGCGACTGTCACGGATGCGGATCTGAAGTCTGCCATTGGCACGGGCACTGCACCGCTTGCGATCGTCGTTAACGCGGATGCCGCGGAAGGCAAAGCTTCCAAGCTGAGTCTGACGGCTGCGCAAATTGCCCTATTGGCTGCAGCACCGCAAGGCAGCACGTTGTACCTGAACACGGGGGCTTCTGCTGTGGAGCTTCCGCTCTCCCTTCTGAAGTCAGTGCCTGCGGACAGCGGCATTGAGCTTGTCATTAGCTCCGCTTCAGACCAAGCAGGCCAGTTCGAGGCTGAAGGAAAAGGAACCTCCGTCGTTGGCGTTCCAGTTTCCTTCGAAGTCAACGTGGTGAACGGTACGTCCGTGAAACCTCTTGACGTACCTGCAAACATGTTCGTTAAGCGCTCGTTTACGCTGGATAAAGGTATCCAGACTGACAAATCAGGCGTCCTGTTCATCGAGAATGGAAAGGTTGCTCCCGCTCCGGCCGTGTTCGCTGCGAATGCAGACGGCACCACCACGGTTATTGTGAACCGTCCTGGATTCTCGGTATATGCCGTTGCTAAGCACGTGGTTGCCTTTAGCGACATATCGACTTCTTGGGCACAATCTCGAATTCAAGCACTCGCTGAGAAGTTCCTTATTAATGGCATAACCGACACGACCTTCTCACCTAAGAAATCAGTAACGCGTGCTGAATTCGCTGCCATGCTTACCCGAGGCTTGGGTCTAAGCGCAGCTGCTCCAGTGCCGTTCAAGGACGTAGATGCCTCCGCTTGGTATTCTGATTCGATCGGCTCTGCTTATGCTGCCGGCCTGATCACGGGCTACACGGACGGTACATTCCGCCCGGATGGCATTATTAGCCGCCAAGAGCTCGCAGTTATGCTGACGAAGGCAAGCAAGCTTTTGAGCCTTAAAGCCGACAATGGCGGTTCGCGTAATGCTTACGAAGACGAAAGCAGTTTTGGTTCTTTCGCCAAAGACAGTATCGATTACGTTACATCGGCGGGTCTGATGGAAGGGGCGGAATTGAACGGTTCCAAGTTGTTCAGTCCATCCGCTCCAACGACGCGTGAAGCGGCTGCTACCGTTCTTTACAAGCTGCTGCAGGCCGGCAAGCTGATCTAGCATTTCCGACTTTGGTTCCAAAGCCGAAAAACATTGACCCGTAAGCAGGACAATTTTGAAATGCCCGCGCTTGCGGGTCTTTGATTGATCAGCTATACTTGCGTTTTGCTGAAATTATCGGCTGAAAACAGCAAAAAGATCGGCAGAACGCGAGTCTGCTCGATCTTTTTGCTTTTCTGCGGATGTTTTCGAAATCGAAGCCCACCCGGCAATACGGGCCGTCGGCACCGTCTACGCGTCGTACGCATAGCCGGCATCATCCAGCAGACGTAGACTAAATGCGTATCCGGATTGCCGATGTCATGCATGTGACCGCCTAATATACCGATCGATTGTCATGCGCAACCCCTCCGATGCGAACGTACGATCTTCTTATAACTTGAATATGCGTTCGGCTCGGCATGCAAGAGGGAAATTAATGCTTAGGCTTGCGCCCCTTTTGATTCATTGGCCTTTTCTCATCCAACCATTCGAGCTCATTGAAGTTTGAATCGATCCGTTGCTGAGCTCGGTCATTCTCGACCATCGTTCTTTTCCTCACAGGTACGACTCTGCGCTTGCGATTTTGTTTCATAGTAATTCCGCCCTTTCCCGTATAAATGCATCAGGAATAATCTATGCAAATCTACAGGCAATGGACTGGACACTAATCGATGCTGCCGCACGACACCTAGCGGCCTCCTCAAGCGCTACCACTTCAGGAAAGGCGATCGGCAGCATCGATTAAGGTGCGACGATTATTGACGCTCGTCGCTTGCGCCTGCGATCCGAACCTTAATCCGCTGCAGTCACGGATGCCAAAGGAGTGTGATGTCGGCAGGAACGAAGTAGAACAGTCTATTCATCCGATTGAATTTTGGTTTGGATTTTATCAATAACTACAGGTGCGGATGTATACGAAAAGAGCGCCCGCAATGGACGCTCCTAGGAATAAGTACGATACGATGAATTTTTCAAACACCGGCAAACGCTGTTAGCTTATCTCATCGAGTATTTTGTACCAGTATAGCGCTGTATTAATGACCGTGCCCGTATGCTTGAGCAAGTCCGCTCCGCCGAGAACGAAGCCGTGCTTCTCATAAAATCGGCACGCCACGAGATTGTCATCCTGGGCCTCCAGGGATAAGCCCGCTAGTTGCTTGTCCTTGGCCCAAGCTTCCGCTCGTTCCAGCAGCAACTTGCCGACTCCGGTTCGCCGGTATGCCCGGGTTGTCGCGATGTTCTCGATATAACCGAAACGGGTCCAATCACGAACGACCCGGATTTGTCCGATACACGTCGTTCCGACATAGGCCAAAAACAAAGCCTTGTTCTCTTTGTCGATGTAATCGTTCCAGTTCAACTGATCGTCGGGAAAGCGTATCTCCTTCGGTTCGTCGAACAGCTGTTCTTCATAGGACCATTTGCCGTTCTGCAGTTGAGGAACGACACGTCCGATGAGCGTAAACGGCTCGTTTGTTACATGTATATCTTCAATCAACTCGGGACGTAGTGGTTTCAATACGATCGTCGTTTTAAGGTTCAGGGCATTGTCCTCTTTTGCTGTTTAGTCTGTGGTGGTCGTCATGCTTGAAACTATCCACGTGGAAGAATCGATTTGCAAACCGGTTCGCTTTTTTCGATAGAAATATGATACGGACTTTACATGTTTAACGTCAATACTTTAAGCTGTTAACTTATAGTAAAAATCTTTCGAACACGCGGGAGAATAAGTTAGGAACCGTTGCTTGCGACTGTTTCTCGACAGGTTCGGTTCCGTAAATGTAAATGGCGGGCGCGGCGTCAGGTCTATGTTTTGTAGTACCGCAGCTGACTCTTTGATAATCCGCCCGCTTTTACCCTTTTCATTTCTTTCTACTTCGCAAGAACCTACTTGAATAATAAACCACGATGCCCAGCAGCATCGGACCAGCTACTTCTAGCGCCGTGCTCCACACGCCGTTAGCTTCCTGTCCTAGTGCGACTTTAGGTTGTAAAGCATCAACGGACTCATAACTCTCCACGATGTCCGGAACATAGTTCATGGTAAGCATCACCCCATAAATCATCTGAAAAGCATAAAAAACCAAAACGAATAGAAGTCCTACGATGAATGATCGAAGAAAAGGCTTTTTCATCCGTGCCTCCTTTGTTTTTATCTAGGAGCATCCAAGAGCATCCAACTCCTTCAAACTAGATGAGATTTCCTCACCGAACGGACGCTCCTACTCGCTTCTTACTCGAACCGCAAAGTGAACACGAGCGCCCACTCCGTTTGGCCAAGCGATTCCGGCGAAAGGTCGGCCGTCTGGATGCCATTGGAACTTGTGGCCTGCATGCCAAACACATAAACAGGCCGATCGGCCGTAAAGGAACGCGGTTCCGCATCCTGGATCAAACCTCTTGCGGTCAGCTTTTCATCCCACGGGATGGTAAACGTAGAAAGGCTGGATCCCGATTGACCCACGGTGCCCACTTTAATCATACTGAACCGGTTCTTTCCCTCAATGGTTACCGTATCGATGGAGATCACGAGCTCGACTTCGTGACTCCCTTTCTGTTCTTCCGGATTATAAAATAAATCCCCCATCGAACCTGCGGCACTTACTTTCCGTCCGTTTTTCCAAATGTCGATATCCAAGCTGGCATTGGGTTTATCGCCTTCATACGCTAATTGAAAGGCGCCGGTCATCGGACCGAGGAAGAGCTTAAACTTCGCCGCGTCCCCTTTGAACAGATCAACAGGCGTCAGCTTCATCTGGGCAGGTTCCGGCTTGCCGCCAGGCGCGGTAGCCTGACTTCCCGCGGAACATCCGGTTACGATGAATAGTAGGATCAATAGGCACGCCATTAATCGCATTGTGCTACCTCCGTCAAGTCAAACTGTCGTCCTTAACTTTGAATCGTTGCCTACACGTCCTTCTAAACTCAGATTCCATATACAGGAAAATATATCATTAACAAAGTCATGTGTATACCGGATTTGTGGTAAAAGATATTCGCGCTCGTCAATTAAAGCAATGAAAATAAGAGCAGCCCGTCGGGGTCTGCTCTGAGTAAACTTCAACTCATGTCCCTATAATCCTTCCGTCTCGGCAACCGGCGTCTCCGGCCGAAATTGCGCGTACCAGCGGGTGACCGCTTCTTGAAGCTCGCGCGCTTTGTCCGGGAATTGCCCGCTCACGTTGATCCGTTCGCCCGGGTCCGTCTCCAGATCGGACAAATGCACGGCATCCGGCACCGCCCGGCCGAAGTCCAGCTTTCCGTTCAGAACGAGCTTCCAGTTTCCTTCGCGGACGGCCAGTTGTCCTTCGTAAGCCCAGAACAATCGCTCGTGCCGGCCCTCTTCCCGGCTGCTTCCCTGCAGAAGCAGCGGCGCTGCGCTTCGCCCGTCGAGCGGGTGCGACGGCTGCGCGATGCCGGCCAGCTCCAGGAACGTCGGAAGCAGGTCCATCATCGCCTGCGGTCGATGCTCCACGCGGCCGGCGTCCAACGTCGACGGATAGGCTAAGATCGCGGGCTCGCGAATGCCGCCCTCGAACAAGCTTCCTTTATGCCCCCGGAAGATTCCCGCCGAGCCGCCGTAATAGAGATCCTCCGTACCGTCCAAATAATTGCGCGATTCGGTCGAAGGTCCATTATCGCTGGAGAAGAAAATGACCGTATTCTCGTATTGGCCGGTTCTTCTGAGCGTCTCGACGATCTCCCCGACGCCGTCGTCCACCGCCGAGATCATCGCGGCCATGATCCTTTTATCCGGCGGCAGATCGGGGAAGCGATCCAGGTACTTCTGCGGCGCATGCATCGGATAATGCGGCGCGTTATAGGCCACGTACGCGAAGAAAGGCTGCTCGCGCTCCTGCTCTTGTTCCGCCTCGATGAACGCGACGGTCTTCGACGTGATCAGCTCGGTTAGGTAATCGCCGTTGCTCCAGACCTCCCGTCCGTTATGCCATAGATCATGGACCGGATCAACGCCTCCCGCCTGCTGCCAATAGAAGATGTGCGAATAATAATCGACGCAGCCGGCCATAAAGCCGAAGAACTCGTCGAAGCCGTGCGCGTTGGGACTTTGCTCCGGCGTTACGCCCAGATGCCACTTGCCGAACAGCCCGGTCCGGTAGCCCTCCGGCTTCAGGACGGTCGCGATCGTCTTCTGCTCGTTCGACAATCCGGCCGTTCCCCGTTTGCCGCCCAAGATGCTTTCGACCCCGGTACGGGCCGGATAATTGCCGGTGAGCAGCGAAGCCCGCGACGGCGAACATACCGGCGAGTTCGAATACCAATTCGTGAACCGGACGCCATCGCTCGCCAACCGGTCAAGATGAGGGGTGCGGATCTCTTCGGATCCGTAACAGCCCAGATCTCCGTAACCGAGATCGTCGCAATAAACGACGATCAAATTTGGACGTTTCATTCGTGCACTCCTTCCGAGGGAGCTGGATGTCGGCAGCTTCTTCTGTCCCTCGCAAAAATAGTATGGACGCGGTAAAAGGCATCTCTATTAGGTTCTAAAAAAAATGTCGAATCCCTTCTATGAAAGCGCATAAAATCAAGAGGCCGTCGCCTTGGCCCGCTACGCCTACTCACGATGGCTCTTATTGATCGGCCAGCGGCAGTCTAATCTCGACCAAGGTCCCTTCATCCAGCTTGCTTTCAAACGCGATGCTGCCGTGGTATTGTTTAATGATTTTATGGCTGATCATCAGACCGAGTCCCGTTCCCTTTTCTTTCAGACTGTAAAACGGCTGCCCCAAACGATGGATCAGCTCGTTCGGAATGCCGCAGCCTTGATCCCGAATCGAAATGAGGCATGCGTTATCGGAATCCCGATGCAGGCTGATCCGAATCTCTCCTCCGCCCGGCATGGATTCGATCGCGTTCTTGAGAATATTGAGAAAGACCTGCTTCATTTGATCTTTCACGCAAGTAATCGGAAAGGCGCTTCCCGCATAATCGCGCCGAAATTCAATATTGTTCAGCAAGGTTTGAGGCGTCAGGAACTCGAGCGTGTTTTCGATCAAATCCTTTACGTCCGTACGGACTTGCATGACGGCCTGCGGCTTGGCCATCGTAAGCAGCTCGCACGTAATCATTTCGATGCGCTCCAACTCGTCGATGAGCAAATCGCTGTATTTAATCGAAGGATTCTCCGCTTTATACAATTGCAGAAACCCTTTGATCGTCGTAAGCGGATTACGGATTTCATGCGCTACGCCTGCCGCCAATTCCCCGATAATCGCCAGTTTCTCGGATTGCAGCAGGATGTCTTCCGCTTTCTTCCGCTCGGAGATATCGCGGCTGATCATCACGATGTATTCGATGGCTCCATCGTCGCCTTCGACCGGCTTGGACAACGTATCGAATGCGATCAGATGCCCTTGCTTGTGCCGGAACCGAATCTCCATGGAGTGCGAACGGTTATCCGCGAAGATGCGTTCCATCGTCGATTTGAATAGGCCCACATCGTCCGTGCAAATGATCTTGAACAGCGCCGTGCAATCGTACAAGGCCAAGCTCGGATACCCCAGCACGAACTCATGGGACGGGGAGAAATAACGGATCGCATACGTTTTATCCATCAACAGGATCAGATCGGAAGTATGATCGGCAATGAGCCGGTATTGGGACTCGCGCGCTTCCAATGTTTTTTCCATATAATTGCGGTCCGTGATGATTCTGCGGAGCCGTTCGTTGGATTCGATCAGCAGGCTTCCCAGGATCACGCCCAGGATGACAAACAAGAGGTATTGCAAATGGAAGAAGGGCTTGTTCACGAGAATATGAAAACAAACGACCGTGATGAGATAAAGGATGATATACGCACCGGAAAACGCGATGCTTCTTCGAAGAGGAGTAAACTGCCTACGGGAAAAAAACAAATGCAACAAGCAAAATACAAGCATGATCAAGACCCAACCGCCGATAGCCGGCAACCAATTTCCGCTGGAGAGCAGCCGCACGGACAGGGCAAAAAAACCGGTGATCAGCCCGCCGACCGGCCCTAGATAAGCAAACATCAAGATGACGGGCGCATACCGAATGTCGTACGCGTAGCCTTGTTGCTTGACGGACATCAATACGAGGATGACGGAAACGACGCCCGCATAAAGACCTACCCACAGGTTCTGCTGCTTCAACGGCTTCAGATTCATAAACGAACGAATTACGAGAGGCGTACTAACGAAGAGGGAGAAAATGGAGAGATTGACTATATAATCGAATAGGAACAATCACCATCACCTACGCCTAGTAGTCTTCTGAAACACCCCTTTATCATAACTGACAGCGCACGCGAATTCCATGCATAGCTAGAAATTTTTGTGAGATTATCCACGATCTTCTTCTCTATGGATCGCGAGGTTCGGCGGAAAACAAAAAGACCCGTCTCGTCGACGAGTCTTCGAACCTGCCGGTCATGCGCGAAATAAAGCCAGCTTATCCGGATTGCGAACGATATAAATGCGGCGAATCGCCTGACCTTCGGCTTGGATCGACACGACGGATTCGATCTGCCCGCCTACGCGGACAACGACGCCGATCTGACCGTTGATCTCGCTGGTCTCCAATTGAATGCCGCCCTCATGATGGAGCGACTTTCGGAAATAACCGATCAGGAATTTGGTAACGGCGTCGCGGTATGCGATCGGACGCACGGCCGCGAATACTTTCCCTCCCCCGTCCGAGACGAGCACGACGTCGTCGGCGAGCATGGAGATGACCTGCTTCGTGTTATCCGCTTCAAGCGCGGCCACGAAGCGGCGGATCCAGTCTTCCCGATCGACCTCGGGATTGACCGGATCCCGGTCGCCGGCTTCCATCTTCCCCTTCGCGCGGCTGAACAGCTTGCGGCAATTCACCTCGCTTTTCCCGATGATCTCGGCTATGCCGGCATAATCGTAACCGAATGCCTCGCGCAAGACGAACACCGCCCGCTCCGCGGGGGACAGCTTTTCCAACAGGACCAGCGTCGCATAAGACAGCATCTCGTCACGCACAATAAAATCAAGCGTTTCGTCATCCGACGTCGGGACGGGCTCCGGGAGCCATTCTCCGAAATACCGCTCCCGCCGTTTGCGAGCCGACTTATACAGGTCGCGGCAGCGATTGACGACCATTTTGCACAAATAGGCCTTAGGTTCCTCTTCGAGACCTGACGGATGTACGTCGCACGCCTTCAAGAACACGTCCTGCACGATGTCTTCCGCATCCGACCACGTGCCCGTCATCTGATACGCAAGCGTAAGCAGCAGCCCCTTGTAATGCTTGTACAACTCCTCCATCGGTTGTTCACTTCCTTCGTCCGTTTCGGCCATGGTTCATTTGGTCAGCATGCTTGCCGTATCCCACGTATATGTTTTGATCTTCCAGCCCAATTTACCCGTGATGACGATATCGAGTCCCCATTTGTTCACCCAGGTTAAACCTTTGTCGGGACCGAGCCCGATGCTGAACGATTTCATGAAGCTTTCATGCGCCGGCGGCTGCCGTCCTTCCAGATCCGCCAGCATGATTTTGGCCAGCCTTGCCGCTTGAGGAATCGCTTCCTTGCATGTCATGCCATCAGCTTGCCCGTTTCCCGGGTCTACGATTCTGGCGCAATCGCCGATGCTGTATACGCCGGGCATGTCCTTTACCCGGTAACTGGCATCTACGATCGCGTATCCGTCCGGCGTTACCGGCAAGCCGATCGCGCGAAGCCGCGGATTCGGCTGCAGTCCGAGCGTCCATATGCAAAGGCCGACATGGCGCGTTTCTCCGTTCGATAACGTTAATTCGCCGTCCTTCTCCCGGATGACGCGCATCTCGTGCAGGACGTTGACGCCGCTTTCCCGGAGGTATTGCTCCAATTTGAGCCCGACCTTGGCGGGACCGTCCAGAAAAAGCCGCCGATGCGCATTGTACAAATCGATACTCACGGCTTGCGGGTCAAGTCCCAACCGCGCTGCGTCCTTGCGCGCGTAATGCGCCAACTCCGCGGCGGTCTCCATCCCGCTGATGCCCGCTCCGGCAATCGCGATACGCAGCAGCCGTTCGCGTTCGATCGGGTCGTCTTCGACCGCTGCCCGCTCCAGATTGGCAAGCCACGCGTGCCTAATCCTCTGCGCATGCTCCGGCGACGCGAGGGCAATCCCGCCTTGTTCCGGGCCGGGCTGCCGGACGACGCTCCCTGCGGCAACGACAAGCAGATCGTAGCTCATCGCTTGCTCCGCTCCCGCGGCGTTCAGAACGATCCGTTTATTCTCCGCTTCGATGCTCGTTTCGATTTTCGTTACGTCCGCCTGCACTAATTCAACCCCGCCCGGAAACAGTTTAAGCAGCGGGATGCGAATCTCCTCGTCGGTGACGGCCGGCCTGAACATCAGCACCTTGCGCAGATGATACGGATTTTTGTCGATCATGACGAGCCGCAGCGGATGCTTGCCGGCCTGCTCTTGGAACAGCTTGCGGATTTCCTTCATCGCGTGAATACCCGCATATCCGGCACCGATGACGACGCAAGTCAATGCTTTCATATGACCACTCCTTCTGTTTGATGCATCTAGAACGAAACAGAAGCCTCTGCCGTGACACGATGAGGAACAGCACGCAAAAAATCCCCTCTGAAGAGGGGATTCGTCGTGATTTCTCCGCATTACCAGGCCGCGGCGAGCTGCGAACCTTTTGCCATGGCCGCGCCGACGATGGCTTCTTTATGTTCGGGCCGATGTTCATGTCCCTCCACGTACAGCGCCTGCACGTCGCTGATCCCGACGATGCCGAGGACCATTTTGAGATAGGGATGGCTGTGATCCATCGCGGTAAAAGGTCCTTCGGAGAAGACGCCGCCGCTTACTTGAATATGAATCGCTTTTTTATCCTTCAAGAAGCCGACCGGCCCCTTATCCGTATAATGAAACGTTTTTCCGACAATGACGAACGCGTCGATGAAAGCCTTCAATCGCGGCGGGAGCCCCCAATTCCACATGGGAGAGACAAACACGTATTTGTCGGCACGCATCGCCATTTCGGTCGTTTCGTTCAGGGCGAGCAGCTTTTGCCGTTCGACCGGACTGAGCTCGGAGAAGTCCCGATGTTCTTTTTTCAACTTCTCCCAGGCCCGGATCACATCGCCGTCGACCGTTTGAAACGATTCGCGCATGACATCGAATAGCTTCACCTCATCGCCCGGATGCGCCTCTCGGTACGCTTGAATAAAGGAATCGCCGACTTGAAGGCCGACCGAATGCTCCCGTGATTTCGGATTTGCGGTAATATATAATACTTGTGCCATGTTGTTATCCTCCTTGAGCCAGCCATATTGCCGGCGTATTACAAACCAAAGCGCGAATGAAGCAGCTCCTTATGGCGCATGCCGTCGATGCGTTCCTTCGTGACCATGCCGTCCTTCCACTCCGTGAACGAATCATCCGTCAGCGTAATGTTGCCGCAGTCCGTCAATCTCGTGGCGAGCGGACGCCGGTTGAATTTCGATGAAGGATGCTCCGCGACCAGCTTGCGAATGTCTTCGCTTGCCGACAGGTCGTGGATTGGGTTGCCGGAATCGAAGGCATAACCGAAATGCCAATCCGAATCCTTGTGCTTGATCATCACTTCGAGCCGATAATCGCCGAGATCGCCGTCCTCCGGCCGGATCCGAAACGAACCGTTGGCGGAGACGACGGTTTCCCCCGTCAACGGTACGGGCATCAGCGGCAAATTCGCCCCGAATCCCGTATCGACGAGATAGACCCGTCCCAAGTGCGCAACCAAAATGGCGATATGGCTTCTTCCGATCGTCAAGTAATGTCCGGCTTCCCGGTCAAAGTTGACCCCGCTCGTCAGCACGGCGTTAAATCCGTTTTCGATCAGGAACAGGTATAACAGCGAATTCAGCTCGTAGCAGAGTCCGCCTTCCTTCGCAAGCAGCATCTTGCTCGTCAAATACGTCTTCGTAATCGGATATGCCCGGCCGTTCAGCACGCGCAAATTTTCAAAAGGGATCGTTCTTGCCGTCTTCTCCAGCATGCGAGCCAGCCCGTCGAAATCGAGCGTTTCTTCCGCCGGCAATCCGATTCTGTCGCGAAATAATGCATTCATCCCGTTCATTCGTCGTCCTCCTATCTCTGGATGCGATTCCCGTTCCGCATGGAAACGTACCTGGCAGCCGGACCATCGCGAATAGCGCAAGCCGAACGGATGCACGATCAGGAAGGCGTTCGGCATGCAATCGCCCTATATATCCGTTGTCTCATCCGCTTCACTCCCCGGGCGTTCGATTTGAATGACCGGGAAGCAACCGCGCGTTTCCGGTTATTCGCGGACTAAGACGAGGCAGAACCGACGTCTGTGACATGCATCCGCAGACTTATCAATTTTCTCGCGATTCCGACCGCCTCGTTGTCGGCGGACGCCAACACGTTGTGCGTCTTATTGCGGCATCGGGCTGACCGATCGTCCGCTTGCGGCCCTGTCACGTTTGAGAGGGCTGTATCGTCGTAGATACGTCTGACGGGAACGCAATCAACCGAGAAGCACGGTCGTCGGGATTCCCGGCAAAAAAAATCGGAGGTAGATGCAAATGAAAATTCTAGTGGCGGGAGCGAGCGGCGTCATCGGGAGGTCGCTCGTGCCGATGCTGGCGCATGCGGGACACGACGTAACCGGATTAATACGCCGTCCGGAACAGGCTGCGCGCATGCGGGAAGCCGGGGCTTCGTTCGTACAGGCGGACGTCTATGATCGCGATGCCTTATTCGGCGCGGTGGCCGAGGCTTGTCCGGAGGTGGTCATTCACCAGTTAACCGCCTTGCAAGGCTTGAACATGGAGGACAATGCGCGCATCCGCAGAGAGGGAACGAGAAACCTCGTCGACGCTTCGCTCGCTGCAGGCGTGCGCCGAATGATCGCGCAAAGCATTTCTTGGTCCTACGCGCCCGGGGAGGGTCCGGCGGCGGAGGATTGTCCGCTCGATCTGGAGGCGCCCGCGCCGCGCTCATCCACGGTCCTCGGCGTTCATGCGCTGGAGACCGCCGCGGCGGAAATGCCGGAGCATGTCGTGCTTCGGTACGGCTTGCTGTACGGCGACGGAACCTTGTATGCAACGGACGGCATGTTCGCGGAACAAGTACGCCGCGGCAGGCTTGCCGCAACGGACGGCGTCAGCTCCTTCGTTCATACGGAAGATGCCGCGGCCGCAGCCGTGCTGGCGCTGGGTTGGCAGTCGGGAGCGTACAACATCGTGGACGACGAGCCTGCCCCCGGCACCGAATGGCTGCGCGTCTACGCGAACTTCCTTGGCGCTTCGGTGCCAAGGACGGAGCCGGGAAGCGCGAGAGGCGAACGCGGGGCTTTGAATGCCAAAGCGCTTCGAAACGGCTGGCGGCCGCGGTTCGCTTCATGGCGAGAAGGCTTTCGCCATACGCTTCGAGGGGATTCTTAAGCGAATGGCATTCATCAACGGCGGTCGCGTGCATCCGCCATGCAAATCGATCGGTTCATCGCAAGCGGAGGCTCCCGACCTCCGCTTTTTCTTATTTAAGCCCCCTCGTGGAAGGTCTGATTGCGACGGAGCCACATAGGTATTAAAATGGACGCTTCATGAGGGGGGAGATTCATGTTCGCTTTGGCCTGGCTGGTCTTGGCTGCCGTGCTCGTGCTGATCGAGCTGTTCACGGGAACGTTCTATTTTCTGCTCCTGTCCGCAGCCGCCGTCATCTCCATCGTCGCCGCGCTCGTCGGATTCCCGGTATTGGCGCAATGCTTTACGTTTGTCATCGCGACTGCCGCCATGTATATCTTCTTGCTGCCGCTTCTTCGCAAAGTCATCCCCTCGACCTCGAAGACGCCGATCCCGCGCATCGCGGATTATTTGGTGGGACAAGAAGCGTACGTCGTGCAGGCCATTTCACCCGATGAGGCCGGGCTTGTCAAGCTGCATGGCGAGATATGGTCGGCCGTCGCAAGCGAGAAGATCGCGGAAGGAGCTAAAGTCGTCGTTGCAGAGGTACGGGTCACCAAATTATTCGTAACGAAGGAGTAGAGGCCGAGTGGTTGGCATTATCGTCGTGATCGTTATTCTTGCCGTGGTCGTTGCCATTGTCATCAAAGGCGTGCGGATCATCCCGCAGCAAACCGTAGCCATCGTGGAAAGACTGGGGAAATACAATAAAACGCTTCATGCCGGGGTGAATCTGATCATACCGGTCATCGACAAAATCCGGCTGCGCCACGATCTTCGCATCCATCAGGAGACGGTGCCTTCGCAATCCGTCATTACGAAGGACAATGTCGCGATCGGCATCGAGCTCGCGACATTCTTCAGCGTCGTGGATCCCAAGCTCGCCACGTACGGCATCGCCAACTATGTCGGGGGCATTCACAATATCGTGGCCTCCGCGTTGCGGGCGACGATCGGCAAGATGGAACTGGACGAAATCCTCTCCAACCGCGACCGCATCCAGACGGATCTCCGGCTGGTCCTCGATCAGGCATCGGAAAATTGGGGCGTTCGCATCGACCGCGTCGAAGTGCTGCAATTGGCCATTCCCGCGGATATTCAGAATTCGATGGAGAAGCAAATGAGAGCCGAGCGCGAGAAGCGCGCCATCATCCTGCAGGCGGAAGGCGAGAAGCAATCGACGGTATTGCGCGCGGAAGCGCAGCAAGCCGCCGTCGTTTTGGCTGCCGAAGCCGAGAAGCAGCGGCAGATTCTCGATGCCGAAGCGAAGCAAAAAGCGCAGGAGCTGGAGGCGATCGGAAAGGCGGAAGGCATCAAGCATGTCGCGAACGCGGAACGGGCGCGAATCGAAGCGATCAAGCTAGCCGGTCTGGATGCGCAAATACTGGCCTACAAATCCTTCGAAGCGCTCGGTCAAATGGCGGAGGGCAAAGCAACGACGATCTTTATTCCGACGGAAGCCGTCAATGCGCTGGGCTCGGCCGGGATGATCGGAAAAATATTCGATATCGCCAATCCGAAATGATTGACTTCCGATAGTCGCATCCTTGACTTCCTCGCTTATAACACGCAAAATGGAGCAGCTGCTTTCGGGCGAACTGCTCCGTTTGCGTGTTGCACGGTATTGGACATGCCTTTAGTGCGCAGTATACCGTATGCAATGACAACGTTCATCCTCGCGTATGCAACCGGCGAATGGTTTTATTGCCTTTTGTTTCGGGGAAGAATACCCAATTGACAGTATCGTTCCTGACTCCTATACTAAAGTCAACTAATTGACTATTGAGGTTGATTCGATGAAAGAGAGAAAAAATGAACGGCTGGACATTATCGACAACGTTTTCCGGGCGAATGTGCTATTGGAACGTATCGGCCATAATTTGTCCTCGCAAGCCGGATTGACCAGCCAGCACCAATGGTTTATTCTTCGCGCTCTTTCGGAATCCGGCGAGCAATCCTTCAAAGAGTTGGGGAACAACATGCTCGTGACCAAACAGAATATGACAGGCATGGTGCAGCGGCTGAAACAAAACGGATTCGTCGCGACTTGCGAGTCCCCGCTTGACAGGCGCGTCACCAAAGTCAGCATCACCGAAGAAGGAAAAAAGGCGCTGGCCAACGTCAATGCATATTCCGTGGAGAAGTTGGAACGCACCTTTGTCGGATTTTCCGCGCATGAGGTGGCATCGTTCGTCAGCTTTCTCGAAAGAATGATCGGAAATTTGAAAGAATTATGAAAACAAAAAAATAACGAAAAATTTTTTAACAATTAGTCAATATATTGACTGTCAGCATCTTTATTAATAAAGCGGTTCCTGCGAGAGGAGAACCACCATGGATAAAAACAAATTCAAAGCGGATAACCAGCTGCTATTCGGAAAATGGAATTACGACATCGTGAAGGAATTAATGAGCGGTCCGAAACGATATTCGGATATCAAGAAAACCTTGCCTATAACCAGCACGACATTGACCGATCGGCTGCGCATGTTTGAAGCCGAGAACTTGATCTTGCGCCATATGTACCCCGAAATCCCGATGCGCGTGGAATATGCATTGACGGTTAAAGGGGAAGCGCTGCGGCCCATGGTCGACGCATTCGAACGGTGGATGAGTCAATATCATGACTGTTAGCAAATGGACGATGTTTTGAGACATGCTTGAAAGGAGGTGAAAAACATGAGCGAACATACGGACAACGCTCCCTTATATTTTAACGGTGACTTTGGAACAGGGCATACGAATATCAAATGGGCTGCCCAAGACAATAACAAAAACGAAATCGCGTTTTATCAAAGCATCTTCCGCGGAGAGCCGGTCATTCGATTCGCTTCCGAAGAAGAAATTCGGAGTGCTTACGAGGCCTTGGCGGCTGGCGGCAAGATCGTCAATCCATTAATGGAGTCCCCCATCGGCGGATTATTTGCGGCCGTAACGGATCGCAACGGCATAAAGTGGAACCTGCACTATGAAGCATAATAACTGGCGCCGTTATCAGTTGGCATGTATCTTAAAACAATGTATCTTAACCTTAAAACTTAATTCATGATATTAGAGGAGAGTCACCATGAGCCAATTGTTTTGGGAAGCTGTCAAAGCTAGACGTACCTTCTACGGGCTGAGCAAGGAAATCGTTGTCCCCGCAGACCGGATCAAAGAAATCGTAGGCGAAGCCGTCAATCATACGCCGTCCGCATTCAACTCGCAAAGCTCGCGCGTGGTCGTTATTCTTGGCGAACAATCGGACAAACTGTGGAGCATTACGGCACAAACGCTCAGAAAAATCGTTCCCGCCGAAAATTTCGCGGCGACCGAAGAAAGAATCAACGGTTTTGCGAACGGCTACGGTACGATTTTGTTTTTTGAAGACCAAGCTGTCGTGAAAGGCCTGCAAGAGCAATATGCTTCTTATGCCGATAATTTCCCGATCTGGTCGGACCAGTCCTCGGGCATGCTGCAGCACGTCATTTGGACGGCGCTTGTCGCGGAAGGTCTCGGTGCTTCCTTGCAGCACTATAATCCGCTTATCGACGCGGAAGTCGCGCAAACGTGGCAACTTCCCGGCGAGTGGAAGCTGATCGCGCAAATGCCGTTCGGCAAACCGACCTTCGTACCGGGCGAGAAGGAATTCATGCCGCAATCGGATCGCGTAAAGTTTTTCTAAGCGTTCGCAAAAAATAAGTGATAGACGGACCCGATGAAAGCAGCGGCGGACTAGGACGCGGAGATATTGTCCTAGACCGGCCGCTGTTTCAATTATCATTCAACTATTTAACGAAATGGCCGGAACGCCATGCGAAGCTCCTCGGAGAACAGCGTCGGCACCTGCCACGCGGCGAAGTGTCCCCCTCTGGCAACCCGGTTGTAATAGAACAGCTTCGGGTACGCTTCCTTCGCCCAACTAAGAGGAGCCTGATACAGCTCGTCGGGAAAGACGCTTATGGCGACCGGGATATTATGGACGCCTTTGACCGAGAAGAACGGGAGCTTGTTTTCCCAATAGAGGCGTGCCGCAGAGACAGGCGTGTTCGTCAGCCAATAGAGCGTGACGTTATCAAGGAAATCGTCTCGCGAAATGCCCCCGGGGTGACCGAAGAAAGCTCCCGAAATGAGATCCAGGCTTTTCGCGTCATGGTCGAGATTGAATGCCGCGAGACCCGCAGGCGAATCCGCCAGACCGGTCAGCGTTTGCGGGCGCCTCCCCATGATCTGGGCGTAGCCGACATGCCGATAGAAGAAATCCAGCTGCATCCAGGCTTCCTTCTGTTCTTGCGTTAAATCGGGGGGCATCGGATCCCCGTTAATGATCGCTGTTTCGTAGGCGGGGGGTACCGTGCCGGGCATGTTGCTGTGAATGGCGAACAATCCCGGGACCTGTTGCACTCCCATCATGTCCGAGACGAGCGCGCCCCAATCTCCCCCTTGGGCCGCGTATTTCGTATAGCCTAACCGGTTCATCAGCACTGCCCAGGCCCGTGCGATTCGAGGAATATCCCAACCGGGCTCGGTCGGCTTGCCGGAGAATCCGTAACCCGGCAGCGAAGGAATGACGACGTGGAACGCGTCCGAGGCCGGCGCTCCGTAAGCCGTCGGCCGGGTCAGCGGATCGATGACTTTCAGCAGTTCGACGATCGAGCCCGACCATCCGTGCGTCAGAATCATCGGGATCGCTCCCTCGTGACTCGACCGCACGTGAATGAATTGAATGTCCAAACCGTCGATTTCCGTCACGAATTGCGGGATGGCGTTCAGCCATGCTTCGAATTTGCGCCAATCGTATACCGTTGCCCAATAGCGCGCGATGGTTTGTATCGTCTCAAGCGGCACGCCTTGCGACTGAGCCGGAGCGGTTTCCTTGTCGGGCCATCTCGTCGCGGCGACGCGCCGGCGCAGGTCCGTAAGCGCCGACTCCGGAGCGAGTCCGGGTCGAAACGGTCGAACGGCGGTTTTGTCTTTCATCGGCAAACTCCTTTTTTCCAATGGTAGCTGTTCCCTATTGATACGATGGCAAAACCCGAATTATTCGCGATATCCCGATGTAAGTCGATTAAGAAGTCTACGCGTTCGCCATTGCCGTATATGATGATGATTTCGTTAGTCAGCCGGTATAAATGCTTTGATTTCCCGTGCAAGCGCATCTGGCGCAAAATCTTGAAGATAATGTCCATAGTCGTCCATCAATACGTACTTGCTATTCGCTATTTTGGAAAGGTAAGCTAGTTGGAACCCTTGCCACTGTTCTTTCGTATAACCAAGACCAATCCCGTCGCCATTCGATATGAAAAACAAGACCGGTACCTGCGGCGGCGGCAACGCATCTACTTTATGCGCATTATCCAATAGATCCACCAGCTCTTCCACCATCGGCGGCGTATTCGTTCTCCTATAATAGATGGCTTTATAGATATCTTTTTCATGATCGGTCAAGTCCCCTGCCGATATTGCCGCTTCGCGATTAACCATGGAAGGGATAAAACGCGTTACACCCATATGTTCCGCGAATGCCAGTACCTTTATTTTAGTTACGAAATCAGATGCTTTCGGCGTGCTGGGGTCGAAATACGCATTTACGGTACCCACATCTATTCCTACGATGGCAGATACTTCTTTTGGATATTTTTGAGCCCAATAAACCGATTCCAATCCCGTAATAGAATGAGGCACCAATACATAGGGAGGTTGCAGCCCGGCTAATAATAACGCTTGTCGGTCCTCCTCCAATACGGTATCAAGATCTCTTGGAACGTCCGCAACATCACTGTAACCATACCCGATTCTTTCTGGTACTGCGATTTTATATTCATCGCTTAAACGGGAATACAAGCTTTTAAAATCCAATATTGGCGAGGCCGTGCCGCCTCCTGCCAGAAATACCAAGGTGGTATTTCCCTGACCTTCCGTATAGATACTCATTTTGTGTCCATCTACCGAAACCATTTGCCCCAGGGGCTTAACTAAGGCCTCTTCCCGGCTCAAATGGACTTTGTGATTGATGAACACAACTAAACCAGCTGCTAGGATAAGACCTGCAATGCCTCCCAGACAGTACCCTATTCGCTTACGTATTTTCTTCTTCACTCTTCATCCTCCTTAGAATGCCGTAACCGCTGAAATGTCAGTGAAATAAGTTGATAAATGCATCATAACAAGCTCGGAAGCTCATGAAACCGGGCCCCGGCCCCATACTCCGCTAGACAAAGGTCCGGGCGGAATCCCTGGAGTTTCGTCTATAAGAAAAAGCGGCTCCCGGATAAACCGAGGCCGCCTTATTCCCAATATTTAGCGATGCTCCAAGACGCGTTGAATTATCGCGCCGCATCGAGCTGGCGAAGCAATAGTTGTCGGAGGGAAAGTTCCGCAGGCAACGAATTGGCCGAAAGGGTCGGATTTCAGCACGATTCTTATTTTTCGAATACGTTTAAGAAAATCGCGGGCATGAGCCCGAACGAATACCGGCGTCCGTGAAACCGATCGTTTCCGGCGACGGGACTAAGCGGATCGTCAACAAAAAAACGGGGTCCAATGACCGGCCGTTATCCTCTGCCTTATTTCCAACGCTCGTATTGCTGCCGCATGTTTTCCCGGGTCAGCTTCCATTTCTGCAGGATCGGGCCAGGCACCATGCCGTTGTACTTCGTAATCTTCGCGTTGATCTCATCGAGCGCGGACTCCGGAAGAACGGAAGGTTCGGTTTCGAGCAGCCGTTGCAGTTGATCCCGAATTTCATGCTGCAGCGTAACCCAGGCCGGCAAGAAGTTCGCTTCCTTTAGTATGCTGCCGGTCACATCGCCCGACGGGACATCGAGCGGCTTGCCTTTGCCCGCCAAATGCTCGAAAGCCCCTTTCCGTTCCTGCTCCCGATACATCTCGCTCATCCAGTCCTGCGCGGACATGCCGGAGTGCCAATACTGCCTGGATGGTATGGCAGCGTCGTTAGCCGTCTGCTCTTCCGCCACCGTGCCGGAAACTGCCTCGCTTGTATCGGACGATGCTTGTACGCCTTCCGAATGGATTCGTTCTTTGTTCTTTCTGAACCAAAACGCCATCGCATTCACCGCCTCTTCAGGTTAGAAGACAGGTAAAACTTTACAGTAATATTATACCCCTTACAGCTTTATCGCGTGCTTGCCGTCTTTGGCAATTTCATGAACGGTATCGAAATGAATTAGGCGGCAAACAAAAAATCCCCTTTCGGTCAACAGCGTTTATCCATCTGGCATGGACGAATTCACTGTCTACCGAAAGGGGAGCGTGCCAAAAATCGGGTAATCCGTTAAGCCGTTTGCGAATTATGAAACAGAAAGCCTGACATTAAAAACGCAAGCTAATTTCGCGCTCGGCAGCCCGGAGTGAAATACCGCCCGCGAGCGCAGGCAGCCCCTCCCGATCAGGATCGGGAGAAAGCGCGGACGACACGCGCGGGATTGGCGACGGCGGCAGCGCGCCGATCAATTGAACCTGATACGGATGACCATGAAAAACATAGCTGATCGCATTCGATTCAAGCTTCGTCTCCGGAAGCTCCGCCGCATCGCTCCATAAAAGTTGAAGTCCCCAGTCAGAACGGCTTGCGATAAAGCCGATCCCCCGTTCCGAACAACGAATGCGGAACGTATCCTCCGTATCCAGCCGGATCAGGATCTCAAGCTCGCCTGGCACGGATTCATCCACTTCCAGCGAGCGGACAACGAGCGGCTCGGGATGTCCTTCCTTGTCGTACACGACTGGACGAAGACCGGCCGATGCGTGCTCATCGCTCCAGCGGGCGCTGTCCACGACGGGCAGCGTATCGTAATGACTATATTTGTCCGGACACGTCTCTCGCAAATACCGCTCCTCATAACGCTCGTCAAAAAGGTGAATATCGCGAATCCAGAGCTCGCCGTCGTTATTCAACAAGTTAAACCGATAATAGCGGTTGTAATACCAGACGGACTGACGGCCTTCCGCCCTCCAATCCGTTAGCGCGCATAACGAGGAAGCGGGCGTGACGGGATATTCCCGTTTGAACCAGCGGCCGGAGTCCGCCAGCGTTTCGACGCGCAGTTTGCCTGCCGCTTGAGCTGCCGCAAGAAGCTCCACCTGATCGGTCAAACCATCCTTCATTAAAGCCCATCCGAAGGAATTTTCCTGCCCGACCTGCGTATAACCGAAGGAAACCTGTTCCGGGCGAAAATTGACGTCGAAGAACCATCTGACCCACTCCGGAATGCCGCCTCCGCCTTCTTCTCCCGCATACACCGGCTCCAAGGTAATCACGCTCTGCCCGTTTCCGCCAAGCCGCGCATCGTATTGATAGATCGGATCGCTTCCCAGCATGCGGAATACGGGAACCGGGATTTGACAGGCTTCGGTCTGAGCAGGCATGAAGCCGTTGAGCCGGCTCGGATAGTAGGCTTGGTTGTAATAACCGCCCCACAGCGTGTAGCCGTCGGTCCCCCACTGATCTTTGCAGTTGCAGGAGGCGATAATGCCGTACTTGTCGGACAAGTAACCAAGCACATGCGCATCGAGGAACCACGATCCGACCGATTTGGGGTAATCGCCGAATCGATCGCGGAAGTCCTCCATTAATACATCCGCGAGCCTTTCCCGCTCCCGCGGCGTATAGCCTACCGTGAAGGCGATATGCGCGTGCCAATCCCAGGCGTAGCGTCCCCTCCACGGAATACCGGCTTTTTCCGCCAGCGGCTGCACGACTTCCAGCCAAACGCCGATTTCTTGCGAATCGTCCGCCTCGCGAAGGAGCAGATCCGTGAATTCCGGGTTGATCAGCGCATCGTACTGCAGCAGCCAAGTCGCCGGCAATCCATGCTTCCGCACGAGCGCCAGCTGTTCCTTGACCGGCTCGACCAAGTCGATCGGTTCCCGCGGCTCGAAGCCTCGGATGAAATTAATAATATGGACACGATTGGGATAGACCGCCGCTGCCTGATTCATTGCGTCACTCTCCATCAGTTTATTCCCCGATAATGGCCGGTTTGTCGCTGTAGACGTTGCGGGGGAGCGTCTTCTGAATATCGACCGTGATTTTGCCGGCCGGCGTATCGCTGTACGCTTGGTACTCTTTATTGAATTCGGCGACGGTTTCCTCGTCGTGACCGCGAACCTTCATTTCGTTCAAGAATTGATCATAGGCGGCTTCAAAGTCTTTATCGTTTTTGGCAAGCAGCATTTTCGCATAATACTTCAGTCGGATATCGTTCTGTACGGGACCGTATTTTTCTACCGTGCCGCCGATCACCGGTTTGATGCGCGCTTCTTTCGGCGTCAGCCCGAACGTGCCTTGTTTGTGGTTGATCTCTTCCGCCTCGTACAGCATGGCGTTATACGCGGGCCATGGCGATTCCATCGTCTTGATATGCGAGCTGCCGACGCTCGCCAAGTTCTTCCACCACCAGAATCCGTACTGCGTCACGCTCGCCATGCCTCCGTTGTCTCCGCCCCAGAACTTGGGTCCCCGAAAAACATCGTAGGTTTCGACGGCGGCGCCATTCTCCATTTTATAGGCACCCATGCTCTCCGGGCCGTACTCCATCAAGATGAACGCTTCATTGGTCTGCATCCAATCGATGCCTTTCATGATCTGATCCGGGTTTTTGATCTTTGCGCTAATTCCGGCGCCATTGGTGCCGAACGGATTATAGTTGGCGTATTGGGCCAGTTTTACGTCCTTCACGGCCGGGAGCGCCGTCGGGTAGAACCATCCGTCGGGGAACCCTTTCTTCTCGAGCTCGTTATAGGTGATCGCCTCGGGAATGCCATGGTTCTTCAGCGTCGTTACGTTGGGATTGTCCCATCCGCCGAACAGCATCGCGCCAAAGCGCAAATTGTTTACTTTCTCCTTGAATAAATCTTTTTTCTGAAACGCGGTTTCCGGGTCGAGCAGCCCGTCCAGATTGAGATGATTCAGCCATTGGAACGCATTCTTGAAGCCGGGCAGCTTGTAGTCCGGCACGACCGTACCGTCAGGCTGCTCGTTAAAGCCGTTGTCCGTGCTTCGAACGCCGAACATGGACATGACGATCTCGAGTCCGGCGAAATTCTCCCCGCCGAGCGACAATGGAATGATGCTGCGCCCTTGATCGTCTTTGTAGCCTTTGATGGCGTTCAGGTATTTTTCGAATCCTTCGATCGTCCGCAAGTCTTCGTCCGTCATCCCCGCTTTCTTCAGCACCGTACTCTGAATCCATAAGCCCTGCGCGTTGCCCTGCCAAGCGGACGGATTCTCGATGACCGGTTCGTATGCGGAAGGCACGAAGTAAATGTGTCCGTCGCTTGCCCGCCAATAATCGATGATGCGCTTATCGATTTTGGCCAGATTCGGGTATTGCTCCGGATCATTAAAATAGTCATCCAGAGGAAGCAGTTTTTTTTCGTTGATCAGGCGCGACCATACGAGACTGTCGGAAGGCAGAATAATGGCGTCCGGGAAAGTGCCGGCAGCGAGCTTCAGATTGATCTGTTGGGATAGATCCCCTCCATTGCCGATCTCGACTTTATCCCAATGAATGCCCGATTGCTTCATGACCTCTTGCGTGATCGGGCCGTCCAGATTAATCGGCGTCGTCATCGCCGGCGCATACAGGTTGTAATTCGTCTGCTCGGCCGAGGTTGCCGCATTCCCGTCCTGGCCTGCTTGTCCGCTTTGGTTTCCGCTTTGGTTTCCGCCTTGGTTTTCGCCGCCATCGTTCGCACAACCCGCCAACATCGTCGCGATCAGCGCTGCGCCCAGGATCCATTTGGCGCCGAATTTCCATCCTTGATTCATGAAGAGTATCCCCCTTTTCGGAATGAATTGCGTGATACGTTAACCTCTCTGTCGTCTAACGCATGGCTGCAAATACGAGCATCCTTACTCTTTGACCGAACCGATCAGCACGCCTTTCACGAAGAAACGCTGCACGAACGGATAAACGATCAGGATCGGCAGGACGGTAATCATGATGGTCGCCATCCGAACCGACTTCGGCGTAATCGCGTCCGGGTTGTATAAGCGGGTCGCATTCATCGTCGTCATCTGACTCGAACTGATCATTTGGCTCGCTTCGATCGTACTGAGCATGCGCTGCAGATACGTGGGCAGCGGCTGCAAATGAATGTCGTTGACGAAAAAGGCGCCGGTAAACCAGTCGTTCCATTGGCCGACCGCCGTGAATAAGCCTAACGCCGCGAATAACGGCATGGAGAAGGGCAGCACGATATGAACATAGATTCGCAGGTAACCTCCGCCATCCAGCTTAACCGACTCTACCACGCTTTCCGGGATGGTGTTCTGGAAAGAAGTTTTCATGACGAACATGTTCCACACGCTGAACAGGGACGGAACGACGTACACCCAGAAGTTATTGATCAGTCCCAGATGAATCAACTGCATGTAGAAGGGAATGAGCCCGCCGCTGAACAGCATGACGAACAGAAAGACGAACAAAAACGATTGCCTGCCGGGCAGTTCTTTGCGGGACAAGGCAAAGGCCACGAGAGAAGTCACCAGCAGAGAGCCGAATGTACCGATGACGGTACGTTTCGCCGTGACCCAGAAGGCATTGAGAATCGTATCGTCGGACAGCATGACGCGATAATTATCGAACGTAAGCATGCGCGGCCACCAATAAATGCCGCCAAGACTCGCATCCCTCCCTTCATTAAGCGAGAGAATGAGGATATACCAGAATGGATAAAAGCACAGAAAAGCAAAGATCGTCAGTAGTATGGCGTTGCCTGCCGTAAAGGTCCGTTCTCCAAGCGTAAGACGTCCCATGCGTTCACCTCCCCCCCTACCATAAGCTGTCGCCGCCGATACGCTTGGAAATCATGTTGCTGAGCACGAGCAAAACCGTCGCGATCACGCTCATCACAAGCCCGATCGCGGTTGTCTGCGAGTATTGGGCTTGACCGATGCCGAGCCGCAGCACATAGGTATCCACGACCTCTGCCACGCCGATATTGGCCGGATTGATCATGGTATAGATCTGATCGATACCGACGCTGAGCAGTCCGGGAACGGTAAGAATGAGCACGATCGAGATAATCGGCACGATGCTGGGCAACGTGATGTAGCGCATCTGCGCGAAACGTCCTGCCCCGTCCATAACCGCGGCTTCGTACAGCACCGGATTGATGCCGGAGATGGCAGCCAAATACAAAATGGTACCCCAGCCGACTTCCTTCCACATGCTGCTTAGGACGAAAATCGGACGAAACCACGTCTCCGACCCCATAAAGGCGATCGGCTGCATGCCGAAGCTGTGAAGCAGCGAGTTCATGCCGCCTCCGTCGATCGACAAGAACGCGTCGAGGAAGCCGACGACCACGATCCAGGACACGAAATGCGGCAGGTAGCTCAGCGATTGCACGATACGCTTGAAGCGGAAGGCCCGAATTTCATTGATCAGCAGGGCGACGACGATCGTGGTCGGAAAAACGAACAACAGCCGGAGAAACGTCAACAACAGCGTGTTTCCCGTTGCCTTCCAAAAATCGTGGCTCGCCGCGAACTCCTTGAAATTTTGCAGGCCGATCCACGGACTCTTCCATATGCCATCGCTGAAATTGTAATCTCGGAAAGCCATCTGCAGGCCCAACATCGGGATGTAATTGAACAGGACGACCAACGCGATGCCCGGCAGCAAAAACCCGTATAACGGCAGGAAACCCTTCTGTTTGATCATCCGCAAGCGGTTCATGCGCGAATCTCCTTTCTCTTCCTATTGCAACGCTTACTTGAATATAAGCGACGGCTAAAGCGTTTACAATTATCGCATGGCATGATTAATGCTGCTCTCGCATGATCATGCTTTCATGCAAACAAAAAGAGCGATGCCGCATGCGCATCGCCCTTCATCTGCGTATTAACGATTGGAATCGTCTTGAAAGTCCCGGTATTCCTTGGGGCTCAAGCCCGTCATGCGTTTGAACAACCCGGTAAAATAACCGATATTCTGGTAGCCTACGCTCTCCGCGACCTCGTACAACTTCAACTCCGGATGCTGCAGCAGTTCCTTTGCCTTCTGAATGCGTATTCGGATTAATTGATCGGTAAAGGAAATGCCGAGCTCCGCCCGGAATAAGGCGCCTAAATAATTCGGGCTCAAATAGACCGACTCCGCCACCGAGCGCAGCGACAAATTGTCTTTGAAATGCTCGTCCATGTATGCGAGCGCTTTTTGAACGACGATCTGGGCGTGACTCTTTTTGCGTTCCGCTATGAAATGACTGAGACTGCTGACCATATGAACGGTCTCCTGCAACAGCTCCGGCTCCTCCCGACATTCGAGAAGCTGCTCCCACAGCTTTTGTTCCGAACCGAATTGCCGGTTCGCGTCGCCGATTTCCGAAGCCGAGCGGTAAGCGCCGCTTATCAGGTGCATGCATAAGCTTCGCAATTCGGCCCCTTGCTTGCGGCGATTTCCGGCGAAGCCGTTAAGAATTTCTCCCAACAAACTTAAACTGTTCTGCCCGTCTCCTGCCCCGAGCACCGCGAAAAAATCGGCAGTCAATTCCTCGAGACTCTTCTCCGCCTCGACGCCTTGCTCCTTCAGCATCTTCCAGCTGTACATCCGTTCGCCGCCGCCAAGCAGTCCTTGATTGACCGCCTTCTGCGCCAAGCGAAAACTATCGCTGAGTTGACTCAGTTTGGCGACGGGCGGCCCGACGCCGATCCGCGCATTGCCGGCCTTCATCAACTCTAGCGCTGCGCAGAGACGCCGGACGCACTGTTCGGTCGCCGTCTCGAAGTCGTCTTTGAAGCGGTCATGGAGGATGAGCACGATATTTCCGCGCTGCGACGTCGTCTTCGCCTCCAGCAGCGAGCCGCATGCGGCTTCCGCCGCTTCTTCGATTTCGCTGCCGTCGAGACGGGCCGGCTCCGCCATCGCAAGGGATGGAGAGCGGTCCGATTGGATAACGATCGTCAGGACAAGCCGCGCTCCCGTTCCTTTGAGCATGTCCAGCGCATCCGCACGCGCCCGGATGACCTCTTCGCCGACGATAAGGCCGTGTATGAGTTCCTGCATCAATTGCTCCTGCGCGATCGGCTTGCACACGTCAATCTGCTCCTGCATCCTCATCGCTGCATTGCTTCTGAGCAAGTTCGACTGCTCCTCTTGATACACCCGCTCCAAGATGGCATTCAGTTCTTCGAAAATAATCGGCTTGACCAGAAAAGCGTCGACCCCGATATCGAGCGCGGTCTTGGCATATTGGAACTCCTCGTACCCCGTTACCATAATGATGCGCATGCGGGGATTCATCCTTCTCATCCGGGCGGACAGCTCCAGGCCATCCGTTCCCAATAAACGAATATCCGTGATCAGCAGATCGGGAGGCATTCTCCGCGCGCCTTCCAACGCTTCCTCGGCAGCCTCCCATTCTCCGGTCACGCGCATGCGGTATCGCTCCCATGCAATATGCCTGACGATGGAATGACGCTGTCGCTCCTCGTCATCCACGACGAATACGTTAATTTCCAAGGTGCCTCCCCTTTCAACCGGCTGTTGCGGTCAGTCCTTTTTTTTGCGGAATGAACAAGTGAACCGTGGTCCCTTCTCCCGGCGCGCTCTGAATGAGCAATTGATACGATTGTCCATAATGGCGCTTCAAGCGCTCATTCACGTTATATACCCCGAACCCTCCGTGCTCGCTGGCGCCGTAAGCGTTCTCAAGCAAGCGCCGCAGCTGCTCCTGCGACATGCCGGAGCCATTATCGACAATCATGATGCACAGTGTATCCTGCCGCATGGATGCGGTTATCCGGAGACGTCCCCTTCCTCCGGTATGCACGAACGCATGAAGCAAGGCGTTTTCGACAATCGGCTGAAGCGTGATTTTCACGATATCGTAGCCTAACGTCGCTTCCTCCACATCGAATTCAACGGTGAGCCTGCCGGGATACCGCGATTCGTGTATGTCCAGATACGCCTTGACATGCTCCAATTCCTCTTTGAAGGTCAAGATATCGACTCCGCGGTTCAAGGCCAGCCTGAAAAATTTGGCCAACGCGTCCACGGTGCCGCTAATTTCGGACGATCCGACGTCCATGGCCATGCTCTTGACCAGCGCCAGCGTGTTATAGAGGAAGTGAGGATTGATCTGCGCCTGCAGCAAGTTCAGCTTCTCCGTCTCGGCCCGGCTCCTCGCTTCGGACATCTCGCGCAGGGATTGATCCAGGCGAATGGACATGGCGTTGAATTCCTCTTCGAGATCGGCGAGTTCATCCTTGCTGTGTACCTTGATGGTAAGTCCCATGTCCCCGCTGCGCACCCTTCGCATGCTTCGGATGAGGAAATTGAGGCGTTTGGTCGTGCGTAATCCGAAGCCGGCGAGCACGGTAACCGTCAGTACCACGAACAGGATGCTGACCGCGATGGCCGCTTTTTTGACGAGCTGCAGCTTCTGCCACAATTCCTCCTGGCTGACGATCGTCACGACCTTCCAATCGAGCCGGTTCGTCTCGTAGACGACCAAACTCTGCAAACCGTCGATTTTCGTCGAGTACCAACCTTGCTTGGCCTCATAGACTTTCTTCAAATAGGGAAATTGCGCGACATCGCTGCCCCCTTCGCTCGCTCCCTGAGGATCCATTTCGTTGGCAAGCACCTTGCCCTGATTATCCAGTACGACGAACCCGCCCTTCTTCTGCGCGAGCGGGTTGGTAATCTGATCAAACAAGGCTCGGTTCGTTACTTCGACATGGATGATCCCGTATTTCTCGTTCGACAAATAATCCACGAGCCATTTGCTTAGATAAAGCGAAGGCTCGGAATGGTCAATCTTCCAATTAAAATACCAATAAAAGGAGCGGTTCTCGTCCTTCATATCCGCGTACCACGCTTGCGTGCCGGCCCTCTCCATATTGAGGACGGTGCCGCCGTCCTCATGCAAGGTGGGATTGCTTTTATAAAATTGAATGGCTTTCATGGGAAAGTAAGATCGGATGCGACTGACCGCGGAATTAATTTGCTGCAGGCCCATGACTTCTTCTCCAAGCGATTGATAGGATTGTGTAAGCGTTGTCGTAATTCCGGAATCGAGCGAAAGCTGCATCAACGTATTTTGATATCCGATGATCCGGTACTCGATGTTCTCGTTCAGCTGATAAGCCACTTTCTCCAGCATATCGCGGCCTTCCTTTTGCGCGAGCGAGAGGCTGGCGGAAAACAAGACATAACCGATGACGAGAACCGGAAAGATCAGAAATAAAGTCACGATCAATATTAATTTTTGCAGCAGGCGAATCCTGTTCCAGTAACCGGCAATCATGTGCTTTCTCCCTCCGCGTTGTTCGGGACGTTCAGGCCATTTCCGAACACCCCCATTTCCCATATTCAGGAGACTCTTCTAGTATAACGTCGATCGCAGCAGCATCAAGTCGCCTGCGGCAAAAAAAGAGACTCGCAGCAACGGGCCGCGAGTCTAAGGTATATATACTAAAAGGGGGGTCGAGTTCTAGTATAGCCTTGCAGCCTTAAGACAAGTTAAAGATTGGATTTCATTCTCATTACATTTATCTTACAAAACGAATACCCGTTTTTAGTTCCTCAACCTCAGGAAAATATCCCATAAATAGGATATTTGTAGCAAGCAATACGAATGTAAGATTAGCTATACTATGGATGATTCTGGAATTATTATCTCTTTGTCGTGATTTCGGCTTTTATTGACCATGCCGGATCAAAGGAGGATGTGCAAGCCGTTTCTTTTATGTATGGACAGGTTGCCGATTGATAACAAACTAACGGTTAGGGGTAATCCGATGAAACGACGATTGATACCATTCGTTTTGGCATTCATGTTGCCGATGCTCGTTATGCTCCCGTTGAAGACGTTCGCCGATGTGAACGACAAAGCAACGAAATCGCTCCTGAACGCGTTCGACGGCACCATTCTCGATTTCGACGCAAGCCGCATCGTATGGACGGCGAACGATAAAGTGCTTTGGCTGTATAGCCGCACGAACGGCACGCAGGTCAAAGTCTACGACGGGACCGGTTCGACGGACATTGTCCATGAAGCGAAGCTGTCGGCGCAAGGCGTCGTGTACAACCTGAACAGCGACCCGAAAAGCGACGTCTGGCCGCGGGTAATCTCGGTATACAATTGGAAAAACGGACAGGCGACGCGAATTGCGACCGGCGAGGAATTGTTCGACATTCGCGGAGACGGTAAGTATGCGCTGCTGAGCCGACATAACGTGGATCTCACGACGGGACAAGTCCGCGATCTCGGGGACGACAGAATCGAGTTCTCGGCCGACGGCACCATGATTTACTCGGCCCCGGTTCCGCCCGTTAACGCGTTTGCGCTCTATCAGGCACGTCCCGACGGCACGGTAACGCAGCTGGCCGAGCCTTCCAACAAAGTGGTACCGCTTGCGCACGGGTGGTCCTATGGTTATTATGGACCGCTAACGGATGGAAAGCGCATCCTCTACCGGGAACTCGTCGAGAGCAATAATTACGCCAAGCATGTATGGGCGCTTCGCTTGCGCAACGAAGATCATACGGTCGCCACCTTGTCGGTGAATCCGTTCGTCAGCTACCAGCCCGGCGTTTCCTACCGCATCAACAACGGATGGATTGCTTATATCGAATACGATCAGGCCGTAAGCAGCAAAGTCGTCAACGTCCGGTCGCCGGAAGGCATCGTCAAACGGGTTTTCGTTAGCCCGCATTGGTGGTCCTGGACAAGGGCCCCTCTGGCGATCGACGAGCTGGGGCCGGATGGCACGGTAGCGTTCACGTTCAACGACAAAACGTATCTCCAGTACATGAAAGAGGACAAGCCGGTAAGCATTAATCGAAGCCCGGCGAAGTTCCAATACCGCGAGCAAGTATTCGGCGCGCCCGGCGCTTCGCAAATCCGAATCGGCGCGTGGTACATGTTGTCCAACGGTTCGTTGTACGCCGTTCGCATCTAACGGGGCGGCGAAGAACCGCCGTGCAAGATCCGCCATCGGGCATGAAAACATGCTTCCGCTAAACGCAGCAGAGGGGATCGCGTGCTTGTCATTCGACAAGCGCTCGATCCCCTCTCGCAATAAACGCAATGCCGCGCGGCATCGCTCCATGCTGCCGCATGATTGGGCCGGTACGCGGGCTGGCGCGCGCCTGGTCAGTTCCTCCTGCGGGCAATATGGAGAACGGCGCCCCAGTGACGGCGAACCGATTGATCCGGACGCCGATTCAGGCGCAGCCGGATCTCGTCGAAGAGCTTGTCGCGTTTCCATTGCTCCATCAGGATGTGCCCGGAGAAGGTTTCGAGGAGTCGAATGTACGCCTCGGCGCGATAAACGCGCTCCCAATCGAAGTGCCGGATCTCGACAACCTCGAACAGGCCGCTTTCCTCGATCTCCGCGCTTTGCTCGAGCAGCTCGCCCGGCCGCGGCCAATCGTTGTCGGCGGCCCGGCTTCCTTCGCCGATCTCATGGTAAACGGTTTGAATGTCGCGGAAGAACGGATCCCCGCCATCCGGAAACACATGCGTGGCATTCCAAAATGCCAAGTGGCCATCGGGGCGAAGGACCTGCCAGGCCTTCCGGTACCGAACCTTGAAATCCACCCAATTCCAAGCGGTCGCGGCGTAGACCAGATCGAACCCCGCTCCCTCCTCCGGCTGCCAGTCCTCGAAGTTCGCATTAATGACGTCAACGTCCGTTCCGATCAGGTTTTGCCGGGCAGCGGCGGCAAGCTCGGCGCCAAGCTCGACGCAGGTGATCGCATATCCGCGCTTCGCCAGCGGGAGCGTGGCCTTTCCCGTCGCGCACCCCACTTCCAACAAACGGGCTCCGGGCTTTAACTGCGTCGTCCGGATCAGAAGATCGAACAAGGCTTCCGGGTAATCCGGCCGCGCCTGCTGATAGATAGAGGCAGCCTGCTCAAATGACGCGCGCAATCTTTCGTTCTCGTTCATCGCTTTCATCATCGCTCCTTTGGCTATGCGCTATCGGCGAACCGTCGCATGCTTCATGCGGTATTCCATCGCGGAGATCCCTTCCAGCTCGCGGAAGACGCGGTTGAACTGCTTCGCGTTCTCGAAGCCGACCAGCTCGCCGATCTCGTAGATGCGGACATCCGTTTCCTCCAGCAGCGCCTTCGCTTTCCGAATTCGCACCCGCTTCAGGTACACGACGAAGCTTTCGCCGGTGAACTCCTTGAACGTTTGGCTGAAGTACGAATAATTCAGCGATACATGGTTAGATACGGTCGCCATATTGAGGTCGCGATGATAATTCTCTTGAATGTAGCTGACCGCTTTCTTCATCTCTTTATGCTCGGCGTGCACGGACCGCAGGCTTCTCACGTAGTCGCTGAGCCGAACCAGCAATTCTTCCGCGGCATGGTAATAGTCGTGGATCGACTCGAAGCCGTAGATGCAGCCGACCTTCTTGTAGATCCGCAAAATCTCCACCGACTCTTCCCCGTACTGATGGAATACGGCATCGAAGACGAGCTCGTTCAGCTGCCTGCCGATCTCCTCCATGTACGCGATATCGAAGGCGGCCAGCCGCTTCGGCTCCAGGAGCTCGGCCAAGAGCTGCTTCATTTCCTTGTCGCGGCCCGTGCCGAGCATGTTCGCCAGCTTGCGGATGTCCTCCAAGGGAACCGGCGTCTCCTTCAAGCACGCCTTCTTGCCGTCGAAGACCAGCAGGGCGGGCTCCCCGCTCGGCTGCAAAAATCCGTACTTGAGCGCTTCCCGGGCCTGCGCGTAAGCGCGCTTGACCTGACGGGACGCCGTCATCCGTTCGCTGAGGCCGATCGCGCCCGCGAGGCCGCTCTGGTTCATGAAGGCGAGCAGCCGGTTCAGCGGCTCGAGCCTGCGGCACAGGATGACGAGCCGGTCGTCCTTATCCTTAAAATAAAACCGCTCCCCTCCGGACTCGGATGCCAACCGGGCGATCAGCATTTCCGCTTTCCCGCTCGTCAAACCGCCCTGCGCTTGCAGCAGCGCCAGATAGTACGCTTCCGCTGCCGAAGAGGATGCGCCCGGGCTGCCATTCGCCTTGCCCGGATCGCCGACCGGAGCACCGGAACCCGCAATCGCCGCGCCGGACGTGTCAATCTCCGGCTCCGGATCGCCGTTCGCGCCGCGCGCGGCAAACAGCAGCTCCCAACCCGCCTTCCCGCAGCGCTCCGCGATCTCCGCTTCCTCCATGGTCGGATGGAGAAAGATATAGTTCAGCTGGCTCGAGAGCAGCTCCTCGCGATAAAGGCGCATCTCCCCGAGCCGCGCGGTCAGCGCCGTCTTGCGCTCCAGGTCCCGCTCCGCCCGCTGCAGCGCGGCGAACAGCTCGTCGCGCACGATCGGCTTGAGCAGGTACTCCTTGACCTCGTGCCGCATCGCTTCCTTGGCATAGTGGAAATCGTCATGGCCGCTCAGGATCATCACGATCGGTCCCGCCTCGCAGCGCGCGAGCTCGCCGATCAGCGCCAATCCGTCCATGCCCGGCATCCGGATATCGGTAATGACGATCTCGACCGCGCGTGCCCGGATCACGCCGAGCGCTTCCTCGCCGTCGGCGGCGAACAGCAACTCGAAACGGCCCGGATGTCCGCGCTCGATGATCGCTTTCAGACCCAGCCTGATGTTCTTCTCGTCATCGACGATGAGCAATGTCCGCATGCCGGATCACCCTCCGCTCACGATATAGTAGGGAATGCGCAGACGCACGCGCGTGTATTCCCCCTCTCGGCTTTCGACGAACAAGCCATACTCCTTGCCGTAAAACAGCTGAATCCGCTGATGCACGTTGCGAAGCCCGATGCCGCTTCCCTCGCTCTGCTTCTCGTGCGGCAGCGCCAAGCGGTCGCCGGACGCGGCAAACGCCGATTCGTCGCCGGCGATTTTGCGGTTCAGCCTCCCTGCCGCCTCGGCCGTCATGCCGACGCCGTTGTCGGCAATGTCGATCACGATGGCGTGATCGTCCAGCGCCGCCGAGATGCAGACGACCATGCCGCGCGCCTCGGAGGGCTTGAATTTCATGCCGTGCTTGACGGCGTTCTCCACGACCGGCTGCAGCGACATCTTCAACAGCTCCTGATTCATATATTCGGCCGGCACGTCGATATTCAGGGTGATCGCATGATCGAACCGGAGATTCATCACGGCGATATAGTTGGCAATATGGCCCAGCTCATCCTTCAGGCGCACGTATTCGCTCATCCACCGGAGGTTGTAGCGCATCATGCCGCCAAGCGATGTAAGCGCATCCGAGATGACCGGTTGATTCTCGATTTCCGCCAGCATTTTGATATTCTCGAGCGTATTGTACAGGAAATGCGAATCGATCTGATTGCGCAGCGAACGCAGCTCCGTTTCTTTGGAGGCTGCCTGCTTCGTGACGGCTTCCGCGATCAGCTCGTTGATTTTCTTGAGCATCTTCCGAAAATGATGGGCAAGCTCGCCTACCTCGCCCCCGCCCCGAATCGTGAAGTCGAAATCGAAGTCGCCTTGGCGCACCTTCTTCATGAAATGCGCGAGCATATGCAGCTTCTTCAGAATCAGCGCGTTCAGAAAATACGTGGCGATCGACAGAATGACCAACAAGCCGATATTCGCGTAAACGATCTTGTTGCGCGTCCGGTTGATATCCGCGAATACATGCTTGAGCGACACGATGTTCAGCACGTAAGCGTCGATCTTCTCGGCATAGATGTAATTGCTCAAAAACGGCTTTTTGTTCCGCGTGAACAAATAATGGCCCTGCGCGCCGTTCAGATGGGCGTTCAGTTCGCCGCGAACGTCGGTCTCCGTCAATCCGTTATCCGCCAGCAGCGTTTCGTTCGGCCCGCTGAACATTTTGCCTTCCCGGTCGAATATGACCATCTGCGATCCGCCCTCGTCGTTCGCGCCCCGGTATACGTTCGGAAAGGCGTTCGTCAGCAGCATATCCACCTGCATGATGCCGACATGCCGGCCGGCCGGGTACTCGATCTCGCGCAGCAGCGAGAGCTTCGGCCGGTATTCCTTCGCATCCGCCACGATGGGGCGAATGGGCTCGCGGTCCATGCGGTCGAAATACCACCATTCGGTGCCGTTCAGCTCGTTGACCTTCTTGTACCAGGGCTCGGCTTGCATGCGCTTCTCCAGCAGAATCACCGGCCAAATCTCGTTGATCCGCTTGTTATTGGAGAAGAGCCGGATATGCTCGATATTCGGATTGTTGAACTGCAGGCGCAGGATGTTCGAGACGACGGTCGTGTCGAACGCGATCAGCTCCGCCGCGTCCGGTTCGCTCGTCCGCTCCAAATAATAGAGCACCTCTTTATCGGAGATAGACAGCTGCGCGGCCCGCTCCATCGTCTCGATGTTATTGTTCAGGTTGATCCGCTCGATCTCCAGCTGATTCTCGTTCTTCTTCACGATGTCTTTCATGTAATTGTCGTTCAACTCGTTGAAAATATAGAACGAAATCAAGAGGCTCGGCAGCAGCAGAATAAGGATATACGCGATGATCAGCCGCTTCTGCAAGGACAGCCGCTCGAGTTTGAAGAGGCCTTCGCGAGCCAGCATACGAAGCCAGCGGGCCATTGCCATCACCGTCCGCCATGTTGGGATAAGCGAAGGAAGCAGCGGCCGCAACCGCTCGTTCCGAATTCGCCGGAACCTCTATTATAATACAAAACGAAGCAGCGGCCCACGCGAAACGATCCCCGAAACGGGCATGAACAGCCGTCGGCCTCTCCCTCGAAACCAAGCCCCGGCGGCAGTGCCGCGTCGCTTGGCCGAAGGCGGTAGACCGCCGGCTGCCCGTTATGCCCGAAATTGCGATGATTCGTCTAGGAACGCTTGCCGATTATTTCAGAAACTCCGCGAGCTTCGTTACGTTCTCTTCGTATTTCTGCTGCTGGTAAGCCTGCACCTTGTCGAGGCCGGCGCTCGCGCGCTTGTCGAGGTAGTCGCCGAACAGCTTGTCGAATTCTTCGTCCGACTTGCTGAGCAGCAGCTTCGGCAGCGTCTTGCCCCAGGTTTGGCCGATCTTCGTGTTGGCGATGCCTTCCTCGGAGTTGCCCGTCGGATTGATCTGGTCGAACTGCGAGAAGCTGGTCGTCTTGCCCTTCGTCCAATCCTCCATTTGCTTGGCGGGCTCGACGCTCGGCGGCGCCCATTTCAGGTTCATGTTCGTGTCCATCAGCATCCAGAACGTATACGAGGCTCCGTATTTCTTGTCGAAAGAGGAGCGGTCTTTGTTCAGCAGATCCAGCACTTCCGGTTTGAAGACGTCCTTGCCGTCCGTCGTGTCGTACGTCACGCCGGGCTCGCCCATGAACAGATCCTTGTTGCCTTCCTCGCTGATCAGGTAGCTGAGGAAACGGATCGCCCTGGCTTTGTCCTTCACGTTCTTGGAGATGAGCGTAACCGTCCAGCCGGAGATGCCGGGACCCGACAACGTCGGCGGATCCAGCGCTTCGTTGCCCGGTCCGTCCACGGCGATATACACCGAATTCGGATCCTTGGCGAAGAGCGCGTTCTGCGGCGCAGTGAAATCGCTGCGCTGATAGAGCATCGCGAAGTAGCGGCCTTGCGCGATCTTCTCTTCCATCTGCGGGCGCTTGTCGATGAAGATATCCTTCGCGAGCAAGCCCATTTCATTCGCTTTGCGGAACGTTTTGAGCCAGCTCACGTACTCCGGATCCGTCGCGCGGTCGTACAGCTTGCCGTCTTTCTCGTACGGGACGGCCAGGAAATTCTGCAGATAGCCTTCCAAGGAGTAGTTGCCGGTCTCCGTGAACTCGTGCAGGCCGAGCGGAATGAGCGGCTGGCCGTTCACGTCCGGGAATTTTTCCTTCGCCAGCTTGAGCGCGTTCAAGAACCCCTCCTTGGTGCGCATATCCGGCTTGCCGAGCGCTTCGTACATGTCCTTGCGCACGACGAATGTCTGGTTCGACGTATACTCGCGGGAATATTTCTCGAAGTCCTTCGGCGAGGAAGAGGCGTTCGGATAGCCGTATACATTGCCGTCCGCCTGCGTGTACCAGGATGTCTTGGCCGGATCCGCGACCTTGAAGAAATACGGATCGTATTGGTCCGCCAGCTTGTTGAGCGGTTCGACCATGCCGCCTTCGATCATCTTCTTCACGCCGTCCTCGCTCCAGCCGAGCGTGATGAAATCGGGCAGCGAGCCGGACGCGATCATCGTGTTCAGCTTCTCGTTCTCGTTGCCGGCCGGCACGATGAAGTTGACGTTCACGCCCGTCTTCTTCGTGATGTACTGCGAAGTGGCGTCCACGCCCCATTTGTTCGGGAACCAGGAGAAATTAAGGTACCAATCGAACGTGATCGGCGACGTATCGGCTTTCCAGCCGGGTTCGTCCGCGGATACGGGCTTGGCTTCCGGCGTCTGGTTGTTCCCGGCTTTGTCGCCGCCCGCGTCGCCTGCCGCATCGTTCTTAACGGTCCCCGTATTGCTTGCCGTGCCGCCGTTGTTCCCGTTGTCGTTGCCGCCGCAAGCCGTCAGCGTGAATGCCAGCGCCGCCGCCGCCGTAAGCGACAGCGCGCGCTTCATCTTGCCTTGTCTCATGTCTTCTACCCCTTTGCTTCGCTTATTATAAGTCCTCTCCGGCGATGGCGCCAGATAAGGACGTACCGCCTAGCCTTTGATGGAGCCGATCATTAAGCCTTTGACGAAATACTTCTGCAGGAACGGATAGGCCAGCACGATCGGCAGCGTCGTGACGACCATCGTCGCCAGCTTGATGGACTGCGAGGTTACGCTCTTCGTGATGCCGCCGGGCATCGCCGCCATCATCAAATTGGAGCTCGACTGCGCGATGACCCGGTACAGGAACGTCTGGATCGGCTGCAAATCCATATCGTTGATGTAGATCATCCCGGTAAAGTAATCGTTCCATTGATACACCCCGTGGAACAGGGCGATCGTCGCGATGACCGGCATCGAGACCGGAATGACGACGCGGACGAAGATCGAGAAGTCGCCCGCTCCGTCGATCTTCGCGGCTTCCTCCAGCCCTGCGGGAATCTCGCGAAAGAAGGCCAGGAAGATGATGAGATCGAAGAAGTTGAACATCGCCGGAATGATATACACCAGGAAGTTATCCAGCAGATGCAGATCGCGGATGAGCAGATAGGACGGGATGAGCCCGCCGCTGAAGAACATCGTCACCGTTCCGATCAGCATATAACCCTTCCGGCCGATGAGATCGCGCCTCGAGAACGCGTAGGCGACCATGGCCGTGAAGAAGACGTGCGCGGCGGTGCCGGCGAGCGTCTTCGAGACGGTGATGCCCATCGCCGTCATGATGCCGGGATTGTCGAAGACGGCCTGAAAGCTGTCCAGGCTCGGCACGCGCGGCCACCAGTATATGCCGCCTCGCATCGCGTCCTGCCCTTCGTTGAACGCATTCACGAGCACGTACCAGATGGGATAGATCGTGATGAAGCAGATCAGGAGCATGCCGGCAACGTTGGCCGCGTCGAATATCGCTTCGCCGGCGGTTTTCCTTCGGAGTGTGAACATCGGGCTTACCACCTTTAAGGTTAAAATAACGACGTATCGTTCAGCTTCTTCGACACCGAATTCGCCATCAGGAGCAGGAGCAGCGCGATGATCGACTTGATGAGGCCGACCGCGGCCGAGTAGGAATAGCGGCTGCTGATGATGCCCGTCTGGTAAACGTACACGTCGATGACGTTGCTGGCGCTTTCATTGAGCGAATTGCGGAGCACGAGAATTTGATCGAAGTTCGAATTGAGCAGGCCGCTGACCGCGAGAATGAACAGGATGGTGATCGTGCCCCGGATGCTCGGAAGCGTGACGAACCACATCTTCTGAAACCGTCCGGCCCCGTCGATCGTGGCGGCCTCGTACATCTCCGGCGATACCCCCGCAATGGCGGCGAGGTAAATGATCGCGGACCAGCCCAGCTCCTTCCAGATATCCGAGCTGACCACGATGGACCAGAAATAGCTCGGCTCCGCCAGGTAGCTGATCGGCTCGTGAATGAAGCCGAGGGCCATCAGCAGTTTGTTGATGATGCCGATGTCGGCGAGCCAGGTGGTCAAGATCCCGCCGAGGATGACCCACGAGAGGAAATGCGGCAGGTACGAGATCGTTTGCACGGCCTTCTTCAGCCGCAGCGAGCGAAGCTCGTTCAGGAAGAGCGCGAAAATAATCGGCAGCGGAAACCCGATCGCCAGCTTGATAAGGCTCATCCCGACCGTATTCCAGATCACGCCGGGCAACTCGTCGTCGTCGAGAAACTCGCGGAAATGGTCGAGCCCGACCCATGGCGCCTCGCCGACGGAGTGGATGATATTGAACTCCTTGAAGGCGATGATGACGCTGTACATCGGGATGTAGTTGAAGATTGCCATCCATGCCACGCCGAGCAGCGCCATGACCTGCAGATACCGTTGACCGATTAATTTCCGGACCACCTTCGCGAATTTGGCTTTGCGGCTTGCCGGCTGCCGGTGGACGGACAGCTCGTAGCCCGGATTGACGCTCATGCGGATAGACCTCCTGAAGCAGTTCGATTGTAAGCGCTTTTATTTCTATGCATGTATTGTAAACCGCGTGGAGCCGCGCGCATAAGGTCTCATTTTTTGCCTGGAGGCGCAAAATTTCAGGTGCGCGGCGCACGGAAACGGGATCCTCTCCATGCGGAACTGGTTGCAAGTTGCACGGCAAAAAAGGCAGGCCGCGAACGCTTGGAGCGTTCGCGCCTGCCCTGCGGCTGCGATTGCACAGCAGCTTCTTAACTCACAACGATACGCCCAAGAATCCGCGCGTGAATTGGAAATCGACGTTGCCCTGCTGATAGAGACGCGGCGCATACTCATGCTCGATCGTTTGCTTGCACCGCTCCAGAATCCGCTCCGTCCATGCAACCGGATCATCCGTAAGCAGCAGATCCAGGTCTTTGGCATCGTTTTGCAGCATCGCCGGTTCCGAAGCGATCTGCAGCATCGGCACGAACGGATGCACCTGCATCGGACGGTTGCCGACGAGCGCGACGATGATTTCGATCCCCGTGGCGGCAAGGCCCGTCACCGTCTCCACCCAGTGCTCGGTCGGAGTTTCCATGACGTGGAAGCCGCTGCGGCGAACATGCTCGCCGTAAGCGATCGACGGCCGCGCGTCGGTTGACGTGAATGTACGATTGCGGTACGCCGCCGTGGAAAGCAAACCGCTGTTCTGCGGCACGACCACCGTTCCGCCCGCGCCGGCAACCATCTTGGTCAGCTTCGCCAGCTGTTCCCCGGCTTCGGCCGATATCGGGCCATCGGTTACGATGCCGATTCGCAGTCCTTCCAGGCCGACCGTCTCCATCTCGGCCGCGCTGTCTGCCGCCAACCGATCGGCGAACCAGGCTTCCACCTTCTGCGACACTTTCGTGATCCCGCCGTCAAGCTGAATGCTGGCAAAACCAAGCCGGCTCGCGTCCACGCCCATCTCTTCCATCCGATTCCGCATGTAATCGTTATGGGTCTTCTCGCAGCCGTGCTCGAGCAGCAGGCAATGGCTCACCATCGGATGCATGATATAGCCGATCATCGTTCGGGCATACAGCTGTTCTGCTTGGCCCCCCGAATTCCCGCAGCCTTCCGTGTGCGCCAAAGCCACGAAACGCGAGAGCTCGGGATACCCCGGCGCTTGCTCGTTCAACCGCTTCGTAATCATATTGGCGACCTGTCCGGCGCAAAGGCTGGTCGGCAGGATCAGGCCGATCCTGTCGCTGGCCCGGTTATCCGGACGACGGATCATGCTGAAGCGAATCGGATTGACGGATGCTTCGGCATCCGTTTGAATGTCAATCGGCTCTCCGGCCGGTACCGGAGCATGGAGCAAAGTCTCCAGTTGGCTCGCGTCGTTCTGCTTCCAGTTGCGCCAGATCTGCACCTGGGCATGGCCCGCTTTTTCGCCGACGCTGCGCTTTCCGGTTGCGATCTCGACGGTCAGGCCGAAAACCTCTTTGCCGAGCTCGTCCATGGACTTGCCTTCGAGATACTGACCCGCGTTGACATCCATATCATTGGACAACAATTGGAAGCGGTTGGTCGTCGTCACGACCTTGACCGTCGGCACATACGGGAAATTGGTGATCGAGCCGTTGCCCGTCGTGAAGAAAATCAGGTTGCAGCCCGCTGCGACCTGCCCGGCGATGCTCTCGAGGTCGTTGCCGGGGCTATCCATGAAGTAATAGCCGCCGTCCATCATGCGTTCCCCGTACTCGGTGGCATAATCAAGGCGCGTGACGGGATCCTTCTTGCGGGCGGCGCCGATGGATTTGAGATAGATGTTATAGAGGCCGCGATACATGTTGCCGCCGGATGGATTGCCTTCCGCGCTCGCCCCGTGCCAGGACGTGCGCTCCTTGAAGCGATTCACGAGGGCCAGGAATTTGCGGGCGGTTTCGACGTTGCGTACCTTGGACAGCACATAGGGCTCCGCGCCGATTAATTCGTCGGTTTCGGCGATGCTGGCAGCGCCGCCGTACCGCACCAATTCCTCCGAGATCCAGCCGAGCAGCGGGTTCGCGGAAATGCCGGAGAACGCATCGGAGCCGCCGCACTGCAAGCCGATCTTCAGGTGGCTGATGGATTCCGGCGTCCTCCCCATCGCGTTGACCGCAGGCAGCCACCCGCGCACGATCGCTTCGCCTTGGACCAGATTCTCTTCGAATCCGCCTTGGAGCGAGACGAATTTGTGCAGCACGTCATCGATCGGATAGCCGTTGTCGCGCGCGTACGCCTCCACCATCCCATTGGTTACCGGTTCAAGGCCGTAGTCCGCGACCAGGACCGCGCCGACGTTGGGATTCACCATGAATCCGGCGAGCGTGCGCAGGAGCAGCTCCAGGTTATTCGGCGTTTCCGCGCCTCCTTCCGTGTGCGCCGCGGGGACGATCCCGTCGATATTCGGATAGTTCTTCAGTTCATCCTGCAGACGGCCGGCCAACTGCTTCACGTAGCTGCCGGTGCGGGAAGTGGCGCCGAGCAGCACCACGTGGTTGCGGGTGCCCACCCCGCGCGATTCGCTTCGGCGATACCCCATGAACGTCCGCGTCTGCGCATATGCGGGTGCTGCCGGAGCAGGTTGGAAATTAGCCTCGTCCAGCACGTACGGCGGCACTTGATCCGCAAAATTCGGCTCCGCCGGAAGCGCGAACGTCACATGGCGCGCGCGCAGCGCGTCCAAGACCGACGCGTTGATCACGTAATGGCCGGGCGGGATCGCCTGCAGCGCCACGCCGAAAGGCATGTCCCAAGATAGCAGGCTGTCGCCGGCCGCAATCGCCTTCACCGCAAAACGGTGGCCTTCCATCACCGCGTAATCCAAGGTAAACGTACCGCCGTCATGATGAATGACGGTGCCGGCGCCAAGCAGGCGGGTCGCAATGGCGCAGTTATCCCCCGGCAAGGGCAGTCTGGCTACTTCGTTCAATTCGTACGCTGCGTTCATCGGGTTCATACTCCTTTATGATAAGTTCAGCAATCATCGTTGAAGCGTTTTCATCTCGATGCGCAATCATCATCGCAACTCATCGCGGGCCGATTATCGGCTTCCCCGGGACCAGCCGGCTTGCTTCACCAGGTTCGATACGCGCTCATCGTCGAAAACGATGCCGAAGCCCGGCGCGGCCGGTACGTGAATCGCCCCGTCGTCGACGCGATAGCCGGATACGTCCATGCCTTCGATGGCAATGTCGTCGTATTCCACGAACTCGAAGTTGCGCACCGCAGTCGACAAATGGCCCGACGCATAGATGCCGTACGCATTCCCGTAACAATGCGGCGCGGACCGCAAGCCGTGCGCATCCAACTTCTCGCCTAATTCGAGCCAATGCGTAAAGCCGGGCCAGATGATATCGTACTGCAGTACGTCGACGCGGCCGCGGATCGCCCACTCGACCAGATGCGGCGCGGCAAGCCCTTCCCCGTCCGCGATAAGCACATGCTGCCCGCGCTGCCGGAGCCAAGCCTTCAGGTCTTCGTACAAGGCATCGTCCTCATGGAACGCTTCTTCGAGCCAATACAGATTGACGTCCGTGAGCGCCGCCAGGACTTCTTTGGTCAAATTCAAATTATAGGCATTGTTGGCATCGATCATGATCTTGCCTGCCGGACCGGCGACTTCCGCGATCCCGCGCACGATCGCGATATCGCGTTTCGTGCCTTCCAGAAGCGGCATGTGACGCCCGCCTCGTCCGACTTTGATCTTAAAATGCCGATGGCCGTTCGCATAGCCCTGCCTTGCTTCTTCTTGCATCAGCGCGACCGCGGCGCTCTCGTCTAGCAGATGCAAATCGTCGAAGTAGAGCGAGGTATCGTAGCAGGGAACCGCCGGCGGAACCCCTTTCTCCGCGTGCGCGCCCGCCACCAATTCATACACGGGCTTGCCCTGCCGCTGTCCGAGCCAATCGAGCACGGGGTATTCCAATTGCAGGCGATACGCTTCGCGAAGTCTGCCCCGCTCGTCGAATAGGTCGAGCAATCGGCGGCCGACGAGCCCTTCGGCCCATTCCGGCGTCATATGAATCGAGCTGCCGTAACCCGTTTGCCCGTCGATCGTGATTCTGGCGATGTCCACCCTGCATCCTTTGCCATGAACGCCGATTCTGCCATTGGCTCCCGCGCTTCTGGCGCGTTCGCCCGTCAACGAGGCGAATTCGATTTTTTCCACTTTCCAATCCGATCGTATGCCTGAAATGTTCATAGGATCCTCCTTCGCCGATCCGGCGGTTTCATGTCCGACTTGAACCTTTCTATGACGCTTTCTAATTCCCTGTCTATTTCCTCCAAAAAGTAGCGCAGTCCGCCTTGTCCAGTCTATTGAACGCGATCATCTGCTCCAGCAATGCGTAATCCACCGGTTGATCCCACCGGATACGAATCAACTGTTTGGTATAATCATAGCCGGCTTGCACGATTTCATCGGAGAAGCGGATCATCCCCGCTCGTTCGGGCGAAACCGCAAAATGCTCCTTCGCTGCGCTGAATCCGATGATAAACGTCCCGTGATCGGTATACATCGGCTGATTCCAAGCGATTTTCGGCATTAAATCCGAAAATCTCCGCGGGACCCAACTCAAAACCTCTTCCATACGGGCCCGATGCTTCGGATGATCCAAGCTCGCCAGATATTCGGCAAATACGTCCATGCGGTTAACCTCCTTCGTACATTTCTAATCGCGCCTCATCCAAATATTATCATAAAGATCAGTCATCGTTAGTTCGACTTCGCCAGTATGATCGACCGGCTCTCTATCCGGTTCGTCGCCCAAGAAGAAAGAAAAATAAAAACAGTCTCCATTCTTGTAATTCAATCCGCATTGTCCCGTTTGATCGGCATGATAGGTTTTACCATTGTATCCGACACTCATTTTGGCAGTCGGAATCATCGTGAAGGCGTTATCATCGATCGCCTCATGATGGATGCCCGATACAAGCGAAGCGCCGGACAGAGAATAAGGTCCACTGGATCTAAATCCGATTTCATACCCCCCATTACGTGATCGCTGCAGCGAAGATACGTATATCCTGCGGTCTTCATCATTATAAATCTCTTTACCGACATTCGTATCTAAATCCGACAAATTCACTTTCATTGAATACGAGCCTTCTATTAAATGTCCGTTCTTATCGGTGAATCTCTTCGTATCGTTCGCCAAAAAGGCCATTCCGTCGGACCATAAGCCGAATAACCCCGACATCCAAAGCAGGACAACGGTCGCTACCGCGAGAAAGCCGATGAAATAGAATCGCAACTTCACTTTCGTGCCACCCTCTCCTCGTATGCGGTAAAACCGCCTGGTCGATAATAACATCGCGATTCGCTGTTTAGGCAATCATTCCGCTTTACGGCATGTAACCATGAGAAACGTAAACGGCGGTTTGTTTTCCGCATTTTTATGCGGCTCATCGATTTCCGAACATTCGAACAGTCCATAATCCCCGAATTCTTGCCGTATCGAGTCTGCATCATAGAAGTACATTTTCATGCCGTCCATGATCTCGAAATAATCGGTATCCAATCGTTTTCCTTTTCCGAACATCGGGGCTTTTTTCGAGATCGTCGTAAAAACCATATAGCCGTTCGGCTTCAACTGATGATAGCAATCGCGAATAAACTTCTCTCTCTCTTGTTGATTCAATAAATGAATGAGCGCATAACAAAAAATACCGTCATAAAGCTTGTCGTCGAACGGCATATCAGTCACCGAGCCATGATGAATGCTAAGATCCAGCCCTTCTTGCCTTGCCAGATCAATCGCCGTTTGCGAGATCTCGATACCTTTGACATGAATGCCGTTGTCCATGAAGACCTTTGCGTTTCTGCCATAGCCGATGCCGGGAATCAAGATATCCCGCAGTCCTTGCGCGAGGAAAAAGTCCTTCGTCCGAATTGCCGAATCCGCAGGCTCGAATCCCCACATCCTTTGATTTTCGATAAAGCTCGACTCCCAAATTTCCGTCATGCCCAATCTCCTTCATGCTCCGCGGATGCCGCAATAGTTGATTTTTCCACAATCTTGCCTTAATTATACCGCATTACTCGCGAAACGTTGAACGATTCTGTTCCTCTTTCGCCGTTTTTCATGCCGGACCGTCTGCGCGCGGCCCAAGCGATCTCCCGTACCATCGTTACTTTGTTGTTACTTTTTCGTAACTCATTTGTAACGAACTCCGTCCATTTCCCGGGTAATATAAGCATGTAAGCAACAGAGCCTCTGTCACGATTACGGCGAAGAAATGATGCATGCATGCAAACTTGACCGTAACCCTTTGTCGCCGCCGTGAATGAATTTCACTGCAACCTATTTGCGCCATGTCTACGTCGAGTTAGCGGAATCGCTTTCGATGGTTGGATATATTCGTTTAAACCATGAGGAGGAAAATGATATGAACTTCTATACATCCATGAAAAAAACAACGTTTGCCGCAGTGGCAGCGGGAACGCTGGCCTTGTCCGCCTTCGGAGCCGTTCCGTCTTACGCAGCAACCGCTACCGCTGCTCCCGTTGATGCGCATATGAAGGCTTTCGAAACGCTGATGAGCTTCTACAAGCCCGCTCTCCAAGGTCAATTCCCGAATTTTCATGGCTTCGCGCTCGGCTCGACCTCGCACGGGACGGTCATCAAGACGATCGGCAAAGCGGAGTCCCCGGCCAAGGATGCCGACGACTTCGACGTCTATCATGCGGAAATGGGACATCCCGGCTACGCGATCAATTACAAGCTGGATAAAATTCGCGAAATGCGCTACTTCGGCACGAACGTCGAGCGCCAGACCAACCTCGGCGGCATCTCAGTCCGCATGCTGGTTCAACACTGGGGCGCTCCGAACGAGTCGGTCTTGATCAAGGCAGGCAAAACCGTACAAAAGAAAATCACCTACGTTCGCGGCAAATTCCAACTGGAATTCATCTTTAACGGCACGAGCGGAACGGGTCTTGACCACATCAACCTCGTGAACAAGACGGTTAAGTAATCGCATTCGCAGTCGACTGCTTCTAACGCTTAATTAATTCTATATCGTACGCGCCCGTCTCGCCTTATGGCCGAGGCGGGCTTTTTTAGCGCAGCAGCCTGAATTGACGCTCCGCGAGGCATGCCCGATCCGGATATCCGTTTTTCCCGCTGCGCCGTCTTGCCGACGCCGAATCGGGAATGCACGGCGACGGAAAAAACGGCGGCCCTGGACGGAATTACGTCCTGGACTGCCGCTTTTTTGCAATCGTGCTGCTTTTCGTTCCATCCGCCAACGGTTACGGGCGCACGATCGTGCCGTCCGCTTTCCGGTCGATTGGATACGGCTTGTGATATCCCCGTATGGTAACCCCCGGATTCACGAGCTTCGCTGCCTTCTCCTCGTCGATATCGATCCCTAACCCGGGCCGTTCGTTCGCATAGAGATGACCGTCCTTGAGCACCGCGTGCCCCGGAAAAGCTTCCAGCTCCTCTGCCCGAAACGTATTTTCTTCCTGAATGCCGAAGTTCCAGACGGCCATGTCGAGATGCATGGCCGCGGCCTGGTTGACCGGGTCGTTGTCCCCGCCTTCCTGCCACGCCGTGCGCACGCCGTAGGCCTCCGCGAAGGCCGCGATCTTGCGGCAAGCGGTGATGCCGCCCGCCTTGGACACGCGCACCCGGATATAATCGATCAGCCGTTCCTGGATAAGCGGCATCCATTCGTGCGGGCTCGTGAACAGCTCTCCCATCGCTTGCGGCGTTGCGCTCTGCTGCCGGATCGAACGGAACCAGGCGATCTGTTCCGGCGGAAGCACGTCCTCCAGGAAGAACAAACGGTAAGCCTCCAGCCGCTTGGCTAAGATAACCGCCCCCTGCGGGCTGAGATGCTCGTGGACGTCATGCGTGAATTTGGCATCCGCTCCGAATCGCGCGCGAAGCGCTTCGAACAGGTTCGGTATCGCTTCCAAGTAGGACTCCTCGTCAAACACCGCCTTGGCCGGCCATGCGTTGGCCGGCCGCTTCGCCTTGTCGGCGGGAAGGAACCCACCGCCGCCATAGCTTCCGAGCTGGCAGCGGACCACGGAATAGCCCTCTTCCCGATAGCGGGCGATATCTTCCGACAGCTCCTCGATATCCCGTCCGCTTGCATGCGCGTAACAAGGCACCGCCGCGCGGCTCGGGCCGCCGAGCAGCCGATGCACCGGCATGCCGGCTTCCTTGCCCTTGATGTCCCACAACGCCATATCGATCGCGCCGATGGCGGTCATCAGCGCGGAACCGTTGCGCCAGTATCCGCTCTGGTACATGGACTGCCAGATGTCCTCGATCGCTCCGGCATCGCGTCCGATCAGCGTCGGGGCGAGCAGCTCCTCGATCACGGCGGCGATCGCGCTTGGATTGAAATAATCGTTCGCCGACCCGATGCCGTGCAGCCCATCCTGATCCGTCTCCACCTTCACGATCGTCCAGCTGGCATCCTGCCGCGTGCGAATCAGCCTGATCCGCTTAATCTTGGTCATCTTCCGCGCCTCCTTAACGAGAAAAGGCCGCTGTTTTTGCGGCCGCAATCGCAGTCATAGAGCTACTTGACCATCTTGACCGGGTAATACGGAGGCACCGGCTTCGTATAATGATCCCGCGCGAATTTGATTTGGTTCGGCGTCCATTGCGAGTAGAACAAGCGGGTATCTGGATCGTCGCTGAGCGCGAGCACCTCGGGCACCGTCGCCCAGTTGGTCAACGGATAGCTGGATGCCCGGGAGTGGTAGTTATGCATCGTCCGCCGCCCGTGCGTGCATGCCGCGCTTCCGCCCTTGCGCGTGTGGTATGTCGTGATATTGTACAGCACCGCGGTGCCGGCTTTGCCCCGGATCGGGATCTCCCGGTAAGCTTCCCCTTGCTGCTCCTTCGCTTCGTCGAGCGTACCGTACATGTGGCTGTTCGGCACCAAGCAGAAGGCGGGGCAGCAATCGTGGACGTCCGACAAGTAATAGATGACGCAGGCATACGTGCTGATATACGGATTCTCGGAGTCGTAGATCTTCCCGCCGATCGTGCCGTAATAGCTGATGTCGCGGTGAAAATTCATCTCGCTGCTGCTCGCCCGATCCGCGGAAACGTCCCGAAAATCGAACTGGGCAAAGCGCGCCTCTCCGAGCAGCACTTCTTGAATGAGCGGGAATATCTTGGGATGACGGATGAACTTATCCATCGCAAGCGGGTGTTTCTCGAGGAAGCTGCCCGTGCCGACCGCGCCTTCGATCGGCTTATGCCAGAGCTCCGGGGATTCTTTCAACGATGCCTCTACCAGGTTGTTCAGATAATCCAGCTCCTCCTGCGACAGCGCATTCGGAATGACGGCGAAGCCGTTCGCCTTGTAATGCGACAGCACTTCCTCTTTCGTCGTTTGCACAGCGTTTGTGGTCATAATCGTCAGCCTCTCTTTCGCATGGCGGGATAATTAACCTTTGACGGAACCGAGCATGATGCCTTTGACGAAATACTTCTGCAGGAAAGGATACACGACGAGAATCGGCACGATCGCGAAGATGATGGTCGCGGCTTTGATATTTTCCGGCTGGACGACCAATCTGCTCGAATCGTTCAACGTATTCGTGTTCTGCGTCCCCATGTTCAGCATGTTGAAATCGATGATGATCGATCGCAGCACCATTTGCAGCGGCCACTTGCTGTTATCGCTGATGAAGAACAGCCCGGAGAAGAAATCGTTCCAATGCCCGACCGCATAGAACAAGCCGACCGTCGCGATGACCGGTTTGGACAGCGGCAGGATCACGCTGCGCAGCACGCGCATGTCCGAAGCCCCGTCGATCCGGGCCGATTCCTCCAGACTCTCCGGTATGCTCCAGAAGAAATTGCGCATCAGGATCAGGTTGAAGGGAGCGACCAGCTGCGGGATGATCAATACCCAAATGCTGTTAAGGAGCCCGATGTTTTTGAGCAGGATGTACATCGGGATGAGTCCGGCGCCGAAGAGCATCGGAATGATCACGAGCCATAGCAAGAACCGATGGCCCGGGATATGCGTCTTGGACAAGCCGTATGCGCCCGTCGCCGTGAACGCGAGATTGAGGAACGTGCCGACGACCGTCACGAATACCGTGATGCCGAAGGCTTTTAACAAGACCTGCGTATTGAAGATGTATTTATACGCTTCGAGGGTGAACGACTTGGGCCAGAGCATCATCGGATTCTTGTAGATCTCGTGCGCCTCGCTGAGAGAGATCGCCCATACGTTCACCATAGGCAATAAGGTAACCAGGCCCGCTACGATCAGAATAAGGTAGATGAGGCTCTGCGCCCACCATGGATTCGCGTCCAAGCCTCTTCGGCTCGGGATGGCGGCACCCGGCTGCATGACCGCGCGGTTCGTTTCGGCGGTTGGTTCTACCATAGCGATTTCTCCCCCATCCTGCGTATGAGCGTATTCGCCGTGATGATGAGGATCATGCCGATGACGCCTTTGAACAAGCCGACGGCCGTCGCGAGCTCGAACTGCGATTGCAGAATCCCCAATCGATAGACATACGTATCGATGATGTCCCCGACATCGTAGACCGCGGGATTCAGGAACATGAAGATCTGGTCGAAGCCGGCATCCAGGATGCCCGCGAGCTGCAAGCAGAACAGCAGGGCGATGATCGGCCTGATCCCGGGCAGCGTAACATGCCAAATTTGCCTCAGCTTCCCGGCCCCGTCGATTTTGGCCGCCTCGTATAGCTGCGAATCGATGCCCGACAAAGCCGCCAAATAGATGATCGCTCCCCAGCCGAATTCTTTGAGGATCGCCGTAATGACGATCAGCGTACGGAACACGTCGGGGTTCGTCGTGAAATTGAATTTATCCAGTCCCGTATTCGTCAGCACCAGATTGATGATTCCGCTCGGCCCGATAAAGTTGTAGATGATCCCCGCGAATACGACCCACGACAGGAAATGGGGGAAATACGTAATCGTTTGCACGAAGCGCTTGAACCAGATATGCCTCACTTCGTTCAGCAGCAAAGCGAACAAGATCGGAATCGGGAATCCGAACGCCAAGCGGTACAAGCTGATGATGACCGTGTTCTTCAGCAGCGCCGGAAATTTCTCCGAGGTGAACATCGATTCGAAATGCTCAAAGCCGACCCAAGGGCTGTCCATGATGCCGGCGATGATCTTGTAGTCCTTGAACGCGATCGTGATGCCGTAGAAGGGAGCGTACGTAAACACGGCAAAATACAGGATGGTCGGCAGAATCAGCAGGTAAATGAAGCGATATTTCCAGATCCGCGTGCCCAATCTGCGGCTTTTGTTTGGCTTGCCGCGACGGGTCGGCGTCCCTGCATAGCCTGGGGGAGCATAGCCGGATTTCGCACTCATTGCATCAATCCTTTCGTTCTCTCGGGACGGGCCGCCCAAGCGCCGGAACGGGGACGTCGCGGTGACCGCCCTATTCCGGAAGCCGGCTAATTAATCGACATAGTTAGGCTCCGATTTATCCTTCTGCATCTCGTTGACCTCGTCGATAATCTTCTGTCCGCCCGCATCCAAGTATTTTTGATAGGCGGCTTTATAAGCTTCTTTCGTGAGCTTCATGTCCGTCAGCACGCTTCCGTCCACCTTCGCCATGTAATCCTCCCAGAGCTGCGCCCCCATTTCCGCTTGGGTCGGAGAGGTCACGGTCGGGTCCTTGTAATCGTTAAACGGCGTTGCGGCGTATTTCTCGAACATGCTCTTGTAATACTCGAATTTGTCTTCGATCCCCGCCCCGATGAAATTCAGCTTCTGCGCGTCCCAGTCCAGCTTCTCGCTCATCGGATCGACGAATTTGAGCGGCTCGATCTGTGCGCCTTTATAGTCCTCTTCCCGTTCATCGTCCGGAATCGGCACCTTTCTTCCTTCCGGGTCCACCGTATACGTCTTGCCTTCGATGCCGTATCTTCTTAGTTCGGTGCCCTCGGTTAACGTCCAGTTCAGGAACTTGAAGAATTGAGCGGCTTTATCCTTTGCCTTCGCGTTGACATAGAAGCCTCTGTCCTGCGGGAACACGACGCGGGTGCCGCCCTTCTGGCCTTCAGGACCGGTCAGCGGAGACATGGTCTTGATGTCGGCGGTCGGCACGTTCTTCCTCAGCTCGGGGTAAAGGGATTGCAGATTCCCGCCAAGAATGACGGCGGCGCGGCCGGCTTTGAATTTGGTCTCTCCGAACGCAAGATCGGGATTTACGCCCGCTTCTTCATCGAACAGTCCGCGCTTCTTCAAGTCCTGCAGCCAGAATTTGAAGTCGATATGCTCATCCTGCATTTCCGGGGGCACGATCGTATTCGGATCCGATTTGGAAGGCGCCCATCCGGAGCCGGTTCCGAACGACGTACCCAGATCCTTCGCCGCCCAGAAAGGAACCGTATTGCCGTGCGTCATCGGCACGATGTCCTTGCCGCTGGCCTTGATCTTCTCCAAGGCGTCTACAAGCTCCGCGATCGAGGTCGGTTCGGCGATGCCGAGCTCTTCGAAGATGTCGGCACGGTAATTGATAAAGAACGGCACGACCGGATAAATCAGATTCGGAAAAAAGTAGATGTCGCCTTTATCGTCGGCCATCTTGTCCCAGATCCCTGCCGGCACCGCGTCTTTTACGGCCGGGTATTGGTCCAGGTATTCGTTGATCTTGAGGAAAGCGCCTTGATCCTGCAGATCCTTCCAGAACGGATCGACCGGTCCCCAGCCCCAGATGACGTCCGGCATATTGCCGCCTGCCGCCGTCGTCTTGATGGTGGCGTCATAATCGACGACCGGAATGATCCGGACATCGATGTCCACATTGCCCTGTTTGAATAATTCCTTCTCGTATGCGCCGCCCTTGGTGTACGTGGCAGGTCCCCAGGTAGGTCTGGAATAGCTGAATTTAAGCGGTCCCGTATCGCCTTCGCTCGTTCCGGCGTTCTCGTCCGTCGTTCCCCCGTTTGTGTCGCCCTCTGCCGATGATCCTGAGTTGTTGTTCGTACTGCAACCGACGATTAGACTAAGCAACATGACCGCAACGAGAGAAAACAATCCGACCATCCTCAATCGTTTCTTTCCCGCCTTGTTTTGCTCCATGTTCATCCTCCTTCGCTTGAGTTCAACGATCTTTCTAATCGCGGCCGGCTTGAAGCGAATGCGCACGTACCGTCCCGCCAAGCCGCAGCGCTTCCCAATTCGACGAACGATAGCCCCCCTTATTCGAAATCGGTTCGATTTATGAAAGATTCCGGATTGCGGAATGTTTCAACAGGTTCGGGTATGCGCTTTCATGGATGAATGCGTCGGCTGGCCTCTCTATCGCTTCCAGAGAGATAGCGCGATGTTTGCGCTTACAAGGCGGAATGGAATCAACGTAAGATCAGGATGCGAAACCGGGCGGAGAGGCAGGGCGTTCCGTGTGTCGTCACGCTTGTTCTATACCTGTATTATTCAATTCCGGAACTTATTATGTACTTGGCATGAATAATAGCATCGGAGGTAAAGGTTGTAAATGACGATTTCCATTCATTTTGACGGCATTTAAGCAGAAAACCCGTCCTTTTTGCGCGTTTTCGTATCAAATGCACCATTTTCTGGCGATCTGCGCCGGTTCCGGCTGCGCCTCCAGGTTTACCTTTACATTTCTCAGAGCGCTCCATAAGATGTTAGATAACAAGAATAATGAAGACATGGGGTTGCAAAGATGGCCAAAAACGTTCAGAATCTCTCCCTCTATGAGCAAATCAAACGTCATCTCCTGTCGGAGATCGAGCTCGAACATTGGAAGCCCCATGACAAGCTGCCATCGGAAAACGAGCTGACCAAGCAATTCTCCGTCAGCCGGATTACCGTCAAGAAGGCATTGTCCGATCTGGTCGAGCAAGGCATCATTTACCGCCGCCAAGGAAAAGGCTCTTATGTATCCGCGCCTCAAACGGGACCAGCGGTCCCCCCCGCACCTCCGCGGAAAACCAAGTCCGTCGCCCTGCTGCTCCCTTTCATCAACAACCAGCATAACGCCCTGCTGCTCAATGGCGTCGAGAGCATTCTCTCGGAAGCCGGCTATTCGCTGCTCTTCTGCAACACCGAGAACTCGATCGAGAAAGAGCGGCGCGTCATCCGGGAAATGGTCGAACGCGATGTGGCGGGCATGATCGTCTATCCTGTCGACGGCGAGTCGTATAACCGCGAAATTCTTCAGCTTACGCTCGATTCGTTCCCGCTTGTCGTCATGGATCGCTATTTGCGCGGAATCGACACGAATTGCGTTTGTCCGGATAACCTCGGAGGCGCCCGGGAAGGCGTCAACCATCTGATCGCTCTCGGGCACCGCCATATCGGGTTTCTGTCCACGGTCGTTACCGACACCAGCAGCATAGAGGACCGCTTGGCCGGCTATGAGAAAGCGCTGGCGGAGCACGGCATCCCGATCGACCGCCGCTACCGGTATGTCGATATCGAGCTCGGCGAGCCTAAGCCCATCAAGGAGAAAATCCGCGACTTTCTGCGGCAGAATCCCGAGTTGACGGCGATTTTCGCCATTAACCCGGGCTTAGGTCTGCAGGTCGTAAAAGTCGCTTCGGAGATGGGCATTCGCGTGCCGGAAGACCTGTCCCTTATTTTCTTCGATGATTTCGAGCTCTCCGAATTTTATAGCGTAAGGCCGACATACATCAGCCAGGAGGAGAACGTGCTTGGCAAGGAAGCCGCGAAGCTGCTCGTCTCCATCATGGAGAACCCGGAGCAGGATTCGCGAAAACTGTTCTTCCCGCCGAAATTAATCATCCGGGAATCGACTGCAAAGCCGCGCGGCGGCCGATAACGCCTCCCCCATTACAGCGCCTGCATATGGGCTCTTCATCAAGAAAGACCCGCTCATGGAGCGGGCCCGGCTGTCGGTCATTCCGCCGCCATGTCGACAACAATAGCGTTTATACGCAGCGGCTGCTTCTCGGTATTCTACCGGGGGAGCGGTCTTTTTTATTTTGTATTTATGACAATACCTGTCACTATTGCGATGAATAATGGAATCAAGCCCGGCCGAACCCGGCTCGGCTGGCGGCTAATAAAAATTGAAGGAGATGCTGCATCATGACCTGGCAAGTGACCCCCTTTATCATGCTCGACGGAAACGCGCAGGAGGCGATCGGGTTTTACGAAGGCGCATTAGACGCAAACGTCGTCTTCAGGCAAACGTTCGGCGAGGGTCCGGAAAACCCGGATCATCCTTTGCCGGAAGAAGCCAAAGCTCGCTTGGCGCATGCCGTGCTTAAAATCGGCGATGCGGATCTGTTCGTGGCCGATTGTTTTCCCGGTCAAGCCAATCGGCTTGGCAATCGCGTTCAAATTTGCATCACGACGCCCACGATTGAACATTCGGTACGATTCTTCGACGCATTGAAGCAAGACGGTCAAGTCGGCATGCCGCTGCAGAAAGTCCATTTTAGTCCGGCCTACGGCATGGTTACCGATAAATTCGGGGTTACGTTCCAAATCTTCACGCAACGGTAAGTCGGGGAAAAGGGAGAAAAGATGCGAAGAGGCAAGGATCAGCTACAAACATACGCGAGGTTGACCGGTTTTGCTGTCTTCACGGGAGCTTCTTTTAATCTGGCGAAATATACCGTCGGTTACTTTTCTCCATTCGCTGCCGCGGCATGGCGTTTTGGGTTGGCTGCGGCAGTCCTGCTGATTATATTAGCAGTGACGGAAGGGATTCAGCGCGATCGAATCAAGCGCAGCGCCATCTGGTATATCGCGCTAGGCCTGGTAGGCATTTTGGGGTTCAGTACGTTATTCTTTGCGGGTCTCCAGTCTACGTCATCCGTAAACGGGGCGTTGATCATGGCGCTGAACCCTTTACTGACCACGGTTATGGCTCGTTTGCTCTTAAAGGATCGCATAACCAAACCGCAAGCAGCCGGTATCGGACTGGGTTTAATCGGCGTATTCATCGTCGTTATCCACGGTTCAAGCGATAGCCTGGCATCGTTTTCCATCGGGGATGTCCTCGTCTTTGGCGGAAACCTGTGTTGGACCTTTTACGGGATATGCGGACGACGGTTCATACCGGATGGAAGTCCATTGTCTACAACCGCGTATACCATGGTCGTGGGGGCAATCGGTTTAACGGCCGTCTCTCTTTTCGCTCCCAACCCTGTCGCTCTGCCGAGCATTCCGGTCTTGGCTTGGGGAGCAATCGTATTTATGGGCTTGTTCACCAGCGTATTCGGCTATCTGTGGTGGAACAAAGGCATCAAAGAAATCGGAGCCAGCAAAACCTCGCTATTTTTCAATCTTGTCCCTGTCGTGACCATGCTGGTGTCATTCTTTACCGGGACTCCCGTATCCGTCATTCAAATCCTGGGCGCGGCTTTCGTTATCTTGGGGGTACTCGCCGCTTCAGGAGCATTCGCCGGATGGATGGGATCCGCGCGGTTTGTCGAATCGCAGCGCGCTCCGGAAAATAAGCGATGACCTGAAATTAAAGGTGGAACAGCAGCAGCCTGGGACGAGAAACTCCTAGGCTGCCGCTGCTGTATTACTCCTTACTTGTAGCTGGCTATAGTGCGCTACATTTGCTCCGGCGCCTCGATACCGATCAGATATAAGCCTCTCTTAAGCACGATACGGACGCAGTGCACCAAAGCAAGGCGGGCTTCGCGCTGCGCTGCGGTCACCTTATCGGAAAGGATCGGACAATCGTGATAGAACCGGTTGAACGCTTGTGCAACGTCGAGGAGATAACGGGTCACGATTGACGGTTCCAGCTTGTTCATCGCAAGCTCGATACGTTCGCTGAACAGCGAGAGTTCGATCAAGAGTGCGTGTGAAGCGTTGTCAGCGAGGTGATTGGCATACTCATTTACTTGCATCGTTGACGCGGGTTCCGCCAAATCACCTCTATTCATCGTCCCCATCCACGAATTCTTCTTTGCTCCGTCAGCTTTCGCCAGAATGCTGGACGCGCGGGCATATGCGTATTGCATGTACGGTCCGGTTTCACCTTCGAAGTTGAGCATGTCATCCCAAGAGAACGCGATATCTTTGATGCGGTTCGCGCTCAAATCACTGAAGACAACGGCACCGACGCCGACCTGTCTCGCGGTTTCATCAAGCTGTGCAAGGTCAGGATTCCGCTGTACCATGATGGCTTTCGTTTTCTCGATAGCCTGATTCAGTACATCCTCCAGTTTCACGATGTTGCCTTTTCGCGTCGAAAGGCTCATTCCTTCCAGGCTGACGCGGCCGAAGGCGACATGGACCAAATCCGCAGCCCATGTATAGCCCATCAGTTCGATAACTTTAAACCACTGTTGAAAATGCAAATTTTGCGCATAATCCGTCACGTAAATCGCTTTTGCGAAATCATATGTGCGTTTCCTGTAAAAAGCTGCGGCGATATCCCGCGTATGGTACAACGAGCTGCCGTCCTGCTTCAGGATAAGCGCTGGCGCCATACCGAATTCTTCCAGCCTGACAAGCGATGCACCGTTGTCTTCTTCGAGGAGCCCTTTCGCCTTCAGTTCGTCTACGACGGCAGCCATCTTATCGTTGTAGAAACTTTCACCTGCATAGGAATCGAAAGAAATGCCCAATAAGTCATAGATGCGCTTAAACGCCTGCAAACTGATGTCAACGAACGACTGCCACAGCGCCAAAGCTTCCAAGTCGCCCTGCTCCATCTTGGCGAACCAGGCGCGGGCTTCATCATTCAGCGAAGGGTCAAGATCGGCTTCTTCGTGAAACCGAACGTACAGACGGAAAAGCTCGTCGATTCCGCCCTCCTCCACCGTCTGCTCATTCCCCCACAATCGATAAGCGACGATAAGCTTGCCGAATTGAGTCCCCCAATCGCCGAGATGATTGATGCCGACGCAGGCATACCCCATAAATTCATGAATCCGATACAGCGCGTTCCCAATTACCGTGGATCTCAGATGGGCGATATGGAATGGTTTGGCGATATTAGGCGAGGAGAAATCGATGAGTACGGTTTTCCCGTTGCCTATGGGGCGCGTACCGTATCTGTCGCCCTGCGCTATAATTTCACCGATGACCGTTGCGGCGACATGCGCGATATCCAAATGGAAATTAAGATAGCCGGACACGGCTTCGACTCTTCCGACGCCTGCAAGGTGGAAACGCTGTTTCAGGTCCTCGGCGATCACCTGAGGCGCCCGGCGGAGTTGACGGCTTAATTTAAAACAAGGCAGCGATAGATCGCCCTGCTCCTTGTTGCTTGGATATTCCATCAGTGCGAGTATTTCTGTCTCTTTCACCTGGGGCAACAACGCGGAAAGTTTGACGGCGATCTTGTTCTTATACGTTTGCATAAGGCTCATCCTTCCTTTCATGGTCCATGTTCGTTTACTCGTACCCGAGAATACAAAAAAGACCCCCGTCTCCAAAGAGACGAGAGCCTGCAGCTTCCCGTGGTGCCACTCTAAGTACCGGACAAATTGCCCGGTCACTCGTTGCTGATAACGGTCAGTGACCGGATGGGCCTACTGCGTCGTCCGGCGACGCGCGGTTCGGCCAATCATTTCCCGGGTCCGTTTCCCCGATCCGCGCGTACCGGCTTTCACCAACCCGGCTCGCTTGGACTGCGCGGCATCGCGTACTGTCCCGTTCATTAATGTTTCCAATATTTTCTTGAGATTTACTTTATCACATGCACACTGACCGACGCAAGAGATTACACGACGTAATCGCTTTAATTGCCGGTCGTGTCCTTTGCACGATTAAGAAGTTTCAAAATGAATGCTGATTTGTAATCTGAATAGGCCAACAATGTACGAAAACCTTTTTCGTAAGCGCTTAACTTGCGTTCGGCATAATGACTAGCTTCAATAGGATTTTCCCGCAAGTAATCCCTGAAAATCAGATTGTCATTCCACAAGTCCGATTTAAATTGCGTGATCGCTAAGTTAAATGAGCGCACGCCGCGCTTGCGTAGATATATTCGGTCTGGAACGCCTGCTGTCCCGAGACACTCATAGCACAATTTTGCAAGTTGTTCGGATTGTGATGTGGGGATGTGCGGGAAATTAGAAATGCCAACGAGTATGTCTACTATTGGCTTTGCAGCTAAACCAGGGACAGATGTGCTGCCAAAGTGTTCAATGAAAACATCAGGACCAAAAACCGAAAGCAACAAAGAGGCTTCATCCGCATACCAATTAGACCACTCCGAATTATAATTACAAATCGTTATATCCTCATCTAAACTCACTATAACCTCACCTCGATTTAATTGTTTTTAATTTTGAATGTAAATGATTGAGCGTTTAGTTTTTCGTTTAAAATTTAATTATTTTTTGTGATTGACAATCTTTTGCAATATCCAATGGGGTTTTACCGTTACATTCTAAGATATTTTTATCTGCGCCATGTTTCAACAGATACTGAATTATATCCGTTGGTTCGTCACCTAGGCTGCCATCTGTTTGAATTGTCCCATCAATGGAATTATCTACAGCTACATGCAGAGGCGTCCACCCAGCATAGCTTCTAAAATTAATATCTGCTCCACTATGAAGCAACAGTTCAATGATTTCCAACTCTTCATTTTCCACAGCTATATTTAATAAAGAGTATTTACTGTTTTCACAAACGAAATTAGGGTTAAGTCCGTTTGACAGTAATATTTTCACGTACCGGACATCCCCTTCTGCTACTGCACCACAGAGCCTATGGTCATGATTGTTATTATTCAAACTATTCACCTGCCCGTTAGCTAGGATTAATCATAATCCAACTTTCGTTGGATTCTCATGTACGTTCGCCAGTATCCAAATCTCTTTCCTGTAAGTTACTCCATTAATAATCCTAACTTTTCAAAAGGAAGTTCAAATATATCTAATCCGTTCTCAATTATTTTTGAAGAGGTGGCTACAATGAAATATCGTATACCTCTTGAGACAATTACTGTTACTTCTGTCTCTATAAAAGAAAAATCTAGTCTGTTCTTTAAGTAAAGGAACTCTTCGTCTGTTGCTTTATCAAGCATAATCTCATTAAGAAAACGTGGTAATTCAACGTATCTAATATTAAAAAACACGATATCAACATTCTTCATGTTTTCTTTGTTTCTTGGACTTCGAATAAGGAGTTCACCATGATTCACCCGGTAAAACCAGAACTGAAACTTTCTATCTTTCATCTCTTGCATAATTTCATCTCCGATCCCTAATTAGCAAAACGAAGCCAACGCTTACAATTATGATAAGAAATTTAAATTAACCTCATATTAACATAATTGGAACTTATCCACCCCTCGAGATAAACAAAAACGGAGCAGTTGCCGTCAGCCAACTACTCCGTTTTAGTCCAACTACAAGTTTTTACTACTACTCTTTCAGGTCTCTAAATGATAGTCCATCTCTCCATCCAGCGCCGCAGGCGTATCTCCCGTTTTCCGGAAATCATGGGCGCAGAGCAATTGAAAGTCTCCATAATCCACTTGTTTATAAAATTCGAAGCACAGGAAACGACGCGCCCGCGCGCTGATTCGGTTTGCGGCAACAATTCGCGTATAATGAAGCATATAAGGCCACGCGGCCTTGTGTTCGTTAATCCATCTCGAAGTTCAAAGGAGCAGCGCATGGCCAGGTATCTTTATCGCTTAGGAAAGTGGTCTTACCGCAGTCGTCGCGGGGTCGTGATCGGATGGATCGTCATCTTGATCGCGGCCGTTGTCATCGGTCTTGCCTTTAAAGGGGCAACAAGCAGCGAATTCTCGATTCCGGGGACGAAAGCGCAGGTTGCCATCGATTTGTTGAGCAAGGAATTTCCCAGCGCGAACGGCGGGAGCGTACGATTGATCTTCGCCGCGCCGGAAGGGAAAACCTTGCAGACGCCCGAAGTGCAGCAAGCGATTCAAGCAACGCTTAAGGAGGCGGCCGCAGACAAGGCGGTCCTCGCCGTCGTCGATCCCTTCTCCACGAAAACGATCAGTCAAGACGGGACGATCGGCTATGCGGACGTCATCTATCAAGCCGACGCGCAGAAAGTCACGAAAGAATCCAAGGCGCACGTCGTCGAGAGCGCGCAAGCGGCTCGCGATGCCGGCGTTCAGACCGAGTTCGGAGGCTCCGTGCAGCTGACGGACTTCGAGACCAGTCCCGTGCCCGAGGCGATCGGCGTATTCGTCGCGTTCGCGATTCTCGCGTTCACGTTCGCCTCGCTGCTGGCGGCCGGACTGCCGATCCTGACTGCCATCGTCGGCGTCGGAATCGGCATCATGTGCGTCTTTTTCGTGTCCAGATTCGTGCCGATGACCTCTACCGCCACCATATTGGCGATCATGCTCGGACTCGCGGTCGGAATCGACTACGCCTTGTTCATCGTATCGCGGCATCGCCAGCAGCTTGCCGACGGGATGGAGCTCGAGGAATCGATCGGCCGCTCCGTCGCAACGGCGGGAAGCGCGGTCGTCTTCGCCGGCCTTACGGTCATTATCGCGCTGGCCGGCTTGTCCGTCACCGGCGTTCCGTTCCTTACGATCATGGGTCTGGCGGCTTCGTTTACCGTGTTGATCGCCGTGCTGATCGCCATTAATTTGATCCCGGCTTTTATCGGCATGGCCGGCCATCGCATCAGCCCCGCCAAGAAATCCAGAGCGTTTCGAACGCCGCCGACCGAGACGAACAAGCACACCCTCTCGCTTCGCTGGGGACGGTTCGTGACGCGATATCCCGTCATCATTCTCCTCGTCGGCATCGTCGCGCTGGTGATCATCAGCCTGCCGGCCCTGCATATGCGGCTCGGTCTGCCGGATAACGGGGCGAAGGCCAAGGAATCCACCGAGCATAAGGGCTATGATTTGCTCTCCAAGGGATTTGGCCCGGGATTCAACGGACCGCTGCTCGTCGTCATCGACGAAGTGGGCAAGCAAGAACCTCAAGCGGCGGCGCAAAACGTAATCAAAGCGCTGTCCGCCGCACCGGACGTCGCGTATGTCTCGCCGCCGAACTGGAGTCCGTCCAAAAAGATCGCGCTCGTCAGCGTGATTCCGAAGACGGGCCCGAATACCGCGGAAACGAAGGACCTGGTCAATTATATCCGCAACGGTACGGACGAGCTGCAGAAGCAAGAAGAAGTCAAGCTGCTGATAACGGGCGTCACCGCAGTGAATATCGACGTGTCGGACAAGCTCAACGGCGCCCTGCCGATATTCGCGCTGGTCATCGTGGGCTTGGCGCTCGTCCTGCTCGCCGTCGTCTTCCGTTCCTTGCTCGTGCCGCTCAAATCGATCATCGGGTTTCTGCTCAGCTTGGCCTCGTCGCTCGGGGTAGTCGTCTTTATTTTCCAGGACGGACATTTCCTGCATCTCCTCGGCCTGTCGCAGGCTTCGCCGATCCTCAGCTTCCTGCCGGTTCTCGTGACGGGGGTATTGTTCGGGCTTGCGATGGATTACGAGGTCTTCCTCGTCAGCCGGATCCGCGAGGATTACATGCATACCGGACAAGCCAAGGAGTCCGTCGTCTCGGGACTCGGCCATAGCGGCCGGGTCATCACCGCGGCAGGCCTGATCATGACCGCCGTCTTCGCGAGCTTCATCTTCACGGAAGACCCGATCACCAAAGCGATGGGCCTCGCCCTGGCCTTCGGCGTGGTGGTCGACGCTTTCGTCGTGCGCATGACGCTCGTGCCGGCCGCGATGGCGCTGCTCGGCAGGTCCGCGTGGTATCTTCCCAAATGGCTGGACCGCGCGCTGCCGCAGCTCGACATTGAAGGGCAATCGCTGCTGAAAGGCCTGAAGGAGAAATAAGATACCGGCTTCACGGAATCAAAAAGACGCTTCCTGCCCCGCTGCTTATGCGGGGTGGAGGCGTCTTTGTGCATGTAGTTGCTTGGTAAGCTACTGCTTACGGGATTTTACGCGCAACCGATTCCGATTCTTATTCCATTCAAGGTTGCGTAATGACCTCGGACCCTTTCCCGTCCGTCATGAACGTATGCGATACGGAAGCTTCCTCGATATCCTGGAACGCCCAGTGCGTCGTCGGCACATCCTTCCAGCTCGAGGTTGTCCAGCCCTGCGAGTCGCGCTTGAGGATGCGGTTGATCATGGCTACCGTCTCGGCGCGGGTCAGCGATTGCTCGGGCTTGAAATTCCCGTCCGGGAATCCGTTGATGATTCCCGCCTGCCGCACGAGCGCGATATCCTGCCGTGCCCAGTGGCCGGCGGTATCCCGGAAGGTCGAGGTTTCCTCGCCTTTCAGGTCCAGCCAGTGGCTTGCGACGGCTGCCATCTCCGCGCGGGTCATCAATTGCTCGGGCTTGAAGGTTCCGTCCGGGAACCCGGTCATCAGACCGTTGGCGCTGGCATACCGGATGGCCGTCGCTGCCCAGTGGCCGGAAGCCACGTCTGCGAATGCAAGCTCCGGGCCGTCCGCAACCGGCGCGCCGGCTCCGACGCGGGAGAGAATAACGGCCATTTCCGCCCGGCTGATGGCCTTGTCCGGCATAAAATTGCCATCGGGGTAGCCCTGCATATAAGCATCATGACGATGCGCGGCTCCGCTCGCCCCAATGTCCAGAATCGAGAAGGTACTGAATTTGGTAACCTCGAATCGCAGCCCTGATTGACCGTCCTTGTACGCGACGACCTGGGGCTTGGCCAGCTCCAGGTCGCCGTCGCCGTGCTCGACGAAGACGGCCAGGTTCGCCAGGTAATCCTCGCGCGCCAGCGCGTCGGTCGGGAGATCGGCATTCGGCAGCGGCAGCACGATGCTGACGGCCCTATTCGCCAGATTCGTCTCGATGGTCAACGGGCGGGCAACGAGCTTGATCGCGTTGCCGGCCGCGGCTGCTTTGACAATTTGGGCGCCTGCCGCCCGTTCCGCGACCTCGGCGCGCTGCGCTTCGTTCCTGATCGGAACGAAGCGGAAATACAGGTCCTCCGCGACATCCTTGAACGCGTCGCTCGGAATGACGAGCTTGCCGTTAACCGTATCGATCTCAAGGCTCAACCCGCCGCGTGCCAGCTCGTCCGCAGCCGCTTTCGGGATGATCAGATCCAGCTGGGATACTTCATCCTTCGCGTCCGGAATGACGATCCGCGCGGCGGATTTCCCGGAAGCCTTGGCCTTGGTCACGGTTTCTTCGGCTCGATCCAGCGTAAAGGCGACCGCGTCCTTCTTGGTGCCGTCGGCGCTCGTCGTACGGCGAATCGTAACCGCGGACACGTTCGTGCCGTCGCCCGTATCGACGACGGCGGCGATGTCCTCGCTCGTCGTGACCGGCGTCGTGCCGGAGCCTCCGCCAGATCCCGTCCCGCTGCCGGCGGAATCCAGCACCGTGATGCCGCCGTCCGCCGGGACGGTCTCCAGGCTGCCGTCGCCGTCGGTCACAAGGAGGTGCGACAGGTTGACGAATGCCTTGCCCGGCGGGGCGTCGGCCTTGATGACGAAATCCACGGTGAGCAGCACGGCGTCGCCCGTTTGCGCGATCTTCCCGCTGCTGGCCGCGGAAAATTTCAATGAAGCCGCGTCCGCGAGTACGTTTCGATCCGAGAGGAAATCCTTCAAAATCGCTGCGCGGTTGATGCTCTCGCTCGCCGTCGTCAGCCGGGTCGCATCGTAGGCAATCGTGGTTTCGATCCCCGCGATATCCTTGACGTCGCTGATGCTGAGGCTTACGCGCACCATGTCTCTCCTATGTCCTTCGCCGCTCGTGAGCGAAGCGGTTCTCGCGCCGGCGCCCATGGCTTGCGGCAGCGGGAGTACCGTCCACGCAACCAGCATGCATAGCGCCAGGATGGCAACCGGATGAATCTTTCCGACTATTTTCAAAACGTTCCCTCCTGTTCCAAACTTCTTGTCGTCACTACGGCTAGACGGCCTTTGCAATCGATAGGATCAAGCTCCCCTGTCATGCAAAGGCCAACCAATCCATGAACCTAGGTTTCTTGCCTGAAATGAGTTATACGACAAGCGACAGGCGGAGAATCGCCACGACATCCGTCACATCGACCGCGCCGTCGCCGTTCATGTCCGAAGCCGCCAATTGCTGCGCGTCGAGCTGCACCTTGCTCACCGTATACTGCAGGACGTGCAGCGCATCCTTATAGCTCACGTCGCCGTCCTGCATCGCATCGCCAAGAGCGAGGACTTTGTTTCGGCCGTTATCGCCGGCGACCGGAGCGCTCGACACGCCAGAATTGTTCTTGCCGGTGACTTCGACGCGCAGGTATTTGCCTGCATACGCCGGTTTCACGGTCAAGCTGGCATTGGTTTCGTCCGCGATCGGGACGAAGTTCGTGCCGTCATCCGAGATGAGCCACTTGAACGCCGTTCCTTGCTCCGGCAGACCCTGCGGATCGCTGTACGCGTACGTCGCGGTCAGCGTTTTGCCGACGACGGCTTCCCCGCTGAATCCGACGTTCGCGACGACCGGGACCTGCATCGTCTTGACGGTGATGACCCCGCCAGCCGCGACATGGACCGGAATATCCGTCTTGTCGGCCGTGTTGTCGACGGCCTCCGCCGCGGTCAGCGTGACGGGAATCTCGGTACCCTCGGCCGCGGACGGATCGACGGTGAAGGTAATCGTCGCCGCGTCGAGCTCATCCTTCGTCATGCCGTCCGGACTGAGCATCGCCATCTTCAGCTGTCCCGGCGTATCGGTGTTGTATTCATGCTGCGTGAAGCCGTCCGCGAAGCTGATCGATTGGAAGGCCAGCTTGGTGCTGTCGTAGGACACGACGAGGTTGGCGCCCCCCAGGTCTTTGACGTTGGCGAATTTGAGCGCGATCGCTGCCTGGCTTCCGGCATATCCGTCCGCGGAAGTCAGCGACGCGTTGATCGCCGCGGGATCGACCACCTCGGGCAGCTTGTAGCTATACCAGCCATCCGTGCCGTCAATGCCGTCCGTGCCGCCGGTAATCGTGTTGAATCCGCCCCAATAATAATCGTACGGGCTTTGGGTCTGACCGTTCGCGACCTTCAGCGAATAAGGGTCCGTGTTCAGCCGCGCCGCTTCCTCGCCGGACAGCGTATGGGTGCCGTAGAACAGGTCGGACAGGTACTTGCCTTCCACGGCGGGATTGGCCGCGCCATGCGGATCCCCGCTGGACACGTAGTTGCCCGTGTTGAATTTGACGAAATCGTCGCCGTTGACGCCGAGCGCCTTGTACACGGCCTTCGCCGTGCTCAGGCTCATGTTGTCGGTCGCGGAGCCGTCGTTATAGTCGTTGAGATTCGTATCGATGATGATCGCGCGATCCGGCGCAAGGGTGGCCACGAGCGACGTTTGGTCGAACGGCAACCGGCTGTATTCGCCGTACGAGTACGAACCTTCCTCATGCTTGTACATATGGCCGTACGGCAGGAAATGGCGGAACATCTCGGTCTCGCGGGTACGGTTGTGCCGGTAGCTGTTGCCGCCGCCTTCCGTGCCGTGGGCGACGATTTTCTCGGCACCGGGATTGTCGTTGCTGAACGGCGTGTCTTTGAAATTAAACTCCTGGCCCTGCGCGTTATAGCGCCAGTTGGCCGGGCCGGTTGCGCCGGCGCCGCCGGCCACGATCGCTTTGATCCGGTCGTCGAACACGCCGGCCACGAAGGCGAGCTTGCCGTTGATGGAGAAGCCTTTGGTGACCGCGCGGTTCGGATCGATCTTGGCCGCCAAGGCCTGGTTGTCGGCGACGGCCAGCTCCAAGATGTCCAAGTAAGCCGACACGGCCGTGGCGTTCGCCATCTCTATGCTCACGTCGCCGGCGGCGCTGTTGCGCGAATACGGAAACAGATTATAGAAGATGCCTGCGCGGTTAAGCGCGGGCCACGCCGCGTTATCGGAGCGCATGCCGTCCGCCGCCCAATTGGGGAAGGCGATATTGGCGATGCCGTTCGCGGTCCAACTGCCGGCGAATGATATCGGCGCCGCTTGGCCTTCAACGACGCCCGCTGTCGGCATCTTGACGGTGACGGTCACGGTCTGCTCGGTTCCGCCGGTGAAGTTAACGTTCGTCGGCGTCACCTTGGCGGTCACGGTGGCGTCGCCGGTTCCCGCGTACGCGTTCGTGACGAGGGATACGTTGTAATCCACGCCCAGCTTCGGCTTGTAGCCATACTCGTAGAACTGGGCCAAATCCAGAATCTCCTGCTTGCGCTCGGCCCACTCCGCTTCGTTGGTGACCATGCCGTTCGTGCCCTTGGTCTTGTCGAAGAACTCCCAGACGTTGGGCAGCGTATTGACCGCGGGCAGGTCATGCGGGTCCGGGTACTTCGTATCCGCCCAGCGCAGTCCAGCGAACGCTTGACTGACCTCCAGTACGGCGGCCTCTTTCTCTTCGCGCGTGGCCGCGGCGTCGCCCTTGATCGCAATATAGGCCGCCTTGGCTTTCACCATGCGATCCTTGGACGCAGGGGTCCATACGTTGCTGCCGTCTCCGTCGTTGGCCGCGTCCGTGCCGTTGCCCGAGCCGCCGGGATTGTTCTTGGAATTCCAGAAGCGAATGTCTTCGTCGGCGCGCCATCCGCTGTAAGCGAGCGGAGACTGCTTGTCCCAGCCGGCCAGCGTGACCTCGCCCCAGTCGCGGTTTCGGACGCGTTCGGAGTTCGGCAGGTTGGAATTGCCTTCGCGTCCCGCGTTGAAGTCGGAGCGGCTCCAGTAGGTGAAGGAACGGCTTTGGTCGTAAATGCCCACGTCCAGGCCGACCTGCGTGCCGTTGGTCAGCTCGCGGTCCCAGTCGTCGCCCCATCCTTCGACCTGCAGCGCGACCTCGTAGGTGTAGTTGACGCCGGGGCTGTTGGTCGCGGCATTATAGCCGGATGATTTGAACGCCTTGAGGCGCGTCGAATAGTCCTGATTGTTCGGGTTGAAGAACGATCCCAGGGAGGGAATCGTGGGGTTATTGAACGAGCCCGCCGCTGTTGCGTCCGGGTTCGCGCCCAAGAAGAAGATGCCTTGGGTATCGGTCTCGAGGCCCCACTTATCATTGTAGACGTCCATCGAGACGAACAGGCCGTCCATCGCCGGCGTGTAGCTGGCGGTATTCCAGTTCGGCGTTCCGGTGTCGGCTTCCACGGCGTCGCCGGTGACTTCCACCAAAGCGTAGAGGACCGGACCGTCCCACATCAGCCGCAAGGTGCCTTCGGTCGTGGCCTCGGGAGCGCCGGCCGTCATGGCCGTGTTGAACTTATTGCCGATCGGGTAAGCCGCGGCCTTGTCCCAGGCTGCGTCCTTGACGCCGTCCACGACGATCGGATCGGTCGTGAACTGAGCGTTTGCCTGTGCCCGAGGCGTGGTGATCTTGTAGCTCATGTTGTTGAGGCCTTCAGGCGAATACCGTTCCAAGACGGAGGTATTGCTCACGAAGTTCTTGTCGTCCCGCCGGTCGTACCCGTATTGGTCGTCCGACGCGGCAAAGGCCGCCGGCGCGACGAGGCCGAACGACGTCGTCAAGGCCAGCATCGCCGTAAAGGCGCTGCGCATTCTTTTTCGCGATTGCATAGTGTATCCTCCCGTTATCGATTCGTGTTTTCTCGCAATTTCGTACGCGTGCATAACGATTTCTCTTTTGACTTTCCGGAGAGCTCCCCTCATCTATGGATGGGCCCTTGACCGCGCTCCGGGTATCCCCTCTTCCGACGGCTGACCCCCCACGTCATGCTGGATCTTAACCTTTGCCCTCCTTTGCAATGCCTTTCGAGATTCGGAAACGATTCACCCTGGACGACATCGCAGCCGAGAACGTCGGAACCTGGCCAAATAACAGCCAACACAATATGTAATCGCTTCCAAAATGCCTTAAAGCCTCTCGCTCAAACGCTATGCGTCTGGCAAGCTAATGTCGGCCGCAAACGATTGACGCCTCCTTTGCCAAAGTCTGCAGACGCCACGGGAATGGAGATGCTGCCGGACTTCGGATGATAGTAGCTTCATCATACGCGCAAGGCGCAGCGGACTGAATTCAATTTCTTTGGTTGTTCACTATCACTTTTCTCGTATATTGGCAGTCGGATGGCCGAGCCTATCCGTTTGCAATCCATATCGATATCATCGATACAATCATAAGTATTTCAAAGCAGGAGCAGCTGTCGATGACTATCAGCCAAGTGGGCGCGGTATCCGAGGAAGCGATGGCCGCGACGCAGCAGGTTTCCGCGATCAGCGGCGGACAGCTGGAGGTCAGCAAGCGGCTGGTCGAACTCTCCAATCAGCTCGAGGAAGTGTCGAAGCGGCTGGAAGCTTCGCTTTCGCGGTTTACGATTTAAGAGCCGGCAACGGCCTTCGGCGAGATCGGATAAAAGTGAGATTGCAAATGTTTTCGTCAGATCCTTCATATTCGGGGATCAAAGGAGATTTTATAATGAGGAGAAGCTGACGACGATTGGCATATTTAGCGTGGATAAAGGAGAGATTGGGTATGGTTTCGGAAGCATGCATCTATGTGAAGGATTTTACCGCGCCATCCGATGCGGACAGCTCGGCAGGCATTCGGGAAGCGATTCGAGCGGCGATCGCCCGGGGAGCCAAGCGGGTTGTATTTGAACCGGGGAGGTACCGGTTGGATTCCGTCGTGCAGTTGGAAACCGAGGGCATGATCCACGATGCGGGAAGCGGGAATCAACGAACGAAAGCGTGCCATATCACGGTTTTGAATACGCAAGGGTTGACGCTTCAAGGAGCGGTCGACGAACGCGGCGAGCCCGCAACCGTGCTTGTCGGCTATAATGACGGGGCCGTGCACGGATTTCTGCCGTCTATTCTGTGGTGCGAGAACAATGAGCAGCTGTCGCTTGAGAACCTGGCCTTTACGCGGGAGCCCGAATTCGCATCCGCTGGCGTAGTCGTCGCCCGCACGGATAGTTCGATCACGGTCGAGGTCTTTGAAGGCAATCCATGCTACGAGGGGATGGGTACCTACTGCATGAATCGGTTGGACCCGGCGACAGGGGCATTGATCGGGGAAAGCGTCACGTATGGGGGCGGCGCCGATGCGGGATGGCGGCAGGCAGGCAATCGGCAGCTTCGCCTTGACAGCGCGGCCGTAGCCGCCAAGGTTCGGCTGGGCGAGCATCTGTCTTGGCATCAAGGCGCTCAAACGGATTTCCAAACGTATTTCGCCCGATGCGACCATCTGACGCTAGCTAATTTGCGCGTCATGAATGCCAACGGATTTGCCATGTTGGCGGAGAACTGCCGTCATATTACCGCGGACCGCGTCGTATTCAAACCGGACGGGAACCGTTTATTTACCGGACCGAGAGATGCCTGGAAGCTGTTCAAGTGCGGCGGACGCATCGACATCAGGAGGATGTACGTGGAAGGCGTCCGAATGGACGGTCAGAATATCCAAAGCAACTGGCTTTTATTGGAGAACAAGCTTTCCTCCCGCGAGGCGCTGTTCTTCGGCAGGTATACCTTCGCGGCCTTGCAGGCCGGCACGCATATCGAATTTTACGCGGGCGAGCATATGGAAAGAAGGACGATCGAGAGTTGGTCGCATGCGGAGAAGCAGGATCGCGGTCACGTCTATCGCGTGCGGTTCACGGAGGCGATTCCCGGCTTTGCGGCAGAGGGAACCTTATGCGCGGCCGATTATTGGGAGGCCGACAGCTACACGTGCGTAGACTCCGCATTCGTCAACATTGCCGGCGCGGGGCATCTGATCCGCAACGACAATGTGCGTATCGCGAACTGCACGTATCGCCACACGATGAATCCGGGGATACTGCTCGGCGCCGAGCTCCCGACGCATGCGGAAGGCGGACACGCCACGAACATTCGCATCGAGGATTGCGAGTTCGATCATTGCGGGTTCTACCCGCGCTATGGGGCCGAGGGATGCATCGGCATCAAATCCGCGGGCTTCGAAGGAAAACATAATCGCCATATCACGATTACGGGGAATCTGTTCAAGCATGCGGCGATCGGCGTGCAGGCGATCGATGCGGATGATGTCGTGATCAGCCATAATCGTTTTGAACACATCGATCGGCCGGTAGCGGTGAGCCCGGGCATTACGGGCAGCGTAGACTTTAGGGAGTAGGTCGTTGAGGTTGTCCCGCGCGTAAACGATTGTTAATCGAATCATGCAATGGGAGAGTTCACGCGCGAAATGGAAAAGGAGCTAAGCGGCTTTGCCTGCTTGGCTCCTTTGTTTGCATGAATAAGAATAGAACTGCTCGGCACCGTCGTTCCGATTGCAGTGATGTCCCGGCCCTTTGCTGCCGCTAACTTAACGCTCGTTTCTACAATCGCGCGGCGATCGGAAATGAAATTTCGAATAGACTCCCCTTATTAATTTGACTCTCCACATGTATGGAACCGTTCATGGCCTTGATAATGCTAAAGGCTACCATGGTACCGAGACCCGTGCCCTTTTCTTTCGTTGAATAATAAGGCGTACCGAGCCTTTGGATCTGTTCTGCCGTCATGCCGCAGCCCGTATCCTGGATCCGGATCAACACCGTTTCCCGCGTTATTTTAACGGCGATATCCACCCTTCCGTTCGAGGAAGCTTCAATGCCGTTTTTGATCAGGTTGATTAAACTTTGCCGGAGCTGCTGACTGTCCCCGAGAATCGAATGATCGGTATCCGTGACCACCGTTAACGTTACTTGTTGCATGTTTGCATATGGCGTTAATACGCTAACGACTTGCTGAAGCTCCGCCGACAAGTCAAGAAAGGCCATCTTCTTCATTTGAGGTTTGGCGAAGGTTAGATAATCCGATATGATGTTAATCGCCGTATTCAGTTCACTCAAGGCCACTTCGGTCAAATTCTCGCGCTTCGCCGCAGAAAGTTCCCTCTCGTTGAACAGCTGCAATAACCCCTTTACGGTCGTCAATGGATTTCTGATCTCATGCGATACGCTAGCGGCAATTTGACTCATGACCCTCATTTTTTCAATCTCCAGAAGTTCCTTTTGCATTCTGAAATAACTGCTGACGAATTCCACCAGGTACACGGTTATGCAGATCCCGAGGAACTCGATCACCCTGAATGACACGTGAAGCATTAGGCTATTGTAGGTCGCATGAGTCATCATACACCAGAAAATCTTCAATGATATCGGTACCAGACCGGTAGATAGCAAAAGGGCTTGAAACCGTTTCGCGCGGGTGTTTAATCGGGTTTTGATCGAGATGGCCACAAGGCTCGAGTATGTTCCTCCTGCAACCAACAAAGCGATAAAGACGCCATCGCCGCCGAGCATGCAGCGGTATGCCATCAATAGAACTAGAAGTGCCGCTCCCACTCTTGGACCACCGTATAAAATGCCCAGCACAAGCGGAATCATCCTAAAATCGAACAGATAGTCGCCTTCGTAATGGTATGGAAAAGACAAGCATAAGATAATGGCCGTGCTTAAAAACAGGAACAATACGATGTTCTGCACTTTGCCGGTTTTCTCCGCGTATTTCGTCCAGAAAACGAAATATAAAATCGATGGCATGCAAATAAACATAAAATTTCCCATGATGCTCTGTAAGCATTGTGCCAATATATTCTCCACCCTTGAAAAATATATGTTGCTTAATTGAGAGAAGCATCAATTAGTTATTAATACGATGGCGAATTGGAGCCCGCTCATAATTCTAGCATGGGTCTTTTAAAAATAATGTCGCTTTCTGTTGCCGTATTCCCTTAGGATGCAAAATACGACTTCCCGCTAGAATCCGAACTAGTCAACAACATACAAAAAGCCGCAAATGGCGCGGCTTTGTGCGTTACTATGCGCTTGTCACCCGGCGCCGGCCGGCTGCTAGATCACGATCGTCCCCTCCGAGCTCGATGAAGCATCCCGCGACCCGCGAGCCAAACCGCCGCGCCGGTACCCCATAATATCAGTGCTGAACCAAAACCGACGGATACCCGCCATGCCACGATTTCATGCTCTCCCCATGTAACTCTCGCAGGCATCGCCAGTAAAGTAGTTCCGGCAAAAGGGTCGCTCCCGCCAAATAATGAATCCGGATCCGGAAGAGACGTGCCAACGGAAAGAAATGCGCGCCGACGATAAGCGCCATGACGGGAAAGAAGACATCAAAGTGATCGGTTGCGCCGCAGATCCCGCTTGCAATCCCGATCAGCGCGCCTTCGAGGCCGAAGCAGCTGATCAACAAAGACGGGATCCATAGCCAGGAGCCTCTCCAACCTTGCAGTCCGCCGATTCCGATCCCCGCCCACAACATCCCGAAGAATGCCATAAAGAGAACACAGGTGGCCGCGCCCGTGACAGCCGCTCTGGGAATGTTTTTTTGCGACATGGATGAAGCCCTCCCTTGCGATTATAGAGTTGAATACGTACTCAGGATACCGCAGCGCTTGTGTACGGATTAGTATCAACTATCATAGAAAGGGCATGACAAGTGTCACCTTTCAGACGAGCGGTCATTTCTCCAATGTCAGACATTGGTAAGTACCTCAATTGATGCTTTGCGCATCGACTTCCAGCATGTTACAGTTGAAGAAAAGCGCAAAGGAGCCAACATCATGCTCGTTGTCACCACCGAAAACATCGCGGGCCACCGAATTGAACGCGTACTGGGCCACACCTTTGGCGTCACCGTCCGAAGCCGCGGGATTGGCGGAAACATCTCCGCTTCCGTCCGCAGCCTGTTCGGAGGCGAAATCAAGGAATATACCGAAATGATCGAGGACGCGCGCAAAGCCGCCATCGACCGCATGATTCAGAATGCCCATGCCATGGGTGCGAACGCCATCGTGATGATGCGCTTCGACTCGGGCGAGATCGGCCAGTCCATGTCGGAAATCGTCGCTTATGGAACCGCGGTCGTGGCGGAGAAGCTCTAACGATGACTCTCTTCGTTGGCCTCTATTTTATCGTTGGTCCCGTAATCGTCGTCATCTCCGTCATTGCCACCTTCGTCTATCGGCGCAAGCGATTAAAGCAGGACGTCAACGAACCGCCATATGATTTCCAGCAAACGGATGAAATCGCGATCGATCCGACGACCGGCATCAAGCAGCGGGTGTGGTACAACCCGCGCACCGGCGAACGATATTACCAGAACATCACTGACGGCAAAAAGTAGTCCCGGCCAGTCCGAGGGATGCGATGCAAAAACCGGGTTTGCACTCAATGAGCTTCCACAATTAAACAAAAAACCACATCCATTAGATGTGGTAAATAAAGAAAACCCTTGATTTCTCAAGGGTTTTCTTCTTATTCATATGGATCCTAGAGGGCTCGAGACATTACTGAATGATATTGTAGAGCAATTGCGCTGCTTCGGCACGAGTCGAAATTCCTTTCGGCTCAAACTTGCCTTCTGCTCTACCCTTGATCCATTTCATTTCCCCAGCAGCTTGTACATATGATTTCGCCCAATCTGACACCTGATCCGAATCCTTGAAGAAGCTTCCCGAATAGTTGTCCAGTTTCGTTCCTTTGAGCAATTCATACGCACGTGCAGCCATAATGACCATTTCTTCTCGCGTAATCGCGCCATTCGGATCAAACGTCGAGGCGCTCTTTCCTTTGGCAATCCCCGCAGCGTAAGCAGCCGAGACCGATTGCGCGTACCATGCGTTCGCCGCCACGTCGTTGAAGCGCACATCCGATGTTTGCTTCAGCCCCAATGCCCGCACGATCATGGTGATGAACTCGGCACGGGTCACTTGGCGACCCGGCTCGAAGGTCGTACTGGACGTACCCACGATAATGTCCTTCGCTACCAATTCTTGTATCACTTTGTATGCCCAATGACTCTTCGGCAGATCCGTGAATGCCACTTCCGGCTGCGTGTTCGGGTCCGTCGGGCCCGTTGGAGGTGTCGAAGTCGTAGCAGCCGTTACCGTTACCGCCACCGTCTTCGTCAGGCTGCCGTCTACCGTCGTTACCGTAATGGTTGCCGTGCCGGCAGCTACCGCCGTCACGACGCCGTTGGCGACCGTTGCGACCGCATTGTTGCTCGTGCTCCATGTAACGGCTTTGTTCGTCGCGTTCGACGGAGCGACCGTCGCCGTCACCGTACCTGTGCCGCCTACTTTCAGGTTCAAGCTGCTCGCGTCAACCGTCACGCCCGTTACGGCGATAATCGCCGGCGGCGTCGTTACAGGGGGCTGCGTCGTTACCGGGACGTTCACGATCTCGGAACGGTCTCTGACCCGGATTCTAGGATGCATGTCCGAATCGCTGACAACCTCGCCGATCGAAGCCAAACCGACTACGGACACTTTTGCTCCGACCGTAACGAACGGAAGCGTCGTTCCTTTCGTGATGTATCCGTTAATGAATACGATTGCCGGGCCGGACCCGTCATCGATCGTGAATTGATTGACCGTTCCGTCTTCGTCTTTGTTAATATCCGATACGATGCCCTCCGTTTTCACCAAAAGTCCGGTGTTTTCGGGCGACATGGAAGCCGTCGTCGAGAGCGCGGAAGGCGCGATTTTCTGGATGCTTGGATTCAAAACCGTGATTTTGCTGACCGTCAATTCGACTTCGCCTTGATAATGCGTGATCTTGCCTTCGAACCTTGCTTTTTGTCCTTCTTGAATGCCCGAGGCAACCGGGAATAGATTGATCCCGCCCGATGCGTCCTGCGCATATATCGCATCGAAGAAACCTTTGTTCGTATCCGGATTTGTGCTTTGCGTATTTACCTCGCTCGTTGCTGTCGCTTCAATGATAACTTCCGTTTCATCCGGCAGATTCTTGGCATCGGCAATGCTTGTGATCGTCTGCGGATTAGCCGTTTTATACAGGTTATCCATCAAATTGTAATTGACATATGGCAATGTCCCGGCGTTTTCTTGCGTAACCTGGATTTCAAAGTTACTCATGAACGATCCGCCGGCAACGACGACAAGGGACGTTTTACCGTTCGCATGCGTGACCGTTTCGGATGCCGCGATAAGTTTCTCTTCCGGGTTCGTTGCAACCTCGCTGTTCGGATTGACATATTTCGGGATATAAAGCCCATCCGAATTGCTCTTTCCTTTATCCGTTTTATTCGTTCCTACGGTGACGTAAGGGAAAGCAGGCTTGGTCGTGCCGTATCCAAAGTTGTCATTGTCGGTTTCAGCCGAATACGTGGTTGGGAAGCCAAACACGAGCGGGCTTACCGTCGCCGGCAGCGTGGAGGTTCTTTCTCCGGTATCCGGGTCGACAGCGTAAATGGTTGAACCCGAGTATTGGCTGTAAGTTTGTCCGTCGACGACGCCTTGCAGCAACGGATTCGCCATGTTGAACTCCGTCGGATACAAGCGATACGCTTGTCCGCCGTTCTTATCGTCGTCCAACACCTCATCGTCGCCTTCGCGCAGCGTGGAACCGATGGCTGCCAGGATCTCGTTCTGCAGCTCGGACATATGCTTCTTCGGTGAAGCCGGATCCGCGTTCGTGGATTCCGAGTAGTCCGCGATATCTCCGAAGACAAGCGTGTTTCCGTTTTCCGCGAATGCCTTCAACGCCGCGGTTTCCGCCGCCGTGTAGTTGGCCGGAGTCCCCCATGCCGGAACGCTTTTTCTTGAAGGAGCATTCAAAATGATCATTTTGTATTTCGGATTGCCGGTAGCGGCGATTAGATCCGCCGACGTGTTCAGCTGTACGACTCTCACGCTGTTTGCCCCTGCGAGAGTCATCATATTGGCCATCGTATTCGGATAGCTTCCTCCGCTGACGTATTCATTGCCGTGCGAGGCATCAAGTCCGACATACGATACGGCGTTGATATCAACAACCTTCATCGTGCTGGTCGCCGTATACGTCTTATCGACGCCGTTCAACGTAAGCACGGCGCTGATCGTAACGGTTTTGGTTCCGGGAGTCGTCGGCGTATAACTGAATACATCCGCAGCGACACCGGAGGGCGCGATGCTTGTGCCGAGCGTCACCGTTTTGTCGGCGCCGGAATCTCCGTCTACGGCATAAGAAATAGATTTCAGCGTGACAGGCGTACTTTCATCATTGAAGAAGTTTGTCGTTACGTTCAATGCCTCTGTCGTAACCGGCATGACCGCGCTGTTGGTGACCGAGTTAATGCCGACCTTCGGCGCTGAGCCGAGCCATATCGGCGCGGTGACGGCGATAAAACCTTGGTTGTCCGTGATGATTGCAAAGTAATAACCGGCAGAAGGCGCCGTCATCGAATAGGTGTAATTGACGTTGCTCGTTCCGACAGGGTAGGTCTGCTGATCTACGATTTTACCGCCGTAGCTGATCAGCTTGACGGATGCGATATTGCTGGTCTCCACGCCTGGGTTCTTATTGGCTGCTGTTACCGTGATGTCTGCGGTCGCAGGGGGATTATCCAAGATAGCGCCCATGCTGTAGGTGTTCGTTCCGTCGGACAGATGATAGGTAACATCCAAATCCCGGTTTTCCGTCGACCATACCGAACGGTCATGCAATGCCGTATAAATGCCGGTCAATGTAAAATCGTTCGTATACACGACCGTCGCGGCGGTATTCGAAGTGCCCCAGCCCTTTTTATGATTATCGCCGTTATTAGTAGGGGCCACGTGCCAGCCTTTATCCAGCGCCAAAATAAATTGATCGACGGAACGGAAGTATCCGCCGGAGCCGATGGCTCCTTCGCCGTTGCCTGCTTCGACAAGCGTAACTTTATCGTCGATCGCGTTGTCATGATAGCCAAAGTTCGCAAAGTTACCGAATGTAGCTCCGGGATGGTTCAACATGGAAATGGAGCCCGGCGTGCTTTTAAGCATTTGATAATAGGTTTGCAGTCCCGCATCGTTCGTTTTGTTATTCAAAGTCGCGTTGTTGCGGCTGACAAAACCCGTTGTGTTAAAGGTATTCATGTGTCCCGGGCCGCCGGACCATGTCATCTCATAACCGTAATCGGTCACGAAATTAGGAGTGGCTGCGTCCGTTGCCGCCTTTTTGCCGTTAAGCCAAGCAGCGTTGGCCGTGTTGTAATCATTAATATTCTTATCCGCGTTCACGTCGTAGGTTGCCGAATCGTATGAGTTGGAGTGGTCGGTTACGATAAAGAAATCGAATTTGCCCTGATCTCTTGCATAAGTATACGCCTCCGCCAAGGTGCCTTGACCGTCCGAGTTAATCGTATGCGCGTGAAGCGATCCGTAATAGTTCTTTTCCCCGCCGGTAGCTTTCTTGGCCGTATAGGCGTAGGTTACAGGATCGCTGTCCACATAATTTGCAAGCGTTGCTTTTGCAACGATTCTTACCGGGAAGTACGTGGCATCCAATGTGATCGGATCCGTATAAGCTTGGTCGACCGTGCCCACGAGCGTACCATCCGTTGCAGAATAAGAATTTTTATAGATCGAATATAGAATCGTTGAACCCGCCGTAGCCGATGTTAATGCGATGGGCGTAGCGGCGGTAATTGCAGAACTCCCTGGGGTTGCTAATACATTAGCGACCTTGCTTTGCTTATAGGTAAATGTTTGCGTCGCCGTTGTATAGGTGCCGTCTGTCGCCGTTGCCGTAATCGTTGCAGTTCCGTTTTGGAATGCATCGACCGTAACGTCGACCGAATTGCCCGTACTCGTAACAGGAGCGCCTCCATTTACGCTATAGGTAATGGTCGCGCCCGTAGTTGCGGTCGCAAGCGTCACCTTGGCGTTAAGCGGCACTGCCGTTCCTGGCGTTACGCTGGAAGTCATAAACTCCACCGTCGGCGCTGAAACAGCGGTAAGATCGGCCGTATTGGAGGAAAACAACTGCACGCCGTTGTTATAAATCGCGACGGCCATTGTGATGTTCGCATAAGTTCCAGCTGCTAGAGTAATACCTTTGGTACGCAATGTAGCCGAAACGCCTGCCTGGCTGACGGTGTGATTATAATAGCTCGTTCCCGTTCCGGCGATCGTGACGAGTTTCACCGTGTCGACAGCGACCAGCATTCCCTCATACGTTCTGTCTGCAAGCTGACTGAACATGATTTTGGTCGGAGTCGGGAGAGTCGGAGCATCGTTACGTACAACGACATGCGCCGCATCTACGGCATCTGGAACAATTTCCATCAAGCCGTTATACGGCGACGTTTTCCCATGGACGTAGATTTCTTTGCCCAGATAGGAAGAGAAGTCTCCGCCGGATTTATAAATCGTGATCCCGCTGCCGGCGTTCATGCCGTCTTGCATGTATAAGGTCGTGTTTCCGTTTAAGTACGTACCAATGCCTTTAACCCAGACATCAGTCCCGGCAGCAAGCTTTTTCGCGTCCGCATTCGATGTAATGGTCTGCTGATTGTAAGATAGGGTAACGACATCGGACGGCATAAGCGTCGGCGATTTCGCTACGGCCTTGACGACAAACGGGTTAGTTCCCGCAAAGCCGCCTTCGGATAGAGCCGTGATCGGCGCTGCATACAATTTCGTGGAGCCGCCCACTGTTGTCGACGGGTTCGTACCGTCTGTGGTGTAATAAATTTGCGCGGTTGGATCCGTATTCGATAACGTGATCGGCGTTACATCTAATATCGCGTTCGTTGCGTCAGGCGTTGCGGCAACTGACGGCGTTGTAGATGCTGGATCTTTAGTTCCATAAAGCTGAATATTGTTGATATTATTACCAACGTTGGTAGCTATCTGAGAACCATTCGTTTGGGTTTCAGAACTTTTGACGACCCTGATGTAGAGTTTGTCTTGATTTTCGGCAGAAGCCGGTAATACCATTCCGTAATTGACCGGTGTCGCGTTTTGATTCTTTACTGAAAAGCCCGTAGTATTCAAGTTCCCGAAACTATTCCATGTACTACCATTTGTACTCCACTCCGAATTAAAATCTCTCGGACCTGTTGCTGCGGAATACATCATAAAATTAAGTACTAGGTTATTAAATCCTTTTGTTGATGTACTGACCATCCAATAACTTGGACTATTGAAACCCATGCTTTTTAACGAGGATGTAGAATAAGTAAAAGCAGTCACTTTCGTTGGAGATACTCCTTGGTACAATTGCAGCAACGTAGTGGCGTCATTGTAATAACCGCTTGTGGCGGCGATATCCCCGGTAGTGTTTGCAGTTCCAGGTAAAGCGCCTAAATTCCAGCTCGTGATTTCAGACTTCCCTGTTGTTGCTTGCGGCGGATTGACGGTATCATTAACCGTAGTAGCAGCGAATGCCGTTGTTGCCGGAAATGACGGCAATACGCTGTTCACTAATAATAGGCTTGACAGGCCTATACTCCACAGCACTTTTTTTAATGCTTTCATGTCCTCGCTCCTTGTAGAATTATTTATTGCAAAATATTCGCATGAAATGAAAGGATCCGAAGCGCCAGAAGAATGGCGGTATGCCCCCCGCTTTGTCTTGCTGCCTCCCCGATTGTTTCATTCGTGCTCCTATTTTCACAAACATGAAGGATTGATAAAACCTCTATACCGATAGAGGTTTCGTTCAGCTTATAGATTGGAGCTGTCGTAAAGTCTAAAATCTTGGATTCCGGGCTGATCGTATATGTGCTATCCATTAAATAATTATCGTCGGTCGTAGTTGTACAGCTGTCTACGTTTATACCGGTTTCTCTCAAAATAGCTTCCGTATATTGAAGCAGTTTTTCAGAGGCCTCATAGCATTTTCCATTTTCATACGCTTTATTTATGTACATTGCCGAACCAACCGATAAGCTAGGATCATCGGTAATGCAATCCCCATAATAAACAACGCGCTTGATTTGATTTTTCAAGCATAGCTCCGTTAAATAAGCCATCGTTGATGTCTTGCCGATCCCAGCCGATAAAACGATGATGGGGACATTATTAAACGTTCCCGTTAGACCAACTTGTCCTCTCGTTTCCGTAAAAATATCTACGCTGTCCAAGTAGTGCGCCGCGATCATCTTCACTCTGTAGGGATCGTCTGTAAGGAAACAAAGGCCCGGCAAAACAGATTGATAACGATCCAGTACATGCATAACTCAACCTCGTTTAGTTTCTAGGGTCCCAGACATACTTCCCGGTTTTATCGATATAGCCAATCCTGCCATCGGTAAAGCTTACTTTGGCAATGCCGTTTCTAAACTCTCCGGCCATATCGTGCTTAATATAATTGTCCTGATCTTTCGGAATAACCGGATTAACCATAAGTTGCCCGTCCTTATTGACATACCCGCCAGCACCGTCGGCAATCGGAGCTAAACCTTCCGTAAACAGCGTCTCATCATAGTGATCATTTAAATTGGGGACCACTTTATACGCTCCGGATTCATCGATGTATCCGATTGAGTATGCATTGATGCTGTCGCCCACGCAAACCTTTGCAAGCCCTTCTGAAAAACCGTATGCCTTCGCGAATTGAGGTTCGATCTTCATATTGCCCTTTTTATCGATATATCCGTATTTAGTAACGGAGGTTTCCTTATCCTGCACGGCTACCGCTGCTAATCCTTCCGAGAAGCTGCTGCCGGAACTATATTTACTAGCGTCGATCATTACTTTTCCTGTTTTGTCGATATACTCGTATTGTCTCTTATCGTTCTTTACTAAAGCCAAGCCATTAGAAAAGCTATTCGCTTCATAATATTGATAGGGAATAATAATTTTCCCAAAACGATTAATATACCCATACATTTCGGTTTTATCGTCTTGTACCAAGATCGCGCCTTCGCTTTGCGTAGGCGTACCGCTTCCATTGAACAGCATCGAAACGATCTGCATATCAGTAGGCAACGTGTATAAAATCTTACCTCTTTTATCCAGGATGAAATATGTAAGGTCATACGTGTCCTGATCGATTTTAATCGCACCGGCTACCTCTTCGTTATACTTGGTTATATATGAAAAATCCGGCTTTACTACCATTTTCCCGGTCATATCGATCGCGCCGTATTTTACGCTATCATCTTCCCTTGCATCTTGGCTGCCATCCGAACTTAACTCAACGACGGCGATACCATCATGAAAGTCATCGGCCCAAGCATAAATCGGTTTGATTTCAATAGTCCCCTTTTTATTTACATAGCCCCATTTCCCATCGACTTGCACAGGATATAATAATGTTTCGGCATCATTCTTCTTTTTTTCTGTTAGAATACCTATGATTACCGCCGCCATCACAAATACAATTATGAAGAGCGCGTAAATTTTTATCTTTTTTTTCATTTTACTTTTATCCTTTCTTCAGTGAACACGCATCATTACATACGTTAAATTAATTGTTTTCAACAGAGGGATAGCAATCGCTGATTAAAATCGACTATTTTCAACACATTATGAAGTCCCCTGCCAAACGTCACAAATTGTATCTTACAGCTTTATTGTTATATTCAGATCATTAAATTGTAAATTTCAGAGAGGATTTGTGTTGATCTAGAGTAAAGGACGAAATATTGTTGCTTGCCACGCAAAGATTTCGCCATACGCAGGCCTCCTGGCTACGAAGGTTGCTTGGTCCTTCCGCGACCGGACTTTCGCCGGCTAGAAGATCCGTGCTAAGCTCGGCACGCTAACATAAAAAAACGGCATCTCTGCCATTCGTTGTTGAGGTAGTGGCGGTGAATAAGAGGCACGAACAAGGGTTTAGTCAAATGCTCATGAACAAATGCTCCGTTTGACCTAATGCGAGCATTATTTCAACATACAAAAAACCTTTAAACACATGGAAAACCTTGTGTTTAAAGGCTGTTTCTTAATGGAGCTTAGGGGATGGCGTCACAATACTATAAGCAATGGCTCAAACATGCAGATGTGAGGAAAACAACTCTTGCGACGATATTTAAACCACCCCGCGCATAAGAAGTGGCAAGGTGCTGGTAATACGCATGTCTTAAGACCTGGGAGTATGAACTGATGGTGAATTGTCCTGGCAAGCAATATAGCCGGATCTTTAATTGGCCTCTCGCAATGAGCTGGAGATCGCCTATTTTCTATTGATAAGGATCGATCGTCCGAATCGTACCGTCCTCGTTATACCGCAGCTCCGTATACTTGACGCAGCGCTTGTGGTTCACGCCTTCCGACAGCGAGCAGTCGTGGTAGAACAGATACCATTTCTCTCCGAACTGCACGATGGAGTGGTGCGTTGTCCAGCCGATAACGGGCGTAAGGATCGTCCCCTTAAAGGTATAAGGGCCCATCGGATTAGGGCTGACCGCGTAGACCAGCTTGTGAGTCGTGCCTGTCGAGTAGCTCAAGTAATACAAGCCATTGTACTTATGTACCCAGGGACCCTCGAAGAATCGGTGCTCCTCGTTTCCCGCCAGGATCGGATGACCCATTTCGTCCACGATCGAAATTTCCTGCGGCTTGTCCTTGAAGCTCAGCATATCTTCGCTCAGCAGCGCCGCGCGCGGCCCCAGGGCAGGCTCGTCCGGCGCGGGTCCCGTTGCAGCGGGGTCGAACTCGCCGGTCTGCCATTTCTCCAGCTGGCCTCCCCATAAGCCGCCAAAATAGATGTACGCTTGATCGTCGTCGTCTACCAGCACGGCAGGATCGATGCTGAAGCTGCCGGCGATATAGCGTTCCTGCGGAGCAAACGGGCCTGCCGGTAATTGCGACGTCGCTACGCCGATGCGGAAATTCCCTTCTAGGTCCCTTGCCGGGAAAAACAAATAGTACATGCGGTTCTTGTATGCCGCATCCGGCGCCCACAGCTGTTTCGAAGCCCACGGAATGTCCTTCAGGTGCAGCGCTTCGCCATGTTCGACGACAGGCGAATCGAAGCCGTCCATCGACAGCACGCGGTAATCTTCCATGGCGTATTGGTCGCCGTTGTCGTTGCTGGGTCCGTCAAGATCCAGATCATGCGACGGATAGATATAGATCTTGCCTTCAAACACATGGGCGGACGGGTCCGCAGTGTAAATATGCGTCACGAGCGGCTGATTCGGTTCTGGCGCTTTACTCATATTCGCAATCTCCTTTTCTTGTTCTCTTATTGACTCCAGCACTGCAGCACAGCGATTAATCGCCATTTCTTGCAAGCGCTTGCATGCCGGCCTTCAGCGTCCGGATGATGCGGTCCGTGTCGTAGACGCAGCCTTTCCAAGTGCCGCCGCTTGCCGCTTGAAGGGCTGCCCATAACCGGGTATCGTCCGGCAGCGACGGGTCCTCCGCCAGACCCGGATGAGACGTTCTGGCGGCCAGAATGGCCGTGCCGGCTTCCGGCGATTCAGGCTGCGCTCCGCAGCCCACCATGTGGATGCTGCCTTCCAGCCTGCGCGTATCGATTGAGATGTCGACCCAATCGCCGTCCCTAAGCCGTCCGACCGGCCCATCGGCGAGCGCTTCGGGCCCGATGTGCCCGATGCATGCGCCTGTCGATACGCCGGAGAACCGGGCGTCGGTCAGGAGCGATACCTGACGTCCGAAGGATAAATGCTTCAACGCCGACGTCAGCTGGTACGTCTCCTCCATCCCGGTACCGGACGGCCCGCGTCCGATAAGCGCAAGAATGTCGCCGGCGGCAATGCCGCCCGTCTTGATCGCCCGGATCGCGTCCCGTTCCGTGACAAACACTTTCACGCGGCCGGTATGCCGGTACACGCCATTTTCATCCAGAACGGAAGGGTCGATCGCCGTGGATTTGATGACGGAACCTTCGGGCGCCAGATTACCCTTCGGGAACGTAACGGTCGGCGCGAGTCCGGCCGCTCGCGCCGACTCCGGACTGTATATGACCGTGTCGGGGTCGATCCCCTCGCGCTCCGCAAGGTAGGCGCGCATGCGCCGCCGGCGCTCGGAAGTCTCCCACCAATCGAGCGTCTCGCCCAGCGTAACGCCGGCAGCCGTAAGGACCGTGTCGTCCAATACGCCGATCCGCCGCAGATGGAGCATAACCTCCGGTACCCCTCCCGCGAGGAACACATGTACGGTCGGATGCGGTACCGGTCCGTTCGGGAGAACGCTGACGATCCTCGGGACGGCGCGGTTCACTTCCGCCCAATCGCTTGCATCCGGGACGGCTAGTCCCGCTGCATGCGCGATTGCCGGTATATGCAGGAGCAGGTTGGTCGAGCCGCCGAAAGCGGCATGTACCGCCATGGCGTTACGAATGGATGCGTCTGTCAACACCCGTTCCATGGTTAATCCCTGCGCTGCCAGCGACATGGCCGCACGGGCGGACTGCCGGGCCATCGCGCTCCAGACCGGCTGTCCCGAAGGAGCAAGAGCGGCATGCGGCACCGTGAGCCCCATTGCTTCCGCCACCACCTGGGCGGTGCCGGCCGTGCCAAGAAACTGGCATCCCCCGCCCGGCGTCGCGCAGGCGCGGCAGCCGAGGTCGGCGGCCTCCTCCAACGACAACTCGCCGTTCGCATACCGGGCTCCGATCGTTTGTATTTTGCCGGCATCCTCGCCGCGCGTCGGAGGCAGCGTCACCCCGCCGGGCACGATGACGCCGGGCAAATTCCTCATACCGGCAAGCGCCACCATCATGGCGGGCAGCCCTTTGTCGCACGTAGCGACGCCGATTACCGCCGAGCGCGTCGGCAGCGAGCGGACGAGCCGCCGCATCACCATGGCCGCATCGTTGCGGTACGGGAGCGAATCGAACATGCCGGTCGTTCCCTGCGAGCGGCCGTCGCACGGGTCGCTGACGTAACCGGCGAACGGAATGCCGCCTGCCCCCGTTACTTCTTCTGCCGCCGCCTTCATCAGCAGGCCGATCTCCCAGTGGCCGGTGTGGTAGCCGAGCGCCGCCGGCGTGCCGTCCTCGTTACGGATGCCGCCCATCGTACCGAGAATCAGCACCTCCCGGCCCCGCAGGCGATCCGCCTTCCAGCCCATGCCTACGTTCTGGCTCCAGCCGAACAAGTCGCCGCTCGGCGCGTTCAGCAGCAGCTCCGGCGTCAGCGGCAGCGAACCGGACGGTCCCGCCGCGTGAGTCTCCACCTCGAAATACGAGTCGTCTTCCGGTCCCATGATCGCCCGCAGCTGTTCGTTCATTACGCGCTTCCTCCCGATCAAGACTTCAAGAACACGGTTTTGATTGCCGTATAGAACTCGATTGCCGCCTGCCCTTGTTCCCGCGAATGCGAGCTCGAGCCTTTCATCCCGCCGAACGGCGCCTGCAGCTCCACGCCCGCCGTCTCGGCGTTGACGCGGACAAGCCCCGCATCCATATCCTGCACGAACGTCAACACGCTGCCGAGATCGCGGGTATACAGCGAAGCGCTGAGCCCGTATTCCGTTTCGTTCGCGAGTTCGATCGCTTCATCCATGTCCTTGGCTTCGATCAATGCCAGCACAGGGCCGAATATTTCCTCCCGCGCGATCGTCATCGATGGCGTCACCCGGTCGAATACGGCAGGCGTCACGTAGAAACCGTTCTCCAGCTCCGGACTTGCCGGCGTCTCCCCGCCGGTCAACAGCACGGCGCCTTCTTCGACCCCCGTGCGGATATACCGCTTGACGGTCTCGTATTGTTTCTCGCTCGCGCAGGGGCCGAGCCACGTATCCGCCGCCAGGCCGTCACCGATGCGCAGCCCGTTTACTTTCTCGAGCAGCTTCGCCTTGAACGTCTCGTATACGTCGCGCACGACGATGACGCGGCTTGTCGCCGTGCACTTCTGCCCCGTGGAACGGAGACCGCCGCTGATCGTGGCGTCGACGGCGAGGTCCAAGTCGGCGTCTGCGGCTACGATGATCGGATTTTTGCCGCCCATCTCAAGCTGGTATTTCGCGCCTCGCGCCAGCGCGATTTGACCGACGCGCTTGCCGACGGCATTGGACCCGGTGAACGTGACGCCATGAATGCCCGAATGCTCGGCGATTCCCTGCCCGATAACGGCACCGTCGCCGATCACCATATTGACGACGCCCCCCGGGAAGCCCGCGTCGTGGAAGCATGCCATGATCAGCGCCGCGGTTACGGCTGTCTCGGCCGCCGGCTTCCAGACCACGGTATTGCCGTAGATCAGGGCCGGGGCCATCTTCCACACCGGGATCGCCACCGGGAAATTCCAAGGCGAGATGACGCCTACGACGCCGAGCGGCACGCGCGTCGTAAACATCAGCGCTTCCGCGTCCGTAGATGGAATGACGTCGCCGACCGGCCGCATGCCTTCTCCTGCGTAATAACGCAGGATAGCCGCTCCTCGTGCCGTCTCGCCCTTCGCCTCGGCGAGCGTCTTGCCCATCTCGCGGGTCATCATCCGTCCGATTTCGTCCACGCGGCTTTCCAGCAGGTCCGCCGCCTTGTACAGCAGCGCGCCGCGCTGGGCGCCGCTCAGCTTGCGCCAAGCTTTTCTGGCCGCTTCGGCCGAAGCTACCGCATCGTTCAGATCGTTCAAGTCCGAATCGGGAACCTGCCCGACAATCTCGTTTCTATGAGCAGGGTTGATACTGGGCATCCGCTGCCCTGCGGCCGGCGTCTGCCATTCGCCGCCTATATAATTGTCGATTGTAACTGTACCTTGAATCGTCATTTCGTCGCGAACTGCCATTTGTCTCTTCCTCCTTGCGTATTATCCCTCAATGCGTGCAGGTTCCAGCTCGTGGGTATACACCGCCGTATTTACAAGCGTGCCAATGCCTTCGATTTCAATCTCGATCCGATCGCCGGACGCAAGCGTGAACTGGTCCGGCGGTACAAGGCATGTGCCGGTCAGCAGCACGGTGCCGTCATACAGCTCATTGTCCCGCTTCAAGAACCCGACGAGCTCCTCCAGCCGGCGTTTCAACTGCCCGGTATTGGCCGATTCATCGACGACCTTCTCGCCGCCGCGATAAATACGGCAGGAAATGGCGAGCGCATACGGATCCTTCACCGTCTCCGCCAACCGGACGAAGGGACCGATCGCACAAGAACGCTTCCATATTTTCGCTTGAGGCAGGTAGAGCGGATTCTCGCCCTCGATATCGCGGCAGCTCATGTCGTTGCCCGCCGTGTAGCCGACAATTCCGCCGCTCCGGTCCAACACCAGCCCCAGCTCCGCTTCCGGCACCTGCCACGACGAATCGCCGCGAATGCATACGTGCTCGCCGGGCCCGACGGTACGCGCAGCGGTCGATTTCATGAACAGCTCCGGCCGCTCGGCGTCGTACACCTTATCATAGAACGTATCGGCGCCCTGCCGCCCCGCCGTCGCTTCGTAATTGCGCGCTTCCCGGCTGCGCTGATAGGTTACGCCCGCTGCCCATACCTCCGGCGCTTCAAGCGGGGTCACGAGGTCAAGCGTTTCCGGCGGCGATCCAAGCGACGGCCGGCTTTGCAGTAACCCGCCTACATAATCCGCGGTCGACGAACCGGCCTTCCGCGCGTTCCCGACAAGCGTCATAAGATCCGGTTCCTCCAACCGGTAAGCCGTTCCGTCCTCCGTCAAAGCGCCCAGATACGTGCGTGAATCATCCCGGTAACGAAAAATGCGCATTCGCTTCGCCTCCAACTAGTGTTTTATATTATAAAACGTCGTTCTCATTCAAGCGGACAAGAACACCGGCAAGAGCGGTCGCCGGATTCATCCGATCACCGCGGCCTAAACCCGAGACCTTGTGAAATACGCGCCGCCGTGCCACTGAGCCTATCGGCAAAATCCGCCAACTGCATATCGCCGGCCGTCGCGGCCATTGTCGATATGCTGATCGCGGCGGCAAGGTGCCCGGTATGGTCGTATACCGGAGCGGCTGCGCACCGTACACCCGGCTCATTCTCTTCGCGGTCGTAAGCGACGCCCGTTTCCCGCACGTTCTTCAGTTCTTGGCGGAAGGCTTCTTCGCCGGCGATCGTCTGCGGCGTATGAATGACGTATACGTACCCCTTCAAGAGCGGCTCCGCCTCCGACTCCGGTATAAACGCCGCCAGTACTTTCCCGACCGCGCTGCTGTGAAGCGGGACGCGGCGTCCGATGCGGGAGTATCGGATTGCGGCTTTGCTGCCCTCGACCTTATCGATATATACGCCCTCTGCGCCATCCCGTATGACAAGATGAACGGTCTGTCCGGTCTCGCCGGACAATTGTTGCAGCGGTCCCGCAGCAATGCCGCGCAGATCGAAGCCTTGCAGAAGGAGCTGCCCCTTCTCCAGCAATCGCATGCCGAGGCGATACAATCCATTCTCGTCCTGCTCGATATAGCGGTGCTTTTGAAGCGTTTTCAATAGGGAATGCACGGTACTCTTGTGCAGACCGATGCGTGCGCTGATCTCCGTTATCTTAAGCTCGCGGTTATTCTCGTCGAAGAGTTCCAGAATCGCCAGCGCGCGGTCGACGGCTTGGATGATTGGCATGTAACGCTTTGCACACCCTTTTGTTTTATAATATAGAACAGTGTTCTATAATATTATAACACACTGCCAAAGATTGGCCAGCATTATGATGCGATATCGACATCTTTACAAGGAGGAGTAAAGATGTACCCCGTTCGACCTCCACCACAAAGGAATCGGATACTCTGAAAACGCACTATCTAACGCTCTCTACAGCCCTTGTACCATAAGAGTCCTCGTCTTTCAATCCTTTCCGTTAGGTGATTCATGACGTTCGATTTCTTCTTAATTTTCGCGGTAGGCGCCGGGAGTCGTTCCCGTGTATTTTTTGAAAACCTTCGCGAAGTAGTGCTTGGTGTCGAACCCGACCTGTCGGCTGATCGCGCAAACGGTCGAATGAGGCTGCGTTTTCAGCAGCTTTTGCGCTTCCCGGATTCGTAACGCATTCAAGTAATTGACGAGGGTGTCTCCCGTCTCCTTCTTGAACAAGCTGCTAATATAATTCGGATGCAGACTCATGCGATCCGCAAGATGGTCGAGGGACAGATCGTTCATATAGTTCATTTGCAAATAAGCCAGTATCCGTTCGGCGTGCCGACTGTACTCCGAATCCGATGCGGCGGGAAGCTCCTCCCCGACGCGGCTCAGCAAGGCCGCGATTTCCTTTTTGTCCAAGGGCTTGAGCAAGTAATCCACGACGCCCGAGCGAAGGGCCTGACGGACATAGTCGAACTCGTCATAGCCGGTCAGGATAATGAATCGATCGCATATCCCCTCAAGGCGGGCCTCCCGAATCAATTCGAATCCGTTCTTCTCCGGCATATGGATATCCGTTATCGTCACGTCGGGCATAAAGCGCTTCATCGTCTCTAATGCCTCCGGGGCATTGAAGGCCCAGCAAATGTCGGAACCGACAGGCGCGACTTCCTCGACGATTTTAACTAACCCTTTCAGAATCAAAGGTTCGTCGTCTACGATCAAGATCTTCAACGTCCGCCACCTTCCTTTTCACGATGATAATGCGCAAGCAGGCTCCTTTGCCCGACTCGCTGAGGATTTCCAGTCGGGATTCTCCTCCGAAGAAGCTTTTGACTCGTTCGTTGACGTTTTTCAAACCTACGCCGACCGGCTCCTCTGCCTTTCTAGGCTCATCGTGCCTGGACAACCGTTCGCGAAGCGCGAGAAGCTTCTCCGGCGTCATCCCGTTGCCGCTGTCGGTAACGTCGATCGTAATGTCGCTTTCCGTTTCCGTCGCCTGCAGCGAGATATGGACGGGTCGAAGGACGGCGGAAGCTCCATGCACGATTGCATTTTCGATAATCGGCTGCAAAAGGAAGCGCGGACAAGTCAGCCGCTCGGCATCCAGCGCGACTCGAATTTCAAATGTCAGCCTGCTTTGGAGCCTCATTTTGTGGATGTTCATATAAAAGGAAACCATCTCGATTTCCTTCGCAAGAACCGTTTCTTCCCGCGCGGACGACAAGCTGTACCGCATCAGTTTCCCGAACCAGAAGGAAATATCGGCGACTTCCTTGTCGTCGTTGGCTTCGGCGACCATTCGGATCGTCTCGAGCGTGTTATAGAGGAAATGAGGCTTGATCTGCGCCTGCAGCACCTGGTATGCCGCTTCTTTGTTGCGCATTTCAGCTCGGTGGACGTTGTTGATGAGTTCGTCCATTCGCCGGACCATCGCGTTATAGGCGACGATCAGGAATCCGATCTCATCCTTTTCGAACTTGCCGCTTTTAATGGTCAGCTGCCTGAGGTTATTGTCGTCCAGCGTGCGCATATGCCGGGCTAACCGAAAAATCCGTTTGGTAATGGTCGAAGCCAGCAGGTAATAGGCGATGGATAGCGCGATCAACAGCAGCACGATCATCGTCACCAAGACGATTTCCTTCTTCTTCACGGAACGGAATACGTCTCCCACCTGACCGGTGACGATGACGCGAACGTCCAGCGGCTCGAGCTTCAGCTGATTGACGATCGTGTGCCGGTCGATAAAAAATTTCCGGTCATCCGCCCGCAGCAGACGCAACGTCTTCTTGTCCAACGTCGGCGCTTCGTTCGTCAGCGGATCGCCCTGCCCGGACAACAGCAATGCTCTCCAACTGCCTTCCACGCCCGCGGCCGCATAGAAGTTATGGATTAAACTTTTGCGTACCCGAATTTCAAGAAGGCCGATTCGCTCCGTAATTTGCGTATTGTAGATGTACTGGTAATAGATCAGATCCGGATCCGACGCCTCGGGATCGGCGCGCAGCCATTTCCCCTGTCCCGCTTTCAGGGACGAGACGGTTTGTTCCGTTTGCGGATCCAGCATAGACCGGTCGCGAAACAGATTGGTGATGGGCAATACCCGATCCTTCATCTTATAAATGACGATGGATTCAATCTCCGGGTTAGCAAACATGGATTGCGTGTTCAGCGGGAGAATATATCGGGTCAGCGCGTAGATGCTGTCCGCGTCGGATTCGTATACGCCGTCCAGATAATCGGTCAAGTAAGGATTGTATTGCAGCACCCGGTGGACCGACTGAATTCGGGCGAAATCCGTTTTCAGATTGGCGTAAGCCTGCTCCAGGATTTTCTGCCTGCTCTCCACGAATTGTTGCGTCAGGTTGCCGTAGATTTGCGCGTAATAGTGATAACCGAATGCCAGAACCGGGATAAAGATCATAATCACGTAACCAAGCACGATTTTGCGCATGATGCTCAAGGCGGCGCTTCCCTCCGATGCGGAATCCGTATATCGTTAACGTATCACGTACCAAAGAATTCCGATAGAGGCGCTTCCTTCCGGATTTGCGATTCCGCAAACCCCCGGTTACCGTGAGAACGGATCAAATTGAAACGATTCGCCAGCCTTCACGGCGCATCGGATCGATCGCTTCCCATAGCGCAGCGTACAAGGCATTCCGCAAAGGGAACGGATCTCGGCGCCGATTAAGCTTCCTTCCGCCCAAGTCATGCCGACTTCGAATCCCCCTCTGGCGCGAAGGCCCGCGACGGAGCCTTCCGGCCAAGATTCCGGCAAGGCAGGAAGCAATTCGATTTCATATTCGGCTTTTCCGTTCCGATAGCGTGATCGGCTTTGCAGCAGCATTTCCGCAATGCCCGCGGTTCCGCCGAAATTGGCGTCGATCTGCATCGGAAACGGCGCATGCTGATTGAGCAGATTCGGATTGGTCGATCCCGCCAAGAGATCGACGAGCCGCTTGCGCGCGCGCTCCCCGTCCCGCAATCTGGCGTGCAGCGCAATCCGCCAAGCGGCCGGCCAAGCCACGCTTCGGTCCTTGCTGCGATGGCGAAGCTCGAGGCTTTTGCGCGCCCCCTCGAACGTTTCGGGCGTATCCTCGGCTATCTGATTGCCGGGATATAAGCCGTAAAGGTGAGACACGTGGCCGTTCGAATCTTCCGGTCGATCCCAATCCTCCGGCCATTCCTGCAATTGGCCGAATCGTCCGATTTGCATGGGAGGGATCCGGCCCAGAACCTTTCGGATTTCGTGTTCGAACGCCGAATTTTCGCCCAGCAGCTCGCTTGCGATCAAACAACGTTCGAGCAAGTCCCGGATCAACTGCAGGTCCATCGTGGACGAGATCGTAAGATGCCTTCTTCGAGCGCGTCCGTCCCGATAGGCGTTCTCCGGCGAATAGGAAGGGTTGGTAACCAGCAGACCGGCGAATTTGACGCCTTCGGGAGCCTCCACCAGGAAGTCCATCACGAATCGGGCGGCTTCTTTCATGGCAGGGTAGGCCCGTTCCCTCAGAAAGTCAAGGTCGGGATTGTATTCGAAGTGATCCCATAAGTGCTGGACCAGCCATGCTCCGCCCATCGGCCAGATGCCGGCATGGATGTCGACCGGGGCCGCGGCGCGCCATAAATCGGTATTGTGGTGGACGACGAAGCCCCTCGCGCCGTAATAGAGTTCCGCCGTGCGCGCGCCGGTGACGCGAAGATCGTCGATCAGATCGAACAGCGGCAGGTGGCATTCCGGCAAGTTTCCGACCTCCGCCGGCCAGTAATTCATCTGGACGTTGATGTTGGTCGTCCATTTGCTTCCCCATTCCGGCCATTCTTCTTCATTCCATATGCCTTGCAAGTTGGCAGGCTGATCGCCCGGCCTGGAAGACGCAATAAGCAAGTACCGGCCGAATTGAAAATATAACGCGGCGAGCGACGGGTCCTCCGTCTCCCGAATGGCGAGTACGCGCCGATCCGTCGGACGCCGCTTGCCGCCGGTTCCCTCCTCCGCCCCGGCTCTCCCCAGCCTTATCGAGACTCGTTCATACAAGGCAGTATAGTCTTCGACGTGTTCGTCCAGCAACTCGCGATAAGGACGTTCGGAGACGCGCGCCATATACCGGTTGTTCGATTCCGAAGGATCGCCCCCGATGTCCCGGTAATTCACGAAGCTTGTCGCTCCGGAAAAAACGAGGGTTACGGCACTCGCTTCCGCTATGCGCAGGACGCCGTCGAGAGCAACGCACGAACCGCCTTCGCAAAAAGCCGCGAGCTTCCCTTCGAATCGGAGTCCCGGACCTTCCCAAGAGCCGCTCCAGTTTCTTGGACCCTTGCGCGTTCCTGTCCTTCCCATCAGCCGAATCGCGCGGCTGCCGTCCGATTGAACGGACGCATCGGGATGGACGCTGGACAAAGACGCGTCTACGGCGATATTGCCCCGCTCGCCGCACGAAAGCCGAATCACGAGGCAGCCGTTCGGGCGTGAACAGAAGATTTCGCGCGTGTATTCGCATCCGTCGGCTTCATAGGATACGGTCGCCACCGCTCGCCGCAGATCCAATTCACGCCGATATCGCGTCACCTCGCGATGCCCGGGGAAGGCCAGATTCAGCTCGCAAAAAGGCAGATAGGCTTGCAGATGGATCGGGTCGCCCATCATGCGCTCCAGAAATAGCCGCTCCGCCTCCTCGATCCGATCGCCGAAGATCAGGCTCCGGACTTCTTGCAAATAGCGCCCCGCGTCCGGCCGGTTATAATCGTGCGGCGCCCCCGACCACAACGTCTCCTCGTTGATCTGGATTCTTTCCGTCTCCGCTCCTCCGAACACCATGGCTCCCAGTCGTCCGTTGCCAAGCGGAAGCGCCTCTTTCCATGCCTTACCTGGCGAATCATACTCCAGCTTCATCGTTTTCCCGCCTTTCCGTTCTCCCATTTGGCTTCACCTGCGATTTAGCGTGCAAAGTCCGTCAGGAACGCGCGGCGCTCCTGACGGACTCAGTCTTATTTTTTAAACAAATCCTTCTTCTTCTGATAGGTTTGGTTAGCCCAATCCACCAAGCGATCCAGACCGATCTTCTCGGCGTTCTTCACCATGCTCTCGTAGTTTGCAACGGCTTCTTCTTCCGACTTCGCCAAGTAGATTTTAACCTTCTCGTTTTTGATCATCTCGTCGATCTTCGTTTTGATCGTCTTCTCGTCCGAATCCGGCTGCAGCTGAATCAATCCGAGCTCCGGCTTGTAAACCGTGAACGCCTTTCTCTCCATCAGCGCTTTCGTCTTCTGCGCCCCCGGCACGTAGCTGAGCATGCCTTCCGTAACGCCGTCGTTGTACAGGTACCACCATTTGATTCCGTTGCTGTTGACGAAATCGGCGTCGGACGGATCGTATTTCAGATTTGGATAACCTTCGTCGTTCCAGGTCCAATGCTCGCCCTCGACGCCGAACATCGTTAACTTTTTGCCTTCGTCGCTCGCCAGATATTGAAGGAACTTGATCGACGCCTCCGGATCCTTGTTTTTCTTCGTGATAAACGTGCCTGCAAAACCCAGTCCGGAGCTGACCGCTTTCGCGTTTGTCGAAATGGAGCTAGGCAGCATGCGGAACGTATACGAACCGCCGGCGTTTTTGACTTTGACATTGTCCGAGTCGGCAACGCTGACCGTATGCATATGCGCGAATGCCTTCCCGCTGGTCGCATACTGATCGTCGATCTGATCGTTCGTGTAGGCGAAGTTCTCCGCCAGAATGTCCCCTTCGCGGTACAGACGGTTCATGAACTTGAAGAATTCCAGCATTTCCGGCTGCCTGATCGCATAGTCCACTTTTCCGTCCCGCTCGTACCAGCCGTCCAGAAGGCCTTCGACGCCGAACTGCGTCAGGAAGTATTGCTCGATCCAGTCTTTGTCCATGATCAGAGGGATCATGTCCGGATATTTCGCTTTGACCAGATCCAAAACCTTCATAAAGTCGTCCATGGTGTCTATTGGCGGATTGCCGAGCTCTTGCAGAATATCCTCGCGCACCGCGATACCCGGGTTGCCGTCGCTGCCGACCGAGTATTTATTCTGCGCCATTTCCTCCTGCGTCGCGAAGGAGTTGCGCACCGTATAGAAATTGCCGTCATCCATCGTGTGGATCGCAATTCGTATCGGATCGATCTTAAAGTCAGGCGCGTATTTCTCGATCAGCTCGTTCCAAGGATAAGAAAGCTTCGAATCGGACATCCGGTCGATGTTCGCGTTCGTAAAAACCAGATCCGGGAGATCGCCGGACGCGATCATGAGCGGAAGCTGCTTGTCGTCCGTGGCGACCGTCACTTTCAGCTTGATTCCCGTCTTTTCGGTAATTTTCTCTGCAACCGGCCCCTTCCATTCCTTCACCGGATACCAGGAGGCATCGATGAACAAGGACAGCTCCTCCGCCTCGCCGCTTTTTGCCGGCTGTTCGGAGGTGGTTTCAGACGAGTTCGAGACGCCCTCGTTTTCCTTCTGACCGGCAGTGTTATTGCCATTATTGCCGTTGCTGCCGCCGCATGCGGACATCAGCGCCATCGTCATGATAAGGACCAACGATAGGAGCAGAGACTTCTTCCCTTTGCTTCTGTTCAAAGTAACCCCTCCAACAAGTGATATTTATATTAAAGCAAACGCTTTAATAGCGTACCGACGAAAATCAGCCCTTCACCGAACCCAGCATGATGCCTTGAATGAAAAATCGTTGGAGAAACGGATAGACGCATACGATGGGCGCGATGGAGATCACCATGGCCGCTACCTGAAGGGAATAGCCGGTGACCCCGGCCGAGGCGCTGTTGGCGACGGCTATGGCGTCCATCGGCGAGTTGCTCTTGTTGATCACCTCCATCATCCGGAAGGCAAGCGTCCGCAGCCCTTCCGACTGCACGAAATAAGCGGAATCCAGCCACGAGTTCCATTGACCGACGCCCAAGAATAGCGACATCGTTGCGATCAGCGGCATCGAGACGGGAAGGATGATGCGGTAAAAAATAACGAGCTCGCCTGCCCCGTCCATGTAAGCCGACTCCTTTAATTCACCCGGAATTACCTGAAAGAACGAAATCGCGATCAGCAGAAAAAACGTGCTCAGCATGGAAGGGATCACGTAGACGCCGAACGTGTTCAGCAATCCCACGGAGCGCAAAACCACGTAATACGGAATTAATCCGCCGGAGAAGTACATCGCGAAGATGATGACCGTAAAGTAACTTTTACGGAACTGCAGATCGCGGTGCGACAGCCCGTACGCGACCAAACAAGTGAAAAGGACGCCGAGGGCGGCTCCTGCAAGCGTTCTCATAATCGTGACCAAAAAAGCACGGTACCAAAGAGGATCATCCAAAAATCGCGCGTAATTTTCAAATGTGAAGGTTCTGGGCCATAGATAGACGCCCCCGAGAAGCGAATCGGTTCCTTTATTGAAGGAAAGAATCAGGACGTAATAGAACGGATAAAGCATCGATAACGTCAGAACGGCCAGTACGGCATAAATCAGGGTATCCATGATACGGTCTTTTTGTTTCTGGCTGAGCTGCATGCCTGTTCCCCTTTCCTAGAATAGACTTGATCCCGAAGTACGTCTGGCAATGAAGTTGCTGGAGAAAATCAGGATAACGGAAATGACGGACTGGATCAGATCGATCGCTGCCGCATAGGAGAATCTTCCGTCTCTTAATCCGACTTTAAACGCGTAGGTTTGCACGATCTCCGATGTCGGATTGTTGATGCTGTTGCCGAACAGGAACGACTGCTCGAAGTTGGAGCCCACCAGTCCTCCGCCCAGAATGCTTCCGATCGTCAGAATAAGCACGACTACGATCGTTCCTTTCATGCCGGGGAACGTAATATGGCGAATGCGAGCCAAGCGGCCCGCTCCGTCGATCTGCGCGGCTTCGTACAATGACGGGTTGATGCCCGCTATGGCGGCCAGGAAGATAATCGTCCACCAGCCCATCTCTTTCCAAACGGCGCTTCCCGTCGCCAGTCCCCAGAAGTAGTTGGGGTTCGTCAATACGTCAAGCGGCTTGTCGATCAAGCCAAGTCCCAGAAGCGCCTTGTTGACCATGCCGACATCCGTCGACAGGAAGGCGAAAGCGATGCCCGCGACGACAACCCACGAGATGAAATGCGGCATATAGCTGATCGTTTGGACCAAACGCTTGAATTTCAGGTTTTTTACTTCGCTTAGAAGAATCGCCAGCAATATGGGAGCCGGAAAAGCGAAAAAGACTTTAAGAAGACTCAATACCAGCGTATTTCGAACGATCGTTCCGAACTGGTAATCATGAATGAATTCCTTGAAATGCTTCAAGCCGACCCACTCGCTCGTGAAAATGCCCTTGATCCCGGAAGAGATGGAATACTGCTTGAATGCCATGAGAATGCCGAACATGGGCGTATAGGCGAAGATCAATAGAAAAATCATGCCGAGCCCGACGAACAGGTGCAGCGTTTTTTGCTTTTTAAACCGCTTCCAAAACTGCGTTCGCGTTTTTGTTTTTCCCGTAATTCCCGTTACCCGAGTATCCAACTCCATATCTGCTCCTCCTTTGGTTTAAGTGTACCTTCCGGGACAACGCCGTCGAAAGCCAACATTCTTAAGAAAGCGTTGTCATTTTTGAAGATAGGATGGCCCGGAGCCAAGGCAACAGCATCCCGTTGCCGCCGTTCAGATCCGATGGCGATCCGCATGGGCCGCGGCGGTACCATCCCTCGTACGGTTCCGCTTCCGGACAAAAAAAAGATGACCCCCGACGAATGGACGAATTCCGAGGGTCATCTGCCGGCTAATGCTAGTGCGGCCTAGTTCTGCTTTGATCACGGATTAAACCGCAGCGATATGCGGTTTTATTTCACTCTTCCCTGCTTGGCATAAGCATTGACACAAAGAAATCGTTTCAATCCGGAAGCACGGTATAGACGGCGCCGGCATCCGCATAAAAGCGGAGAAGGTCGGCCGGCCTCTCGGATTCGGCCGGTTTCCCCTCCACTGTAATCGAACAACTGATCGCGCTTCGGATAAAGCATGGTCCACTGGCAGCAGAGGCAATTACGGCCTTCGTCAGCCTGCCGTCCTTCCATTCCAAGTCGACCGTAAAGCCGCCTCTTGCGCGCAGCCCATGAACGGAGCCCGTTGACCAAGCTGCCGGAAGCGCCGGGAGCAGATGAAGTTCGCCCGCATGGCTCTGCAGCAGCATCTCGGCGATCGCGGAGGCGCCGCCGAAATTGCCGTCGATCTGGAACGGCGGGTGATTATCCAGAAAGTTCGGCAGCGTCGAGTGCGTCAGAAGCGCGGCGAGATTGGCTGCAGCCTCCTCCCCATCCCCCAGACGCGCCCAGAAATTGACGATCCACGCCCGGCTCCAGCCGGTATGGCCGCCTCCGTTCTCGAGACGCCGCTCCAGGGTGCGCCGGGCCGCTGCCGCTAGCTCGGGCGTGCCGTTCGGAGTGATCTGGCTGCCGGGATGAAGGGCAAACAAATGGGAGATATGGCGATGTCCCGGTTCCGCCTCTTCATAATCCTCGTACCATTCCTGAAGCTGGCCGTGGCGGCCGATCTTCGGCTCCGGCAGCTTCTCCAGCACCAGCCGCAGCTCGCTCCCCAGTCTCTCGCCCTCCGGAATTTCCAGCGTCCGTTCAGCATCGAGAACCGCCGCGAACAGCTCGCGGATAATCTGGGTGTCCATCGACGGTCCCGCGCACAGCACCCCCGATTCGCCGCTCGGCAGCATATAAGTGTTCTCCGGCGATACCGACGGGCAGGTCACAAGCTCGCCGCCCGGCGTCTCCGTTACGTAATCCACCAGGAACAGCGCCGCTTCGCGCAAGGTAGGGTATACCCGCCCAAGAAATGGCGCATCCATCGAAAACCGGTAATGCTCCCACAGATGCAAGGAAAGCCAGGCGGCCCCCATCGGCCAATAGGTTGCGGGCAGATAGGTGTCCTGAGGGGCTGTATCCGCCCACATATCGGTGTTATGGTGAGCGGTGAAGCCCCTGCAGCCGTACATAACCGCCGCCGTATGCCGACCTGGTTCGCGCATCCGTTCCAACAACTCGAACAGCGGCTCATGACATTCGGGAAGACCGCATGTTTCCGCCGGCCAGTAGTTCATCTGCGCATTGATGTTGATCGTGTATTTGCTGTCCCATGGCGGCAGAAAATGCTCGTTCCAAATGCCCTGCAAATTGGCGGGCAACGAGCCGGGTCGGCTGGAGGCAATCAGCAGGTAGCGGCCGAACTGGAAATAAAGCGCGAACAGGCCAGGGTCTGCTTCGCCGCCGCGAAGCCGATCCATTCGCCGCGCCAGGCTCAATCGCTCTAGTTCGGCGTCTGTCGGACCGAGCGACAGGGATACGCGGCCAAACAACGCACGGTGGTCGTCGATATGGCGCTTGTATAGCTCGGCATAGCCATGTCTGAGGGCAGCTGCTGTTCTCGCCTGCGCTTCCGCAAGCGGGTCCGGAACACGGAACGTCGTGGCGGCGGCAAGGATAAGCGTCACGCTATCGGCATCTTCGACAAGGAGGTGATCGCCGATTGCCTTTACCGTTCCGCCTTCCGCCGACACCTTCAGCACCGCAGCGAACTCGCTTCCGCCTTCGCCGCCGCAGTTGCCCGCCATCCAAATCGCGCAGTCCCCCGTTCGGCCGGTCCGATCGGCATAACGCCAGCGACCTCGTTCCAGTCTCGCGGTAAAGCCGATTGCGCCCGGTCGATCGGCGGTCAGTCTCATGACGATCGCCTGGTCGGGATGACTTGCAAACAACTCCCGCTTGAATGAAACACCGCCCTGCCTGAACGTAACCGAAGCGATGCCGCCGTCCATATCCAGCGCCCGCGAATAGTGCTCCATCGTACCGCTGGGCAGCGTGAAATCAAGCAGCAGGTGACCGAGCGGCAGATAATGCCGCTGGGTTTCCGGCAAGCCGGACAACGACAGCAGGGCAAGGCGCTCGGCCTCCTTCAGCTTCCCTTCGAATATCAACCGGCGGATTTCCGGCAGATTCGCCCGTGCATCGGGGTTATTGCGATCCCTTGGTCCGCCATGCCAGACGGAGTCCTCGTTCAACTGCAGCCGCTCGTGCCCAGGCTGGCCGTACATCATCGCGCCTAATCTGCCATTGCCGACCGGCAGCGCTTCATCCCAAGCTTTCGCCGGGTCTTCGAATAACAATGCGTGGGTTGTCATCTTCTCACTCCTTAATCGTCGTCAGCTGCAGGTATCCTCTTCGTCTCCGCGGTGGGCGTTCAGGCGCTAATCGCGCATACTTCTTGAATGATTGAAGGACGCTTCCCGATATTCCTGAGGCGTTACGCCCATTGCTTTTTTGAAAAACCGGGTGAACGACTGGGAAGCCTCGTAGCCGACCTGAACCCCGATCTCGAGCACCTTCAATTTGTCGTTCTTCAGCAATTCCTTGGCCCGGTCGATTCGGGCGGATTCAATATACTCGGACAAGTTGACGCCGCATTCCTGCTTGAACAGACGCGATACGTACGACGGATTAAAATGGATGTAACCGGCGAGACGGACCAGCGACAGATCTTCGTCCAGATGCTCCTCGATATAAGCGCGAACCTTCAGGATCGCTTCGGCGGCCCGGTTGCTTTCGCCGGAGCTTCTTAGCTCGAAAAGCGTCGTCGCGACCGTTCGCAGGAATCCGAACGCTTCCTTCCATGACGCGAATTCGTCGCGGCGCATGAGGGCGGACACGCCGGGCACCTGATTCTCCAGCTCCCATTTGTTGATGTACGACAATAAGACAAGCGAAATCGTATAATACAGCTCCAGCAGATACGGCGCGCCGTTGTCTCGTTCCGATTCCGTCAGCTCGTCGAACAGCAGGAGAAATTCGTCGCGTCTGCCGGCATCCAGATGCACGGACAACGCGTCCGATTTGTCCCGCGGCGAACGCTCCTTCGTGCAGCTCGTAGCCAGCAGGTTCACCGTCTGCACCATTTGAGCGCCGTCGCCGGTTCTGGTCTGCCGCTGCCGCCTCATTTTGTCATAGGCCGAAGAGAGCTTGATCCATTCGGACGGGCAATTCCCCAGCGTGACGGCGACGGTGAGGTCGAGGTTCTTCATGCACGCTTGTTGGATCAATTCGAATTGACCGACCAGATAGGGGAGGACGGACGCGCCTTCCTCCGCTTCGTTCCCGTCGGCCCGATCAGCCGGCGGCTGAATGAACCAGACCGGATCTCCGAAGCGGTCGATCGTGCCGAGAACCCGTACCTGGCCGTTCAGCAAGCTCTCGGCCAGCAGCATAACGGCCATAGCCGATTCATGCCGATTGGCATAAGACGACACGCGGGATGAGACATGGGAAAGATCTCCCAGCGCCACGTAGACCGGTCTGTCGGCATCGAGCGAGATCCTCAGCTTACCGAAGTCCGCGACCAGATTCGGCGCCGGATTCGCGCCGTGCAGCAGATGGCGGAAGTACTCGCCGCGCGCAAGCACTTCCAAGGTCTTCAAACTCTCCTGCGCCCGCTGAACGAGATCGTTCACGCGCAGGCTGTCGTCCAGCTCCGCCACGGCTTGGACGACCGCCTGAATGACCTTCGGGTACCCTTCGCTCTTGAGCAGGTATTGAACGCCGGGCGTCTGAATCGCCCGATACACGGAATCGAAGTCGCTGTAGCCGGTGAGGAAGATCACGCGACAATGCGGCCAATTCCGTTTAATGATGGACATGAGCTGCATCCCGTCGATTCCGGGCATCCGGATATCGGACAACACGATGTCCACACGGGTTTGATGAAGCCAATTCAAGGCCTCCCTGCCGGAGTAGGCCTTGCACAGATCCAGATCCAGCTCGCATCCGGCCAACGTCTCGTACAAGCCGTCGGTTATCATCTCTTCGTCGTCAACGATCAGCAAACGGTACATCGGCTTGTCCCTCCCATGGAAAGTGAAGCGTTACTTGAAGTCCCCCCAGCTCGCTTCGGGCGACTCGGACGCCGCCTCGATCGCCGTACGTGATCGTCAATCGCCGATGGATATTGACCATCCCCGTCGTCTCTGCATATTCGTCCCGGTTCGCCAACGCCTTCGATAATTCGATCAGCTTCTCATCGGACAGATCATCGCCGTTATCTTCGACGATGATGCGGAATTCATCGCCCTCGTTCCCGAAGCGAACGACGATCAACCCGTTCTCCTCCTTGCGTTCCAGGCTGTGCTCGAAAGCGTTCTCGATAATCGGCTGCACGATCAGCCGCGGCACTTTCGCCTGCGCGGCTTCCATCGGGAGATCCTCGAACCGCGCCCGGATACGCCTGGAGAAACGAAGGAGTTGAATGTCCGTATACGTGCGCGCATGATGGATCTCCTGCGCGAGCGAAATTTCGTCGGAAGCGCTGCGCGTCACGAAACGAAAGTATTCGCCGAGCTGGATCGTGAATTGCTCGACCCGATCCATATCTCCCGTTCGGGCCATCGTATTCAAAATAAACAAACTGTTGAACAGAAAATGAGGATTGATCTGCGATTGAAGCTGCTTCAGCTCGGAACGCTGCACCATCAGCTTCTGCCGATAGGCCTGATCGATCAGCGACCGAAGATTTGCGACCATTTGATTGAATCGGCTGTACAAATAACCGAATTCATCCTTCGATTCGTGCGTGATGACCTGCTCCAGATCGCCGTTCTCGACGCGGCGGAAGCTCTTCACGAGACGCAGCAGCGGTTTATGAATGAATTTATACGTCGACATGGCATAGATGGCGACGATAACGAGAGCCGCCGCGGCAAAAAGCCATGCCCACGTATAGAACTTGTCCAACGGCTTTCGGATAACCTCGGACGGAATGAACCGATAGATCGCCATGTCCAGCTTGTCAGATCCAGCGTAGATGGTGTAATACAAATGTCCCCCGAACGACCTGGCTTCGCCATAGTCGCCGGAGTTTTTCTTCTGCGCCACGTACAAGGAAGCTTCCTTCATGAAGGACGCGACGGAACCGCTCGCCAGCTGGATGCCGCCGTTCGCCGAGAGCAGCAGGGTTCCGCTTCCGGAATAGGTGTTGAACTGGGCCAACGCCTCCGTCAGCGTCTGTTGGTCCAATTCGATTTCAACGATGAATAACGGCTGTCCCTTCGGGCTGCCGCTCGGCTTCGCCGCGCTAAGGTACAGCCCGTTCTTCCATTCGATGATGCGGGTATTCCGATTGCCGTAAACGGAAAGAACGGAGTCGTATAGCGTCTTAACGAGCGGACTTACGCCGTCGACTGACGAGATGACGCGACCGATAGGTTTAATGTAAACGCTTACCTCTTTGATATACTTGCTGCTGTTCTGAACGAGATAGAGCCGATTGCGCAGCGAATTGATCTTGTCGGTTTTCTCTATAACCCCCATCCGATCCCAGAGCAGCGTCAGTTTGTTCAGGTCTTCGTCCTCGAGCAGCCCGAATTGCAGCAGCTTGATCCGCTCGATCTCGTTCTCGAGATCGGTCAGATAGAAGGTCGTCTGGGAGGCCGCCGTCTTGGCGATATCCTCTCTTGCCGTGTGAATGGACCATTGGTACAGATAGACGCCTAGAATGATCAGGGGCATTAAAATGAGCAGAAACGTAAAAATCAACCGAAGAAACAGGGTGTTGCGAATCGAAAACATCGGTGTTTTGAACATGGCGCTCCTTCAACCCCTAATCCTGTCTAATCGATTCAATCCTATTCCTTCGCATTTCCCAACTTGCATGAGGCTACTTCTTCATGGATGCGTAATAATCGTTGACTTCCTTCGTAATCCGCGAGCCGCCAAGCTTGTTCCAATCCTGCACGAACTTGTCGAATTCCTCTATCGGCGCGCCGAGGATGATCCTGACGAATACTTCGTTTTGCATTTTCTCCAGCGTCGTTTGCCGTTCCACCATCGTAGCGGTCGGAGCGCCTTCGAATTTATCCAAGAGAAATTGCTTGTTTTTGTCGTACTGATCGACGATGCCCTCCGCTCCCTCGGATCCGTAGATGCGTTCCCAGCCCCATAGCGCGAATCCCTCCTTGGAACCGGACGCGTATGCGTCGAGCTTCTGCTGAATGACCTTTGCTTCTCCCGTCAGCTTCAACTTGTCGCCCGTCCTGCGCACGTCGTCCAACGTTCGGAACAGCTCCAGATTTTTTTTCGTCGGCGCGGGCTGGACCAGCGACAGCTGCCATACGCTCTCCGCATCCGGCGGAGCATAGTAATAATCGTTCTCCTGGGTTTTGCCCCAGTTCTTCTCCACGTGCATATTGAACAGCTTGATGATGGCCTCGGGATGCGCAGCGCCTTTGCGGACGGCGAAAAACTTCGTCGTGCTGAACTTGAGAGGAACCTTCGCCGGTTCGCCGGATTCCGAGACGATCGGGAAAGCGCGCCACTGCGCGTTCGGATCGTGGTTTTTATTCAATTGCAGGGGCCAGATGGAATTCCATTGCTGGCCGTACTCCATCCCGATTTTGCCGTTCGAGATGACTTCCGATACCTTGGTGCCCTCCTTGACGCCGAACTCTTCGTCCAACTCGTCGTTTTTGTACATGTTTTGCAGGGCTTGAAGCGCCTTTTTCATCGCCGGTTGAATGCTGCCGAACACCAGCTTGCCTTCCGGGCCCTCCAGCCAGATATTCGGAAAAGCGCCGTAGCCGGCCATGAAACCTTCAAGCCCCATCGATCCTCCAAACAGCTCCTTCGTAATGGCGAGACCGAACGTGTCTTTCAGGTGATTCCCGTCCGGGTCGCGCTCGGCGAAAGCCTTCGAAATCGCCAGGACGTCGTCCGTCGTTTTCGGCGGCTGCAGGCCCAATTTATCCAGCCAGTCCGTGCGAATCCAGACGAACTGAGCTTGCTCGATCGATGACCCCGTCTGCGGAATCGCCATTAGCTTGCCGTCGAACGTCGCGGCGTCGAACGGTCCCGAACCCTCCTCGGAGAGGATCGCCTTGAGCTCGGGGGAAGCATACGCGTTGTACAAATCCGTCATGTCCTCGATCTGACCCGAGTCGGCGAGCTGCTTGAGCTGCGTGGCGTTGACCGGTATGACGTCCGGAAGGTCGCCCGAGGCCAGCATCACGTTCACCTTCTGCAAATACGGATCCGACGTGTCGTTGCCTTTGACAACCCAGTTATATTTGATCTTGACGCCGAGCTGGTCATAGTAAAGCCGGCTCCAACGGTTATCCTCGAACTTCTCGTCCTTCAGCACGCCCAGGACGTTGTTTTCGACGATGTCGCTCAGGTTGCGGACGGTCGTGATCTCGATCGGCGGGTCGTATTTGCCGTAAGGCCCCGCCGTCGCTTCCGTGCTCGGAGACGCATTGCCGCCGCTGCCGTCCGTATTATCGTTGCCGTAGCAGGCCGCTAGCGCCGCCATGAGCATCATGACCGAAACCAGAGCCAACATCGAACGAGTCCTACCCTTGTTCATAGCCATCCCCTCATCATCGGCTTTGCCTCTGCCATGGTTGCGCTCTCATTATAGGCTAGCGCGAACGGTCCGAACAACGTTCATCTATGATGTTGCGTTATTCCAACGCGAACGAAGCCAAGCTTGCACCCCCTGTGCCCCTATACGTAAAGTACAGCGCTTGAATGCCGTCCGGAATGATGACATCCGCCGAATAGGCTTGCCATACGTTCGTAAAGTCGACCGGAATCCTTCCGAGAGCAGGTCCGTCCCACGATGTCTTGACTTCGAATGCGCCGCGGCAATAGCCGCGTATGGTAATACGGACTGTCCGAATTCCCTCGCAGCGGAAATACTTGAAGCCTGCCGTCGCGGAGTCCCTCATGTTGGCGATATAGCCGACTTCTTCATCCCCGTCTTTGCCATCCTGCGTGATTTTCGGAAATCGGCTGTCCATCCATTCCCCGGGAGCACCCGTATACGGCGCTTCGTCTCGGCAGAACAGATTGCAGGCCAGGTACGCGGGATACTTCCCTTGGCCTTCGAGCGGTCCACCGTTCGGACCGCAGGAGGTCATCTCCGCCTGGACAATCGTGCCGTCCTCCCGGAATGCGATCTGTTCGATGCATCCCTGCCGGCTGAAATTCGTTCCGTTCGTATGCCGATGATAGAAAATGTACCATTTCCCGTTCAATTCCACAATGCTGCCATGGTTGTTGCCTCCATAGTACATGGGCATTTTCGCCGGCTTGTACGAATCGATATGAAGATCGTTATTGCTTATGACGACGCCTTGATAGACGAAGTCCCGGGTCGGGGATTTGCTGGTCGCGCAGCACAGCTCATGCATGACGATAGAAGAATAGATCAAATAATACGTATCGCCTTTCTTCCTTATGGAAGGCGCCTCGAAAAAGGCATGTCCCTCGAAGCCGCTCCCGTCGCTATACGGTTCGCTTGGCAAGGCGCATACCGGCTCTTCCAGAATGGTGAGCATGTCCGAACCAAGCACCGTCGCCATGGCGCCGCGTCTTGACCGGTCGCCTTCCGCGCAGAAGCCGGTGTACAAATACGTCTTCTCTCCCTCCGTCAGCACGCCCGGGTCGAAAGAAGGTTCATCGCCGTCCTTCTCTCCCAGCCGCGTGCCGTCGGCATGCTGGACGTACCCGTAGAATTCATACCTTCCGGCCGGCGTATCGCAGACCGCCACCGATACGACGGACACCTTATCGAGCACGTAATAGAGATAATATCTCCCGTCGGGGCCGACCGTGACGTCCGGCGCGTACAGGCACATGCTGCCGTCCGGATTCAGCGGGTCGTCCGTTTTCTCGTAAATCAAGCCTTCGTAGCTCCAATCCGCCAGATCCGCCACGGGAGCCGACCAGCAGGCATATTCGTTCAAGCAATACGCATGTCCGTTAAATCGGTCGTGCGAACCGTAGACATAGACTCTGCCGTTAAAAGCGTACGGTTCGCCGTCGGGAATGTACTCCCATGACGGCAGATAAGGGTTGAATCCTTGTTTCTTCATATCCTGGCTCCCCTTCCGAACGTATCGTAAATGCGGTTTCTCTTCGCTCTCTCCTCCGGAAGGAGCTTTTGCGCATCCGCGATCTCGTAACCGCCGAAGGTGTCGCGCAGCCTCGATGAAGGATCGACCTCCACGAAGGTGCACCACGGCAGCCAATGGTAGTGGCTCTGCAGCGTTTGGGTCGCAAAGTTGCCGCTTTCGTGTCCCAGGCCGGGCATGGCGTATCCGATGCTGCCATCGACATCGGTCGACTGCCGGGTGTTCTTATGAGTAAACTCGGCGAAATCGAGATAGTGCTCGTCGCCCGTGATGACATACAGCCTGTAGTACGTATACGAGCAGGCGGCCATGTACACGTCGGCACCGCCGCCGATCGTAATGATGCTCTGACCGCTGATCGAATAGCGATTAAACGGATGTTTCGGCCATATCGTATGCACGGGGAACGTCCAGGCATAGGTCCACGTCTCGGTATAGTCGGCGGCTCCGATCGCAGCTTCGAGCCAACGCTCCTCGCCGGTCAGATCATAGAGGGCAAGGAAGCCGAATAACGCGTAGATGCCGGCCTCTTTATCCTGGATATCCGAGTTGTCGCAGGTGCCGCCCCGGTATTCCATGGTCCGATAATTGTTATCGTAAGACCATTCGCCGGCTTTGATCGCGGCGGTTCGATAGCTGTCGTCGCCGGACACCAGGTAAAACTGCACAAGGAAACGAATCGCGCTTGGCGTATTGGACTTCGAGTCCATGCGGATGGAGCTGTCGGCGTAATACGCGCGATAGAAGCTTCCGTCTTCATTCTGAATATACAACAGCCAATCGGCGGTCCTTTTGCAAAATTCCAACCAAGCCGGCCGCTCGTCGCCCTTCTCCCTCATATAGAGATACGCGTCCAAGACAGCCTCGATCCCGTCGGCCAGCATGCGGATATAGTGCGGGTACGGCTCGAACCCCCGGAGGGTCGGATTGTAGCACATCCGCGGCAGGCCGGATTCGGTCATGGCCGCATGCGCCCAAAAATCGATCACGCCCACGCCTTTAGCATAGGCTTCGGGTACGTTCTCCTTGTCGCCGTATCGAAGCAGCTGATAGCCGATGCCCGGCTGCTGACCCACGAAGCCGAACTGAAAGGAAACGCTCGAGATATCCATATCGGGCAATTGGCAGGCAAAAGGCAACCCGTACGAATCTCCGTACTGCCGCGTGTACCGGGTCAAGATGTTCATGCCGTTGCGGAAATGCTGTTCGTTATCCACTTCGAAAAGCTTGTCGCGCAGGCGGTCATAGGTAACCCGCCAGAGCTCCTTCATCATCGGCTGAAAACCGCCGTAATGGCCGAAATGGACGGCGACAGCGTAACTTTGCGTAAAGCCGGCCGCTACGGGATGATTCACGCGTTGGAACGTTTTCGGTTTCTGGCGGAAATCCAGGCCGGCATAGGATCTGTTCACAGGCAACTCCCCGTCGCCGCCCGGATACACATAGTCGATCGACAGGCCGGCTGCCTCCGTCTCGACTTCCTTGCGTATGCCATAGCCGTAGTACATATAGTTCAGCGTCTTGTTCTCCGGCTTGCTCATCCCGATGGCTCCGACTGTGCACTTCGGGTCCGCTATGTTTTCCGACCTTACGATATCCGTAGACGGCAGGGTTGCGTCCGCCGCCCAGCGCGACAGCGCCGCCGCTTCTCCCGAAGCGATATGCTGCATGGCGAACAGCGGCAGGGCGTAACGGGTCTCCATTCGCCAAAAATATTCGTTATCCAAATCTTTGCCTATCGCGGAGTCGGGCGCGAATTCGTTTTGCTTGTACCAGACGCCGGGCGCGAAGCAGTTGTAGTCGCGGACGTTATCCGATTCTTCCATCATCAAAGAAACCTTGGTGGAGAAGCCAAGGTCGTCTCCTGCCTCCAGCACCTCCACGGTCCGGCTTACTTTGAACCCGGCGCCTGCGGCTTCGTATACGTCAGTGAAGAAGAATGCCGAACCGGACGGCACGGTCATCGTGCCCCGGGCCACGATCTTTCCGCCGGAAGCGGCGATATCGGCGTAAGCGCCGTCGTAAAACTCGTTGACGGCAAACGCGGTCTTTACCGTCACGAACATCGGTCTCTTGTTGAAATAGAGGATTCGGTCGTTTTTCCGCACCTCGATGCCGCCCTCTTTGAAGAGCAGGATGTAATTGCCGCATGCCAGTATCATGGAACGTCCCCCTTTGATTGCAATAAAAAGAGGGATATATATTTATGGTTAAATACACATCCCCCAGGGATTCATTTCGTCGAACCTTACTTGTTGGCTAACGCGTCGGCGCGCATTTTCACGATCTTCTGAGCCTTGACCGTATCCGCTGCCAAGACATCCTTCCAACCCAGGCCATCCACGTCCTTCTGCATCTTGGTCCATAGCTGGTCGAATTCCGCTTGGTTTTTCGCGAATACCATCTTCCAGGACGTGTTCTTCACGTAGTCCGAGATCTGGCTGCGCTCGTTCTTGATATCCGACGAATCGGATCCAAGACTCGTGTTAATATTGGGCACGACGTCGATCATCTTGTTCTTCAGATAATAATCCGTCGGGTTCTCGGCGTTATACGTGCTCTGCCAATCCGTCGTCAGCGCCGTCTTATTCGCTTCGATCGTCGATTTCCAATACGTGCTGTTATAGAATTCTCCCGTATCCGGATCGACGACGAAGTCGCTCATGATCATGCTGTTGATTTTGCTCTGTCCGTCCTGGTAGCCGCCGCCGCCGTACTGGTCCGGAACGGGCGTGTTTTTCTGGAAAGCGCTTTGTCCGACTTCGGTCAGCTTGGACTTGCCATCCTCCGTCTTCTCGTAGTTAAAGCCTTCAAAGCCGTTCGTGTAGTAACGCAGCCCTTCCGGGGAGGAGAGCCAATCCATGAATTCCAGGATGCGATCGGGATTTTTCGCCTTCGCGCCGATAGCGAATACCATTCCGTTGCCGTAATAGGCGTCGCTGCTTTGAATCAGGTGCGTGTCGGCAATCGGAACCCCTACGATGCCGTCCCCGTTTTTGCCTCTCTCGATGGAATTGTAGAAGCCCCGTTGCCACGAATACCAGGTGAGAAGAACCTGATTGTTGGTCAACTTCTCGGATACTTTATTCCAATCCTGGGTCGGCGAGTCGGGGTCGACCAGTCCCATCTGATTGGCGTTAAAATAAAACTGCAAAATCTTTTTGTACATGCTGTTATCGTCGACGAGCGGAACGATATCGCCCTTTGCGTTCAACTGGATCGTCGTCGTGCCGTCCGGCTGTTCAAAGCCGTACCAGTTGCTGAGCCAGCGGACGTTCTCCATGCTGCCGCCGTCCCAGTCCTTCCATAGGGTGATCGGCACGATCGGCTTGCCGTCCGGACTCTTCGGATATTTATCGTGCATTTGCTTCAGGACTTTCAACAAATCGTCCAGATTGTTAAGCTTGGGGGCTCCGACGCCCTTGTAATAATTCCAGGGCAAGATCGGGCTGGAGTAAGGCATCTCTTCCGAGAAGGTCGTCGGCGACGTGTCGGCTTCGAACGTCGGCAAACCATAGATCTTGCCTTCCGGGTTCACTTTGTCGAAGCCGGCGTTGAACGGTTTGAAATGGTTGTCCACGTACTGGGACAGATACTTCGTAGTCTTGATTTTATCCGTCATATCCATGACGAGACCCGCCGGAATCAGTTCTTCCAACTGGCTGTTATCGACGATCAGCAGATCCCCCAGGTCTCCCGCCGCCGTACGGGTCTTGTACAGCTGATCGCCGGCCACCTGCGGAGCGAGAATGTTTAAGGTGATATTGAACTTGTCTTTGAGCAGCTTGCCGTACCATCCCGTCTGTTCGCCTTGATAATTGGCGGCATTGTCGAACACGGTAATGGTAAGCGGCTTGCTGTGATCGATCGCGCCGGCGGTCTGCGTTGCGCCTGCGTTCGTGCCGGATCCGGACGGCTCGCCCGATGCCGACGTATTATCGGTTCCGTTGCTGCAGCCTGTCAATGCGGCCGACACCAGGAACAAACCGGCCACCGAGGCGACCATCGATTTCTTGACGACTTTCCTATTTCTGCTCATATGCAACCCCCGCTTGATCAAATTATTATAATCGTGCATGCGCAAGTTAGCCTTTCACCGCACCGATCATAATTCCTTTCACGAAAAACCTTTGGAAAATCGGATAAATCAGCAAGATAGGCGCCACGACGATGATAGTCACCGTCATTCGGATCGAGGTCGTCGTCTGCTTGGTCGCCAGGCTTGCCATTGTCGTCGAGCCGGCGTTCTGCAGGTTGACCATGGTCGATAATGAACTCGCCTGATTGATGTAGTTGTACAGAATAAACTGCAAGCTATAGAGCTTGCTTTCCGTCACGAGCAACAGCGTATCCTGGAAGGAGTTCCATTGATCCACCGCCGCGAATATCGCGACCGTCGCCAATATGGGCTTGCTTATCGGCAGGATGATCCTGAAGAAAAGGGTCATGATCCCGGCCCCGTCGATGCTGGCCGCCTGCTGCAATTCCTTTGGCAGCGATTCCACGAACGTCTTGACCAGGATGATAAAAAAAGGAGCGACGATCGTCGGCAAAATATAAGCCAGAAAGTTATTGGTCAGGTGCAGCGAGCGCATCGTCAAATACCATGGAATAATCCCTGCATTGAAGAACATCGTGACCACCGTGAATCGATACCAGAACTTCCGCCCCCACATATCCTCCTGGGAAAACATGAATCCTAGGAAAGCCGAAGCGCCGACCGTCAACGTCGTTCCGATCACCGTTCTTCCCAATGAGACGAGCGCCGCGGCGCCCAGCCCCGGGATTTTGAACACGTCCACGTAGTTCTGGAAGTGAATATGCTTCGGGAAAAACACGACTTCGCCTTTGGCGCTGATATCGTTCGCGCTGATGGTGTTGATAATGATCGAGTAAAAGGGATATACGCAGAGAAGCGCGAACAGGGAAAACAGCGTATAGATCACGACCGATATGAATTTGTCCGTCGCGCTGACTTGAAAGCGAGTCTTTTTATCCAATCGGATTGGATGCGCCGCATTCTGTTCCAGCTCGGCCAGATTGTCGCTCATACGATACTCTCCCCTCTTAAGATTTTGGACAGCTTGTTCACCGAAAAGAGAAGCACGACGCTGATCAAGCTCTTCAGCATGCTGATCGCGACGGATACGGAATAGCTGCCGCCCCCCATGGCCAGGTTGTATACGTACAAGTCCAGAACCTGAATGCTGTCCTTGTTGAACGCGTTCTGAAAGACGAAGTATTGCTCCAGGCCGTTGTTCAGGAAGCTCGCGATTTGCAGCATCAGCAACACGAAATACGTCGGCAGCATGCTCGGGAGCACGACATGCCGGATCACCTGCATCCTGGTCGCGCCGTCTACTTCGGCCGCCTCGTAAAGCGAATCGTCGATTCCCATAATCGCGGCGATGTACAGGATGGCGGACCATCCCAATGCTTTCCAGGTCGTCCACATCCACATCGTCAACCACACATGGTTGGAGCTCTGGAGGAACAAGATCGGGGAATCGGTTATTCCGAGCTGATGAAGCATGCCGTTGACGATCCCTTCGCTGGAGAACATGGAGAAGCCCAGCGAATAGACCAATACCCAGCTGATAAAGTTCGGAAGGGTCGTGACCGTCTGGATGAACTTCCGAAAACGAACGGCCTTGATCTCGGTCAGAAAGATGGCGAACACCATGGGAAGCCACGAGAAGAGCAAATTCAGACCGCTCAGGCCGAACGTGTTCTTGATGACCTGCAGCAGCTGATCGATCTTAACCTGGTTTTCGACTAACGACCGAAACCACTTGAGCCCGACAAAAGGCGATTCCGACAGCGGAATTGGCGGCGTGTAGTCAAAGAAGGCATATATCCACCCGTATAGCGGGTAGTAAGCGAAGATGAATAGAAGAATCATAAAAGGCAATATATAAAGAAATTTTCTTACCGACATGCTTCTGATGCTGTATTTTTGCATGCGCACCGTGTCTCTCCTCTTCTTCTACAATGGGATTACGCACATCTTCTCCGGATGTTCGGCGGCATGTCATTTCCTGTCGAATGTGCCGACTCTAGCTCCGAATCGATTGGCTTTTCCTTTCTTCATAGCCATCCCCTTTCACGTGGCGATCCTTTTAATTGGTTACGCTTTCATTATAGGCATCCGAAAAAGCTCCGAACAACGCGCATCTTTTTACTTGCTTAACGATCGTTTACGTAATTGTAAGCGTTATATATTTGCGAGAGTCGGTAGATACCGTTTCGTTCACGACATTCCACGCATTCATGCCTCCCTTTAACCGCGTGCCCGTTTCGATAGGGAATTTCATCGCGAGCGGAGTCACGGTCGATTCTCAAACACCTATGAAGGCGTTCCACCGTCCCTACTGGATGTAATTAAATCTCACATATATTTTCAGGTTTTTTTCATATTAGTTTAAAAAAATAAACTTATTGACGCTAGGGATTCGCGAATTATATAATTCTCTCAGAATTTCGGACAGTATACGTCACATTACTTTACACCAAATTCGAATTCTGCCTAGTTCATGTAAGGAGGAGATTTTATTCCCTAAAGACAACCTGCATTTGTATCATCCTTCCTTGCGCGGATTCGGAAGTTCCGGTCCTATTTTCTCTTAAACGCAACTGCATACGATTCAGAGCGAGCAACGTTATCGCAGCCGATGCGAGGCAATTTCGTTCAGAACGATTCACCAGGAGGAGATACCGACTTGAAGCGTCAATTGAAGAAATCCTTGTGCTTATCCTTATTGGTCACTTCCGTTTTGGTTTCCGGCACCCTCGCCTCTGACCTCGATTCGCGTAGTCAAGGGGTCGCGTCGGCGCAAGGAACCGCATCCCCCGATAAACTCCGAAAGACGCTGCTGCCGGAACGCGGTAACGACGCGGAGCCGGAAATCCAGGTTCCGGCTGCCCCCCGCTTGGAGCCGATACCGCGACCTTCCGGCGCGGTCACCAAAGCCGACAGCATCGTCGTTAAGTATAAAGACGGAACGAACGCGGCGGCGCTCGCCGCGAATTACGGCTTGACGCCGGCACGAACGCTGCCGAGCCTCGGCACCGAGGTTCTGAAACTGCCCGAAGGCACGGATATCGACGCCGTCCTCGCCCGATTAAAGGCCGACGCGAACGTCTTGTTCGCGGAGCCGGACGACCGGGTATTCCTGTCCCGGCCGGCGGCAACCGGGGCCAGCGCATCGCAAGTCGGCCCGGCATCTCAGGCGCCGCAATCGCAATCCATCGCATCGACCGGCATGACCTCCGCGAACGAGCCGGCATCCGTATCATCCGAGTTACTTCCCCTCATCCCGAACGACCCTTTATTTCCCAATCAGTGGGCCTTGAATAACGCCGACGGCCTGGATATCGACATCAACGCGCCGGAAGCCTGGCCGTTTCTGCAGGACGCCGGCAAGGATGTCGTCGTGGCGGTAATCAGCGACGGCGTGGATGGCGATCATCCGGATCTGGCGAACAGCATCTGGACCAATCCAAAGGAGCTCGCGGATAACGGCATCGACGACGACGGCAACGGCTTTGTCGACGACGTTCACGGCTGGGACTTCAATCATGACGACAACGATGCCGACGACGGCTTGAAAGACCCGGCCAAGAACGGGACGACGATCGCGGGCATCGTAGCCGCCTCCGTCAACAACGCCGTCGGGATCGCGGGCGTGGCCCCGAACGCGAAGATCCTCCCGATCAAGACGTTTTCTTCGACGTCGGGGAGCGGAACGTTCTCGCAAATCGCGGCGGGCATCGCCTACGCCGAGCAGATGGGTGCCGACATCGCCGTCTTGGACTTCGTGACCTGGGAACCGAGCGAGCTGATCCTGGACGCGCTCCAGCGCTCCGACATGCTGTTCGTCGCGCAGCCCGGCGACTTCGGCGACGACCTGGACCGCATCCCGAGCTACCCGGCTTCCTACAAGCTCCCGAACGTGCTGACCGTCAACGGCATCGGGCGCGCGGGCAATTCGCCGACAAGCTACGGCAAGAAGACCGTTCAGATCGCCGCGCCGGCCCATGACACGTTAACGACCATGCCTTCGGATAACCCGGCTTACGCGGCCCAAATCGACACCGGCGCATACCGAGCGATCTATAACGGACTTGGCTTCGAGGATTTCGCTCCGCCGTTCCAGACCGATTCCTTCCGTGCGGCGCTCGAATATTTGGGCGAAGGCGCGGACAAACCGTCGGTCCTGCTCGTCCAGGACGACAACTCGGTCGGAGGCAATGAGGAGGAACGGAGCTTCCTCGAACTGTACAAGAGCTTCCTGCTGACCGCCGGCTACGAGACGGACGGCATTCCGATCGACGATGCGCGCGGCACCTTCGACGTCGTGACCGTGCCGAAAAACGAGAATGGTCCTGCTCTCGAAGCCATGCAAGCCTACGACATCGTCGTATGGTTCACCGGTTACGCCAACGCGAGCATGAATCCGGATCCGAATGCGCCTTCGGTGCTGACCGAGTCCGACAAGGCGAATGTAACGAATTACCTGCAAGCGGGCGGGAGACTGCTCCTTACGGGCAGGGACGCGCTCTTCGGAAGCGAAGCGTCGCCTTTCGTGAAGGACGTGCTCCACTTGGATTATATGACCGAAGGCTATTTCGGCTATTACGATTTGCAGGGCGCCGACGGGACCATATATGCCGGACAATCCGTTCCGATGCCGGATGCATCGCACGGCGACGTTATCGTTGCCCGGGATCCCTTCGCTCAAACCACCTTGATCCTGGATAAGCCGGACTACGATATTCCTGGAAACTACGGCTCGCCGGCCATCGCGCACGCCGCCGGCGCGGCTGCTTTGGTGCTTGGCGTCAATCCGTCCTACGACGCGAAGCTGACGATCCAGCGCTTGATGAACAGCGGGAAGAAAGTAAGCTCCCTGGCGGACACGAACATGTCCGGCAAATTGATCGACGCCTATCGGGCCGTATCCGACAAGGATATCCCCGGCACGCCGCTCCAGGTGCCGGAAGTGAGCGAGCGTCTCGACGAAGCGTCCGATCCAGACCGCGTGTACGCCGTCGAATTGCACGCCGGCGAAACGATTCAGGCGGAGCTGACCGGGGACGAAGGCACCGACTTCGATCTCTACCTTTACTCGCCTTCCGCCGTTACCGTCCACGGCAAAGCCGGCATCGTCGCCGCTTCCGAACATCCGGGAACGTCCGGCGAAGGCTTCACCTATTTCGCGAAGCAAACCGGCACCTATTACGTGAACGTCTACGCGTTCGCGGGATCGGGCGGCTTCACGCTGCGCCTGCAGCACGCCAACGCCTCCGGCACCTACGAGGACGATTCGGAAACCGTGACGTACGCCGGCGATTGGGAGACCGCAGCTGACGAAGCCCTCTCCGGCGGAAGCGCGAAGCGCATCGACGCCCCGGGCCATGCCGAGCTCGCCTTCGAAGGCAGCTACGTCGAATGGATCGGAACCAAGAATCCGCAGCAAGGCATCGCCAACGTCTATCTCGACGGCAAGCTGGCCGCATCCGTGTCCTTGTACGGCGAGGCCGAATCGAATCGGCAAGCGCTCTTCAAGAAGACCGTTTCCTACGACAAACATACGATCCGAGTCGAATGGACGGGCAAGACCGATCCGAGAGCCAGAAAGGACGATCCCGCGTTCGTGAATGTCGATGCGTTCATCGTCAAACATCTCGTTCAAGACGCCGAACTCTCCGAGGTGCGCTATGACGGCACGTGGGCGACGAGCTTCAGCACGGTATACTCCGGCCATTCCGTCACGACTTCCATTGCAAAAGACGATTTCGCCGAGCTTGTCTTCGCCGGAACGAAGATTCGCCTCCTCGCGCCCGTCGGCGGCAGCCGCGGCATCGCGGATATCTATATCGACGGACAACTGGCGACATCGGTGGACCTGTATCGGACAGATCGTCAGTACGAAGCAGTCGTCTTCGAGTCGGAGACGCTCGCCGAGGGCACGCATACCGTACGCGTCGTGAACAGCGGCAAGAAGCATGAGCGCTCCGCCGGCACTGCCGTGTCGATCGACGCCTTCGATATCGAATCGTAATTTTTCCATGCGAGAGCGACAACTTTTATGAAATGGGGACCTGGATTTGAAGAGCATGCAGAAACGAATTCCTAAGGTATCGTCCATCATTATCGCCACGACCGTCTTGACGGCTTCCCTGTTCCAGCCCGCCTACTCCGTGTCCGCCGGCGCTTCGCCGAACGGCCTGCTTCCGGCAGCCGCCTCGGCGGATCCGGAATTGAACCTGTTCGAGACCTTCGCGGACGATTGGAAGCGCAGCTTGGCTTCCGCTCCGAGCGCTTCGGCCAGCCGCTTCATATCGCCGGAAATCGATACGTCTTCTACGGGAGCGGTCAGCGTCATCGTGCAATTGAGCGCTCCGCCTGCCGCCGTCGGCAAATACGCCGCGGGCAAGGGCAATAAAGCGCTGGCGGCCGAAGCGACCGCGAAAGCGGTGCAGACCGAGCAAGCCGCTTTCTTGAAATCCGCCAAGGCCAGCGGTTTGTCCCTTGACATCGGCTACCGGTACAGTCAGGTGCTGAACGGGATGGCGGTCACGCTGCCGGGCACCCGCATCGCCCAACTGGCGAAGCTACCGGGCGTGAGCGCGATCTATCCGAACTTGACCTATACGTCGAAGCCGGTGCCATCCTACGAGGCGAAAGCGGAGGATTCGCGGATCGATATGACGCCCCTGCAGCAATTGGGCGTTGACGAAGCCTGGGCGGAGGGCTACACCGGCAAAGGGCTCAAAGTGGGCGTCATCGATACCGGCATCGATTACTTGCATCCCGACCTGAAGGACGCGTTCAAAGGCGGGCACGATTCCTTCTACAACGACGACGACCCCTATGAAGACATCGCCATTCCCGAAGAGTTGGTCGCGGGTACGGCCCATGGCACCCACGTCTCCGGCACGATCGCGGGACGCGCGGCGAACGCCGACGGCCATTTCCTGCAGAAGGGCGTCGCCTACGAAGCGGACTTATACGCTTATAAAGTATTGGGCGGCGTGCTGGGCACCGGCACCTCGGCCATGATCGTCGACGGCATCGAACACGCCGTCAAGGACGGCATGGACGTGATCAACCTGTCTCTCGGCGACGATGCGACCAAGGATCCGTATTCCGCGGAGGCGGTTGCCATCAACAACGCCGCGCTCGCCGGCGTCGTCCCCGTCATCGCGGCGGGCAACGCCGCCATGGACGCGCCTTACTATTATTCGCTCGGCTCCCCGTCGACGGCAGAGCTCGGCATTACGGTCGGCGCCGCCACCAGCGAGATCGACACCTACGAGACGCTCGCCTCCAGCTCCCTGACCGGCCAATCGTACGCGCTTCGCGCGATGGCCTGGGCGTCCGGCACGGATTTCGCCAGCAAGTTGGGAACCGATCCGATCGAAGCCGTTTATCTCGGCTTCGGGTCGGATAATGATTACTTCGGGAAGGACGTAACGGGCAAAATCGTCATCGTCACGCGGACGCACAGCAGCCAGATCCTTCCGTTCGGAAAGCAAATCGTCCTCGCCAAGCAGCACGGCGCCAAGGCGGTCGTCATCTTCAACGGCACGACCAACGATACCCGTGACGTCTGGCAGCCGAATACCGTCGATCTCTCGGAATCGATCCCCGGACGGGACGGCCCGATCGGGTACATGGGCTTCCAAGGCGAATACGACGACTTCATCCCCGCCTTCGACCTCGCGGGCAAGGAAGGCCGCGCCTTGGTTCGGGCCATGCTGCAACAGCCGGACGCACCGGTTACCCTGACGTTCGACAAGCCCTTCAAGAGCGTCTCCCTGCCCGGCGATACCATGGCGGAATTCAGCTCGCGCGGGCCGAACCAAGACGGAAGATTGGGCATCAAACCGGACGTCGTCGCGCCCGGCCACCGTATCCGGTCGTCGGTTCCCGCCTACGGCGCGGCGCACCCGGATGCCGATTACGCCGAGGCATACGACCGTTACAGCGGAACCAGCATGGCGACGCCGCATATCGCCGGCCTCGCGTTGCTGCTGAAGGATAAATTTCCGGATTGGACGCCTTCGGACGTCCGGGCGGCGCTCGCGAATACGTCCGATCCCTTGGCGGACGAGAACGGCACGCCGTACGATGCTTATTCGCAAGGCGCCGGGCGCGCCGATCTGACCAATGCCCTGCATACGGCAGCATTGTTGAAATCGTTGGACGAGATTACGATCATGGACAAGGACATGAAGCCGATCACGCTTCCGAGCGAAGCCAGCAGCGTCGCTTTCGGCGTCGTGGATCCGGCAGGCGATGCCGCGGCCGCGAGCACGCTTCAGCTGAAGAGCGTGACCGACAAGACCGTGACTTACGCCGCCAAGACGGAGCTTCACCAGGAGTTCACCAATAAGCCCGGATACGTCAGCACCCCGGTCTGGGACGGCGTCTCCGTCAAGCTGACCGGTCTGGATGCGGACGGCAAGATCGCCCTTGGCGCAGGAAAAGCCCGTACCTTCGGCCTGTCCGTCGAAGCAAATCCGGACGCCAAACCAGGCGTTTACGAAGGAACCGTGGTGTTGGAAAGCGAAGGCGTCCCGACCCTCCACCTGCCGTTCGTCTTCCACATCGGGAAGAAATCGCTCGATAACGAGAACGCGTTCGGGGGTATCGACGTCACGAACAGGGTCGTATCTCCGCAATCGCCAATCGACATCACGTTGCATTACAACGGCGGAGGGTATAATATCCTCCAGCTCGCCCTGCTGGACAACGACGGCCGTTATTACGGGCTGCTCGCCGACTGGAAGAGCGCCAAGAACGGCGTGGATCAATATATGCCGAAAGGCGACTATGTCATCGAAGACTTTAACGGCAGTTACATGTCCGCCGAACAGGATAGCGGCGCTAACGGCAGTTTTGAGCTCCCTTCGCTGCCCGACGGACAATACGTGTTATCCGCCGTTACGGCGTATTCCGTCTTCGGCTTTACGTCGGAGGTTCATTTCTCGAATATGACGATTAACGTAGACAACGATTATGCCGGCGGAGGAGAGCAGCCGGGCGGCGGAAACCCGGGCGGCGAAAATCCCGGGGGCGGAAATCCGGGCGGCGGCAACGCGTATCCAGGTACGCCGCAAACGTCGGACCCGGCGCCGGCGGATAATGTTGCGGACGTTACGGCGTCGGTCATTACAGCCCCTCAGACGCCGATTTCGCTGAAGGCTCAGACTAGCTCGGCCGGCGGAGTCTTAACCGTAACCGTTGACGACGCTGACCTTGACCGGGCGCTTGAAGGAGCTAAGGGTTCGGCCGCGATCGTCGTCGACGTATCTTCCGCCGAAGCCGCCGAAGCGGCGCTGCGCTTCACATCGGCGCAAGCGCAGCGTTTGAAAGCCGCGCCTGCGGGCAGCTCGGTCGTGTTCGCCTGGAACGGCGCGTCCGTCGCGCTTCCGACGTCCGCGCTGGGCAGCATCTCGGAGGACGCAGGCCTTGTCATCCGAATAAAGCCGCAAGCAGACAGCGTCAAGCGCTTTGAAACCGCGTATCCGGATGCCACTGTCATCGGAACGCCGATCGCCTTCGAAGCGAGCAGCGTCAAGGATGACCGCGAAACGCCGATTTCGCTCTCCGTCAACGATACGGTAATACGCGCCTTCCGGATCGACGGAGACGGCCAAGCCGCGGCGACCGGCGCCCTGTATGAAGATAACGGCGACGTCCGTCCGGCGCCCGCAACCTTTGCGTCCGGCAAGGAAGGCGGCACGATCGTGACCGTGGCGCGGCCCGGCTTCTCGACCTATGCCGCGGCGAAACGAGACGTCGCGTTCTCGGACATCGGGGCTTCGTGGGCCAAAGACGAGATTCGAAAGCTCGCCGCCGATTTCGTCATGAACGGCGTCAACTCCGTCACGTTCGCGCCGAAGCGCAACGTAACGCGAGCTGAATTTGCCTCCATGCTGGTCAGAGCGCTCGGCTTGAAGGTGCAGGAAGCAGCGGCTCCGTTCACGGACGTGAGCTCGGACGATTGGTTCGCCGGCGAGGTTGCCGCTGCGTATGCGGCAGGTTTGGTGACCGGCGACCATGGCCGCTTCCAGCCGAACGCGGCCATCAGCCGCCAAGACTTGGCCGTCATGCTGAATCGCTCGCTTAAGCTGCTGCATGCCAATCCTGCGTCAAGCGGCGCCATCGTCTACAACGATGCGGGAACGTTCGGCGCTTATGCGATCAAGGACATTCAAGCCGTCACCGAAGCCGGCCTGATGAACGGTATCGCGGCTCAAAGCGGCCACTTCTTCCGCCCTGCCGAAGCGACGACGCGCGAAGCAGCCGCCAAGGTATTGTATCAACTGCTTCAAGCCGCGAAACGGATCGACTGATCGTTAGTTCAAGCTGCATACGTTCTAAAATCGAGCTCTCCCACTATAAAAAAGAAGGACCGCGAAGTTCGGCGATCCTTCTTTTTTATGGCGATTGTTGAACCTGAATCAGACAGCAACCGCCGTTAAATCGCATTAAGGCTGCTAAGACATATAGTATGTTCGTTTACATCGGTTGAATGGGATTGCCCTTCAAGATGTCTTCCACTTCTTGGTAGCCATCAAGGTAGGCAAAGTTATAACGCGCCGGAAGCGCGAACACGTATTTGTCATTGCGAGTTAGTTCGCTTGGTCCCATAGGCGCTGCGCCGATGAAAAACTTCTCCTGCTGAAGCGCGTTCCATTGATCGATCGTAAAGACATATATAGGGATATCCTGCCTAGGCTTGTCGGCTGTCCATTCGGGATGGCGGATGCCGATGGACGCGCCGCTTTCTACGACCTTACCGTCAGTCGCATCCTGACCATTCCATTTGTCCGTTACGATCGTGTACCCTTTCCAACTGTCCGGCAGCGTGAAACGGAAGCCATATTGGGTATTCTCATAGACGGTTTGGTCAGCTTGATTCGCTTGTGCAACGACGGGTACTGCCTGTTCAGCATGATTCGCCCTGTTTGCGGACACTACGGCCGGTACGGATACGGCGACAACAGCCAGCAGCAGCAGCAGCGCTGCGGCTCCCTTGTTTTTCTTTTTCATGTTCATTTCCTCCTCAAGAGCTTTTCGTTTTATTTTGACCTTCATTCACTGCCGTGAGCGTATGCCGCGATGCCTTCATGGAGCTTACCGCGATCAATCCGGTCGAGGCCAGCTTTGCGGCTAATTTATACGCGTGTTTCGATTTGTTCATCATCACATAGAATTTCACCTCTTATTTTCATCGAGACAAGCGCGGTACATTTACAACCTCATATTACCTAGTCCAGCCTCGACAGGAATGACAGAACGGTAACGAAACGGCTACAATCAAGTAACGACGGTTTCTGTCCGTTCGCGGCGGGTTCGAAGATCGGCGGTCTGCTGACGGACTGGGCAGGGTGGCGATCGTTGTTTTTCTTTATCTCTACCTTCATATTTTTCGCCTGCTTTCTGGATGCACGCCGGATAAGGAGGAATATCTCCTCTTATCCGGTTGCATCGTAGCCGTACTTTGAGCGTCGTCCCATCGTCCGCGACTTGAACTTCCGGATGACGGACTTCAAGTTCGCGGACGCGTTATCATACTCGCCGAGCACGTAATTCAGCCCGTCGATGGCTTGAAGTCCTGCAGACGCCAGCATGGTCGCGCCGGCGTTCACGTCGTGTGTGTAACTTGTCTCGACAGGCAAAAAACTCGCGAGCTTCAGCTCGCGAGTTTTTTAATATTGGCCTCTTATTTCAATATCACGCAATCGCGTTCATCGTATTATGCGGTCACAAGTTTAGAGGTAAGACGATTACACAAACTGACAACGCTGGTTTACGCCGAATGTCTCCAGCTTTTTCGGTCATCGCGTCCAATTGGCATTGCTTAGGCTGCCCCGTTGAAAGCCCCTACAACTGTTTGACTGTGGATTCTCTCACGATCAACCGAGGCTCCAATATGATTCTTTCAAAGGCTCTTGACTCCTCGCCGATACGAAGTATCAGCTTCTCCACTGCAATGCGACCCATTTCCGCCACTAAATTTGAAACCGAACTCAGTTTAGGGGTGGTCAACGTACACCATGGAATATTGTCGATTCCAACGACGGCCACATCCTCCGGCACGCGCAAACCAAGACTGATCAGACCTTGAGCGACTCCGATGGCCACGAGATCATTGGCTGCGAACACCGCATCCGGTTTTTCGTTTAACTGGTAGAAATAACGGGCCGCTTCAAGGCCGGTATCAATGGCCAGCCGTTCGCCGGTATACACCAAAGCGTCATTGAACGCCATAAAGTGAGAGGCCAGCGACTGCACGTAAGCCGTATAGCGGTCTCCGCGATGCAGCGTCGTATTTCCGGCAAACGCAATTCGCCTTCTGCCGATGCGGATCAGATGATCCATCGCCAAGTATCCTTCGTTCTCTCGAAGCCCGACCCAATCCGCCGGCATATCTTCCGGGTAATTTCCAATTAAAGCAACGGGGACAGCCGCTTCTTTAATAACCTTGGTTAACGTTTTCGGATGGCTGATCGAAAGCAGGACGATCCCGTCCACGCGCATATCGCTTGCTTCCTTAATGACCGCCAGCTCCTCGGATGGATTGCCGTAATGATTGATCAGTACTAACCGAAAATTATTCTCCTTCGCCACTTGTTCGGCAGCCCAAGCGAGCTCCGGGTAATAAGGGTTGCGGATATCGTCAATGGCTAACGCAATTTGCCGGCTCAGCTTGGTCTTCAAGCTTCTCGCCGTAATATTCGGCGTAAAGCCGAGCTCTTCAATCACCCGGTTCACCTTTAATTTGGTATAAGGTTTAACGCCGGAAACATTATTGATGATCCGAGAAACCGTGGATTTGGAAACCCCCGCTTCTCTGGCGACGTCATCGATGGTTACTTTAGGCTTCGTCTCCAATCGCCGCCCCCCTTCCGAACTTTGATTCCATGTTAGTATCGGCATCCCTTTGTTGAAATCTTTATCGCTAATAGGCGTTATTGCTAATGGATGTTCATAACGCCAGACGGCCTTGAACCATCCTAATATTTACATACCAGAAAGAATAACAGTTCGCTGAACAGGTTACAACGGATAATTAAACCGATGGCCTTGCGATTGACTGGACCATGGCTCAAATCTGTCGCTACCGGCGCTATTTCATTTCCGCGATAACCGTCGACGGCCATTTGGGCGATTGATTGAGATAGCCTCGGGGTACATGTTCAGTCTCGTCGTAGCGCACCAGGCGGTCGCCATCAAGCGCTTCCTCTAGTCCGTAACCACTATAATACGCCTTCATCTGCTCCCGGCAGTCGCGGCAGAGCTCCGCATGCTGCGCCGAGATGTCGTTGAACTCGTCCGGATCCGCCAGCAGATCGAACAGGTTCTCCTTGCCGCCGTTGGCATGGTAGATGTATTTGTACCGATCCCAGCGCAGCATCGTCTTGAACAACCGGCCTCTGCCGATCTCCGCAAATATTTTCTCGCGAGTGCCCCGCTCCTGCCGTCCGGCTGCAGGCAGCAAATCCACGCCAGAGGAAGCAGCCGGCACCTTTCCGCCGGCAGCGCTGATGAAGGTGGCGTAAATATCCTGCAGCAAAGCAAGCTGATCCCGCCGCTCTCCCTGGGGAAGCGCCCCCGGCCAACTGATGATCAGCGGCACTTTGGCGGACATCTCGTAATAGGTGCGCTTGCCGTACGAATAATGGTCGCCCAGCATCTCTCCGTGATCCGCCGTAAACACGATCAGCGTGTCGTCGATCAGGCCGCATGACTCCAGCGTATCTAGAATTTTGCCGATCTGCTTGTCCATTTGGGATACGCAGCCGTAATAATAAGCCCGCATCTTCAGCTCGTCCTCGCGGCTGAGGCTATCGATACCGTTCACTTTGTAGTCGTTCATGACGTCGACCCATGCGTCGTCGGACATCCGTTCATGCTCCCGGCGCTTGGGAGGAGGCACCTGATCCGGCGCGTACATCGTATCGTAGGGAACGCACGGGTCGAACGGCGGATGCGGCTTGATGAACGAGGAAAACAGGAAAAACGGCCGGTTGCGGTTCTGACGGATGACTCGGCATGTCGTATCCGCCGTCCAAGCGCTCGTATGCAGATGCTCAGGCAGCTCGGAGATTTGCGGAACGTAATAAAGCTCGCTTCGTTTGCCGTGCGGTTCGATAACATGGCCGTAGCCTTGCGCCCGCAGAAACTGCAGATATTCGTCGTCGTCGAAGTGGGACGGGACCTCCTCCGACAGCAGCATACGGTTGAAGCCGTAATGTCGGCGCGCCGGGTGAAAATGCATTTTCCCGACCGCGCACGTGTGGTAGCCCTGCTGGCGGATCAGCTGCGGCAGCGGAGCTTCGATCTCCCTGGACAAGCCTTCGTTCTTGAGCAGACCGATTTCGAACGGATTCAGCCCGGAGATCAACCCGTGCCGCGCAGGCACGCAAACAGGCGTCTGGCTATAAGCCTGGTCGAAGACGACCCCCATCCGGGCCAGCCGGTCGATATTCGGCGTTTTTACAAGCTCGTTGCCGTAGCAACCCAGCACGTCGTAGCGCAATTGATCGCACATGATAAGGAGCAGATTCGGTTTTCGGCTCATCGCTCATCGTTCCTCCTTCGACCAGATACCGGGCGCGCCTTCCCATTGCGGGAATTCCAACTCGTCTTCGAACGCGCCTTGCTTAATCAATTCCTTGCATTCGGGATCGGTCATCGTCAACGTATAATCCTCGCCGTTCCGGCCGATCAAGCCCAAATCGCGCTTCGCCCGCAGCGACACCGCCTCCGGATCGACGATCTCCCGCAGCAAGGCCTCCATCCGATGAAGCAGATCGCGGTACCGCTCGTCCTCGGCCAGATCGCGCATCTCCTTGGGATCCTCCTTCAGGTTAAACAGCGACGGGCGGTCGTTCACGTAGAACGTGTACTTGAAGCCGTCCTTGACCAGCATGTACCAATCCTGTTTGAAGAAGTTGCCGTGATATTCGGAGAAGGCATAGTCGGGACGATCCGGCTGCTCGCCGCCCCGAAGAAGCGGAAGCCAGCTGTTTCCCGGGCGGTCCGCCTCCGTCTCCAACCCGGCGATCTCCATAATCGTCGGATAGAGATCGACCAAAGTCACAGGCTGATCGATGCGCTGACCGCGGGGCAGACCAGGCCCCTTAACGATCAGCGGCACGCCGACCGAGCCGTCGTAACTGCACTGCTTGTAGAACAGACCATGCTCACCCAAATTTTCGCCGTGATCCGACATGTAGATGATATAGGTGTCATCGTACAGGCCCTGCTTCTTCAGCTCGGCGATGATCCGCCCGATATTGTCGTCCAGCGCCGTAATCATCCCGTAGTAGGCGGCGATGACGTTGCGCAGTTCAGGTTCAGTCAGCTGTCCGAGGCCGAGCGCGTTTTGCATGTTGCGTACTTGCGGATGCAGGCCGTCGTTCGGGAACAGCGCGTCATGCGGCATGACCACCTTGTCCGGGTAGTAGAGATCGTAATACCGCTGCGGGACTTTATAGGGCCAGTGCGGAAACATGAGACCGACATACATGGCCCACGGCTTCCGATCGCCATCGTCTATTTCGCTCTTGCTCTTGCGCCCGATAAAGTCGATCGCCCAATCGGTGACGACCCGGTCGTGGTCATAGAAGCCGAGATCCTGGTTATAACCCGTATCTCCGTCCGTGATGATATCCTCGCGCACGCCCGCGTTCAGAATGTTCTGCCGCTTGTCCGTCCGCACATGTCCTTCCAACCGAGAATAAAGCGGCGTCGTGCGCGGGTACGGCTTGAACGAAGGCCTCTTCTTGATAATCTTGTATTCGCTAAAGCCGCCGTCCTGGTAGTCGCCGCAAAAGTCCATCTTGCCGAACATGGCGGACGTTATGCCCGCCTCGTCCAGCTTGCGCGACCAAGTCATCTCCTCGCGATCGAGCGGGCAGCCCAGGAACCAGCTGTCGATCTGATTCGGATATTTGCCCGTGATGAAGCTCATCCGGCTCGGCGTGCAGACGGGACAGTTGCTGTACGCGCTCGTGAAATGAGCGCCGTCCGCGGCCAGCGCGTCGAGATTCGGCGTCTGGATAAAGGGATGTTCGCGGTAGCCGCTTACGAGAGGATGATGCTGGTCGCTGCAGATGACAACGATATTAGGCTGTTTAGACTGGCTCATACTACTAAACCTCCTCTGGGCTAATTATTGACCGGAGACCGAGAAGCTCCGATAATGCGTGCGGCTGCCTTCCGCATTCGAGAATCCGACCATGCCGGACAAGTAGGGACGATCTTCGTCGATATAGTCAAGGAGAATCGCGCCGTCCACCGCGATTTGAAAATGGTTGCCCTTCGCAAGCACCGTGACGGTTGCGGCCTTCCCGGTTTGCCACTCAAAGGCGCACTGGCTCAATACGCGATAGCCGTTGTCATTCTTGTAAAGCGCAAGCGTGCCGTCCGGCGCAAATCCGACCGCGTAAGAACGGATGCCGCCCTGCACGCGAAAATTGATCCGGTGGTGCCCGCCCAGCTTTGGCACGACGACGGCTTCGAACGAATAATCGTCCCACGACAGCTGGCCGGTATAACATTCCGCCGATTCTCCGAAGTAGCTTCCGCTGAGCTCGCCATCTTCCAGCGTCCAGATCCCACGCAGATACGTCATCTGGCTGACCTCGATGTGCAGCCCGTTCCACTTCTCCAGCCGTTCTCTGGAGAAGTCGACCGCATAGTCCGGCTTACCGCCGAACGCGACATCGTCGATGTAGACGACAAGACTCGGTCCGTGCGCTCCCTTGCCGTCCAGCGGGATGAGCTCGACGCCTGCTTGCTCCAGACAGGCTCCGTTCAGGAACGGGATGGAGAAGCGCAGGGGCGTCCAGCGACCGGCGGTCAACTGCGCGGCTTCCCCGTAATAATAGGTGCTTTCGTTGCCGTCTTTGATATAGAGGCGGGCTTGAACCCGCTGATCGGTCGGTCCCGGCAGCAGCACCCGGGCATCCATTGTCTGACCGGGATAGAGAATCGGCGAGAAGCCCGGATCGTAACGGCTGTCGTTGAAGTCGTGCGGACGATAGTAAGTTTGGTGAAATACCCGGTACGCGCAGCCGCCTTGCACGCTGTCGAACGCGACCTTCAGCGACCTGTCGCCGGAAGCCGACGCCTCCGTCGTGTTCTCGATCCAACCCGTTACCGGCAGGGGGTCATTATGCTCCAACCGGAACGCGTGCGTTGAACCCGGATATTCGAAGTGAAATCTGGTCCCTTGATCCGCGAGAATGCCAGCCCATTTGCCCGGCGGCTGCTCGCCCTGAAGCCTGTAGCCGATTCGAGCGATATAGGCAGCGCACCATGGGATATCGAGAATGTTCAGCGAACCGATGACGCTTGAGCAGCAAAGAAAGTCGTTGATCGGGCGCCTCCACTCATCGCCGATCGCGTCGATTCCTCCGCGCACGCCCATGATCGTCGCCACGTTGCCCACATTGCAGTCCGTATCCCAGCCGCACATGTTGCAAATGTTGATCGTCCGCGAGAAGTCGCCTTCGCCGTACAACAGCGACAAGATCATCACGGCCGAGTTCGGGATGATGTGGCAGTGCCCCGGATACTTGTCATAGCCGTATTTTTCCTTGATGAAGTGGAACGCGTCCCGCCAGTTATCCGGATTCGCTTTGTAGAATTCGATGACCGCGCGCGTCGCATGCGCATATTCGCAATCCTCGGGAATGACCGACAGACCGCTCTCGATGATTCGCTCGATGTCCTGTTCGGCAAAGGCGGCGGCAATGCACGCGGCGATAAACATGCCGCCGAATTTGCCGTTCCCATCATGCGATATGGAGGCGCTCTTGTCCGCGAACTGCGCAGCCAGCTCCGGCCGTCCCGGGGCGATCAGCCCCCACGTATCAATGAAGATCTGGCCGCCGATCTGCTCGGCAACGGCGACGCCGTTCTGCTCTATGGAGCCTGAGCGAGGTGCCATGATACCGTTTTTCAAATTCAGGTATGCCGTGTGCTCCGTGGACTTGCCATAGCCTCCCCACCAATAGAAGCCATGTCCGTCCGGCGCGTAGTTTAGCCAGGTCAGACCGATCTGCTCCGCCGTAATGGCCGTACTGCACGCGTAGTCCTCGAGCGCCCGCAAGAAAAAAAGCGGCCCGTTCGTGTCGTCGTCCGCGGCGAAATTTTTGAAATCGTGCAAATAGCCGGTGATCTCGCCGAACGCGCGTTCAATCCGCTCATACGTCCAATTCTCGATGTTGCCGCCGTGTCTGACGCCGATCACCTTGGCAAGCCAGCCCGCGTATACCCGCTCGATATAATCTTCTTGAATGGCCATTAGAATGGTACCTTCCTTTAATTCAGAATCGTCCGCTTCGTCTGCCTGTTTCCTCTTCTCGCCGTTATCCCTTCACCGATCCCATCAACATCCCTTTGTTGAAATATTTCTGTAGAAACGGATACACCGCGATCAACGGCAGCGCTGCAATGACGATCGCCGCCATTTTCACGCTGGGACTGTATTCGAACGCGCCCGATACGTTCTCCATGCTGTCATTGGCTTCATTCATCATCTGACGCAGGAACACCTGCAAAGGCCATTTGTCGGAATCGTTCAAATACAATACCGCGTTAAAATAAGCATTCCAGTTCTGTACGGCATAGAACAACGTGAATGTAGCGACCGCCGGCAGTGATAGAGGCAGAACGATGCGCCCGAACAACCGCCATTCGCCGCAGCCGTCCATGCGCGCCGCCTCTTCCAGCTCGAGCGGTATGTTCTGGAAGAAGCTGCGCATCACGATCAGATGGAACGGCGCGATCGCGCCGGTCAGATAGAGCGACCAGTAGCTATCGATAAGATGCAGGCTCTTGACGACGAGATAGGTCGGAATGATACCGCCGCCGAACAGCATCGTGAACAGCACCATCAAATTAAGCGCTTTGCGGCCCTTCAGCCACCTCTTGGACAGGCCGTAAGCCATCAGCGAGGTGAACGACATGTTGACGATCGTCCCAATGACGGTGATGTGAACGGCATTCAGGAAAGAGGTCATGAATTGGCGATTGCTCATGAGATAGCCGTACGCATTGATCGTCCAGCGATGGGGAAGGATGAAAAATCCCCGTGACAGAATCTCTTCTCTCGGAGCGAACGAAGTCGTGACCACGTATAGGAAGGGGAACAGGACGACCAACATGCTGATCAGCAGAATGCCGATCGTCAGTACCGTAAAGGCCGGTTGGCTTCCGCGGGCATTGAAGCTTCTCATCCTAGTAAACCCCCTCTTGACCGAACACCTTGGCCAACCGATTCGCCAGGATGATCAACACAAGCCCGATGGCCGACTTGAATACGCCTACGGTCGTCGAATAGCTGAAATTGCCTTGCAGCACGCCATTGCGGTACACATACGTATCGAAGACGTCGGCCACGCCTAAATTGACCGGATTCTGGATCAGCAGAATATGCTCGAAACCGAGATCCAGCACCTGGCCGAGCCGGAGAATAAACAAGACGATCACGGTCGATTTCAGCGCCGGCAGCGTTATGTGCCATACCTGTTTCCAGCGGTTGGCGCCATCGACCACGGCAGCTTCGTACAGCATCGGATTGACGCCGGCCAGCGCCGCCAGAAAGATGATCGCGCTCCAGCCGGATTCTTTCCAAATATTTTGCAGCACGTACAAGGCGCGGAAATAGTGCGAATCCGTCAAAAATTCAATCCGGTGGTAGCCAATGCTCTCAAGCAAATTGTTGATGCCGCCGTCCTGCGTGGCGAGCAGCACGACCGTGATGTTGACGACGACGACCCAGGACAGGAAGTGGGGCATATAGATGATCGTTTGCACGCTTTTGCGGAACCATGCCCTGCTGACCTCGCTTAACAGGATGGCGAGCAGGATGGGTGCGGGGAAGAACAAAATTAAATTCAACCCGCTCAAGATCAGCGTGTTGCGCAGCAACATCCATAAGTCCGGATCTGTCAGCAGCCGATGGAAATTGTCCAATCCGGTCCATGGACTATCCAGAAATCCTAGAAACGGATCGTACTCTTGGAAGGCGATCACAAGACCGCCCATCGGAATGTACCGGAAGATGACGAAAAACAGAAAACCCGGCAAAATCATCACATAAATCGGGATCCCCCGTATCCAAGCCGAGGAGCTTCTCGATCTTGCGACATATGAAGAAGCAGTCGGCTCGACTGCTTCCCCCTTTGTTTCCATCCTCATGTCGTTCCTCCTCTGAGGCGTTATTTCCGCGATGCTTGGTAAGCGTCATTATATTCCTTCGTCATTTGATCGCCGCCGTCCTTTTTCCACTGCGCCACCGCCTGCTCGATGTCGTTGATCGGCTGATCGCCCATGATGACTTTGATCAGCGTTGCCATAAACTTCTGGTCGATGGTCGTCCCCACTTTGGTCGCCGTCGGCGATTCCAGCCCCGCCGCCGCGTCCGCCCATTTGAACGGTTCATTGTTCTTGAACCATTGATCGACATTGCTAACCGTCGTTGGATCGTCCCACAGATGGATTTGGGTATGCAGATCGAATCGCCGAAGCAGCAGCGTGGAGATTAGATTGGCACCGTCCTGGTCGAAGGCATCCAGCTTAACGTACTTGTCGCCGTCCTTCTTATAGTCGGCCCCTTCGACGCCGCTTTTTGTCAGAACGTCGCCTTCGTCGGATAAGAAGTAATTAAACATCTGGAGCAGACGGTCCTGCTTTTCCTTATCGATCTTGGCGTTGATTACAATCTTCTGCGTAATGGAGTTCGTCGATGTTCCCTGCAAGCCCGACGGTCCCTTCGGCGGCAGCAGCTGTACGGTCTCCGCGTTCGGATCGACTTTCTTCAGCTTCGGGACGATCGATTGATAGAAACTGTTCGGCACGACATCATCGATGCCGACCTTGCCAGCCGACTCGTACTTGTCCTGCGGATCCTTTACTTTGTTGATTGCGAAGTCCTTGTCCAGCACGCCTTCCTTGTACGCCTTATTTAAGAAGGCCGCGAAATCCTCGAGCTCTTGGGTTTGCGCGTGCCAACTGATCAGCTGGCCGTCCTTCACGCCCCAGTTGTTAACCAGGCCAAAGGCCGCTTTGATCGGATCGATATGTTTGAAATCCGTCTTATTCTGAACCAGGGAAGCCGAGAAGCCATACGTATCGGCCTTGCCGTCTCCGTCCGGATCCTGCGTGGCGAAGGCCTTGGTTACGTCGTAGAACTCGTCAATCGTCGTCGGCATCTGCAATCCGAGCTTATCCAGCCAGTCTTTGCGGATGCCAAAGGAGGTTTGCGTCTCGATTTGATAATAGGGAAGACCGTAAATCTTTCCTGGCGGATTCATGAATTGCAGCGATTCTTTACCGCCCAAATATTGCGTCAAGTTAGGGTACTGGTCGATGACGGGAGCCAAATCAAGGAACACGCCTTTGTCCCGCCATTTCAAGAAGTCCGCCTTCTGTACCAGGAAGGCGTCGGGGAAGTTGCCGGCGGCGGCCAGCACGTTCAGCTTCTCTTCGTAATTGTCCTGCGAAATCGCCTGGAATTTCAGGTTGACATTGAATTTCTCGTTCAGAAACTGGGCAATCGCGCTGTCATTCGACCAATTCGCGCCGCCATAGCTGATGGTCAAAATATCGATGTCCAGTTTCTTTGATAGATCGGTCTTATCGGAAGCCGGTTCGGACGATGTCGCCGTATTACTCGTGTTTCCTGCATTAACGGAATTTGCCGTGTTGTCGTTCGAATTCCCGCAACCTGCGATCATCCCCATAGCGAGTACTGCTGCAATTGAAATCGGAAGCCATCTCTTCATTACGAATTCCTCCACATGAACATAATAGCCGTTCGATATAAGTTGATTATGAATAGGTTCTTGAGTATCCGTTAAAAAATTCGCAGCATCTTGAAACAAAAATGCAATAATGGAACCGGTTCGATTTTTATCTACGCATCATTTCCTATTCCATGCAGATGCTCAGAAATAGGACTTTGCCAATAAATAAGCGAATCTCCGGTTGGCCGGTCAACAATGATAAGTAGATAGTGTATAATTCCGATAGAATTATATGGATTTATATTAACAAGTTGCCCCTATGGCGTCAATATCTTTTTGTCGTGGCATTGAGAAACATATTTAATCTCTCCTTCTTCAGCAATCATTTAATCAGCATTAATCAAAAAGAAAGTATAGTGCGTCACGAGATCGTCTTTAAAAAAGATTCTTAAAAATGGATAGCTGTTATCCGAACATAACGTAATCTCCTTCAGCTCGTCATACGTATTAACGAAACCGGTCAGCCCGATAGAGTATCCTTTATACGGATTAACCTTTCCATAAAATAGTCCTTCATTGTTTGTTCGCCAATCTTTATAGTGAGGAAATAAGGACATGACATGTTCGAAAGTATCGCCTATTCGAATACCTCTAGGTCCTTCATGGTCTCCATGGATATCTATCGCAGCTGGAGTGGCGGCATGATAAAAATCGAAATAGGTATATGTAACAATTTCATTTGAATATTTGGTTTCTCCGGCTTGATCGAAGACTTCTTTTTTCAAACCAAGGCTGTCCATTTGTTTTTTCGACCAGTCCGCACGCAGCAAATCAAAAGCTGAAATCTCTTTCTCCGTCAGCCCTTTGAGCTGTGTGCCCGAGGTTGTAATCATCGCTGCTTTTTTGTTATTATCCCAGTTTACCGATGCCCCGGAAGCCTCACTGATGAACCTTACATTCACATACAGTACGCCATTACCAGTTATAAAAGGGGCTTGATTCAATGGAAAACGCATACCATTAACCGTCCCGTACTGATTTAATCCCAGCGTTATTACCAAATGGTCTTTTTTTCCCGTGACTACTTTTTTATCGTTATTCCAACTTACTTCCATACCTAAAACATTAAAAATATCCCGAAATGGAAGCATGATGTTACCATTTACGACAACTGGCATGTTCGTAAAATCCATGTATACTCCGTCAATTACAACTGTTCCATAAACAGTCGTTGGGGCAGCACTTACCTTTACCGAAGTAAACGGAACTAGCATAAGGAAAAGTATTGGAAACAAAATAAGACGGTAAATGTTCATTTTCATCACATTAATAACCTCCAGTGCTTATTTTGCGGTTCAATCCGATATGCGTTCCATGTAAAGTTAAACGCTGACATATGTTGGAAAGTTGCGTGGAGGCATTTAACAATCGAAAAGCGGGACAGGTAACCAGGCATGCCACATCGTTAGGCCCCCAAGCTGATGCCATGGGCGATGGCGGTGCCGATGGGAAGAGAGCCGCGATACTTCTTTCCGGCGCAAAGAATAATTGTTTCATCGGGCCCGAAATCTTCCGCTTGCAGCTGCTCGTTGACCAAGGAGGACCAAACGAGAAGTTGTGCCGGCGAAAGCGACAGGACATTGACAGGAATGATGTGGGCTCCCTTCTCCACCTTAACAAGACCATCACCGGTCAAGGAGTAGAGAACTCGTCCGAGCCTTTGGGCGATTTCGAGATTCTCGGCCATCCGGGATTCGAATCCGCCGAGATTCAGCAGCAAGCAGACCTCTTTTTGCGCAGTTGATTTTTTCAAATGGCCACCGATCGATTTCTGTTTTGCTTGGTCGTCACGGGGCGCAGCAATACCGGGTTTCACGGGAACGGCTTGCTTCAGGAAGAGATCCAGCAGCTCCGCCTCGTACATATCCGCATCGTTCTCCGCCACCTGCTTTCCACGACCCTCAACAATGACCTTGAGCGGATAAGTTTTTACGACATCAAAGTAGATGGTGTCCAATTTGCCATCCTTCTCTATGAGGGCATAGCCGCCGCATAACGGCTTTTGGTTCAGTTGGATCGAGACCTTTTTTATCATCATTCGAATTGCCTCCTCTTTGGACATAAAAAAAGAAGATGCTGGCAGCATCTTCTATTGGACATCCCTGGAAGGGTTGAATCCGTTCGACCAAAAGATCTAAGAATCGATAAAATAGGATCCACTCGCCAATAACAGCACAGTTCTGAAACATACTCCATTCCTCCGCCAGAAGCAGACTCAATTTAATTAGGAAAGCTGTATCGGTTGCTTTAATGCCATCTGCGACAGGCTTTCGAATAGTTCCCAATGTCCCGAGAGCTATGACAATTTCGTCGTGTAAGCTATCGCCTTTATTTCAAATCGCTCGGTTCATGACCAATTATCCCGTTCTTACGAACTTAACGAGTAAGCTCGTCGTTTACATCCTGATAAGCGATAGCGTTTTTCAGATCTGCACTAATAGTCCCTTCGCGTTTAAGTTCCAGACAAATCTTTTGTACATAAGAAATCATTGCACGGTACAGTCCCGATCCGATACTGAGCCTTGAGACACCTAATGCAGCAACTTCATGTGCGGTCGGTGTTTGATCCCCTGCTAGTACATTAAGCGGTGCGCGGATCGCGGCAACGAATTGAGCCATTAAGGACGGGTCGCTGATGCTAGGCACAAATATACCATCTGCACCCGCTTCGATATAGACTTTGGCCCTTGAGACGGTTTCGCTAAATCGATCTGTTGTTTCTAGATTCTTAAGCCAGTAGGTGTCTATCCTTGCGTTGATAAACAAAGGAATGTCTTCCGCAATCGCCGCGCGTTTCACCGCTTCGATCTTCTTTGCTTGTTCAGACACATCTACTAACTCTATATGAGGCAGCCGTCTTCCAAATTAATTCCTACCGCGCCAGTTCCAAGCAATCGCCTCATATTTTCTTCAACGATGGCCGGTTCGTTCGAATATCCATTCTCCATGTCAACTGTAACAGGAACTTTAACGGATTGTACGATCGCTCGAACCGAGGACAGCATATCCTCGAATGGGATGCGCTCCCCATCGGGAAATCCCTTCGAAAACGCAATGCCGGCACTTGTTGTGCCAATCGCTTCAAAACCGCATTTCTGCATCGCTTGTGCCGATCCAACATCCCAAGCATTAGGGAGAATCAGAAGATTCGAACCCGTGTGCATTCTTTTAAACGCATTTGCTTTTGCCTTATGTTCATCCACCATTTTACGTCATCCTTTCGAAGCCAGGTGGCCCAAAATAATTAGTGAATTTCAATACATTTGGACAGTTACTAAATACTCGAAATTCCATTCCAACAGCTGAAATTATGTTATCATGTAACGAGAGATTCGAGTTATGAAAAAAATCAATTATAGCCATTTCGATTTTCGATATCATTGGAGGTCATCATAGTTATGATGGAGGTAATGGAAGGACGATATTTTAAAACATTCATTGCAGTCATTGAAGAAAAGAGCTTTAGTAAGGCCGCAGAAAAACTAGGCTATGTTCAATCAACTGTAACCACCCATATTCAGCAGCTTGAACAAGGGTGTGGGCAAACACTATTTCATCGATTATCAAGAGGGGTAAGGCCATCAGAGGCTGGATTGAAGCTCGCGAAGTTCGCTTACCAATTTATTCATTTAGGGTTGTCCCTGGAGGAAGCGATGAATGAATTGAATCAACCGCAAGGAACCGTACATCTAAGTATGCATGAATCTTTTTTTGTAACACGCATGTCCCATACTTTGCAAGTATTCAATAATGACTTTCCGAAAGTGAAATTTAGAGTAGAACCGGGATTTGATCAGGACATTCTCGATCAAGTTTTGCAGCATGCTGTTGACTTTGGATTTCTTCCTCGTAATCCGCTTCGTAATGATATTGACTTTTATCCATTAATACAGGAAAAGTTAATTTTTATTGCATCGAATTTATTGGCTGAGAAGGTTGAATCTAATGGTCTACGTGTATTAAATGGTGAAACAGTGCTCAGTTTTGGTAACAATTGTTTATATCATACTCACACTCACCAAGTTTTACAGGAAGCTGGAATCGGTATCAGTAATGCAATCGAGATTCCAAGTATTGAAATGATAAAACAAGCTGTAAAATGTGATATTGGATTTGCATTAATTCCGGAAGTAGCGGTAAAAAAAGAAATTCAAACCGGCGAACTTAAAACATTACCTCTTGGTCCGGCGATGTATTCATCTCACGGACTTATTATCAATAAAGGAAGAGTTTTATCTGTACCAGCAGAGTTATTTAAGTCTCATGTACTAGATTTCTTTTCTAGTCGTATTGAAGGGGATATTACAAGCCGGGCATGATGCACCTGCATGTTCATAAATATATCGATTCTGCCGGAAGCGATGCTTCCGGCTTTAGTTTGCCCAATTTCGACTTTCCAATTGCCCCGGATATCTCATGATTCATTGACTCGAAAAGGAAAGGCTGGTCGAACCGCAGTGCCCGCTCTAAATTCACCCCCTCTCCGTCAAACACAACGCCGCAGCTTTCACTCGATTGACGCAAGTCTTTCTGGCTGCAACCCCGGGCGCGCACTGTTCCTGTGTCCGTCATTCCGCCCGCTTTTCAGCTATCGAATATCGAAATACCTGATATTGAATCTTATCATAACTAAAATATATACGCCTATGATAACATAACCTTCAACGTAAGCATGATCATAGGGCGTTCAGATTTTCTATCACCATTCATAGTTATATCCAAGAAAAAGGGGAGGAAAACTATGCAAGTTCAAAGATAGGATGGCAAGATGAAGATCCAAGATAACCAATAAACCCGTATCTAATCCGATCAATTTTGGTCACGAAAAGGAGAACTTGATATGTCGTGGAGCATGTTAAAATCCAAACGTTTTTTTTCAGCTTATTTGTTGGTCATTATTATGCTTGTTGGTAGTGTAGTACTAAAACAAAGGGATATTTTATTTCCAGAAATAGCCGGTATGGCAATGGGGATTGTTGTGTTTTCGGTAGAAAATTGGATTAAGAAGCCCTCTCATCTTTGGCTTTCATCAACCTTGGGTGCATTGTTAGGTACTGTTTTAAACGAGTTGTCCCTAACGCCTCTGATGAAAATGTGGCTTGCTCTTGTGATTGTGGTCATTCTCATGCATGTATTTCGAGTCAATTTTTCGCCGACAATCCCGGCTACAATACTGCCGATCTATTTAGACCTTCATAACTTTGTTTTCGTAATTTCCACAGGAATCTTTACGTTTGTGATTATGTTGGCCGCCTTCAAATTGAGAAATAAAGATAAGCGGTCTGAAAGAACGGGCAGTTTTCGAAAAAAAACGGATACGATTATCGTCACCATTATTTTAGCCCTTTGGATTGGACTGGCCTTAACAACAAAAGCAGAAGTTTTGTTAGTCCCGCCTCTGTTTGCCCTCATTTTCGAGATCTTTCATAATGGAAAATTCACTTGGAAATTGATTCCTGTCCGTATAGCAGTATTGACGATAACGGCAATCCTTTCAGTGGGAATTTATCACTTGTTGGCAGGTTCAATTATTTGGGTTGGCGTTATAAATGTCCTGCTTACAATCATTCTTTGTAATTTGTTTAAAACTTCTGTTCCTGTTGCATTTGGTGTTTCGTTGATGCCTCTTATTTCTTTGGCTTGGGCGAGTTGGTGGTTTCCAATTGGCGTTTTTGTAACAACAGGCGCTTTGATGTGTATCTCCGCAGCATACCATCAGTTCAAAAAAAGAAAAGAAGCGGTACAAATAAAGCAGAGTTTATCAACAGAGTACCCATCAACAATTACGGAGAATTGAAAACAGCTTCACCATATGAGCACGTCAAAATCATGATAGAAAGAGTGACGTATTTCATGCACGATATGGCTCCCATACAGAAACAAAAAGGAATCGGTTCAATTCAATTTTTACCCGTTAATCTGTTTGCAGTGGTTATGGGAATTTCCGGTCTGGCATTAGCTTGGCGCCAATCGAATATGTTATTCGGTAGTTCCCTTGTAATTGCTGATATCATTGGGATGTTTGCAGTCCTTATATTTGTCGTTTTAAGCATAAGTTATCTTTCAAAATGGGTTCGATACCCCCATAAAGTCAGAGACGAATTTATACATCCCATCACAGCAAATTCTTTCGGTACAATCACGATCGCTATTCTTTTGTTATCGTCCGTGCTTGGAATCTACAGTCAATTATTGGGGCAGGTTATTTGGATAATCGGAACTGTAGCGACGTTCATATTTAGTATTATTATTGTTACTCGCTTATTGAACGGAAATTACGATCTGAGTCACGCCGTTCCTGTCTGGCTGATTCCTGGGGTAGGGACCATTGATATTGCGGTAGCCGGCGGGACTATGCCGTTTGCTTGGGCTCATGAAATTAATCTGTTGGCCTTAGCGATTGGCGGTGTCGTTGCTTTGTTTTTCCTTACCTTGATCTTGTCGAGATTAGTTCATCATGCTCCACTGCATGTAGGATCAATGCCCTCCATGATTATCATGATCGCGCCTTTTGAGGTTGGCTTTCTGGGCTATACGAAATTCGAGCACCGCATTGATCAATTCGCTTCTATCCTGTTTTACTTTGGATTGTTCTTGTTCATTGTGTTGTATTTCAAAGTATTCAAAAAATCCATTCCGTTTGGCGTTGCCTGGTGGGGGATCAGTTTTCCTCTGTCTGCGCTCAGCAATGCCGCTCTACAATATGCAGCGTTCGTCCATTCCTGGCTGTTAATCGGCATTTCTGGCGTTATTTTTGTCTTTTTAAATATTGTTCTTTTGATTCTCTTCATTAGAACAATCAGGATACTCCTTAATGGATCCCTGCTTAACGAATAGGGCGGCGATCTGGTGGAACTCGACACTTGCCGGATTAATTATCATGCTTAAAACTGAAATCGAGTAACGGCCGTACGATCCGGACTTTATTGAGTATAAAGAGACTTATTTTAGGGTCGGCGCGTCTCTATCGCCCACCCTAGAATTGCATTTCATCATTTCCCAGGGTTCGGAATTCTGCGCCGTTTAACAATCGCCGCAATCCACAGCATAAGGGGAATGAGAACCAAATAAATTGGGAAGAACCACGGTATCCAAACCTCCTCAGAAAAGCGTTTGAGCGTGCTGATAATATTATGCGGAACGAGCGAACCTACAAAGCCAACCGCGATGATAACCCACACATTGCCTTTCCACTCTTTCCTTTGAAGCCATTTAGACAGGTTATAAGAAGTCAAAAAAACAAAGAAAGATAATTTAATGACCATGCAAAACATCCAGATTAGTACGCCAATCGGATCGACACGCTCGATAAAACCTCCGATCGCTATATGCCTTATCGCTGCATAAGCTGGATACCACATTTTGCTGGAAAGGTCGGGACCGAATATCAGCAGCACAAAAAGTAAGAACAAGGAGAGGAACAGCCAGGAAATCAGAATGCCGGATATAAATCCACGCCTCTTTTTCTTGGCGGAGTCTCCCATAAACGGCGGCAGCAAGAGTAACAGAACGGATTCGCATAGATAACTCATCATCCCGAGCGATCCCCTCATAATCTTCAATGCTCCTGTATCGGCGTAAATCGGCTGCAGGTTGTGAAAATTGACGTCCTTGATCAGCACGACGAGCAAAAGGATTACGAGTGCATATACAATTGGCCCGATAATCTCACTGCATCGGACAATGGCCTTAATTCCGCTTAATGCCAAGTACAAGCAGGGAAGGCAGATCAATGCGCTCACGACCCAATCCGGTGTATCCGAAAGCAGAGCAATCGTTACAAAATCGACGCTTTGCCTCAAAATTTGAGGAATCGTCAGCAGCAGCATCATGATGTAAACGAGTATGATTAGTTTGCCGCCCCATTTTCCCAGAAGGATTTGGCTGAATTCACCAAGCGTCTTGTCCGGGAAGAAATAGGCGAGGCTTAGAGCGACGAATGCAGGAAGAAGCGCCCCCGCTCCCGATAAGATAACCGAGATCCAGGCATCCTGCTTAGCCGATGTAATAATCTCGGTAAAGCTTGCCAGCACAGTCGTCCCGAAATTCATTGTAGCCAGCAGCCAGATTACCTGATTGGTCGTCATGGAGTAGTCGGGTTTCATGGAATGACCTGCCTTCGTTCGAGATGTACGGGGGTGCCTGTCAAACCGATTTTAGAAAGGACCACGTGTGCCTCCACCCTAACCTTGGCACGCGAGAAATAGGTGGCGTCCCAATTGTTCTTCATTCGCTTCCAAACGTAGGGATGTTCTCGATGAAGCTGTCTGCCGAAATGAAGCACATCCGAATGAAAATTTTCTTGGACCCGCTTGATCATTTTTTCGGCATCGCTCTTGATGCTCAGATTCAGCGTACGTTCCAGCTTCTCTAATTCGTCATTGGCACCGAGATTGACCTTGGAGTTATTCTCTCGAAGAAAGGCTTCGCCTGCCAGTGTAATGCGGAAGTCAGGCTGTCCATCGATGACTGTGCTTATAATGTGGCCTCGCAAATGTTGAATGTCCATGCTGGCGACTGCACCTCCTGACTTCACAGGAATGGTGTAGGCGAATTTGTCCTGCTGCTGATTCTGGATCCACATCCGCAGCTGCGACTCCTTCTCGTTCAAATAGCCGATTAATTGTACATTATTATTGAAAACGCCTTCGCCGACCCATTTGTACAACCGGTAATTTTCCGACTTGTCATCAGAAGTGAATGCCGGAATCGAAACGCAGCTGCCCTCTTCGCCAGCATCCTGCAGCAGCTCGAGGAGGGTTTTTAACCTGGGCCCGCCGATTGCCCAAAAAATTCTGCTGAACTCCTGCGCAGGTTCGCGTTCGAAGGGCTGATCTACGCTTAGAATATCCTTGGCGGTGCCATTTTTGACGATGAACATATCGGTTCGTACCCGAACGTTGGGATTGCGAGTATATTCGTCGATAACTTCACTCAGCCCGTTGCGAGCCAGCTTTTCGCCGATAAATATATTTTGCCTGTGGCCGGCGAACAGAAAGCGGGACGTTTTCCGCTGAATATCGTCCACGGATTCCAGAACATCTCTACCCTGCCCACTGATGGTTACAAAGGAATGTGATCCTTGCCCGCCTCCTGCTTGGTCCAAACTAATCTGAGACGGAATCGCAATTTGTGCCGACCCGATATAGGTTCCATTCTGGTCCAAATCCATTCCCCAACCCATAATAAGGCCGACTTCCGTCAGTTCATGCTTGCTCCAGCAGCCCGCAAGCGGAAACATGACTAAGCATGTCAGCAAAATCGTTAATGATCGAATCATAAGGCCGCTCCTTAATCGATCAGTTCGTACGCGGCTCATTTCTTGGACTGGCGATAGCGCCAAATTCTCCGTCCTGCGATGGAAGAAGGCAACTCGCGCAGGAAACGCCGCGGAACACGGACGACGACATCATTCATATTTTGCATGCTTGCCGGCGCGACCGGACTGAGGTATGGGACGCCAAAGGACTCCAAATTGACCAAATGAATGAGAATGATCATTAAGCCAATGGAAAGACCGAGGAGGCCAAACATGCCGGATACTAACAACAGCGGGAAGCGCAGAATTCGAAACGCGATGCCAAAGCTGTAACGCGGAATCGCAAATGAGGCGATTCCGGTAAGCGATACGACGATGACCATCGGAGCGGAAATGATGCCCGCTTGAACAGCAGCTTGTCCAATAACAAGTGCTCCGACGATGCTGATGGCGGAACCGACTTGTTTCGGAAGTCGTACGCCTGCTTCTCGCAGCACTTCAAATAGAAACTCCATGAGCAATGCCTCTATTAACGCTGGAAAAGGGCTGGGTTCGACTGCCGATGCGAAGCTAAGAAGCAGATCCGTCGGCATCATTTGCGGATGAAAGGTCGTAATCGCCACGTAGATGGACGGTAGGGTCAAGGAAAGCAGTAACAGTACAAAACGCAGAATGCGTATTAAGGTCGAATAGATGAAACGCTCGTAATAATCCTCTGCCGCCTGCAATCCGCCCCAGAATACAAAAGGAACGATCAGCGCAAAGGGTGTGCCGTCGACCAGTATGCCGACCTTCGCTTCGAGCAAATTAGCAACGAATATGTCGGGGCGTTCCGTATTCTGCACTTGAGGAAAAGGAGACCACCCTGAATCCTCCAGCCATTCTTCAAGATAGCCGCTCTCCAGAACGCTATCCAGCTTCACGGCGGTTAATCGGCGTTTAACGTCATCAAGCACCTTGGGATTTACAATTCCGGACAGATAAACAATTTCGACTTGCGTTTTGGTGATATCGCCAATCGTGATGGATTCCATTTTCAGCCGTTCGCTTTTGACTTTTCGTCTGATCATGCTCATATTGGTTTGAATGTTCTCGATAAATCCTTCTCTTGCGCCCCGCAGAGTCAATTCAGAAGTAGGTTCCGCGATCGTTCGATCATGAAGATAACCTGTCTCGATTAGGAGCGCCTGCGCGGTGCCCTCGAACAAAATGGCGGTACGGCCGGATAAAATCCCATTTACTATCTCTTCGTATGTATCTGCAGTAACGATTGAAAGGGAATGAAGTACCCGATATCTCATAAAAGCCACCATGTCAAGGCGGTCGTTCTCCGCAAGCGCATCCAAGGCGAACATCGGTTTCATTACAGCTTGCTCCAGATATTCATGATTGATCAGTCCAGGCAAACTTATGATCAAAGCCTCGCATGTCTTGGCAATTTGAAAACGATGGAAATTACAGTCCCCACATTTATCAAATATGGTCCGAAGCTTCGGCTCGCTGTCGGAGAGCACTGCGCTGAGCGGCCCGTTATAATCGAATTCAGGCTTCAAGCCGACGGCAGCTTGCGGATTGTTCATTTTCTGACGTGATCTGCTCGCCATCGCGCCCCCTCCTTATTCTTCATAAGTTCCCTTACTTAGGAAAAAAATATGCGCCAGGCACATATTGAAGGTGCAGCGTTACCGAAAGACCCGCGGGCAGCCGATAGCGATTCGAATAGAGGACGCACAGTCCCCTCCCCCGTGTGGAGCCGGTGACCTCCACCCATCCCTTCACGGTGAATCGACGCCGGCGCCGATTTCGCGATCGTTTGATCGATAACGAACCATCGTCGGGCGTCCCGTCCGCTAATCATGTTCGTCGTGGAAGAATTGCATAATTCAGACGTCACGATTCACGTCTGCGATATGGTAATAATTCCCATCGCCTTTTCTTCAAATCGCTCAGGAAAATAAAAAAAGAAACCCAACGCTTTAAAAAACCGCTGGGCTTCTCTTCCATCTGAGCGCCATACCAACAGCGCCTTTTAATCCTTCTTCATTGCAGCAGTCTATCGAGCAGTCGAGCCAGGCCAACAGCCGCTTCCGCACGGGTACCTTCCTTATCCGGAGCGAAGCTGCCGTTGCCGGTACCGTTCATCAGTCCGGAGGCAAAAGCTTTGTTAACCGCCTCCAGCGCCCAGTCGGAAATCGCGGCGTTGTCGTTATAGCGGTGTTCGCCGGCTGCGCCAACTTTCCCAAGCTTCAACTCGTACGCCCTGATGATCAGAGCCGCCATCTCTTCCCGGCTGATCTTGTCGTCAGGCGCAAACGTATTCGCGCCGCGTCCATGAATCAAGCCGGCCTTCGCTGCTGCGGCAACCGCCCCCGCATAATAAGCATCGGCCTGCACATCCGTAAATGGCTGATCATCCGCCGTCGGAAGCTCCAGCGCCTTCGCCAAAATGACAGCGAATTCTCCTCGCGTAATCGCCCGGTTCGGCGTAAAATGTTCCGCATCCGTACCGTTAATAAGCTGCCGGGCTGCAAGCTGCTGAATGGCATCGCTTGCCCACGAGCCGGCTGGAACATCGGCAAAATGCTTCTCTCTGGTCAGCACCGCATAGCTGCCGAGCTGCGTAATGAACGTCCGGATGACCGTTCCTTCCTTATCCGTGCGGCCGCCGCCGTACGTCCATTCACCATCCGTGCCGCCCAAATAAATGCCGGCAAGTTTCGGATTCAGATCCTTGTTTACCGGGAGCTGCAGAAGTACAGGGTATGCCCACTTCGTCAGAGGCTGTTTGCTGCCGGCTGCCGTCCATACGCCAACCTGGATATTGTAAACCGTTCCAGCTGTCTTCCACTCCTCGTTTGTTGTCGAGGGAGTTTGTGCGGGATCGCTTGCAGACAAGGAGATATACAGGTTTCCTCCCGATCCCTGCCCGCTTGCGGCGAACAATTGAGAAGCGGCGCTCAGTGCATCTGCCCCTACCGTAAGAACAGCCTCGCCAATCTTCATCTGCAGGCCGTTTTTACCCAACAGCTCTCCCGCTTGAAGCGGCAGCTTCAACGTGGTTACGCCAGCCGGAGCGTTCAACTGAACCGGACCTTGCCCCGCAGGCTTGAGCTGGTCGGCCGTCACTTCCCAAACCGTCTTATCTTGAGGCGTACCTGGACTTGTCGGCCCGCTTGGACCGGTCGGGTCTGTCGGATCCGCAGGATCAGTAGGATCGGTATCTCCCTGATAGAGACCAATGGAGTCAAAATACAGGATACCGCTGCCGAGCGCACCGTCCCCTTGATTCACGTACAGCGAGAATTCCGAGATCGCGTTCAGATCCAGCGTGCCGTTGCCTGCCGTATTCCATGGCGCATGCACAAATTGGTCAAACGGCATCTTCAGCACTTCTGCCTCTGTGCCGGACAGCGTCACGTAATACTCCCAAGTCTCGCCATCCGACTCCTTGAACTGTACGACCAGCTTGCGGCCGGAACCGTCCGGCGTATACCAGAACCGGATGCCGTCCTCCCCGCTCCAATCGGATCGGCCCAGCAGCTTAGTAGCTCCCGCAAAGTTGGTTGCCGTATCCGGATACGCGTATTCATACTTCAAGCCAAAACGTCCGCTTTCCTTATGCTCGGCATCCGGCGTCATCGTCAGGCTGCCGCCCCAAGGATTGCGAGCGTACGCCTGCAAGGCAACTAACTCCCGGCCGTCATAATAATCGAAGTTGTCGATCACCGGAATGGTCGTCAGCCCAACGTCATCCAGGCTAACCGAATACGATCCGGCGGAGCCGCCGCCTTTATTCACGTAAATCGAGTATTCCGATACGCTTGATACGTCCATGACGCCATCCCCCGCAGACCATGGGGTACGGGTTAATCCGGCAAGCGGAACGGTCACGAGCCGTTCATCCGTACCTGCCATGCTTACCTGCGCTTCCCAAATATCGCCGTCGGTCTCTTTGAATTGGAAGGTCAATCCATGGTTTGCGCCGTCAGGAAGCATCCAAAATTGAACGGCATTGCCGCCTTCCGACCAATTCATGGCGCCAAGCGCTTTGTTTACGCCCGCATAGCCGACGGCATCGGTTAGGGTATAGTCCAGCTTCAAGGCATAGCTTCCGTCCTTCTTCCACGCCGAATCCAGGGAAGCCGCAATCATATCGCCGCTGGTATTGCGCGCATAAGCCGCCGCGGCAAGCGAGGAGCTGCCTTGATAATATTCAAACGTATCGATATCCTTCAGCTTCGCGGCCTTGATATCGTCCAGATAAATCGCGCCTGTACCGGCTTCTCCCGCTCCGCGGTCCACATAAACGGAGAATTCCGCAATAGATCCGATATCGAGCTTCCCGTTATCCTTGCCGCTCCAGCTTGGCATCGCGAACAAATGGAAAGGAACGCCGACGGTCTGCGCGGCCGAACCGGAAGTGGCGATCTTGGCCTCCCAATACTCGCCGCTTGTTTCCTTCACTTGCACCGTCAGGCCTCTTTTCTGGCCGTCCGGCTCCAGCCATAGCTGAATACCGTTGTTGCCGGTCCAATCGATGCCGCCAAGCGGCTTCGTCACGCCGCCGAATCCTTTGCTCGTCAGATCGTAGGCCAGTTTCATCCCTTGTTCGCCTTCGCTCTTATGCTCGGCATCCAGGGACAACGTAATCGGACCGCCGTCCGAATTGACCGCATAACCCGCAGCCAGCTTCGCATTATCGCCGCCGTAGCCTTCGAACGTATCGATGGTCGGCGAACGATAAAGCTTAATATCATCCACGACTAAAGTCGTATCGCCGGCCGGACCGTCAAAATACAGGCCAAACGAAGCAGCGCCGCTAAGATCGACCGTTCCGTTGCCCTGTCCGGCATGGCTGCTCTTCCACCAGTCCGGAATATAGAAATTGCGGAATGGCAGCTGTACCAGCACCGGCTCATTGCCGCTTATGCGGGTATCCGCCTTCCACACTTCATTTTGCGAAGCCATACCTTCGGTCAGCTGCAGCGTGAGTCCAATTTCCTTGCCCCCCGGGTTTACCCACAGCTGAATGCCGCTATTACCGGACCAGTCGGCGCCGGCCAAATCCTTCTCCATGCCGCCCCAGCCTTTGCTGAAATCGGTAACCAGCTTCATGGCATAGGTTCCGTTCACCTTACCTGCCGTATCCAGCGTCAAGGTCACCGGAGAGCCATCCGGATTCGCTTGGTAAGCCGTGCGCAGCGCGTTGTTCGAGCCCGTATAGCCTTCGAAATCATCAATAACCGCCGATTTTACGACTTCTGACGGCGGATCCAGCTTGGCGCCGCCTACGCCGATCTGCAGGCTGCCGACTTGCGGATTCCAGCGCTGGTCCCCATGGCTTTCCGGCACGACCGGAAATTCGAACTTCACGTACCGCGTACCTGCCGGCAGCTGATAGGCAATGTAGTCCGTTTTGGCCCAGTAGCCCTCGCCTAGCTTGCTCGTCTTCACCGCCTTCGTGAATTCGGTATAGTCGGTGCCGTTTGCCGACGTGTAGAACTTGAAGTCCGGCAGGACGTAATCGGCCGGGTTCTGCCTGGCGTACTCGTAGAACTTGAAGTAGTTCATATCGCCGTCCGCCTTGTACGTAAACCATTCGTGTTCATTGGACGTACGGGACAGCCGCTTCGCGTCGCCGCCGAAATATTCCGGCGTATCCGACGAGAAACCGAGATTAGCCGAATGCGAATCCATCTTGAGGAAGTTGTTCAAGTCATCGGACAGTATCCCGTCCGTAATGCCGCCCTGCTGCACGGAATCCGGGAACGTAAGCGCCGAGCCGTCATGCTCGTATTCAATAACGACCTTGCCCAGCTGCCCCGCGGCGGATGCAGCCGGGTAGTCGATCTTCAGCACCTTCACGCTGTCCGCAAGCCCGCCGGTCGTGTACACCCGCCGTATCCACGAGCTGCCCGACTCGGACGCTTCCGCATCGACCGGCTCGAACGCCGAGCCATCTGCCGAAGCAGACAGGCGAAAGTTTTGATCGCTGCTGCCCGAAGCGACATAGCCTTCAACCTTCACGGACAGTACCTTCACCGGCGTACCGTCTTCATGAAGCGGGATCGCATATTGCACGTTTTGCCGATTGTCGCTTGCCAACGCTTTGATCCGGGATACATCCCCGCCGAAAGCGCCCGGATCGCGGCTTTCAATCTCCAGATCCGAAGTATGGCTGTACAGCTTGCCGAAGTTGCGCATTTCATCCTGAATGACATGCTTCGCTGCAACGGGTCCAACAATTGCCGACGGTACGGATTCGCCGGCGCTATTCTTAGCCGTTGCCCGGTAGTAATAGGACTGGCCCGTCACTGCCGTCGTATCGTCTAACAACTGGGACTCCGTGGGTACCGCGTCATACACGTTCTCCCCAACGACCGTCCAGCCGCCGTCCGGCTGGTCCGAACGTTCGACCCGGTAAGCGGAAGCGCCAACCGAGCCCAGCCAGCTGATCGTGGATACGGAATCAACCGGCAGCATAACGGGCGCTTCCGGCTTCTGCAACGCCGGCGGTTCGCCGATGCCGCGGATCTCGAACGCTTTGTCCCGCAGCGTATTGAGCATATTGGTCTCGTCGAAGCCATCGCCCGAAGGGAAGCCCGGCCAGCGGTACGCCCCGTAGAAAACGCCGTTAAACGTCGATTCGGTGTGCGGGTAGAAGCCGCCGTCCCGGCTATGGTAACGGAGGCTCCAGATCATCGCGCCGGTGGTGCCGTTTTCGATCGCGTTATCGAGAAACGCGCCAAGTTCGTTCGTTGGCTTGAAGCCGAATTCTCCCACGATGAACGGTTTTTTGCCCGCTGCCTTATTCTTGTCGATGTTTACTTGGGAGGCGTAGCTCGGATAATGATCCGGATAGTAGTGGTTGGAGACGATATCGATCGCGTCATCCGTCAGGGAAGCGTCGTCGATGCCGTATTTGCCGTCCAGCACGAGATGGTGGCCGTCGAGGCTTTTGATGTACGCCGCGATATCATGCGTCCAGGTCGAAGACTGCGGTACCAGCTCGTTGCCCGTCTCCCACGCGAGAATCGTCGGATCATCCTTGTAGGCAACGCCGGTGAACGTATTCACCCGGTTCAGCGTATACGCGATCACCGACTTAAAGTCCGCGATCAGCTGCGGATCGGTCCAGAACGCATCCTTGCTTTTGCCGCGGAAAGCCGCATATTCGGCAATCCCGCCCTGCCATTGATATTGGTCCACGAACGGGAGAATGAGGCGAATGCCGTACGCTCCGGCCAGTTGAATCATCTTATCGTAGGCCACGAACGCCTCTTCGTTAAAAATCAATTTGTCGTCGGAGCCTACGCCCATTATGTGGCGCACCATGTCGGCGGGGTCATCCGCCTTGCGCACGGACAGCACGTACGGCCGGGTCACCGTACCGCCCATTTGGACAAGCGTCTTATACGCATCCTCCTGCTCCCATGCGGTTGGCGTCCGCCAATAAATATCCTCTACCATCGACAGGGTCGGCACGTTAGCCGAGATAAACCGGAACTCCCGATCGCCGTCCATCAGCTGATCGCCGCTGCGCGTAATGAATGGGGACGCGGATTCCGTAACGATCGGCTCGCCGGGTTCCTCCGCATACACGCTCGAGCCTTGTATCCCGGGCATAATGACGGAAGCCGCTACGAGCATCGCGAGACCAAGCGACAGCATCTTCTTGCGTATCAACATACGTCCACTCCTTTAAAGGTAACTGAGGCTTTCGTTATTTGACCGAACCGCTGACGATCCCGGAGAAGATGAAACGCTGCATGAAGAGATAGAGGATCGTCGTCGGAATAAGAATAATAAGCAGCGCCGCGCACACCACGTTCCACTGCGCGCTGTTGACGCCCACGAAGTTCATCAGGCCCGTCGAGACGACCCGCAGCTTCTGCGATGGCATGTACAGATACGGAATATACATGTCGTTGTAGATCGAGATGCTCTTCAGAATAATCGCCGTTGCCGTCGCCGGCGCGAGCAAGGGGAAAATAATCGAGCGGTAGATACGGAAGAGCGACGCGCCTTCGATCATGGCATTTTCGTCGAGATCGTAGGGAATGTGGCGGATAAACTGCAGATACAGGTAAATCTGAACCACATCCGTCCCGATGTACAGCAGCACTGGGCCGTACAGGGAGTTGAACAGGCCAAGCTCTTTGATAATGCCGAAGACTGCCACCTGCGTCGTGACGGACGGAATCAGCGTGGCCGCCACATAGGCGCCGAGAATCCAGGATTTCAGCTTAAAATTAAACCGACCAAGCGCGAATGCCACCATCGTCCCCATCAGCACGTTGCCCGCAACCGACAGCACGAGAATCTTGCCCGTATTCAGAAAAGCGTTCAGCATATCCCCGCGGCGGAACACCGTGGAGAAGTTATCGAAGTGAAGGAACGAATTCGGAACATCAAAAACGGCGGATGCGGCGTACTCCTCATTGCCTTTGAACGCATTCAACAGGACGACATACGGCGGGAACAAAATAACGAATACGGCTGCCAGCAGCACGGCGTATTTCAGGACGGCGGCTAGTTTGCGGGAGAAGGAGACTATGACCGGGCGCGTGGTTACGCGGTTAGTACGGTTTTTCAATGGCGCTTCCATGACCTAGTCCTCCCCTCGCAAGATCAGCTTCCGCTGTACAAAAATAACCAGCACGACGATAAACAGCAGCACCATCCCCATGGCCGAAGCAAGCCCGTAATTGCTGAAGTTAAAGGCCGTCTCCACGGTCTGGGTAACAAAGGTCTGGCTTGAACCCGACGGTCCTCCCTTCGTCATCACGAACGGCAGATCAAATACTTCAAGCGCGCCGCTGACCGTAAGGAGCATGCTGAGCTCCACGATTTTGATCATGCTCGGCCAGGTAATGCAGAAGAAAGATTTGAAAGGTCCTGCCCCGTCGATTTTGGCCGCCTCATACAGGTCGCCGGGAATCGATTGTAAAGCCCCTAAATAAATCACCATATTGAAACCCATAAACTTCCACGCCGAGATAAAGGCAAGCGAGTAGTTGACGATAGCGGCATCTCCCAGCCAGCTTTTGATCCAGGATTCCAGCCCGACGGAAGTCAGCAGCGCATTCAGCGAGCCGTTCTGGGCGTCGTAGACATAAGTGAACATATACGCGACCGCCACGCTGTTCATAATGTAAGGCAGGAAGAGCAGCACCCGGAACGCGTTGCGCCCTCTTAAACGGGAATTGAGCAGCACGGCGAAGAACAGGGCTGCAATGTTTTGAACGATTCCCCCCATGAAATAGACGAAGTTATGGGAGAGGACCTTGAACATATCCGCGTTCGTAAAGATCTCCTTATAGTTGCTGAAGCCTATCCAAGCCTTCTCCGGACTGTAGCCATCCCATGAGGTAAAGCTCAGCCATGCCAGATAAAGCGCCGGATAGAAGGAAAATACCGTAAGCAGCAGCAGCGGAAGCGTAAGGAAGGCGATCAATATGACATAGCGCTGTATTTTGTAACTCATTGCAAACATCGGCAGCCCTTCTTTACGTCTTGATAAGGAGGAAGAGAAAACGTTATCGATTCCGCCGATAAGCATCTTCTCTTCCCGTTCGTTTGCTATTCGCCTTATTTGCCTAGGGATGCCTTCGCATCTTTCCACTTCTTGTTGTAGGACTCGAACACGGCCTTCATGTCTTTGCCCGTAATCGCGTCTTGGGCGAAGGCGCTAGTGTCGAACTGCATTTTGTTCGCAATGGCCAGGTAATCGTCGTTCTCGGCGGACATTTCGATCACCTTCGGATTCGTCGCCATGAATTCGTTCAACTGGGCGAGCTTAGGCTTCTTGTCTTTCAGAACGGGGATGAAACCCGCGTAATCGTCATAGCCGGATTCTTCGATCAGGAATTTGAGGAAAGCTTTCGCCGTCTCCGGATTTTCGCTGTTCTTGTCAATGCCATAGTAGTAATCGGAGGCAAGCAGGACCTTCGCTTCCCCGCTGTTATCCAGCGGCAGCGGGAAGAAGCCTACGTCCTCGGCTGCCGCGCCGTTATCCACGACTTGCGGGACAACCCAGTTGCCGAGCAGGAACATCGCGATTTTGCCGGAAGCGACATCCTTCTTGGAGCCTTCCCAGTTCGTTGACATCAGGTCCTTCTCGACATAACCGCCGTCCACCATTTTCTTCAGGATGGAGAATGCCTGCCAGTGAGGACCGTCAACCGCGAACGGCTCATCCTGCGTCGCCATCGTGTTATGCAGGGTCGGGTCATTGGCGAAAATAAACGCCTCCTGGTCCCAGCCGTACAGCGGCCATTTGTCCTTGAAGTTTGTCGCGAGCGGAATGATGCCCGCCGTTTTCAGCTTTTCCGCATCCGCATAAAACGCGTCGAGCGTCTTTGGCGCCTCGGTGATGCCGGCTTGCGCAAAAGCTTTTTTGTTATAGGTTACGCCCATCGCGGCGCTGCCGGAGGAGATCCCGTACAGCTTGCCGTCCTGGCTGCGGTTGTCTTTGAAGTAGATACGGTCGTTTAGGCCCAGATCATCAAGAGGCAGGTAGAAGGTCGGAAGGTCCGAGTTCTTCACCGTACCCGGAATAAGGCTGATGTCGGCAAGTTCGTTGGAAGCCATGCGGATTTTGGTCGTTTGGTCATAATCCTTGATCGCTTCGATTTCAACCGTTGCGTCGGGGTATTTCTCGTGGAATTTGGCCGCGTAGTTCTTGAGCTCCGTGTCGACCAGGTCCGTCCGGTTCGTCGTAAATACGACTTTGCCGGCAATCTTAGGTGCAGCCGGCTCTTCGCTTGCCGCCGCGTTTGTTGATGCCGCGTTATCAGCCGCGGCTGTTGCAGCGGTATTATCCGGCGCATTATTGCTGGTTGCTGCCGTCCCTTCGTTGTTACCGTCGTTACTTGAGCCGCATCCTGCTGCCATTGTCATTGCTAAGCCTAACACGGCCATGGCGGTAATGAACTGCTTCTTCTTCAAACCCGACTCCCCCTCGAATATGTGGTGAATGCGCTTACTTACAAAACCGATTATAGAGAAAGCGCCTTCGCAAGTTAATGTCGCGGTTTTTTGTTTATGGTCTTCTTTTTGGGTCTTTACAACTTTTCTATGAAAGTACTTCGAAGCGTAAGCCGCCTTGGTTTGTGCAAAGCGATTCGGAAGCATGGGGCTCCTATAAATTCCGATACTCCTTCGGCGTAATGCCTACCATTTTTTTGAACACTTTATTGAAATAAATACAGTCCGGGTAACCCACCTGCTCGCCGACCTCGTAGACCTTCAGGTCCAGCCGTTTCTTCAGCAGCTCCTTCGCTTTCATCATTCGCAGCTGCAGCACGTATTGCGTGATGGTCAGCCCCGTCTCCTGCTTGAATAACGTACTCAGATAGCTCGCATTAAGGAAAACTTTCTCCGACAGCTCCGACAGCTCAAGATCTTTATCATAATCCTGCTGGATCAGCTGCTTGACCGTCCCGATAACCCGGTTGCCGCCTTCCTTGCGCAGCGACGCAAGCCGGTACAAAGACAGCTCCAGCAGATGCAGGATCCGTTCCTTCAGTTCGGTCAGATTAAAAAAGTCCGCAACCGATTGGTAAACGCCCACGCCCGGCGGCGACAGCTTTACCAGCTCATCCAGCAAACCGTCAACCTTCTGCACGGCGGTGTAGAGCAGATTCGCCATAAACTGCACAAGATCCTCATAAGGCGGCCGAACCCGCTCGATGTCCAGGAACATCTGCTGCACGGCCTCCCCGATGCCTTGGGCATCCAGCCGTTCCAGCGCCTGCGTAAACCCGCCTGTCAGCAGCGCCGTCAAAAAGGCAGGCTCCGCAGGAGCATGGGTTCCCTCCTTGCCCATGACAACTGCAAATGCATCGCGCTTGTAAATGCCGGCATAGGACAGCGTGAGCGCCTCTTGATATGCAGACACCGCTGCATCGCTCCCTTGATATCCGCCGCTTATTCCGATGACAAACTTGCCTTTGGCGGCAAACTGCAGGTCGTTCATGAGACGAAGCGCCGTTTTATGAGCAAGCCTGTCCGTCTCTTCCTCTTTTGGGACAGGAACCAACAGGGCAACAAGCTGAGCCTCCATCGCTGCGCTCTCTATGCCTTCAGCGGCCATCGTTCTTCCCCATTCCAGCAGCTGCTCCTTCATGCCTTGATTCGAGGCCCGCACGGCAAGCACCGCGTATGGCCGCTCAAATAAGACCGGTATGGATAGCTCCTCCTCGCCGGCGGATACAGGAGTAACCCTATCGCCTCCCAGCAGCCGGCACAGCTGCTGCTCCCGCAGCAATAGGTCGCTCATTTGCGCTTTTTTGCTTAGCAGCTGCTCCTTTTCTTTTTCCTGCTTCGCCGCCTTCAGCTCGTCATGAATATGAGACAGGTTGACCAGCAGCTCCTCCTTATCAACCGGCTTGATCAGATAATCTTTTACGCCGTATTGCATGGCGGTACGCGCATAGTCGAAGTCATTATAGCCGCTCAGGATCAGACACCGCGTGTCCGGAAGACGGCGTCTTAATTCCTCTATAAATCGCAGCCCGTCCATGTAGGGCATTTTGATATCGGTAATGACCACGTCCGGCGTCAATCGGTCAAGTTCCTGAGAGGCCTCAAAGCCGTTCGAGAAGCTGCCGACGACCAGATACTCCTCATTCAGCTTGGAAATAATCTTCTCCAGCCCGCGGCGGATCGGATCCTCGTCATCGATGATCATAATGCTCAGCATTTGCTATTCACCATGCTTTCTCGGAAGTTTTAGATACACGGTTGTTCCTTCTCGCCATTTGCTCTCGATCTCCAGTCCGTACGTCTCGCCGTAATGCAGCTTGATCCGTTCATTGACATTGCGCAAGCCTACGCCGGTCTTGGAGCTTCCTGACTCGCGGGTACCGTTCATCGATTGACGAAGCAGATCCAGCGTCATGCCGTCCATACCCGCGCCTTCGTCTTTAATCGAGAAGATAAGCAGCTGCTCTTTCAGCTCTGCTGACAAGCGGATGGTGACCTCATTGGGCTTGCCCTCCATGCCATGGAGAACGGCATTCTCGACAATGGGCTGAAAGGTCAGCTTCATGACGGGGAAGGTCATCAGCTCCTGCGGGATGTCGAAGGTCACGACAAAACGGTTGCTGAAGCGATAGCGAAGCAGCTGAAGATACCGCTCCAGATGCTGCAGCTCCTCTCGCAGCTCGACCGTCTCCCGCCCCCGGTTAATGCTGTACCTGAGCAGCTTGCCGAGCGTAAAGGTCATCTCCGCGACTTCTTCGTCATCGTTTATTTCGGCGGTCATCCGGATCGTTTCTAAGGTGTTGTAGATAAAATGCGGATTAATCTGGCTTTGCAGCGCCTCCAGATCGGCCTCTTTTTTGCGGGACTGAATGACATAAATTTCGGAGATCAGCTCCTTCATCCGCCTGAGCATGCGGTTAAATTCCGTGCCGAGTATGCCCACCTCGTCCTTCTGCTTCACGTTAAAGCTGACGTCCAGGTTGCCGCCGCGCACCGTGCGCATCAGGTCCGTCATCTGGCGGAGGGATCTGGTCATCATAAAAGCCAAGATAACCGAGACAAGCAGCGCGAAGCCGATAATCGCGATGGTTGTCGTAAGCGTGACGTTCCGCGTCACCTGGGCATCATGATGGAGATAGTTAACCGGAACGAACGCGAATATTTTCCACCCGGTATCTTTGGATACGGAGTAGCTGCAGATGTAGGAGATGCCGCCGTCCACGACATTAAAGCTGCCTTCATCGCCAACAGCTCTCCGAATAACCTCGTTACCCGTAATATTGGTAGCCGTCAGCACATGATCGCTGTCATAGGCTACATTGTTCTGGCCGTCAATAATAAGCGTCTTCCCATTCGTTACCGCGTTCAGCTCCTGCACGACATCCTCAATGACGCGAATATCGGCATCCACGGCTACGTAGCCGATTATCTCCAGCGTGCCGATATCCCGAATGCTCCGCAGCACCGTAAACAGATATTGCGGCGTGCCGTTTGCGGATATCACCCGCTGGGTCGGAATAATGACGGGATCTCCGTTGCCTTGAATGGCAAGCTGCTTCCACTCCTCATAATGGCTCATCATATCTTCGCGGATCGCATCCGTCTTGATCCGGTAGAACACGTTGCCGTAATTGTCGTAGAGGTAGGCGGAATAAAGATTTTTCCTCATGCTGTCGAGCAGGCCGATATAGAAGTCCATCTGACGCTGCTTCTCGAGCGTCATCTCCCGATGGCTCATATATTGCTGCATGTCAACCGAGTAGAGCGGGATTTTGCTGACGGTCATCATATCTTCCAGATGACTGTCCAGATTCGCCTGCATGTTGCCGATCAGCTCGGTGACGTAGTTTTTTGTATTCTTATTAATTGATTGAATGTAATTCTGGTAGGAAATAAACCCCGTCGCCGAGATAGGAATAATGATCAGAACCACGAATACGATAATCAGCTTCTTTTGCATGGTCATGCTGCTAAACCCGTTAAAATGGAAAAAGCCACGTCCGATCTTCATTTGTGCCGGCTCCTGTCACTCAATTATGTAAGCGTTTACTGTGATTCTGACACAGAGGCCGAAGAACAGGCAACCTTTTCTTCGCGTAAACCGGAATTGCCTAGATGCAGTGCAATAAACCTAAAAATTAGCCAATAGTCAGGGGGCTGCCGATGGCGTTAGATTAATAGCACGCGGCCTGCGTATATGATGCGGAGAGGAGGTAAGCGTTTCATTTGGTCTCGGGCCTCGCGTGCCGTTCTCTTGCAATTCACCCTACCATTTGAGGAGGTTATCGTGTGATCACTGCCAGATTCCGTATGCTCTCCTGCGCTCTCGCCCTGCTTCTTGCTTTCCTGTCTTTGTTAGCTCTCGCAGGCTCTCCCGCGAACAAAGCTTCCGCCGCCGTGTCCGGCTTCGTCACCCGCTCCGGCAGCCAGCTGATGCTGAACGGCCAGCCGTTCCGTTACAGCGGTCCGAACCTCTACTGGCTTGCCCTTGACGAGAACCCCGTCGAGTATCCAACTGCGTTCCGCGTGAACAACGCCCTGCAGACGGCAAAAGAAATGGGCGCGACCGTCGTCCGCTCCCATGCCGCCATCTCTTTTGGCTGTTCCAAGTGCGTGATGCCCTCGCTTGGCGCCTACAACGAGACCGCTTTCCAGAAGCTCGACTACGCGATTAAAGCGGCCGGCGATGCCGGACTTCGCCTCGTTCTCCCTCTCATCGACCAATACGATTACTACCACGGCGGCAAAAAATCATGGACGCGCTGGTTCGGCTATCCCGATGACGGCATCAGCTACACCGGCTACGAGTTCTACAACAAACCGGAAATCATCAGCGCTTTCAAGCAGCATCTAAGCGTGCTGCTCAACCGCACCAATACCTACACGGGTGTTAAATACAAAGACGATCCCACCATCATGGCATGGGAAACCGGCAACGAGCTGGGCTGGTACGACAATCCGACGGCGATGAAGAACTGGACGCAGGACATTGCCGATTATCTGAAAAGCATCGACGGCAACCATCTGGTCATGGACGGGACCTATGGCGTGAAGGACGCGCATCTCTCGATCTCGAGCGTCGATATCTACAGCGATCATTTCTACCAATGGCCGGCCGTCGGCGCCTGCTGCAAAGGCTTGTCGGTGACCGAGCTGAATACGCAGGCCAACAAGGTTCAAGCCGCGGGCAAAGCGATGGTGGTCGGCGAATTCGCGTGGAACCTGGAAACCTACGGCACGCTTGCGAACTTCCTCGCCGCCATTGAAGCCCATCCGGCGATTGCCGGCAGCAACTATTGGGCGTTATTCGGACAGAACGACGACTACGGCTATAAAGTCCATAACGACGGATTTACCATTTACTACCCCGGCACGACAACGGACATGCGCACCAAAGCCCAACAGCTGCGCAACCACGCTTACGCCATGCGCGGAATAGCCGTCCCGGCCGCGGGCGTTCCGGACGCACCGCTCATTACGGGCCATCAGGCAAGCGGCGGCAAGGTCCAGTTGAAATGGCGAGGCGCGGCCGCAGCGGACAAATATACCGTCGAACGGGCAACGGCCGGCGCAAGCGGGCCTTGGACCGTGACGTGCAATCAATGCGCGACGGATACCGGCACGCCATGGACCGACCCGGCCTCCGTATCGGGTACGGCTTATTGGTACCGAGTAAAGGCCCATAACCTGGCGGGGGTCGCCGGCAGCTATTCGCCTGTTTATGCCACCGGCGGAACGGCTCTGCCTGCTCCCGGCGCTTTCGCGCAGACCTCCCCGGCAAGCGGCGCAACGGGCCAAAGCGTTCTGCCGACGCTGAGCTGGAATGCTTCCGGCAACGCCGCAAGCTATACGCTTGTCGTCGCGGACAACAGCTCTTATACGAGCCCGGTTATTAATGCCGCCGGACTTGCCTCTGCTTCCTATACACCGGGTTCCGCGCTCGCCTATAACAAAACGTATTACTGGAAAGTAACCGCCGTGAACGGTACCGGTTCCACCGTTGCATCCAATGCTGGTCTAACCTTTACAACCGCTGCTCAAGCAACGGCGACCACGGTTGATTCGTTCGACTCGTACGGCTCGGACAGCGCGCTCCAAAGCGCCTATGTCCGCAACACGGACGGCGGCGCCTTAACGATCACGAGGGATACCGCGAATAAGTACGACGGCACCTACGGCATGAAGTTTGCTTATACCATCGCGGCTTCTCCTGCCAATTTTGCAGGCGCAACCAAACAGCTGGGTACGGCCGACTGGTCCGGCGCGACCGGATTGTCGCTCTGGCTCAAGCCGGACGGATCGAACCGGACCTTGACGATTCAGTTTAAGGAGAACAGCGGCGAGCTCTGGGAAACGTACTATACGTTGTCCGGCACAACCGCGGCCGTCATCAATTTGCCGTTCAGCTCCTTCAACCATCCGGGCTGGTACAGCGGCGGCAACGGCGTGAAGGACTTGAATACGGTTAAGGAATACAGTCTTTACGTCAATCAGGGCTCGGGAGCAACCGGCAGCAGCAGCATCTATGTGGACGCCGTAACGGCCGGGCAGGTCGGCGGCGGTACCCAGCCTCCAAGCGATGCCATCGACAGCTTCGACAGCTACGCTTCGAACAGTGCGCTGCAGGCCGCCTACACGATGAATGCGTCCGGCAGTGCCATCGCCCCGACGCTCGATACGTCCGTGAAAAGCGACGGAACAACCAGCATGAAGCTAAGCTACGCCATTACGGCGGCAGCCAATTACTCCGGCGTTGTTCACCCGATCTCCGCCAACTGGACCGGCAAGACCGGGATTACGCTATGGGTGAAGCCGGACGGCTCGAACCGTACGCTTACCGTGCAGTTCAAAGAAGCCGGCGGCGAGCCGTGGGAGACCACGTATGTGCTCTCCGGTACGACAGCTGCGACGATTCAGGTTCCATTCAGCGGCTTTACCCGCCCAAGCTGGTACAGCGGCGGTAACGGCACGCGCGATCTTGGCTCCATTGCCGAACTAAACTTCTACATGAATCAAGGCTCCGGCAGCACCGGAAGCAGCACGATCAATATTGACGCGGTGAAAACGTACTGAGTTTTTTGATACGAAAAGAAGCCCCCTCAAGTCTCGGCTCTCTCTGCCGGCTTGAGGGGGCATTTTCCCCGTTTAGGCTAATGCGGCGTTTATTAGCATGTGCCGGCGCTGCCCGCCTATAACATGCAATGCAAATACGTATATATGTAAATTACAGATATACGATTTTACCATTCAAATAAAAGGAGCCTTTGGCGCGCTTTATTATATATGCTATCCCCGGCTTATGGAAAGCCTGTAAAAAAGACAAAATCCCACTAGGCATGCGGGGTTTTGTCCAATCAAATTCAATAATTATTCATAGGATAACCTAGGACTTAGTCATTCGATAAAATACGCTGCTATCGAAAGGCTCACTTCCCTCTACCCGCCGAATCCCCCATATTCCGGCGGGTTATTTGTATAGGTACACCTTTTGCGTCAAGCCATCCCAGAAGACACGCCGTCCAGTAGTTCCGCTGCAGAGCGGATGCCGACATATGTACGGCCGCCAATCAGCTTGAACGAGTTGACCACTTTGACTCAACGTACTGCGTCGCATCCGCCGCCCTCTGCGCCCTTGTGCTGTTTGACATCGTCGTCACGCCCAAGCGTGCGAGCACAGCGACCATAATGAAGGCGTTTTTTATGGCGGAGCCTAGGGCTTGCCGATCCATTACGGGATGTCCGAATCTTATTGTAGGCTAACGAGTTCTCTCGCTTATTCCCAGTATCGTGCCATAAATCACGTAATCCAAGATGTACTGATCCTTCATGTAGCGTGCATGAATAATTTCTTTCTCGATCGAATGTAACTCCGCTACCGCTTCCTCAATCCGTTTGATATGCAACCTACGCCTTTCGGGCTCATCGACATTGTATGTCGCGATATTTCCTGTAGAATCCGTGGTCAAGTTAGTCGGTCCATGAAATCTTTCTTCGGACGATGCAGAGACACTTGCTTCCCGACGAACGAATGCGGTCGTTCTATAGACAACGTAATTCTGGAACTCATCTTCAACAGCTTCTCGCGTTTCGTACTAGTCCACGTTACGAAATAGAGCTCTCATGGACTTCGAAGACAATGTTAAGGATGCTTAATGTTGGAATTCACACTTAGGTAGAAAAAAGATCGTCTCCGGCGCCCGGCGGCCAACTGCTGCCATTGAACCGAACATACGTAGATAATTGAGAGAAGCGTCGATAGACGGCTTCTCTTCTTCAAAGCGTTTACCCGTTCGCCTGCGGTGCGTCGATCGGGTACCGTTTGCTATCCAGTCTTTTTCATTCTGCAAAGCATATACTATTTCATTTGGCCATCTCACATTTGAAGGTAGGTGAAAACGATAAATCCATTCATAGTAGAACTGGACAAGAATTGTGAAATCAACTATAGGTATGGGAACAATAGCCCGTCTGTCGGCATGAAAGGTACAATTCTTGCTCATTACAATACAGAAGATGCGTATATTCATTTCAAGTTGAAGAACAACAAAATGATAATCATCTCCGTATCGCATATTGTTGGAATAAAGTACGATAGCGCTTAGTTTTCGTGTACCATGTCGTTCGAACGTGCTTCCCGTTCCAATCCTTCAACAGCATGACGTGCATCCGGGTCCCGCAGACAGCACACGACGCGCGCTTCTCGAGCATGACGACCTTCAGATCATCCTTGAGCTGCAGCGACATTGGCCGGCGCTTTCGGCGCTGTATCCGTGCTTCAGTATTTTAGCCGTCAGCGACCAAGTACAACAGCATGGTGCCAAGCCCGGTGTTGCAGAAGTGGAAACTGACCCGAGAAAACATGCGGCAGCAATTCAAGCGTTGGAAATAGCGTCATACTCTCTTTGAGGACCGCGTATAACGCGATTTTTTTGTGTTAGGGGATAAAGTTCCTGTCAATTCCGAAGCACAAGAACTTTATCCCCTTCGCGATTTTTACCTAAACCTGATCGGTCTGTACCTGCTTTTTATTCGACGGCGCAAACCAACCGAGCAGGGCCACCAAAATCAAGACCGCATAGAAGATAAGCGTCCATGCCGTGCTATGAGGAAAATGATGATCTAACACGGCGATATCTTCGTGAGCCAGCGTTATTACGGCGAGCTTTACGCCGACCCACGCCACGATCGCATAAGCCGTGGTCTCGAGCGCCGGCCGTTGGCCCAGCAGCTTTACGAACCATGTGGCCGCGAATTTGATCAGGATAAGTCCAGCAATCCCGCCAAGCACGACAAGCAGGAATTTGCCTCCGTCCATGCCGCCGAAATGGGCAAGCGGGGTATCCGGGAGACCAAGGGCAAGCGCTACCGCGGCAAGAATGGAATCGATCGCAAAAGCGAGGTCTGCCAGCGCGATTTTCCCCACGGTTGGCCAGAAGCTTTTTCCCGCAGCATCTTTTTTGTCGTCCTCGCGAACGCTCCCGTCTTTCTTGCCCAAGCGCGCTTTGATGATGTGCTTCAACCCAAGGTAGAGAAGATAAGCAGCTCCAATCGCCTGTATCTGCCAGACGTTGGCAATAAACGATATCGCGAAGAGCGCGGCGAAGCGGAAAACAAATGCCATGATGATCCCATAGTTGATGGCTTTCTTCTTCTGGTCCGCCGGTAAATGCTTCGCGATAACAGCCAGTACGAGCGCATTGTCTGCCGACAGCAGTCCTTCCAAGCCGATAAGAATCAGCAACGCCCACGCATACTCCAACCACAATGATTCCAATTTGCACGCTCCCCTTTACGACCATGATAAGTATAATGAGCCAACAAGCCAGTTATATTCCGTAATAGATATACGGATGAAATCGGGGATGGAGTTCATTTTTTTGGCCTATTGCAGGGTTGATTCAAATTGGCAGGATTCTATAAAGAATCCCGCCGTTTTGTCATATCGTCGCCCTGCTTTCGGCTACCCCTTCTTTCAGAAAATGCCGTTTTGTTATTGTTAATGTTCACCACTGGCTTGCGAAGATCGGAAATTGGGGAATTGACAATAGAGCAATTAGACTTCCAACGACACATGATTTACGTTGATCGCGGTCAAAAAACAAAGGCGAATACGGTTTACATGCCAAAAATATTAAGCTTGAACTTGCAACGATACTTAAACCACCCGACGTATAAGCAGTGGCAAAATGCTGGACATACACAGGTCTTCTTTAGCACGAAAGGAAAGAAATTCAAACAACTTACTTTAAATGAATTAAAGCTCTGCCTTAAAGCTGAGATTACTAAAATAACGTCGCATTGTTTAAGACACACCATGGCAACACCGAGAACCACTCGCCATGCCTCTGGCAGTGGATCGCAAGATGCGTCAATGGCACCCGCGAATCGCATGTTCTGGATTTCAAGATAGGATAAGGCATGGCCGAGTTCGGCTTCCAGCGTCACTTCCTCTGAGCCGCTGCGGGTAATGAATTTGAAATATTCGCCGAGGCTGTCAAGCATCCGCATCGACAGTTCCTCTTCTCCTCTTCGGACCAGCCCTTTCACGATGAAAAAGCTATTATACAAAAAGTGAGGGTTGATCTGGGACTGCAGCTGCTTCAGCTCCGAGCGCTGGGAAAGAATCTGCTGTTCGTACACTTCCCCGATCAGAATTCGGATTCGCCCGACCATTTGATTGAACTGACTGTACAAATAATGAAACTCATCGAAGTTGCGATGCTCCACTTTAACTCCCAGGTCGCCTCTCTCCACTTTGCGGAACGCGCCGACCAAAAGGCGCAGCGGCCTGTGAATAAAGCGGAAGATCGAGAACGAGAACAAAGCAACGACAGCCAAGGAACAAATGGACAACAGCCACAGCCAATCCCGGTAACGGGTCAAGGGCGCCAACACCTTCTCCATCGGCACGTACAGAACGAGATAGGCGTCGACGACCGGAGAGTATTCATACATGGCGAAATACGATTGGCCTTCGATGCGCACCCTACCGTTCCCGAGCTGTTTATTATCCGCCTTCGCCGCGTTGATCAACTTGCTGATCTCCGGTTGAAATTTTCCGAGCTCTCCGCTCGATACATGCCAATCCTGATTCGTGTTCATCAGGATGGCTGTCCCGCCTGTTGTTTTGACGATGCCGGAGAGCATGCTTTTCACCCGGGTTCCAGACAATTCAATTTCGAGCGCAATAACGGGCAGTTTGCCCGGGCTCACGACCCCTGGATAGAGCTGGCTAATCAGCAGGCGATTCTCAAAGTTAAAAATAACGGATTTCATATTATTCGGATCGATAATCGCGTTCATTTCCTTGCGGGGAATTTGGTCATTAAGATTGCTCGCAATAATGCTGCGATCCAATAAGGGGATATATACTTTCACGTCTTCCACCAATGGGGTTGAGCTTTTCAGTAGATACAGTTTGTTCTGGGCGCTGAGGATCGCTTGCACCCGTTCGAAGTTATTCATAAGGTTGGCGGATGTCGCCAGTCTCTGAAAATCGTTGTCATTCGCATACTCGGCTTTCAGCTTAATTAAACGTGTAATTTCAGTATCGAAGGAGGATAAATAGAAATGAACCTGGGATTGCAATGCCGTGGATAGCTGTGACTCTACCAAGTTTTGTCCGGAATGATTCATCCGAAAGCTTAATATATAAATCGGAACGATGACGAGCAAGAAAGACATCACTAGCTTGGGGTAGATCGTAAGAGATCGATACGTCCAGCGTTGTTTCAACCGTGCAACCTCCTTAAATTGATAGGAATTCAATCTATCCCCTTAGATTAGCGTATAGTACGCCTTTCGAATACTAACAAATCTGAAGATCTGGCTGTCTTCTTTTGACTTTTCGCAGCTGTTCATCTCTCTAGTATTCAAAAGCTCCCCATGCTTGTTTCTAATTTATTACATCGTTAATTACTCCGATTCTGCGACAAATAAAACGCGGCTAGCCTAAAGCAGCCGCGTTTTTGGCGTTGTCTTTATCAGAACTTTTGTTTATCAGATTTTAATAAAATTCCGATCACGAGTTTATTTTCTCAAATGCGCTATTTTATTTTTCGGAAGGACAATTAAGAAGAAAACAAACTGATTCTCCGTAAAAGAAAGGAAAATGCCTGATGAATTCAACTCCGTTATTGGAAACACGCAATCTCACCAAATCGTTTCGCGGCAGAAAGATCGTTGACAACCTGAATCTTAAAGTAATGAAAGGCGATGTATACGGCTTTCTTGGGCGAAATGGACAGGGAAAGACTACCGCCATACGTTTGATGACCGGTCTGATTTTCCCTGATTCTGGAGACGTGATGATTAATGGGTACAATTTGAAAACGGACTTCAAGTCTGCTATCTCGCAAATTGGCGCGATCGTAGAATCCCCGACTTTTTATGATTATCTGTCGGGATATGAGAACCTCTCATTGATGGCGAACCTTGTACCCGGTCTTAACAGAAGCCGAATTGATGAAGTGCTGGAACTCGTCAGATTACGAAGCCGTGCGAAAGATAAGGTCAAAACGTATTCTCTGGGCATGAAACAGCGTTTGGGGATTGCCAATGCGCTGTTGAATGATCCCGAGCTGATCATCCTTGATGAACCAACCAACGGACTTGATCCGCAAGGGATGAAGGAGATTAAAGAAATGATTGTACGGCTTTCATCTGAAAAGAACATCGCCTTCTTCATATCCAGTCATTTGCTCCATGAAATGCAGCAGCTTTGCAATCGTGTAGGCATCATCCATGACGGGAAGCTTCTTGTTGAAGGCAATGTACATGAATGGGCCGGCAATTCCACAGAAAATGCTTTGGAAAAGCTCTATTTTGAAGCTACCGGAGAGTGAGCGTGTATGATGAAGAAGCTGTTAAGAATTGAACTCTATAAGCTCTTTAGAACGAAAAAGCTGTATGTTTTTGCGGCAACCGTTTTTGTTGTGCTTATTTTGAATCTGCATGGCTACAAGCCCGGCTCAGAATACACCGTCTGGACATTTACGTATGGGCAATCTGCACCGCTGATCATGACTAATATACTCTCTCAATTCATGGTTATTTTCATTCCGATTTTCATCGGTGACAGCGTAACGAATGAGTACAGGCGAGGGGCATTAAAGCTATCTTTGCTGCGGCCTATCACTCGAAATCAACTTCTCGGCGCAAAGATCGCTTCGTTGCTTATTTTTATTGCGATTATGGTGCTTTTCTTCATCATCGCCTCTTATGCAGTGGGAATCTATTACTTGGGATGGGGCAATGCAACGGAATATGGCGGACAATTATACATGCCGTTCGAGGGCGTAGGGCTTACATTAGGAGCCTATGCGTTGCTAATCTTCCCCTTTATGGCATTTGGTCTGTTCGTGACTGCAATTGCACTATTGTTCAGGAGCATGAGTTTAACCGTGGTCAGCTCTCTCGTAGTGATGACGATCGGGCTTAGTTTAAACGCCTTTGATGAAATCGCACCTTATTCCCTTGCTTATCACATGGTGTATTTCCATGAAAATTTCATCCGTACGGGGGATTGGAAGCTTGCGCTTCAAAGCATCGGAATGATCGCAATCTACCTGATCGGATGCGCCGTGTTCTCATTCTATACATTTAAGACAAAAGAAATCATGTATTAATCGCACAAGCAAAGCCTAGGGAGGCGGATAAATGTTAAACTTGATAAAGAATGAAATCTATAAAGCAGTACGGCTCAAAAAAGGCTGCCTCTTCATGGGCGTTAGTTTAGCATTTCAAGCGTACGAAATTTTCCACTATAAATTCATGCCAGAAGGGAAAACGGCCTTTTCGCTTAATGGCCAATCCTTTACGCTAGAGATGATCGCCAGCCATTCGATATTCATGGTTTTGTTTATTGCTGTACTTGCGGCGGACATGATTGCGGATGAATATCGAAATGGTACATTCAAATTGGTGCTGTTGCGTCCGGTCAATCGGATTCAGTTCATCGGCGCGAAAGCTGCAGCCCTAATGGCATCCATCGTTGGAATTGTTGGCTTTACGGTTATCACCTCGTATATCGTTGGGGCGATTACATTGGACTGGGGTGATCGGCTTTTGTTTCATGGTGTTCCGATAACCGGGAATGGCATTACGATCACTTTAACATCGGCAATGGCTTCCATGCTGCCAAGCGCCGGATTCGGTATGGTGATCCTATTTATTGCGCTGCTAACCGAACATGCAGGGATCACCATTGGGGCCGCGATGTCATTATTTTTGTTCTCGCCTCTACTTGAGCGGTATGGAACGATAGGCGAATATTCCATCATCTCTTTAATGAATACCTTTCATGAAATGACGATCCATCGCGCTACGTTGGCTCAAATCTCTGCTAAGACCGGAATCATCTTCGTATATATTACATTGTTTTTCATTGGCAGCGCAGTTCTTATGAAACGAAAGGATGTGCTGCTGTAATCTATTAAGCCAAGGAGATCGTGGGATGCAGCACTCTAAGATTATGGTCGTGGATGATGAGCTGGAAATCGCCGAATTAATAAAAGATTACTTGGAAGAGGAACAATATGCTGTACTTATTAGCACCGATGGACAAGAATGCATGAAGCTTTTTAGAGAATACCAGCCCCAGCTGATGATTTTGGATATTATGCTTCCGGGGCTGGACGGCATGGAAGTATGCAGAACCATACGCGCTGAATCATCCATCCCTATTATCCTGCTAAGTGCGAAGAAGGCAGAGGTCGACAAGATTTTGGGGTTGGGGTTGGGTGCCGATGATTATGTGGTAAAGCCGTTCAGTCCAGGTGAGGTTGTAGCACGGGTAAAAGCTCAATTACGAAGATATCATCAACTCTCCGTACCTGCCGACAAGAGCGATGTACTGTCATTTCAACATTTAAAAATCAACTTGAAAGCCTACACGGTAGAAATGAACGATAACGAGGTAGATTTTACAACCAAAGAATTTGAAGTCTTGCGGTTCTTAGCTTTACATGCCAACCAAGTGTTAACCCGGCAGCAAATCTATGAAAATGTTTGGGGCGTCAATGAGTACGGGGACTTAAACACGGTCACCATCCATATTAAGAAAATCAGGGAAAAAATAGAGGATGATAGCTCTTCCCCTCAATTCATTAAAACCGTTTGGGGGGTTGGCTATAAGTTTGGAGGCAGCGGAAAATGAGAATCGGAATTGGGAATAAGCTGAACATCTCCTTCTTCTCCTTGCTCCTTCTCCCGATATTTGCAGTGTTGGTTACTGGATTTAATACGCAAAACACGCCTACCGTTGTGACTGTCGTCCCAATCCTGTTGGCACTGTTAATACCATTTTGCATGTGCGCGCTTATATTAGGCTGGATTATCGCTTCGCACATTTTAAAACCGCTGCAGGAATTAAATGCGGCAACAAAAAACATCATGGATGGAAATTTCGAGTTTGGTCTTCAATATCATAAAAACAATGAAATGGGCGATCTATGTACTGCCTTTGATCTGATGAGAAAACAATTAAAAACGTCATTGGAAAAACAGGCCGTTCTTGAAGCTTCCCGCAAAGAGCTAATCGCCAGTATTTCACATGACCTCCGTACGCCCATGACGTCCATAAAAGGTTACGTGGAAGGTTTACAGGATGGCATCATCCATGACAAGGCGAAATTTAACCGGTACATCACGGTCATCAAGAAGAAAACAGAAAGCCTTGATCATTTGATCGAACGCCTTTTTCAATACACCCAACTGGACATCAATGACCAAGATGCCGGGTTCAGCGTACGCGACTCCAAAGAGCTCCTTGAAGCTGTAATCACGCCAATTGAAGTCGAATTTGCCGATCAGTCGATCGAGCTGAAGGTAATAAAGCCTTATCCTTCTTCGCCCCTTATTGCCGATGAGAGTGGTATTGCACAGGTGTTGGATAACTTGATCAGCAATGCCAAAAGGTATGTAGCTCAAAACGGGACGATAAACATTGAGGCAAAGGTGGATGGCGATGACTTAAAAATTTCCGTCACAGACAATGGTTCAGGCATCTCGCAAACGGATTTGCCGCACGTCTTTGAACAGTTTTACCGTTCTGAAAAATCCCGCTCACGACATTATGGCGGCGCCGGACTGGGTCTCGCCATTTGTAAAAAGATCGTCGAAAACCAAGGCGGCAGCATACAAGTTGACAGTATCCCCGATGTTCTAACAACGTTTTGTTTTACCATTCCGCTAGCCCGATGATAACAAAAAGGCAGCCGAACGTGCGCCGTTAGTCCGAGGCAGCTCCGCGACGGAAGGATTGAAATGAAGTACCCAGCCCGCGCATATCAGACTGTTAACCACCGTCAACGCTTTGCCTTCGTGCCAAGATTTTAAAGCAATTCCCCTTACAAATGATTTTTGAAAAGAGGTATTGACCGCCTCGTTCATATCAGCTTAATGAGGCATCGTCAGAACGGCATGCGCGCGATTCCCGCGGGAACCGAGATGACCTGGCGCATGACCGGCACGAAACGAGCCGTAAAGACGATGCCGTCGACCATCAGACCGATCAGCATAGCTGTAACCACTCAATCCAAAATCGATTAGGCATGGCCGTCCGTCCGCGACAACACATTGCCAAGCTGGACATTGGCATGGACGATGCCCCATGATTGCTCACCCGTTAGCGTAATGATATTGCTTCATTCTTATCTAGCTACTGTGACTTTTTTTGTAATTCGTTGTGATCATGAATGCAACGTATACGAGCAATAAAAGGACCGAAAAAACCGTTAATGTTGTATTTAATGTGAGTGAATCTGAAATTTCGAATGCAAATATGCCAAATATCCCAACGAGACCTATGGATTCTCTGTTAAACTTTAGAAAGCGATATCTTATCATCCTATAAATCACAAGAACATTAGCAAACAGGTACAGAACAAGAAAGGCATAAACCAAATTTTTCACTCCTTATCATTCGAGGTCGGTTCAATTATATCCCGCCGATATTTAACGAAAATGCAACAAATTTATTGCGTTATCCATTCAACTATCGTACCCGTTAGTTCAACGTTCCTTCGGATATAAAAATCCAACAGGATAGTTCTCGTCGTCTGCTGCATCTACATCAGGGTATCGATTAAAGACTGATTGGAAATTATCGTGTTTGATCAAATGGTCGATTAGTTGTTCAAATCTTTCCCTACTTATAATATCAATCAACACCATGTCGCTGCACGAATTTTGCAGCCAGCGCCTCCGCCTTGCTTAAAGCCTGAGTTGAGATCGAATATGCGATCTGTTCTCCCGCCGAATCGTAAATATTGCCGCGAATGGGCAGGATGGATACGCCCTTCGTGATCATGCTTGTGCAACCTTACGGGAATGGCAGGTTCCGAACTCAATACCAAGTTATTTTTCAAATTTTAGGCTTCCGAATCCATGAGACCGATGAATTCCGGGATCGACTGTCGTCTATATAAACGAAGGCATAAATGAACACAAACTAATTTGACGAAGAGGTGTTTTGAAAATGGCATTAACGTCCGCATTCACGAGCTTCAACCTGCCTGTAAAAAACGTAGAACAATCGAAAGCGTTCTTCACCGGACTCGGATTCGAGCTCAACCCGCAATTCCCCGAGAACGAGAATTCGGTAGCCATCGTGATCGGCGACAACCTGCAGGTCATGCTGATCAATCAAGCATTCTTTAATACGCTCACGGAGAAGGAATCCGTCGATACGAGCAAGTATGCGCAGATGACGATCGCATTGGCCTTCGAGAGCCGGGAAAAGGTCGATGAAATCGTGAATACCGCGGTCTCCTTGGGCGGGAAATTGCACGCTGAACCTGAATATCATGGGTTCATGTATCATTGGGGCTTCGTGGACTTGGACGGCCATCTGTGGGCCATTAACTACATGAACATGGATGCGGCACAAGATTAAGGCTAACGGAGAGCACGCTCGTACTTGGATTCAAAAAGAAAGACGCCGGGCATCTTCCCCGGCGTCTTCTTCGCGATGATTAGTTTTGTTCGGTATAGGCTTTGAAATTGTCCATGATCGCTTGCCAGCCTGCTTGCTGAAACTCGACGGGATTGGAGATTTCCGCGTCGAACGTTTCAATGATCTTCGTCTCATTCCCTTGATCGACGAAAGCAATATCCACTCTTCTTCCGTCTTCCATGGTGTAGCCGATCGCCTCATGCCGATTCACGACATCGTAGACGCCGCCAAAATCAAAGCCCATGCTGCCATCCTTCGCTTCCATCCGTGTCAGAAACTTGCCCCCGACCCGCAGATCGTTTTCGGCTTTCGGCGCATGCCAGTCCTCGGACGCTTGATTCCACTTCATGATGTGATCCGGCTCGGTCCAAAAGCGCCATACCTTCTCGACAGGGGCTTGAATGACGGCTTGCACGGTTACATTCGTCGGTTGACTCGTTTCCATTTTAAATAGACACCTCTCTGATATTCATCGTTTGGTTATTCTCAATGATATAGACGTAAGCCAATGACGAAATTCATTGGTTAATTCGCTCAGGCAGCCCAAATCGCGAAAATAATGGCGTATGAATGAAGTTTTGAACGTGCAGGATTTGATTTTCTTTGATTTCGATGACATGGATGCCCCAAGGTACCAGGCTAGAGCCCTCTTTGCCCGGCATATACTGGGCCAACGCCGGATAACCGCCATTCACCGTAATGGGCACAAATCGCGAACCTTCGCAATGCCAGCGAGTAAGCGAATAGAAGGCGGACAAATCTTCCTTGCCGCGGATCCACATCTCGAAGGGCGGCATCGACATGCAGCCTTCCTCGTGGAACAACGCGACGAGCGCAGCAATATCGAATTTCTCGAAGGCCTCCACATACCGGGACAGCAGCTGCTGCTCCGGTTGAACGTCCATGCTGCTGAGCTCATCCGAGCGAAGCTGCGCCCGGTCCATCGTCTCTCTGGCTCTTTGCAAGGCGCTGTTCACCGCTACCGGCGACATCGCCAACGTTTCCGCGATCTGCTTGGAGGACCATTCAAATACATCCTTCAAAATGAATACCGCGCGCTGCCGCGGAGGCAAGGTCTGCAGGAGAGCGATGAAGCACAGTTGAAGGGTATCTCTGCGGACGAGCCGATCCTCCGGATTGCCCCCAAAGTCGGGAGACGGCCAGATCCAGGCAGAGTCCGGCAGCGTATCGCGCGGCTCGACGATGGCGACGGCCGGGTCGAACAGGTCAACGGGAAGCGCACGGCCTTTGGATTGTCTCAGCTTGTCCAAGCACAGGTTGGAGGCAATCCGATAGACCCATGTTTTGAACGAGGAATCCTGTCTGAACGTGCTCCAGCTCTGCCAGACCCGAATACTCGTCTCCTGAACGGCATCGTCCGCATCGTCCATGGAGCCTAGCATTCGGTAACAGAACGAGGTTAAGCCCGGCTTCACGCTTGCAAATAATGGTTCGTCAAATGCGGTCTCGTTCATCGCGGCCTCCCTTAACGATCTCCCCCGAAGGGCGGTACCTTCAATCCCCCTCTTTCGCAGAAATACCATACTACGCATTTTACGCTTCCAATACTTGGATAGTTTCGCTGAACTGCCCGTTAGCGCAACGAGGCAGCCGATTGTTCTTAAGCCGGCTACCGTCGTGTCATTGATTGAGCTATCTCGTACCCGTTAGTTCAACGATGATGATACGCTAATTGACCACATTGCCAAGGAAAAAAAGACGCCACTCCAAAACATCTCTGTGCCGTAACGTATTTTATTTACTATTTTTTCAATGGCCTTCAGTAAAGTAACTACAAATAGAAAACTAAATAACGGCACCAGGTATACTGCGCTAAAAAGAAAAAATTCCATTAAAGTAACCTCCTCCTTTTCTAACGACGCGCATACCGAATTAATTGGTTAGCCTTCGCTCATTATAGTTCAGACCATTGCTTTATCCATTTCTCTCCTGTCTTATATGACAATTGCCCTCCGATTTCACGCACTATTCCATGCTCATCCACCAAAATGCAGTATTTCAATGCCCTCTATATAGAGTTTTCGCCCTCCTATTAGATGATATCGATATATTATTCAGCACTAAGCGAAGGCAGCCGATCGTTTCCGACGGACTGCCTTCGCGTATTGCAATAGCTATCGTACCCGTTAGCTTAACAAAATGGTTTAAATACTAACTGTTTTCTTCATCAAGATTGCTGAAATGAGATATAAAATAAGAACTACTCCAAAGAAGTTCCATAAACTCGGAATGCTCGCTATTGCTAGGTAAAGACTACAAGGAAGCGACCAGATGAGCACGATATACATCAAGATTCGACTTTTAAAGAAAGCAGCAATAATACCTATAAATGCAGGAAGTATCAACATTGAATAAAAGATTTTTATCGTTCTATCGTTCGGCGGGGTATCGGAATAGGGATTCCAGTACAAAAATATTGCACATAAAAATATACAGCTGATAGAGGCAAATAATCCAAGGATTGAAATTTTCACGAACAACCTCTCCTCTCACCAATATCGCTCCATTAGAGGCTCCTCTTTGTATAATTAAACAAAATTACTTCATATCTAGATATCCCCCGCTCATTGAAAAAGGTATCTCCGCTTTCCCTTGTTGCACCATCCCCTTTAGTTGAACTTGTGGACTATTAAAGTCTAATAACTTTGAATTTCCAAACACCTCTTTTATCGGTGCAAATATTTCGTAAGTAATTTCCTCTCCTGATTTAAGATTTATTTGTTTGCCACCGTCAGTCTTACCTTCAATTTTAAATGGATTCCCTTTAGAACCGTTCATCGTGATTACAGGATAGTACAAATAAAAATCCAAATATTTAATCTCCAATTCACCTGTATTCTTTACTTCAATTGAATAAGCTCTAAATTGATCATTTGTTTCCTGATTCAACAAACTAATCTTAATATCATTATCATTAAATTGAGTATCCGCTTTCGATGAACAGCCTGTTAAAAAGATGAGGAACACTACCAAAAGATAAAAATAAAAACTTCTCATTGATTTATCTCCTTTATTATCTTTGGCGGCATGTGATACTTTGCGTACTTCATAAATTCACTCTGACTTAAGGTATTCGCGTAGTCTTTGAACTATCCTGCCCTGTTAACGTAATGAAGCCGCCGATTTTGCCGGCAGCTTCGTCATAGTTGTTAATTAAGCTATCGTAATCCATTAGTTGAGTATCAGCTACGCTACATCTATTTATTAAGATGCTATTTCATCAGGAATCAATGATATCTGAAAAGTACCATCTTCGTTAGAAACGGTATTTACCTCGGTCCATGTTATAGCTACTTGTATCGGAGTATTGATTGGAAGAGACAAATCAGCAAAAGTGAGCTTTTCGTTAGGGTTAAGTTTTGAAACAATTATCTTGGCATCGGGTTTAATAACTTTACCTGAAAGCTTTTCTTTTATATCGACTCTGTAAACTAAAACTACGCTATTTATTAAGCTACTTCCCGTATATTGTGCTTCTTGCCCGTTACTTCAATGACAAGGAGGAGCAAGCTGCCGCGGCATCTGCTCCTCCTTTTTTCGTTGGACTATCGTTTCCCGTTAGCTCAATGACTTTTTTCACTCGTATGCCTTACAGATTCCAGCTAGGCGAGTTAGAATTAGCATCAGAATCGTTTAACCATGCTACCATAGCCTCATTTCTTCATACATTGCGACATGGTCTAACTGATAACGTTGCGAGTGGGGAGAATCGAACACTAGAAAGCTTTTTGGTAGTAAATTTCGTTAACATTTAAATAATGCACCTCTTTACTGCTTGCGTTTGATTATCGAGCAGATGTAGCATTTATGATTCATCCCTTTGATTTGTTGGATGTTTTCACAGTAAACGCATTTCATTGTAAGTCACCCCCACGGGTATTATACCCGGCGGAATAAAGTGCATATTCAATTTAAGCCCTGATATCAATGTATTTTTATGCGTTAGCAAAAACGCTGTCCAGATTGAAGATAGACCTCTCTTAGCACGTTCAATTCGAGTCCGATGATTTCGAAAACCTCGCCGTACAATAAGGCGATGCATTGTCTTTCATAACATAAAAAATCCGCGCAAATGGCGGATTTCACAAGTTTTCGACTTTTCCCTGAAGCTTCATAATCGTTTGAAAATATATATGGAGAAACACGGCGCTGGAATGCGTCAGAATCGACTCAAATTGACAACCGAGTATTCCTTTAAGGTTGTATGCAAGCAGGTCGATCAACCAAGGATTCGCTTCCAAAATCGTTAAATCTTCCGCTAGACACAAATAACCTCTCCATCTTTCCTCCAGCGCCCCGGATATCGGGATGCGATATCCGGGGCGCTCGTCTTTCAGTATTCTTATTGCCGCTGCCGTCCGTTTGGTTTTTTGCTGTACGCTTTCTTTCCTCTGGCTGTTCTTTCTGTTGACTGCTCTTCCATTAAACCGCCCATACCCGTTTGTCTAGCGCCTCCGGTACGATACGGTAGTCCCAGCCGGGTCTTTTGTAATCAAACAGCCGTATAGCAAAAAAACCTGCTGGCCGAGAATAGCCAAGCAGGATTAATTGCATGCAAGTAAAACTTACGACATGTTTTGAGGCTTAACTTAGTAGAGAAAGGAGTTCCCCTACATCGTCTAACCGATAATCTGCTTTATCATACTCCTTGGCATCACTGACCCCGATACTGATCATGTTGGCTGCATGGGCAGCATCAATGCCGGAAATCGCGTCTTCTACGACCGCACATTGTGCAGGCTCCAGCCCAAGCTTCCTAGCAGCCAGCAAAAAGACTTCCGGATCCGGCTTGCTATTCTTAATATCGCTGCCGTCGGCAATCGCGTCGAACGCGTGGAGCAGCCCGATTTTCTCCAGGATCAGCTTGGCGTTTCTGCTTGAGGAGCCGATTGCGATCTTAATATTTCGATCCTTTAAGCCGGATAACACCTCTTGAACGCCGTCAATAATATAGGAGGCATTCAAATCGGACAGATATTCTACGTAGTACCCATTCTTTTTGCTCGCTAATGCGACTTTCTCCTCTTCGGAGTAGCTCTTGTCGGCTCGCTCCAAGATGATCGCCAAGCTTTCCATGCGGCTGACGCCGCGAAGACGGTTATTGATCGTTTCGTTGAATGGAATGCCTTCTTCATCCGCGATTTTCTTCCAACCCCTATAATGAAAATGATCCGTGCTTACGATTACGCCATCCAGATCAAATATAACGCCTTGGACATTCATCCGAAACACCCTCTCATTTGCAAAGTAGCACGATGACATCGTTCACGTTCGTGCCCGTGGCACCGATTCGAATTAAATCGCCGCTCGCTTGCAGCGCATGGTAAGCGTCATTGTTCGTCAGATGCCGAAGCGGATCGACCCCGCTCGCTTTCATCCTTGCGATCGTCCCGCCATCAATGATGCCTCCGGCAGCATCCGTCGGGCCATCGGTGCCGTCCGACCCAAGGGAAAAGAGCACCATGTCATCCACCCCGTCAAGCTCCAAAGCCGCCGCGAGAGCCACCTCTTGGTTGCGCCCGCCCTTGCCGCTGCCCGTTACTTTTACAACGGTTTCGCCGCCGGCAATAATCGCGCAGGGCTTCTGGAATCCATATGCCGAACCGCCCGCGATTTCTCTCCCGATCGCAGCCATCATCTTCCCGATCTCCCTGGCTTCGCCTGTTAAGGTTGAAGCAAGAATGTACGGTCGGTAGCCGGACCGTTCAGCCTCGGCAGCCGCCGCTTCGCACAAATACTTCACGCTTCCCGTAACGACCGTCTTGCAATTATCGATCTGCTTGGGCGTTTCTTGCTTCAATGCTTCAAGGACAGTCGGGCCGAATTCAAGCTTATAGGTTTTGACGATTTCGAGCGCTTCCTCCGAAGTGGAGGGGTCGGCGCAAGCCGGTCCGGAAGCAATCGCGTCCAGACGGTCGCCTACCACGTCGGACAAGACGATGGCGAAGATAGAAGCCGGCTCGCATAATTTCGCGAACCGTCCTCCTTTCACCGCCGATAAATGCTTGCGAACGACATTGACCAGGGCGATATCGGCACCCGAGAATAGCAAGCGCTCCGTAACCTCCATCATATCCTGCAACGTAAGGTTCCCGAGCGGTTTCTCGAACAAAGCCGAGCCGCCGCCAGAGATCAGAAAAATAACTTCCTCCTCGGGGGATAAGCCGTCAACGAGCTGCAGCACCTTTGTCGTGCCGAGTATCGAATTCTCGTCCGGAATCGGATGTCCCGCTTCGATAATTTCGAAGCGTTCGATCGGTCCCTTCGAATGCTCGTATTTGGTGATGACGATTCCTTGCCGGATGCCGTCGCCTAATACTTGCTCTGCCGCATGCGCCATATTCCACGCCGCTTTGCCGATCGCCACCACGACGGCTTGCTTCGTAATCGGTCTGTCGCGAAGCGCCTTGATGACTGCGGCTTCCGGCAAAACGGCCTTGATCGAACCCTCGATAATCCGGTGCGCTTGCACTCTTAACGCGTTCACTTGGAGGCAACTCCCACCCAGTGGTAGCCGCATGGTTTCATGACGAGGACACCGTCAACCGCTTGACCCGTAATGAGATCCGTACCTTTAATGCCCGTATCTACGGACACTTCTTCATCCGATACGTTGACCAGCACCAGAATTTGTTGTCCGGTCTCTTCATTGGTTCTGCGAATGGAGAAGATTCGATCATCCAAGTAAACGACTTGCTGCGCGGCTTGCGGAGCGAATGCGGATTGGGCGCGGCGAGTGCGGATCAATGCGCTCATTTGCTCGAATACCGATTTGCGCAGCGTATCCGCTTGGAGCTCTTCGCATACGGTTTGCTTGTCCAGCTTCGCCCGGTTAATCCGGCGGTTGATACCCGAATCGAGCGCGGCTTGGCGATCGTTCCGTGACCCTAACAAGCTATGGATATAAACGGCAGGCACGCCGGCGAGGGAGAGCAGAATCGCATGGGCAGCGAGCGACCGCTTTGCTCTTTCCGCATCGGAAGCCCCAGGTTCCGTAAGTGCATCCATGTAGTTAATGTTGAGCTCGTAAGGGCTCTTCGTACCGTCCCCATTGTCTCTGAAATTCACGAATCCGCCGCGTCCAAGCACGTTCTGAACCATCATGTCGCGCTCTTCCAACGTCAGAATCCCTTCCGTTGGTCTCATGCCAATGCCGTCATGAGATGCCAAGAAATTAAAGAATGATGTATGTCCGGACGTCGGCTCCAAGGAGTTCGCCCAGTCCATCAACTTGCGGGCATTCTGTTTGTAGAACGAGAACAACGTAAGCGGAGGCAGCGGGAATTGATAAACCATATGCGCTTCGTTGCCGTCCCCAAAGTAACTGATGTTATCCTTATGCGGAACGTTCGTCTCGGTAATGAGGATCGTCCCCGGAGCCGCAATGTCCAGGAACTCCCGCATGACTTGAACGAGCATATGCGTCTCGTCCAGATGCATGCACGTCGTGCCTAGCTTCTTATACATGAAGCCGATCGCATCCAGTCGAATGAATCTGGAACCGTTATGCGCGTACATCGCCAAGATATCAAGAATCTCGAGCAATACCTGAGGCGATTCGAAGTTCAAATCGATCTGATCCGCGCTGAACGTCGTCCAAACATGCTTCTTGCCTGACGGCGTCTCCACTTCCGTCAGCAGCGGCAGCGCTCTCGGTCTGGTCACGGACGAATAATCGAGCGCCGGGTCCGCCACGATGAAATATTCTTTATATCGCTCATCGTCCTGCAGGAAGCCCTTGAACCATGGGCTGCTTGCCGATGCATGGTTGACAACGGCATCCAGCATCAGGTCAAAGCGAGATCCGAGTTTCTCGATATCGCCCCAGTCGCCTAAGCTCGGATCGATAACGCGATAGTCGATGACCGAGAAACCGTCGTCGGACGTATACGGAAAACAAGGTAAAATGTGCACGGCGGTCACGCCGCTATTCACGTCGTTCGTCAGAAAATCGTCCAACGTCCGGAGCGGCATTTCGCCGGGGCTGCTCACGCTGTCGCCATACGTGATCAGCATGACCTCGTCTTCCGTAACCCATGACTTCTTCGGCTTCCCGCCCTTGTACTTCGCGAGCAACCGCTCGATGCCTTGCATGACTTCAGGAGCTTTGTCTCCATAGATCTGTTTAATCTTGTTCTGCATGGTTTTCCCTCCGTGCTCCTAACTATATTCGATTTCCAGCGAATGCTCCGCGCCTCGCGATACGTACGTCCGCCCGTTGCACGTGATGGACAGAGGCGTTTCGGAGTCGCCGCTTCTCTCTACATGAATACGGTTCTTGTCGATTGCGAACCACATCCGTTCATTCCGATAGACGAACGGGAAACGAAGCCCGCTCCACGCTGCCGGCAACTGCGGGCGAATCCGCAGCCCGTTCTCCGTTACCGACACGCCGCCGAATCCCGCAACGACGGATAAGTAGACGGCGCCAAGCGATGCGGCATGAATGCCGTCCGTACAATGGGCATGTTCCCCCAAATCGATGCGCGCGCCTTTCTCGAAACACGCATACGACTTGTCCGCTTCGCCGAACTGCAGCGCCACGATGCTGTGCATGCACATGCTCAGCGAGGAATCATGAATCGTCTTCGGTTCATAATAATTCCAAGTCGCTTCGGCTACCTGCGTGTCGAACAATTCCGGCAGGATGTAGAGCAGCATCACCGCATCGGCTTGCTTCAGAATTTGCATGTCAACCACTTCGGCACGCGTATAATCTTGCAAAATGAGCTGTTTGCCCGGTGCCGCCCGGTACTTCTCCAAATCGATGATCGGTTTCGACAGGAAGCTGTCATCTTGCGGGATAACGCCGGCTTCCGTCGGCTGCGGCACATACAGATGTTCGACGAAATCGCGAAAGGATGCTTCATCGCGTTTGTCCGTTCCGTATTCCGCCATCTTCTCGAGCGTCTTCGAGACCACTTCGCGTACCAAATAGTTGGTATATGCATTGTTGTCGATATGCTCGGTATACTCGTCGGGCCCGATAATATTCGTAATCGAATAGGGTCGCTTGCTTTTATCGGCCCTGCTCACCCAGAAACGCGAGGCTTCCATGAGCATCTCGACGCCCATTGCCTGCATGAATGCCCGATCCTCTGTCGCTTTCTCGTATTCCAGTACGCTATAAGCGATATCCGCGACAATGTGATGCTCCTTGTCAGCGGAATGCACGCGTTCTCTCGTACCCGTCTTAATGTTCATCGCTGCGAACTCGGGCGTTTCCTCTTCGCCCGTCAGCGCGCTTTCCCACGGGTACAACGTGCCTTCATAACCATTGCGCAGCGCTTTTTCCTTCGCCTTCTCCAATACGCCGTACCGATATTCAAGCAGCTTCTTGGCGGTTTGCGGATGGTTGTAGAGGAAGTACGGCAGCATGAAAATTTCCGTATCCCAGAATACATGCGCTTTGTAGCCTTCCCCGGTCAAGCCCTTCGCTCCGATCGAGAATCGGTTGTCGTGCGCCGGCGCCATGATACTCAAGTGGTAGGCCGCGAAGTTAATCGCCAGTTGATCAAAATTATGCGCGCTATCGATCGTAATGCCCGATCCCAGTCGGCGAGCATCCGTGCTCTCTTTCAGCAGCTCCGCATAGCTCTTCTCCGCCATACGATGGAGCATAGCCAAATTATGCGTTCTTGCCTCTGCCGCAACGTATGCATCGATGTAGATCCGATCCAGGGAAGTCGTCACGACCGACTTCTTGGTGATGACGATCGTACGACTCCGCCCGATGTCCGCCTTGTAGGCTTCCGTCAGCTTCCTGCGCTCGGATATAAACTTGCTTTCGCCGCCTTCCGTATTGCTTTCCAGCATGCTGGCGTAGATCACGTCGATTCCGGACTGCGTCGTTTGCTGCGTGACCTGCATGTAGCGGTTCTCGAATACGCGTTTCTCCGTCTCGTGCATGTTTTGCGTGCCCGAATTCGTCATTCTGCCGTTAATGCCGGTTTGGACGAGCAGCTTGCAATCTGCCGACTCCGGTGTAATCTCCACTTGGCTGACGATGGCATGCAGCTCATGCTGCGATACGAACCGTCGGAACAGGATACGATAGACGCGGCCGCCGGCAGACTCCCATCTGATCTCTCTGATTAGCTCGCCTGTATCGAAAATAAGGGACCGGTTGTATGCCAGCAGTTTTCCTTGGTCCATCCGGAAAACCGCTCCGTCCAGCTGAATTTCAAAGTGAAGCAGATCCGCGAGATTCGGCAGCTCCGCGACTTCGAACGCGCTGTCCTTGTTATAAGTTCCTGCTACGTAGCATCCCCGGATGCTGCCGGTATAGTCCTCTTCATAAGCGCCTCTAATCCCCAGGTAACCGTTACCCTGAGTCATCAATGTTTCGGCTCTGCCAATATGGCCGAGGTCGAAGCCGGTTTCCGTCAATCGGTCTACATGAGGTACGTTTCTAATCATAGGTCACAACTTCTCCCCGCTCGGCCGATTGGTAGATGCCGTCCAATATGCGTTGTAAATCGTAGCCTTCACGGGCCGTCGCGACCATCGCACTCTTGCCCTCGATGCGTGCCAAGAAACGCTTGATGCTGCTCTCGTGATTGTCGCGTTCTTCGAGAAACGGGAATTCGGTATCCGTCAGTTCCCCTTCGGCATCCCCAAATATTGCGAGCGGAAACACCGAAGCCCCTGCCTCGCTGCCCCTTAGCCACACATTCATGACGTTCTTCTCTTGCATATTCAGAGCGAACGAAGTTTCCAAGGTCAGCGAAACGCCGTTCTCGAATTTCAGGAACGCGAATACCGCATCTTCCACTTCGAACGTATCGGGATTCCAGCTTCCGAGGGTTCCCTTGTTTTTCTTCGTCGCGATTTCGCGATACGAGCTTGCCATAATCGAAGTCACTTTGGGGTAGCCCATCAAATACAGCGCCGTATCCAACATATGAACGCCAATGTCAATGAGCGGTCCGCCGCCTGTCATGTCCTTGTTGGTGAAGCTTCCCCAACCAGGCACTCCGCGTCTGCGCAACGCGCTCACTTTGACGTTATAAATACGACCAAGTTTGCCTTGGTCGATTTGTCTTTTCAAGAAATCCGCATTGACCGAATGCCTGTGATGCAGGTTATACGCCAGCACCAAGTTGTTCGCCTCGGCCAATTCCATCATCTCGCGGGCTTGCTCGCTGTTGATTGCCGGCGGCTTCTCGCACAGCACGTGACTGCCGTGCCTAAGCGCCTGCATCACCATCTCGTAGTGAAACTTGTTCGGAACGCAAACCACCACAATATCGGGTTTGCGTTCCGTCAACATCGTTTCCATCGAAGTATAGGCATAAGGAATGGAATACTGCTTCGCTTTGTTTCTTCCGGTTTCTTCGTTTGTCGTGACAATAGCCGTAATCTCAAACTCGCTGTACTTGCTGAACTGCGGATAATGAACCGTTTCGAAAATATTGCCTGTCCCGACAATGGCAATCGTCTTCATCCTATTACTCTCCTATCCCATCACGCGGCTACAGGTACAGCTGCTTCATCCGGGCGATCGACCTCGCGTACTCCTCCAAATGATTGTCGCCGCGCACCCGGCACTCATACACGATATCGCCATCATAATCGAGGCTTTTCAACGTTTCGAAATGATGCTTGAAATCAATGGAGCCCGAACCCGGCTGGAAGCGATGGTTATCCGCAATATGGACATGCCGAATCAAGTCCCGGTGCTTCCGGAACGATGCCGAAATATCGTCTTCTTCAATATTCATGTGATAAAAGTCGCCGATGATCTTCACGTTCGCGAATCGGCCCGCCTCGATGATGTCGCGCGCATCCTGAATCGTATTTATCATATGGTCCTGGTAACGATTGAGCGGTTCTAGATAAATTTGAATGCCGTTCTCGGCAGCTACCGGATCGAGCGCCGCAAGGGATTGAAGGATCGCCTTCGTATCCCCTTCTCTGCTTCTAGGGGACACCATCGGCGGGAGCCGGAATGTGAACATCCCCCATGCCGCAGGCACGACGACGCCTGTGCCGCCGACTTCCTTCAGCGCGCGGATGATCGCCTTTAGATCCTCTACGCCGTTAAGACGCTTCTCTTCGATGAAGTCGCCGATCCAGCCTCTGTAACCGCCGCATGCCGTGACGACTTGAACGCCCGTCTGCGCGATCGCTTCTTTCACTTGATCGAGATTCTCAACGAGCGCCTTGCCATCGATCTCGAATGCATCGAACCCTAGTTCTTTGATTTTCTTGAATTTCTCAACGAAGGCGACGGGAAAGAAATCTTTATCTTGCGTTCCGAATCTCATCTCCATAACCTCCTAAAACTGTACGCCCATTTTGATGCCCAGCTCGGGGTTTCTGTCTACGTATTTTTCAAAAGCCGCTGCCGATTCCTCAAATGGCACGACCGGATAGATGATATCTTCGCAATTCAAGTATCCGTTCATCAACAATTCCCAGCATGTTTCTTCGATCCGCTTGCGGTCCCAACGCGGGTAATCCGGATTCGGTTCGCTCGACGCCCTGGAGAAGATCAGCTTTGCGTTGTTGAAGTGCGCCTCTCTGCCGAAATTGAGTCCTTCCGGGAACGGCTTGCCGAACGCGATATAAGAGATCGTGCCGCCATAAGCCAGCCCCTTCAGGGAAGCTTGGAGCGAGCTGACATGTCCGCTCGTTTCGATGACGCTGTCCACGCCTTTTTTGCCCGTCAGTTTCTTAAGCTCAAGGCCGACATCGCACTTCGTAGGATCCAGCGTAATGTCTGCCCCATGTTTCTTGGCTATGTCGCAGCGATCCTGAATCGGATCGATGGCGATGACGATCGATGCGCCTGCTCGCTTCGCGAGTTGAACGGCAATTTGTCCGATGGCGCCAAGACCGATAATCGCGACATAATCGCCTGCGCGCACGTTGGCATCCCTGACACCGCCCAGCGCAAATTGAGCCGGATCGTAACAGACCGCGTTTTTGTACGAAGCGCCTGGCGTAACTTTGCGCAGCTTATAGTTATCAACCGCATTGATGATTTGGGTTTGCCGAATCGAGCCGTAGCTGCAGACGATATCGCCGATCGCGAATTCCGTGACCGCGCTGCCGCATTCGGATACTTTACCGACCCACATATTGCCGAGATTCATATCTCCGAACTCGAGTCCGCTCTTGGCGCCTGCTTCTCTTGGCATGAATACTTGCCATTCTGCGTTGTACTCTTCCTCCGCAAAAGGACTGAGTCCTCGAAAGTCGACGATTTCGGTACCGTGCTTAGGCGAGGCGAAAATAACCTCGGCCTTGATCTCGTTCTCTTTGACGACGGGATCGGTATATTCCACTAACGCTGCCGTTCTAGGTGCTGTCGCGACTAACTTTTTCATGTTTTTCCCACCTGATCGATAAATTTTTTACCCTTTTACTCCGCCTTCTGTAGCTCCGCTCTGGATGAAACGTTCGCTCAGTGCATACAAGACGATGATCGGCAACGAAGTGAACAGCGATGCGGCCATCATTCTGCCCCATACGTAGTCAGGCGTGCTGAACAACGTATTTAAACCGATCGGCAACGTGAACAATTCGGAAGAACTTAATAAGGTAGATGCGAACAAATAGTCGTTCCACGCGATCATGAACGCATATACGAATACCGATACGATTCCGGTTATCGATAGCGGAACGATAATTTTATACACGATCTGCACCTTGTTGAGCCCATCGACCGTTCCGGCCTCTTCGATTTCAGGCGGAATCGTATCGAAGTAGCTCTTCAACATAAACACGCATGTCGGCAGCGTCTGAACGACCATCGTAATGATCAGCGCCGTTCTCGTATTCGTCAGGCCGAGCGAAGAGATGATTTTGAACAACGGCACGACAAGCAAAATGCCGGAGAACATATACACGAAATAGAAACTTTGATTGATCGTCGTCCTGCCCATGAACCGCAGCTTGGATAAGCTGTAGCCGCCGAAAATGCCGGCCAGCACGGATACGGCCGCGGAAATCAGCGCAATGATGATGCTGTTGCTAAAGTAGCTTCTGAACGGGAAGATCTTCGGATTGAAAATATCCCGTATGTGATCGGTCGTGATGTGTTTCGGGAATATCGTCGGCGGATACTGGATCGCTTCGGCCGACGGTTTAAGGGTAACCATCAGCATAATGAAGAACGGAAACAGGATTGCCGCCATAAACAAGATCAACACGGTATAGAACACGATGCTGTTAATCTTTTTCTTATTTTTCATGTCAGGATCCTTTCCTAAGCCTGTTTGGCAAAAGCACTCTTCCTAAGCAACATGATAAAGGCGAATATCACGACGAACAGCGAGATCGAGATGGCTGCCGCTTTGCCAAAATCATTGACGGCGAATGCTGAGTCATACAGGTAAACGCCGAGAATAGGCACGCGCTTGGTCAACAAGTACACCTCGGTAAACATGTAGAATACCCAGATAGTACGAAGCGTGACGACCGTAATCAACACGGGCATGATTTCCGGTATCGTAATGTGCGTGAACTTCTTCCAGAACCCGGCTCCGTCCAAGCTCGCCGACTCGTAGTAAGATTTATCTACCGTCTGAAGAATGGCATAGAACGTTAAGTAAGCATACGGGAAGAACTTCCATACGCTGAACAGGACGACGATGACGAAGGCATACTTGGGATCGTCGAACCAAAGCGGCGCTACTTTGAAAATGTGCAGCATGTCAACCAAAATGTAGTTGATAATTCCATACACATTGTTGAACATGTATTTCCAAGCGAAAATGACCGAAATCGACGGTACGATATACGGCAAGAGCACAAGCGCCAGGACAACCCGTTTGAAGACAAATTTGCGATTGAAAAAAATCGCTACCGCCAGACCTAAGGCCGTGCTAAGAATTACGACCAACGCCGTAAAGCCAACCGTCAGCAGGAACGACTTATAGAACTCCCAATCCGTCAAAATACTCGAGTAGTTGTCGAAACCGATAAATTCTCCGGCTTTCTTCGGATTGAGCGGCACCTTCTGAAAGCTGATGATCAAGTTTCTAATCATGGGATAGCCGATTAGCAACAAGATCAGCAGAATGCTTGGCAGCAAGAAGAGATAGCCAAGCAACGCATCTTTTTTGTTTTTTCCCATCATGATCTCCTTATTCCTCATAAGGTATGAGCATAAAAGGTGCCACCGGTAAACGATGGCCCCTTTTTACTGATTTTTTGAATGAGCGTCTTGTTAGTCGATTGCTTCGATTTCCGCTTGTGCTTTCTTCAGCTCGGATGCAACGTCCGTCTTCTGAATAATGCTGTTGTATACCGCGTTGCTGACGATCTTCTTGCTTGTAACATCGCCCATGTTCGCGAAGTTCTTGCCGTTCACGGTTCCGAACAGCTTCAGATTCGCGAACGCGCCGCTGATGTCTTCAGAGATTGGAGCATAGGCCTTAAGAATGTCGTTATTCAAATATTCCTGGTTGCTTGCGACGCTCTTCAGGATCGGCTGCATGCCGCCTGGGGACATGTGCAGCCACTTAACATTGTTCGCTTCATTCAGCATGAATGTCGTGAACTTGATTGCCGCGTCTTTCTTCGCATCGTCAATATCGGCTGCTACGCCGATGCCCGTAATGTTGCCGAAAGCAGCTTGTTCCTTGTTCGAAGGAACGACGAAGCCCAGATCGGCCGCCTTGCCTGCGTCATATACGGAACCCAAAATCCATGTCGAATAGATTGCCATTGGCGCCGCGCCGCTCATGTAGGCATCTTTCACTTCCGGAACATCGTTAGATCCGGGCATCGTATACTGCGACAGCTCTTTGTAATAGTCCAACGCGGCTTTCATTTCCGGCGTATCGAAGTTCGCTTTGCCGTTCTCGTCAAATACGTTCGCCCCATTGGAAAGCGCAAACTGAGAGAAGGCTTGTTCCGTGAACTCGGTGTTCGCGGTAGGCAGCGCAATGCCGTATTTCTTGTTGGCCGGATCATTGAACGCTTTCGCGGCCGCGAGAATATCAGCCCACGATGATGGCGCCTTCAATCCTTTCGCTTCGAACAATTTCTTGTTGTAAAAGATCCCTTGCACCCATCCAGCCATAGGAACCGCCGTGTAGCTGGCACCGTCTTCGGTCTTCAATGCGTCCAGCGCACCTTTGTAAATATTATCTTCGCCAATGCCGTCGATAATGGTTTTGGTCGTATCAAGGTCCAAGAACTCATTCTTGGCGAGCAGCTTCGCCATGTCTTGCGTTAACTCCATCGTCTCCGGAAGTTTGCCGCTTCCACCGAGCGCCGTAATCTTCGTTTGGTACGAATCTTCGTCAACCGGTACTTGCTCTACCGTAATGTTAGGGTTAGCCGTATGGAACTCGTCGATCATTTTTTGAATAATTTCCACGCGATCCTGCTCAACCATGGAATGCATGAATTGAATTTTCACGTTTTCTGCCGTACCTTGGTTTCCATCCGACTGATTATTATTGCTGCTGTTGCTCCCGCAACCAGTCAATCCGCCAACAATTAGCGCTGCGCCTAACGTTACTGCTGCCACCTTTTTCATTTGTCGACACACCTCTTCGTCTAATTAATTTGGTACCGATACCAAAATAAATGAAACCCTTTCGGAAAACGTTGTCGAAAATTGACGAATTTCAACCCGATTTTTAAATAATGGAGGAATTATTATGAAATAAGATTCGAAATCCTCCATTCGAAGCTCATTTCGCTCGAGTTTTGTCGTCACTTCAAAACGCTTTCGTGGAAACGGTACCACGATTATATCAAACCTGCTCGCTTTTGCAACACTAACTCGAAAATTCCCGTGACTACTGGGAATTTCCTGTTACTGAAGTGGACTTTATCTGTCATTCGTATTAAAATGACACCATAAACATTTGATTCCCATGAAAGGATTTTGTCATGCCAAAGCCTACTATCCAGGATGTCGCCGCACTTGCGAAGGTTTCCGTATCAACCGTTTCCAGAGTGCTCAATGACCATCCTGCCGTTTCCAAAAAGGCTCGCGAACAGGTATTGGAAGTGATTGAAGCACTGAATTATCGCCCCAACAAATTGGCCAGAAGCCTGTCTTCCGACGGATTTGATGCGATATTAATCAGTTATGCCCGCTCGTCCAAGTTCGCGGTGGACAATCCCTATTTCAATATCATCGTGAATTCCATTGGCGAAGTCGCCGAAGAGCATGGGTACGACCTCATCCTTCAGTCCTGCTCCAATCAAGAACAAGAAGTAGCCAAGACGCTTTCCATGATTGCGGACAAGCTGATCAAAGGCGTAATTTTGCTGAGTTCGCGCGTGGACGATATCTTGATCAAGGCACTAGGTAACACCGATATCCCCGTAGCCGTCGTCGGCAAATATGTAGAGCAAAGTCATTACGACAATATCTTCAGCGTGGATACAGATAACTTCAAGGATTCACTGGATGCCTGCAGGTATCTGATTCGTATGGGGCACAGTAAAATCGGCTGCATTCATGCGCCTAAAAATCACTATGTCTCGCTGGACCGTATTGAGGGGATATCCACCGCGCTTCAAGAGTATGATATCAAGATCGACGAGGATTTATTCGTTGACGGCGGGCATACCGTAGAATCCGCCTACGATGCTGCTCTTCGGCTATTATGCGTCAGGCAAGACGTGACGGCGATCTTCGCTACCGACGATATTAAAGCGCTTGGCGTATATCAAGCCGCTAAACAGCTTTCGATCAACATTCCCGACCAGCTTTCCGTCATCGGCTACAATGACTATACATTCTCAAAAATGCTTACGCCTCCCCTAACGTCGGTGAAAGTCCCCGTTTATGATTTGGGGATTGTGTCTGCCACTAAGCTGTTTTCAATGATCAAGAAAGGAACTCCTGAAGTCAGCTGCATGCTCCCAACGGAATTAAAAATTCGTTCGTCAGTTGTTTCCAAATCGGAAGAATCCCCTGTCAACTGACGGATTGTCGATAATTATCATTTTACGCGGAACTTGGAGAAGAAAAGGCTGTGGCGATTTGAACAGCCCCCCGTCAAGTAGCCAGTACAAATAATTAAACGCAATTAAGCGGCCTTTGTCCGGAATTATTTAGGACTGAGGCTGCTTAGTTTTCTTGTGTATAAACCGTATAAGGGATTTTAACGGGGATGATGAATATAACGCTTAACGTCATCCAGTTCCTCCAGGAATGTGCAAGAAGAATAGAGAGAGTCGTACTCAATCTCTGTATTTTTCTTTTTACTAAACAAGATCCAACTCCCCTTCTCCGTCTTCATCAACTCATCGCTGAGGCGCATTGCGCGCTCGAAATCTGGCACGGTGACCAGTCCTCGAAGTCATGAGGCCGAACCGGCCGCCCACGACTTCTTTCTCCCGAGCATCCAAGATCAAAAAAAGAACCAGTACGCGATGTACTGGCTCGAGGCACTTGATCAATACCGCACCGAAACTTCTTCAATCTCCTCACATTAAAAGCTGTTTGATCCTATTTCTTCAAATGATAAGGAACCGTCGTCACGATTACATCCTTCCGATACAGCAAATGCGCACGCATCAATAAACTTGTTTGATTATGAAGGAAGTTATGCCAGCCTTTCTTAGGAATGAACTGCGGAATGAGTACGGTTACCTTGTAATTGGATTGGCGCGCTTTGTGTTGCACGGAATCAATAAATTTGGATAATGGTTGAATAATGCTTCGGTACGGAGAATGCAGCGTGACCAATCTTAAGTCAGGTTGCCACTCCTTCCATTTTTCTTCAAACAGGCTTTCTTCTTCTCTTTCGAAAGGCACGTAAACGGCGATAATTTGTTCGGCATGCAGGGATCGCGCATAGTTTATGGAATTTTCAACGACATGCGTCATGCCGGACACGGGCAGAATGAATACATTACCTTCAATCGCTACAGTTTGTTCACTGCTCGACAGTTTCAGTTGTTCCCCGACAGCATCATAGTGTTTTCGAATCCGATGAAACAAATAAATGATCAGCGGCAAGAAAACAAGCACCGGCCAAACCTGCGGGAACTTCGTTAAAAAGAATATGCACGAGACGATTAAGCTAATCAAGGCTCCTGTTGCGTTAATAAGGAGCTTGGGTATCCAACCTTTTGGTTTCTCACGAACCCAACGCACGATCATCCCCGTCTGGGAAAGGGTGAAGGGGATGAATACGCCGACGGCATATAACGGAATAAGATGCTCCGTTTTCCCCTTAAAGGCAATAATCAAAACGATGGAAAAGAAGCCAAGAAAAAGGATGCCATTCGAGTAACCCAATCGGTCCCCTCTAATCGTGAACATTCGCGGGATAAACTTATCCTTAGCAAGGTTAACGGCAAGCAGCGGAAACGCAGAGTATCCCGTATTCGCGGCAAGGATTAAGATCAATGCCGTGGTTCCTTGGATGAAGAAATACAAAACGTTCCGGCCAAAGGCGGACTCCGCGATCTGTGAGAGTACCGTAACGTCAGCCCTGGGAGCAATTCCATATTCGTACGCTAGGTACACAATTCCCGAAAATAATAGGGCCAATAAAGCACCCATGGCCAACAAAGTTTTAGCTGCATTTTTAGGAGCTGGATCCTTGAAGTTCGGTATCGCATTCGAAATAGCTTCGACCCCGGTTAAAGCAGAACTTCCCGAGGAGAACGCCCTTAGCAGCAAAAACAAACTTATTCCGGCAATCGGCGTACCGATGGGAGTATGTAGATCCGGGGGAACCTTACCGGTAATGATATCGTAAATGCCAACTCCGATAAGGATGAATAACGCTAAAACAAATAAATACACAGGATAAGCTAAAATGGAGGCTGACTCCGTTACGCCCCTTAAATTAAGCAACGTAATCAAGATGACAAAAGCTACCGCAATGATGACCGTATATTCATGTAAACTCGGAAAAGCAGAAGTGATTGCGTCTGTGCCCGCCGAGACACTTACAGCCACTGTCAAAATATAATCGACTAATAAAGATCCGCCGGCTATTAAACCAGGGTACAAACCCAAATTTTCCTTAGACACGACATACGCTCCCCCGCCGTGGGGGTAAGCAAATATGATTTGCCGATAAGATAAAATGAGGGCCAGCAATAAAATTAACACGCCAATCCCAATTGGGATCGTGTACCAGAACGCGGCAGCGCTAACTGTCATCAGAACCAACAAAATCTGCTCCGGGCCATAAGCCACAGAGGATAAAGCATCAGAAGATAGAATCGCAAGGGCTTTCGTCTTGTTTAATTTTTGATCGCCTAATTCAGCGGATTTTAGAGGTCGCCCAATCAATAGTCTTTTCAATGAGGCCAAGATAAGTTCACCGCCAATTATGAGTTTTTCACTTTACCAAATTACCTAGACCAACACCTTATTGCCACGCGTATTCATTGAAATTACAGCCATTTAGTATTTCCCTTTCGTTTTTGCGGCCCTCGAAAACCCGGATTCCAATAATATCCTATACGTAAGCACAACGGTTTGGATGCGTATTTTAAGGAATCTAGCTTGGGCTTGCCGGAGTTCGTCATTCCTTTCTCCGCATTCCATAACTAGCAATATAAGAAAGCGGAACCGAACTGTGCCGCTTTCTGTTCTGTGTATATGAAGTTGTTCTAGGCGGTCGGTTAGCTTTCCAGTCTTACAACCTAGCTTCAATCATAGGAATTTGATTGATTACGCACTTCATAAGTCAAAAGCTACTGCTATTTTAATCTGAAATGTTTTACTTTGTCCCTTCATTCAATCCTCAATTAGATACACATCGACTATCGAAGCAATTGTTTTATCATAACGGTCCAGTTCAATCTTAATAACTGAGTGAGTATCCACTAGAAAGCTAATGATATCCTCACCTTGATCAGGTGTCCAGGATAAACATGCGCTGTCTTCATCGCGGGATATGTCTCTCCAATAATGTTTAAAAGCCTACGCATGGATATATCATTGAACAAATGAGATTTGACGCTGTTAACTCTTTTCGATATGACTGTTCTGTCATAGTCCCTTTGAGTTTCATCAGATGCCTGTTTTCCTTAAAGATGTGACCCATCGCGATTACGTCTTAGCTTTGTCCTTATACTTTCAAGCTTCACGTTAACCTCCCTCTATAGAAACGCTTTTCTCTTAAATGCGCTCGTTTTCTTAGATTTTGGCGGGCCGAGTCCAACGGCGGATGATATCTAAGCGCATGCCCGGAGTGCGGAACACTTTATCGCCCTCAACAGGATCCAGGAATTCTCCCCTAGGCGTGCCATCGATTCTGAGTACACCTAAAACGAGAACCACACCTACACAATAAATAAAAATGTCCATATGATCCCTCCATTTCAGTTAGCTCAGCTGCCACGTGGCAGCGCTTCAGCATTGTGCTATCGTACTCGTTAGCTTAATTCATGATCGAATGAGATTATCTATTCAATTGGCATTAAAGCTACTACTTTACCAAACAAATGAAATTCTCCTCTAATCACTCTGCCAACCTCGTCATGGAAAAACAACAGTTCCCCAGCTGCCCCTACTGTTCGGAATAAGCTAGTCCCGTCATTCTCCAATTGTTTTATAGGTTTAAGTTCATATTTGTACCAAGGTTCATACGATATGTATAAATTTCCACTCTCTGCGGTAATTACAGGTTCGAATTTTCTATTGCTCGTTGAGTATCTACCCGAATAAAAAGAATAAAACGTATCATCCACTGCAATGAATTTTTGTTTCTGAGCCGTAGGAACATCCTCACCTAGTACAATACGTGCTAGATCATACAAGATAGTTGCCGGTTGTGATGGATGGACATTGCTCATTACAACGATCATAAAATCTTCATCCGCAAATCTCTGATATTCACTCATAAACCCATCAATTCCGCCGCTAAGTCCGATTAACTTATGTGTCTGGAGTGAATTTTTTAATAGGACTTTATTTGTGATATTCAATCCATATCCATAGCTGGTAGTATCGTTAACACGTACATGTGATGTCATCATGGAAGTTCGCGATAATTCAGACAGAATTGCACCTGAATAAAAGGCAGTATCCCACAGAAATAGATCCTCAACCGTAGAATAAAGCCCCCCTGCCCCAGTCATAATGGACATATCGATAAAGTCAGCATGTACGAAATCTCCCCATATTTTATAGCCGGAGGCACGATGAGGAATCACAGAATCGTAACTGTCACTTCCCGTATTATACATTTCTAAAGGCCGAAAAAAGGATTTTTCAAGAAAGGTACTAAAGTCTTCTCCACTTATGAGTTCTACAATTCGTGCAAGTAATATGTATCCAGAATTACTGTAATAAAATCTGTCCCCTGGTTCAAAATCGAGAGGTAATTCTTTAAAATGAAATAGTGTTAATTCAGGTGGAGAATACCTACGTAACATTGATTTGTATTCCGGAAAGTTGGTGAAATTCGGAATACCCGAAGTGTGTGTAAGCAGATGATGTATCGTAATTTTGTCACCGTTTGGATAGTCAGTAATAAAGCTATTTAGCTTATCATTGACAGTTAATTTGCCGTTTTGTTGAAGTAATATGATCGCTGCGGCAGTAAATTGCTTACTAATTGATCCGATTCGAAATTTAGTCTCAGAAAGATTCGGGGCTAAATGTTCACGATTTGCGAGTCCCCATCCTTTACTGAGTAAGCATTTGCCTGATTTCTCTACAAGTACTGTTCCGCTGAATCCATCTACACCTACTTGACCTTCGATGTAGGTTTCTAATTTATCTACGAGCTGCTTATACATTTCATTAACCTCCCCCTTCCTCTTAAGAGCTGTTTAATCCGACTCCCCAGTACATCAAATCGTAGAAGTGTATGCCTATCAAGATAAGAGATTCTGTCCAGTTATTAAATTATCCTGCCGTTAACGTAATGAAGCCGCCGATCTTGCCGGCAGCTTCGTCATAGTTGTTTATTGAGCATCGTACCCGTTAGCGTAACATCGTCGATGATTTTTATATTACAAATACCCCGACGATTACAGCCTTTCCTACATCAAAAATATTGCTAAGAAAAGTAAAATTGTAGAGTCTCCGTACCGCCTATCCGAGTCATTCACTGGATTAGCGGTTTTTTACTCAACTTGGTCAGCCCGGCAACCGCTCTACCCCATGCACAACCGGAAGGAGTCCAGCCTCAAAGCGTACGGGGACACGGTGCTCAGCCCTGTTTACTGGCCGGCTCGGCCGCGTCAGCCGACCCGGCCTGCCCGCCGCCGAAGACCTCCTCGACGAGCCTCTGCAACGCCTTCTGGAACGCCACTGCCAGGGATATTGCGACGTCGTCCACATAGTTCACGGAGGCGGTCAGGGTCTTGCTACCGTCTGACGTGCTGTACATCAGTGCCGCGTAACCCGAAATGCCGCCGTTATGGGTGATGATGGTACCGTCGCCGTTCGGGCCGGCGTCCTGCACGAACACCCCCAAACCATAGCCGATTTTGGGATGTGGCTTGCACATCTCGGCCAGCAGCGGGGCCGGGAGGAGCTTGCCGCCCATCAGCGCAGAGATGAACGTGTGGAGATCCTGGGTGGTCGAGATCATGTCACCGCCGGTGGAGATCCAGGAGGGGTTCTGGCGGGTGACGTCGACCGTCTTCTGCTCGCCGGCGTCCTCGTACCGGTAGTAGGCGTGGGCGTGCGGTCCGGGAATCTCCGGCTGGGTGTCTGGTACCACGGTACCCGACAGCCCAAGCGGCCCCAGAATCAGTCGCTGCATCTCCTCGGCGAGCGAGCTGCCGGTGACCTTCTCGATCAGCAGCCTGGTCAGCACGTAATTGGTGTTAGAATAGCTCCAGTCCGTTCCCGGCTCGAATCGCACCGGTTTGGACAATGCCAGCCGTACTAGCTCCTCCGGCCGGTAGGTCTTGAACCGGTTGTCTACCCACTCCTGGCCCTGCCAGGGGATCCCCGACACGACCGTCCCGTCTTCGTAGTACTCGCCGGTGAAGTTGAACACCCCGCTGGTGTGTTGCAGCAGCATCCGCACCGTGATCCGCCGGTCTAGCCCGAACTCGGGCAGGTAGTCTACCACCGGGTCGTCCAGCCCGATCCTGCCTTCAGCAACCAATTGCAGCACCACGGTCGCGGTGAAGGTCTTGGTGTTGCTGCCTATCCGGAAGTGCCCATTTGTAGGCGGCTTCGCCGCCTCGCCCAGCCTGCTCACCCCGGCGCTGCCGACCCACTCGCCCTGCTCATCGTGCACGCGCAGCTGCACCCCGAGGAAACCGGAATCGACTATCTCCTGGATGGCCTTCTGCAGCTCCGGGCGATCCTGCCCGGCAGCGAATCTTTTTTCCTTCATGTTTTCTGTCGAACTAATATCTTCTGTTGTTATCTTTTCCATTTAGTTTCCCTCACTTTAATTTGTTATCAGTCATATGGGTTTAAACTATAAACTCTCTCCCGGCTTGGCGTTTTCCTTTATCAAAGAATACCGCTTGTGTTCTTTCACTATAGAAGGCTCCGAAACGTCACTTTTCAGCATTTCGAGCTGCTTGTTGGATTTTTGCAGTGTCCTTTTACTTGAATGCTCTTGGTTTGCATCAGATCCCCTTCCTTAAATGACTGTGACTTTTGACAAATTGGCATCCATGCCTTTGAGAGCAGCAAATGTCAGTTTATCCATCGTTGCGCCCTCGAAGCAGATGGTTTTAATCATCCGATAGTACTTTTTAGTCAACGTAAATCCCGGATGGAAAGAAACATTCTTAAACACAGCGCCCTTGAACGAAACGTCGGTTAGTGCAGCTTTCTCGAACTTGACGCCGATAAACGTCTGTCCGTCAAAACGCTTCCCGCTTAAATCGGAGCCCTTGAAATCGACGCCGTCGAATAAACAATGTTCAAACATCGTTTTTCTAAGATCGGTCAGCGTAAACGTGACGTCGGTCAATCTTATGCCCGTGAATTTGACTCCTTCGATCCCGGACTTGCTGAAATCGGTTCGTACAAGGATCGTCTTATTGAAGCTTGCATTGGTCAGGTCAAGCGCGGTTAGTCTGCAGTCCGTCAGATTCGCGCCATCAAAATTGGCTTTGCGTACATCGCTGCCCTTGAACGTGCTACCGGTCAGATTCGCATCCGAAAAGTCGGCACCGGAGAGCGCGCTGGCTTTAAACTGTCCTTTATAAGCCGTAACGCCTGCAAAATCGCTTTTGGCCAGGTTGCTTGCGTTAAAGTTGGTCACTGCATTCCGTTCCTGCGAGCGGGAGGTCACTGTCGTTTTTGGATTCAAATCATTCACGTCTCCTCATAATAAGTATTTAATACGCGTTTTGAGCCCGAAGCACTTAATCATACCAGCGTGCGGTATGATTAAGTGAAAAATAAGCTGCCTTTCGACAGTTTACTTCTCTAAGCTGACTTCTCTAGCCGACATGCGAAACAGTTCCTCATATCGTTGAAACATTTGTTCGTCGAACAGGTCAAGCCCCAGGCCTTTCAATATTTCATCGAAAATCTTTACCTTGTTCAACATCTTCTCGGGCGAAGCCGGGATAACCGCCGGGTTTAACCACAGATTGGTGAGAATCAACAACACTTCGCTTAGTTCCTGAGGATAGTCGGTTCGGATCGAGCCGTCTCGCATGCCTTGTTCGATGATGGGTTGAATATAGACGGGGATGGCTTTTTCGAGCATGTGCTCGATCTGTGCTGCAAGCAGCTTCGGATTGCGCAACAGGTTCGGTGCCGCAGCCGCCATTTCGTTTTGGGCGGGATTGCTTAGCGAGACGCGGGAAATCTTACGAAGCTTCTCCAGACCGTTCAGTTCCTTGTCGTCCCGGACGCCGGACAGCATCTCGTCAACGTCTTTGAACAGATGATTGATAACGGCCTGCATGATCTCCTCCTTCGACTTGAAGTGATGATAGATCGCCCCTTTCGTTAGCCCCCCCAGCGCGTTGATGATATCCTGAATGGAGGTCTGCTCGTATCCTTTTTGGATAAACAGATTCAGCGCCACGCTTAGGATTTGGTTAATTGTTTCTTCAGGATATTTATTCCTTGCCATTCGTCTCCTCCTTACATACATTCGGTTGGTATGTAATAAATATATCCGATGACCTTTATGATGTCAATCCCTCCCAAAAAAATATTTTGTATTGGAGTGCTTTGTATTACAATTGCTTTTGGCCGGCAGCTTCATTCACTTTTGACTATTCAACTATCGTACCCGTTAGCTTAATTACTTATCGTAACCATGAAAAATTGAATGTCGTCCAACGCACTTGCTTCATGGGACCTAACAAACTCACTTGGATCAATTAATGCCTTATCAATGGTGGAAAGAACTTTTTCCAGTTCTAATTTGCCATGAATTCTAGCAAGGTGTCCAAAAACAAAGGATAGCTATCCCTCTGACGTTTGTATTTTCCTCGGAACTGTGATGAATACAAATATCCTGCACCTGTCTCCAATCATCATTATGAAAGGCAAGTGACAACGTAGCATTTACAACCCTTTTAACTTCTTTCCAATGCAATTCCTCGATGGCTTTACTGTGATTATATCCGTCAATTGCTTCGTATTGTCCGTTATTCAGCATTCTCACCGCCAAAAACGATTACTATCGTCGCCCGTTAGCGTAATTCTGATTGGTAAAGTAAATAAGAGTTATCTTTGAGCATAAACAGTTCATCAGGGAAGTTGCCCTTTAACGAACTGTTTATTAAAATGACCAGAAACCTTTGCAGATTGTCTTTGAAATTAAGATTTGCTAAGTCATAATTTTCATTGGGCCATCCTTCATTAACATCGAATAGACCTTTAATGTTTTCTTCTATGGCTAAACCGCCCACGCTCTCGCCTATATTTCCGTATGCCCGAATCTCAATCTCCTGGCGACCGGCTGTTCCTACTTTCCACTACTTGTTCATACTGGTAACAAGCATTTAGAACTCAAAACGTTAGAAGGTTACTCACATATGCTAAAAAATATTCTTCCCTCATTCGGTAATAAGAGACTTGATGAAATCAAACCATTGCATATTGTGAGTTTACTAAGAAAATTGGAGCAGGAAGGAACTCGGAAAGACGGTAAATCGGGAGGGCTATCTTCTACCATGATCCGGTTCATTCATCGTATTGTGAAGGATATCTTCGACCGTGCAGTTGAATGGAGAATTATCAAGGTGAACCCTGTTGAAGCAATTAAAAGACCAAAAATCTCAAGAACGAATATCGATGTAACAACGAATCTGAAGTATCGACATTGTTACAAGCTTTTATAAATGAACTTATTCAATGGAGGCTTATGATTACACTGGCACTTACAACTGGACTCAGACGGGGGGGAATTATTGGCTCTTGAATGGAAACACCTTAATTTGCAAGACGGTGTTATTGATGTAAAACAGTCCTTGACTTACGTCAAGGGAAACCACATTATTAAAACTCCGAAAACAAAAGCTCAATAAGGAAAGTATCAATCCCAGAAGCACCAATCCAAGATTTGATGCAATTCCATGCAAAAGCCCTCCATGAAAGACAACAAATTGATGATCTTTGGGAAGGCGGCGAACGCTCCTTCGTTTTCTCATCATAGGCATGGAAAACCTTATTACCATACTGTCCCTGGAACATGGCTTCGTCGCTTCCTAAAACGAAAAAACTGAAGCCGATTCGTTTCCATGACCTTAGACATACATCAGCAACTTTGCTTATTAACAAGGTGTCCATGCAAAGACAATTGCCGGAAGGCTTGGACATGCAGATATTCGAACGACGATGAATATCTACGGTCATTCATTGCTAAGTGCTGATCATTTGGCAGCAAATACGTTTAACGCTCTTTTGTCCCCAAAAAAAGAAAATCCCCTTCTGCAAACGACGCATGATCATGCATCGTTTTTTTCGTCCCCAATCCGTCCCCAAGGCTAACAATTTGTCGTGACATTGTTGCAGATCATCTTATAAAAAAACAAAAAAACCTTGATTTCTCAAGGTTTTTTGCTTTAATGCTCGTATGGAGCCTAGGGGGATCGAACCCCTGACCTCATCGCTGCCAGCGATGCGCTCTCCCAGCTGAGCTAAGGCCCCGTATTAAAGTGGCGACAAGAAATATTATAGCATGCCAGTAATGGTTTGTACAAGCTTTTTCTTCATTAATTTTGCTGCTTTGGTTGAAACCGGAGGAGCCTGGGACCTGCGCTCCCCCATCAACAACCAAAACCAACCATCGCGCTACAGCTAACCGCTCATATTCCGAACTAAGCCATCGGATCCTTCGACAGCAAGCTGTTGAGCTCCTTCATGAACATGTCGATATCCTTGAATTGGCGGTACACCGAAGCAAATCGGACGTAGGCCACTTCGTCGACGGGATACAACTGCGACATGACGAGTTCGCCGATCTCGCGGCTCTCGACTTCCGCCTGCGCGGTGGTGCGCAATTCTTTCTCCGCCTCGGACACGATGATTTCGAGCTGATCGACGGATACGGGGCGCTTCTCGCAAGCTCGGATCAATCCGCGCAATATTTTATCGCGGCTGAACTCTTCCCGGCTCCCGTCCTTCTTGATGACGATCAACGGGGTTTCCTCGATCATCTCGAAGGTGGTAAACCGCCGCGTGCACTTTTCGCATTCACGGCGGCGGCGTATCGATTTATTTTCGTTAGCGGGTCTGGAATCGAGCACTTTCGTTCCAGCATTGTCGCAATACGGGCATTTCATCGTCTAATCCTCCGTCTACTCGCGATGCGAATTCTTTCCGGCTCTACGCCGAACAGATGGTTCTTTTCATTTCCCAATCGTTACCTGTAATGAAATAAGGAATACCGCACATAATACAGTTACCAACCGCAAGGAGGTGAACGAACGAATGGCTAACAACAGCGGAAGCAATCAACTCGTAGTTCCACAAGCTGGCGCTGCACTGGACCAAATGAAATACGAGGTGGCCCAAGAGCTTGGTATCTCTCTTCCTCAAGATGGATACTATGGCAACATCACCACGAAAGATGCCGGTTCCATCGGGGGCAGCATCACTCGTAAATTGGTTCAGATCGCAGAGCAATCTCTTGCAGGTCGCGGCTAATAGATGAACGAAACAACAAGCTTTGGCTGGCTGCCGATAAAGGCAGCCGGCCAAAGTTTTTTGACATTTCCCGCGGACATGCTTTATTCGGCAAGCATATCGGGATAAAGCTTCTTGTACTTATTATAATAATAAATAACCCGCTGTATATAGTGTCTTGTTTCCCCGTACGGGACCTGCTCCACCGTCTCGGGCTCGCCGTCCCACGTACCGTCGGTCAGCCAGCGGTTGACGGTCCCGGGTCCGGCGTTATACGCCGCGATCACCTTATACATATTCCCCTTGAATTGTGCGCTCAATTCATTGAGGTACCAGGATCCGACCTCGATGCCGGCACTAGGTTCTTGCGATACCTTCTCCGCCGTGATATCCGTAAAACCGCCCTTCTGGATCGCCCAGTTCGCGGTATCGGGCATGAGCTGCATAATGCCGATCGCGCCTTTCTTGGACACGGCCTCCGGTTTAAAATTCGTCTCCACGCGTATGATGGCTGCGACCAAATGCGCGTCCAGCTTGTAACTATCCGCGCTTGCGGCGATTTCCTCGCGGTAATGCAAGGGATACAACCATCGGCTCATCCATTCCGAGCGAACGAACAACAGCGCAAGCATAGCCAAAATCAAGATGAGAAATACGCGCTTGCGCAATCGGCGTTTCTTCATGGCAATCCCTGCTCCTGCCAAAACCGCTCCACCTGCTGCTTCGTATCGTCCAGAGTGCCGCTATTGTCGATGACGAAGTCCGCCAGGCTTCGTTTTTGTTCGATGTCCATTTGCAGGGCGATCCGCTGTTCCGCCTGCTCGCGCGTCAACCCGTTCCGGGCCATCAAGCGATCCGCTTGAACGGGCTTCGGCGCATATACGACCATGACGGCATCATAGAGATCGGCTTGTCCCGTCTCGTACAGCAGCGGAATATCCGCGATAATCAGCTGTGCGGGATCCTCCGCCTCGTAAGCGCGAATTTGCGCCCACATCCGGTTTCGAATCGCGGGATGCAGGATCGACTCCAATACGTTCAGCCGATCGCGGTCATTGAAAACAAGCTTGCCGACCTCCGCACGGTTCATCGTGCCGTCTTCGTTCAGGACGGCTTGTCCGAACTCGGCGGCGATCGCCGCCAGCGCAGGCTCGCCGGGAAGGACGACTTCCCGGGCTGCCTGGTCGGCATCGACAAGCTTCGCGCCACGGGCAACAAGCATCGCGGATACGGTGCTTTTGCCGCAGGCGATCCCGCCGGTTAATCCCAGTTTCAACGCATTCACCTCGTAAGTAAGTACACATATCTTTATTTTCAGGCGCGGCTCCGGACGTCTGTATGCTGCAGCGGCACACTGCCCGGTAACGATCTACATCAGTCGAATCAAGCCCATGACGATCAGCATAATGCCCGGCAATACCGACATCGCGCGCATGCCGCGCCATGCCGCGAACCGAAATCCGAGCCGCATGCCCGCCAGCAGGAACAAACCGCTTGCGGTACTGATCACGAGCGCGGTGAGCAGCGGATTAAAGCCGACCATCGCGGCGCCGAGTCCGGCTCCGAAGCTGTCGAGCGAGAGCGCGAATCCAAGCAAGATCGCTTCCGAGGACGAGATGACGCCCGAACGGTCTACGTCGGCAATCTGCGGCGTGCGCAGGATCTGAATGACGATGCCAAGACGCTTCAGCTCCAAATTCACGATCGTCGAGGCGGTCGCGGCCTCCGTCGAAGCCGCGTTCACGCTGGCCTCCGCGTCGGGAATTCGTTCGTCTTCCGCCGCATCGGCATTTTCGCGCCTGCGCTGCCACCACTGGACGAGGGCGTAACCGCCGATCAGCATCAACAGGATGGCCCCGATCCATTTTGCCGTCATCGGCGACATGTACCCCGTCAGCAATGCGCCGAGCTGCATGGACAGCCACACGACCAAGCCGGAGCAGAAAGCGATGATGAAGATCGACAACAACGGTATGCGGATACGCCTTAATCCGTACGTTACGCCGACGCCGAATCCATCCAAACTGACGGCAAACGCAAGCAAAACCAAGGAAAAAGCATGAATGAGCACCCTGATGTCCCTCCCATGAAGACGAATCTGTGCATTCGCCTAGAAACATGAATGGTACATCATATGCGGGTTAGCGTCACTCGTGCCTTTCTTATTTGGCGCGCAGGCCGGCCTTCAGCCTGCCGATCTTTCCCGGAAGCGGCTGGCAGGCAGGACACGTGTGCGTGCCCCGGCCGCCGACCACGGTCTTGACGATCGTGGCGCCGCACCGCGTGCAGGCATCGTCGTCTCGCCCATATACGAGCAGCTGATGCTGGAACATCCCCATCTCGCCTTGCCCGTTCACGTAAGACTTGATCGAAGATCCGCCGGCCTCGACCGCGCGGCCAAGCGTTGCGCGAATCGCGTCGTATAATCGGACCCACTCCGGAGCTTTCAGCGTATCTGCCGTGCGCTCGGGATGAATGCCGGCCGTAAACAACGCTTCGTCGACGTAAATATTGCCTAAGCCGACGACGTACGCCTGGTTCAGCAGCAGCGGCTTGATCTTCGTCGTGCGGTGCGCGACCTCGCGCTTGAACGCCTGCAGCGTAAACGCCTCGGCCAGCGGCTCGATGCCCAGCTTGTTCAGCGGCGCATGCGTCAAATCCTCGCCCGGCGCGAACAGATGCATCGTCCCGAATTGACGGACATCCTTATAGCGAAGCTCCATGCCGTCGTCGAAGTGAAACCGCACGTGCGTATGCAGTTCCACCGGTTCATCCTGATTATATACGCCGTAGCGTCCTTCCATGCGCAGATGCGAGACGAGCACGAGCCCGTCAAGCAGAATGCGCAGGAATTTGCCTCTGCGCTCCACCGTCTGAATCGTATGTCCGGCAAGCGCCGCGGCGAAAGCCTCGGGCTCCGCCGGCCGCTGAATGATTCTCGGAAGCGTGACGGTAACCCGCTCGATCCGCTTTCCCCCTACCAGCTCGTTCAGCGTTCGCCGAACGGTCTCGACCTCAGGTAATTCCGGCATTACAATTCCTCCCCTGCCAATGGTTCAACCTCCATTATACGACAGGATCGGACGAATGTCCTATTTCGCTTCGTACCAATTATCGCCGAAGCTGACATCCGCCCGCAGCGGAACGTCCAGCTTCAGCGCGCTTTCCATGACTTCCGGCAGCAGCGTCTTCATCAGCTCCAGCTCGTCGGCCGGCACCTCGAAGACGAGCTCATCATGCACCTGCAGCAGCATGCGGCTGCGCAGCTTGCGTTCGCGGAGCACGCCGTCCATCTTGACCATGGCGAGCTTGATGATATCCGCTGCCGTGCCTTGAATCGGCGTATTCATCGCCGTCCGTTCCGCGAAGGAACGCAGGTTGAAGTTCGACGCCTTGATCTCCGGCAGGTAGCGGCGGCGCTCCAGCAGCGTGGTTACGTAGCCGTCGCGGCGCGCCTGCGCCACGATATTGTCCATATAAGCCCGAACGCCTTCGAATACGGCAAAATACTGCTCGATGAAGCGGGCCGCGTCCTTTCGCGAGATGCCCAGGTTATTCGACAGTCCGAAATCGCTGATGCCGTACACGATGCCGAAGTTGACGGCTTTCGCTTGGCGCCGCATGTTCGCGTCCACTTCTTCGGCCGAGACGCCGAAGACGTCCATCGCCGTCTTCGTATGAATGTCGGTGTCCGCGATGAACGCTTCCTTCATCCTCTCGTCGCCGGAGATATGCGCGAGGACGCGAAGCTCGATCTGCGAATAGTCCGCCGCCAGAATCGACCAGCCGGGCTCTGAAGGCACGAACGCCTTGCGAATGCGGCGGCCTTCCTCCAGCCGGATCGGAATGTTCTGCAGGTTCGGGAACTGACTCGACAAGCGTCCCGTGGCCGCGATCGTCTGCCGGTAGTACGTATGCACCTTGCCCGTATCGCGGCGTATCTCCTTGAGCAGTCCCTCCACGTACGTGGATTGCAGCTTCGCGAGCTGCCGGTATTGCAGGATGAGCTTCACGATCTCGGAATACGGCTCCAGCTTCTCCAGCACCTCGGCATCCGTGGAGTGGCCCGTCTTCGTTTTCTTGATGACCGGCAGGCCAAGCTTCTCGAACAGCACCTCGCCCAATTGCTTCGGCGAATTGATGTTGAACTCCATCCCGGCATGGGCATAGATATCGCTCATGTATTGCGAGATGCCTCGCTCAAGCTCCGCGCCAAGCTCTTCCAGCACGGTCGGATTGACTTGGATGCCCTGCTTCTCCATGCCGGCCAGTACGACGGCGAGCGGCAGCTCCAGTTCGTCGTTCAGCTTGGTCATATGGCCCTGCTCCAGCTGCTCGGCTAACAGCGGCACGAGCCGGCGTACCGCGTCGGCTTTGGCCGCCAGATGATTGGCGAGCACGTCGCCCTGCGGCACGACCAGTCTGGCGCCTTTGCCGTAAACGGCTTCGTCCGTCTGAATGGCGGAGAGGCCGTGACGCTGAATGAGCGCCGCCAACGTCTGGCTCGATTCGGTCGGATCGAGCAGATAGGCCGCGAGCAGCGCATCGAACGCGATCCCGCGCAGCGCGATGCCGATCCAGCCGAGCGCAAGCTCCGCCTTGTGCAGATCGTAGCCGCGTTTTGGCGCGTTCTCGTCCTCCAGCCAGCTGCGCAGAGGGCCGGACAACTTCTCGTCCATGAGATCGTCATACGTCGCCACGACGATGCGTTCGCCGCTCGCGGCAGCCAGGCCGATCAGCCTTGCCTGGTGCGGGTTGTCCCCGATGGCCTCGATGTAGACGCTGTCCGACGCCGCCAGCATCGCCGCTAGCTCTGACGCGCCGAGCGATCCAGCCGTGACGACCTCGTAGGTCGCGGCGGCAGCGACCGCGGCGGCGTCCACGCCTGCCGCACCCGGCAGCTCCAGCCGCTCGATGAGCGACTTGAACTCGAGCTTGCGGAACATGTCCGCCAGCGTCTGCGCATCGTAGCCGCCGTAAGTCAGCTCGTCCGGCTGCTTCTCGAGCGGTACCTCGCGGAAGATCGTCGCGAGCTTCTTGCTCATGATCGCGCTGTCCTGGTGCGTCTCGACTTTCTCGCGCATCTTGCCCTTAAGCTCGGCCGCGTTCTCCAACACCGCCTCGACGGAGCCGTATTCATGCAGCAGCTTCAGCGCCGTCTTCTCGCCGACGCCCGGAATGCCGGGAATGTTATCCGAGGTATCGCCCATGAGCCCCTTCAGATCAATGATCTGCAACGGCTTCAAGCCGTATTTCTCGTTGATCTCGGCGGGATCGTAGCGCTCTACTTCGCTGATGCCCTTGCGCGTGAGCGCGATCGTGACATGATCGGACGCGAGCTGAAGCATATCCTTGTCGCCGGACACGACGAGCGCCTCCACGCCCCGCTCGTCCGCGAGGCGGCTGAGCGTGCCGATGATGTCGTCCGCCTCGTAGCCGGCTAGCTCGTATTGCGCGATGCCGAAGGAACGAAGCAGCTCTTTCAAGACGGGGAACTGCTCCGACAGCTCCGGCGGCGTTTTCTCCCGGCCGCCCTTGTAATCTTCGTAACCCTCGTGGCGAAACGTCACTTTGCCGGCATCGAACGCGACGAGCATATGCGTCGGCTTTTCTTCCTCGAGCAGCCTCAGCAGCATCGTCGTGAAGCCGAAGACCGCATTCGTATGAAGCCCGGCCGAATTCGTGAGCGGCGGCAATGCGAAGAATGCCCTGTATATGATGCTGTTTCCGTCAATCAATACCCATTTATCCATCCGAGAGGCACACCTCACCTTTATTTTCCCTAACACTAATCATAGCACAAAGCAAACAAGCTTTCCCAACATATCCGCCTCCGCGAATATTAGGAAAGCCTCATCGTGCCGGGAAGGCGGAGTGTCCGCCCTCCCTCCGAAATGCTACTCGCCGAACGGCTCCGGCCGGCCCAGCAGAAAACCCTGCGCATATTGAACGCCCAAGTCCCGGATATAGCGCAGCTCCTCGTGCTCCTCGATGCCTTCGGCGATGAGCTTGACATCCATCTTCGCCGCCAAGTCCGAGAACGTTTGCACGAGATGCGCCTTCATCTTGTCCAGATGAACGCCGCTGATTAGGGAACGATCGATCTTGATGAAGTCGGGCTTCAGTTCGACGATCGACTGCAGCGAGGAATAACCCGCGCCGGCGTCGTCGATGGCGATCTGATAACCCTGGTTGCGGTAATGCTGCAGAATCCGCTTCGCCGCGTCGAAATCCTCGATCGAAGTCCGTTCCGTGATCTCGAACACCACATGATGCGGCGACAAGCCGTACCGCTGCAGCAGCAGCAGCGTCTGGCCGGGCGAGAACGACGGGTCGTTCATGATTTTGGCCGTGATGTTGATGAACAGCTTGCGTCCGTGCGATAGTCCCGTGCAGCCCTCGATCGCTTTCTCGCGCGCCAGCCGGTCGAGCGCGTAGGTCAATCCTTCTTGATCCGCGAATTGAAACATCCCGAGCGGCCCGTCGAACCAGCGGCTGCCGGGCAACCGGGATAACGCTTCATATCCGTAAAGCGTGTCTCCGTCTTGCTGCAGCGCCAGGATCGGCTGGTACACCGGCTTGATGAGGCGCTCCTCCAATATTTGCTCGAGCGCCCTTCGTTTCAGACTCCGTTCCGCCGCGCCGGTCGATTGGCCGTGAACGATCGCCCGCTTGATGCCGTCATAGAGCCGTTCCTCCTCGGAGGCGATGGCCCCGTCGAGGAACGACACGCCTGCATGCAGGCTAAGCTCCGGGACGCGCCCGCCGAATGCGGCGTCCATGAACCGGGGCTCCCAATCCAGCTGGAGGTCGTTGCCGATCTCGAGCAACCGCTCCTCCTGCATGTCTTTGCGTTCTTGCGGGAGCGCGAAACAAACGAACAGATCGTCCCGCATCCACATGCGGGATACCCTGTTTAAACCGACCGCTATGCTCTCGTCCAATACCTTCTCCGCGAAACGTCGCCAATTCGCTTTCAGCAGGCCTTTGATTTCCGCTCTCTCCTGCGCTTTGCCATGCCAGGCAAAGTAGATGATGCCCATCCCGCCGCTGTCTTTTCTAACGTTCACGTTTTCCCTCTCCTAGATGCTTCTCATATACGCTGCCCGACACGTAGGCGCTGCCGCTGATCGATTTGGCTTGCTTCTTCAAACGCGCCGCCGCCTGCGAGATGACGGCGGTGGTGACCTGCTCCACGCCGTCCCACAACAGCAGCGACAAGGACAAGGTGACGCCTTGCTGCGCGACCGGATTGCCGCCGCGGTCCGTCACGACGGGAACTTCGGAGCCGCCGTAGTACGCCTCGGCCCCGGCGTTGAACCGCGCGATCATCAGCCGGCAAAGCTTCTCCGCATCCGCCGCTTCCGATAAGAGAATGAAATCGTCTCCGCCGATGTGTCCGATAAAATCGTCCTTGCCGCCGGCCAATCCCGTCACATGCTGCAGAACCGCCGCCAAAAACCGGATGAGTTCGTCGCCTTGGCTGAATCCGTAGCAATCGTTGAACCATTTAAAATAATCCAGATCCGCGTAAACGATGGCGAACGGCCGATTGGCGTCGATCCTGCGCTGCAGCTCCCGCTGGATAGCCGCGTTGCCCGGCAATCCGGTCAACGGGTTGGCGGTAAGGGCTTCTTCCGTCCGCAGCTGGGTCATGCATTCCAATATGGAACGGACCGAAGCCGCGCCGATCAGCTGGTCGTCCCGCGTAATGATGACGACGTGATACAGGCGCGAAATATCGCGGGCCATCGCCATTTGGGCCACTTGCTCCACCGGCCAGTTCGCATCCACCACCAGCGCCTCTTCGTCCATGATTTTGGCGATGGAGCGGTTCCAGTAGAGCGGAAGACCGAATTGTCCGGCGAGCAGCTGGTTCATGTTTTCCTTCATGACGAGACCGAGCGGGCGTCCTTCGCTGGCGATGACGGCTCCCTGCACCTGCTGGTTCGATTCGAACATCCGCGCAAGGTCGGAGACGAGCGAGTTCGGATGGAACGTCGGGATCGACTTCGCAAGCTCGCCGATCGGAAAGGTCGGCACGCCGTGCTGCACGCGGGGAGACGGCTGGCTTAAACGCCTGTCCGGCATCCCTTGCGCCCGCGGCTCCTGCATGTCCTTGAACGACGGGCCGCTGAAGTAATCCGCCTCATCCGCCGCGGACTGCTCGAACACAGCCGCCGCATCTTCCTGCAGGATCCGCAAGCGCATGACGGCGGACAGCGCCTCCTTGACGGCATAATAAATCGTCGCCTCCGCGGACCGGCCGATGCTCGACGGATACGCTAAAGCATGACCGATCGCAAAATCGGCAACCTTCGCTTCCTTGCCGCCGGTTTCCGGCTTAACCTCTCGGGCATAGGCGCGTTTCAGCCGGTCTTGCAGCCCGTCAACGGCCCGGTGGATCAGCCTGTCCAATTGTTCCTCCGACTTTCCGCGCTGAAGAAAATAGAAGAAATCGTTCTCCATCCTGTACCGCCAGATGAGTCGCCGCTGGTCGTTCATCCAACCCGTCAGCGTCTCGTGCACGGAAGCGGACGCATTGCCGTGCAAATGCACGACGATGACGCCGACCCCTCCGTAATGCCATTGCTCCGTCAGCCGATGTATCATCGTACGGTCTAAAAGTCCATAACCGATTTCATCCACGGGGATCATCCCTCTTAGGCATAAGTCGTATTGACTATCTTATAGGGCTATTGTAGGGGAATTTTGTGAAGAGAGCATTGTTCTTTTGTTAATTATATGTAAAAAATTTCATAAATCATGGAAACGGCGTTTGGCACGCGCGTAAACAGACAAATAAAGTAAATAAAAACTTATCATTCTGCACGCAAAAAAAAGATCCAGCGCTTTCCAGCCGTCTGGATCTTCGAGAACTACGCGTTTAAATCGGGGCGCTTGCCGGTTACGAGATAGACGACGCTTTCGCCGATGTTCGTCGCATGGTCGGCAATCCGTTCGATATACCTGCCGACGAAGCTGATGAGACCGGCCTGCGTGATCGTCCTCGGATTATCCATCATGAGGCTGTAGAGATCGCGGACCACCTGACTGAACAAGGCATCGACCTGGTCGTCGTCCTTTGCCATCTTGCAGGCCAAATTGACGTTCTCCTGCACGTAGGATTGGATCGATTCCCGAATCATCTGCTGCGAAATTTCGGCCATCTGGGGCAGATCGACCAACGGCTTCACGAGCGTTTGACCGTCCAGGCGCACGACAACCTTGGCGATGTCGACGGCCAGATCGCCCATGCGCTCGAGATCGCTGGCCATCTTGAACGCGACGAGGATGCGCCGCAGATCCTTCGCGACCGGCTGCTGCGTGGCGATCATCCGCGCGCCGAGCAGATCGACGTTTTCTTCGATCTGATTCAGCTTGATATCATCGGCGATGATCCGTCTTGCCGCGAGCGTATCCAATTTCTCGAGCGCGCGCATGGCGTCGCCCAGCACCTTCTCCACCCGCGTCCCCATTTCGATCAGCATGCCTTTCAATTGCTCCAGGCCATCGTCAAGCTCTTTCCGTCTAATCACGCGCAGCGCCCCCAATTAGTGTGCCTTAACCGAAGCGGCCGGAGATGTAATCGTCCGTTGCCTTCTCGGAAGGATTCGTAAAAATCTTATCGGTTTTATCATACTCGACGACTTTCCCCATATAGAAAAATGCGGTTTTGTCCGATACGCGCGCTGCCTGATGCATGTTATGGGTCACGATGATGATGCTGAAATCCTTCTTCAGATCCGCGATCAGCTCCTCGACCTTCGCCGTCGATACGGGGTCGAGCGCTGAAGCCGGTTCGTCCATAAGTATCACTTTCGGTTGAACCGCGATCGAGCGGGCAATGCATAGCCGCTGCTGTTGGCCGCCGGACAAAGCCAGGGCCGACGAATGCAGGCGATCTTTCGTTTCTTCCCAGAGGGCGGATTTGCGCAGGCATTCCTCGACAATGACATCCAGCTGCTTTTTCTTGCGGATGCCGTGATAACGCGGACCGAAAGCGATATTTTCGTAGATCGATTTATGGAACGGATTCGGACGTTGCCACACCATGCCGATTTTCTGCCGAAGCAAAACGACATCGACACCGGGGTCATTAATGTTTTCGCCGTCGATCCATATTTCTCCTTTCGTTCGCACGCCGCCAATTGTATCGTTCATCCGGTTCAGGCTGCGCAGGAACGTCGACTTGCCGCAACCCGATGGCCCGATAAGCGCGGTGACCTCGCGGGGCGCGAATTCAAGCGATACGCTCTTGATGGCTTCCTTCTCCCCGTAAAAGACGCTGAGGTTGTTGGCTGACATTCCCGTTGCTTGCATGCTTGCTCACTCTCCCCTTATTTGGTCGCCGTAAATTTGCGGTGTAAGTATCTGCCGAACCATCTCGCGCCGAAGTTGAAGATCAGCACCATGATGATGAGAACGGCCGAAGCTCCTGCGGCGATCTGCGTGGCGTCGGGCGCCAAGCCTTCGCTGTTGATCTTCCAAATATGAACCGCCAGCGTCTCGGCCGGTCGGAACGGGTTAAGCGGCGAGAACGGGCTGAGCGGATTCCAGTTGGTGAAATCGAGTCTTGGCGAGCTCATGCCCGCCGTGAAGAGCAGCGCCGCCGCTTCGCCGAAAACGCGGCCCGCGGCAAGAATCGTACCTGTCACGATCGCCGGCATGGCGATCGGAAGCATGACGGACGTGATCGTTTTCCAGCGCGAGAGGCCGAGCGCCAGACTCGCTTCCTTCTGTTCCCGCGGCACGCCCTTCATTGCTTGTTCCGTAATCCGTACCATAAGCGGCAAATTGAAGACCGTCAAAGCCAGCGCGCCGGAGAACAGCGAGAAGCCGAGTCCGAACACGTTTACGATCACGAGCAAGCCGAACAAACCGACGACGATGGATGGAAACGACGACAAGACTTCGACGATGAGACGAATCGAGTCCGTCAGCTTGCCCGGCTTCGCGTATTCGCTCATGTAAATCCCGGCGCCGAGGCCGAGCGGAATCGTGATGATCAAGGTCAATACCAGCAAGAACAAGGAATTGAACAATTGCGGCCCGATGCCGCCGCCCGCTTTGATCGTTTGCGGACCCGAAGTCAAAAAATGAAAGCTGATATGCGGCAAGCCCCGGAAGAGAATATAACCGAGCAGCCCCGCGAGCAGTAGGACGATAATGCCGGATACGGCAATGATGACGGCTGTTGCGATACGATCTGCGGTTTTGGCGCTCATCGGTTATTTCTCCTTTCCAGAAACCTGACGACGAAGACGAAGACGAACGTCATGGCAAGCAGGATCAAAGCAAGCGACCAGAGCGCGTTGTTATGCGCGGAGCCCATGACCGTATTGCCCATGTCGAGCGTGATCACGCTTGTCAGCGTCGAAGCCGATTCGAACAGGGAGTGCGGAATATGCGGCGCGTTGCCGATGACCATCTGGACGGCCAGCGCTTCCCCGAACGCGCGGGACATGCCGAGCACGACGCCCGTTAGCAGCGCCGGCAGCGTCGTCGGAATGACGAGGCGGTAAATGGTTTGCCACCGGGTCGCGCCGAGCGCGAACGAGCCTTCCTTCAATCCCCGCGGCAGATTGGAAAGCGCATCGGTGGCGATCGTCGTGATCGTCGGCAAAATCATAAAGGACAGCACGATCGCGCCGGCCGCGAGCCCGATCCCCTGGCCGGGGAAAACGGAACGCAGGAACGGTACGACGATGCTGAGGCCAACGAAACCGAATACGACGGACGGAATCCCGGCCAACAGCTCGATGACCGGCTGAAGCACGCGTTTGCCGAGTCCAGGCATGATTTGCGTCATGAATACCGCGGCGCAGCAGCCGAGCGGAGCGGCAATAACGGCTGCAAGCAACGATGTGCTGAATGAGCCGAAAATAAACGGCAGCGCGCCATAAAGCGGAATTTCGCCGTCCGGATCCCATTTGAGTCCGCTGAGCAGCCCGCTGAGGCTGACGCCGTTCGTAATAAACGTAGCCAAACCTCGGGAAGCTACGAAGTAGACGATCGCAGCGATCGTGACGACAAGCACGACGATGCATAATGTCGTGAATATCTTGCCGACCCATTCTTCCATTACATGAGGTTTAGCCATGGTTCGTTCTGATTTCGGTTTTACGCGGGACTGATCGTTCACAGCGGGCTGCTCCATTCGTCTCATCTCTCCTCGTTCCAACATGTTCGTTGACAGCCAATAAGAGGCGGAGAGCTCCACCTCTTATGACTGACTCGATATTTCGTTTTAGACTTAGGGTCTATGATTAGCGATTACTTCGTGATGTTGCCCGCAGCATCGCGTTTTACTTGCATTTTGCCGACTGGAATGTAGCCCAGTTCGACAACGTCCGCGTTTTGTACTTCGTCGCTTACCATGTAGTCCAGGAATGCTTTCGTTACGGCATCAGGCTCGCCTTTCGTGTACATGTGCTCGTAAGCCCAGATCGGATACGTGCCGGCAACGATGTTTTCTTCTTTCGGCTCGACGCCTTCGTATTTCACTGTTTTAACCGTGTCGTCCAGGTAAGAAAGGGCCAGGTAACCGATTGCTCCAGGCGTATCCGTTACGTATTTTTTAACCGTACCGGAAGCATCTTCTTGAATGGAGCCTGCGATATCTTGCGAAGCCGTGCCAAGTGCGTATTTTTCAAACGTTTTGCGCGTACCGGAGCTGCTTGGACGGTTGATGATCGTAATCTTTTCGTCTTGGCCGCCTACTTCTTTCCAGTTCGTGACTTTGCCCGTGAAGATGTCAACCAATTGCGCTTTCGTCAGGTTGTCGACCGTTACGCTTTTGTTAACGACTGCAGCCATAGCTACGACCGCGACTTGATGGTCAACCAATTCTTTTGCTTTGTCAGCGTCTGCATCGACGAATTTTTCTTCCGCGAAGATATCGGAGTTGCCGATGTTAGCTTGCCCAGCTTCGACTTGCGTCAAGCCGGTGCCGCTGCCGCCGCCTTGCACTTGAACCGTAATGCCGCTGTATTTGGAATCTTCCATGAATTTCTTGGAAACTTGGTCAACCAACGGTTGAAGTGCCGTGGAGCCGGAAGCCAGGATCGAACCGCTCAGTGCCGCGTCGCCGCCAGCGTTATTTCCGCCTGCGTTCGTGCCGTCAGCGTTCGTGGCGTTGCCCGTGTTTGCCGTGCCGTTATTTGTAGTGTTGCCGTTCCCCCCATTGTTAGAGCCGCAAGCAGCAAGACCGATCGTCAACATCAATGCCACAACAATGAATAATGCTTTTTTCATTTTAATCCTTTTTCTCCTTCCGCTATTTCCGCGGTTTATTTGTTTACAAGTCATATTGTACGGTTCTCTTATTAATTTGAGATTTTCTTAGTGTTAACGGAATGCTAAATCTTCATAGAAAAATTGAATAAAATATGCGGTTATAATAAACTTATTGTATATACCATCCGTTGAGGAGTTAATAAATCATGAGTATATTAAGATTGCAAATCCTCGTGCTGCTGGACGAGCTGAAAAAAGTGACCGCCGTCGCCGAGGAAATCGGGGTCAAGCAGCCCACGATCAGCTTCCACATGAAGAAGCTTGAAGAAGAATGGGGCGTCCCGCTCTTCGAAATCAAAACCGGCAAGGTGCTGTTGACGGAACCCGGCCGCATGCTCCTTCGCTACGCCGCCGAAATCAATAAGCTCTATAAAGAAGCGGAAACGCGGTTCCAATCGTATCGCGAACATGGCAAGAACGGATTCTTCATCGGCAGCACCGATGCCGCTTCCTCCCTGCTGTTCGGACAGGATTGGCATGCGGAGACGGCGGATGCTGCCAAAATGCGCATCCAGCTGATCACCGGTCACCATGACGGGCTGCTGGAGCAGCTTCATGCCGGTGCCATCGATCTGCTGATCAGCGGAAGCTTCGCTGCCAAAGGAGCCGTCGTCCCCCACTTTCAGTACAAAGAGCTGGTCGAAGAACCGTTGCTGCTCTTCATGGGCGAAAAGCATCCGCTCGCGGGTAACGCGGTATTGCCGCCTTACAAGCTCGCCAATCACCGCTTTGTCGAGCTGGCCGACAAAGCGCTTCAGGAAGCGCTTCGCGGATGGGAGCAGCACGAGAAAGTAACGCTCGCCTCCGATTGGTCTACCGATCGGGTCGATATGGCTCTCGACGCCGCAGCGGCAAACGGTATGCTTGCGGTGCTTCCCGCCGCCGCCGCCGCCCGCGCGAGCGAGCGGGTGCACTATGTTCCGATGCCCGGCTATCCGGTCTCCGTCAAGCTGACCGCCGCTTGGCGGAGCGATTATTGGAACCAATCGCTCATGGAGCGCGTCGTTTCACTGTTGAGTCGGGTGGCGACCCCCTAAATCCCCCTCGCCAGGGGGACCCCGAGGGCCCCGGCCCTCTGGACACCCGGATGGCATAACGTCGGCGTTACAGAGAAGCGCACCCGAGTTACGACTGTGCTGGGCTTCGTTTTCGTCCCTGGCGGGACACACTCTACGTCTGCGCTCGCGTGCTGCCGGGTGTCCCTGGCGGGACCATGGGAACGTGGTCCGCTTCAGAGACGCGCTTGGTGTCCGTGCGTGCTTGTCCTCGCTTTCGTACCTGGCGGGACACGCTTTACCTTTGGAGACCAGTCGCAAGCCGGCGCCTTTGGCTGGCTTGCTTGGGGGCGGCGCGTATTTGCCGCCTTTTTTTACAAGCCGGCACCTACGGCTGGCTTGTTGAGAGGCGGCTTGTTTTATGCCGCCGAAGTTGGTTTTTACAGCTGCTTGGGGCAGCTGCTTTTACTAAAAGACGACAAGAAAACGACAAGAGCCGTTTACGGAAGCGCTGCGCGGCTTCGGTAAACGGCTCTTTATGTTACGAATTCAGATCGGGTCTTACCCCGGTGACGAGATACACGACGGATTCGCCGATGTTGGTCGCGTGATCGGCGAAACGCTCGATATAACGGCCGACGAAGCTGAGCAGATTCGCTTGGGAGATCGTTTTCGGATTCTCCATCATCAGCGAGAACAGCTCGCGGGTGATTTGCGAAAACAGCGCGTCGACGAGATCGTCGTCCTTGGCCATTTTGTAAGCCATGTTCACGTTCTCTTCGACGAACGATTGGATCGATTCGCGCGTCATCATCTGCACGATTTGCGACATGCGCGGGAGGTCGATCAGCGGCTTGATCAGCGTCTGTCCTTCCAAGCGAATGACGACCTTGGCGACGTCAACGGCCAGATCGCCCATCCGTTCCAGGTCGCTGGCGATTTTGAAGGCGACGAGGATGCGGCGCAAATCCTTCGCTACCGGCTGCTGCGTCGCGATCAGCGTCGAGCCGATCTCGGAGATCCTCTCCTCGATCTTGTTAAGCTCCTTGTCTTCTTGCACGATGCGTCTCGCTTCCGTCGCATCGATCGTCTCAAGCGCGATCATCGCCTGTGAGATAGCCGCCTCGACGCGGCTTCCCATCTCCACGATCAGCTCGTTCAATTCTTCGAGACCGTGATCGAATTCTTTCCGTTTCGTCATCATGGCTTCTGTTGTTCTTCCCTTCTCATTAAGGATAACCGATATTAGCCGAAACGGCCGCTGATGTAATCTTCCGTGCGCTGGTCGCGCGGGTTCGAAAACAGCTTTTCCGTGTCGGAGAATTCGACTACCTCGCCGTTCAGGAAGAAAACGGTTTGGTTGGATACGCGCGCCGCTTGGTGCATGTTATGGGTAACCATGACGATCGTGTACTTGTCTTTGAGCTCTTGCGCCAGTTCTTCGATCTTCAAGGTCGAGATCGGATCGAGCGCGGACGTTGCTTCGTCCATCAGCAGCACGTCCGGGTTCACGGCAATCGCACGGGCGATGCACAAACGCTGCTGCTGGCCGCCGGAGAGGCTGAGCGCGGAACGTTTCAGATAATCTTTCACTTCATCCCACAGAACGGCGGAACGAAGGCTCGTCTCGACGATTTCGTCCAATTTCTGCTTGCTGCGGATGCCGTGCAGGCGCGGACCGTACGCGACGTTGTCGTAGATGGATTTCGGGAACGGGTTCGGCTGTTGGAACACCATGCCGACTTTCTTCCGCAGCGTCTCCACGTCGACTTCCTTGGAGTAGATATCCGCTCCGCCGATCGTGATCTTGCCTTCGATGCGCGTGTTCGGAATCATGTCGTTCATGCGGTTGAGCGTGCGCAGCAATGTCGACTTGCCGCAGCCGGACGGGCCGATGAACGCCGTGATCGCTTTCTGCGGAATGTCCATCGTGACGTTCTTAAGCGCGTGAAAAGTACCGTAATACAAATTCAATTTATGAATGTCGATGAGTGTTTGCGAAGCGATGGTTTGCATACCGTTCTCCTCCGTATCGGTGGTGGACGTTCGTACGTCCGTTTGAGGGAAGAAAGCGCCAAGCCGCCGGCAAGACGGCGGACGTCCGCATTTCTTCTGAGCTACAACCCTAATCGTAGCCCCGAAATGTAAACCTCATATGTTCGTTTTGTAAACGCCGCATTAAAATTTAAGCTTTGCCCTGCATGTCGTCCATCAGCGCTTGAATGCTGTCCGTTACCTGCTGCGCTTGATCGTAGGCTTGGTTCGACAGCCGGCCGATATCCGCCGCACTGCTGCTGTTGTTCGCGGCCGCATGGAACAGCGACTGGAACACGTCGGCGGCTTCCTGGACATAGGTTTGGCTTGCATCGGCTTCGGTGCGGCCAAGCCCGACCTGATGCACCGTTTCCTTCACGGCGTCCAAGATGGAACCGATCAGCCGGTTGATGTCGTCCGCGGACGATTTGGTCTGCGTGGCCAGCATCCTGACTTCGTTGGCGACGACCGCGAAGCCTCTGCCGTGATCGCCCGCGCGCGCCGCCTCGATCGTCGCGTTGACGGCGAGCAGATTGCATTGGTCGGCGAGCTCGCGAATCAGTTTCGACACGCTTCCGATCGAGCCGGCACGCTCCTGCAGTTCCCCGATCTGATGCTCTTGGATGTTCGCGCGCTGCGACATGCCGTGGATGGCCGCGGACACTTTGTCCAATTCGTTCTTGCCCTTGAGCGTCAGATCCAGCATCGTCTGCGACATCGTTTCACCCTTCACGGACGCTTCATGCACTTCGTGCACCGAGCGGTCGATGTCGCGGATCATGCCCTGCGCGCCTTGAATCATCGCAACTTGCGCCTGAACGGTTTGCTGCTGCAGCAATCGGGACATCTTAAGCAGATCGGACATCGTGATCACCCCGATGAACCGTCCTTCTTCCGTTACGATGACGCAATCGTAGAGCGTCTTCTCTTCCCGGCCGAGCGATAGATCCAGCAATTCCTGCGGCGAAACGTTGTGATCGACGACGAGCGGCTGTTTATCCATCAGCCTGGCGATGGAACGTCCGTAATAGATTTCCCTGCCGAAGCGATGGGTCTGAATGATCGTCAACCGGTTCTTCATCACGAGTCCAAGCGGCTGATTATCCGCCGTGCACACGACGATGCATTCATGATCCGGCGCTGCCGCGAATTGTCCGATGACTTCTTCGCAGGTATGCGATGTGGCGACGATCGGCGTTTGGCGAACGAAAGGCATCATCAGGTCGTGCTCCGCCGCACGCTTGGACGGTTCCGCCGCACCTCCTGGAATATTCCCGATCTTCTTCGAATCCGCAACAGCTACGCTCATGCTCAAGCACTCCCTCTCGCAAGCTATCTTTTCTAGCTTCACTATAGGACTTAAGCATTATCGGATGTGCCTGAAATTGTTAGAAGAGTGTTAAAATTCCGGGTATTTCGTACGATATCGACACGTTTCTACCGCATTTTGCGCGCGTTGATCCAGAGCGGCACGCGGAACACGATGTTAATGAGCAGCACGATAAATACGAGCACGGCCGCGGATTTCTCGGCGATCAACCGCGCGTCGGGCACGATCGCTTCGGACTGCACGTACCAGAGATGCACGGCAAGCGTTGCGCCAGGGGAAAGCGGATTGAAATCCCACATTTCGCCCGAGGACGTTACGCCGCCGGTCAGAATGATGACGGCGCTCTCGCCGAACGCACGGCCCGCGACCAGACAGATTCCCGTAATGATCCCGTTCAATGCGACCGGAATCAGAACTCTCCTGATCGTCTGCAGATGCGTGCTGCCGAGCGCGAAAGAAGCGCTCTTCATTTCCTGCGGCACGGCGCGAATCGCTTCCTCGGTTACGCGAGTCAGTACAGGCAGGTTCAAGAACGCCAAGCTGACCGCGGCGCCGAGGATCGTCAAGCCCAGATCGAGCGACTCGACGAACAAGACGATCCCGAAAAGGCCGAAGATGATGGACGGCACGGATGCCAGTCCTTCGACGCAAATGCGGATAAAGCCGATGAATTTATTGGCCGGCGCGAACTCCGCCAGATAGATTCCCGAAGCCATGCCGAGCGGAACGGAAATCAGTAGCGAAATGATGAGTACGTAGAAGGAGTTGAACAACAGCGGGCCAATGCCGCCGCCTTCTTCGATCTCGCTCGGCTCCCCATAGAGGAAGCCCCAGTCCAGCTTCGGAAGCCCCTTCTCGAGAATGAGGAACAACAGCGCGATAATGAAGATGACCGTGCAGATGCCGACGACCCAAACGAGGCCCGTAAACAATTTGTTGTTGAATTGATTCATGCTTTTGCGCGCCGCAAAAGGATGAGTCGCCGTAGTTTTGCCAGTGCTCATTGTTTCACTCCTCTGCCTTGAATGAGCCTGACCGCAATGATCATGATCAGCGAGATGAGGAGCAGGATGAAGCCCATCATGTAGAGCGCGTAGTTCCACGCGGAATCGAACGGCACGTTCGGAATTTGCATCACGATGTTGCTCGTCAGTACGGAGGTCGGCTTAAACAACGCATCCGCCAACTGCGGCGTGTTCCCGATAACCATGACGACGGCCATCGTTTCGCCGATCGCCCGGGCCATGCCGAGAATGACTGCATACATGATGCCGCTTTTGGCTGCCGGAATGACGACGCGAACAATCGTCTGGAAGCGGGTCGAGCCTAGCGCGTAGGAAGCGTCGCGGAATTTCTTCGGCACGGCGACGATGGAGTCGTCCGTAATGCGGCTGATCGTCGGCAGGACCATGATCGTGAGTACGATCCCGGCGGCCAATATACCATCGCCCAGGCTGGTTCCCGTCAGCGAACGCAGCATCGGAATCAGAATCGTCAAGCCAAGGAAGCCATAGACGACGGAAGGGATGCCGACGAGCAGGTCAAGTACGGGACGCAACGCGTTTTTCAGCCAAGAAGGCGTCATTTCCGATAGGAAGATTGCAATAAGGAGCGACAACGGCACCGAGATCACCATCGTCAGAAGCGTAAGCGCGATTGTACCGAAAATAAACACGAATGCGCCGAACTGGTCGTTTTCCGGTACCCAGTCCGTGGAGAAAAAGAAGGTTTTCAGGGACACGGTTTCAAAGGTCAGAATACCGGTCCGGCCCATCAAGAACAAAATGGAAAACAGAATCAAACAAACGAACACCGCGCTTGCGATACATGCGATCTTGAAACTGCGGTTGTAGAATGCGAGCCGCGCCCTGCGGCTAAATCTCTTGCCGGATGAACTCTCCAAGCTCCGGCCGAGTTCTTCGCTTGAGTAAACGGTGCCGGAATTCGGCACTTCCATCATACTCATAACCATCTCTGCTCCTCTCATGTCATAAAGAGAAGCCAGCTTCTCGTGTAAGGTGCAGAAGCTGGCTTCGCTCGTTCTTCATATTTAATTGGTGAGGATGAGGTTCTTTGGTGCTTATTTTTTCATTGCCGCAAGCGGAATGAATTTCAGCTTTTTCAGGGAACCGTTTTGGAACTTCGTGCTTTGAACGTAGTCGATGAATGCTTTAACGGCGCCGGTAGGTTGGCCTTTCGTCATGTAGTAGCCGTACGACCATACTTTGTACGTGCCGTTGATGACGTTTGCTTCCGTTGGAGCTACGTTGTTGATGCTGACGGCTTTCATTTTGCTGCCGGAAACGTAGACAAGATCAATGTAACCGATCGAGTTAGGCGTCGTTTCGATGGCCGTTTTCATGTCGCCGCTCGATTTAACTTCTTTGTAGTTCGAACCCTTCGTCATGAAGTCCGTGCCGTTCAGCGCTTTGATTTGGAAGTTGACGCGCGTGCCGGAACCGAATGCACGGTTAACGACTACGATATCTGCGTCTTTACCGCCGACTTCTTTCCAGTTCGTGATTTTACCGGAGAAGATACCGGACAGTTGGGCGTTCGTCAGGCTGGTTACGCCAGCGCTGCTGTTCGTTACGGCCGCGAAAGGAATGACGGCTACTTTGTTTGCGACTTGACCCGTGAATTTGCTGAAGCCCGGTACGTCAGTGGAAGCATCCCAGTCGCAAGCGCCGATATCGGCGATGCCTTTGCGTACGGATTGCGGGCCCGTTACGGAGCCTGCCGCGGAAGCGGAGATTTTCACTTTCGGATTCAGCTTCTTGAATTCGTTAGCTGCTTGCAGCGTCAACGGAAGAAGTGCCGAAGATCCGTTGATGACGATGCGACCGCTCAGTTTGCTTGCTGCGCTGACAGCGGATACGCTGCCGAACGTAAGGGAAAGCGCCATTACGGCAAGACCGATATTTCTGAACCATTTCGTTTTCATTGTTTGTAGTTCTCCTCTCGTTTTTAACGGGTATTATGGATGAGTCGATTATTTCGTGATTTTGCTAAGCGTATCGCCTTGGATGACGAACGTTTGATCATCGACGATAACGGCAACCGGAGCATTAGCGGCTGCTACGACTTCGCTTACGTTGCCATCGAGGTTGCGAACCAGCTTGGACGTGCCGGCTGCCGTGTCGACTTCGTACAGACCCGTTTGCTCGCCTGCGTCCGTCAGCGCGTAGATTTTGTCGCCTGCGATCGTTGCTTGCAGCACGTCTTTGTCGCCGATCAGCTTCGTAACGGTTTTGTCTTTCGCGATTGCGACCAGGGAAGAAGGCTTGCCGTCTTCTACGCTTACGTAGAAAGCTTTGCTGCCGTCCGCTGCCGCGCCGACGAAGATTTTATCGTCCGTTGTCGTCGACAGTTTCACCGGAACCGAGTCCTTGACGGAAGAATCGAAGAAGTATACTTGCGGTTCAGTGCCCGTGTTGTCGATCGCGACATCATCGGCATCGACCGGTTTGCCGTCAGGAGCCGTTACCGCGCCTGGCTTCGTAACCGTATAGTAGAATTTCGTGCCGTCCGCGGAAACGCTCAGGTTGGCTTTGTAGTCGACTTTGTCTTCCAGCACTTTCGTCAGCGTGCCGTCAGCCACGTTCAGTTTTTGGATAACCGAACCTTTGTCGCCTTGGAGGAAGTAAATCGCGCTGCCGTCAGCCGACCATACCAGTTCCGGTTTGATCGTGTTGTCGGTAGAAACTTGTTTGCTTCCGAACGTCGGGCTTGTCAGGTCGATGACGCTGACTACGCCGTCTTCGTCCGTGTAAGCCGCTTTAGAGCCGTCCGGCGATACGGAAAGCTCGGAAGCCGTTTCGGAGCTGAGCACTTTCGTAGCTGCGCCCGTTTTAGCATCGATGATGTAGTCCGTACGTCCTTCTTCCGTCAGCGACGAAGCGAGCAATTGATTTGCGTTGATCCAGCTGATGCTGTCGGCATGGATTTTCGCTACCGTGTCGATCCATACTTGACCGGCATCGTCCGTCGTAGCTTCGACGTCGAAGATGCTGACGAAGTCGTTAACCGCAATATAGTAAGATCCGTCCACGTTCTCGATTGCCTGCTGCAGGTCAACTTGCGCGCCGTCAACCAAGGCCGCTTTCGAACCTGCGTGCAGTTCGATGGAATGGCCATCGATGTATCCCGTTACGCCGTTCTTCACGTTCACGACGAACAATGCGCCCGCCGCGGAACCAAGGTCGCGCACCGATACCAACGTCGAGCCGTTCACTTGCACCGAACGAACTTGCAGGGACGCGTCGTTTACCATCAGGTTAAACGAAGCCGGTGCCGTTACTTGCGATGTGGTGGCTGCCGAAGCAACACCGATTGCAGACGTGCTAAGCGCAGCTGCCAGCGCAGAAATCAAAATCGTTTTTTTCATGGACATTGACTGTGATCACCCTTCTGAAATTGTTTTGTTTTTCCTTCGTCTTATATGTACAAGTCCGATTATAGGCATCCATTGTTAAGCGGTCATTAATCGGTTGCCAGGTATTGTTAAGTGGCCGTTAATGTATTGTATAGAAAATGTTAATATCAACCAAAAGCTAGATTTTAAATGTCAGCCCCTATTTCACGTTTAAAATCAGACAATTAGCTGCGTTTCGGCAGACGAAAGACGACAAAAAAAGCCCGGTGCCCAAGTTTCGACTTGGGTCACCGGACTTATGCGAGCGTAAATATCCTGGTTGCTAATGGGACGAAGGCGTATAATCGGCATGCTCCATTTCGCTCAGTTTGCGCTTGCCCATGAAGAAGGCGAAGAACAAAGCGAGCGCGGACGGGATGATAGCCCAAGCAAACGTTTGGGTAATCGAGGAGGAAAGGCCCATTGTGATTTTGTCGAGAATCGGCTGCGGAATCGCTTTTCTCAGCTCGGGTGCCAAAATCGCGCGAGGATCGCTCAGGTTCACGCCCTGCGGAAGTTGGCCTTTCTCGTCCGACGTAAACGACGTCGCGAATTTGTTCATCATGGAATGGCTTTGAATAATCCCGAATACCGTAATGCCGATCGTCATGCCGAGCGAACGAAGGAAGTTCAGCGTCGCGCTTGCCGTTCCCCGCTCCTGCGGCGGGAACGAGAAGATCGCGGCATTGCTGAGCACCGAGAACGAAGCGCCGATGCCGAGTCCGATCAGCACCATGAAGATCACGACCATGTACCGAGGCGACTCGATGCCGAGCGTCGTAAGCATAATGTTGCCGACCGTCAACAGCGCCAGCGTCGGAATCATGAGCGAACGGAACGATGTCTTCATCATCAGCGCGCCGCCCATGGTTGCCGTCACGACGGAACCGACCATCATCGGAAGCAGCACGAGACCGGAGTCCGTGGATTTGCCGCCGAACACGCCTTGGATGTAGATCGGAATGTAAACCGAAGCCGTCACGAAGGCGGCGCCGCTGAACATCGCGATCGCGTTGCTCGTCGAATACAGCCGATCGCGGAACATGCTGAACTTGATAATCGGTTCCTTGACGACGCGTTCTATGAGGATAAAGGCAATCACGAGGACCGCGAACCCGCCGAACAAGCTTAGAATCACGCCGGAATCCCACGCGTAGTTCTTGCCGCCGAGCTCAAGCGCGAACATCAGGCAGACGACCGCGCCGACAAGCGCAACCGCTCCGCCCCAGTCGATCCGCTGCTTGCTGTGCTGGACGGATTCTTTATAGAAGAAAGCGATCATGACGAAAGCGATCAGTCCAAGCGGCAGGTTAATGTAAAAAATCCATTCCCATTTGATGTAGTCCGTGATGTACGCGCCGAGCAGCGGTCCGAAGATGCTCGACAAGCCGAACACGGCGCCGAACAATCCGCCCAGCTTGCCGCGGCTCTCCGCCGGCACGGCATCGAACATGATCGTGAAGGCGATCGGCACGAGCGCGCCTCCCCCGATCCCTTGAACCGCGCGATAGATGCTCAGCTGCACGATGGAGTCTGCCGTTCCGCAAAGAATCGATCCCAGCATGAACATTAAGATCCCGAAAATAAAAAACTTCTTCCGTCCGTACATATCGGACAGCTTGCCGAAGATCGGCATGCCCGCCATCTCGGCGACCATATAAGCGGACGTGACCCAGACGAATTTGTCCAATCCGCCCAGCTCGCCTACGATCGTACCCATCGCCGTGGCGACGATCGTATTGTCCATGGACGCCATGAGAATGCCCAGCAGCAAACCGGCGACCACGATGCCAACGTTTTTGCGTTGTGCGCTCATTGTTTGTTGTTCCCTCCACGTTTCTTTTTTACTACAACAGCAGTTCTTCGTCCGGCGGCACGGTCATATGCCATGCCGTCTTCCCGTCGACCTGCTCGGTGAGGCTGCCGTTCCTGATGTCTTCCTTAAATGCAAGCAGCCAGACCAGTTCGGCTTCCAGCTGGTGCACGATGTACTCCGCCTCCATCATGAAGATGCGGGCAAGGCCTTGGGATGCCGCGAGATCCATGCCCGCCCGCCGTTCGGCGACGTTCTTCCGAATGAAGCCGATGCGCTGATCAAGCAGACTGGCCGTCTCCTGCGGCGAAATATGCCCGATGAACGCCAATGCGGCCGGAAAATGGGGGAATTCTTTCACCGGCTCGTAGATCAGCTCCCGAAGCCAGTCGTGGAATTCCGCCGTCCCCGCATCGGTCGGCGCATAGATCGTCCGTTCCGGGTGTTTTCCTTCCCGCGTCGTCTCCAGCGGAACGACCCAACCGTGCTTCAGCAGCGCCTCCACGACGGAATAGAGCGAGCCGTTATTCAGCTTGATGACGTCGGGAATGCCGCGCTGCTTCATCGTGGCGGACATCTCATACGGATGCATCGGTTTCTCATTGAGCAGCGATAAGACGGCAAGAGCCAGCATGTTGGAAACCTTACGATTGGCCATCAAAATCTCGACTCCTTCGAAAACGTTATTGTCATCGTATAGTCCATGTCGACTATACGAAATAGAATGATCCATGTCAACGGTCTTAGGTCGTAACCCGGAAAGTATTCGTCGGATGCATGCGTTATCCATCAAAACGCCGGTGCGCGCCGAAAAGGCTTCCGCCACTTTCGGCGGAAGCCCTCTCTGGATGTCTTCGCGTAATCGGTTTGCTGCTTCTTTTTTCGATCGTTATTCCGCCGGCAGCTTATAAAAGGCCGCCGCATTGTCGCCATACACGGCCGCAAGCTGCGCTTCCGTCAATCCCTCCGGCAACGCCGCGCTCAGCACCTCGCGCACGTCCGCATAGGTGCCCGCCAGCAGGCACACCGGCCAATCGCTGCCGAACATGACGCGTCCGATGCCGAAGCAGGCGACGACATGGCGCACGTAGGCCGTAAACTGTTCCGGCTTCCATGCAGCATGATCCGCTTCCGTCAGCATGCCCGACAATTTGCAGTATACGCCGGGATGGTTCGCGGCGATTTCCTGCATCTGGCTTGCCCACGGCTCGAATCGGCCTTCCCCGATCTGCGGCTTGCCGATATGATCGATTACGGCGTGCAGATTCGGCACCTGCTTCAGCAGCGCGATCGTCTCCGGAAGCTGGCTCGACTGCATGAGCAGATCGACGGGCAGGCCGATCTCGGCCAAATGCCGGAGCGCTTCCAGGCTGTTCGGCTCGAGCACTTCAGAGGCGTCCCGCATCTCCTGCAGCATGACGCGCACGCCGAGGAATTTCGGATGCGCGCGGAAGATCTTCAGCACGTCGCCCCAATTCGGGTCCTGAAAATTCAGCCAGCCGACGACGCCCGCAATGGAATCCGAACGTTCCGCCAGTTCCAGCATATAAGCGGTCTCCGCATGCGTCTGCGCCGCCTGCACCACGATCGACTGACGAATGCCCGCGCGCGCCAGCTCAGGCTCCAAGTCCGCGGGGACGTAGTCCCGATACAGGATCGGACCGGCCTCCGGCGTCAGCCAGCCGTAGTCGCCGCGTTCAAGCTCCCAATAATGCTGATGCGCATCGATTGTACGATTCATTCCGAACACCTCGCGTTATGGCTTAAGCCGGATCCGCGACGAAGCGGTTCGTCAGCTTGCCGAGCTTTTCGATCTCGATCGACACTACATCGCCGGGACGCAGATACACCTGCTGCGCTTCCGGAAGGCCGAGCACGACGCCTTCCGGCGTGCCGGTCAGGATGACGTCTCCCGGCACGAGCGTCATATGCTGCGAGATATAGCTTACGATCTCGTCGCAATGGAAGATCATGTCCGACGTATTGGAGTTCTGGCGAACCTCGCCGTTGACGGTCGCTTTGATCGCCAGGTCGTTCGGGTTGCCGACTTCGTCCGCCGTCACGAGATACGGGCCGAGCGGGCTGAAATCGTCGCAGGATTTGCCGAGCAGCCATTGATGCGTGCGCAGCTGCAGATCGCGGGCCGACAAATCGTTGACCGCGCAATAGCCGAACACAAGGCCGAGAGCGTCTTCCTTGGAGACGTATTTGGCTTGCTTGCCGATGACGATGACGAGCTCCGCTTCGTAATCGAGCTTCTGCGTCACTTTCGGAATGGCGATCTCCTTGAGATGACCCGTCAGCGTGTTATTGAATTTGTTGAACAGAATCGGAAATTGCGGAATCGGCGCATTCGTTTCTTCCGCGTGCTTGCGGTAGTTGAGCCCGACGCAAATAATCTTGTTCGGCGCCGTGACGCACGGACCCCATTCGATCTCGTCCTCGGCGCGCAAGTAAGCCTCGTTGCCCGATGCGGGCAGCGAATCGATGAAACCGCGTAGCGACGCCAATGCTTGTTCGCCTCCGCCGATGACCGCCATGATATCCGAAGGAACCTCCGCGCCCGCGCGGGACGCTTCTGCCGCCAATGCCAGCTCGACGTCGATAATGCCGTTCTCGGTCGCAATGCCAAGCGCGTTGCGGCCTTGTTTCGAGATGCTGATCAATTTCATCTTCGTTTACACCCTTCCTGAATCATAAATGTAGGTATATCGGAATAAGACCGGTTATGCGTTCTTGCCGAACACGACGCCGCCGTCGACATATAGCGGCGAGCCCATAACGAACGTCGACTCGTCGGAAGCCAGGAACAGCGCGGCTTTCGCCACGTCCTCCGGCAGGCCGAGCTCTTCGCTCAGCTGGCGTTTCTTCAAGCCCGCGATGGCTTCTTCTTGATTGTCGTACGAGTTCTTGAGGTAATTTTCGACGAACGGCGTCATGATGGTTCCCGGCAGCAGCGCGTTGACGCGGATATGGTACGGCGCGTAATCGACCTGCATCGACTTCGTCAATGCCAGCACGGCGCCTTTGGTCGCGGCGTACGAAGCGCGGCGGGCAAGGCCCACCTCCGCGATGCAGGACGACATATTAATGATAGAACCGCGGCGGCGCTCCATCATGTGCGGGATGACGTACTTGCTCGGCAGAAAGACGCCGCGGATGTTGACGTTGATGACGCGGTCCCATGCTTCGGGCTCGATCTCGTGCAGCACGCCGACGCCGCTGATGCCGGCATTGTTGAACAGCACGTCGATCACGCCGTACTTGGCGATGATCCGATCGACCATCGCGGACACTTCATCCGGGTTCGTCACATCGGCGCGGATGAAGATCGCTTCGCCGCCGGCCGCCTCGATTTCATTTACCGTCGCGGTCCCGTTCGGTTCGGACAGATCGTTGATGATCAGCTTCGCGCCTTCGCTCGCGAACAACAGCGCCGTGCTCTTGCCGATGCCTGATCCCGAGCCCGTAATCAAAATGACTTTGTCCTTCAAACGCATGTCATCATCTCCTCTTCATCGTGAATGCGGCACGGACAGCCTGCCGGCGAGCGCCAGCATCTCCGTCCTTGCTTCGCCGTTCTTCGTTTCCCACTGATGCAGCAGCATGGAGCAGCTGACCGCGGCGGGCGCCTGGCCGCTTCCGCTTCGGATGACCGCCGCGACGCAGCGGAACCCCATGACGGACTCCTGGTCGTCTTCCGCGAACCCTTGCTCCCGTATGGCCCGCAGCTGCCGGAGCAGCGCTTCGCGGTCCCGGATCGTATGCGGCGTCAACGCCGGCAGCGCCGATTCCGGGTACAGCCGCTCGAATTCGACTTCGTCCAGCTGCGAGAGCATCGCTTTGCCGAGCGCGGTCGCGTGCGCGGGCAGCCGCATGCCGGGTTCCGACTGCAGCCGGACCGGCGAGAGCGCTTCCAGCTTGCCCAGGTAGAGCACCTGGTTGCCTTCCAGCCGGGCCAGTTGAATCGTCTCCTTGAGCCTGTCCCGCGCGGCGGAGGCTTCCTGCTGGAACGACCGGTTCAAGTCATAGTTCTGCGCGTACGAGGAACCGTAGGCGGCAAACGCGCGGCCGAGCGAATACGTATCGCCCTCTCCCCGCGCCACCCACTGCAGCGCTTCCATCGTGTTCAACAGGGAAAACATTGAGCTCTTGTTGATGTCCAGCCGCCTGGACAAGTCGATCAGCTTGTGCCTGGCCGGTTCGGCCGCCAGCACGGCAACCACTTTATCGGCCTTCTCCAATGCGGGGACCCAGTATTTGCGCTCCTCCGACACTCCATCGCCTCGCTCCTCGGTTTTTTATGCAAAACCGATTTCTATATAGTAAACCTTCCACGGTTTAACTATAGCTCGCGCTCGCGGCATTTTCAATATAAAAATCGCGCTTCCTATGAAAGATTTCGCGGCGCGGCCCATTCCTATTGCACCCTGCTCCGGCCTTCGGCATAATAAACGCAAAAGCCAACGCTCGCAGCCTGCCGGGACTGCGAAGGCTGCGAAACGGGAAGGTCGTGTTATGCGCCATGAGTCAAGATCCAGGCGGTTGGCCGTACGTCCATAACGTCGGCGACATCATCGTCAGCCGAGGCTCCATCCTCGGCGTCCGCGCAATCGACGATTACGAGCTGGTTTATTTCCCCGAGGGAACGGGCACCGTCTACGAGCATGGCGGCGTGCCCCATGAGCTTAACGTTCCTTGCTTCGTCTTTACGCGTCCGGGCGAGCCCCACCGTTATCTCTTCGACAGGGAACGGACGACCCGCCACTTGTTCGTGCATTTCGATTACGGCGCGCTGCGCGGACGCGACGAACGGTTCGCATCGCTGCTGCAGCAGAGTTTCCATATCGTGCCCGCAAAGCACGGCAGCTTGGTCGCCGGCATCATGCAGCAGATCATCGTCGTGGCCGGTTACCAGTCGCATCATTGGAAAAGGCGCTTGTCCGCGCTCGTGGCGGCGGCGCTCGAGGAGATCGCCGCGTTCGCCGACAATACGCCGGAATTCGCCTCCGCCGGTTATCCCGTTCAGATCTCGAAGGCGATCGCTTATATAGAAGCGCATCTGACCGAGCCCGTGACGATCGAGCAGATCGCGAGGCAGTCCGGCTGGTCGCACGAGCATTTCACCCGGATGTTCGTCGCCGCCGTCGGCATATCTCCCAAGCGGATGCTGCTGGAGCGGCGCATCAACCTGGCGGAGGAACTGATGATGCTGGGCAGCGGCAACGTGAAACAGATCGCGTACCAATGCGGATTCGGGGACGAACATCATTTCTCAAAAATATACAAGCGCATTCGCGGCATCACGGCCACCGAATACCTGGAGCGCTGCAAGGAGCCGATCTTCCGCCATGCGGCCATTGAGGTCGATCCCGGACGAACCTTCGCCAACCGGCACATCCTCGTGAACGCCGAAATCAAATAAAGACATCGTTTATCGTTTTCCATCCATTGAAACCGCTGCCTCCGATGACGCAAAATAAAAGTATAACCCTACTTCATTGGAGGCATGAAAACGATGGCAACCTTTTATACGCCTAAGTCCCGCCCAAGAGAAGACCGCTACTTGGTCAGCGTCGAAGATTACGTGCATTACCAGCGAAACGGATTCCTGATCGTCAAAGGTTTACTGTCAAAAGAAGACATCGCCGAGCTGTACGAGCTGGCGGAGCGCACGCGGCTGAGCAGCGAGAAAGCGAGATCGTACGAGCCGGGAAGCAACGATCCCTTAAAGGAAGAATTCAAAGCGGCAACGCGCATCCATATGCTCTCCCGCCTCGATGCGGCAGCCGAACGCGGCATGCTGCATCCCCGCGTGCTGGACGTCACGGAAGCGCTCATCGGGCCGGACGTGTACGCCGTGCAGTCGATGATGTTCCTGAATCCGCCCGGCCGCGGCGGCCAAGGCTGGCATCAGGACTCCTGCTATATCAAGACGCATCCCGACACGCTTGTCGGGGCGTGGATCGCGCTCGAGCAAGCCGACGAGGAGAACGGCTGTCTCTGGGTGGTGCCGGGATCGAACCACGAGCCCGTGTACCCGCCCAAGGAGATCGGCGGCGGCAACGTTCACGCCCTCGACGCGTTCGCGGATCTGAACGGCGTGCAGAACGTTAGCCATCTGGACGACGAAGTGAACACGCTCTCCCGCATGGTCGCCAAATATCCGGCGCCGATCCCGGTGCCGCTCCAGCCGGGCGACGTGCTGTTCTTCCATTCCCATCTCTTCCACCGTTCGTTCCCGAACAAAACCGCGGACAGATTCCGCCGGTCGTACGTGTGCCATTATTGCAATGCCCGTTCCTGGGTGCCTTGGGATCATGACGGCTTCGAGGGCGATTCCGGCAACTACCGGCAAATCCTCGCCCGCGGCCGCACGCATCATCCTTATGCGGAGCCGGCGTTCGGCACGGAAGTCTATTTGTACGAAGGCGCCGACACGGACGGCAGCGTCAGCATGATGGGCATGGACAACGGCATGATGATGCCGGTCGCCCAGAAGGAATAACCTTCGTCCGGCACGCGTTTAAATGCGCATATGATTGCGGTCGCCACTCGCCGGGCGGCCGTTTTTGCATTTCAGAAAATTCATGCGCGGCGAGTATTGACAAAGATCGAAACGTGGCTTATAGTTATCTTAAATTTAAGATTATTAATTTCGAGATGGTCACTGAGAACGAATTTCGCATGGAGGTGCAGCGGCATGTAGAACTGCCTGATCGTTGAGCTTGTCACAGAGCGGGACTGAAATCATTCACTGTCGCTGCAAGTCGTTGTCGTTCATGTCGCTCGTCAATTATCTTAAATTAAAGATTATTAAATTCAAATGAATATCGGAGGATGATGAAAATGATGGATTTGGGCTTGTTATTGATTCGCGTGGTAATCGGGTTGTTGTTCGTGGGGCACGGCGCTCAGAAATTATTCGGTTGGTTCGGCGGCTATGGTCCGAAGGGAACCGGCGGTTGGATGGATTCCATCGGCATTAAGCCAGGCGTCGCCATGGCCGTCCTGTCCGGCTTGATGGAATTGGTCGGCGGCCTGTTGTTCGGAGCCGGCCTGCTCACGACCGTCGGCGCGGTGCTGATCGGCCTCACCATGCTGGGCGCGATCGTGAAGGTCCACGGCAAAAACGGCGTCTGGTCGACGGCCAACGGATACGAATACCCGCTCGTGGTCCTCGTCGTCGTCGGCGGCGTAGCCTTGGTCGGAGCCGGTGCTTATTCGTTGGGTTAAGAAGACTGCGTAGGAAACTTTCGCCAAATTAACGGTTGCGCCAAGCAAAACCGGCGCGGTAAGATTCATCTGCGGCCGCGCCGCCTGACAACGGCGCGGCAAGCAAGCGCCTAACATTGATCAATAACCACGGCCTGACTTGGCCATACTCACACTAGGAGGGAATTCTAATGACCTATCAAACAGCCGGTATCCACCATATCACTTCCTTCGTACGCCACCCGCAGGATAATGTCGATTTCTACGCGGGCATACTCGGTTTGCGCTTGGTCAAGAAAACGATCAATTTCGATGCGCCCGAGGTGTATCACCTGTACTTCGGCAACGAGATCGGCGGCCCCGGCACCATCATGACGTTCTTTCCGTCGGTCGGCGCCCGGCTCGGCAAAGTAGGCGGCGGCCAAGTCGGCTACACCACGTTCGCCGTGCCGACGGGAGCGTTGTCCTTCTGGGAAGCGCGACTGGCGCAATTCGGCGTCGCCTTCGAACGCACGGAGCGTTTCGGCGAAACGTACCTGCAGTTCAAAGACCGCGACGGCTTGCAGCTCGAGATCGTCGAACGCGAGGAAGGCGCGCTCAGCCAATGGTCGTTCGGCGGCGTGTCGACGGATAAAGCGATCAAGGGCTTCGGCGGCGCGATCCTGTACAGCATCAATTCCGCCAAAACCCAAGACACGCTAGCGAGCGTCATGGGCCTCTCGAAAGTCGGGGAAGAAAACGGACTGGTCCGTTACCGCGCTGCCGGCGACATCGGCAACGTGATCGACATCAACGCGAAATCGATGCCTTGGGGCGAAGGCGGCGCCGGCACGGTGCATCACATCGCTTGGCGCGCGGCCACCTACGAGGATCATGCCAATTGGCGCAATCACGTCATCGAGCACGGCTTCCACGCGACCGATATCATCGATCGCCAATACTTCAACGCGATCTACTTCCGCGAAGCCGGCGGGATTCTGTTCGAAATTGCGACCGACGCGCCAGGATTCCAACGCGACGAACCGTTCGATACCCTTGGCGGCAAACTGATGCTGCCTTCGTGGTACGAGCCGAAACGCGATCTGATCGAGCAAAACCTGTTCCCGATCGAAGTGCGGGCGTTGGAGGGGAACAACCAATGAGGCATCTCTTCCAGAACGGCACGAACCCCGATGCCCCGACGCTGCTGCTGCTGCATGGAACGGGAGGCACGGAGCAAGATCTGCTGCCGCTCGCGCAGCAGCTCTCTCCCGCCTCTTCCGTGCTCAGCGTGAGAGGCAACGTGCTGGAGAATGGGATGCCCCGTTTCTTCCGGCGCCTTGCCGAAGGCATCTTCGACGAGGAAGACCTCCGGTTCAGAACGAAGGAGCTCGCTGCATTCCTGGGCGAGGCTGCGGAGAAATACGGATTCCGACGCGATAACGTCGTGGCCGTCGGTTATTCCAACGGCGCCAATATCGCCGGAAGCCTGCTCTTCCATTATGCGGATGCGTTAAAAGGCGCGATCCTTCATCATCCCATGGTTCCGCTGCGCAACCAGGCATTGCCTGCCCTCGCGAACGTGCCGGTCTTCATCTCGGCCGGAACGAACGATCCCATCTGCTCCGCAACGGAAACCGAAGAGCTGAAGGGTCTGCTGGAAGGCGCCGGCGCCGCGGTGACCGTGCATTGGGAGAACAACGGCCACCGGCTGACGGCTTCCGAGGTGCAGCAGGCCGCCTTGTGGTTTCGCAGCGAATATCAGGCTTGAGCAGCGGGAGGCTTAGATCATGATCACCCTTGATCCGGCTTCCATCAGCGAGCGGGACAATTACAAGCTGATGATCGGCAGCATCATCCCGAGGCCTATTGCCTGGGTCACAACGATGACCGCTTCGGGAACCGTCAATGCCGCGCCGTTCAGTTACTTCAACATTGTCACGTCGAACCCGCCGATATTATCCGTATCCGTGCAGCGCAAGAATGGCGCGATGAAGGACACGGCGCGCAACGCGGCCGGCCTCGGCGAGTTCGTCGTCCATATCGCCGACGAGCGCAACGTCGAGCGGATGAACCGGACCGCCGCCAACCTCGGTCCCGAAGAAAGCGAGCTCGAGGCGGTCGGCCTGACGCCCGTCGCAAGCGAAGTCGTGCGCGTACCCGGCATCGCCGAGGCGGCCGTCCGTATGGAGTGCAAGGTCGAGCGCATCGTCCCGCTGGGCGGAACCGACGGATCTCCGGCCTGCGACCTCCTCATCGGACGGATCGTTCGCTATCACTTCGGCGAAGACGTGTACGACAACGGCCATATCGTCGCCGCCGCGCTCAAGCCGGTCAGCCGGCTGGCGGGGATGAATTACGCCAAGCTCGGCGAGGTCTTTCAGTTGGAACGGCCCTGAACCGCAGACCGAACTCATACGATAATAGGCACAACGGTCTTAAGCCCGCGCATTCGCGGGCTTTTTGCTCGTCCAGGTTGCGGTTTGCCCGCATTCGGGGTACTATCGTAACATTGAACCATGGGCAAGCCCCCTAACAACCGTACGAGAGGAACTGAATGAACAACCATGATCATTAAACCAAGAACACGCGGTTTTATTTGCACGACCGCCCACCCGGCGGGCTGCGCCCTGCAGGTGCAGGAGCAAGTCGATTACGTGAAGGAACGCCCGGCCATCCAAGGTCCGCGCAACGTGCTCGTGATCGGCGCTTCCGCAGGTTACGGGCTGGCGGCGCGCATCGTGGCGGCATTCGGCGCCGGCGCGAACACGGTCGGCGTCTACCGCGCAAGCGAGAGCAAACCAGGCCGCACGTCATCCGCGGGCTGGTACAACTCCGCCGCCTTCGAGAAGGCGGCCGCGCAGGCCGGCCTGAAATCGTTCAGCGTCACCGGCGACGCCTTCATGCCCGAGACGAAAGAAAAAGCCGTCGAGCTGATCCGCAGAGAGCTCGGTCAAGTCGACCTGGTCGTCTACAGCGTCGCTTCCGCGCGCAGAACGGATCCGGCGACGGGCGAAACCTTCAACTCCGTGCTTAAGCCGCTTGGCGGCACGTATACGAACAAAACCGTTAACTTCCATACCGGCGAGGTAACCGAAATCTCCATCGAACCCGGCAGCGAGCAGGAAACGAAGGAAACGGTCGCCGTCATGGGCGGCGAAGACTGGCAGCTGTGGATCGACGCGCTTCGCGCGGGCGGCGCGCTGGCAGACGGCGCAACGACCATCTCCTACTCGTACATCGGCTCGAAGATCACCCAGCCGATCTACCGCGAGGGCACGATCGGACAAGCCAAGGATCATCTGGAAGCAACGGCCAAGCAGCTGAGCAGCCAACTCGGCGCAATCGGCGGGCGCGCATTCGTGACGGTCAGCAAAGGGCTGGTTACGCAGTCAAGCTCCGCCATTCCCGTCGTGCCGCTGTACATCTCCGCGCTCTATAAGGTCATGAAGGAGAAAGGCATCCACGAAGGCTGCATCGAGCAAACCTACCGCCTGTTCTCGGAACGCCTGTATACCGGCGGCGAAGTGCCCGTCGATGCAGAAGGACGGATTCGGATCGACGACTGGGAGCTGCGCGAGGACGTGCAGCGCGAGGTTGCGCAGCTGTGGGCAGCCGTGACGACCGACAATATCGAGCAACTGACGGATCTCGCCGGCTATCGGAAAGAATTTTTCCAGCTGTTCGGCTTCGAGACCGAAGGCGTGGATTACGAAGCGGACGTCGACCCGATGGTGGACGTGCCGAACGCCTACTAAGACCGAAAAGGCCGGATGCCCTCTCATCGAGGGTATCCGGCCTTTCGTATGGGCATTATGCAGCTTATTGTTGGCTTAATGCCGCGCGGCACTTGCCCAGCGCCTGCACCGCGTAATCGAGCTCCTCGCGCGTATGGCGGGCGGTGACGATGAACCGGACGCGCCCCTTGTCCATGGCGACGGTCGGATACACGATTCCTTGCGCGAACACCCCTTCCTGCAGCAGCAGATCGGAGAACCGCATCGTCTCGGCCGGATTGCCCACGATGACCGGCACGATCGGCGTCTCGCTCGCGCCCGTGTCGAAGCCGAGCGCTTGCACCTGCGAGCGGAAGTAAGCCGCGTTCTCCCACAGCTTCCCGATCAGCTCCCCGCTTTGCTCCAGTACGCGAATCGCCGCCAGGCACGAAGCCGCGACGGCCGGCGTCTGCGAGGTGCTGAACAGAAACGGCCGCGCTTTGTGGATCAGATAATCCTTCAGGATCCGATCGCAGGCCACGTAGCCGCCGACGACGCCCACGGCCTTCGATAACGTGCCCACCTGAATATGAACGCGGCCGTGCAGGCCGAAATGATCCGTCGTGCCTTTGCCGTTCTTGCCCAGCACGCCGCTCGCGTGGGCATCGTCCACGTATACGAACGCATCGTAGCGTTCCGCGAGCTCCACGATGTCCGGCAGCGGCGCGATGTCCCCGTCCATGCTGAACACGCCGTCCGTCACCACGATCCGTTTGCCGAAAGCGGCGCTCTCCTTCAATGCCGTTTCAAGCTGGCTCATGTCTTTATGCGCGTAGATCTTGCGGTGCGCCTTCGTCAGCCGAATGCCGTCGATGATGCTCGCATGGTTCAATTCGTCGCTGATGACGACATCGTCGGGTCCCAATATGGAGGCCAACACGCCTTGATTCGTCGTGAATCCGGATTGAAAGACGAGCACCGCTTCCGTGCCCTTGAACCGGGCCAGCTCCAGCTCCAGTTGCTCGTGGATCGCCAACGTTCCGGTAATGGTGCGCACCGATCCGCTGCCGACGCCGTATTGCCGCGTGGCCTCGATGGCCGCTTGTATCAGCTCCGGATGATCCGTGAGCCCCAGGTAATTGTTCGAGGACATCTGCAGGACGGAACGGCCGTCCAGCTCCATCCGCGTGCTGGATCCGCTTGCCCACACGGTAAGCGGGCGGTAACGCCCCTCCCGCTTCAATTGCTGCAGTTCTTCGCCTAATGTTGTTTCCCACTTCGCCACGGTCGGCACGCTCCTTATATCGCTAGAATGGATGATTGCAGGGATGGACTCGCTTCGTGCGAGAACACGATCTTGCCGCATTGGCCCGAGGACATCAGCTCGAACGCTTCTTCGTAGTCGTGCAAGCGAAAGCGATGCGTGATCAGCGGGCTCAAGTCGATCCGCTTGTGCTCGAGAAACCCTTTCAGCTGGTACCAGGACTGGTACATCCGGCGCCCGGTGATGCCTTCGATGCGGAGCCCTTTGAAGATCACGTGGCGGGACAAATCGAGCGACACTTCCCGGGTCGGAATCCCGAGCATGGACACGCGCCCCGCAGGAGCCGCCGCCTCGAATCCCCCTCGTATCGCATCGGGGTGGCCGGACATCTCGAGCACCACTTCGGCGCCTTCGCCTCCGGTAAGCTCCATGACGGCGTCCGCCAGGGGGACCTCCCCGTTGTTGACGGCGTGGTCCGCGCCCATCCGCTTGGCCAGCTCCAGCCGGTACGGGTTGATGTCGAGCGCGATGACGGGTCCGGCCCCGCTCGCTTTCGCAACGGCGACGGCCATGAGCCCGATCGGCCCCATCCCGATGACGGCGACGGATTTGCCCACGATGTCGCCCGATAATACGGTCTGCACCGCATTGCCGAGCGGATCCTGCAAGCAGGCGAGCTCGAACGGCATGTCGGGGCGGTTCGGGATGACATTGGACGCTTTGACGATGGCATAGTCCGCGAAGCAGCCGGGAGCCGATATGCCGAAGCTGACCGTATTGGGGCATACATGGGCGTTGCCGGTCCGGCAGGCCTTGCAGCGTCCGCAGACGACATGCCCTTCCGCCGAGACATGATCGCCGATCCGGACATCCTTGACCTCGCTGCCCGTCTCCTCGACGATCCCGGCAAATTCGTGGCCGAACACGTTCGGCGTCACGACGGCGCTTTCCGCCCATGCGTCCCATTTATAGATATGAACGTCCGTCCCGCAAATCGAAGACGCCTTGATCCGGACAAGCACCTCGTCCGGACCGCAGCGGGGAACCGGCACCTCGCGCAATGCCGCTCCGGACGCCCTCACTTCCTTCACCAATCCCATCATCGTCGCCGCCATGCTTCATCCCACCCGTATAAGATATAATCCTTTTGTGCGTTATGCTGTATATGCTATATTATACATGCGTATGCGATGTTGTACACCATTTTTTTCTAACGGGCTGTCCTGCATGGCGATTTTCGTTATAATGAGGGCAGGAACAGATCACGAGGAGGCCCCATGGAACACGAACAAATTCATAAGAAAATCGGCAAAAACCTTCAGGCCATCCGCAAATCAAGAGCCCTCAGCCTGGACCAGGTCGCCGAATTGACCGGCGTCAGCAAGGCCATGCTCGGCCAGATCGAGCGCGGGGATTCCAACCCGACGATTTCGATCATCTGGAAAATCGTCAACGGCCTGCATATCTCCTTTACGTCCTTGATCGAAGATACGAAAGCGAGCGTCACGCACGTCCGGTTCGAGGATTTGGAGCCCTTCGTGGAAGAAGACGGCAGCTACCGCTCGTACCCTCTCGTTCCATTCGAGCAGGGCAAAAAATTCGAGATCTACACCGTTGAATTGGAGCCGGGCATCATGCATGCCTCGGAAGCCCACTACGAGGGCGTCGAGGAGTACATTCTGATGGTACGGGGGGCGCTGAAGCTGACCGTCCAGGACGATGTTTACGTGCTCGAGGCCGGCGACGCGCTTCATTTCAACGCCGATCAGCCGCATTCGTACGAAAACTCGGGCAGCGAGAAAATCGTCTACTATACGGTGATTCATTATCCGTCTTGAGCGACATCGGCTTTCGTGCCGGCCGCGCGCCCGACTCAACGAAAACGCACCGCCTTGGCTTGCGAGCCAAGGCGGTGCGTTTTTCGTTCCGGCTGATGGATTCTGCATCATTCTCGCTACTGATTATAAACCTCGAACTCGTAAATGATCGGGGCGAAACTCGTGCCGGACGTAAAGTAGATACGCGCTTTGCTGCCCGTCACCGCGCCGAAGGCGATCGTCTTCGGCACGTACGAAGCGCCGATGCTCGTGCCCGTATACGCCGTCTGCCAGCTCGAGCCGTTCCAGTATTCGATCCGGTAGCCCGTCGTGCGGCCGTCGTATTCCGTCAGGACGACTTTGTTGAAGGTCGTGTTCGCGCCGAAATTCACTTCCAGCGTCTGGCCGTTCCAGCAACCGCTGCAAGCCTGCCAGTTCGTGGCGGTGGTGCCGTCGAACGCTTTGTCCGCCGTCTGGCTTCCGTCCCACGACGACGAGCCGGCATAGGTCTTGCCGAGCGCCAGGTTCACGACGTCGTGATAGACGGCGAATTCGTAGATGATCGGCGCGTTCGCCGTCCCGGACGTGAAATAAATCCGGGCCATGCTGCCCGTCACCGCCGGGAACGTGATCGTCTTCGACGTTCCGCTCGGACCGATGCTCGTGCCGGTGTAGGCCGTCTGCCAGGCCGAGCCGTTCCAGTATTCGATGCGGTAGCCCGTCGTGCGGCCGTCGTACTCCGACAGCACGACGCGGTTGAACGTCGTGTTGGCGCCGAAATTCACCTCCAGCGTTTGGCCGTTCCAGCAGGTGTTGCATGCCTGCCAGTTCGTGGACGGCAGGCCGTCGAACGCTTTGTCCGCCGTTTGCGCGCTATCCCACGAAGAGGAGCTGGCATACGTTTTGCCGAGCGCCAAGTTCGCCGCGTCCGGCGCCGGCACGGACGTCTTCTGCAGGAGCAGCACCCAGTCGTTGCCGTCCGGCTTGTTCGGGACATTCCATTGGCCCGACGTCGACTGCACGCCGCTGCCGATGCCCGTGTAAGCGCCGGTCCGCGGATTGAACCAGCGGGCGTTGTAATAGAACCCGTTATCCATGCCTTTGATCGTGCCCGTGCTCGTCGTCCCGTTGAAGAAGAACGTCACGTACGTGCTGTTGCCGTCCGAGGACAGCAGCGACCTGGACGCGTCGCTGAACGCGCTCCAAGCCGTATCGTCGAAGCGGGGCACGAGCTTCCACCACTCCAGGGAGGTGTAGAAGGCTTTGAAATACGTCAATTGGTTCCCGGTCGCGTAATTCGCTCCGTCGTACCACCACGTATACCGCGCGGGCAGCTCGTAGCCGGTTCCGAAATCGTCGGGATCGCCGCTCTTGGAATAGACGTCGTTCCAAACCCCGGAAGCGCCGTAGCCGTAACCGTAGATGCCGTATTGAAACGCCTTGTACCCCGCGCCAAGCGCGCCGCGGGAATCCGTCCAGAACCCGTCGTAGGCGCTCTCGTACAGGACGGAAGGCTTCGCCGTGCCGAAATCGTAGAAATCCTTGGCCGTGCTCATGCCGGTCATGTCGCCCTGCCACTGCACGGCCCAGCCGTCGTCGAAGGACTTGCTCGCCCAGAGCGAATTGGACGCCACCGACGTGCCCGTATTCTCCATATGCGGCATGATCGGCTGGTTGTACGCGTCGTTGTCGCTGATGCTTTGGCCGACCGCGTACCATTTGCTCAGTGTCGTCGTATTGTACGCGTTGTACATGTTGCGGTCGATCTCCTGCGCGATCGTGTAGATGAGCGGATACGAGCCGAAGCGGGCGACCCAATATTTCGCCACGCGCGCCATGTAGGCGTCGGTGTAGACGGCATAGTTGGCCGGATCGAGCGCCCAAGTCACCTGCGCGTTGGCATGGACGAGACCCTGGTCGGCGATATACTTGAATTTGCGGTCGAGGTTGTCGAAGCCCGCCAGGTCGGCGCTCGAGAAGCCGTCGCTCAGGTTGGCCACCGCCTCCTCGTCCGCGCCCGCATGCGTGCCGCCGCCGTGCGGCTGCCAGATCGGCTCCGACTGGTACACGGTGAAGCCTTGACCGACGCGCTTATCCACGACGTACTTGAACTGCGAGGCGACGCCCGCCGCATTGGAGGTCGCGAACCGTTCATGCGGCAGAATCCAGTGCGTGTCGCCGAGATAGAAGAACGGCGTGCCGTCGTTGTACGTCAAGTACCGGCCGTTGCCGCTGACCTTCAGGAAGCCCTTCTGATAAATCGCGAGACTGCCCGTGTACGCGTTGACTTGAATCGATTTGGTGATCCCGTTCAAGCCCGTGTCGGTCGGATCGTTCGCCGCCGTCGTCATCGTCCAGGCGCCGGTCTTGGTCGGCGCGAAGCGGATCCTCCAGACGGAGCCGCCGCTCCAGAACGCGGGACGCGTGATCACCGTTCCGCCCGGTCCCGTGAACGTGGCGGTGACGTCGACGTTCGCGAACGGATCGGCGTACGTTTTGGAGCTGGTCAGCGAGATCTCGACCGTTTGCCAATTCTGCGTCGTATAATCCGCCGCGAAAGCCCGCTGCGGAATGACGATCGCCGCGAGCAGCATGACTAGCGCGAGCATCGCCACTCCCGATCTTCTGCCGAAGCCGGCATGGATTGCGTTGGTCATTACGTGCACTCCCTTTCTTCCTCCTAAAATGGCTGCATGCATTCGGTTCCCTGTCGTGCCTGCTCCGTACCGCCCTCCTTTCGCGCATGCCAAAACAGCCCGCCTTCTCTCTCTCTGTGCAGGAGCTCCACTCAAAATCAAGTATATCGCCCGGCCTCGTCCGGCGAACATTGCTGCGTTTTTCCATTTGTTTGTTCCGCTATGCCGATCGAACGAAAAGCGCCCTTCCGGTGGAAGGACGCCTGCTTGCTTGCTTGCTTGATTGGTTTGATTTGCATGACCTGCCGCTCGATCGGGCGGACGGCAGCTTGACGCTTCAACCCTCCACCCCTTGCGCGCCCGGGAGCTCCAAGCGAAACGTATACCGTCCCCGATCGTGACGAAGGCTGATCGTGCCGCCGTGAAGCTCGGCGATCTGCTTCGCGATCGACAGCCCGAGGCCGGACCCGTCGTTACGCGAGCCGGCGCCGCGCGCCGCGTCGGTCTTGTAGAACCGGTCGAACAGCTGCTCCTCCTGCTCCGGCGTGATCGGCTGTCCTTGATTTTCCACCTCGACGGCGATTCGTTCGCCATGCCGGACGCGCGCCGCGCGCACGACGATGTCTCCCGGCACGGCCGAAAATTTAATCGCGTTCATGAGCAGGTTGTCGAGCGCCCGCACGATCTTCTCGCTGTCGACCTGCACGGGCAGGGCGGCTTCCGGCAGCTCTTTCTTGATGCCGATGCCGCGGTCGAGCGCAATCGGTTCGTATTCGGACGCGAGCTGGCGGAGCAGTTCCGTCATATCGATTGGTTGGCGTTTCAGCTCGATATCGCCGGAGCTCAATCGCGTATATTCGAACAGGTCGTCGATCAGCTTCTTGAGCTGCATCGTCTTGCTGTACGTGTTCTTGACGAACTGGTCATGCTCGGCTTCGTCCATGTAAGCCTTGCTCCGCAGCAGTTCCAAGTAGCCGACGATGCTGGTGAGCGGCGTGCGCAAATCATGCGATACGCCGGTGATGAGCTCCATCTTGGACTGCTCCAGCTTGCGTTCCTTCGTCAATTGGCGCTGCAGGTTCTCCGCCATCGCGTTGATGTTCTTGGACACGATGCCGAGCTCGTCCCTGTCCTGCGTTCTTAACCGCACGTTCAGGTCTCCGCTCGCGATCTCGCCGAGCTGCCGGTTGATCTGCTGAATCTTCCGCGTCTTGCGGGAGGTGAACCAATAGAAGCAGACGACGAACACGAGCAGAAACAGCATGACGTTCTTAAGCGGCTGCTCCTTGATGTAATAGCCCGGCTCCCCCTTCAGGCGGCCCTCCGCCACGAGAAACACGGTCTTCTCCTGCCATTCTCCTGCATGGATCAACGCGTACGGCTTTCCTTCGTAGTCATCGGTATCGTCCGAATGGGCGGCATAATACCCTATGATGCTGAGCTGCTGCTTGGCCGCTCCGGCGGAACGGAAGAGCACCTTGCCCGATTCGTCCGCGACGTAGACGTCCACCTTGCCGTCGCTCGCCTCGTCCACGGCCGCCTGCAGCGAATAAGCATTGATGCGTCCGGGAAGCTCGGTCTTAAGGAAGTCAAGACGGTCCTCGATCAGATCCTTGCTCGGTTGATAGCTGGTGAAGGTGACTCTGTACGCCGATCGCGTCACGACGTTGAGCAGGCCGATGACGACGATGCTGGCCAGCAGACTCGCGATGATCGTCGCGATCAGCTGCGTGCGGATGTTGAATTTGAACTTAATCAATTTTGTACCCCACTCCCCATACCGTCTTGATATAAGCCGGCTCCCGGGGATTGGTCTCCAGCTTCTCCCGCAGGTTGCGGATATGCACCATCACCGTGTTGTCGGAATAGCCGGTTTGTTCTTTCCAGACGGTCTGGTAAATGCGGTCGGCGCTGAATACCTGCCCCCGGTTGCCTGCCAGAAGCCCGAGAATGGCGAATTCGAGCGGCGTGAGCGCGACCTCCCTGCCGTCCACCGTCACCCGGTGCCGGTCGATCTCGACGGTGAGGTCCTCGATCGAAATGACGGACTGCGCGTTCTGCTTGGCCGAGAGCACGTTCATCCGCCGCAATTGCGCCTTGACCCTGGCGAGCAGCTCGAGCGGATTGAACGGCTTCGTGACGTAATCGTCGGCTCCCGTCGTGAGCCCGGTGATTTTATCCATATCCTCGCCTTTGGCCGTCAGCATGATGATCGGGATATCGTGGTGCTCGCGAATTTTCATGCAGGCCGTAATGCCGTCCATGCGAGGCATCATCAAATCGAGCACGATCAGATGCACCGTATCCCGCTCCGCTTTCAAAATCTCCAAGGCCGTCACGCCATCCTCCGCTTCGAGTACGCGGTAACCTTCGTTGCGCAAATATATATGCATGATCTTGCGAATATCCGGATCGTCGTCGACGACCAATACGGTTCGTTGATTCATCTGTCCCACTCCCGATCTCTGATGCCGTCGCAATGCCCTGGTAGTTAGTATACAACAAAATTATCCTGCCTGACGCTTGCGCTTGCCGCGCGCCGGTGCCGGCGCGGAAACGGCTGGCGTTGACCGATTCCCGCGTTTTATTCCCATGCGAAGTTGGAGCCGTCCGACGAGCTGATACATCAGTTCCGCGGTCAGGATTCCGGCGCCGACATCCGCGATGACATGTTGTTTCATGAATAACGTGGACATCATAATGAGAACGGCCATCACGCGAATCCCGATTCGAAGCGGACGGCGGAACGCGACCGCGCCGCGGAACATGAGATAGCTCGTCAGCACGTGAATGCTCGGAAAACAGTTGAACGGCTCGTCGTTCGCGTATACCCATCTCATCAGCGAGGGGAACAGCCCGGTACCGTGAACCTCCGGCCGCCCGACGGTCGTCTGGAAGCCGTAATAAACCAGATAGCAGGCGACCAGTCCGAGACAAAGCGCCCCCAAGGTTCTGTAATACAGCCGGGCGTTCTTCCATAACATGCCGATCAGCGTCGCGGCGATGAACGGATACCACAGCACGTAGGGCAGCGCGAACGCCGGCACGACGGGAAGCGCCTTGTCGAATGCGGTCGCGAGGTGATGCACCTGCGCGCCGGGACGGTTGAGAAGCACGTAGAAAATATTCAGGAACGGGATCAGGAGCATCCACAACACGGGCAGCCAGCCGCTGATCTTGCGTTTTGGCGTCCTGCCGGAGGGCAATGCGATCGGTTTCATTGGGATTCCGCCTTTGTCGATGAATTGTTCATGCGCCAAGGATTCGGCCCGCCCGCCGTTTTGCCTCGTCGTCTCGCGGGCTATTCCCGGGCTATCCTTGCGCGTCTCCTGAACTGTTCTCATCTTAGCCCGCGAATCTTAACGCCCCCTCTGCGAAATTCTGAAGGTTTCCTGAAGAGGGCCTGAATGATGTCTAAGATGCGCGGTCCGTCCTGTTCCGGTTCCCGGTAAAGCGGCATGCCAAAAAGGAGCCCGTCCGTCGGGACGAGCTCCTGCGTTCAAGATGGAAAATTGCTCGGGTTCTGTCAGGTTGCATCACGCAATGCCTGTGCGCGACATTCGCTTAGGAACGCACGCAATACTTTACAGCATGACCTTCTGCCCCGTCCGCGCGCTCTCGACGGCGCCGAACACCATCGCCACGCTCTTGATGTTGTCCAGGCAGTCGGTTTCGGCCGGACGTCCCGCTTCGAGCGCCGCGAACATCTCGTCCAGGCAGCCCCAGTGGCCTTCCTGCCCATCCCACGTCTGCTCGCCTTCGACTCGCAGCATCTCGCGGATGAAGCCTTCCGGCTTCTCCGGGTTCACGGCTTCGCCGTACGGCATCGCCGAGCCGTCCCAACGGGCGCCGCCCTTGCTTCCGGTCACCCGCCAATCCGACTCCCACGACGTATTCAATCCGTCCGCGCACCAAGAGCCGCGGTAAGAGAAGACGGAACCGTCGCTCATCTCGAAGATGCAGATCGCGGACGCATTGCCCGCGTACCAGGATCCCGGCGGGTTGAATTCATGGCAGTATACGGAGACGGGATCCGTGCCCGTAATGAAGCGCGCTTGATCAAACGTATGAATCGCCATATCGATGATGAGCGGGTTGTCCATCGCATCGCGGAAGCCGCCGAAATGCGCGCCGAGGAAGAAATCGGCGTGAATGGAACCGGGCGTTCCGATCGCGCCGGAGCCGACCAGATCGCGGAAAGAACGGATCTGCCTCATGTAGCGGCGGTTCTGCATGACGGAGTAGCGTTTGCCCGTCGCGTTGCTGACGGCTACGATATCCTTCGCGTCCTGATAGGATTCGGCCATCGGCTTCTCGCCGAACACGTTGCAGCCCGCCTGCATGGCCGTGATGGCGATTTCCTTGTGGCTCGCCGGGATCGTGACGTCGAATACGAGATTGGCGTCCGTTGCCGCGAGGGCCGCGCTCAGATTCGTGAAGGTCGGCACGTTCAGTCCCTTCTTCGCCGCCATCGCTTTCGCGCTTTCCTCGTAGATGTCGACCAGGCCGACGATTTCGGCGTTTTCCCGCTTGGCCGCGTAATCCAGCCAAGTGTTGGACATGCCGCCGCAGCCGGCGACGACGATTTTATGCGTCATGATCATTATAAGCTCCTTTATGGTTAAAAATGGTCATAGGATTCCGATGAATCTATTGCGCGGGCCTGCGAGCTATTCCACGGGATTCGGAACGTAATCGCCGCCGCGGCAGCGCTTCAGATAGTTCAGGCCGTGCACTTGGCCCGTCATCTCAAGCTCGTTCTTGTACACCGGATCGTGCCAGCCTTCGATGTCGATGCTGCCCGTGTAGCCGTTCTGACGCAAGATCGTGATGATGTCGGTCCAATTGGAATCGCCGAAGCCCGGCGTGCGGTGCCAGACGAACTCGCGCGGCCCGTGGATGCCGAACTCCTTCACGACGTCCCAGGCGATCGTCGCGTCCTTCCCGTGCACGTTGAATATCTTCCCCGTGGCGGCCCACTTGCGCAGCTGCGGGATGGGATCGATCAGGCTGACCATCTGGTGGCAGGGCTCCCACTGCAGGCCGATATTCTCGCTCGGCACCGCGTTGAACATCATCTCCCACGCCGTTGGATTATGCGCGATGTTCCAGTCTCCGCCGCCCCACGTGCCGCCCATGTCGCAGTTCTCGAACGCCAGGCGCACGCCGCGCGCTTCCGCGCGCCGAGCGAGCTCGCCGAACACCTCGCCGAACCGCGTCATCGACTGGTCGATGCTGCCCGGCATCCGGCCCGTGAAGCCGTTCACGAGCTTCGTGCCGAACGCCTCGGCCGCGTCGATCAGCCGCTCCCAGCTGGCCAGCGTATCGGCGTTGTCGCCTGCGCCCGTCAAGGGATTGCCGAAGACGCCGATCGCCGAAATGACGATGTCATGCTCTTCGACCTGCGCCCTGACCCGCTTGGCGAGCTCGTAAAGATCCGTCTTGCCGGTCGACTGCCAGAAGGTGAGCGCAAACGACTCGAAGCCGTGCGGAATGATTTGGGGAATGATTTTGTCGGCGGTGCCTCCGCCGACGAGCGTACCGATGCGAATGGATTTCATGCGTGCTTGTCATCACCTTTCAGCGCGATTGGGAACTGAACTAATCGTACTGAAAGATTCCCGTTGAGACTAGCATCGAAATTGTGTTATATTCGTACAATCTTACGTTTCTATCGCGATTAAAACGGTACCATCCGTCCAAATGAAAGCCAATGTCGTAAAATCGTACGTTTGCCGGAGGAGGAACGCCATGACCGTCAGCCCGCTGAAAGAAAATACGTTCATTCCCGACCGTACGTTTCCCATCAACGTCTTCCTGGTTTCCGGCGAAATCGGCACGCATTGGCACGATCATATCGAGTGGATCTACGTCAAGGAGGGACAGGCCCGCATCCAGGTCGACGGTTCGTTCGAGCAGCTGGACAAGGGCGAGCTCGCCTTCGTCAACGCCAAGCAGCTGCATAGCGCGGTCAGGCTGGAGCCCGATACGGAGCTGATCTGCATCGTCTTCAACGAAGCGCTCGTGCGCGGGAGCGGCCTTGACATTACCGAGCATCACTATTTCGTCCCGTATTTGAACCGGCAGGCGAAATGGCCCAGCTGGATGCGGAACGCCGACCCGTACATTGAGGAGATGAACGCTTCCTTCTCCCGCCTGCTCGCCGAGTTCACGGGCAAGCAGTCCGGCTACGAGCTGCTCGTGAAGGCCGAGCTGCTGCGGATCTTCGGCTTATACTTCCGTTACGCCGAGCAGGGCACGAACCAATCGCCGTCCCGCGCGCAGAAGCCGTACGACTTCTCCAGCCTGCTCCAAACGCTGCGGGAACGATACCAGGAGACGATCAGCGTCGGCGAAGCGGCGCGGCTGGTCAGTCTGAGCCCGAGCCATTTCTGCAAAATTTTCAAAAGCGTCACCGGCAAAACGCTGATCGAATACATGCACATGCTTCGCGTCCAAGAGGCGGAGCGGCTGCTGCTCGACACCGATTATCCCGTGACCGAGATCGCGAGCCTCGTCGGCTTCTCCAACATGACGTACTTTGGCCGCGTGTTCAAGAAAGTGCGCAGCAAAGCGCCTTCCGCGATTCGGAAAGGCCAGCGGTTGCCGCCGTCCTCGGCAGCCGATCGCAACGATAACCAGGTTAGAGGGGGAGTTTCCCGTGCAGCTGATGAGTCGGATCACGGATCGTGAAGTACGCGGCGGCGACCCGGAATTGCTGCCGTATGTGTCCCGTTATGCATCGAGAGGCGTGTTGTTCGACCACAGGGCGGACGTGGCGATGATGTACGTTGCCCGTTCCGCGCTCTATAAGCTTCCCGGCGGAGGAATCGAGGCCAAGGAGACGCCCGAGCAGGCTTTCCTGCGCGAGATCCGGGAAGAGACCGGCTACGACGCCGAAATCCTGCACGGCCTCGGTTATATCGAGGAGCATAAGAAGGCCAACGCTTTCCTGCAGGTATCCTATTGCTATATCGCCCGGGCCGTCCAGGAGCACGAGGCCAAGCTGACGGAGCACGAGAAGAAGCTCGGCATGTCCGTGCATTGGATGACGCTGGACGAGGCGATCGAAGCCGTCGGCGACGTGCTCGCGGCATGCACCGATTATTCGACGACCTTCATGCTGCAGCGGGACAAAGCGATCCTTGAAGCGGCGGCGGCCTGGCTCCGCGCGCCGTTCTCGAGCTAGCGGGTATCGCGACAAAGCCCGCAGCCTTTCGCCGGCTCCGTAACGGGGCGGGGCGAGCGGCTGCGGGCTTTGTCATGCGCGAATCGCGCGAGCGCGGATCGCATATTTTGGCGGCGAGGATTCCGCGCTTCAACATGCGCAGATCGCGTACTGCGGCATGCGTAAGAGACGCGGCGGCGCCGATGAGCGCCGATCTTATTTCACGTAAATCCTCGCGCGTTCCTGCCAGATCTCGCCCGGCGCGAGGCTGAACAAGCCGATGTCGTCCGGCGGCAGATCCGCGTTCGGCGCGTTGACGAGGCTGATCTGCGGCTCCGGACAGAAGAAGCCTTCCGTGGCGCCGTTGTTCCAGATCATCCACTGCTTGTAGGACGTGCCCGCATCGTAGACGAGCGTCAAGCCCGCCGTCGTGTCGGTTAGCTCCATGCGGTTGCGGCCGCTCTGCGGCACGGCGGTGTAGTGATTGTCGAGCGATTCGAAGAACGGATAAACGCCCACGCCCTTCATCGCTTCCTCGTTAGCCGTCAGCGGCTGGAAGCTTCCCGTCGGCAGCATGCGCTCGCTCATTTCCCAGCGATCGCCGATCGTCAGCTTGAGGCGATAGTCCTTCGCGGAATTGCCGGGCACGAACGGCGCGTTCACCGACGTATGGAACGCATAGAGGCAAGGCATCGTTTCCTCGCCGTCGTTGATGACCGTGAACTGCTGCTCGAGACCGTTGGCGCTGATCGCGTAGCGCAACCGTAGCGTGAAGCGGAACGGCAAATAGTTGTACACGTCGCTCCGCTCGTCCACTTTCAGGGCAGCGACGACATAGCTCTCGGTCGCGGACGTGCCGAAGTCCTCCACCTCGAAAGTCTCGCTGTGGACGAAGCCGTGCAGATGGTTGCCCGTCTCCGGCTCGTTGACCGGAAACGCCAACGTGCGGCCGTTCCACGGAAATTTGCCGTCCTCGAAACGGTTCGGCGGGAACAGCACCGGGATGCCGTGAATGAACGGCCTGGCCTTGAAGGACGGCATCTCGTCCGCCGTCGGCTCATGCAGGAACGCATAGCCGTTCTCCGCGTCGCGGAACGCGATCAGGTTGCCGCCGACTTCGGGAAGCAGGACGGCTTCGTAGCGGCCGAACTTCAGCCATACGGCCGGCTCGCCTTGGTACGTGTCTTTATACGCTTGATTGCTGCTCATTGGGTAGTCGACTCTCCTTTGGCATTCATGAACGTTAAGAAAAAGGTATCGCGGCTACGCCGCAGGACGGCATTAGGCCGTCGGCCGCCCGTGACCGGGATGACGGCGCGACACTATAATACCATTATTCGCCTGCGCGCAGGAACATCCGCGTCCTTCGAAATCGCGGAAAATCCTCTCCCGCCCGCGGCGGAAGAGGATTTGGCGCAAGGCGGCGCGCTTTGAACGCGCCGGCCTTCTAGAAATCGTGCCGCTTCAGCCAATGACCGCATACCGTCGTCCAGGTCGCGACATGCGGATCGCCTTCGGCAAGCCCCAGGCCGTGCCGGCCCTGCTCGTACACGTGCAGATCGAAAGGCACCCCTGCCCCGCGCAGCGCGGAAGCGAATAACAGCGCGTTCTCGACCGGCACGGCGGCATCGTCGGCCGTGTGCCACAGGAAGGCCGGCGGCGTGTCCGGCGTTACCCGAAGCTCGCTGCTCATCTGCGCGACCAGCGCCTCGCCGGCTTCCTTGCCGAGCAAATTATCCCGCGAACCGCCGTGTCCGAACGGCGTCGACATCGAAATGACCGCATAGCAGAGGATGATCGCATCCGGGCGGCTCGACATCCGTTCGACCGGGTCGGCCGCGTTCGGGTTCCCTGCGTCGTATTGCGTGCCGGCCGTCGAAGCCAGATGGCCGCCGGCGGAGAAGCCGAGAATGCCGATTCGCCGCTCGTCGAGGCCCCATTCCGCCGCATGCAGCCGCACGTAACGGATCGCCCGCTGCGCGTCGAGCAGCGGATTCGGGTGCCGATACGGCGCGACCCGGTACCGCAGGACGAAGGCCGAGATGCCGATGCCGTTCAGCCACTCCGCGATGGGGCGTCCCTCGTGCTCGGCTCGCACGCCGTAGCCGCCGCCGGGGCATACGATGACGGCGCCTTTGCTGCCTTCGACGAGGTAGGTCGTCAGGGCGGGGCGGTCCTCATCCGTCTTGCCCGCCGCGTTCGGCGCGCCTTCCGGCCAAAGCTCGATTAACGCGTTCTCAAATCCAGCCATCTGATCTCCTCCGGCGTCAGCGTGATGGTCGTTGCTTCCTGGCAGGATTTCATCTCCGCTTCATTGCGGGCGCCGATGATGGCCGCCGTCGGAAACGCCTGATTCAGCACGTACGCGAGCGCGATTTGAATCGTGGAATAGCCCTTCTGCTTGCCGAGCTCCTCGGCGCGGCGGTAGCGCTCCCAATTGTCGTCGTTGTAGAAGACGCGGACGAGATCGGCGTCCGAACGGTCCTCCGGCGTGAAGCGTCCGGTGAAGAAGCCGCGCGCTTGCGACGACCACGAGAAGATCGGCAATCCGCTCTGCTCGTGCCAGGCCAGCGTCTCGGCATCCACGCTGATGCAGTCCGCCCAATACGGCTCCTGCGCTTTGGCGAGGCTGAGGTTCGGGCTGCTGAAATCAAAGCCGCGCAGGCCATGGGCCGCCGCGTATTCGTTCGCTTCCTGCAGTCTGGCGGACGTCCAGTTGGAGCCGCCGAACGCGCGGATGCGGCCGGCTTCGATATGAGAATTCAAGATTTCCACGATCTCGCCGACGGGAACGTTCGGGTCGTCGCGGTGCAGCGCGTAGACATCGATATAATCCGTGCGGAGCCGCTCCAGGCTGACCATCAGCTCGTCGTGGATCGCTTTCTTGTTCACTTGCGGCACGCCGTTGTGCGGATGACCGCCCTTCGTCCAGACGTTGATCGATTCGCGGTTGCCCCGCTCCTCCATCCACATGCCGATCGCCTGCTCGCTCTTGCCGCCGTAATAGATGTATGCCGTATCGATCGTGTTGCCGCCGATGGCGACGAAGGCATCGAGATTCGCGCTGACCAGCTCGTACACCTCCGGCGCGAAATAATCGGACCCCATGATCAGTTGCGAGACGCCTTGCTTTAAACCGGGAAGTTGGATCGATTTCATGGCTTGTTCCTCCTTTATACGAGTACGCGCTTGCGGGAATACGCGGATTCCAGGCAGGCATCGATGACTTTCATGTTGGCTACCGCATCGGCAGGCGCGAAACGCACGTCCCGCTCGCCCCAAACGTTCCGGGCGAAAGCGTCCGCCTGCAGCGCGTATTGGTTCAGTTCCGGCTGCTTCACTTCGCGCTTGCCGTCCTTCGTGAAGACGTAGTAGGTCCCGTCGCCGACGAACGCGGAAGGCACCTCGATGCGTCCGTCCGTGCCGACGATCTCGAGCGTGTTGCGGAACGCGGTCCACATGCCGCAGTCGAACGTCAACGCTACGCCGCTCGGGAATTCCAGGATGCCGGACGCCATCATGTCGACGTTGTCGTGCTCCGGCGAGATCAAGGCGTGCACCGTCGCCGCTTCGGGCTCGGCGCCGAGAATCAAGCGGGCTACGCTGATCGGGTAGCAGCCGACGTCGTACAGCGAGCCGCCGCCCCATTCTCTCCGGTAACGCACGTTCTTGGCGTCGCCGGCGTTATTGAACGTGAACGTGCTGTGAATGCCGCGAACGTCGCCGATCTCGCCGGACGCGACGATCGCCGCGATCTCGCCGTACCGCGGGTGGTGCCGGTACATGAACGCCTCGGCCAAATGCACGCCGTTCTTCGCCGCCGCGTCCGCCATCCGCTGCGCTTCCTCGGCGTTCATCGCGATCGGCTTCTCGCAGAGCACATGCTTGCCCGCCTCCATCGCGCGGATCGACCATTCCATGTGCAGATGGTTCGGCAGCGGCACATAGATGGCATCGATGTCCGGATCGGCCAGGATTTCTTCGTAGCTTCCGTAGGCTTTCGGAATCCCGAGCTTGGCGGCCGTCTCTTCGGCCTTGGCGATTCCGCGGCTTGCAATCGCTGTCATTTCTCCCGTTTCGGACGCCTTAATGCCCGGAATGACGGAATGAACGGCAATGTTGGCACTGCCGATGACGCCCCATCGCAATTTTCGTGTCAATGTGATAGCCACCTTTGTCGATAAAATGAATTCGTCCCTAGTATAGTCGATTCCGATATGGGAAGAAATATAAAACAACAACATTTTCATATAACATTCGTGTCGCGCGCTTGTCTTCCGTCATTCAATCGTGTACATTCCTATCATCGCTACCGCAGAAAGTAGGTCTCCGCCGTGGAACACCTCTTAGAGCTGCTTATATCGCGCTATGGTTATATCGGACTCACGCTGGCGTTGGCCCTCGGCATCGTCGGCGTTCCCGTTCCCGACGAAGCGCTGCTTACGTATTCGGGCTATCTCGTCGGCAACGGCACCTTGCTCGGGCCGCTGGTCGTCCTGAGCGCCTTCCTCGGGTCGGCGATCGGCATCACCGCCAGCTACGCCATCGGCATCCGTTTCGGCCTGCCGTTCCTGCTGCGATTCGGCCCGCGCATTCATCTCTCTTCCGCCCGAATCGAGCGCGCCCAGGATTGGATGAACCGGTTCGGCAAGCTGCTGCTGTTCGCGGGCTTCTTCATTCCCGGCTTCCGTCACGTGACGGCGTACATGGCCGGCATGTCCCGGTTCAAGCTGCGGACCTTCCTGCTGTATGCCTACGCGGGGGCGCTTGTCTGGAGCACCTTGTTCGTCTATATCGGTTACCTGCTCGGCGAGCGCTGGGAATCGGTCAAAACCTACGTCCACCACAATTTCCGCACGCTTCTGTTCATCGCCTGCCTGCTCGCGCTATTCGCGCTTTGTTTCCGCATGATCATCGCGGCGCGCAAGGTCAAGACGTAATTCGGACGACTTGCCGCGGCTCCCGCGCTTTCGGATGACCGAGGCCACGGCCATCATGAGGCGCCCCTATCAAACAAGACCGCTCGCGATAAGCAAGCGGTCTTTGTGCCGTGTCAAAGCCCGAAGGCTGCGACCGATTACGCGCGGCCGGTATCCGGCTCCGGAATCGAAATGCCGAAGTACGCCTGCAGCGCCTCGTCGTATTCCGCCTTCGTCGCAGGCGCGAGCACGCGCACTTCGCCGCTCCTGAACAAGCGAATTTCGCCGCCGGCGCCGGTATTTCGGCCTTCCGGGGTACAGATCGCCAGCTTCGCCTCCGTACGGAACGGCGATTCCGGCGCGTATTGGCACCAATAACTGGCGAAGACGTAATCGTCCGGCAGCTGCGGCTCCTCCGTGAAGGAGTAGACCCGGTTCCATTCGCCCCTCTTCCGTTCGCTGAGAAACCAACCGAACTGCGCGTCCGGGTCGAGCCGGTAGCATTCCGCCCCTTGCGGCTGCTCTAGTCCGGCCGCGATGGCAAGCGGTTCGCGCGGCACGGCGCCGCCGACGCCGACGTCGCACAGGTAGACGGCGCCTTCCGCCTCCACCCGCAGCACGTGATGCCGCCGCATAGGCGGCAGTACGGTCTCGTCGCGCCAGAAACGCGCCACGAGATCCGTGACCGGATAGCCGAGCTCCCGCAGCAGCCAGCCGAACATCGCATTTAATTCGAAGCAGTACCCGCCGCGGCGCCTGCGGACGATTTTATCCCATAGCGCCGCCGTGTCCAGCGACAACGGAACGCCCGCCAAAATATCCAAATTCTCATAGGGTACCGCCAGCAGATGGGCATGCTGCAGTCCGGCGAGCGCTTTGGCGCTGCCGTCAAGCGGCCCTTCGTATCCGATCCGTTCCAAGTACGCGCCGACTTCCGGTTTGATTTCACTCCAAGACATCGCGGCCGCTCCTCTCCGTCTAATTCCTGACGCGCCTACGGGGGCGCATGGACAAGCCCGTCATGCCGTGACATAATCATCCTATCTCGAGGTCTGAGGGGAAGGATGCCGATCATGACGATCTACAAAGGCGATACGTACTTCAAGCTGGATGATTTTCCGTTCTTCATCGATCGGTGCACGATTCGGAAGAGCGAGTACATCCCTTCGCATACCCACGACTTCATCGAGCTCGTGTTCGTCGTGGAAGGCAGCGCGGTTCACGAAATGTCCGGACATGCCTACCGGCTTGCCGCGGGAGACGTGTTCGTGGTGGAACCGAACGTCTATCACAGCTACACCTGCGCTCCGGACAGGGAGACGATCGTCTACAACGTGCTGTTCGACGCCGCTTTCCTCGAGCGGGAGATGAACGTGCTGCAGCAGATGCCGTCCTTCATCAACTTCTTCTACCTCGTGCCGTTTCTGCGCAAAAGCCATTCCTTCGTGCCCTACCATCCCCTGCAGCCGGCGCAGAAGATCCACGTTCAAGCCCATTTGCAAACGATCCACGAGGAATTCGCGCAGCGGCGGGACGGCTATCAGCTGGTCATCAAGACCCGCCTCATCGAATGCCTGGTCTGGCTGAGCCGGTTCCATCAGGATAACCGCGAATCCGAGCAGCGGCCGAGCGTCAGCGACCGCGCCTGGATGGAATCCATCATCCACTTCGTCGACCAGCACTACTACCAGGCGCTGACGCTGCGCCAGCTCAGCCGGCTAAGCGGCATGAGCGTCTCCTCGTTCACGGCCAAGTTCAAGGAAGCGGCCGGCATGAGCCTGCTCGATTACAAGCATACCGTGCAGATTCGGCACGCGTCTACCCTCCTGAGGTCCACCGACAAAAAAGTGCTGGACATCGCGCACGAGACCGGCTTCGGCGACATCAGCTTCTTCAACCGCGTCTTCCGCAAGCATACCGGCTGCTCGCCGCGGGAATTCCGGTCGCGCACGCCGCGCCCATCGTAAACGTGAAGGCCGCTTGCATCCCACTGCCGGCGGCCTTCGCGTCGTATGTTATTGCGCTCATCGCTTCATTTCGTCCCGTGGCCGGTCGCCAGTGTCACGGCCGCTCGCTGCGTGCCCGGCCGAAACGCTGGATCGCAGTCGCCTCCGCCATACGCCCTCGCGCAGGGCGGCTATTTCGCCTGAATATAACCTTCCGCCTTCAGCAGCTCGGCGATGAGGACGGCTCCGCCCGCCGCTCCGCGCAGCGTGTTATGCGAGAGGCCCACGAATTTGTAATCGTAGACGGAATCTTCCCGCAGCCTGCCGACCGAGACGCCCATGCCGCCTTCGATATCGCGGTCCAGCTTCGTCTGCGGCCGGTTCTCCTCCTCGAAGTACGTGATGAATTGCTTCGGCGCGCTCGGCAAGCCGAGCTCCTGCGGGCGTCCCTGGTATTGCTGCCAGCGTGCGAGCATCTCTTCCCGCGACGGTTTGTTCTCGAACGAGACGAACACCGTGGCCAGATGGCCGTCCGTGACCGGTACCCGGATGCATTGCGTGGTGATCAGCGGCGCGGCCGCTTTGACGATCTCGCCGTCGACGACGCTGCCCCAGATGCGCAGCGGCTCCTGTTCGCTCTTCTCTTCCTCCCCCCCGATGAAGGGGATGACGTTGTCCAGCATGTCGGGCCAGTCGGCAAAGTTCTTGCCGGCTCCGGAGATCGCCTGATACGTCGAGGCCACGACGGTCGTCGGCTTGAAATCCAGCAAGGCATGAAGCGCCGGCACATAGCTTTGAATGGAGCAATTGGGCTTGACGGCAATGAACCCGGTCGAGGTTCCGAGCCGTTCGCGCTGCGCCGCGATGACTTCCAGATGCCCCGGATTGATTTCCGGGATGACCATCGGCACGTCCGGCGTCCAGCGGTGCGCCGAGTTATTGGATACCACGGGCGTGCCGGTCTTGGCGTAGGCTTCCTCCAACGCCAGAATGTCCGATTTCTTCATGTCGACGGCGCAAAAAATAAAATCGACGCCCGCCGCAACCTCTTCCACGTTCGAGCCGTCCTGCACGACGATGTTCTTCACGGCATCCGGAATCGTGCCGGACAGCTTCCATCTGCCCTTCACGGCTTCCTCGTAGGTCTTGCCGGCCGAGCCCGCGCTGGCCGCGATCGCCGTCACTCGAAACCAAGGATGATCCTCCAGCAGTTGAACGAAGCGTTGACCCACCATGCCCGTTCCGCCAACAATGCCAACCTTCAATTTATCCGTCATCGCGTATTCCAATCCTTTCGTATTCGTATTCTGGCCGTGCCTTTTCCCGTTTGCGTGAAGCTTCCCTATCTAACTATTCAAAACCGGCGAATCGGTGTGCGGCGCGCGGGAGCAAACCGACTAATCGCCGCAAAATCAAAAAAATCCCACCCCCAAGACTGCGCTTCAGTCTTAGGGACGAGATTTGCATGCTCGCGGTACCACCCCAGATTCGCCAATAGGTCGCCCCATTCGCCTCTTCAAGTACGGCGTCTCAACGGAAACGCGTATACTTTAGCTCTATAACAGGAGCTCCTGTCATGCCATCCCCTTGCTTCAGGTTCCGACGTGCTGCTCGGAGGCTTTTTTCAATAACGAATTCTTTACTCCTTCCCAGCTTACGGAGCTCTCTGCGAAAGAATTCATTATTTACTCTTCTCGTCGTCGCATTTGGTTGACGTTAATGATATCAAATTCGGAATGCGAGGTAAATACGATTTTTGAAATTTTGTCGCGATTCATAGTTCCTTGGTCATGAACACGCTGTTCGGATCCTCGACATAGGCCGCGAACGGTCCGCAGACTTCAAAGCCGAAGCCCGCGTACAGCCGTCTGGCCGGCTCGAACGCGGCCATGGAGCCCGTCTCCAGGCTAAGCCGGCGGTAGCTGCGCCGCTCGGCTTCCTCGATGACATGCGCGAGGATGCGTCTCGCCACGCCTTTTCTCAAGTGCGCGCGCGCCGTCCGCATGGACTTCAGCTCGCCGTGCTCGCCGTCGAGCGCTTTGAGCGCGCCGCAGCCGACCAGCTCGCCGTGCTCCCACGCGCTCCAGAACGTGATTTCCGGGCGTTTCAGTCCCTCGAGATCCAAGGCATGCCTGCTTTCGGGCGGCGAATGCTCCTCCATGCTCCGGAGATGCTCTTCGAGCAGGTCCGCGATCTCGGGTCCGGTTAGGTCATCAAGCTTGATTTCCATCGCAATCTCTCCGTTCATGGCTAATTTGAACGATTGTATCACAAAGCGATCATTCCGTTAAGCGCGTCTTTCCCGGCGCTTCTCGATCGGCGGCTTTGCCGAATGCGCGTCCGCCTCCGAACTTGAACACGGCGATGCCGGCGACGATGACGAGCACGCCGATCAGCTGCTTCGGCGTGAACGGCACCTTGGTCAGACCAAACCAGCCCTGCGAATCCATCAGCAGGGCCAGCCCAAGCTGCGAGGTCAGCGCGATGGAGATGGCGTACGTCGGCCCGAGCCGTTTGATTCCCTGCACCAGGCAAGAGACAACTCCGACGCCGATCAAGCCGCTGAAGCAATACCAGGTCTGCATGCCGCCGAGCGCGAACATCCGCTTTCCTTCGATGAGCAGGCCAAGCGCGAGCGAAGCCGCGAAGCCCATCCCGAGCACGAACGCGGTGGTCGCCCAGGATCCCGCGCGCTCGTTCACCTTGCTGTTGAAAATATTTTGCAGGCTGACGAGACCGCCCGCGAGCATTGCCAGTACGATGCCTTGAATCATGCTTCCCGCCCTCCCGTTCTACCGCTTATTCATAAATATTGTGCTTCGCCCGCACGCTCAGTCCCGCTCTGTCCTTGACCCGAATGACGCCTTTGCCGCGCTCGAGCAAGCCCTCCGCGCAAAATTGCCCAATCACCCGGTTCAGGTGCCGGTAGCTCGTTCCGATCAGATTCGCCGCGTCCCGGAGGCCGGCGGTGCTCAGCTGCCCTTGGAGCTGCGCGTCCGATTCGTCGAACGAGACCGACAACAAGTAGCTCGCGAGCCGCACCTCCACCGGATGCATCAGGTTGAAGCTGAGCGAAATCGATTTGGCGTAAAACTTCGCGGCGATGACGTTCAGCAAAAAGCGCAGCAAGGGCGCGTGATCGCCGGCGTATTTGCGCAGCCAGCGGTACTGCACGCCGATCATATGGACGGTCGTGACGGCCTCGACCGTATTGAGAATGTCCGCGTCTTGCACGTATTCGATATCCCCGATCGTGTCGGGCGGCTTGCGGAAGGAAAGGATCAGCGTCCGGCCTTCCGCCGAATTGGTATAGATCTTGAGCTTCCCTTTCACGAGGAAATACAGCGTCTCCGACGGTTCCCCTTGGGAACAGATGAGCTCGCCCCGTTGAAACACGCAAAGCGTTAAATGCGGCAGCAGCGGTTCGTTGAATACGTCCGACAAGCAATATTTGCGCAGGTACCCTTCCAGCAGCCCGCGGTCCTTCGATTCCATCACGACCCGGTCTCCCCCAGTCTCTCGCATTCTACTCGGTTCACACCATACTCTACTCTATTTGAGCTCTAGTATCACCACGCCGATGATCATTATCCCGATGCCGGCGAACTGCGAGGGCTTCATCCTCAGCCGCGACATGCCGAACCAGCCGTTGCCGTCGATGAGAAAGGTCAGCAGGAGCTGGGCGATCAAGAGCGCGGAGATCGTAAGCGTCGCCCCGATCTGCCCGATGGCCGTCACGTTCCCGAAAATAATGACCGCGCCGAAAGCGCCCCCGGTCAAATAAAGCGGCTTCGCTTGCGGAAGCTTCCGCCATTGCCCGTCCCTTACGAGACTCAGGATCAACAGCGCCGCGACGAAGCCGGTCAACTGGGTCAGCGCGGCCGTCTGCCAGGTTCCGATATCCTGGCTGATCCGCGCGTTCGCCGCTCCCTGCAGCGTGATGAACGCACCGCCCAAACACGCGAATAGTAGTCCCTTCATTATTTCCACTCCCCCGTCGATGCTTCCTCCTCATTTAAATACAGAAGCAGCGGCGTTGAGAAGGACATATGTCCCAAACGCGCAACGATCGCCGAATTTGCGGAGCGGTTGCCTGGCATGGCCTTCCGTTAAACGAAAAAAGCCCGGACGGCTGTCCGGGCTGATCGTGCTTATTGCGCGCTCCACAATTCCACGCGGTCTTTCACGTACTTCTCGTAGCCGTCTTCCATCTTCTCGACGCCGGCTTTTTTGAGTTCCGCCATGTAGGCGTCCCAGACTTTGTCGAAATCGGCCGGTTTCGCGAGGATCGCTTCCGGAACCCGCTTCCACGTGATATCTTTCATCTTCGTGCCGAGAATGGACACTTCGTCCTCGCCCGGGATGGAGATGTTCCAAGCCGCGCCGTACGATTTGACCTTGAACTCGTCTTCTTTCGGGAACAGATCCTTCCAGGTCGTGGCTTTATAGGCGGCCAGCGTCTCTTTCTCGACGTCGCTGTAGCCGTTCACGAGCTGCTCGGGGAAGTTCTTCGTGTAGTAGTTGCCGGACGGATCCTTGGCGCCGTCGCCATAGTGAGCCATGATGTTCCAGTAGAAGCCGATACCGGATTCTTTCGTGAACGCGGTGTTGTCGTTATTGATCCGATCCTGCACTTCCTGCGGCACGACGCGCTTGCCGTTCTCCATCACGTAGTGCTTGCCCTCGATGCCCCAGTTATTGAGGATTTGGCCTTCGTCGGAGGCCAGGTAATCCAGGAACTTGATGGCGCGCACCGGATCCTTGCACGTGCTGGAGATCGCGATGCCGTAGCCGCCCATGAAGCCCGTCGGCCAGAAGGAGGTGTCCTTGAAATCCTTGGACAACGTGACCGGATAATGCCCGTACGTTTGCTCGAACTTGCCGGCCGTCTTCAGCGATTGCTGCGCGTCGTTATAATCCCAGTCCTGGTCGATCAAGCCGAGGACGCGGCCCGTCGCGACTTTCGCTTTGTATTGGTCGTATTTTTGCACGAAGCTTTCTTTGTCCAGCAGGCCGATGTCGTTCATGTGGTTCAGCCAGCGGAAATATTCCTTCTCTTCCGGACGGCGGAAGTGGTAGGTCACCTCGTTCGTCTCTTGGTCGACGTAGTACTCGCCGTCATCCGAGCCGCCGGTCGTCAAGAACGCGGGGTTCGTCACCGAGATGTACATATGCCAGTCGTCGGCGTTCAGGGAAAGGCCGATGTTTTTGTTGCCGTTCTCGTCGGTAGGGTGCTTCTGCAGGTAGTCTTGGATGACCTTCTCGTAATCCTGCACCGTGCGGATCTCCGGATAGCCGGCTTCCTTCACGACGCGGTGCTGCAGCTCGAAGCCGCCGCCCGCCACGAAGCGCTGCTCGTCCGCCGCCGCCCAAGTCGGGATGGCGTAGATCGCTTGGTCCGCGTTCGTATACTTGGCGCGCACCATGTAATCGCCGAGCACTTTCTTGATGTTAGGCGCGTATTTGTCGATGAGGTCCGTGAGATCGAGGACCGCGTCGGCATCCACCAGCTTGCCGATATCGCCCTTCGCCGCGATCAGATCCGGGTATTCGCCGCTTGTCGCGATGAGCGCCACCTTCTGCGTCGGATCGCCGACCGCGAATTCGGCATCCAGCGTCACGCCGGTTTTCTTCGTGATTTCCTTGGACACGTCGTCCTGCATGTTGTTCCAATTCGGGTTCGGGTCTTCGCTGAAATAGCTGAACGTGATCGGAGACAGATCCTCCGCCGCGTCCTTGCCCTCGTTCGCATCCGCGTTTTTGGTCTCGTTCGTCGCGGCGGCCGCGCCGTTGTTCCCCGCGTTGTTGCCGTCGTTCCCGCCGCAAGCGGCAAGCACGCCGGAGAGCAGGACAATGGAAAGAATCGTCGATGCCTTCTTCGAAATCCGTCGTTGCATGTTGCAAACCCTCCCAATTTTGAATGCTGTTTTTGTATATCGTATAAACAGGGGACCTGTAGATACCGTTGTGAACTGGCGATCTGCGTTTGCAGATATTGTTGTTTGCTTAGATGTCTTGCAGTTCAAGCATCTGCTTTTCTGCTTTTCTGCTTTTCTGCTTTTGCAGTTGAGCGCAGGGCTATTAGAATTTTAGCTGCCTAGGATATTTCCCCTAGGCCAGGTTTTTCTGCTTGTAGAGCCCGGTAAAAAGCGCCCGGAGAGGCGGTATGGATCGTATAAGCGATAGCGTTCGCCTTTGTAATCGGAAATCCACCGCTAATCTTTCTACAATGAGGATTTCCGAACTACAACAGCGATTGGAGACCCATACCGTCCGCAGGGCGCTTTTTACCCACCGGGCTCAGCTCTTAACGGCCCCCAGCGTCATGCCCTTCACGAAATACCGCTGCAAAAACGGATACACGATCAATATCGGCACCGTCACGATGATCGTGATCGCCATCTTCACCGACTCCGGCGAGATTTGCGCCATGACCTCCGTCATGTTGCGGCCGCGGAAGCTGTCGGCGTTCGTCGTCGTGCTCTGGATGACCTTCATCAGCTCGTACTGCAGCGTCGTCAGATGATCCTTCGAGCCGTTGTACAGGTACGTATCGAACCAGGAATTCCATTGGCCGACCGCCAGGAAGAGCGCGATCGTCGCCAGCGCCGGCTTCGTGAGCGGCAGGATGACCCGCCAGTAGATCGTGAAGTCGTTCGCGCCGTCCAGTTTGGCGGATTCCTGCAGGGCGTACGGGATGCCGTCGATGAAGGAACGGATGACGAACACGTTGAAAGCGCTGACCAGTCCCGGCAGCACGTAGACCGCGAAGGTGCCGATCATGTGCAGGTCTTTGATCAGGATGTAGGTCGGAATCAGCCCGCCGGACACGTACATCGTCAGCGCCAGGAACGTGGAGACGAACCGCCGGCCCTGGAAGTCGACCCGGCTGAGCGTGAACGCCAGCATCGAGGCGCTGATCAGGCCGAGCACCGTGCCGATGACGGTGCGCAGCAGCGAGATTTTCAGTCCCGTGATCAAGCCGGAGAACGCGAAGATCGTCTCGTAATTCTTCAGCGTAAGCTGCCGTGGGAAGATCGTGATGCCGCCCCGGACGCTGTCCGTGGAATCGTTCAGCGAGATCGCCAGCACGTTCAAGAACGGATACAGCGTAATGATCGTGACGAGCGCGATGACGAAATAGACGACGAAATCGAATACGCGGTCGGACCAGGGCGTGCCGCTGGAGAACAAACCTGCTTTCATCTGGCACCCTCCCCTTAAATGATGCTTTCCTTGGTGATTTTCTTGAAAATGCCGTTGGCCGTGAACAAGAGGATGACGCTGACGACGGAGTTGAAGATGTTGATCGCCGTCCCGAAGGAATACCGCCCCATGCCGAGCCCGTAATTAAGCGCATACAAGTCGAGCGTCTGCGAGTAGTCGCGCACCAGATTGTTGCCGAGCAGGAATTGCTTCTCGAATCCGATGCTGATGAGATGTCCGATGGAGATGATGACCAGGACGATGATCGTGGAGCGGATGCCCGGCAGCGTGATGTTCCATGCCTGCTGCAGGCGGCTCGCGCCGTCCACTCGGGCAGCCTCGTACAATTCCGGGCCGATGCCGGCAATGGCCGCCAAATAGATGATCGTGTTCCAGCCGGTCTCCTTCCACACGTCGGAAGCGGTCACGATGGTCCAGAACAGGTTGCCTTTTCCCGAGAACTGGATCGGCTCGCTGATCAGGTGCAGCCCGACGAGCAGGTCGTTGACGGCGCCGTTGTCCGTGGACAGCATCTTCGTGACGATGCCCGCCGCGACGACCCAGGACACGAAATGCGGCAGATAGGAGATCGTCTGCACGAACCGTTTCAGGAAGCCGATCCGAACCTCGTTCAGCAGGATGGCGAACACGATCGGAATGATGAACCCGGCGACCAGCCCCATGACGCTCATCGCCAGCGTGTTTCGCAGCGCCTGGAAGAACTGGTCGTCGTGGAACAGCTCCCGGAAGTATTGCAGGCCGGCCCAATCCTGGTCCAGGAACGATTTCTTCGGTTTGAATTTCTGGAACGCCATCGTCCAGCCCCAGAGCGGCAAGTAGCTGAATACGAACACCCACAAGACGAACGGAATCGACATCAGGTACAAGTATTTCTGCTGGAAGAAGGTGTGCCAGAAACGGGATTTCCGCCTTGCGGCAGCTTGCGGCTTCAATGGTGCAACGGCTTTCATTTGGCGTTACCTCCTTGCTGTATGCCTTCATGATATCGGAAATAAAGCGCTTCCAATACCACTACAATTACGGGTAAAATCATGTGAAAATTGCATTGGCCCTAAGACCCAGCCTGCTACTTCTTCCGGTAAGAAGTCGGGGACACGCCTACGTATTTGCGGAATTTGCCGTGGAAATAGTCCACGTTGGCGTAGCCGACCTTCTCCGCGACCTGATATACTTTCAGCCCTTGATCCAGCAGCTCCTTGGCCTTCTCGATCCGCACCTTGTCGAGGTACGTGTTGAAATATTCGCCCGTCTCGCTCTTGAACAGCTTGCCGAGATAGGCGCTGTTGTAATTGAACACCTCGGCCAGCGTCTCCAGCTTCAGGTTCTCGACGTAATTGCGCCGGATCAGGTCGATCATCTTCTTGATCTGCTTGTCGCCGCCGCAGGATCCGCTCCCTATCAGCAGCGTCGGAAGGACGGCGATCAGCTCTTGCTCCAGCTCGTCGTAGCGGACATGGCCGTAGATCGCCGACATGCACGCGGACAAGCGCTCGTTGTCCAGCTTCCGTTCGTCGCCGCTCCGGGACAGCTTGCCCGCCAAGGCCGTCACGATGCCGGCGAACGCGGATTTGATGTCCGCTTCCGATTTCCCGCACCGAATCAGCTCGCGGCCCGTCTCCGCGATCAACTGCGACAAAACCGCGGCATTGCCGACGTCGATGGCGAAATACAGCCTCTCCGCGAGCGCCGGAACGTCGACGGCGCAATTCGCTTCCGCCATGCCGCCCGGAGCCGCATGAAGCGCCGGCGAGGCCGAGTCGATCAATTGCCCGCCCGCGTGGAAGAACCGCCGGTCCAGCAGCGCCGCCGCCGCCAAATACGACATCCGGACGTCGCCGATGCGCGACACGGGCGGGCCGCACGCTGCCGCGATGCGCGCGCTCGGCTCCGCGATCAGCGCCGCCAGATCGGCGTAGACGCGGCGTTTGACCGGTTCCGCGGACAGCTCGTCCGGCAGCAGCAGGACAAGCTCCGCATCCAGCGCAACGACGACGCCCCTGTCCTTCACGTCGTACGCCTGCGCGAAACGGTCGCGAACGGCGGCAAACCGTCCGGGTTCCATCCCCCGCTCCGAGCCCTCCAGCTTAATCAGCACGATGCCGTAGCTCTCCCAGTCAAGGTCCATTGCCCTCAGCTCGTTCGATTTCGGCAATGTCCGCTCCGCGGCATCCGGGGACAACAGGTCGTGGAGCAGCTTCTGCCGGCTCCATGCTTTCCTCGATCCGCTGTCCGCCTGTTCCTTCCGCTCGCGGTCCAGCACGTTTCTCACCTTATCCAGATGGTCGACGAGCTCGTCCTCGTCGACCGGCTTCAACAGATAGCCGTCGATAGCCAAGCCGATCGCCTTCTTGGCGTAGTCGAAGTCCGCGTAGCCGCTCAGGATAAGCACGTGCACGTCATCGCCCGTCCGCCTGACCGCCTCGACGAGCTCAAGTCCCGTCATGCCCGGCATTCGAATGTCCACGATCAGCAGGTCCGGGCGGTAAACGGCGATTTTGCCCAGTGCGTCCTTGCCGTTCGCGGCCGTATCGACCACCGCGTAGCCCAGCGCTTCCCAATCGATCAGCGTCCGCAGCCCTTCGCGGATCGTCGGTTCATCATCGGTAATCAGCACGTTATACATGGCTTATCTCCCCCATCGGTATCGTAAATTGGACCGTCGTTCCGACGCCCGGCTCGCTCCAGATCTGCAAGCCGCAGCCCGGCCCGTACATGAGCTTCAGGCGCATATGCACGTTGCGCAGCCCGATCCGGTTGCCTTCGCGTTCCTCGGTCTCGTCCATCGACCGGTACAGCTCCGTCAGCTTGGCCCTCGGCATGCCTTCGCCGTTGTCGGCGACCTCGATATGAACCTTCCCGTTGCGCACGAACGCCGCGATGCGCACGCGGCCGCCGGCCTCCCGGTTCTCCAAGCCGTGGATAACCGCGTTCTCGGCGATCGGCTGGATGATGAGCGGCAGAATCTGCACCTGCTCGGCATCCGGATCGATCTGCAGCTCGTACTGCAGCCGGTCCTCGTAGCGGAATTTCTGAATGTCCAAATAACACCGCACCATATCGATTTCATGGCAAAGCAGGACGGTTCGGCTGCCGGCTTCGAGATTTTTGCGCATCATTTTGCCGATGAGCTTGACGACGTTCGAGATTTCCCGTTCGCCATTGAGATGGGCTTTCATGCGGACCGACTCCAGCGCGTTGAACAGGAAATGCGGGTTGATCTGGCTCGCCATCATTTTGAACTTGATCTCGTTCTGCCGCGATTGCAGCTCGACCTTCTGCCGGTTGGAATCCTGCAGCTCGACGATCAGCCCGTTGATGCTGCTCACCATGCCGTTGAACTGCCTGGACAGCTGTCCGATCTCGTCCTTGCCGTCGATCTCGAGCGCGACGTCCAGATTGCCCGTTCCGACCTTGGCGATATATTTGCTTAAGCGCATCATGCGTTTGGACAACACCGCGGAGAAACCGTAGATGAGCATGATGGCAACCGCCAAGCTGATCACGATGACCGTCAAGGCGAGCTTGATGATGCGGTTCGGTTCCTTCATAATGCCGTCGATGGAGAAGACCGAGATAATCCGGAGCGCGTTCATGCTCGATTCGGGCACGAGCGGTTCGATTTGGATTTGCGAGGATTTGCCGTTGACGCTCGCCTGGAAGCTGCCGTTCTTCGCCGCGATCACCTTCGGATCGTAGCTGAGGCTGGCCAGCGTGCTGCCGACCCGGCCCGGCCGGTTGGCCGCTACGATGCGGTTGTTCCCGTCCACGATCATCGTCTCGAACGTTTCCTGGCTCAGAATCGCGCTCAGCTTGTCGGAGCTGACGTTGATGACGAGCACGCCGCTCGTATGCTGCGTCAGGAAATCGATTTTGCGCACGAGGCTGAGGTAATATCGCTGGTCCCGCTCGTCCGGCATGTAGTACCAGGCGGCAAGGCCGCTGCTGTTCAGCGCCGATTGGTACCAATCGGACTGAATGATGCTCTTCGTCGGCTGCAGAAACTCCCAGTTGTTCAGCAGGGTCTGGTTGTTCACGTACAGCCGGATGTTGGAGATATCCTTGTACAGGCGGATGTAGTCCTTGATGTCGGGGTATTCCTTGTACGCCTTGACGACCTCGTACACCGACTCGTAATGACGGTTCGCCAATGTCTCCAGCCTGCTGTCGTTGGACATCCGGTAGGAGATGTCGTACGACACGTTGATGACCTCGCCGGTTCGTTTCTTGACCCGCTCGACGTTGTTGGCCGTCTGCTCGAGCGCGTTCTTGAGCGCCATGTTCTTCAGCTCGCCCGTGAGGAACGCGCCGACGATGAGGACGGGCACGAAGGCGACGAAAATAAAGGAAAGCACCAGCTTCGTGCGAAGCTTCAGATCGTTGATGCCGCGGATCATGATGTGGATCAAGCAGGATGCCTCCCTTATTTATTTGAAAGCGTTTTCAAAAATAGCAAAATTAAAAATGGTCATTGTTCATTGTAAACAAATGACCATTTAAAAACTAGGGCATAATTTCTCCCTTTTTCATGTCAATATTAGTGATATTTCAATTAACTTCCATATTTTTCTTATCTGTTTTATTTGGAGGCGGGCAGCATCGGGAACTGCTGCAGCTTGACGGTCTCGGCGCTGTCGCTGAACTTCTGCACCTCGTCCTTCAACACCAGCATCCGTCGGTCCAGCATGCCGATCATGTCGGCCGTCGCCTTGAGCTGCTCGCGGATGGACGCCGGCATGTCGTCGTGGAACTGGTAATAGATTTTATGCTCCAGGCTGGCCCAGAAATCCATCGCGATCGTGCGGATCTGGATTTCGACCTTCACATGCTCCGTCCGTTCCGAGAGGAAGATCGGGATCCGGATGATCAGGTGCAGGCTTTGGTAGCCGTTCGGCTTGGGATCCTTGATGTAGTCCTTCACCTCGATCACTTCGACGTCGCCCTGGCTGCGGATCATGTCGTACACGCGGTACACGTCCGTCGTGAAGGAACAAATCACCCGGACGCCGGCAATGTCGCGGATATGCTCGGCGGCGTTTTCCTTCGATACTTCAAGCCCTTTCCGCTGCAGCTTCTCCACGATGCCTTCCGGCGACTTGATGCGCGTCTTGACGTGCTCGATCGGGTTGTAGTTTTGAATGAATTGCAGTTCTTCGTTCAGGATCGTCAGCTTCGTGCTGACTTCGTCCAGCGCGAATTTATAGCTCATGAGCATTTTCGCCCATTCCATGACCATTTGCTTGTCCATCATTGGCTCTCACCCCTGCTGCTAGTTTCAAATTCGGTATCGTCAAAGGATCGGAGACAGCAGCCGCACGCACGATTCCCTGAACCGCTCCAGCTTGGAACGGCGCTTGTACTGCTCGTACGTCAGCTCCGTGCAATCCAGCATGTCTTCTTCGAATATTTGTTTCAGGCGCATGGCCGTTCCCGTGTCGTACAGGATCGCATTCACCTCGAAATTCAATTTAAAGCTTCGGATGTCCACGTTGGCCGTTCCCACGGTAGCAATGCTGCCGTCGACGACGAGCGCCTTCGCATGCAGGAAGCCTTTCTCGTACAGGTAGCATTTCATGCCTTCCTCGAGCAATTCGCCGAGATACGAGAAGGTCGCCCAGTAGACCATCTTGTGATCCGGCTTGCTCGGCAGCATGATGCGGACGTCGATGCCCGACAGCACGGCCATCTTCAAGGCGTTCAGCAAGCTCTCGTCCGGGATGAAATACGGCGTCTGCATATAAATCGATTTCTTGGCGGAATGGATCATTTTGATATACGCGTTCTTGATTTGCTCGAGCGTCTGGTCGGGTCCGCTGGAGACGATCTGAATGCCCGTGGTGCCCGTGCTCGCCGCCGGCGGGAACAATCCCAGCACTTCGCGGCTGAACGAGGTGTGGCTGGCCAGGTTCCAGTCGAACATGTAGTGGGCCTGCATCTGCAGCACGGCGTAGCCGGTGATCCGCAGATGCGTATCGCGCCAGAAGCCGAACCGCTTGTTCAAGCCCATGTACTCGTCCCCGACGTTGAAGCCTCCGATGTAGCCGATCTGGCCGTCGATGATGACGAGCTTCCGGTGATTGCGATAGTTGACCCGGATGTTCAGGTACGGGATCTTGGACGGGAAGAAGTACGCCACTTCCCCGCCCGCGGCGACCAGCCGGTGAAAAAATTCCCGCTTCAGCATCGAGCTGCCGATGTCGTCCACGAGGAAGCGCACCTTGACGCCCTGCTTCGCTTTCGCGGTCAGCGCGTCGACGAGCCGGTTACCCAGTCCGTCGTTGTGAACGATGTAATACATCAGATGAATATGATGCGTCGCCCGCTCGATGTCCGCGAACAGCGCCTCGAATTTGTCGGGGCCGTTCGTGTAAATATCGACGTGGTTGTTCTGCGTATACAGCGCGAAACCGCTGGTCAGGTTCATGCAGATCAGGTCCGAATGCTGCTCTGCCGCATCATCATTAAACACGATCCGGTGATCGTGAAACTCCCTGCGCTGCTGTTCGACCATCGCGGCCAGCGTTTCTTTCGTGCGCTTATTCAGCTTGTACAGCTTTTTCTTGCTCAGGTTCTGCCCGAATATCAGGTACACCACGAAGCCGACGGCAGGCAGGAACAGCAGCACCATCAGCCACGCCCAAGTCACACCGACGTTGCGGCGCTCCATGAACATGACGACGATTGCCAGCGGAACATTGATGATGGTAATAATGGTTATGAAATTCGATAGGAAGAAATCCGTCATGATGATAATTGCTCCTTGGTTTGGTCAGCACGCACGCTTGGCGCTTGCTCCAGTATACCCCATTTGGGGTACCCGAGGAAAATGGAGGCGTTTATTGCCCAAAAACAAGGCTGCCCGCCCGATGACGATCCGGACGAACAGCCTGTGCTTCAGGACGATATTCAATTGCAAACTTAGCGGCATAAAAATAAAAGCGAGTCCGGCAATAAACGCCGGGATCGTCGCTTACAGCACCCGCATCAGATTGCTGACCACATGCGCCAAATGCTCCTTCATCCGCTCGCCCGAAAGCGCCGCGTCGCGGGCGGAAACGGCCTCGAAGATCCCCAAATGCTCGCGGTAGAGCCGCTCGGCCACGGAGCGGTTCGCGTAGATCTCGACCCGCCGGATGTCGCGGATCGCCGTCTCCAGCTGGCCGACGATGGATTCGAACAGCCGCAGCATGACGGTGTTGTGGGTCGCTCTCGCCAGCGTCAGATGGAACAGCACGTCCGTGCGCTCGCCTTCCCGATCGTCGCCGATGCCCGCTTCCATCTCCCGAACCAGGTTCCGAAGGACCGCGATGTCGGCCTCGGTCGCTTTCTCCGCGGCGCGGGAGGCGTTCGACACCTCGAGCGCGTCTCTCGCTTCCAGCAGCTCGAGCAGCGTCGCGCGGTTCATCCGCAGCGTCTGCAGCTCCACCGGAGACGGCGCGCTGCTGATGACGCGGCAGCCGCCGCCCTGGCGAATCTCGATATAGCCCATCGCCTTCAAGGCGCTCAGCGCTTCCCTCATCGTGGAGCGTCCGACGCCGAACTGCTCGGACATGTCCTTGGTCGAGGGCAGCTTGTCGCCGACCTTCAGTTTGCCGTCGAGGATCAGCCGCTTCAGCTGCTCGGCAATCTCCTCGTAATGGTTGCGTTTGGATAAACGGGTGATTTCCATCGCTGAAGCTCCTTTCCTGCTGCATGCGGCCAAGCGCAAAGGTACCGCCGGCATACCGCACATTGGAGAATCGTACCATCATGCGATGCCGCAATGCAACGAGCCGGCGTTCGGCCCTCAACCCACGATCAGCGCATACACCACGCCGGGACCGTGTACCCCGATCGTCAAGTCGTTCTCGATGTCGGCCGAGCGGCTCGGGCCGGAGATAAAATGAATGCCCGCCGGAAGATTCTCCCTCCCTGCGCGGTCGAAGTCGGCCAAAATCTCGCCCAGCCGCGTATGCAGCCGTTCCAACGGAATGATGACCATCAGCACCGTCGGCAGCAGGCTGACGGACCTGCCCTTGTCCTTGGAGGACAGTACCGTAACGGAGCCGGTGTAGGCAGCCGCGTAGTCGGCGACGACGATGCCGACATCCGCTTCCGCGGCGCGCGCCTTCCAATGCTCCTCCGGATCGCTGTTCCAGACGGAGAAGGCCGCGTCCGGCATCGCTTCCTCCAGGCCCAGTCCGTTCAGCTCGGGCTGATTTTGGCGGATGACGTACCGCGCGCTCAGCTCCGCCGCCTTGCCGGCGATGAACGCGCGCGCGTCTTCCATCGAGGCCAGCCGTTCCGTATGGCCCCCGGCAGCCTTGAAATTCGCCCGGAATTTCGCGATCCGCTCCTCGAGCGGCCATTCGAACGACTTCCAGAAATCCGGCGCCCCGCGGTAAGGATGAGCCGGCGGCGCCGTCACGCGCGGGCGCTTCAGCTTGCCCGAGATGCCATCGATGAAGCCGGCCTGCTTCGCGCGCGACTTCGCGTCCAGCTCGGCCAGCCACGCTTGGTGTTCTTCCGATTTAGCCATGATGCCCGTGGCCTCCTTTACCCGATTCGCGGTCCTTCACGATTTGTTCCATCCGGTTCTTCACGGCCGGGTCCATGTCCTGCAGCCCGTGGCGGATCTCTTCTTCCATCGTCTTCCATTGCTGCCGGAACGATTCCTTCGGCAGGCTCGGCGTGACGCGGTACGTGTTCCAGCCCTTCAGCGGACCGAGCTTCACGCGGATCCCTCCGTCGCGGACGACGAGCTTTTGCCCGAGCTGGCCGAGCTTGACGACCGCCCGGTAACGCTTCGCGTTCGACATGACGGCGGCGAAGCCTTTCATGCCGAGCGCCTCCAGCTTGTCGCCGCGTCCGGCTTCCAGCTTGCGCCGGCGCAAATAGATCAGCATCTCGTGCAGCGGGATCTTGACCGGGCAGGCTTCGTAGCAGGCGCCGCACAGGCTCGAGGCGTTGGCGATATCGTCCCATTCCGCCACGTTCTTCTTCAGCGCGGGGGTCAGCACCGCGCCGATCGGACCGCTGTACGTGCCGCCGTAGGCATGGCCGCCGATATGGCGGTAGACCGGGCAGGCGTTCAGGCAGGCGCCGCAGCGGATGCAGTTGAGCAGCTCCTGAAACTCCGGATCGCCGAGCTGCAGGGAACGGCCGTTGTCCACGATGACGATATGCATTTCTTCCGGCCCGTCGGCGTCGGCGTCGCGGCGGGGTCCGGTGATGCCGGACATGTAGACGGTCAGCTTCTGTCCGGTCGCGGAGCGCGGCAGCAGCGTCGCCATGACCTCGAGATCGGCGAAGGACGGGATGATGCGTTCCATGCCCATCAGCGTGATCTGCGTCTTCGGCACCGTCGTGACCATCCGGGCGTTGCCCTCGTTCTCGAACAGCACCATCGAGCCCGTCTCGGCGATGGCGAAATTGCAGCCCGTCATGCCGATGTCCGCTTCGAGGAACTTCTCCCGCAGCTTGCGGCGCACGAAGCCCGCCAGCACCTGCGTGTCCGGCGCCAGCGTCTCGCCCGCGTCGGCCGAGAGCAGCTCCGCGATCTGGTAGCGGTTCTTGTGAATCGCCGGAATGATGATATGGGACGGCGTCTCGCCCGCCAATTGAATGATGTACTCGCCCAGATCGGTCTCGATCGCTTCCACGCCGATCTCCTCGAGCGCGTGATTGAGATGCAGCTCCTCGGTCACCATCGACTTGGACTTCACGACCGTCTTCGCCTGCGCGTGCTTCGCGATATCGAGCGAGATCTTGACCGCTTCCGCCGCCGTATCCGCGAAATGGACATGCACGCCGTTCGCCCGCGCGTTGTCCGCGAACAGATTCAAATAATAATCGAGATGCGCGATCGTATGCAGGCGGATTTGCCGTCCGCGTTCGCGCCAGTCGTCCCAGTTGCCGTGATCGGCGGCGGCGTTTTCCTTGCCTGCCCGCAGCCGCTCCGTCGTGAATTTGACCGCTTTCCGCAAGAAATCGTTGTTCAGCGCGAGCTCCGCGCGTTCCTTGACGGTCGCTCCCCCAGCCTGCGTTCCCGTTGCGCTCATGCGCCCTTCACCCCTTCATACAGCAGTTCGGCCAAATGCATGACGCGCACCGGCTTGTCGCGATACCGCAAGTTGCCCGCGATGTTCATGAGGCAGGCCATGTCGAGCCCGACGAGCACTTCGGCTTCCGTTTCCAGCACGTGATCGGACTTCTCCGTCACCATCGCGCCGGAAATATCGGACATCTTGACCGCGAACGTCCCGCCGAACCCGCAGCAATCGTTGGCAAACGGAAGCGGCACGAGCTCCAGCCCATCCACCTGCTCCATCAGCAGGAGCGGCTCTTCCTTCACGCCGAGCAGCCGGCTGCCGTGGCAGGACGGATGGTACGTGACCTTGTGCGGAAATTGCGCGCCGACGTCCGTGACGCCGAGCACCTGCACGAGGAATTGCGTGAATTCGTACGCCTTCGCCTGCAATCGAAGCGCTTTCTCCAGCATGACGGGGTCGTGCTCGAACAGCTTCGGATAATGATGGATCATGAACGTGCAGGAGCCCGACGGGGAAATGACGAAATCGGCGTCTTCGAAAGCGGCGATGATGGTGCTCGCCGTCTCGCGCGCTTCCTTCCAGTAGCCGCTGTTGAACGCCGGCTGCCCGCAGCAGGTCTGCACGGACGGAAGCTCCAGCGCGACGCCGTATTTCGCCAGCAGGCGTACCATCGCTTCCCCCACGCGGGGGTAGAGGGCATCGCTCAAACAAGTAATAAACAAGGACACTTTCACGTAACCAGGCACCTCGCTTCGAGTGGTCTATGCCATCATTTTATCAGGTTATCAGACAGGTTGACAATAATAAAAATGCGGATTCGAACGGCCGGCAGTCCGGCTCGAATCCGCATCGGAAACAAACAAGAAAAATCATAGGGTCAGTAAAAAAGCGTTTGCGCCTCCGAACGCTGCGGTCGGAACGACACGAGGCGCTTGCGCGGCCCTCACACCGTATGAACCGTTATTGCCCGCTCCGCCAGCACGCCGAGCGTCTCCTGCGGCGCCCGCCGGTCCGTGATGATCGTATCCACGTCGCCGAGCTCCGCCACGTGCGTGAACGCCTGCACCCCGAATTTGCTGGAATCGGCGAGCAGGATGACGTCGTCCGCCATGCCGATCATTTTCTGCTTGATGCGCGCCTGCAGCTCGTTCGATTCGCTGATGCCGCGGTCGAGATGCACCCCTTTGCACGAGAAAAACACTTTGTCGACATGGTACGCGTCCAGCGAACGTTCGGCCAGCGGACCGACGTAGGACAAGGATCGCTGGGCGAGCTGCCCCCCGGTCGAGATGACCTCGATGCGCTCCTTGCTGCTCAGCTCCATCGCCACTTTGATGGAATTGGTGAGCACCGTCAGCGGAAAATCCGGGAGGTACGTCGCCATGTACCAGGCCGTCGAACTCGCGTCCAGCAAGATCCGGTCCTTCGGACGGATCAGCTTGACCGCTTCCTCGGCGATCCGCCGTTTCTCCTCCGCGTGCGTGATTTCGCGCTCCGCGTACGGAATTTCCGGCTGCTGGGGCGTATCCTTCACGCTGACCGCGCCGCCATGAGAACGGCGGAGCCGGCCGGCCTGTTCCAGCCGGTCGAGATCGCGGCGGATCGTCTCCTCCGTCACCTGGCACAGCTCGCTCAGCTCCGTTACCCGGATGCTGCCCCGATCGTTCACCAGCCCAACAATTTTCTCATAGCGTTCCGCAACCAGCATATGTCGACCTCTTCCCGTAATCGTAGCAATGACGTTCTTATTCCGCGCGATGCCGGCCAAGAGGCAGGCATCCCGTACATGTATCCACTACCGATCCGAAGCTCACGAAAGCCCCGCCAACGCGCGGAATCTTCCGTACGCTTCTTCCCACTGCGCGCCGTCCCGCGGCTCGTAATTCGTGACCGGAAACGACTCGCGGATGATCTTGCGCGCTTCCCATATATCCGCGATCTCGCCCTGCGCGATCCATTGGACCGCCAGGTTGCCGAGCGCGCTGCCCTCGACGGGACCGGCCCAGACCGGTCTGCCGATCGCGTTCGCGGACCATTGGCAAAGCAGCGCGTTCTGAATGCCGCCGCCGACCATATGGAGGCCGCCGAAACGCTTGCCCGAGAGCCGCTCCGTTAATTCAAGCACATAACGGTATTTGAGCGCAAGGCTTTCGAGGATGCAGCGGACGAATTCGCCCGGCGTCCCCGGCGCCCGCTGTCCCGTGCGCTCGCAATACAGGACGATGCGGGAGGGCATGTCGCCGGCGTGCAGGAACATCGCGTCGTCCGGATCGATGAACGCGCGCAGCGGCGGCGCCTGTTCGGCAAGCGCAACCAGTTCGGGGAAACCGAACGTCAACCCTGCTTTCTCCCACGTCCTGCGGCTTTCCTGCAGAATCCACAGGCCCATGATGTTCTTGAGCAGCCGATACGTCCCCCCGACGCCGCCTTCGTTCGTAAAATTCAGCTCCTGCGCAAGCTCGGTGATCACCGGCCGATCCACTTCCGTGCCCATCAGCGACCACGTGCCGCAGCTGAGATAGGCAAAATCGCGCTCTAGCGCCGGAACCGCCGCGACGGCCGAACCGGTATCGTGCTCGGCGACGGCGTAGACCGGAATCGCCCCGATGCCCAGCTCTTCCGTCAAGGAAGGACGAAGCCGGCCGGCCGGCGTGCCCGGCTGCACGACGGTGCCGAACAGCGATGACGGGATGCCGATATCGCCGAGCAGCTCCGCATCCCAGCCGCCGAGCAGCGGATTGTACAGCTGCGTCGTCGTGGCATTGGAGAATTCATTGCGCATCTCGCCCGTCAGGAAGTACCGCAGCAGATCGGGGATCATCAGGAAATGCTCGGCCTGCGCCAGCAGCGGCGAGTCCGCTTCCTTCAAAGCCGCCAGCTGATAAATCGTATTAAACGGCAGGAACTGAATGCCGCTCCGGCCGAAGATCCGGCCCGGCGTCAGTCGCGCCGTCGTGCGTTCCATGACGCCGTCGGTATGGCGGTCGCGGTAATGGTACGGATTGCCGAGCAGCTCGCCGCCGCGGCCGATAAGTCCGAAATCGACGGCCCAGGAATCGATCGCCAGGCTGCCCGGCGTTTCACCGGCCAGCTTGGCCTTCAACAAGCCCTGCTTGATGTCATGGAACAACCGGAGGATGTCCCAATGCAGGCGGTCGCCCACCGCGACGGGATCATTCCCGAAACGATGAACCTCCTCTACCTCGATCTTGCGGTCAGTCAGGCGGCCGAGCAGCGCCCTGCCGCTGCTCGCCCCAAGGTCGTACGCTAAAATGCTGGACAAATAAAACCCTCCCAAACGTTCGTCGTCCGCCGCCCGGGACCGCTTCGGCCCCCAGCCGCGACAAGGCAGCCGCGGATGAGGGCCGAAACGGAATTCACGCCGGCGCCTATTTTCCGCGCCGCGGGTATACGCGGCGAGCGGAAATCCGCTACGCCGGAGCCATACGCCGCGAGCGGAGACCCGCTGCGCCGCAAGCACGCCGCAGCCGGAGATCGCTGCGCCGCCTCTCGCGGCGGGCGGCTCGCGCGATTACGGCTTTGCTACCGCGGCTTCCGCGCCGCGCTTCAGCAGCATGTCTTGCTCGTACGCCTTCACGTCGGCCAGCCAAGCCTCGCGCACCGGCACGCCTTGCTTCGCGCAGTAGTAATCCCACACCGCGCCGAACGGATACGACTTGAACTCTTCCTGCAGCGCCAGGCGCGTCGTGAAGTCGAAGTCGAGCTCGGCTTTGCGAAGCTCCTCGACGGGATCGAGGAAGCCGCGCAGCAGCGCCTTGATCGTGTTGCGCGTGCCGATGACCCAAGCCGCGACGCGGTTGATGCTGGCATCGAAGAAATCGAGGCCGATGTGCGTCTTGCCGAGCAGGTCGCCGCGGACGAGCTCGCGTCCGATGTCGATCAGCTCGTCGTCGAGCGTGACGACGTGATCGCTGTCCCAGCGCATCGGACGGCTGACGTGGAGCAGGATGCCGTCCGCGAACAGCGACAGCGCCGACAGTTTATTGGAGATCACTTCCGTCGGATGGAAATGGCCCGCATCCAGACAGATCAGCTTGTTATTGGCCATTCCGTACCCCATGTAGAACTCGTGGGAACCGACGACGTATGCCTCGGAGCCGAGACCGAACAGCTTGCTTTCGACGGCGTCGAGGTGATGCGCGGGATCCAGCTCTTCCGCGAACACTTCGTCGAGCGCGTCCTTCAGGCGACGGCGGGGCGTCAGGCGGTCGACCGGCACGTCCTTGAGGCCGTCCGGAATCCACACGTTCGTGACGCAGGTTTGCCCCAGCTGCTCGCCGAAGTAGGCGCCGATCTTGCGGGCCGCCTTGCAGTGGTCGATCCAGAACCGGCGGATGGCCGGGTCCGGATGGCTGAGCGTGAAGCCGTCGGCCGACTTCTCGTGCGAGAAGCAGGTCGGGTTGAAGTCGAGGCCGAGACCTTGTTCCTTGGCCCAAGCCACCCATTTCTCGAAGTGCTTCGGCTCGATGGCGTCCAGCTCGACCTTCTCGTCCGTGTCGACGTAAATCGCGTGCAGGTTGACCTTATGCTTGCCCGGGATGAGCGAGAACGCTTTCTCGAGATCGGAACGAAGCTCCGCCGGCGTGCTTGCGGCGCCCGGGTAATTGCCCGTGACCGAGATGCCCCCTGTAAGCGCTTGATCTTTATTCAAAAATCCGCGGACGTCGTCCCCTTGCCAGCAGTGCATGGAGATTTTGATCTCCGCGAGCTTCTCCAGCACGGCATCGACGTCGATCCCGTGGCGCGCGTACAGCGCTTTGGCCGCTTCGTAATTGGCAACAATGCTTTGGTCCATGATCATTGCTCCTTCGCTCTTATTTGATAGGATGCGCCATTACCGACATGAGCGCGTTCTCCGCCTGCGTGGCGTCCAGCCGGCTGTACTGCACGATGACCGGTATATCGCTCAGCAACTCGATGGCGTAGGGAACGCCCACCGGAATGGACGCCCCGTTCGCCGCGAGGGACGACGTGCGGATATGTTTGGTTCTTCTGCCCGGCACGACGGCCAAAATGTTCTCGAGCGGCTCGCGGTCCTCGAAGAAAATCGTGATCCGCAGCAAAGCCTCCTCCGAGGAGCAGTTCAGCACGCAGATGGATTCGTGGCTCTCGTAGGCGCCGGGCGCGCTCGTCGGCGGAATAAACCCGTCAGGAATGATCCAATGCTTCTCGCCTCTTGCTTGGTACATGGTCCGCACCGTCCTCTCTTATCGCGTGAAGGCCGCAGGCACGCCGCCGTCGATCGTCAGCATGCAGCCGGTCGTTTTCTCCGCTTTCGACGAGGCGAAGAAGGCGATGCCCTCGGCGATGTCGCGCGGATAAATGTTCACGAGCAGCGTCGTGCGCTTGCGGTAGTACTCTTCCAATTGATCCGGCTCGATGCCGTAGGCCGTCGCCCGCTCGTTGCGCCAGCTGCCGTTCCAGATCGTCGAGCCCTGCAGGATCGCGTCCGGCAGGATCGTGTTGACGCGAATGCCGAACTCGCCGCCTTCCGCCGCGATGCAGCGCGCCAGATGGGCTTCCAAGGCTTTGGCCGCGCTGTAAGCCGATGCGCTCTTGCCCGCGTAGATGGAGTTCTTGGAGCCGATGAACACCATATTGCCGCCGATGGCTTGTTCTTTCATCAGCTTAAACGCTTCGCGGGCAACCAGGAAGTAGCCGGTGCCGAGTACGCTGATATTCAGGTTCCATTCCTTCAGCGACGTCTGGTCGAACGGACTCGACGTCGCGAGTCCCGCGTTGTTGACGACGATGTCGAGACCGCCGTATGCGAGCGACGTGGCGGCGATCGCGGCCATGACCGCTTCTTCGCTCGTCACGTCCATCTTGACGGCGACCGCGCGTCCCTCGCCGTGCTTCTCGTTAATTTCGCCGGCGACGCGCTCCGCTCCTTCCAGGTTCAGGTCCGCCAGCACGACATGCGCGCCTTCGGATACGAGCCTGCGCGCCGTCTCGCTGCCGATGCCCCCGGCGCCGCCCGTGATGAACGCGACCTTGCGGGAGAATTCGGCCTCCGCCGGAGCAAGCGACAATTTGTACAGCTCGAGCGGCCAGTATTCGACGTTGTAGGATTCGTTCTCGCTCAAGGAAACGAATTGGCCGAGCGCCGTCGCGCCGCGCATGACCGCGATCGCGCGGTGGTAGAGCGCGCCGCTGACACTGGAATTGGACCAGCTCTTGCCCGTGTTGATCATGCCGATGCCCGGAATGAGGATCACGCGCGGAGCGGCTTCGAACATGACGTCGCCTTCGTTCTTGTTGCGCTCGAAGTAGGCTTCGTATTGTTTCTTATACGCGGCGATGCTTTCTTTCAGAATGGCTTTCAAGCCTTCGGCGTCGCTGGCGTCCGGCGTCCAGTCGATGAAGAGCGGCACGACCTTCGTGTGCACGAGATGGTCGGGGCAGGCCGCGCCCACTTGGGACAGCTCGGCCGAGTCCGTACCGCCGACGAACGCGAGCACGTCCGCCCCGTCGTCGAACGTCAGGATCATTTTCTTCGCGTCGCCGACCGCGCCGCGGATCGTCGGCATCACTTGCGACGCGAGGCTTCTGCGGACGTCCGCGTCCAGCGGCTGATGCTTCGCGCCGCCGAACAGCTTCGCTTCGTTCACGCGCGCTTCGATGAACGCTTCCGCTTCGCTGATGATCTTGATCGTCTGCGCGTAAGCCGCCTCGCTCGTCTCGCCCCAGGTCACGAGACCGTGCTTCTCCATGAGAACGAGCTCAGCGTTCGGATTGTCGAGCACGCCCTGCGCGATCATCTTCGAAAGCGCGAAGCCCGGGCGCACGTACGGCACCCAGACGAAGCGGTTGCCGAAAATTTCTTCCGCCAGCTGCCTGCCGTTGTCCGCGCAGCACAAGCTGATGATGGAATCCGGATGCGTATGGTCGACATGCTTGAACGGGAGGAACGCGTGCAGCAGCGTCTCGATCGAGGCGCGCGGGTGCTTGGCGTCGATCATGCAGTTCGCCAAGTACGCGACCATGTCTTCGTCGGACATCGACTCGCGCTCGAACAGCGGACGGATATCGTCCATGCGCAGTCCCGTGAAATTGCCGGCTTTCATCGTCGCCAGGTCGGATCCGCTTCCCTTGACGTACATCACTTCAACGTCGCGGCCGCGGAAATCCGCGACCGTCGTCTTGCTCGACGTGTTGCCCCCGCCCCAATTGCAGACGCGGCGGTCCGTGCCGATGATGTTGGAACGATAAACGAGCTGCGCGAGTCCGTCCTGCAGCTCCGATGCCTTTGCGTTATCCCATAAGCTCTGTACCATCTTCGTACCTCCGAATGAATGTAATAATAGCTTTTGAACCTAGTCTAGCATGTTTGTTTATTTTTGAATACACAATTTCAAACAAAAACAAAAATACATTCTCTATTTCGGAACAAAACAAACATCCGCTTCCGCGAGAAACGGAGTCAGGTCTTGCAAAAGCCGGTGCTCGCCGCTCCCTTGCCGATATGTTTCGTCCTTGCGGAAGAAGCCGCGTTCAGTCCGACTGCGATTACAAAGAACAAATTCGCGATCGGGTTGATTCGAATTCCGGCTGCGGGTTAATGAAAAGTAGGACAAGCTTGCCGTTCCGGCGGCGAAGGCTTGCACACGATAAGGGAGTGAGAAACTTGAAAAGAAGAACCTGGGGTATGACCTATACGGCATTGCTGTGCAGAATGATCTTGGACGAGGATAAAGCGGGAACGGAAGAACGCCGCTCGAACCGAGATTTCGCGTCCGACGGAGGCAAGAAGCCGTCTTCTTGGACGGGCTCCTCCCGCAAGACGCGCGTTCATTAATCGCCCGGCATCCGCTGCCGTCAACTCAGATACAGCTGTGGTTAACAAGCTATATGCAAAAACGCATCCCGCGAAGCCGGCCAAGGCTCTCGGGATGCGTTTTTCGTTTGGTTTCGACTAACGCGGTTGCGTCTTCCGCAATTGACGATGGACTACTCCTTCGCGTACAGCAGCGGAAAATATTCGTCCCGGTCGAAGCGCATCCCCGGTACCGGACGCCCGCCGAGCAGGCGCAAATTGTCGTGCTTCTGCCTGACGTCGCGGAAATGCGTATCGCCCGGCATCAGATGCGCGACGACCGACAGCCGCGGCTCGCTCGAATAGTTCGTGCCGGACCCGTGGAAGGTCAGCGCGTGGTGGAAGCTCGCTTGGCCGGCCTTCAGGATGCAAGGCTCCTCTACCCAATCGCGCGTGGCGAATTTCGCCTTGAGCTTGCCCATGTCCTGCTCGAAGAACGTGTCGCTGCCCTCGACCGCGCCCCATTTGTGCGAGCCGAGAATCGTCATCATGCCGCCGTTGGACAGGTCCGTATCCTGCAGCGCGATCCAGACGGTCACCATGTTCGTCGTGCTGCTCACGCGCCAATAGCCGTAATCCTGATGCCAGCCCACGTTGCCGGCTTTCGTCTCCTGCCCGTTCGTGCCCGGCTTGTAGATGACTTGGTCGTGCCAAAGCCGGATCGCATCCTCGTCCAGCAGCTCCGACGCCATCTTGCCCAATTCGCGGTCGGTCACGACGGCCCGGATCTCGTCGTTGATCCACCAGCCGTTGTCCAGCTTGCGCAGCGCCAGCGGGTTCTCCGGCAGCGAATAATTGTAGAACGGCAGGCCGTGGCCGTCATGCTTCTTGCTCCATACCCGCTCATGCGCCTCTCGCAGCCGCTCGATCGTACCGTCGTCTAGCAGCTTCGGGCTGATCCAATACCCGTCTTCGTCGAACCGCCTTTTATCCTCTTCCGTCACGTCGTAAGGAATGACGCTCATCGCTGAATCGCCTCTCTCGTGTCTAGTCTCGTCTTTAACAAGGTCGCGGAAATCCGGTTGCTGCCCTTATTGTAAGAGCAGGCGTGCCGCGTTGACTTCCGAAAACCTATCCAATAGGATTAGAAACATCCGGATGATCAGAAACGACGCGAAAGGAGCTGCACAGCCATGCCGCGCAGCAAAAACGATTCCGCGCGCTGGGCGCACGAATGGGCGGAATCCGGCGCATTCGCCGCATTGCCCGAACTCGAGATGATCGGCTTCGATCGTTTTCACGAAGCTTCGCCGCTATATGATCACCAGCATGCGCGCGGCTTCGAATTCGTCTACGTCGAGCACGGCAAGCTGGCCTGGGAAGTAGATGACGGCCTCTATCCGACCCATGCCGGACAGTTCTTCCATACCAAGCCGGGCGAATGGCATCGGGCCAAATCCAATTACGTGGAGCCTTCCAGCATCTGGTGGCTCATCCTCGTGGATCCGGGCGAAATGCCGGGCTGGCTCGGGTTAAGCGACGCCGACCGGCGCCGCATCCTTGACGCGCTCGGCGCCCTGCCGCGGATCGTGAACGCGGATATGCGCGTCCGCGAGCAGTTCCTGAAGCTGCGCGGCCTCATCGAACGCGGCGGGCAGGACGACTTGTTCCTCCTGCGCCACTATCTGCTGGATATTCTGCTGCAGCTGCTCTACCCGCCCGTCGCGCGGCAAATTCCGCTCGATCTCCGCGAAGCGTTGCTGCGGCTCACGGCCGAGATCGACGCGGAGCCCGAGCGTCGCATGTCGAACAAGGAGCTGGCCGCGAGGATCGGGGTGAGCGAATCGCATTTCTATCGGCTGTTCCACGATCTGCACGGGCAATCGCCGGCCAGCTACGTCGACCGGCTGCGGATGAACCGCGCCTGCGGGCTGCTGCGTGCGCCAGGGGCCAGCATAACCGGCGTGGCGCTCGATCTGGGCTACAAGACGAGCCAGCACTTCGCGACCGTGTTCAAGAAATACGTCGGCGTCACGCCGTCGCAGTGGCGCGGGAAGCCGGACTGACGCCGCTGGCAAAAAACGTCTTCGGCTAGACGCCCCGGGATGCGGTATAATGTAAGCTTGCGATCTTTGCTCAACTCATCGGGGGTGCCCCAAGCATGCTTGCTTCTTATCCGAAGGAAATCAAAGTGTTTTTGCTCGCCAGTCTCATCAACGCGATCGGCAGCGCGCTCATGTGGCCGCTCGTCACCATGTTCGTGTTCGACGAGCTGGGCCGCAGCATGGCGGATGCCGGACTCGTCATTCTGATTCAATCGCTCGGCGGCATCGCCGGCCAGCTGCTCGGCGGCGCGCTCTATCACCGGATCGGCGTGAAACGGCTGATCATCGGCGCGCTCGCCCTCAACGCGGCCGGCTTGCTGCTGCTTCCGGCGCTCAGCCGTAACTGGCCGGTCTTCATCGTCATGATGGGCTTGATCGGGCTGTTCAACGCGCTTTCCATGCCGGCCATTCAAGCATTCATCGGATTCCGGTTCGCGGAGCGCCGCGGCGAGCTCTACAACGTCGTCTACATCGCCAACAATATCGGCGTGGCGGTCTGAACCGCGCTCAGCGGATTTCTCGCGGAGGTGTCTTACTCGCTCAGCTTCGTGCTGAACGGCGTCTCATCCGGCGTCTTCGCGGTCTTCTTCCTGTTCTACCTGAAGCATGTCGGAACCGGCGGGAGCGGGGTTTCCCTGATCAAGAAGAGGTCCGCGGAAGCAGGCATCTGGCTTCTTCTCAAGGACGTACGACTCTATCTGTTCATGGCGCTCGGCGGCATGCTGATCAATCTCGGCAACAGCATCTGGAATACCGGCGTTTCGCCTTTTATCATCGAGCACGGGATGTCGAAGCAGATGTTCGGGTACTTGTGGACGTTCAACGGCATCCTGATCTTCGTCGCCCAGCCGGTCACGAACTTGGTCAAGCGGGCCGCGGCCAGCTCCATCAAGGCGCAGCTCACCGCCAGCGCAATCTTCTATCTGAGCGGGTACGCCGTCATCTTGGCGATGCACAGCTTTACGGGCATGGTGCTCGGCATGCTGCTCACCACGCTCGGCGAGATGCTCATCGCGCCCGCCATTCCGGCGTTCCTCAGCGAGAACGGCGGCAGCCATGCGCCGTTCTACCTCGGGCTTGCCGGCGGCATCGGTTCCGCCGGCCGGGTCATCGGCCCTTACGTCATGGGCGTTCTCTATGACGGCGGCGGCCTGACGCCCGTCGCCTGGCTCGCCGTCGCGACCGCGGCGATGGCCGTCGCTTCCTTCGTCGTGCACGCGGCCGTCAACCGCCGCCGGGAAGAGACAGGCGCGCCGCTGCACGGCAAAACGCTGCATTCGTAACCGAAAACGGCAAAAAGGCATGTCCCGATGATCGTGCATCGGACATGCCTTTTCGGTTTAATCCTGCCGCTCCGCCGCTATCAAGAGAAACAACGGCCGACGCAGCTCGTCGCGCATGGACGGGTTCGACGTCAGCATCTCCGGCGTCGGCTGCGGCTCGGACAGCTTCCGGATCGCGAAGCCCGCTTCGATCAGCGCGTTCATGATCGTGGATACCGTTCGATGGTACTTGATCACGTTGTTTTCCAGAAATCGCGCCTGCCGCAAGCCTTCGCCGTAATAATCGTCCACCGGCCAGTGCAGCTTCTCGCCTCCCGACCCGTAATGCCAGTCCTGCGCGGCGCGCGCCGTGAAGACCGGATGCTCCACCGAGAACGCGAAGCTCCCGCCCGGCGCCAGCAGGCGATGGACTTCCCGGCAGACGATATCGAAGCGCTCGATATAGTGCAGCGCGAGCGAGCTGATCACGACGTCGAACGTTCCGGCCGGATAGTCAAGGTCCTCGATCGCAAGCTTGCGATACGCGATCGCCGCATCGTCGGTCATTTCGCGGGCCCGCGCCAGCATGTTCTCCGAAATGTCGATGCCGACGACCGAAGCGGCTCCTTGCTCTCTCGCGTACCGGCAGTGCCACCCGAAGCCGCATCCGATATCCAGCACCCGCTTTTCCTTCATGTCCGGGAGCATGGGGCGAAACGATGCCCATTCTCCCGCGGCGTCCAGCCCTTTCACCGAACGCGGCATTTGGCTGTATTTCTCGAAGAAGCCTTCGTCGTCGTACTTGTTCTGCTTCATGATTGCCCACCTCCAGTTTCAGTTTACCGGAAATTGCCATTGCGAATCAAAAGAAAACGGGCGCATTCCCCGGAAGGAATGCGCCCGTGCCATGCTTTGCTGCGTTTAGATCTCCAAATCTTTGCGAACTTTGCTTCGCTTGCCCGTCATCTCGTAGATGACCGGGACGACGACCAAGGTAAGCAGCGTGGAGGTCGTCAGACCGCCGATAACCGTGACTGCCAAGCCGCCGGAGATGAGGCTTGTCGAGGATTTCGACAACGCCAGCGGCAGCAGTGCCAGAATCGTGGCGCAGGCCGTCATCAGGATCGGTCTCAGCCTGGTCTTGGACGCTTCGACCAACGACTCGCGAAGCTCCATGCCGGACTTGCGGTTCGTCTCGACGCGGTCCAGGAGCACGACCGCATTCGTGACGACGATCCCGACAAGCATCAGCATCCCGATCATCGCGCTCATGGAGAGCGAGTTGTTCGTAATGAGCAGGCCGCCAAGCGCGCCGACCGGCACGAAGAGCAGGGAGGACAGGATAATCAGCGGCGTGCGCAACCCGCCGAAGGTAATGCTCATGACCAGGAACACGAGTCCGACCGCGGCTCCCATCGCGATGCCGATGCTCTTGAAGCCGCTCGTGATCATCTCGAGGCCGCCGCCGATCTTGACGTCGACGTTGTCCGGCAGCGACAGGCTGTCGATGTCCGCTTGGATCGTCTTCGTCGCGGAAGCCGTCTTGTCCGAATCCTTCACGTTGCCTTTCACTTCTGCATACGTCTTGCCTTCTTCATGGTTGATGGACACCGGAGCGGTCGATTCGGACAAGTCCGCCAGCTCGCTCAGCTTCTTCACGCCGCCGACCGTCGGGATGCTGATGTTTTCCAGCTCCGCCTTGGACGAGATCTGCTGCTTGAAGCCCATCGTGATATCCCAGTCCTTGCTGTCGAGCGTATACGTGCCGACATTGACCGGTCGCAGCTGCTCGTTGACCGCAGCCATGATTTGGAACGACGATACGCCCAGATCCTTCGCCGTTTGCGTCAGCGACATGACCCACTTCGGCGAGACGTCCTTCAGGTTGTTCGAGACGTCCTTCATGTCCGTGTTGGCTTTCATCAAATTCTCGACCTGCACGGCTGCCTTGGACAAGGCCGCCAAATCGTCGGAATACAGATCGATCGTCACTTCGTTGCCCGTCGGAGGCCCGTTCTGCGCGCCTTCCGAGATGTTGACCGTCGCCTTCGGCGAAGCGGCCGTCACGATTTCCTTCAAGTCTTTATTCGCCTTGTCGATCAGTTCGTTCATGTCGACGTCGGCGCCTTCCTTGAACTGGACGTTGAAGGAGGCCGTGTTCGTGCTCGGAATTTGGATGAACGGATTATCCATGCCGCCGATCATCGCCTGGTAATTATCGACGTCCTGCAGGCCTTTCAAATAATCTTCCACTTTCGCGCCGACGGCATTCGTCTCGTCGAGCGGCGTTTGCGCCGGCATCTTCACGTTGACCGCGATCGAGGCCGTTTCGCCCGCCGGGAGGAATGCGACGCCGAGCAGCGGAATCGTGCCGAACGATGCGACCAGCAGCAGGATGGATACGATCAGCACCCATGCCTTGCGCTTCAGCGCGCCGCGGATCAGCCGTTCGTAGAACGCGATGAACCGGCCGCCCTGCTTATGCGGCTTGATGGAATTGAAGAACTTCGCGCCCAGTACCGGAATGAGCATCATGGCCACGAGCAGCGAGCACAGAATCGAGATGACGACCGCGATGGCGAACGGACGGAAAAATTCGCCGATGATGCCCGTTACGAACGCCAGCGGAAGGAACACGACGACCGTCGCGATCGTGGACGAGCCTACCGCGCCGATGACTTCCTTGGCCGCGCGGTACGCGAGCTCTTTGCCGTCCATCTCGCGGCCTTTCTCCTGGCGCCATCTGTAAATGTTCTCGATGACGACGATGCTGTCGTCGACGATCCGGCCGATGGAGACAGCGATGCCGCCGAGCGTCATGATATTCAGCGTGTACCCCATCTGGTCCAGCAGCGAGATCGTCGCGAAAATCGAGATCGGCAGCGAAAGGATGGAGATGAGCGTCGCCCGAATATTGCGCAGGAAGAGGAAAATGATGATGACGCAGAAGAGAGCGCCGAAAAGTCCTTCCCGGATCAGCGAGGAGACGGAATGCTTGATGTCCGCGCCTTGGTCTTGAATCAAGCGGACGTCGAGGGTGCCTTTATCCTGATAGGATTGCAGCACGTCTTTGACCGCGTCGGATACGTCCGCCGTATTGGCATCCTGCGTCTTCACGACGCCGACGATGAAGCTGGCCTGGCCGTTGTAGCGGGTAATTTCATTCTGAGACGAGACTGTGTTCACTTCCGCGATATCGGACAGCTTCACTTTCGTCGCGCCTGCGCCGGCCTGGCCCCCCGCTCCCGGAGCGCCTTGTCCGCCGCCGCCCATGCCCGGGCTGAGCTGCAGGTTCTTGATTTGGTCGAGCGAGTCGATCTTGCCTACGAGGCGGATCGGAATCGTGTTGTCGCCCGCGTTGACGGAACCGAGCGGCAGCGCGTAATCGAGCGATTGAATCGCCGTTTGGATCGCGTTCAGCGAGAGGCCGTATTGGGCCGCCTTGTCCTTGTCCACGTCGATGCGGAGCTGCTGGGACTGCGTGCCCGTCAAGGATACGGAGCTAACGCCGGATACCTTCTCCAGCTTCGGCACCACCTGCTCCTCGAGCGTCTTCTGGAGCGCCGCCGCATCCTCCTTCGCCGAGAAGATCGCCGCTTGGTAGATCGGCGCTTCGCCGAACGACAGCCGCTGGACGGTAACCTTCGCGTTGTCCGGCAGGGTCAGCTTGGCGACCGCGGCTTCGGCGTCCTTCATCTTGTCGTCCATGTTCGTGCCGAATGCGTACTGCAGGAAAATGCTCGACGAATTCTCCGTGCTGGAGCTCGTCAGCGAATCGTAATTTTTCAGGCCGATCAAGCTGTCCTCGATCGGTTTGGTGACCTCGGATTCGATTTCTTCGGTCGATGCGCCCGGGTATACCGTCTGGATGAAGACGGCCGGGAACGTCACGTCCGGGAACGTCTGCTGCTTGATCTGGGTCGAGGAATAAAATCCGACGACCAATACGAGCAAGCTGAGAATGACGACCGCGACGCTGTTTTTCAAACTGAATCTCGTTAAAGCATTCATTCTGGCACTCTCTCCTCTTCTCTATATCTAGTGCGAATCATACCGGAGTTTTTTGAACTGAACATGAACTGGGCGTTACAAAATCAGACAGGCCCCGAATTTCGCCCGATCGGCAGCCGGACTGTGAACAAAGTTTGAACATCGGGCTCGCTTTCCGCCTCGATGCTCCCGAGATGCATGCCGATGATTTCCTTCGCGATCGACAAGCCGAGGCCGTTGCCTTTCACGGCGTAGTCCCTCGCTTGGTCCGCTTTGTAGAACGGCGTGAATATATGCTGGAGCTCGTCCTTCCCGATGCCTCGTCCGTTGTTGCGGATCTCCACGACCGCCGCGTCCTCGTCCTGATGGAGCGAAATGGCGATTTCCCCCTGCCGTTCCGCGAATTTGATGCTGTTGCTAATCAAATTATGCCACACCTGTTCGAGACTATCCGCGTCGCCGTAGACCGTCACGTCCGCCAGATCGAGCTCCGGCTCGATGTCCTTCGCCCGCCACTGCGGTTCGCTCGCGATGACGCTGCGGCGGATCTGCTCGTCCAGGCGGAAGAAGCCGGGATTATGAAGCTCGTGATCCTGTTGCAGCACCGACAGGCGGAGCAGGTTCGCGCTGAGCCGGGACAAGCGCTGGCTTTCTTCCTCGATGATCGTCAAGTAATGCTTGCGCCCTTCCTCCGTCATCGTCTTCGTGCGCAGCGCCTTGGAGAAGCCCGCGATCGACGTCAATGGCGACTGGATCTCGTGCGCCACGTTGTTGACGAAGTCCGAGCGCAATTTATCGAGCATGCGCAGCGATCCCGCCATCTCGTTGAAGCTCTCCGTCAGATCGCCGATCTCGTCCTTCCGGCGGGATTCCAGCACGATGCCGAAATCCCCTCGCGCCATCCGTTTCGTCGCGTCGGTCAGCCGCTGTACGGGCTTGACGATATACCGCGCGGCGAGCAGGATCAGCAGGCTGCCGGCAATCAGCACGTAGCCGAGCACGGTCAACGTGAATTTGCGGAACATGTCCAACAGACGGTTGATTTCCGGCGTAATGTACAACGCGTAGGGCTTGTCCATCAATTGAAACGGGATGCCGATGAGAAACGACGGCGGTCCGGAATGCTCCTCCTTGCTTGGGGCGACGGCGCCTCGGTAGATGCCGCCTTGAAGGACGAGGTCCAATTGGGCCTTCGTAATCGGCGTCCTCTGCTTGCTGCCTCCGTCGCCGTACGCCACGGTGCGTCCGTCCGAATCCATGATCTTCACCCGGATACCGGGTACGTCGACCGCGTTGCCGATCACGGTCTGCAAGTTATCCGGCGAGGCCTCGGTCAGCTCGGAGATGATCTTCTTGCCGTGCGCGATCATTTGCCCCTCCGCGAGCGACTTCACGTTGCTGCTGTACATATGGATCGCCAGCACGAAGGCGAAGACGAGGCTGATGATGACGGCCGCGATGAAGATCAGCACCGTACGGACGTACAGCGACCTAGTCATGGACGACCTCCAGGCGGTAGCCGAGTCCGCGCAGCGTCACGATCTTGAACTTTTCTTCGTAGGCCGCGAAGCGCTCGCGCAATCGTTTGATATGCACGTCGACCGTCCGCTCGTCGCCCTCGTACTCGAACCCCCAGATCTGCTCGATGAGCGTCGCCCGCGTGAACAGCTGGCCGGGATGGCTCGCCAGCTTGTACATCAGCTCGAACTCTTTCAGGGGGATGGTCGCCGCTTCGTCGGTATCCTTGTAGATCACCTGGTATCCGAGCCTGTCCAGCACGATGCCCCCGACGGAGATCATCTGCGAGGCCGAGATCCGGTACCGCTTCAGCAAGGCCTTCACGCGCACGACCAGCTCCATGGGATCGAACGGCTTCGTCATGTAATCGTCCGTTCCGAGCTGAAACCCTTTGATTTTCTCTTCCGATTCGCCTTTCGCCGTGATCATCAGGATCGGCATGTCGCCGGATGCCCGGATCCTGCGGCACAGCTCCCAGCCGTCCATGCGCGGCATCATGATGTCCATGATGACCATGTCGACCGTATGCTCGGTGATGAACCGCCACGCGGCTTCGCCGTTCGCGAATTCGACGATCTCGAAGCCTTCGTCGCGCAAGTACAGCTGGACCAGCTCGCGGATATGCGGATCGTCGTCCACGACTGCAATTTTCGCCATTCCTGTTATCGCCTCTCGTTCCTGTAGTCGGTGCTCGCGCGCACCCGGAGATCATCTTATTATGTTACCGAATTGCAAGATGAGAAGCTAGTCTTCGAGAGCGCGCCGCGCGGAAAGCAAAAAGAAGGGCGATCCCGGGGTCGTCGGTCGACGAGCGGGTTCGCCCTTCTTATGGAATGCAAGATTCGAAACGAAGAAAGAATGATGGCTGATGGCTTAAATCGCCGGCATGACGTTGCCGCCGCAAACCGGTATGTAGGTGCCCGTAATGAATCCGGCCAAGTCCGACGCGATGAACGCGACCGCGTTGGCAATGTCCTGATCCGTGCCTCTGCGCTTGAGCGGCACGCGGCTGTCGTACCCTTCGCTGCGCTCCGTGCCGTTCGTCCGGTCGCGCTCCGAGATGGTCCATCCCGGCGCGATCTGGTTGACCGTGATTTGATGCGGGCCGACTTCCTTCGCCAGGATGCGATAGACGCCGTCCATGCCCCGTTTGCCCGCGACGTAAGCCGATTGGGTCTCGAAATTCTGCATCGCGCACTCCGTGTTGATGCCGATCATCCGTCCGGCGCCGCGTTCGATCATGGCCGGCACGAACGCCTTGGCCAGATGGACGCTTTGCAGGACGCAGGATTCGAATTGGCTGCGGTAATCGTCCTCGGACTGCTCCAGCACGGACGTCCATTGATATTGGATGACGGCATTGGCCACGACGATGTGAACATGGCCGAGCTCGGCCGTCACGGCATCGCGCATCGCCATAATGGAATCCAATTTCGTGATGTCGGCTTGGACCGCAACGGCTCTTCTGCCCATCCCTTCGATCTCCGCGACCAGCTCTTGCGCCTTGGCCTCGTTGGTATTGTAGTGAACCGCCACGTCCGCTCCGGCCGCGGCCAGGGTACGCGCCATGACGCGCCCCAATTCTCCCGTCGCGCCCGTAACGAGCGCGGTACGGCCATTCAAATCGATTCCGATCATGCGTTAAACCTCCTCTTGGTCGTGATCGTTCGGCAGCGTATCCGCCGCGGCGTCGATCAGTCTATCGAACAAATCGTCATCGGCCTCGATCGCGGCTTCGACCGCGCCGATCTCTTCCTCCGAGCCCGGATCCTTCGCGAAGCGCAGGCTGTAATCCCACGTCGTGCCGCGCAGGCTGTTCAGTTGCAGCGTGATCTCGTACGGATGCTTGTGGCCCTCCGCCTCGAATTGCACGGTCCCCCGGTAGCCGTTCTCTCGGTCATGCGTCATTTCGGCAAGGATAATCGTTACGTTCATCGTCATTTTACCTCCACTGGGACAAGTTGCATAGGGGAATTATACCATACATCGCCGCCGGTCAAAGGGCTTCGTCAAGTTGCTCGGGCACGGCGAAATCCGTCATCACGCCTTGCACGCCCTGCTCCCTCAGCTTGCGGATTCGCGAGACGTCGTTAATCGTATGGACATAAGCATAGACGCCCTTGTCCTTCAAGGCATGCACGAATTCGGGCGAATAGCGTTTCTCGTTCATGACCACGATCCGAATGCCCCGCCGGGCGACGTCCCGAATCACCTGTTCGTCCGAGTCCTTGTTCATATACAGCGTGTAGATGAATTGTTCGAACGGATAGACGGAATTCACGGCTTCGTAGTTCCCCGCTTGGTAAAGCTGCGGAATCAACCGGTGCAGCAGGCTCGGATCGACGGCCTCGGTCTCCGCCACGAGACGCTTGAACATCGCCGCCGCTTTGGCGTCGTCCGGCTCTTTCGTATCCGTGACGAGCAGCATGTCCGGGTGATCGGACATGAAGGCAAGCAGCTCCTTGAACGTCATGGGCGAGTAGTGCCCCTGAATCGGAAACGCCCGGAATGTCGCAAGCCGCATCGGCGCGGCGTTGGAAGGAACGGGTTGGCCGAGAACGGGATACGTCCCGGCTTCCCAATCATGCCGCAGGACGAGCTCCCCGTCGGCGGTGACGCTGATATCCGTCTCGAATACCCGGTGCCCGCAATTGTAGGCATGGATAAGCCCTTCCCGGCTGTTGGTTCCCGCGTAACCGTCGATGCCGCCGAGGGCATGGGCGATCAAGGGCGTCTCCCGGACCCATTCGTACGGCTGGAGCGTCTGAAGCCGGACCGGCGGCTGAACCAGCGGGGCGCTGCATGCCGGCGGCTGCTGCGATCGCGTTTCGGTTTCGGTTGCGGTTGCGGGCGACAGCAGCATCGGCGCGGCGAAGAGGATCAGGAGCGCGAGCGATAATTGCGGCAGTTTGGCGTTGATGAATGGAAGCATGGGCTTGCTCCCTCCTTGGCGTCTGTCTTTCTTACCTCTTAGACGGCCGAGAGAGAATCAGAAACAGGCTCCGGTCCGATAGGCGGACATTTCCGGGTCGCGGTTGCGGCTGTTCTCTTCTGCTGCTCCGGCGTTCGCCGCCAGATTCGCCCGCGCTGGAAAGCCGCCGCCCGAAACCTTCGGGCGGCGGCTGCTTGAGGCCGGTTACCAGTGCGAGTTGTACACCGGCGCGCTGTTCGGATTGTTGCTGCCGTAAGAGAGGTTGCCGAGCGTCAGCACGTCTTCGTCATAGTAAGCCTCATAGGCGAGCGTGGAGCCCAGGCTGTTGAAGAACGTCCACATTTTCTCGATGTAGAACGGATTATCGTTCCCGAAGTTGGGCGCCGCGCCGTGATAGAGTCCCCATTCCGGAACGCTGAACTTCTTGCCATGGGCAACCGCGAAGTCGATCCAGTGCTGCAGGCCGTACGATCCGCCCATATGGCTGCTGGTCCAGGTCGCGTCGCTGAAGGCCGGCGGCCATTGGTCGTAGCTGTCCACGCCGATGTAATCGACGACGTCGTCGCCCGGATAGACGAGCGCCGGATCCGCGTTGCCGGCGGCTTTCAGCCCGTCGCCGCGAGTGACGTTCCAATCGATCTTCACGTTCGGCGCGGTTGCCTTGATGGTCGCGGCTACCTGCCGGAAGCACGCTTTCCAATCCGTCATGTTGGCGGTCGTGACGGAATGCGCGAACCAGTTGCCGTTGAATTCCCACCCGAGCCGGATGATCGCGCCGCCTTGGCCATGGCTGACGAGATTCTGCGCGAACGTCGTCCAGTGGCTGTTATAGCTGCCGGCCGCGCAGCCCGAGAACGTAGCCCCGATATTCTCGGGGAACATCGGCACCGCGTAGGTCGGCGTCCACGGGGCATTCTGCCAGCCGTCGAAGAACGCGCCGCTCTCCGTCATGATAGCCCATGAATAGCGATATGGGAAGTTCGTCGTCACGTCCGCCAGACGCCCGCGCCACGTTTCGAAATTTTGGATGGCGGTCCAGTTCGCCTGATCGTTGGTCGTCCGGTAGACGCCGGATTTCCACGGCAGGCCGCTGCGGTTCCCGGAAGCTGCGTTCGTCGTCACGCCGAGCGAATTGCCGGCGGCGGACAGATTGCCGGCCGCATCCTTCGCTTTGACCGTGAACGTATACGCCGTGTTCGCCGTCAAGCCCGTGATCGTCGCGCTCGTGGCGCCGGTCGTCGTGCCGGCCAGCGTCGTGCCGCCGCGATAAATGTTATAGCCGGTCACCCCGACGTTGTCCGTCGAAGCCGACCAGGTCAGGTTGACGGTCGTGTCCGTCTTCGACGGGGACGCCAGGCTGCCCGGCGCCGACGGCGCCTGCGTGTCGGGCGTGCCGCTGCCGGCGCTGTAGATGGCCACGCCGGCGAGCTGCGGGTCGCCCTTGGTGGAGCGCAGGATGTCGATGTTGAGCACGCCGTCGCTGACCGTGACGCTGTACGGACCGTACTTGGCCCAGCTGCCGAGCGCCAGATCGCCGATGCCCGTCGCCGCCGTCGCCCCTTCCAGCTTCACGTCCTCGTTGCGGAAATTACTCTGGAAATTCTCGATCGTCCAGAGGTAGATCTGGTAGCTGCCGTTCGCGATCGTCTGATTCAAGCTGAAGCCCTGCCCGTTCGGCGGAGCGGAGCGGTACAACGCGGATTGCAGCATGGACAGCGTATTGGCATCCGGCGCCGGGTTCAAGGAGAAGGCATACGTCCCGCTCCAGGTCGATGCGTTCGAGACCGACAGCCCGCTGCTCAGCGCGGAGGCGTACGAGGTCCAGCCGTTGCCTTCGATCGTCGTCGCCGCGCCGTTCAGGTTAATGCCCTTCACGAAAACCGGTCCGCTGCCGGTACCGGAGCCGGTCACGCTGACGTTATCGATTGTCGTCGTGTTCAGCGCCGCGTTGTTCTGCGCGCTGACGACCAGTCCGATGTAGACGCCGGAAGCCATCGTTACCGATACGGAACCGACCGTCGTCCAGGAAGAGCCGTTGCCGGAAATCGAGCTCGTGAATACGTTGCCAGCGCGCTGCAGCTTGACCCAATACGGCGCCGCGACGCCCGTCTGCGTCACCGTCGCGGTGCTGCCCGAAGCCGCGCTGCGGCTGATGAGCTGCGCCCCCGAGGTCGACGCGTATTCCATGACCGTCGACGCATGCTTCGAACCGGTCGTCAGCGATTCGCGGATCATGACGCCGCCCTTGGCCCAAGCGCCCGTGTTCGAGATGGACGCGACCCGCGCCACGATCGTGCCGTCCCCGCTCAAGGGCTGGTATACGTAGCGAAATTGATCCGACGTTCCGGCGATATCCGTACCGGACGCCTGGATCGTGAACGTTCCCGACGCGTAATCGGCCGAGCCGGCGACGCCGACGGAGCCGATATCCTGCTGCTGCCACGGGCTCGGCACTGCCGCCGACGCCTGCGGGGCGAATGTAAACAAGCTGAGGACGAGTACGGCGGCCAAAATAGCCATCATGCCTTTTTTGAACTTCAAACGAACACCTCCAACGTTTTTGTTCCCGGTTGCTTTCGTTTTGCGCTTTCCTTGAATCTTGGGTTTGCCTTGAATCGTGGGCTTTCCTTCGTTCGTTCCCCCCTTTGCTATTACGTGATCGCTATATGGAAACAAACAGCCGGGCGATGTGTCTGGTTGCCTCGCCCGGCTGTTTGCGTTTCCTATGGTGTACGGATGAACGCGAGATTTATAGATGATAGACGTTGTACAAGAATACGGCCGCTTCGGCGCGCGTCGCCTTGCCGCGCGGATTGAGCATTCCGCCAGCTCCCTGGATCAGTTCGGCTTCCGCGAGCGCCGCCGCGCTGTCCGCCGCATATGGCGCGATGTCGCCCCGGTCCTTGAACCGTTCGAGAACCGCCGACCCGCCGGAGGCGTTCAGCTTGCCGAGCTTAGCTAACGTGCGCGCCGCGAGCGTCATCATCTCCTGCCTCGAGATGGCCGCCTTCGGCTGGAACATATTGTCCCCGCTGCCCGTCGCGATACCGAGCGCTTTCGCGATGCCGACGGCTTCGTAATAATAGCTGCCCGGCTGCACGTCGTCGAAGTTCCCGTCGAAGTCGGCCGTCAAGCCCAGCGTCTTCACGAGCAGCGTCAGATAATCCGCACGGGTGATGTTGGCCGCAGGCGAGAAGGCTTGATCGGTCGTTCCTGTAATGATGCCTTTCGAAGCGAGCTCCTCCACTTGCTTTTTCGCCCACGCGTAGCGATCCAAATCAGCGAAATGCTTCTCGACGTATACGATCGCGTACATGCTGAAATGCGTCGTTTGGAAGGTGACGCTGCCCGATTGCGCATCGTACCGCGCGTTCGTAACCGGAACCGGCCGGCCGTCTGCGCCGATAAACCAGATCGTGATATGCTCCGGATTCGCCGCCTCAGCTGCAGTAGGCGTATACGGAATCGACACGGTCGCCGGAGCTTGCGCGTTGCGCCAAGGAATATCCTTGCCGTTCGCTCTCAGCGTGAGGTTCACGACCGGATGCGTGCCGATGCTGCTCTTCAGATCGTCGCCCAGCTTGCTTGCGTCGGCAGCGCCGATGACCAGCGTCACCGTCTCTGCCTGCTGAACGTCAATCCCGCCGAGCATGTTCGATGGTACGGTGAGCGTACCGGCTGCGGTTTGGATGACGAGCGATTGATCGTGCGCGGCATGCGCCAGCACGGCCGTCGGCACGTTCACCGCATACCCCGTCGCGCCGTCCTTCTGCGGTACATGCACTGTAATCGTCGGCATCGAAGCCGGCAATTGACCGAATGCCGAAGCCGGAACGGTCGCTTCCGCTTCTCCCGTCGCGGCGTTCAAAACCGGCGTCGAGGTATTGATGATGCCCTTCGCGGCGTCGACGGTCAAGCCGTCCGCCGGAATGAAGATGCCCCCGCCTCCGCCCGTTACCGGGTCCGGACGGTCGACGAGCGTCGCCATGCCCCATTTGTCGCGGCTCGAGGAGTTGCCGTCGACGCCGTTCCACAAATACTGGCCGACGCGGTTGTTGCCTTCCCCGTTGTCGAAGCCGATATCGAAGCGCACCTGTCGACCGTCGGCCGCATCGGCGATGTTGAGGCCGGAGAGCGGGATCGCGGCCTCGACCGCATAGCCCTTGCCGTCCGCGTCCGCCTTGACGACCGTATCGATCGGCGGCTGCGGATCCTTGTTGTTGTACCAATAGAACCCGCCGGTACCGCTCAAGATGATCTGGGAATCCGAGACCCTGAGCGCGCCCGGCTTATCCAGGAACTCGGGACCGACGAACAGCTCGAGCGCGTCGCCGTTCCAGATGTCGAAGCCCTCGTACGCGTTCTGCATCGGCGTAGGATCCGACACATGCGCGTAAACATAGAGATTGTCGGCGTCCCAGGCCAGATCGAACTTGGCCGAAACATCCGGCTTCTGGGCACCCAAGATGCGGTCCTTGTCGTCCAGCGACAACGTCGCGCCGGTCGGCCAGGAAGCGTCCTTCTCCCCGTCGATTACCATCGGCGCATCCGTCTTCTTGATGTCGGTCTTGTTGTCCGAATTGCGCTCCGACCGTCCCGGGCCGAAGTCGAAGGAATACGGCTGCTTGTTGCCGAGCACGACGTCGTAGATGCCGTCGTTGGTCGCCTTGACGGATTCCAGCATCGTCTTGTACGGACGGTCGGCTACGTTCAGCAGCCCGATGCCGTAGCTCTCGCCGTTATAGCCTTGGAACCAGCGGCCGGTCGCGGCCTGATCCAGGTACTCGAACCAGTGCGCGCCGACGACCACGCCCGAGGCCGCCGCTTTCTCCACGTAATTGCGGTACGCTTCGCCCTTCTCCTGCTCGTTGTCCAGCACGCGCACGCCGCCGGTCAAGCCCTGCGTCGGTTCGCCGTAATGGAATTCCGTGAAGATGAGCGGCTTGTTCGCCAGCTCCGACATCTTCTTGATCCGGTTCAGATCAAGGTCGTACGTATAATAGTTGTACGAAATGACGTCCAGGTATTTGCCCGCGACCCGGCTGATCATCTCGCGGATGTCGGTATTGTTCATCGTGTTCACGAGGTACCGGTCGCCGAGCATCATGTGGTTCGGATCGACTTTGCGGAACTCGGTCGTGATCGTGGAATAGAACGTATCCAGATAATGCTCCAGGAAGGTGTCCATGTCGGCCGAAGCGGCTTCCGACGTGACCGGCAGCGATGCCGCGCGCAGCCCGTCGAAGCTGCCGAACGTCGTTTCCCAAGCCGCATTGAACGTGTCGATATCGCCGTATTTCGCGATCAGCTCGTCGATGAGCGCGCCTTTGGTCGCGTTCTTCGCGTCGGGATCCGCGGCGGTAAAGACGCTTCTGAAATTCTGGTACGGCAGCTCGTTGCCGAAGAAGTAGCCGATAATAAGCGGATCGTCCTTGCGGGCGGCGATGCCTTCGTCCGCGAGGGCTTGCGCGATATCGGCGGCGGCCGTCGGCTTGTAGATATCGAACAGTCCCGTGCTTCCGATCATGTCCTGCGTCGGCAGATCCGCGAATTTCACCTGCGGGAACGGATCGGCCAGTTTGTCGGCGGACGGCGGATTCGAGAAGCCGCCTTCGCTCGTGAAGCCCCATTTCTTCAGCCGTTCCACGCTTTCGTTGTAGTAATCCGCGTCATTGAACGGATTGCCGCCGGATTTCTTGATTTTGTTGGCGACGTAGAAGGAGAAATTGTCCGGATTGCCGTTCAGGAACGCGCTCGCATACGTTGGATCGTTCTTGTCCGGCAGCCATTGGTACTGGTATTCCCGGCCCTTCACCTGCGTGAACGTGTCCCCGGTGTAGCCGGTGCCGTCGACGCCGACGCTAAAGTACAGGTTGCCGATCGGATCGACCATGACGAACTTGCCGTCCAGCTTCTGGATGTTGAAGTAGCCTTTCTCCTCTAGGCCGTACTGCTCCTTGCTGCCCGGCAGACCCCCGTAGCTGTCCCGTTCCGGTGCTTGGAGACTGTCATAGTACGCTTCGTCCGCGGCGACGTCGTCGAGCAGCTGCTGGTCGCTCGTCACTTTCGTCGGGAAATTCGCGCTCTTCAGCTGGCCGTACGTGTCGACCTTCTGCTGCGCCTCGTCGTAATAGGTGAAGACGTTCGTGAAGCTGTTCTCCTTGCCCGCCTTCTTGGCGTAGGCGTACAGCTTCGTGTAGCCGTCGATATGGACGGGCGCGTCATAACGCTTCTCCGTCGGATCGGCGTCCGTGAAATAGTAGATCTCGGCATCCGGCGTCTCCGAGGTCAACGCGATATCCGACGGTCCCGCGAGCTTGCCGGACGGCGGATCGGCCGTCACGGCCGCGGTGCTGTTATTGAGCACGACCCTCGAAATTTGCACGGCCCAGCCGTTCTCGCCGTCCTGCAGGTCGGGCAGCGCGACCCGCACGTACCGCACCCCGTCCGGCAGCGCGTACGAATTGAAATTCACTTTCCTCCAGCTGCCGCCGAAATCCGTCTTGTTCAGGCCCACGGGCTCGTACGTCGCGCCGTCCGTCGACACGGACACGGCGATGTCCCGCACCGGCTGACTGTCCCAATAGAACGCGTCCGCGGAGAACGACCGCACGTCGTAATCCGTCTTGTACACGGCATAGACCTCTTCGCCTACGCCTGCCGCCCCGCGGCTCAAACGGCTCGCATCGCCGGCGAATACGTTCGGGTTGGAGGTGTCGATGCCATACTTGTCGCTGTGGGCGAACAGCTGCCCGGCGTCGTTCAATTCATCGACCAGCCCGTTCGCCAGCGGATTCTCCGCCGGTCCGGACGCGCTCGGATGATCCTCGACGTCGTCCAGGCTGAACACGGGCCCTTGCGACTCGTCGTTGGTCCAGCCGTTCATGCCGTCCGCGAACTCCGGATTCTGCAGCGCGTTCGCGCCGCCGGCCGGGCCCAGGAAGCAATCGTCGATATACACCGTGCCTCCCGCGGAACCGTCCGTAATCGAGAAGAGCAGGGTTTCGTTGCTGTCCGTGTTCAGGGCCGGAATGGTGTATTTCTTCCATTCGTCCGTCGCCGCGAACGTTTGATAAGCGATCGTCGCGTTCCAGTCGCTCCTCATCATCCGAAACGTGACGGTCCCGCTCCCTTTCATCCAGAAGGAAGCCTGATAACTGCTGTTCGTCGACACGACGGCATCCTGGGAGAAATTCGCCCACGTGCCGTTCATGCTGACCTTGAGGGAATGCGCCGCGCTTCCCTCCTCCGCGTACGCGGCGGAACGGGCGCCTAGCGAGAGCAAGCCGAGAAGCATCGCGATTATGACGGCCAAGCTGACTGCTTTTCTGATCATGTGTGCATGATCCTCCTTGTCCTTATTGTTGAATACGCTTCCAATGCCGGCATACGAGAAGGGACTGATGATTCGTCGTCAGCAGTCCCCGTCGATGTCGCGTCGTACGCGGCCGGTCTTACGGCCTGCCGGGCTTGCTTACGAGCCGGGCGTAAAAGCGTCGAGCTGTTTCTGGATTTCGGCCTTCACTTTGTCATAGCCGGCTGCCTTGAGCTCGGAGGCGGCTTTCTTAAGCGCGTCGTCCGGATCCACGGCGCCGTAAGACAGCGCGCCGGCGTACTTGGTAAACACGTTGTTCAGCGCCGCGATCTCGTTCTTGATCGAATCGATGTCCGGCTTGAAGTTGGCGTACGGATTCGGCTTCGCCACGCTCGCCATGTATTCGACGTGCTTCGCATAGTCCGGGTAGTCGGTCGTGGACGGCTTGTTGAAGCCCACCCAGTCGCCGAAGCCCCACGGATACTGCCATTTCGGATACAGGGACGGATCCGTTCCGGCCGGTACCTCGATCTTCGCCTGGTCGGCCGTGTATTCCCAGTGCTTGCCTTCGATGCCGTTCATCATGAGCATGTAGTAGCTTGGATCGCTGAAGAACTTATCCATGAACATCAGCGCCCGCTCTTTATTGTTCGAGGAAGACGGAATCGCCATCATGCCGGAATCGTAGGCCAGCTTGATGAAGGGACCTTCGGGAGCAAAGGACTGGAAGGAGATATTCCAATCGGGATGCGCCGTGTTGATATCGTTGTACGAGTCGCGGAATTGATTGTCGCCATAAGCCGCAAGCGCGGATTGACCGGCCTTGAAGGCGTCGCGCGAAGGCGTCTTGTTGTTCAGGACGCTCTTGTTGATGTAGCCTTTCAGGAACATGTCGCGAATCTTCGGATACGCGGCCAGCAGATCGGCGTTATCGAACGCGGACGAGACCTGCGGCTTGGTTTCCAGCGGATTGAACAGCAGCATGTTCGCCGGAAGGCCCGGCACGGATATCAGCGAATCCTTCCGCGTCACGTACGATGTCAGCGGGTAGTCGCCTACGTCGGCGCCCGTATTGTACGGCGTGACTTTAGGATCGGCTTCCTTCGCCGCCGCGAGGTATTTCGCCACGTCGTCCAGGCCGGTGATCGCCGTGAGGCCGGCCTTGTTCATGTAGTCGCCCCTGACGGCTAACCCCGCATCCTGATACTCGAGGAAGTTCCGCGGCACCGCGATGATTTTGCCGTCGACGGTCGCGTTGGACCAGGCTTCGGGCGGCAGCTTCTGCACGGCGTTCGGCGCGTATTGGTCCAGCATGTCTTTGGTGAGCTCGGTGAAGGCGCCTTTCTTCGCGTTGCCGCTGTAATCCAGCCAACCGGCCGTGTAGATCATGTCGACGTTCTGGCCCGACATCAGCATGAGCGGATACTTGCTGTTCAGGTCGCCCCAGCCGATCCAGACGAAGTCGACGTCCGCGTTCAAATCCTTGTTCGCCTTCTTGTTCAGCTCCGCCTTCACCGCGTCGAAGTCTTTCGGCGGATCGCCGAGCGCCGCCCAAGTCAGCTTCACGTGCTTGGAAATATCCGGGCCCGCCGCCGCGGCGTCCTTGCCGGACGTATCGGCGTCGGCAGCCGCAGGCGCGTTATTTGCCGCCTTCGTGCCCGCATCGTCGCTCTGGCCGTTCGACGTGCCGCCGCTCCCGTTGTCGTTCGAACCGCATGCCGCCAAGGATGTGCTAAGGAAAAGGGCGAGCGCTCCGATCATGAATGCCTTTTTCGAGTGCGTTTTCAAACTGGATGACCTCCTCGTGTTTTTGCTATGCCATCTATGTTAATCCGTATCCCGGTATTAACCGTTGCCGCGCCTTGCGTTTACCCTTTCACCGCGCCGACCGTCAGCCCTTTGACGAAATACTTCTGCACGAACGGATAGATGAGCACGATCGGTCCGATCGAGACGACGGTCATGGCGAGCTTGACGGTCTCGTGGGGCAGTTCCACGGTCGGAATGCCGTTGTTGCCCGCCGCGTAGGAGAGAAATTCGATGTTGGTGATCATCTTGTACAGCATGTATTGCAGCGGGAACTTGCTCTGATCGTCGATGAACAGCGCTGCCTGATACCAGTCGTTCCAATACCCGAGCGCGATGAACATCCCGATGGACGCCAACGCCGGCTTCATGAGCGGCAGGCAGAGCCGCGTGAATATCGTGAATTCTCCCGCCCCGTCGACCTTGGCGGATTCCGGGATCGCGTCCGGCACCGACTTCAGGAAGTTGCGCATGATAAGAATGTAATACGGGGAAAGCAGCAAGGGCACGATCAGGGCCAGCAGATTGTCCTTCATGTGGTAGTACTTGAGCATGATGAGGTAATACGCGACCAGACCGCCGCTGAACAGCGTCGTGAAGTAGAAGAAGAACGCGAACGCGTTCCGGTACCGGAACTCCTTGCGGTAGAGCACGTAGGCCGTCATCGCGGTGAGGAACAGCCCGACGAGCGTGCCGGTAATCGTAATGAACAGCGTGACGCCGTACGCTTTCAGCAGCGAGGTCGGGTCCGTCAGGATCGCCCGGTACGATTCGATCGAGAAGGAGGACGGCCATAGGCCGTAGCCGTTCGCCGTCACGGACGCCTCGGTGGAGAACGAGCCCGATACGACCATGATGAACGGAATGACGCAAAGCAGGGCGACAACGGCGATGACGCCGTACGCGATGAAGTTGAAGACCAGTTTGTCGATGCGGATTGGTTTCATGTTCCGTTCTCCTTTAGTAGAGGGCGTTGTCTTTGCTGAACTTCCGGACGAGGCCGTTCACGACGCTGATCGTCGCGAAGCACATGACGGATTGCACGCATGCCGCGGCCGAGGACATCGGAATATCGCCCATCTGGGACAGCGAACGGAAGACGTACGTATCGATGATGTCGGTCGCGTCGTAGAGGTTGCCGTTGTTCCCGACCAGCTGGTAGAACATCCCGAAATCGCCTCTGAAAATATTGCCTACCTGCAGCAGCACCATGACGATCATCGTCGGCATGATGTTCGGAAGCGTGATGCGGAAGATCTTCTGGAACACGTTCGCGCCGTCGATATCCGCCGCCTCGTACATCTCCTCGTCGATGCTGAGGATCGCGCCGAGATACAGTACCGAGCCGTAGCCGATCCACTTCCAGTTGTGGAAGAAGACCAGAATGTACTTCCACATGCCGGGCGAGCTGTACACGTCCACGGGATCGGCGCCGAACGCCTTCAGCACCGCGTTCATCAAACCGTAATCGTAGTTGAAGATGTTGTAGAAGAACGCGCCCACGATCACCCAGGAGATGAAGTACGGCAGGAACATCAAGCTTTGCGAGAACCGGCTGTAGAACTTCGAGGTGATCTCGGACAGCAGGACCGCGATGCTTATCTGAAACGCGGTGGCCGTCACGATGAACGCGGTATTGTAGAAGAACGTGTTCTTGAAGATGTTCCAGATCTGGCCCGACAGGAACAGGAACCGGAAATTGTTGATGCCGTTCCATTCGCTGCCGAAGATGCCTTGGTCGAACCGGAAGTTCTTGAAGGCGACGATAATGCCCGCCATGGGCAGGTACGAGAACAGGATGAAGAACAGGACGGCCGGCAGGATCATCAGCAGGAAGGCGCGGTTTTGAATCAGGTAGAACAGGAAGTTTCGTTTTCGGACCATGTGCGATCGCTCTCTCCGTTTTTCGTCGTCTGGGATTTCATAAGTTGATTATAGAGCGATGAAAGCACTTCCAAAAGGACACGATCGTATGATTTGGTGCACTATTCGATAGACATTTCGCGCGCCGTCTTGTAGACCCTCGGCCCACTCTGCTATTTTGAATATACGGAAATCGTTCCAAGGAGAGATGCGAGCATGCTTAAGCTGTTGATCGTCGACGACGAGAAAAGAACCCGCGATGGGCTCAAAATGTGCCTGCCTTGGCAAAGCTACGGCATCGGCGAGATCCGCGAGGCGGACGACGGCCATACCGCGCTTGCGCTCGCGCTCGCGTACAAGCCGGACATCATCCTCTCCGACATCCGGATGCCGACGGTGACGGGCATCGATCTGGCCCGGCAGGCGCAGGCGGAGCTGCCGCACTGCAAATTCGTCTTCATCAGCGGGTATTCGGACAAGGAATATTTGAAAGCCGCCATCCAGCTGAAGGCGGTCCGTTATATCGAGAAACCGATCAGCGTCAAGGAGCTGGAGGAATGCATCGCTTCGGTGGCGGAAGCCTGCCGGCAGGAAGCGGAGCAGTCCAAGCGGCTGGCCGAGACGGCCGCGAAGCTGGAGACGAGCATCGGACTGCTGCAGCGGGACTTCGCGTTCCAGCTCGCGCAAGGCGGTCCGGATGCCGGGGAGATCAACCGGCTGCTCGCCGCATCGGGCTATGAGCTGCCTCTCGCGGGCCGATATGTAAGCGTTTTATTTCGCATCCATTTCGCGTCCGACATCCCGCTCGAACGCACGGCGGAGCTGCGCGGCTTGCTTTACGAGGCCATCTCGCGCGTACTCGGCAGCCTGCGAATTACCGCCATGGCGGGCACGATCGACGGCATGCGGCTCGTCGCGCATATGCTGATCGCGAACGGGCTGTCCCTGGACGATATTCGTTCCGCCGCCGAGCGGATCGGCGCCGACTTCGCGAGCCTCTGCGGGCCCGGATCGCCCCCAAGGCTGTTCGCGGGCATCGGCCGGACGGCGAAGGGCATGGAGCAGATCCATCTCTCGTACCAATCGGCCGTCGCCGCCGTGCAGAAGGTTTTCTTCCTCGGCAACGGCCGCGTCGCCGTATTCGAAGCGGAGTCTGCCGTGCCCGCGGGGCTTGACGACGGTTTCGATCAGCCCTTCGCGGACTATCTGCTCGCCTGCGACGAGGCCGTCTTCCCGTTCATCGCCCATATCGCCCGGGAGATTCGCAGGCATGACGCGACCTTGATCGACGACGTGAAAATGCTGTTCTACCGGCTGCTGCTCAAGCTCTACGCGGAAGCGCAAAACAAATTCCTCGGCCGGTACATGGAGGAACGGAAAGAAGAATACCTGTGGCACCGGGTGAGCGACGCCGTTACCCTGAACGAGCTGCTCGCCTTCCTGGAATCGGAGGTGCGCGAATATTTCGCCGCGGTCGCGGCGGTCGGCGCCAAGAGCCGCGTCGTGCACGAGACGATCCGCTATATCCAGCGAAATTACCGGAACGGCGGGTTCACGATCAGCGATATCGCGGGCCATCTGCATCTGACGCCCGCCTATCTCAGCCAGCTCTTCAAAAAGGACACCGGCCAAACGATCAACGATTATCTCAACGCGTACAAGATCGATCGCGCCAAGGAGCTGCTGGCCGACCGCAGCGTCAAGCTGCTGGAGGTAGCTGCGCGAACCGGCTACAACGACGTCAAGTATTTTACGAAGACATTCAAGCGCATTACCGGCATTACGCCCTCGGACTATCGGGAGAACGCGCTGAAATGACGGTCAGCATCAAGACGAAGCTGCTGTTCTCCTACCTGGTGCTGATCTTCGTGCCGCTGATCGTCCTGACTGCGCTGACGTACTGGCGCGTCTCGTCGCAGATGGAGGACAATATGCTGCGCACCTCCCAGAACGCCCTGGACCAGTCGGAGACCTACCTCGAGACGAAGCTGAGCAACCTGCTTAACGCCACCGACATTATCTATTTCGACAAGACGCTGCAGGACGTGCATACGACCAATCCGGCCATCTACGACGAGGATTTCATTCAGCAGAACATCGACCAGAACAACCTGACGACGCTCTTCAACCAGATCGAGCGCAACACCGACGTCCAGCGCATCCGGCTGTATATCCGGGACATTCCCGGCTACTCGTACGACAACGCGAGCTTCTTCGTGTTCAAGGACCTGGACGGCCTGCCGTGGTACGAGGCGCTGAAAGCCTCGAAGTCGGTCGTGACCTGGATCGCGCCGGACCGGTTCGCGTCGGAGACGGATAACGGCACGCCGATCATCTCGCTGGCGCGGCGGATCACGATCAAGACCTTCAACGTGACCGACGGCGTCATCCGCATCGACATGCGCGAGCCCGTCGTGAACGCGATCGTCAAGCAGGCGAACGTGACGTCCACGGGGCTTTCCTATATCGTGAACAGCGGCGGAGACCTCATCTCCGCCTCCGGGAACGCGAAGCTGCTGGCCGACCGCGAGCTGCGCGCGGCCGCCGAGAGCGCGGCGAGAGACAGCGTGACGAGCAGCGATATCCGGGCGGGCAAGGACGATTACCTGACGTTGTCGCGGCCCGTCGCCAATTCGGACTGGACGTTCATCTCCGTCATCCCGTACGGCGAGATCAAGTCGACCGGCAAAGATATCCGGTTCTACATGATTCTCATGCTGCTCGCGACCGGACTCCTCTCGTTCTTCCTGGCTTATCTGTGGTTCAATTCCAGCGCGCTTCGGCTGAAGCATCTGGCCAAGAACATCCGCAAGGTGACCGGCGGCGACTTCACTACGCGCATCCGGGTCTCGTCGAGGGACGAGATCGGCCAAATCTCGCGGGATTTCAACTACATGGTCACCGAGATGGGGGCCATGATCGAAGAACGGTTCGAGACCGGCAAGAAGATCAAGTCGCTCGAGCTGCGCTCGCTGCAATCCCAGATCAATCCGCATTTCCTGTACAATTCGCTCGACATGATCAATTGGTCGGCCGTCATGAGCGGCAATGCCGAGATCGAGACGATGATCCAGTCCTTATCGACGTTCTACAAGATCGGGCTGAGCAAGGGAGACGACATCATCCCGGTCAGGAACGAGATCGAGCATGTCAAAGCTTACGTCACCCTGCAAAACCTCCGGTACCAGGACCAAATCCGCCTGGAGGTCGAGGTGGACGAGGATGTCCTGACGCTGGAAATGCTGAAAATCACGCTGCAGCCCATCGTCGAGAACGCCATCATGCACGGCATACTGCGAACGCCGGCCAAGTCCGGCACGATCCGCATCGCCGGCGCGCGCCGGGGCGACGTCTTCGTCTTTACCGTCGCGGACGACGGAGCCGGCATGCCGGCCGAGCTCGTCGAACGCATCCTGGACCGGGAGACGGTCGACGAATTTCACGGCTACGGCATCAAGAATATTCACGAGCGCATCCAGCTGCAGTACGGCCCGGCCTACGGGCTCTCGTACGAGAGCGCGCCCGGGCGCGGCACGACGGTCAGCATCGCGCTGCCCGCGATCGTGAGGCGGGCGCCGTAACGCAAGCCGCGGCAGGGCATCGCGGCCGTTCGGACAAAATCGCCCGCCATCATGCGAGTACGCATAATGGCGGGCGATTGTTCGTCATGTATTTTGCTCTGCTGCAGGACTCGATTTTACTCCGTCGCCGTCAGCACCAGCACCCAGTCGCAGCCTCTGCCGCTCGACGGCGGCGAGAACGACGCTTCGCCGCGGTTGGCGTAATCGCCGATCGCGCTGTATTCGCCGGTGCGGGGATCGAACCAGGAGGCCGACACGCTGCCGCCTTTCCATTTGCCGAGCGACGCCCGGAACGGAATGCCGTTCGGACTGTAGATCAGGCCGTACTGCTCGCCGCGGGTGGCGACCATATAGTTCGCCCCTTCGTAATTGTCCGCGATCAGGCTTTGATCCGGCACGCGGTCCAGATAGGAACGCGCTTCCATCAGCCCGCGCAGATGACGCATCTGAGCCGCGCCCGGACGATGAAGCGCTTCCTGCCAGGCCATGATGAAGTACGGCTTGGGCTCGGTCGTCATCGACCAGATGCTGTGATGCCCGTAGGTCGTGCCGAATGCGCCCGCGAACACGCCGTAGTACGCGCCCGTGCGCACGTCCGCTTGGTCGAAATACCCTTTGGACGGATTGAAATTAACGGGATGATCCTCGTAAGCAGGCTCGGCGTCGACCGTCGGTTTGACCGGAAGCCGATCGTAATCGGCCTTCACGTGCTTGTAATTCTCGCGCACCTGCTCGTGATGCCCGGATTGGATCATGTTGAAATCCAGCCACGGCTCGTCATGCATGTGATGGGAGGACGACGCGTTGCCGCAAGGATGGAACGTGATCAGCTGCGCGTCTCCGACGGCTTCGCGCAGTCCGGCGGCGAGGCCGTTGTTCACTTCGAAATGATTGCGGATGATCAGCGAGCGGTCCCCGCCGAGCACCCAGACGATGTTGGACCGATCGCCGTAGCGCTCGCCCAGCCAGCGGCCGTAGGCTTGCGCGTTTTCCCCGTCGAAGATTTCCGGACCCTTGCCGAAGCCCGCTTTGTGATATTTGTCGCCCCACGTCGGCAGCAGCGCGACGTAGAGCCCATGCGACGCGGCGAGATCCACGATATAATCGACATGCGTCCAGTAATTGTCGTCGCCGTCCAAATCGGGCAGCGTCGGATCGTATCGGCCCTCCGCGTTCTGCTTCAGCGGACGCCGTCCGTAGGCGTTGTTCCCGCCGATGCCGTCCAATTCCGCCAGCGCGACCGCCTGAACGACGTTGAATTTCAGCTCGGCCCGGTTCTGCAGGTACTCGGCCGCTTCCTCGCGGTTCAGCTTATGGAATAATTCCCATGCCGTATCCCCCAGCCAGAAGAACGGCGTGCCGTCCTCGTGAATCAAATACCGTTTGTTATCGCTTACTTTCAGACGCTGCAAACGCTTCGTCGTCATGCTCCCGCTCACGCTCCCGTTTCGTGTGAATGATCGAATCCCCATGATTGCGATGCTGCCGGCCGAACTCGGCCGTAGTCCCAGACTATCACATCCCCTACGCGTACACAATATGTATACAATAAATATATAAGAGATTCACCCCGTTTTTTCGCAAGAAAAACCGGCCCCGCACGCTTTGATGCGCGTTGGGCCGGTAGGCGTAAGGGCTCGCATCTTCGTAGACATGCGCTGCCGCGGCATACTGCCGGCTTAATAAGGCGCGCGCCCGGAAAGCAGCGATTCCTTCGTCTGCGGGGTCCACGGATCGTCGTACGTCGGACGGTTGGCATAGCGCTTCATGCCGAGCTCGAGCCGGATGGACGTGCCCGGCGGCAGCTCGATCTGCAGCCATTTGCTGTCCACCGCCACGGCGGCCGCTTCGCTTCCTTCGCCTTCGTCCAATACCGCCGCCGTTTCGATCGTATGCTCGCCGAAGGTGCCGCCCTGCACGACAACGGTGCGCCGACCGGTCCGCGACGTATTGACGAGCTGCAGGATCGCCGAAGCGTCGCCCAGCTTCTCGACCAGCGCCGCCGTGTCGCGCGGCAGTCCCGCGCGCTTGCGCTCCGCATCGAAGTAACGGAAGCGTCCATGCTGCAGACCGCCGTGCGAGATGTGCATCGGCGCCCCGAGCGTCAGCTGCACGAGGCTTTCCATATAGACCGGGCACAGCTCCTGCCAGATGTGGATGCTGGAGAAATCGTCGTCGCTGTACGCTTCCGACCAGGCGTTCGGATCGCCGATCGGCGAATCCATCCGCTCCAGCTGCCGGACGATCAATTGGAAATTGGCGTCCAGCACCTTGTCGGGGTAATCCGGCAGCGCGCCGCGGATATATTGGAACCACGGCTCCGTATTGACGATGTAATGCTTCGTCTCGCGCCCCAGCGCCGCGTCCTTGCCCGAGACGTTCGGGACGATGATTTGATTCCAGTCGTATTGCCGCGGAATCCGGTCGATGCGTGCCAGGTCTTCGTCCGCCATGGACACCGTCCAGAGATAAATCGGGTATTTCGCGGTCGCGCCGCGGTAATCCGTCCATCCCGCGTCGAAATGCTTGTACGGCACCTGCAATTCGCCGCCGATCTCCTTGCGCAACGACCAATTCAAGTCCAACTGGCGGCGGGCCAAGCCGAGATGCGCCCGATCGCCGGTCAGCAGCAGCGCGTTCATCGCCGCGTTCGTTACCGGCTCGATGATCGTCATGAAGCCGTGCGGCCAGCGATAGCCGTAATAACCGCCCCACCATTTGCCGTCGTTGTATTCCCCGATCTCGCCGTTCAGGCCGACATTGTCCGGAATCAGCCCGCCGTTGCGCTCCGCCCGTTCGTTCCAGGCCGCGAGGTAGTCCAGCACCCAGTTGCGATATTGTTCGTCCCCCGCGTGCATGAACGCGTTCGCGACGAGTCCGGTCGCGTTCAGGTTCAGCGGCACGTCGCCGCGGTTCATCCGCTCGTTCATCATCGCGATGAGCCGATCATAGACCTCGTCGTCGCTCCACGGGCATTTCCGGGAAGCGAAGTCGACGCCGGGCACGTCCTCGAACGGGGCCAAATAATGATCCAGGATGCCCCGATGAGTCGACCAGTCCTCGCGGTTCACTTGGAATCGCGGGCCTCGGCTCCCGTTCAGCGGCGAGCGGATCAGACGCTTCTCCTTGTCGAAGTTCGGCGCTTCCTCGTCGTCGCCCGTGTACATCCGCGCGAACCGGACCGCGCGCTGCCGGTCCTTCAGCGTCGCCGGGCCCGCCAGCCCGAGAAAGTAGACGTACAGATAACCTTCGCCATGATGCATCCAGTCGTAATAAGCGTCGAATTCGCGGTGGATCTGCCCGTACTCCGTCCATTGCCACGTAATCCCTTCCCAGATGCGGCGCGAAGCCTCGTGCAGAAAATCGTCCCCGCCGAGCGCATAGAGCAGCGCCAGATTCATGAAGCCCTCGTACGGATCGTCGGAGCCGTCCATGCCCGGCCAGTCGCCGCGCCAGATCAGCGTGCCGTCCGGACGGGTATACTTCGCGATGAACGCCGTCGCGGATTGGTTCAGCAGGTCGAACAGCCGCCGCTGCTTGGACGCCCATGCCGGAGCCGGCGCGCGCCGGGAGGCCGTAATGCTCGTTTGAAGGGAAGCCGGATTGGTGGAATCCATGCCATAAACACGACCTTTCTCTTAGGAATGCTTATGTTGCGAACGTGCCCGCAAACATGTCCGGCCGGAGCTGCTACGGCTCGAGACGATAACCGCCGTCGATCGGAATGATCGCCCCGTTGATCCACGAGGCATCGGAGCCGACGAGGAAGGCGACGGCGCTGGCGATCTGCTCCGGCTTGCCGACGCTCGGCGCATCGCAGACCGCCGCAGCGGCGTCCTTGGCCGCGGCCGCGTCGCCCAGCTTCTCCCGGAACCACAGGTCCAGCAGCGGCGTCGCCACCCCAGCCGGCAGCAGCGCGTTGAAGCGCACGCCTTCCTGCAGCAGATCGAGCGCAAGCCCTTTGGTCATATGGTTCAAGGCGGCCTTCATCGTATCGTAGACGAGGTTGTTGCGGTCGTTGATCCAGCCGTTGATGGAGCTGATATTGCAGACGGCGCCGCCGGATGCCTTCAGATGCGGCAGCGCCGCCTGAATGAGGAAGAAACCGGCTTTCACGTTGACCGCGAACAGCCGGTCCCAATCGCCGTGCGTGACTTCCGCGAGCGGCTTGTTGCATACTATCGCCGCGTTGTTAACGACGATATCCACGCCGCCCCAAGCGCCGGCCGCCTCCGCGACGAGCTTGCCCGGCGTTTCGGGATCGGCGAGATCCGCCTGCAGGAACCTCGCTTCGCCGCCTCGCCGGTTGATCTCCCCGATAACGCCGCCTCCCCGCTCCGCATCCCGCCCCGTGACGAGGACCCGGGCGCCGAGCGAGGCCAGCTTGAGCGCCGTCGCCTCGCCGATTCCGCTGGTCGATCCCGTCACGATCGCGATTTTTCCGTTCAGCATCCTTCATCGCTCCTCCATTCGTCTTCTGGGTCTTAACCGTCAAGACGCACGCGCCCGAACCCGCTAGATGACGCCGCCGTTCCGGCTGATGACAGCGACGATATTTTGCCGCGAATAGGCCAGATGCGACGTGACCGCTTCCTTGGCGGCCGCGAAATCCCGCGCGACGACGGCGCTGAAGATGGCCTGATGCTGGCGGAATGCCAGCTCGAGCATCGTCGGGGTCACATGGGGCTCGCGCAGGTTCAACAGCCGGTAATTCATCAGCGACTTGTAGAGCTCGACGTTCTTCGCGTTGCCGCCAAGCCGAACGAACGCGAGATGGAACATCAGATCGAAGCCGGATTGGAGCTCGATATTGGATCCGTCCGCAGCGTAGGAAGCCGCGGCCGCATCGTCCATAAGCGCTGCCAGCGGCATGATCTTGCCGGCCAGCTCCGCTTCGTCCATTGCCGCCAGCCGATCCAGCGTCCATAGATCGATCATCAAGCGGCTGTCCATGATGTCGTTGACGTTGTCTTCCTGCACCGGATTCACGAAAGTGCCGACTTTGGCGACGGTGCGCACGAGGCCTTCCATCTCCAGCCGGTTCAACGCATCCCTGATCGGGGTGCGGCTGACGCCGAGCTGCTCCGCGAGCGCCGGAATAAGCAGCTTCTCGTTCGCGCCGAAATGACGGGATAAGATCTTCTCTTTCAAAATCTGATAGGTTTGGTCCCAAATGTTGCTGACGACGAGCTTCGCCAGCGGCTCCTGCCCGTTCTTGCCGGTTCCTTGCGTCACGTGAATCCTCCCGTTTGCGCTGCTGCATGGTTCTGCTGTTAAATGTTGGATGTTGTATACAACATTATAGTAAGGAATGATTGCCCTTTCGTCAACCGGAAATATCCGCGGCCAACCGAAGAGGCGGAGAACCTGCCGGCTCCGCGCCGCCCGTTCCCCGCCTTCGTTCAAAGCTTCCTATTCCATCGCTTATGCAAGTCTATTGCTCGTTTCCGGTTCAAGCACGTTCCGTTAACTTGCGTACCGCAATCGATCGGTAAGTGAATTCACTCTTCCATACCACTGCGCCCGACCTGTCGATATACGCGTCGCGAAGCTTGCTTCCGTTCTCCTTCAGCCTGACGCTCGCCAACCCGCCTCGGAAGCCGGACACCCAGTCGAATCGGGGCGCGATCGCGACATCTCCCGACGTGTCGGCATAACCCCATAATCCATCCGACTCGTAGGCGACCAGACCTTGCGATACGCCGCCCAACTCTTTGTGCGGAGGCAGTTTGACCTTATTCCCTGCGGCATCGATCAGCGACAGCACGGTTCCGTTCGGCGTCGTCGTTCGCACGACGGCGAAATGATCTTGGAAGCGGTCCGCGCTGTCGTATTGCGCGGCGATCGCCCATTTGCCGGCCGCGTCGATGTAACCGTATTTCCCGTTCTGGCCAACGGCCGCCGCCAGGCCGTTATCGGCAAAATCGTCCGCCCACGCGTATGTCGGCGGAATGACGAATTTCCCTTCCGTATCGATAAACCCGATGCGCGCGGTCAGCTTGCCGCCGATCCGCACCCGCATCTCCACGGAGGCGCGACCGCTGGCGAACGAACCGGTATGCAGGCTGCCCGCGATCGGAGGTATGACGGTGCTGCCGTTATGGTCGATATAGAATGTCTTGTCGCCTTGGACGACTTTGGCGAGGCCGTCCGAGAACGGATACGCCCTGCTGAAGAGCATCGGGACAGAGCTGTAGCCGGAAGCATACATGTTCAGCCCCGCGCGGTTTACGTATCCGAATTTGACTTGATAGGAAGCGGAATCGAAAGGATAGAGATCCTTGTAGACGGCCAAGCCTTCGCTGAACGAATCGATCCGGTAGTGCGAGGCGCCGACGGCAAGCTTGCCCGCGCGATCCATGAAGCCTTGTCCGAGCCCGTTCTTGTACAACGGGGCCAACTCGTCGTAGCCGAACCAGACGGACTGGCCGGTTATCGTCTGCACGCTTTCGCCCTTGCCGTTCAAAATCAAGGTATTTCCGTAACCGGCGTTCACGCCCGTCCAATACTGCTTGTCCAGCAGCGCCGCCGCGTCCTCGTCCCCCGGCCGGAGCTGGATCGCCGACGGATTATTCGCCGTCCCCTCCATGACGCTATAGTCGACAGCGGTCAATTCTTCGATGAAATCCAGCGGAACGAAGAGCGTGCCGTGTATATACTCCGGAGCCGCTTGAAACGTTCGTTTGACGCCGTTCATAATCACGGTCGGCTCCCCGGGATGCAGCGCGATGCTGCCCTTGGCCCCGCCGCTGAGCGTCGCTTCCCCCGGCTCCGTTTTCCCGATCGCATACCCGAACCGCTCCGCGACGGCGCGCAGCGGAATCAGCCATGTGCCGCTCTGGCGGATAGGGCCTTCGGGGAACAGCAGATGCTCCCCCTTATCGAACACTTCCAAATTGCTTGCTTGGACGCTGCTTCCGCCATAGAGCAGCGCGCCTGCCGCCATCAGTCCCGCCGTCATCGCCGCAGCCGTTCTCTTCATGGACCGCAAGGTTTTCCGTTTCATGAGCCGCACCTCTTCCTTCCTGCTTCATTCTTTACTCGTGATTACCTGGTCATTGGTTCCGGGAACAGCCGGTTCGTCAAACGCATCCTCCGCCAAGCAGCTACTCTGCCGCCGTCGGCGACGGATCCGCGACGCTGCCCATGAACGCGATGACGCCCGTCGTCTCGTTCCGGACGGCGAACAGGAAAGGACGATCCGCCTTGAACGCGAACGGCTCGGATGGCCCCGCGGAGCCGGAATCATCCATGGCGACGGCCGTCGCCGCGGCCGCTTCCGTGCCCTGCTCGTCGACTTCGATGAACGCCTTGTGGCGCACTTCGCTCACGAACAGCCGCGCGCTCTGCGATATCCCGGTGAAGTCGGCCGTTCCCTTTTCAAAGGAACGAACCATGCCAAGCGCCAGCAGCGTGTCCTTGAGGCTGCTCCCCGCTTCGATCTTGAACCGCGGCAGCTCGAGCTGCGTATCGCCGCTTTCGAAGCCTTCCGTCCACCCGGCCGGTTCGCGAAGCAGCTCCGCCTCGGCATCCTGCAACGTCTTGCCGGACACGGGTAGGACCGCGGTCAGGCTCCATTTGCCCGAGCCGTACGGGAGCTGAACGGCTTGATAGGACGAGGTCGACTTATGGAGCAGCTCGCTCCGCATCGACATCATGGGCACCTGGACCTCCTGCCCTCCGTCCAGGTGAAACGCGGCATCCCTCGTCGCCGACTGCTCGAACGGTTCCGTCCACCTGCCGTGAAAATAAATCGCGTTCACCAGCAGCATCATGGTCATCGGCGAGATGACGGCGGGACCGACAAGCTCCTTGATCCGTCCTTCGGTCTGTTTGCCCGCCCAATCGTTGACGGCCTTCGACGCGCGGGTCTTATCGGCAAAATCGATCGTGGCGATCGGCGCCGCATACGTCCGCTTCATGCCGCTCACGTAATCGTCCCGGAGCGTCATGCCCTTCTGCGCCCAGATCGCATTGGCGATGCGCACCTCCACGTCCGGATCGTCATGCGCAAGAATATTCATGACGACCTCGTTTCCCGCATTCAGGTCCTCCAGCGAAATGTCGCGCGAGCCAAGCAGCGCCAGCAGTTCATCCTTCGTCTCGCCGCGCGCGCCGTTCAGCACGAGCGTCAACGCAAGCGAGACGCTGTACGGCGAGAACACCGTATTGCGGTGCTCTGCCGCCGCGGCTGCAAGCAGCGGTTCGGCGAGACGCATGGCGAAGTCACGGTCGCGCTTCACCAGTGCCTTGTCGACGTCGGACGCGGTGAATTTCAGCGCCTCCTGCTTCGCCCCGCAGCCACATACCGTGCCTGCCAGCAGAATGGAAGCGATTCCGTACATAAGGGCGCTTCGTCGTATTGCTCCTGTCATCGTGATCCCCCCAGATCGATTAGACATCCAACTACTGGTAAGACGCAACAGCCGTACAGAAGGTTGCGAGGCCAAACGCTAATCGAATGTCTCCGAGTCCGCGCGCAACCAGACCACCGCCCATCCGCAATCCCGGACGACTCTTCCGCGACGGAGACGGACGCCGTCTGCCGCCAGACAAGGCTCGACTGCCGCGGGCGCGAATAGTCGCCCATCAACGCGAATAAGGCCAGCCCGATGAATCCGGGCTGACCTCGTCCTGCAGGCGGCAAGGCCGTTAATCGCAGCCTCGCCTCCCTTGCCTTTATGGCTTAATGCCGTAAATCCGCTCCGCCGTGCCGCGCAAAATCAGCTCTTGCTGCTCTACGCTCAGTCCGCAGGTACGGATCTTGGCAAGCTCCGTGCCCGTATTGTCCGCATGGTCGGTGCCGAACATGAACCGGTCCGCTCCGACCTCGTCGGCCCAGTGCTTGATCTGGAAGCCTGCCGTCCACGTAATGTCCGCATACAAGTTTTCGCATTTTCGCAAAGCAAGTATCGTTTCTCCGGCCATGATCATCATGCCGCAGTGAGCCATCACGATCGGCACCTCCGGGAACCGTTCTGCCACCTCGATCAGATTGGACGGATTGGCGAACGGAATTCCCGCGCCCGTATGCACCATAACGGGAATTCCAAGCTCGCGCGCAAGCTTGAACACCTTCGTGCCGTCGCGGCCGCCCGGATGGACGGCGTGGGCGAACGTATGCAGCTTCACGCCGATGAAGCCCAGCTCCTCCACGCAGCGGCGAAGCTCCGCCTCGTAGATATCGTCCCGCAGATGCGGATTCGGGTTCGCCATGCCGTAAAATTTCCCCGGAAATAATCGGGCCGCTTCCGCGATCGCGTCATGCTGCGCGGTCACCCGCTCCAGGTCGTGGCAGGAAGCCGGCTGCAGGATCGTGGCGCCCACGCCGAATTCCGCATGCTTCGCCAACTGCTCTTCAAGCGTGAAATCCTCGTCGAACACGTAATCCCAGCCGTAATGCGCATGAACGTCGATAATCGTCAAACCGTTCCATCTCCTCTACTGAAGGGAAATCGTCTTATGCCCCGCCGCGCTGTCGTAGACCGCGAAGGTCATTCGCAGCGTGATCATGTTGTCTTCGCCGCTTGTCTGGAATGCTTTCCCGTCGTTCAGGCATGCGATAAAATGGCTTTGCAGCCGGACATGGCTTTCCTCGTGATCCAGCCAGGTCTTCGCCTTTACGATTCGTTCTTCGCTGCCGTCCTTGGAGACGACGGCGATCTTGCCGTCGGTGTACATCTTGAGCGTCCCGGCGCTGCCGTCGATGATGAACTGCTCCAGATGAACGGGACCGACGCGTTCCCCGAGCGGCTGATCCAGTTTCTGGCGGGTCGCCCAGCTCATATCCATGAAGCCGTAGAAATCGTTATGTCCCAGGATGACGATGCCGCTGTCTTCGCCGATGATATAATCGCTTACGCGCGTCAATTCCGCCGTCAGCCGTTTCGGCGTGCCGAACAGGAAACGCCACGTATCGAACCAATGAACGCCCATTTCGTAGAACAGCAGCTTCGGCATCGTCCGGAAGAACGGCTGCGGCAGCTCCGCGTCCGGCTCCATGCGCGGCGTATAGTAATCCGTATGGATGTAGCGCGCGACCTGGATCTTGCCGAGCTCTCCGCTGTCCAAGACGCCCTTGATCGTCTGGAACGGCTCCAGCCAGCGCCAATTCTCCGTTACCATGAGGCGCACGCCCCGCCCCTTCGCATGCGACACCATCTCCTCCGCCTCGGCCAGCGATTCCGCGAACGGCTTCTGGCACATGATGTGCTTGCCCGCGTCGGCGGCCTTGGTCACGAACGACAGGTGGGTCTCCGTTCCGGTCACGATATCCACGATATCGATATCGGCGCGCGCCAGCATATCGTCGATATTCGCGTATAGCCGCTCCTCCGGCACGCCGTACTTAGCCGCCGCTAGGCGAAGCTTTTCCGGCGAACGGTTGCAGAGCGCCGCGATTTGAACGCCCGGAATACGGCTCCAAGCCTGGAGATGCTTATCCGACCAGAAGCCGGTGCCGATCAGGCCGACCTTCCATGTTTTCTCCATGTTCGCCTCAACCCCTCTTCTCGTCCAAATGCAGCATCAAGCGCAGCACTTCGTCGAGCGATTCTTTCGTGAACACCTGCTTCCAATCCGGTTTGAAGATCTTCTCGAAGCCGTATTCGATCGCGATTTTGGCGGCGTCGGAGAACGGATTGACATTGTTGAAGGCGATGGCGAGCGGAATTTGGATATGACCCAGCATGAACGACCGGGCGGCCGCTTCGGGCACGCCCATGCGAACGACTTCGTCCATCGCTTCCTTCATGATGCACGCGGCCGCAGCGGCCACGACCTCCGCCGCGGCCGGCTCGAGCAGGGCCATATGCTCGACCGTTATGCGATGGCACTGGGTAACCGGCGCGAACATCGCGATGCAGATTCGTTCGGCTTGCCCGAGCTTCTCTTCCGTGCCCTGCTGCAGCGCGATGACGATGTCCTGCTTCGCCGCGATTCCCCCGAACATGTCCTGGCGCGCTTCCGGCGAATCCTGCTCCTCGAACAGCGCCGGATGGCAGGGATGCGTCACGACGAAATGGCAGTCGTCGCGAAGCGCGACCTGCTGCGCGTATGCCGCCGCGGGATCCAGCAATATGACGGTCGTATCCGGCTTTAGCCGCGGCACGATCGTCTGCGAGAGCGGGCCGATGACCGCGTCCGGAACGGCAAATATGACGACGTCCGCCGCTGCCAGCGCCTCTTCGTTCGACGTGACCGACAGCCCGCGTTCCGCAAGCCTTGCTTTGCCGGAATCGGCCTGCTCGACCAGCAAGAGCCCGTAATCCGTTTTCCTCAAATTATCCGTTATCCGGCAGCCCATCTTGCCGCCCGCGCCAAGAATCGCGATCTGAATAGCAGTGCTCATGCTCCTTGCCCCTTTGCAATCGAATTAAAGCGGATGCAATCCGTTGCGAACCGCACCCGCAAGGATGATGCCACTAGCATAACCGATTACAAAAACATGTTCAATACAAAATGTATACAATTTATATATAATTAATTGCCCCTTACCGGAAATCCTGCTATGCTGAATGCAATATGCCATGCTCGAAGTCCGGCATCAGGGCTGCGTCCGCTGCAGGAGCGCCCCAAGCGGGTCAACGAAGCACGGGTCAGGAGGAAATAAATGAAGATGAAACTCGGGCTCAGCACCTACACGCTAACCTGGTCCGTCGGCGTTCCCGGCTACGCGCGCCCGCAACAGGCGTTGACGGCAGAGGCCCTCGTCAAGCTTGCCCGCAGCCATGGCTTGAACCTGCTGCAAATCGCGGACAACCTGCCGCTTCATCTCCGGACGGAGGATGAGCTGCTTCGGCTGAAACGGACGGCCGACGAGCAAGGCGTCGAGCTGGAGGTGGGCACGCGCGGCACCGAGCCGGAGCTGCTGCTCCGTTATCTCGCCATCGCGGGCACGCTCGGCTCCTCCATCGTCCGGACGATCGTCACGACGCCCGATCTGGCGGCGGCCGAATCGCAGATCCGCGAGGTGCTGCCGGCCTACGAAGCCGCCGATGTCGTGCTTGCGGTCGAAAATCACGGCTTGCATACGACGGGACAGCTGGTACAATTATTTCAGAACCTGAATCACGCGCATGTCGGCTGCTGCCTAGATACGGTGAATTCATTCGGCGCGCTGGAAGCCCCGGATCACGTCATTCGCGCGCTGTCGCCGTATCTCGTGAACCTGCATATCAAGGATTTCGACATCCGGCGGGTCGATCATATGATGGGCTTCGAGATTCTCGGCACGCCTGCGGGCGAGGGACGGCTGGACATCCCGCAGCTGAGCGCGATCGTCGCGGCAAACGGCAAGACCGGCGTCAATGCGATATTGGAACTATGGACGCCATACGCGAATTCCGTCGAAGACACGATCGCCGTCGAGCGCGATTGGATGGAACGAAGCATCGCCTATCTGAGGTCCGTTCATTTTATGGAAGAAGAGGATAACGACTATGCCACCCGTAACGTTGAAAGAGAAAGCCTATGAACAGCTGCGCGCGCACTTGCTGGAAGGCACGATTAACGGCAACGAGCAGCTGACGGAAAAATATTTGGTCGAGCTGCTGCAGATGAGCCGGACGCCGATCCGCGCCGCGCTCGAGAAACTGGCCGCCGAGGGCTTGCTGAACCTGGCGCCGAACAAAGGGCTCAGCCTGCCCGAGTTGTCCTTGCAGCGGGTCGCGGATTTCTTCGACTTTCGCGTCGCCCTGGAGAGCCACATCGTCCTCAAGCTGTCGAGCCGCAAGTTTTCGCCGGACGAGAGCGCCTGGTTCCGCGCGAATTTGGAGCTGCAGCGGCAGACGGCCGAGCAGCACGATTACCTCGCGTTCACGCATGCCGACTCGGATTTCCACCGGCGCCTTGCCCTTGTCTACGACAACGACGAAATGGTGCAGATGATGGAAAATTTGCAGGATCGCTTGTTCCAGTTGGCGCTGAAGGTGCTTCGAAAGGACAACGGCCGCATTCTGGCTTCCTACCGGGATCATCTCGAAATCTTCGAATTGATCCAGGACGGTCAAGGGGAAGAAGCGAAGCGGCGCATGGTGGAGCATTTGGAATACGGGGCGCGGATATTGGTGTTGTAAACGAAAACGGCGGCTTGGATGCATGATTAGCGTCCGAAGCTGCCGTTTTGTTGTTGATTGGGCGGATATGCAAACCGGCAATAACCCCTCGTCCCGTGCGTCGCGATGCCGGAATAATCCGGCACTTCTTGACGACCTCCGGAGTTTGGGCGTACAAAGCTTCCAATTCTTGATTACGAGGGAAATCCGCATGTCCGAACCATCGATCCCGCAACGGCTCCGCAAGCGGAATAAGGCCGCGGCGAGTAACGTCTTGAGACTAAGTAACGCCGTCCCAAGCCGTCAATTCTTCCTGGCTGTCGCTGCCCCACACGATGGTCCAGCACGACGAGACGCCGAGCCTGCGCAGCGCCTCATGCCGGTGATTGCCGTCGCGGATCGACAGCTTGCCGTCAGCGACCTGCGCGATCAGCGGCGCGCAGGACCATCCGCCGCGAAGCGCCGCCATGAGCGATTCCACCCGCGCTTCCCAACTCTCCGGCGGATTGTAATATTCCATCTCCGGCTCCGGTCCGCAGCAGCGTTCCAGCTCGGCAAGCGGCAGCAGCACGGGACCGGCCCAGTACCGTTTCTGCAGCTTCAGCCCTTCCGAGAACGGGGCGTTATTGCCGGCCGTGCGCAAGAACAGATGCACCCATTCCTCCAAGCAATCCGCCTTCGCGAACGCAATCGCTTCTTCGGCCGTAAATGCCAGCGGCAGCGACATCGGTCTCATCCCTCCACAAGTCCAAGATAACGTACTTTCGTTTCCGTTCCATCTCACGATATAGACGGACGATCCATACGAGTCGGGCCTATAAATCTCGGCGTCGGCGGGAAGCTTCGTCGCCATGCCGTCCTCGAACTTTGCGTCTCCCGCATATACCTTCGCGATCATGCCTTTTGTTTCGCACTACCCGTTCGTTCTCTTAATCCAATGGAGAAGCAACCATCCACACATGACCGAAAGGGTCTTCGATCTTTCCCACCCGGTCTCCGTGCGGTTGGTCCTGAATCGGCCGAAGGGAAATTGCGCCTTCATTCACGGCTGCTCGTACCGCATCGTCCGCGTTTTCGACGTATACATAAATGATGACAGGCGTGCCGCCAAGCGATTTGGCCGCCTGATTGTGTCCGGGAAACTCGTCGGCAACCATGATCCGGGCATCTCCTACTTTAATCTCGGCATGCGCGACTTTCCCGTCTTCCGTCTCGATTCGGCTAACCTCGACAGCGCCAAAGGCATGTTTATAAAAATCGATTGCCCGGCCGGCATCGTCTACCGCCAGCATCGGGATGGCTTGCGAACCGTTTCCGCTCATGATATTGTTTCCTCCCGGTGGTCCGATTTTGCCTATCTTTGCTTCGCTGCCGGCATCAGCGCCTTATCCAGCATGCGCTTCACCAGCCGGTCCAAGGCGTCTTTGTGCAGGAAAGGCGCGAGTCCGGTCAGAACGTTGGCGCCGAGCGTGCCCGATTCCACATGCCCCAGCAGCTTCTCGATGCTGTCCCTGCTTAAGAACGGGGCAAGTCCAACGATATGGCTGACTTCGATCCCGCCATCGACAGTCTGATCGGCGAGGCGGTCCAGCGTCTCGCTTCCGATGAAGGGCGCCAGCGCATGCACGACCTCCCAGTCCGTCACGCCGCCCTCCGCCCGCAGCACGAGCCGGTCGATATGTTCCGCGGCCAAGAAAGGCGCAAGCGCGACAAGCTGGCGCATGTCGAAATTCCCGCCGGCGGCGCGATCAACCACGCGGGCCAATGATTCATGCCCCATGAACGGCGCCAACGCTTGGATAACGTCCGCGTTCAACCGGCCGTCTTCCACGAAGGCGAGCATCGCGTCGATCGTGTCGCTGCCCAGGAACGGCGCCAAACGCAAGATCGCGCTTAGGCTCGGATGATCCCCGTCCGCGTCTTCTTCCTCGTCCGCTTCGTCGATCGGCTCGACGGCCGCAATCACGGCGCTTTCTTCTTGCTCATGCTCATGTTCATTCTCATTCTCTTGCTCATTCTCTTGTTCATGCTCGAGTTCTCGCTCATGTTCTTGCTCTGCTTCTGCTTCTGCTTTTTCTTCTACTTGTTCTTCCTCTTGCTTTAGCACCAGCTCTATTTCTGCCTCTTGCTCCGCTTTTACCGCACGGGCGTGCTCCGGCTCGGCTTCTATTGACTCCGCTGCCGCGTATCCCGAGCCATCCGTACGCGGTTCCGCAGGCGCTGGCGCCGCTTCCGCAGCCGTATGTTCCCCAGCCGCCTCCGATGCCGCGGCTGCCTGCGCCGGCACGATCCGCCGCCCGCCCGCGAGCAGCTCGTCGATGGACGTTCCGAGCAGACCGGAAATGGCCGGCAGCAAGCCGATATCCGGGAGCGACTCTCCGCGTTCCCATTTCGATACCGCTTGATGGCTCAAGCTTAACCGTTCGGCAAACTCCGCCTGCGTCATGCCCGCTTCTTTTCTGAGTCTCGAGAAATAAGCACCGATCTTGCGCATTTCCATTATCGAACGCCTCCGCTTGCTAGATTCGTACAGTGCGCACTGCCTGCATTCAGCATAGCATGCCGCTTGCTCCGGCTCTATCAATCATCGGTTGAACAGGCCGTTTCAACCGGCGGTTGAATCGCCCGCCCCTAACCCGGGCTCCCGCGATTTCTGGCGCAAGCGGGATACGCGCCAATTCGGGCGCGGCTATACCGGCATAGGTTAGACTAGCCGATTCACTTACATGACGACGAGGATGCTGATGCCGGTATGGCCTGTTGGATTCGAACCGCGATCATCGTCACCAATAACGGGACGATCCTGTTCGGGAACGCGGATATCCTCCCCATCGTGGGAGAAGACAAGTCGAAGGACGTAGTGGAAGACGCCCAGCAAACCGATTCGCTGACGGGCGGAGCTGCTGCCGAAGGGGCGGACACCTCTTCATTCCGGAGACGGTACAAGCGGAAGGGGCGTAAAAGAGCCCGCTGAACGGTACGTGCATGCCGCGACGCAACCGTTCCAACCGTAAGATCCGACATTGCACGCCCCATTTCCAATCCTGCCGATAGGCGTCGAGCGCTGCTTCCGCAGTCCTGCTTGAACGATAGATCCGTAAGTTCGGGCATAGCGCCGGAACTTCCGGACGACGACGACGTTGCCCTACACGACGCTCCCGCAAACGAAAAGAACCGCTTCCATCGAAACGGTCCCGGTTCTGCCGTTCGTGCGCGACGCGCGCATCCATCAGCCACGCGACGGCTCCGCCATTTCCTGCCGCGCCTTGGCGCTCAGCGCCGCCAGATGGTCGTCGTTCGCCATCACCTGCTCCAAATGCATCATCCGCTCCGGCGATGCCGTGTTCATCATCGTCTCGGAGAAGGCGCGGTCGATCCAAAATCTCGCCGCTCCCGCGATATACTCCCGCAGCTCCCCGATGTCTTCCTGCGCGTAGCGCTGGCACATGTTGATGGTGAACATGCGGCGGCTCGCGCTGCCGTTCCACGAAGAATGGAACGTATTGTGGTCGAAGACCAGAACATCGCCTGGCGTCACGTTCAGCACGTAAGCCGGCACATCCGCGCCGCCAATATTCCAGGTCGCCGCCGCGTCCCGCATGCGAAGCGTCAGATCGTCGCCGTATTTGTCTTGCAGCCGGTGGCTGCCCGGTATGACGCGCAGCGCGCCGCTGTCGCCGTCCAGCGGATCCAGGTAGAAGGCGATTTTCAAATGCCTGTATTTCTCGTGGTAGCCGTCCCGATGCCAGCCGGTATCGCCCGTATAGTAGTTCCCGTCGCTGCCCATGTAGTTGAAATCCTCGCCGAGCAGGGAGCGGCCGATCGCGAGCATGCGCGGATCGTCGATCAGCACGGACATGCGCTGGTCGATGAACGGCACGACGCATGTCCGCTTCGTGCCGTCATGCTTGTTGTCCTCCGGAAACGTCTTCGCGAACTCGTCGACGATCCAGTCCAAACGGTCCGCCATCAGCCCCGGAAATTTCAAAAACCCGAACGTTTCGAAAAAATCGATTTGCGCTTGGCTCAACCGCATGATTAACCCTCCGCGAATCAAAATGGTCCCCCGATTATTGAACCCGCTTTCAAATTATTCATTCCACCCGGCCGCACGATTTCCTGCAAGCTTCAACTAAAAAATCCCCCTCTCCTCTCAGGCTATGCTGCCGCATGCGCCCCGAGAAGAAAGAGAGATCCGTGATGAAAAGTTCGATTGTAAAATGGCGATTTATTTCAAAACATCGTGATCGACGTAGCGCGAGCCGTTCAGCTCGCTGATGACGTTGACGGCGACCTTCGCGCCGTCCCCGGCCGTGATGATCGTATGCATGCTGACGCCCGCGCACGTGCCTGCGGCCCAGATGCCCGCTACATTGGTGCGGCCTTCGGCATCCGCGTCGAGAATCGTCTTGATGCGCGGCTCGGTGCCCGGCTTCGTGTTCAGTCCGGAGGCCTCCGCGAAATCGAGGAACAAGCCGGATGCGACGATGACGACCTTCGCTTCGTACGCGTCGCCGGATTCCGTCGCAATGCTGAAGCCGTCGTCCGTCTTGCTGATCTTCGTGACCTTGGCCTGCACGATATCCGCGCCGAATTTCTTCGCCTGCCGGATGCCGATCTCGACCAGATTCGGTCCCGTCGTCTCCAGTACGCCGTAGTGGTTCTCGACCCAGGCTCGCTTCGTCACGCTTTGATCGCTGTCGAGCACCAGCGTTTTCTTCCCGGCTTTGGCCGCGAACAGCGCCGCGCTTCCGCCTGCCGGTCCTGCTCCGATAATGGCGATTTCTGACATGATTCTACCTCCCAAAATAGATTCGAGATGCTGAACATGACGGTCGGCAGTCTGGTATTCGATGCATTGGCAAGCCCGTCCGCTTCTATCATACGCTTTGAAAATCCGATATTCAACTTTTCATATCGGTATGTTTTGAAACGAAACGGCCATGCCTGCAGACGCGATATCAACCGCTGGTTGAGTTGAAATCGTAATAGAATTTCGCCCGCTTCCCGAGCAGCACGTCGTAAATGTCGTAATTGGACTGCATGACGCCCGTCAGGAACGACTTGTACGGACGGTCGGCGACGTTCAGCACGCCCGAATTATAATGCTCCGCCCAATCGCCGGCTCCCTGCCAATACCGTCCGAGCGCGGCTTGGTCCACGTAATTGAACCAATGGGCGCCTACGACGTATCCCAAGCCGGCAACGCCCTCCACGTAATTCCGGTAGCGCATGCCCCGCTGGAACTGGTTCACGGCCGCGTTGGGCAGCAGCGGCGCGAGCCCCTGCTCCGCGGTGCCGTAACCGAACTCGCTCATGAGGATCGGCTTGCCGCCCGATTTCTCGTACACGTCCTGCAGCAGATCGCTCTCGATCTTGTAGGAGTAGTAGTTGATGCTGATGACGTCCGAATACTTCCCTTCCACCTCCGCCATCACGTCGCGGAACTTCGCATTGTGGAACGAGGTCGTGATCCAGCGGTCCCCGAGCAGGAGATGGTTCGGATCGTATTTGCGGTAGATGCGCGATACCGTCCCGTAGAACGTGTCGAGGTAATACCGGAAGAACGTGTCCATATCCTGCCACGAGGCCGACGTGCTGATCGGAAGCTCGGCTTCCCGCAAGTCGTTGAAGGAAGCGAAGCTTGTTCCCCAGCTGGCGTTGAAGGCCGCGATTTTCTGGTACTTGTCCTGGAGCATTTTCACCAGACGGCCTTTGATCGCAGCCTTGCTGGCCTTCAGCTTCGGCACGTCGGAATAGAATTTATGGAAATCGTATTCGTTGCCCATGAAGTACCCGATCAGCATCTTGTCGTTCTTGTTCGGCTTGACCGCCGCCGCGAACGCTTGGTCGAGCTTGGCTTCGGCGCCGGGCGCGAAAATATCGAAGATCGAGATCCCGTCCAGCCTCGCCCAGTTCATGTCGATCGGAAGCATCCGCACGTAAGGGAATTTGTTCGCCGCGCCGTATTGCTCGGGCGAATAGCCCCCGGCGCTGTTGAAGCCCCATTTTTTCAGCCGTCCCACCGCTTCCGCGTAGAAGGAGCTGTCCGTCGGGAACGTGCCGGTTTTCTTGTACTTGTTTGCCATGTAGAACGAGAAGCTGCCATGATCGGGCGTAATGTACGCCGGCTTGTACGCTCCTTCGTAGGCCGGGATCGATTCGAACGCTTCCTCGCGGCCCTTGACCACCGTGTAGGTCTCGTCTTCATGGATGCCGTTCATCCCCAGGCTGAAGAAGATGTCGCCGTCCGGCGTCTTCATCACTTTGCGGCTGCCGAGCTGCTGGATCGCGAAGTAACCGGTGCCTTTGATGCCGTATTCGGCCGCGCTGCCGGCGAGACCGCCGTAGCTATCCAGCTTCGCGGTCGGATGCAGGCCGCCGTAGTACGAGGCGTCCGCTGCGGCGTCCGCCTTCAGCTCCTGATCGCCGGTCACCTTCTCCGGGAAATTCGCGGCGGCCATCTGACCGTAAGCGTCGACCGTGAAATCGCTGCTCCCGTTAAGCTTGTATTTGCGGATGGGACTCGGTTCCCTGCCGTCCTTGACGGCGTATGCTTCAAGCACCGTATATCCGGTGAGCTGGATCGGCTGCGCGTAGAGCTCGAACTTCGCGGCGCCGTCCTTGCGGTAGTAGACCCTGGCCCCCGTCGAAGCCGTGGACAACGCGACCTGAAGCGAACCCGCGCTGCGCGTCTGCTTGATGTCGACGGACGCGGTGCCGCGATTGATCAGCACGCCGGACAATTGCGGCGACCAGGACTGGGCGGTGCCGCGCAGTTCGATTTTCAGGTAACGGGTCTTCGCCGGCAGCGATAGGGCCTCGTCGACGTACTGCAGCCAATTGCCTGCCGGATTGCCGACCGGATAAGAGTTGGCGGTCACTTCCGTATACGCCTTGCCGTCCTTCGAGGCGTAGTAGCGGTTCTTCTGCTTATCGATGCCGGTGAAGAAGTAACTGGAGGTCTGAAAGGACGTGATGTCGTAGCCCGTATGGTAAATCACGCTTCCCGAAGCCGTCGACGCGCGGGCGATGCGTTTCGCATCGTCGCCGAAGTAGGTGGGATGATCGGTCGCGACGTAGACGTTCGAACGATTGAACAATTGCTTATAGTCGGAGAGCGGATCGTTCAGTCCGCCTTTGGGTCCTCCCGTACCGGTCAACGTATAGCGGTAAATGGCGACTTCGCTGACCACGGTGCTCTCGGCGGTCGGGTGGTACACGGCGCAGGTCCGCAATTGCAGCGCGCCGAGCACCTTGATCGGCGAGACATAGTGCTTGCGGGTGGCGGATTTTCGCGGATCGCTGCCATCCGTCGTGTAATAGACGGTCGCCTCGGGCTTGGACGCGGTCAAGACCACCATGCTGCCGTACGTGACGGCGCCCGAAGGCAGGCCCGCGCTCACGCCGTTGGCGGATGCCGGAGGTTTCGGCTTCACGGGCTCCGTCAGGCTGCCGGGAATGTCCTTCATCGCCAGATCGATCAAGGCGGCCGATTCCTGGCGGGTCATCTGCGCCTGCGGCCGGTACGACCATTGGCCGGCCGTTTGCACGGCGTCAACTCCGTGCCAGCCATGGGCGATGATGCCGTTGATCCCTTCCGTCGCCCATGCATCCGGCTGGTCGCCGTAATTCAGCGCGGCGCCCGGAGCAAGCCCCTTCTGTTTGGCATAGCGCCAGACCATGGCGGATGCTTCCTCGCGCTTGACCGGGGCATTGGGCGAGAAGGTCGTGGCGGTAGTGCCCTCCACGATCCCCGCTTGAAAAGCGGCGCGCACGTACGCGGCGGCCCAGTGATCCCGGACGTCCGCGAACGGCGCTTGGCCGCCGTTATCCTTCAACTGAAAAGCAAGCGACATCAGCTTGGCGAACTGCGCGCGGGTCAGCGTCTGTTCCGGGCCGAACAGCCCCTCGGAGACGCCGTCCACGACGCCGAGCGCCTTCAGGTCGCTAATGTAAGCCAGGTACGGGCTTGTGGCAGGAATGTCTTTGAATTCCGACGTCAAGGCATCGGCATCCACGCCGGGCAATGCGGCAAGCGCAATCGCCGCCGCGAACGCGATCGTAAATTTTTTCATATCGACTCCTCTCATACTGAACGATAATTCTATTATAAAATTCGCAGCCGTTCGGCGAAATGAGAGGTTCGAACTATGAAAAATTACTAATCTTTGGCAGCGTTCCGCGGCGAATCCTGCTACGGCGCCCGTTCGGGCCTCGTCAATACACCGATAATCAGAAAAGAAAACGAGACAAGACCCCTCCCTTCATGAGAAGGCAAGAGGTCTTGTCTTGCTTGCGCGATTCCGGTATTCGGCCTTGCTTACGCCGGTTCGGACTAAGCGCGAGCCGAAGCAGCCCGCTCCCGCGAAGTCGGTTGCCGCCTCCGCGATTGCGTCCTTCGATTGGAATCTAGCGGCTGCGCCGCGCCAGCAGCTCGCTGACCGTGACCAGCTCGTAGCCCTCCGACGTCAGCTTGTCCAGCAGAATGCGAATCGCTTCCATCGTCTGGGAACGGTCGCCCGAGCCGTCGTGGAACAACAGGATAGCGCCGTCGCGGATATGATCCCGCGTGCGCTCCAGGATGTAATCCGTGCCGGGCATCTCCCAATCGCGCGTATCGAGGTTCAGCGCGCCGATCGAACTGTATCCGAACCGGTCGGCGATGGCGAGCGTCTCCTCGTTGCTGTCCAGGTACGGCGCGCGGAACACGGCCGTTCGGCTGCCCGTGGCCTGTTCGATCAGCTTGTCCGTCCGCGCCAATTCGGCGAACGCTTCATCGCCGCCGATTCGGGTGAGGAACGGATGCGAATACGAATGGTTGCCGATCTCGTGCCCTTCGCCGTGAATGTCCCGCACGAACTCCGGGTGGGCTTCGATCTTCTCTCCGATCATGAAGAACGTGGCTTTGCCCGCCACGGCGTTGAACATATCCGCGGTCTTCCGCGTGTATTCCGTGTTCGGGCCGTCGTCGAACGTGACGGCGATGGCTTTGCTTGCGGTTTGCACGGCATGAATCATTTCTGACATCCGGTCAAGCTCCCTTCGGAAATCTGGATTGCCGCGATTGCGGCTGCGGTTCCATTGGCGCGCATGCGTTTGAAAGCGTTATCTAATTATACCAAAATTTGCGCGATTCGACCGCGGCGATGGATAATTTTCTCTCTCCCGAGAAACATTATTCAAGATTTCCACGGCATGAACGGACCCGGCAAGCCCTTCCGGCGAAAGGAGTTTCAAGAAATGAAGCGGACAGCGGACAGGCTTTCGATCGTCGCCCTCGGCGGCGTGAACGAAATCGGCAAAAACATGTACGTCCTGCAATACAACGACGACATTCTCGTCATCGACTGCGGTTCCAAATTTCCCGACGAAAGCTTATTGGGCATCGACGTCATCATCCCCGACATCGCTTTCTTGCTCGAGAATCGGGACCGCGTCAAAGCGCTGATCGTCACCCACGGCCATGAGGACCACATCGGCGGCATTCCCTTCATCATCAAGCAGCTGAACCTGCCGATCTACGCGACGCGGTTGACCTTGGGGCTCATTCAGGGCAAGCTCAGGGAATACGGGCTGCTCGGCTCCACCCGGCTGCATCAGATCGACTCGGGCAGCGAGCTGATCTTCGGCGACGTGCAGGTTCGCTTCTTCGGCACGAATCACAGCATCCCGGATTGTCTCGGCGTCGCCTTTCACACCCCGCAGGGAACGGTCGTCCACACGGGGGACTTCAAATTCGATCTGACGCCCGTTAACGGGCAGCATGCCGACATCCATAAGATGGCCGACATCGGGAAGAACGGCGTGCTCGCCCTCCTCTCCGAGAGCACGAACGCCGAACGGCCTGGCTTTACCCCCTCGGAGCGTCTCGTCGGCGCGCACATCGAGGAGGAGTTCGTCAAGGCCGAGGGGAAAATCTTCCTGGCTACGTTCGCCTCCAACGTTCACCGCGTGCAGCAGGTCATCGATGCCGCGGACAAGGTCGGCCGCAAGATCTGCCTGCTGGGCAGAAGCATGGTCAACGTCGTGACCATCGCGTCTTCGCTCGGCTATCTGCGTCTGCCGGACGGCATGCTCGTGGAGCCCTCGGACGTGAACCGGCTCTCGCCGCGGCAGATCGCCGTGCTCTGCACGGGCAGCCAGGGCGAGCCGCTGGCGGCGCTGGCCCGATTGGCGAGCGGCAGCCACCGTCAGATCGGCGTCTCGCCGGGCGACACGGTCATCCTTGCCGCTTCGCCCATCCCCGGCAACGAGCGGAACGTCGCGCGCATCGTGGACAATCTGTTCGAACGGCGGGCGAACGTGATCTACGGCCCCGGTACGGTCACGGGCATGCACGTCTCCGGGCATGCAAGCCAGGAAGAGCTGAAGCTTATGCTTACGCTGATGAAGCCGAAGTATTTCATTCCCATTCACGGCGAGTTCCGCATGCTGCACCAGCACCGGTTATTGGCCGAGGCCGTCGGCGTGGAACCCGGCCATACATTCATCGTCAACAACGGGGACGTCGTCGATTTCACGGACGGCGAAGCCCGCCAGGAGCGCAAGGTCGCGAACGGGAATACCCTCGTCGACGGCCTCGGCATCGGCGATGTCGGCAACGTCGTCCTGCGGGACCGCAAGGTTCTGTCCGAGGACGGCATCCTGATCCTCGTGCTGTCCATCGCCAAATCGGACGGCAAGGTGACGTCCGGACCCGACGTGATCTCGCGGGGCTTCGTCTACGTCCGGGAGTCGGAAGGCCTGCTCGAAGAAGTGCAGCGGATCGCTTTAAATGCCGTCACGCAGCTGCAGCAGCCGAAGACCAACCAATGGGGCGCCTACAAGCAGGCCATCAAGGACGACGTGGGCAAATTCCTGTATACCTACACCAAACGAAGACCGATGATCCTGCCGATCATTATTCAAGTCTAGCTTCAGCCGGATCCTCGATTCAGGCCCAAAAGGAGATTCTGTGGTGACAGAGAAAAAGAAATGGGATTTAGCCGCATTATCTTCCATTCCGCTCGTGATGACGCTGGCCAACTCCATGCTGATTCCGATCCTGCCCTTGATGCAGCGAAAGTTGAAAATAAGCGCCATGCAGACAAGCCTCATCATTACGGTCTATGCGGGCGTATCCATCGTCTGCATTCCGATCGCCGGCTATCTCTCCGACCGTTTCGGCCGCAAGCTCGTGATTCTGATCGGCCTCTCCATCGCGGCGATCGGGGGCGTCATCTCAAGCCTGGCCGTTTGGCTGATGGGACCGGGCGGCTATTGGCTGATCCTGGCGGGCCGCTTCGTCCAAGGCATCGGGGCCGCCGGGGCGTTCCCCATCGTGCTTCCGTTGATCGGGGATATGTTCAAGCGCGAGGAGGAGGTCAGCAGCGGACTTGGCATGATCGAGACCGCCAATACGTTCGGCAAGGTGCTCAGTCCCGTGCTGGGTTCGGCGCTGGCCTTGATCATTTGGTACATGCCGTTCGCCGTCATCCCCGTCATCTCGGCGGTTTCCGTCCTTTCGGTCGCCTTTCTGGTAAAAACTCCGAAGAAGAAGAAACCGGAAAAAACCGATCAAAGCGATCGAAGCATCCGGGCTTTTGCCGTCAGCCTGAAGTCTCTGCTTGCCCGGAAGCGCTGGCTGTACGCGATTTTCGCCATCGGCGGAATCGCGATGTTCATCACGTTCGGCTTCCTGTATTACTTGTCCTCCGTGCTGGAGGATCACTACGGCATTGACGGCATCGTCAAAGGGCTCCTCCTGGCCATCCCGCTCAGCGCGATTTGCATTGCTTCGTTCGTTACGGGTAAAATCGTCGGCGAAAACAAACGGCGGATGAAGATATTCAGCGTCGTCGGACTGCTCCTGCTGACGGCGGCCATGATCTTGTGCGGACTGGTGAACACGAAGGCGCTTTGGTTTCTCCTCTCTTCGATGTTCGTCAGCGGCGTCGGCATCGGACTGGTACTGCCCAGTCTGGATGCCCTCATCACCGAAGGCATCGAGAAGGAGGAGCGGGGCACGATCACCTCGTTGTACAGCAGCGCGCGGTTCATCGGCGTCGCGGCCGGACCGCTGGTCGGTTCGGTGCTGACGAAGAGCGAGACGATTTTGTTTTACCTGTTCTCGGGCTGCGCCTTGCTCTGCGCGGTCTTGGCCGTCTGGGGCGTCAAACCGGGAAAGCCGAAGCCTGGCCGCAACGCCGAGCCCGCCGCCCGGGCCTCCTGACCAACCGTTGCCGGCGGCTAGCCGGGGAATCCGAACCAAACGGGGACCGCTGCCCATATCGATTTTCCTTTGGGGAATTGACACTTGTCCGCAAAAATGTTATAACCTGAATCGACACATGGAATTGCGATGATGGGAATCCAGTAGCGTGCGATAATGCATTGCAGAGAACCGGCGGTTGGTGCGAGCCGGCATGCGATCGAACGCGAATTACGTCCCGGAGCGTCTTCGTCCGAACCCGGCGGTCATGCCGCGCGGAAGGGCGGGACGGTAACCAGCCGTTATCTGGTTCGAGCGGAGCACGGTCCGTCCCTTTCGGGATGCGCCAAGCTCAACTAGGGTGGTACCACGATGACTCGTCCCTGTCTGTAGACAGGGTCGGGTCTCTTTTGTTATTGTGTCGGAATCTACGATAGAGGTGAGCTGTGATGACAACGACGACGGCCGGCGGCAATGCCGGGCTGGACGTGCTGGATGAACTGGAATACCGCGGCCTTCTGCATCAAGTGACGAACCGCGAGAAATTAAGCGAGAAGCTGGCTTCGGAGCGGGTCGTGCTTTATTGCGGATTCGATCCGACCGCCGACAGCCTGCATATCGGAAGCTTGCTTCCCATCTTGACCCTCGTCCGCTTCCAGCAAGCCGGACACCGCTCCATCGCGCTCGTCGGCGGGGGAACGGGCCTGATCGGCGATCCGAGCGGCCGCTCGAGCGAACGTTCCCTGAACGGTCCGGAGACCGTCGCCGCCTGGACGGACAGCCTGAAACGCCAGCTTTCCCGGTTCCTCGACTTCGAAGCGCCGGAGAACCCGGCCCGGCTGATCAGCAATTACGACTGGATCGCGCCGCTCGACGTCATCTCGTTCCTGCGCGATGTCGGCAAGCACTTCACGGTCAACTACATGCTGGCGAAGGATTCGGTCGACTCGCGCCTCGCGAACGGCATTTCGTTCACGGAGTTCAGCTACATGATCCTGCAATCGTACGACTTCCACAAGCTGCACGAGGAATACGGCTGCTCGCTGCAGATCGGCGGCAGCGACCAATGGGGCAACATCACGGCGGGGCTCGACCTGATCGGCAAGATGGGCGGCGGCGAAGCCTTCGGGATGACGATGCCCCTGGTGACCAAGAGCGACGGCAAGAAATTCGGCAAGTCGGAATCCGGCGCCGTCTGGCTCGACCGGAACAAGACGACCGCCTACCAGTTCTATCAGTTCTGGCTCAATACGGACGATGCCGACGTCGTGCGCTTCCTCAAATACTTCACCTTCCTCTCCCGGGATGAGATCGCGGCGCTGGAAGCCGAGCTGCAGGCCAGCCCCGAGAAACGCATCGCCCAGAAGACGCTCGCGCGCGAAGTGACCCGCATCGTGCATGGCCCGGAAGCCGTGGAGAGCGTGGAGAAGATCACGCAATCGCTCTTCTCCGGCGACGTGTCCGCGCTCGGCGAAGACGAGCTGCTCGAGGCCATGCAGGATATGGCCAGCGCCGTCGTGAAGGAGGAAGACGGCGCCCTGCTGATCGACCTGCTCGTCGCGGCGAACCTGGCCCCGTCCAAACGGCAGGCCCGTCAGGATATCGAAAGCGGCGCGGTCTACGTGAACGGCGTCAAGCAATCGGGCATCGACACCGTGATCGGCCAAGACCAGCGGCTCCACGGCAAGTACCTGATCCTCCGACGCGGCAAAAAGAACTACTCGGGCGTACGTTTCGAGTAGGCGTCAACGCCGTAGCGGAATCCATCCACAGGATGAACTCCGCCTCCGAGCGCGCCGAATCGTCTCGAGTTGGAAAGCAGCGCGAAAAGCCCCCGACTAAAACGTCGGGGGCTTTTTTTGCGTGATTTTGCGATCTTGCAGATCATCTTGCCTCGCAACCGCGAAGCCGGTCAGGAATGCCAGACCTGCCGTTCGGAGACGATCGTTCTGCCTTCCGCGATGGACCGATCCATCAGCATGCTCAAATAATGGTCCTGCGAAGCTTCCGCCAAGCTGTAGAAGGACGGTCCGCCCGCGACGTACTCGCCCATCTTGACCAGGGACGTCGCGATCGCGATCTCGTCGTCCGTCAAGCGGCCGGGCACGAACGGATTGCGGTACAGCCACTCCGAGCCGAGCAGGATGCCGCTGTAATTAAAGCCGAGGATATTGCCGTCGAACCCGTTGTCGATGCGCCGCAGCTTCGTGACGACCGGCGTACGGAAATCCTCCAGCCAGGCGGCCTCGTCGCCTTGAATCTCGCCCCGCGATCCCCGGACGAGCATCCGTTCGCGGCGGATCCACGAGAAATATTGATCGCCCGTGAAGTCGAGCAAGCCCAGCTTGTCGCCGAAACGGAGCGTGACGATATCCTGCGCGGAATCCTTCAGGAGCTCTTCCTTCGGCGGGCCTTCCCTGCCCGGTCCCTGCACGATCGGGGAGACGAAGCGCTGCCCCGTCACGACGGCTTCCTCGAAGCGCACGTTCATCAGCTGACGGATCAGGCTGATGCCATGATAGCCGTGCGCGGCCGATACTTGCGCCTGCGTCACGTCGCCGAGCCTGCCCGACCGCGACAGCGCGATCCGCGCCGCATGCATGGGCTGGAACAGGAGCTGCTCGGCCACTTGGACCTTCGCCCCGCTTCCTACCGCCTCGTACAGTTCGGTCAATCCCGCCAGATCCGGCGCGGGCGGCGTTTCCGCCAAGACCGGAACGCCTCGCGCGGACAGCTCGCGGATATAGACCGGACAGGTCTCCCAGGGCACGGAGACGACGACGAACGCCAGCTCCGCGTCCGCGAGAAACGAATCCAGGTCGTGAAAGGTCTCCACGCCCCAAGCCGCGCGAAGTGCCGCGGCCGTCTCCTCGCGACGAACGAGCATCCGGCTGACGCCGAACAGCTCGGGCAGCTCCCGCGCGATGCGGAGATAGAAATCCGCCCTCCAGCCATGGCCGATGATGCCGAAATTGAATTTTCCCACTCTACCTCTTCCCTTCTCGTTGGCGTCAGCGCGTCATGAACCGCAAATCTGCTAGATTCACTATAGCATATTTTGGCAGCGCTCTAACGATAGGCGAAGCGTCGGAGGTTCGCGAGTATCGGATGAGGTTGACGGCCATCATGCGCCGCCGCGCCTCGCGGGGCATTCTCTCCGATCAAGAGCGGAGCAGTATCTCCTTGTCTCGCAGCAGCTTCATGAATATCCCCCCGACGACGCTTCGATGCTGGAAGTTGAGCTGCCGGGCCGTGAGGGTATCCGTCCAATCCGAGAACGGCACGCGGTCCGGCGTTTCGTTCAGCATGGTCCAAATCGGCTCCATGAGCGCGATGAAATCGCTCCGTTCCTCCGCAAGCGCGGCCGACCATATCACCCAATCGGATTTCGTATAGGTCGCCCTGCTGTCCAACGGCGTGCCGTATACGTTGCCGCGCTTCAGGTACCACGCCGTCTCCTGGCGCAGCGTCTCTGCCCCGAACAGCTTCGTTCCGAACAAGACGTCCCAGATCAGATTGTATTTCAAGCTCCAGCTTCCCTCGTGTCCGAACGCGAGCTTCGTGTGCTCGCCGTCGTCCGCCAGCTTCTCCCATTGCGCCGCCATCTCCTGCGCGAGCTTGCTGTACGCGGCTTCCTCATCCGGGTCGCCTTGCAGTCCGGCGAGAATCGAGTAGCTCGCCACGCCCATGACCGCCTTGACGGACAAGTTCGCATTGCGCGCCAGATGCCCGGCGAAATCGTCGGTGCACAGCTGGTTTTCGGGATCCAAGCCATGCTCCGCCAAGTAATCCGCCCACTGCTTCAACAGTTCCATATGTCCGAGCAGATAGGCAGACTTGCCTCCTGTCAAGCAAACGGCAGCCGCCATGATGAGCATATTGCCGCATTCCTCGACGGGCATTTGCCCTTCGATCGCGTTGTCGCTGTAGACTTGGCCGTTGCCGAGCGGGTATTGGCCGATGTCGTGCGGCGCGAATTCGAACGGCCATAAGTCGCTCTGCGCATAGCGCAGGATCGGCCGGAGCATCGCTTCGACGAGCGCGGGCCGATACAGGAGAAACAACGGCACGGAAGGATAACTGACGTCCACCGTAGCCATGCAGCCGTTGCTGTAGCATTCCTTGGACAGGAACAGCAGCTCGCCCTGCTTATCCGTCACCAGCTTGTGGGCGGCGATCGCCTGCCGGTACGACAGCGCGAGCAGATCCGCGTATTTCGCCCCGCCGGAAGCGGTTGCATCTTCGAGCAGCTGGCGGTCGAATGCCGCGCAACGCGCCGTCAACGCTTCGTATTCGGAGAAAGCGACGGCCAGCATCCCGGAGGCGCTTTGCCCGTTTCGCTTCCAATACGCCTGGAGCTTGTCGCCGAAGTATTCGACGGCATAGACGTCGTCGTAAGCCAGAACGAACGTCGTCGCCGAAGGGGACTCCGCTACGCGGCCGAAATCGTGCACCAACGCCATCACCGGCTGCTCGTCCGCGACGATCGCGGGCGTACCGAGCGGCGACGCTTGCTCCTTCAGTTCCTCATTGCGGACGAAATGCTTGCGCAGCTCGGCCGATCCCTCGAACGCCCTGGTCCGGTCGGACTTGGCGGCCGCCAAATAGAACGTCCCCCAGTCGATGCGGTGATCGTCCCCGGAACGGTTCAGGTAATCCTGCCGGTCATGCGACAGGCCGAGCGCAAACCATTCCCCGGCTTCTTCCCGCGCGCGAACGACGGACTGCCCGGGATGATCCACGCACCACTCGCCGGTGACGTCGAAATACAGCTGAACGTCATGATGCCGGCCGTCCAGGCTTTGAAGCGCGAACGAGACGTAGGACGCCGGCCTCGACAAGACGTCGAGGTCGTCAAGCAGCAACGGGCTGGTGAAACGAACCGTCAAGGCCGTTCCGGCCGCTTCGAACACGTAGATCGTGCTGAGCGGCGTCACGGTCAGGCTCGTCTGTTCCATGGCCGGCGGCTCGGTGTAATAACGCTCGGCTTTGGCTTGCGCTTTCCCGGCAAATCGCCATACGGCGCCGTCGATGCGCAGCAAGCCGGTCATGGCGTGCCGCTGTCCCGTCCAATGACGGGTGAAATCGTCCGTGAGACGGTCGGCTGTCGACCAAACGCTGAAATAAGGGTCTACGGTTACCAAGGGAACGGCTGGGGGACGAAGCGTGCTGATGATGGGCACCTGCTTTCGATATATGTTTTTTATAATATGTATATATTATTACCTATATTCGAAAGATGTCAATCTATCATTTCTGGCGGGCGAGGGGACCGCACATCGGGAGGTCTCCGACAGGAAGCGCCGCGAAGAACTCGCGGACGGGAATCGCGCGGAAATCGCGGGAGCAGAATTACAAAAAAAGAGCGCGCCGCCGCCGCGGTACGCTCTCCATCCATAAGTCTTCCATATCGATCGGTCGAGTTAACTCGCGGCGCCCGTTACTCAGCCGGCGGGCACGATCGCCGCATGCTTCGCGCGCGCAAGTTCCGTCGCTTCCACCATGTTGCGCAGCGAAGCCTCGGTCTCCGGCAGGCCGCGCGTCTTGAGGCCGCAGTCGGGATTGATCCAGAACAGCTGCGGATCCAGCACGCGGAGCGCCCGCTCGATCATCGCCGTCATCTCCGCCGCGGACGGAACGCGGGGACTGTGAATATCGTACACGCCGAGCCCGATCCCGAGCGGATACGTGTGATGCTCGAAGCTTTCGATCAGCTCGCCGTGGCTGCGCGAGGTCTCGATCGAGATGACGTCGGCATCCATCGCTTCGATGGACGGAATCATGTCGTGGAACTCGCAATAGCACATATGCGTGTGGATCTGGGTCGTATCCGCGACCGTGCTTGTCGCCGCCCGGAACGCCTTGACCGCCCAAGCAAGATAATCCGCCTGTTCGGCCGGCTTGAGCGGCAGCCCCTCGCGAACGGCCGGCTCGTCCACTTGAATCATGCCGATGCCCGCCGACTCGAGCGCCTCCACCTCCTGACGGAGCGCGTAAGCGATCTGATAGGCGATCTGCTCGCGCGTCAGATCCTCCCTTGCGAACGACCAGTTCAAGATCGTGATCGGTCCCGTCAGCATCCCTTTCACCGGCTTGGCCGTCTTCGACTGCGCATAGCGGGATTCGCGGACCGTCATCGGTTCAAGATAAGCAACGTCGCCGTAGATGACGGGCGGCTTCACGCACCGGGAACCGTAGGACTGCACCCATCCATGCCCGGTAAACGCAAACCCGGCCAGCTTCTCGCCGAAGAACTCGACCATGTCGGTCCGCTCGAATTCGCCGTGAACCAGCACGTCCAGGCCGATCTCCTCCTGCAGCGCGATCCAGCGATCGATCTCGGCGTCGATGAAGGATTCGTAGGCCGCCTGGTTCCATTCTCCCCGGCGCCACGATTGACGCGCCTTGCGCACCTCCGGCGACTGCGGGAAGCTTCCGATCGTCGTCGTCGGGAGGATCGGCAGCCGCCAATGCCGCTGCTGCAGCGGATGGCGCTCCGAGAATGGCAGCGAGCGCGCCGCCGGCTCGGCGGCGATCCGCCGCGCCGCCTGCAGCACGTCGAGGCGGTTGCGCTCCGCGGAGTCGCGCAGCGCTTGGATCGCCCGGTCGCTCTCGGCAAACTCGGGGGCGAACGCTTCGGCGCGGCCGCTCAAGCCGTACGTGAGCTGCACGAGCTCTGCCAGCTTCTCGTCCGCGAAGGCCAGCGCATCCTTCAGGACCGGAGCCAGCTCGGTCTCCCGGCTGGCCGTCACCGGCACATGCAGCAGGCTGCAGGAGGTTTGCACGATGAGTCTCTCCTGCGGAACGTACGCCGTCAGCTCTTCCAGCAGCGCCAGCTTCTCGCCGAGCGCCGCCCGCCAGATGCCCCGGCCGTCGATGATACCGGCGCCCAGCACCTTTTCCTGCGGGAAGCCGTGGTCGCGAATCGCCTGGACGTTGGCGGCCCGGCCATGCACGAAATCCAGGCCGATGCCCTGCACGGGCAGCTCCTTCAGCACGGCGTAATGCTCGGCGGATTCGAAATACGTTTGCAGCAGGATGTTCAGCTTCGGCGCCGCGGCGGCGAAGGCTTCATAGACCGCGCGAAGCCGCCGCAGCTCGTCTTCATTGAGACCGGTGACCGCGATCGGCTCGTCGACCTGCACCCACCGTACCCCTTCGCGTTCGAGCTCGCGCAGCAGCTGCAAGTAGAGCGGCAGCAGCTTGTTCAACCACAGGTCGGCCTCCTGCGGGGCATACCCCTTCGACAGTCTCAGGAAGGTGAGCGGGCCGATGATGACGGGCTTGCCTTCGATCCCCAGCGTTTCCTTCGCCTCGCGGTATGCGGCCAGCGGCCGGTTCTCCGTCAGTACGGGCACGCTGTCGCCAAGCTCCGGCACGATATAATGGTAGTTCGTATTGAACCATTTGGTCATCTCGGAAGCGGTCGCCTCGGCCGTGCCGCGGGCCATGCCATAGTACACCGACAGCGGTACCGATTCGCCTTCATGCGCGGTATACCCGAACCGCTCCGGAACGATCCCGAACATCGCGGCATGATCCAGCACCTGGTCGTAGTAGCTGAAGTCGTTCACGGGGATCAGATCGATGCCCGCATCGCGCTGCTTGCGCCAATGCGCCAGCCGAATGCCGCGCAGCGCCTCGTGCAGCTCCGCCTCCCCGATTCGCCCGGACCAATATGCCTCCAGCGCCTTCTTCCATTCCCGGTCCGCTCCAATCCGAGGGTAACCCAGTACGCTGCTCTTCACCATCATGATCTCTCCTTTTGCGTGCGTCCCGGGCCAAAATCCCGTCGCAGCTTCGTTACAAGAAAGATATCATGCCTGCTCGGATATAGCGTAACTCCGATAATCTATTGCCAGCCATAGCCAAAAGCTATACCGAATCCCTCAAACGGCAGCGATTGCCCGGTGAAGCGCCTCGATATACGCCGCCCCGAGCTTCGACAGCGTCATATTGCGCGGACTGATCCAGCCCACGTTGATCGTCTCCTCGCAATCCAGCGGAACCGGGATGATCTCGTTGCCGTTCAGATCGGAGCTGAGCACGCCCGTCGAGATCGTGTAGCCGTTCAGGCCGATCAGCAAATTGAACAGCGTGGCCCGGTCGTGGACGCGGATGCTCTTCTTGTGCGCCAGCGTGCTCAGGATCTCCTCCGCGAAGTGAAAGGAGTTGTACTCCCCCTGATCGAACGATAGGTACGGATATTGCTGCAGCTGCTCGATGGTGACGATCGACTGCTTGGCGAGCGGATTGTGGACGCTGATGAACACATGCGGTTCGGCCGTGAATAGGCTCGTGAACTGCAAGCCCGCGGCATGAAGGAGTTTCCGGATCACTTGACCGTTGAACTCGTTCAAATACAGAATGCCGATCTCCGAGCGCATGCTCTTCACGTCCTCGATGATCTCGTACGTCTTCGTCTCGCGCAGCGCGAGCTCGTATTCGTCCTGGCCGTGTTCCTGCACGAGGCTGACGAAGGCGTTCACCGCGAACGCGTAATGTTGCGTCGATACCGAGAAATGCTGCGGCGAAGGCTTGGCGTTCAGGTAGCGGCTCTCCAGCAGCTCGGCCTGCTCGATCACCTGCCGGGCGTAGCCGAGGAATTCGGCCCCTTCCTTGGATAATGCGATGCCCTTGTTCGAGCGCTCGAAGATCGAGATCCCCATCTCCTCTTCCAATTCCCGGATCGCGTTGGACAGGCTGGGCTGCGAGATGAACAAGCGCTTGGCCGCTTCGTTGATCGATCCGCGGTTCGCCACCTCGATAATGTATTTTAATTGCTGCAGCGTCACGGAAGACACCTCCTCGCCCCATCGCGGTGCGTTTTTTGCAAACATCGTACCACAAAACGAATAAAGCCGCATGAAGCCGTGCAGCCCGCCGGCATGAATGGCCGCGGAAGCGGTAAACTCGTTCATGCCGACCGGCACGCTTCCGTTCCTGCAGATCGCGCCATATGCGAAAACCGGTCTCGGGCTTTGCGCCCGGACCGGTTTTTCGTTCCCGCTTCATCGCGTCGCTATTCGAACAAGTCGCCGAACACGTCCAAGACGGATTTCTTTTTCTTCTTATGGGGAGGTCCGTAGGAGCCTTGGCGGTTGTCGTACCCTTGTCCGTAATTCGGGTTGCGGTTGTCGTAGCCTTGCTGGTTGTTGGGCGGGTAGCCGCCGCGCTGGTTCGGATTCATCCGGTAGCGGTCGTCGTCGCGGTCGTCGTCATCGTCCCGGTCGCGGTTATGCCATTGATTGTATTCGTCCCGCACCTCGCGGACATCGTTCATCAGCTTATCCAGCTCGCCCCGGTCCAGCCACACGCCTTTGCAGCTCGGGCAGACATCGATCAGAATGCCGTCCTTCTCCACCTCCCGCATGCGGGAATCGTTGCAAATCGGACAATTCAACGGGATCGCCTCCTTCACGTATTGACTCTTCTCTACGTTTGAAAGCCGCATTGGTTTCGAAACCGGCCGAACATTCGGCGGATGCCCTATGCAGGAAAATAGTGCGCGAATTGCATAAGTTAGGACGTTATGCCAGATAATAATGGACGCTTTATCATCACCCGCTGCGCGGGAGCAGCCTGATCGGGGAGGCGTATCTAAATGGTCCACACGGAAGCGAATGATCTGGCGGCGCTGATCGGATTGGCGAAGCGGTCGAGCGATTTCGTGACGAGCGAGCTCGCCTTCTCGGATACGCCGCTGTCGATCTCGTACTTCAAAACGCTGATCGACAACAAGCTGCTGCGGGAGCATTTGCTCGACCCGCTCCAGACCAGAGCGACAGAGCCGGCATCCTCCGATTTGAAGGCTATCGTGCGCTTGCTGCCTATCGACGGAATCGAGATTACCGCCGACATTCATACCATCCAAACGAAGCTGTTCAAGGGCCATGTCCTGCTGCGCTCGAACCAACGGGGCGACGCCTGCGCGCTCATTCCCCTGGACAGTCGACAGGGCGTCCGGCAAAGCAATATCACGGAGAGCGAATTCAGCGTCGTCGGAACGAACGTCGGCTTCATCGAGGATCTGGAAACCAACATCCACTTGATCCGGAGCCAACTGAACGTCCCTAATCTCGTCGTGAAGGAAGTCGCCATCGGCAGCATGTCGCGGTCGAGAGTGGCCGTCCTCTACTTGGACAACGTCGCCAACGAGGATCATGTCTCCAATATGCTGCACCGGCTCGAGGGCGTGGATTTCGATGTCTTGTTCGATACCTCGCAGCTCGATCAGATCATCTCCGATAATTCCATGTCGCCTTTTCCCTTGTTCACCACGACGGAACGCAGGGATCGCGTTATTTTCGCTTTATTGATGGGCCAGGTGGCGGTCGCCAGCGAAGGCTCCGCGTATTTTCTGGTCGGACCTTCGACTTTGTTCGATTTCTTCTTGTCCTCGGAAGACTATCTGCTTCCCTGGACGCTGGCATCGTTCTTTCGGATTATTCGGGTCGTAGGCGTCGTGTACTCGGTGTTCGCCTCGGCCTTGTACGTCGCGATCACGACCTACCACTACGAAGTCGTGCCGAAGGATTTGCTGAATCCGTTGATCTTCTCCCGGAACAACATCCCGATCTCGCCGATCATGGAAGTGCTGTTTCTGGAGATTACGGTCGAGCTGCTGCGCGAAGCGGGCGCGCGGCTGCCGAAGCGAATCGGTCAAACCATCGGCGTCGTAGGCGGCATCATATTGGGCCAAGCCGCGGTCGAAGCCGCGCTGACGAGCAACATCCTCATCATTGTCGTGTCCCTGTCGGCGCTCGCATCCTTCGTCACCCCGATCTACAAAATGTCCAATACCATTCGCTTCATCCGATTTCCGATCATCCTGCTGGCGGCGCTGTGGGGCGGTCTCGGCATGCTGCTGGGCTGCGGCTTCCTGCTGGTTCACATCACCCGGCTGAGATCGTTGGGGTCCCCGTATACGGCGCCGTTCTACCCGCTTGGGTGGAAGGAACTCAAGGACAGTCTCGTTCGTTCCCCGTACCAGGCTCTGAATGAACGACCGGGGTACTTGAAGCCCAAATCCCGGATACGCTACAAACCGAAGCCGGTCAAACGCGAAAGCATACTAGACAAGGAGTGACGATCTTGGCTGCACGCGTACCTTGGATTCGCGCCATAGGAATCATGATCGCTGTCGCGACGCTAAACGCCTGCAGCAACCAACAGATCATCAACAAAATCAACCTCGCCCAAACCGGCAGCTACGACTTGGCCGGGGATCGGGTCAAAACGGCGGTCGTGATCGGGGAATATTTCAAAAAAGGGGAAACCAAAATCGTCCTGCTCGATACCGAATCCAGGACCGCCTTCGACATGATTCCCAAGCTGCATGCCAAATCGCACAAAACCATTCAATACGGGCAATTGCGCATGATTATGTTCGGCCGGTCCTTTGCCGAGCAAGGCATCGGTTCCATACTGGAAAATTTTTTCCGGGATTCCAAGGTATCGAGCAAGCTGCAATTGGCCGTCGCCGAAGGGGAGGCGTCCAAGCTGCTTGCGGCCACGCTCAAATCCAACGATCCGTTGTATGCGATGAATCTCATTGCGGACAACATGCGGTACGGCAACTTGCCCCGACGGGCGTTTCAAGACACGCTATTCGATTATTTCGGCGAAGGCCGGGACTTTTATTTGCCATACTTCACCTTGGACCGGGGAGAATTGAACATCGACGGCATCGCTTTGTTCAAAGGCGAAGCCTACCGGGACCGGATCGGAATCAATGAAGCGTTTATCTTGAAGCTGTTAGTGGAAAATGCCCGGGACGGCAGCTATACGATGCCCATTCCGAATGCGCCAGCCGAAGACTTCTTGGTGGTTCGCTGCATCTCATCGAAGACGAGCCTGCGTCTCCTGCGGAAATCGCCGACGCCAGCCGTCGAGCTCGTCGTGAAGCTGAACGTGATGCTCAAGGACATCCCCCGGTCGCTGCGCGTGGCTACCGATCGCGACTTGGCGCGCCTGGAGTCCGGGCTGGAGCAAGAGCTGAAGGACAGGATTGATGCCTTTGTCGCCCGCTGCGTCAAGCTTGGGGTGGACCCCGCCGGCTTGGGCGATTTTGTTCGAAGCAGGACGAGGGGCTGGAAGGAAAAACAATTTTATGCCGCTTACCCTTCGCTGCGCACGGACGTGAAGGTCGATCTGCGAATTACGCAGACCGGCGTTGGCAAGTTAGGCAATTTCATGACGAGGTGAACGCATTGGCGGACGGCGCTAGACGCGAGAGGTACACCATTTCTTCCATCCATTTATTGTGCGTCATGTACGTAAGCATCGTCGATGTCAGCCTGATGGGCTTCCAGCGTGAGGTCGTGAACGACGCGGGCTACGATGCGTGGATGTCCGTTCTCTTGGTGGGCCTCAGCGTGCATCTCCTGCTGCGGCTCATATTCAGCATCGTTTCCCGCTATGAACCGTCCAGCGCCACGATCGTGGCGATCAACAACATCTGTTTCGGCCAAGCGCTGGGGAGCGTCTTGAACGCGGCGTTCATGGCGTTCGCCTTGCTCGGCGCGTTCCTGACTTATCGGTCTTATTTGGAAATGTGCAAGATCTGGATATTTCCGGCCATGAATTTCTGGCCGTTCAGCCTGCTTTTCCTCGTGCTGCTCTATTACACCGTCAACGGAGGCCTTCAGGCCGTTGCCGGCATTTGCTTCTGGGGACTCTTGAGCTCCCTCCTGTTCGTTGCCCCCTTCTCGATGATGCTCATTCCCTATTTGCACCCTGTCAACCTGATGCCCGCTTTCGATCATTCTCTCGTCGAGATCATGCGCTCATCCAAGCAAATGGCCTTTCAATACATCGGCTTCGAGGTGCTGCTCGTCGCTTATCCCTTGCTGCAGCACCCGGCTTCATCTCGAAAGTGGGCGCATGCCGGGGTATTGTTGTCGACCTGCATGTTTCTCTGGCTGCTCCTCGCCGCGTTCATGTATTTCAGCCGCGGCCAAATCCTGCATACGATCTGGCCAACGCTGAATATGATTTCCGTCTTGGAGATTCCGCTTATGCAGCGACTGGAATACTTGATTCTCTCGATATGGCTCATCAAGATCCTGGCCAATATTTCACTCGGCTTGTGGGCGGTGTGCCACAGCGCCAAGCTGGCCTTCCGGGCAAAGCCCCGGATCGTTCTCGTTGTATGCCTGCTTCTGTTCGCGGTCTTGCAGGGGGTATTCAAAGACTTGAACGACATCCAGCCGATTCGAACGCTATATAATCAGGCGGGCTTGTGGTTCCTGTATCTCTTCATTCCACTGTTATTCGTGCTCACCTGGCTCCGAAGGCGGAAACGAATGTCGCCCTTGAAGTATACGTGAGCCGATTCGCCTCCGTCCGGGGATGGAAGACCGGTGCAATAACGAAGATGCGCTGCGTCTCGCCGGACCATCCGCGTTGTTTCGGATGCTCCTCTTCGCTCGTCGGCCATGCAGAACGAGCCGTAACCGCAGACGACAACAAAAAAAACGGCATTTCTGCCGTTTTTTTTGCTGCCTGCGGGTTCTTGTTCAACACTTCCGAGGCGAATGTCGGATATGGGACAGAAACGCCCGCATTAGCGATTGAATAAACCGATGATCATTCTATAATGAACATCAACCGACAGCTGATGCAGAAGGCAAATCGGAATATTCAATCCTCAAGGAGGTCCGGTATATCATGAAAACCGGTTGGACAAAGGACCGCATGGCCGATCAACGCGGAACGAGAGTCGTCATTACGGGCGCAAGCAGCGGGATCGGTTACGAAACCGCAAGGGCGTTTGCCGCCAAAAACGCCGAGGTGGTGCTGGCCATCCGGAACATGGAGAAAGGCGAATCGGTCGCCAGACAGCTGAAGAACGAGTATCCCCGCGCGGCGTTGAAACTGATGAAGCTGGATCTAAGCGATCTTGCCGGCATCCGCCGATTTGCCGAGGAATATCGGCAAACGTACGATTCGCTCACGCTCCTGATCAACAACGCCGGCGTTATGACCCCGCCGTATCAGCAGACCAAGGACGGATTCGAGCTTCAGTTCGGCAGCAATCATCTCGGGCATTTTGCGCTTACGGGACTTATGCTGCCCCTGATGGCCGACGTCCCCTCCTCCCGCGTCGTGACGCTGAGCAGCACCGCCATTAAAGGAGCCGCGATCGATTTCGACAATCTGGACGGCGGCAAAGGCTACAAAAAAATCAAATTCTACGGTCAGAGCAAGCTCGCCAATTTATTGTTCGCCCGCGAGCTGAATGCGCGGTTGCAGGCAAGCGGCGCGAAGACCGTCAGCTTGGGCAGCCACCCGGGCAGGGCGAACACCAATCTGTACTCGCTCGGATCGGGCAAGCAGCAAGTCGGTCCGCTCATGAAAATCGTGGTGAAGCTCCTGCGTACCCAATCGGCCGAGATGGGCGCCCTGCCGACGTTGTACGCGGCGACGCACCCGGCGCTCGAGGGCGGCGAGTACGTCGGTCCGGACGGGAAAGGCGGCAACAAAGGATATCCCAAGGTCGACGGATCCGTGCTGCCGTTGTACGACCCGCTGCTAATGAGCCGGTTGTGGGAGGTCTCGGAATCGTTGACGGGCATCTCGTATTTATCTTAGCCCGGCTGGCATCATTGTTTGACCTGGCGGTCCGTTTAACGTTGGTGTGCCTCCAGACGATTCTCCGCGGGTTCCTGCCGGCCGATTTTTTGGTAATCGACCATCCAGCCCGGATATTCCGGCGGAAGCGCGCTCGCTTCGTCGAGAAGCCGGATTTCCTCCGTGGTCAGCTCCAGATCGGCGGCGGCCACGTTGGCTTCGAGCTGATCCAGCCGCTTCGCGCCGACGAGCACGGAGGTGACGACCGGCCTCGTCAACAGCCACGCCAAAGCGATGCTCGCCGGGCTTGACCCGTGCGCTTGCGCAATCGGCTTCAGGACGTCGATAATGTTCCAGGCGCGTTCCTTGTCCACGATCGGGAAATCGAATGCCGTCCGGCGCGAATCCTCCGCCAGTTGGTTGTGACGGTCGTAGCGGCCCGACAGCAGACCGCCGGCGAGCGGACTCCAGACCAGCAAGCCCATTTTCTTCGCTTCCAGCATCGGCGCCAGCTCGCGCTCCAGATCGCGTCCGGCGAGGGAATAATACGCCTGAAGCGTTTCGAAACGGGCCAGGTTCTTCTGATTCGAGATCCCCAGCGCATCCGCGATCTTCCACGCCTGCCAATTGGATACCCCGACGTACCGGACTTTTCCTTGCTTGACCAAATCGTCCAGCGCCCGCAGGGTCTCTTCCACGGGAGTCAAAGAATCGTCGAGGTGAATTTGGTAAAGGTCGATATAGTCCATCTGCAGCCGCTTCAGGCTGGCATCGACGGCATCCATGATATGGCCTCTCGAGGCGCCGATGTCATTGCGGCCTTGCCCGACCCGCATGCCGGCTTTCGAGGCCACGACGACGTCCTTCCGGGCGATCCCCAGATTGCGAAACGACCGGCCCAGCGTGACCTCGCTCTCGCCGTCCCCGTAAACATCGGCCGTATCAAAAAGGTTGATGCCGATGTCCACGCTCTTTCTCACCATCTGATCGGCTTCGTCCTGCCCGACCGAACCGACGATCTTATGACTGCCCTGACCGCTGCTGAACGTCATGGCGCCAAGCGCGAGACGCGAGACGAGTAAACCCGTGTTGCCAAGCTGTTGATATTGCATCATACGATAGCCTCCTCGATTATAAAGCGTAGCGTTCGTCGCCGGGGCAACGGCCATCTGCGAATGCGTCATCCCGACATAAGCTATTATAGGAACAGTTTCGTCCGGAACGATAGTTCATTCGTACGGAGTTTCTGCCTAATCCTCCTGCTGTAATTGATTTCCCGTTTGTAAAGTGATTAAATAATGCCTAAGCATACAAACGTAGGAGGAGCGAACAGCGTCATGCACAGCGAGCAGACAGCAGCGAACGAGATCCTTGACCGGCTGCTGATCAGAGGCATGCAGCTTCCCGGCAGCGCGAGGGTATCGCAGACGACGATCCCGTTTCTGACGGTATTGAAGGAAACCGGCCCGACCTTATTGGCGCACGGCGTACTCAAGCCGTCCTTATGCATCGTGTTGCAGGGAAAGAAACGGCTGCAGATCGGTCCGCGGACGATCGAATACGAAACCGGGGATTATCTGGCCGCAAGCATCGAGATGCCGGTCAACGGGCAGGTGACGGAAGCTGCGGCCGATTCGCCGTATCTGGCATTGCGGATCGAGCTGACGCCGGGAGAAGTTGCCGACGTGGCGTTGGAAGCCGGCTTGGTTCCGCGTCCGGAATCGGGATTGCAGGCGGGCATCTTCGTCGGAAAGCCCGGCGCGGACGTGCTGGAAGGTTTCGAGCGCCTCCTCCGGCTATCGTCCGACGCAAGGGCGGCCAAGTACCTCGCGCCTGCCGTAAAGCGGGAAATCATTTACCGTTTATTGGACGGCGAAGACGGGCCGCGTTTCTACAAGAACATGTTATTGCACCAGGAAGCTTCCGGCATCGGCAAAGTGATCGACTGGATCAAAGCCCACTTCGACAGCCCCTTCACGATCGAGGAACTGGCCGAGCTGGGAAACATGAGCGCTTCGAATTTGCACGCCAAATTCAAAGCCGTCACCGCCATGGCTCCGCTGCAGTATCAGAAGCGCCTGCGGCTTCAAGAGGCGCGCAGGCTGCTGCTTGACGGGGCGAACGTGACGGATGCGGCGCTGCGCGTCGGTTATCAGAGCGCGACGCAGTTCAGCCGGGAATATAAAAGGCTGTTCGCCCGCTCGCCGTTGCAGGATATCCGAACGATCATCCATGGCGGCCTGCGGCAGTTTGCGCAGGAGGAGTAGTGGCCGATCGGGTAAGCCCGTTGATCTGTCTATCCGCACGAAAAAGGCAGCCGCGCCCGGATGACCTCGACCTCCGTCCCGGGATGCTGTACCTAATTCACCTGGGACGCCGCCTTGTCCGGCTGATTATTTTTGCAGCACCTGCAGCATGGCGGCTACGGCGCCGTTATGATTGGACAAATGCGCGCCCGTCGTCAGAATCAGCTCTCCGAAGTTTTCGGCTTTCTTGAAATTCTCTGGCACGGCCTCCTCCAAACGGTCCTTCAACGTGTCGTGGATGCGTTCGCGCTGCGCCTTCAGCTGCGCGATCATGGTATCCCAAGCCGGCAGCTGCGCCAGTTGTTCATCCGTCCAGCCCTTCGCGGTCGTCCCGTAGTGGAAAAGCTCCCTATAATATTCGGGGAGCGTCATCGATTGCTGCGACAATCCGTACACGTGAACTTCCGTGATCCGCAGGACATGACCCAGATGCCAATACAGGCTCGTGTTGAATCCTTCGGGGACGGTCATGCGCTTGTCCGCCGGGCATTTGTCGAGCAGTTTCATAAAGTTATCATGCTCCACGTTATACAGGTGAAATACGAACTCTTTTCTCATTTTATCGGTCTCCTCAGATGTTATTTCCTCCATGCGGCATCTTGCCGGTTTCTATACGGAACGCCGGCAAAGCTCATTGCTGCGCTGCGAATTTCGCATAATAACGTTGGAACGAGACAGAATAGATCAACACGTAGACGACGATCAAGGCGGCAAACAAATTGAGAATGACCAGCGATGCGTTCAAATTCAAGAACTGCGTCAGCACGCCTACGGCAACCGGGGGCACGATAAATCCGGCATAAGCGCACATATAGAACGCGGAGATGACGCGCGGTCTTCCTTCCGGCTTCGGCAGTTGGCCGGCAAACCGCAAGGCGACTTGAAACGTCCAGCCGGCTCCGATGCCTTGAATGAAAAAACCGGCCCAAAGCAGTGCCAAGCTCGAGGTCTCCCCGGAAAAAACGATGAGCCATGAACCGACGGCAAGCGCCAGTATGCCGATTCGCATCCGCGTGACGGGGTGGCGTGGCCATGGGAAGAACTGCATCAATGCCCCTCCGCCCAACAGCAGCAATATCAACAGGCCGGATATCGAAAGATTGCCGGAATGAAGGACGTTCTTCACGAAGGACGGAATAAGCGATAGCACGATGCCGCCCAGGGTAAACACGGTGAAAATCGGAAGTCCGATAAACGACCAAAACGGCATGCTGATCTCTCGTGGAATGCCCAGCGATATCTTAAGCTTCCGCGCGTTCGGATCCTCATGCTTGGGCAGCAGCTCCAACACCGCCAAAGCAATCCATAACATGCCGAGCAGGAACCAAAACGGCAGACGAAGCGGTTGCACGTGCAAATATTGCACGATTAAACCCGAGATGGCCGGTCCCAAACCAAACCCGATGTTGACCGTTACCCCGGACAATTTGAGCGCGGTGCCGATCTTGCCGGGAACGGTTTGCTTCAGCAGGAAGGCGCTTGCCACGCCCGTGAAAGCGCCGTAAGCGATGCCTTCCAGTATTCTTGAAGCGAAGAGCATCCAAACGTTGGTGCTGAGGATGAAGAGCAGCGTCGAGGCGATGGAGATCCAGATGCTGTAACGAAGCACCTTCTTCAATCCCCAGTAGCTTCCCCGGGCGCCCACGACCAGCAAGGTCGGCAGCAAGATCGCGGCATACACGGCAAACAAAATCGTAATTTCCAAACTGCTGATCTTATAATGCTCTCCGTACACAGGAAACAACGAAGAAACATACGTCGCCCCGCAGGACATGATAAGCACAACCAACAACATTCTTCCCATGCTTGTTCTCCTTCCTATACTTAGAAAATTCCCGGCTTCCGCCCGAACATTGTTTCCTGCATGCAATCTCCGAACATGTATCGACGCCATATGCGCGATGATTGCTTTAGTATGTCCTGATTGAACGATGAAACATCTGCTAATTAGTCTCATATGCCCCTATTAGGCGAGACCTTAATTCATGCTATAGATGCTGGAAACAAATCGACGATGACGACTCACCGTCGATGGCCAGATCAGCTCTTCATGACAGGTGAAAGGAAAGGCCCGCGACTTCGTCCAACGTATCCCTCATCGACCGTGAACGCTCCGCGCCGAACTGCTTGTCGAATTCGACTTGCGCGCGCTCCCATCCGGGTCTTGCGATCTTGAACCGTCTAAGGCCTTCATCGGTAAGCGAGACGATGCGGGCGCGGCGATCGGATTCGCTCACCTGAATGCGCACCAACCCTTCGCGCTCCAGCGGACGAAGATTATGTCCGATCGTAGCGCGATCCATGGTCATCAGCTCGGCGAGCTCCAGCATCGTTTTCTGTCCCCTGCTCTTGAGATAACCCAAGATGGAGAACTGGGTCGCGCGCAGTCCCGAACCCGTTTCCGCAAGGCAAGTATCGTAGAGACGCGTAATCAGTCGTTGGGCACGCCTTATCTTCGTGCAATTGCATATCGCCGTGATATCGATATCCGGGGTCATTGTTGTTTCACCTCCCGTATCTTCGTCTCATTGTGCGCAATGAAACCGATTGCTAAACCGATTTTAGTCTCATATGCCCGTAAATGCAAGAGGGATGATTTTCTTTCTGCTTCGTCATAACGTGCAAGATGACCTTTCCAATTGCTCCAATTGCACGTCATACAAGGCCATCTTATAGTTGATTCTTCCCAGGGTTTTCATCAATTGAAGCATTTGTTCCTCGACTTTCTCTTTGTGATGGTTCATGATCTCTTTTCGCTTTTGCAGCGTACGGTCGCCTTCTTTATACAAATCCACGTAGGCTTTCAATTCTGCCAATGGTATGCCGGTCGAACGCAGCGCCAAAATCGTTTCGATCCACTCCACGCTTGACTCGTCGTACATCCGGATTCCATTTTCGGTTCGTTCCGCATAAGGCAGGACGCCCTGTTTTTCATAGAAACGCAGCGTGTGCGCCGTTACCCCGGTCCTTTTCGAGATGTCCTTGACAGTATAGGCCATTATGTATCACCCTCCAAAAAGTTAGAGTTACTTTAATCAATTGTACGTTAATAATGCCGATAACTCAATAACCTCGGCTTATTTGACTTCGACAATACTTCAACGGCTATCATGAAATAGAACCTCCAACAAAGGATCAGGAAGGGATGGAAAGAATATGAGCAGGCAAAAGATTTGGTTTGTAACCGGCGCTTCCAAGGGAATGGGATTGACGCTGGTTAGGAAACTATTAACGCAAGGCTATCGAGTAGCGGCAACCTCAAGAAACAAAGCCGACTTGGAGAAAGCGGTCGGAAGCGATGATAACTTTCTTGCGATCGAATTGGACCTAACCGTTGAACAAGACGTCCATCATGCCATTGCTGCAACCATTGCGCATTTTGGCGGACTTGATGTCGTCGTCAATAACGCCGGTTACGGTCAAATCGGATTCATTGAAGAGGTTTCGGATGATTTAGCCCGCAAAAACTTCGATGCCAACGTATTCGGTACGCTTAACGTCGTGCGGCAAGCACTTCCGCAATTGCGAAAGCAAAGATCCGGGCATATCATAAATTTCTCTTCCGTGGGCGGTTTTTACGGTTTTGCGGGAGGCGGCATTTATGGAGCAACTAAATTTGCCGTAGATGGGCTCAGCGAGGCGCTGTCGCAAGAAGTTCTGCCGTTCGGAATCCATGTCACTGCCGTCAAGCCGGGGTATTTTCGCACGAACTTCTTATCCGAGGGCTCTATTCGCGGGACCGCAACCGGCCTCTTTGACGACTATAAGGCCATGCGGGACGAACAGGAAGCCTTTCTGAAGGATTTTGACAAGAACCAACCGGGCGATCCGGAAAAAGCGATGGAGATATTGATCAACGTAACTGAGGCCGCGGACCCGCCCGTGCATCTTTTCCTTGGACGGGATGCCTACGACGTGGCTAACAATAAAATCGCCCGCGTTCAAAAAGAATTGGCCGAATGGGAAACGCTCGGTACATCGACGGATTTTACTTAACTGCCCATTTGAATAATTCCTATCTCTTATTGCAGGTTAGCTATAAAAAACAAGTCATCCGCGAAAGCGGATGATTTGTTTTGTGATGATATCAAGAAACAGACGCAAGCGGACCGAGGAACTGGATAACAAAGACTTGCCGATCGCAATCGACTAGACTAAGATCTACTAGATGCAATTCTTAAAATCGGCCGGAGGCGGTGGTTCGAACGTGAAGCTGGAGAGATTACTGTCCATTACCTATATGCTGCTGAATAAAGAAGTCGTGTCCGCATCCGAATTGGCGGAGAGATTCGGCGTTTCGCAAAGGACCATCTACCGGGACATCGAAGCGATCTGCGCGGCGGGCATTCCGGTCGTCTCCCATCAAGGCGCGAACGGCGGATACGGGATCATGAACGAATACAAGATGGACAAAAGCTTGCTCAGCTCCGACGATATCGCGTCCCTGATCACCTTGCTGAGCAGCACGACAACCGTGTTTCAGGATGAACGGACCCATCAGACGATAGATCGGCTGAAGACCGTTCAGCGCGACATCGGCCGGCCCCCCAGCCTTACGCTGGATCTTGGGAGTTGGAGAGCCTACATCTCGCATCTCCGCACTCTCCACGCGGCCATTAACGCCGGCCAGCTCGTTTGCTTTCGCTATGTGAATGCCAAGGGCGAACGGCAAGCGCGGACCGTCGAGCCCGTCAGCCTGGTGCTCAAGTTCGACGCCTGGTATTTATATGGCTACTGTCGCTCGCGCTGCGACTATCGGGTATTCAAACTGACGAGAATCTCGGAGCTTGCCGTCCTGCCGGAATTATTCGAGCGCCATCGCAACGTACATACCGAAGAGGTTTTATCCGGCAGCAGCAACAGTCAGGAGCAGGTCGAGCATGCCGTCGTTCGTTTTACGGGCGGTTCGCTCGCCAGGGTACTGGACGAATTTTATTTGGACGAGAAAACGTTCCACGAAGACGGCTCGCTGACGCTGACCGTCCGCAATGCGATCGATACCGACTGGCTCATCGAAAAACTGCTCTGCTTCGGCGAGGAGGCGGTCGTACTCGAACCCCCTTCGCTGAGGCGCCGGATGAAAAAGAAAATCGAAACCATGTTAGTGCGCTATGAAGAAGTATGACAGGATGCTGTCATACTTCTTTTTTTACACTATATAGACGAAAGGAGCGTGAAGCCGATGATGAATCATCCCTACTTCTATGAAGAACAGATGAGGCTGAAAAATCGGGAACTCAAGGAATTCGATCAAAACGCCTGGAAGTGGATGCAAGTTGCCGGGAAGAAGCCCAAGCCTCTTCCATTCTTCTTGCTGAGGATCAAGCTGCGGGCTTTCTTGGCGGCGATGGGGAGAAATTAAAGCAAGCATTGTTGCGGCATGCGCCTGACGTTGAGCGCTCAAATTGTCGTCAGCAGCGGATGACGACGCGTGCTATCCGTCGCGTACCATCGGCGCAACGCTGCCGCGTTAGGATTTAAGCTTTCACCCGCCAACTGACCAGCCGATTGATCAGCACCACCGCTGCGGCGGTAAAGCCCAACATGATCAAACAATCGACGAGCACGCCCGTATTCCAGCCGCCCAGCAGCGTCGCTCTCATCGCATCGGCGGCGTACGTCGTCGGCAACAAATAAGATATCCATTGCACGAACGTCGGCAAACTGCTCATCTCCACCATCACCGGCGAGAGGAACGACACGACCATCATCAGCGACTGCGCCAGCACGTTCGTCAGCTGATGGCTCGGCGACCAGAAGCCGAGGGCGACGCCGGCGCCGACGACGCTCGACATCGACAGCAAGACGACGATCGGCAGCCCCCATGAATAGTGAATCTCCACGCCCAATACATACTGGCCGATCACGCCTAAGATGATGAAAGACGGAAGGGTGCTCATCAATCCCCGGAGCATGTTCGCGATCACGAAATTGATTTTGGAGATCGGCAGCGACGCATAGAACGTGAAATGCCCCTGATGCTTTTGCCATGAAATTTCTTGTCCCATGCTGTTAAGGCCCATGACGATCACGCCGAAGATTAAATTGCCCGCCAATATCCGTACCATCATCTCCGGCGTCGGGTTTTCCATGAAGAAATTCATGAACAGAATCATGGCCAGCGGAAGCAGCGTCGCCATAAGCACGACCCACACCCAGCTGTCGCGGATGATCGCGAATTGAATGCGGAACAGAATGGACAGCTCCGTCCGCCACCGACGCAGTCCGCCGTCCCGAACGCGCGTATGCACCGCATCCGGCAATCCGGCCAATCCGTTTGCCGTCTTCATGCGTTCATCGCCTCCCGGATCGCCGATGCTTCGTCGATGTGGAAATAAACATCCTCCAGGCTGGGCGGGGTGACCGCATATTCTTCGATCGGCAGTTCCGTATGCCGGATGATGAAGTCGAGCAGTTCGCCCGCATTTCGTTTATCGACCAGCACCCGAAGCCGGTTCTCGCCCGCTTCCTGCACGATCCCCCACGGCCGAAGCGCCGTCTCCGTCTCTTCCCGCCTGCCGACCTCGACGGTGACCATGAATTTCAACCGCTGATCGACCTGCCGCTTCAGCTTAGCCACCGAATCGATCGCCAGCAGGCGTCCATGGTTGATGACCGCGACGCGGTCGACCACCTGCTCGGCCTCCAGCACATTGTGGGTGACCAATATGACCGTCGCGCCGGCCCGGTTATGTTCCTGGATCATCTGCCACACCAATCGGCGGTTTTTCGGATCCAGCTCATTCGTCGGTTCGTCGAGAATGAGCACCGGGGAGTTCCCGATCAGCGCCGTTCCGATGCCGACGAGCCGCTTCTGCCCGCCGGACAACTGCTTGAGAAACTTCTTCTCCATGTCCGCCATGCCGAATCGCTCCAGCAGCTCATGCGCCTGACGGGACGCCTCCCGGGCATCCATCCCGCGCAGCCGTCCGGTAAACGCCAGCGCTTCATGCGCGCGCAGCACTGACAGCACATGCGGTTCCTGCGAGAAATAAGCAACGAACCCCGCAACCGTACGCGTCTGCTGCAGCACGTCGCGGCCAAAGAAAAGCACCTCGCCCCCGGTCGGTTTCAGCTGACCGACTAGCTGCTTGATCAGCGTCGATTTGCCCGCGCCGTTCGGACCGAGCACGCCTAATATCTCGCCCTCCCCGACCGTAAACGAGATGTCGTCGTTTGCCTTGACCCGCTGCTTTCCTTTCTTGTACACCTGACTGATGCCTCTAGCTTCGTACGCCGTTCGGCTCATCCCGGCTGCCCCCCTGTCACCAATGGAATTCACTCACAATTAGTATAAAAAATTCCTCTCCGGACAGTAAGCGTCTCCGGGTTGATCGCGGTATCCGTCCAGCGACGTAGCCGACAGGGCAAGTGCCAAAAACCCGGACAAACTTGGGATAGCCCCAAAGATTGCCGGGTTTAAGGTTCAACCATTCTACGTTCGGGCTCTGAAACTAACCAAGCCGCCGTTGATGCTGTGCGCCTGCGCAACCGCTTCCTCCGCTGAATTCAACTCTGCTCCCCATTGAATCGTATAACGGAACTCATAGAAACCGCCGAGCGTGCCTTTGAAATTGGTCTCCCAATAGTTCGTCAGCACCCACGCATACAAGTCATGAAACTCGTCTTCTTCTTGTTGTCCATGAACTTTCCTCGTCTCGTATTCAAGCGAGCCCAATTGAAATAACGGGGTATCCTTCGCCGCAATAACAAGCCCCTTCGTATCCGCGATGTAGGCAAGACCTTCCTGCAGACAATAATAATCCAGCATCGTTCCCGGCAGCTGGTCAATCCCAGGACGAACCAATGCTCCCGCCTTCTCCATCCACAACTGCTCTTCTTGACTTCCGGAGCGGAACGGCAGCGAAATATAGACGTTTTCCGGATCCCATGTACTATCCTTGTGCATTCGCACCGACACGTCAACCCGGGCCTTTCCTGCGTATACTTTCAGGAACAAAGAATAATAGCTGGATCCTTCCACTTGATAGAGCAGCTCTACGATTCCGTACAACGGTCCGTTCGTAATTTCCCTTGCACCGGTCAATCGCCCCGCATATCGCTGTACATCCATACCTTTGCGATTGCGCCCCATTTTCCTCCGAACTTCAGCCATATCCTTGATGCTGCCGGCTGGCGTTACTTCATAAACAGGCGTAAAAGCGGCATGCTTTGCGTCTGACCGAAGCAATTGCTCCCCTGACGGCTTATCCGTCCACGAAAGGATTCCTTCTCCAATCTTCCATTCGATCTTTGTATACGGTGATTCAATAGCAGATTCGCTGATCGTTAATCCTTTTTTCGCAAAAGCATCCTGCAGCGGGATCAAATCATTTATATCGTAGATGCCGTCGTTTCCTTTGAGCCTTGAGCTTTTGGTGGTATGCGCGCGGACATCCGCTGCAGGGCGCAGCGAATAGATGCGCTCTTCTCCGGGCTCCAGCGAGATCAGCACCGCAATCTGATTTCCTTTGCTTACCGATTCTTTCTGGTGAACCAGGACCTTGCCGGACTTGTCATCCACGACTTCAAGGCCGCTGCGGAACAAATCCGACTCCCATCCGCCTTCAATGTAGAAATAAGCTAGCTCCTGAACACTGCGCTCCGACGGATTAATCACTTTGTACGTAAACGGACGCCCCGCGGCCAGCAACGCTTCGCCCCTGCTGTACGTCACCTTGTCCAACGCCGTCCAGACACTGCGGCTGGCATTCGCCGCATAGGCTTGTTTGCGCACCTCGAGCTCCTGAACCAATGGATGCCAAGGTTCGCGTACAGAAGAGTGATACCCCCAAGTATGCTCAGCATACATAATCAATTGCTGCTCCGCTTCCTGGATCAATTCGCTCCCCGTAATTTGACTGCGAGGATCCAGCTTTTTTACCGTTCTGAGCGTTCGCTGCGCTTCTCTGAATATTTGGGTATGCATGGCCGTGGAGGCTACCCCGTCCGACCACCAATCCGGCCAATCCCCGCGGAACACATCGATGTCTGCAGGCTGTTTCTTCACATGATCAAAAAATGTGGACAGCGTGGTCATTTCAATCTCGACGGCCGAACCGTATTTCTCATTCCAAGCATGGATAAATTCCATAATTCCGCCATTTGGGGCGGCATTGTCCCGAAGCAGTCCCATTACGTTCACTAGCACGAAGTCATAGGGATACTCTTCTGCTTCCAACTGCTGCAGATAGCGGTTGATCCGCGTTTCCGCGACCTCCCAATGATTATCCGCTACGCCCCATATCGCAAACTCGTCTTGAATCGAGTAGGAAAGCATCGAACCCGGATTCAGGCCCAGATCGTTACCCATCATATAATGCTCCCCGTTCCATACGAGCAGCCGGTCTCCCTTCGGAGTTTCCCAATAAAATGGATATTGCTTGCGCCCAAGAGCAAACATGCCGTGATGCGTGTGAATGCTGGTCAGCAGATGATCAATTCCCGAATCTACCAATGATTGAGCGTAGCCCCAGCTGTAGCCGTTAATATCCGCCGTCATGGCCGAATTTACCTGGATGCCGATTTGACTCGCGTAAGCTTTGGCTCTACCCATCATATTGGTTAACAGCTCTCCGTCTATCAGCTCCGTCATGTTCAAATAAGTGCCTGATAACTCGATATCGCCTTTTCTTACGGCCGCCTCGAAATCCGCTCTCGTTTCATCCGTAGCCTGCTCCAAAAAACGCTCCACGGCCCAAAATGTCTCGCACATCCACTTAAACCCGGTCCACTCCGGGTGCTCCCCCGATTGAATGGATTTCACCGTTTCCACAGCCTGACGGATAAAATCGACATGAAATTGTTCGATTTTTTCCTGCCGTTCAGTGTAGCCGATATCGGTATGGGAATGATGGATCGTATAGATTTTCCACTTTTTCTTTAATGGCTGTTTCATAGTCTTGTAAACCTCCAGCGATCATCGATTGTATTGGTTATACTTAGGCAGCTCAATGGTAATCCGGGTTCCTTGATCCGGCTTGGAATGAATGGATATGCCATAATTTGCGCCGAAAAAGATTTGAATGCGTTGCTGTACATTATATAGGCCATAGCCATGCGATTTCTTCACGAATACTTCTTCTATCTGCTTCTCGTTCATTCCCGGACCGTTATCTTCGATGATTAAAACGATCCTCTCTCCTGCTTCTTCTCCGATTAATGTGAGAAGTCCCCGGCCGCCGCGTTTTTTGTCAATGCCATGTTCAATGGCATTTTCCACGATAGGCTGCAAAATCAACTTAATCAGATCATACGCGTACAGAGATTCCTGGATATTATAGACCGCATCGAATCGATACTCGTGCATAACGAGCTGAATATCGATATAAGCTCTCGTGTTGGCGAGCTCGTCTTGAACAGAAATAATGTCGTTGCCCCGATTTAAGGTCGTTCGGTAAAAAAGCGCAAGCGTAGTCGTGATGCGGCTGATCTCATCGGCATGGATATCGATTGCTTTCCAGTTAATCAAGGAAAGCGAATTGTAGAGAAAATGAGGATTAATCTGCGATTGCAGCGCCTTCATTTCCGCTTCCTGCTGGATGATTTTGCTCTGGTAGACTTCATCGATCTTGGATTTAAGGCTTTTGAGCATATTGCCGAACCTGTTCGTCAGCTCGCCGATTTCGTCTTTGGAGTCGCTTTGGACTTCGATCTCCAAATTGCCGATCGCAGCCATGTTCATATTCCGGTTCAGTTGATGAATCCGTTTGACGAAGGAATAGGAGAGCGCCCAAATAAGGATGATAACCAGCAGCAAACAGATGCCTTCGATGGTAATCGTCGCTTTCAGAATAATTCCAGCGTTAACCGATACGGAGCTGCTGGGAATGAAGTAGACAATACTCCACCCCGTTTCAGCAATTTCATGGCTGATGGCAATAAGCCCCGGCCAGTCCGACACTTTGTTTCCTTCACTAACCCATTGCTGAATCTCTGCTTCTTCGCGCTTATCTTCAAGCTGGGTCTTAGAATAAATGATATCTTGCCGCTGATCGGTAATGATGATCCCGTAATCTTGATCCGTGGCGATCGCAAGTTCCGCGAATACTTTCTTAGGATCGAGCTCCACGTACAGCAAGTTCCGGATGTCCAAATTGTATGCACCGACGAACCGGTGAGCGGCGAACAGCTTCCCTTCCTCGCTGAACCAATTCGTTTGGACATTGGACATGGCTGCTTTGAACCACGCCGTCTGTTCGATATGGCCGATGGCCAAAATGGAGTTTCTTCTTTCCGTTATATGGTTGTCCGTAAATACGGTAAGCTGGCGAATATCGCTATTTAGAAAAAGGATGGTATTGAACAACGGATCCACTTTCTCGTTCAGATCCTTGTACATCGTGTAATAATCGCTGTATTCATTATGAAAAACATTCACGAAATTGGAATTGTAGCTGATCGACTCTATCGCTGCGTTGTACATTTTCATCTTGTAATCCAAACTATCCGCCATTTTCCTGCCGCTGCTTTCAATGCCGGCTTTCGCTTGTTTGATTAACAGCGATTTGGATTGATTATAGGTGTAAATACCGAGCACCGACATCGGGATAATGACGACCAGCAGATAAGACAGAATCAGTTTCTGCTTAAACCGCAAATTCGTAATGAAATCGAGCAATGGCTTCACCTTGTTCACATTCCGTCCTCTTTCTATTCCCGTGCTGTACGGTTTCTGGTACCTTTGACAATACCAGAACGCTTCACCTGTTAAAAGAAAGACTTGAATGGGATCCGGCTCGTTATTCTTTGACTGCGCCAAGCACGATACCGCTGACAAAATATCTTTGCAAGAACGGATATATACACAGAATCGGCAGCATGGACAAGACGACCTTCGCCGCGCCGAGCGTCCTGTTTGATATCGCCGAAAGCCGCTTTAATTCTTCAGGATCGGTTGTATTCATGATGGAGCCCAATGAAAGAACCAATTGCTGGATGTAGGTCTGCAGCGGCCAGTTCTCCTTATGATTCATCAGGATCATACCGTCGAAGAAAGAATTCCAGTGTCCAACGATAGAAAACAACGTGATCGTAGCCAGCGACGGCACCGACGTCGGCAAATAAATATGGAATAGCGTCTTCCAAGGTCCCGCTCCGTCCATGTTTGCTGCCTCATCCAGTTCTTTGGGAATGCCGCGGAAGAAATTCATCAGCAAAATCACGCTGAACACCGGCACCGCCGAAGGCAGGACAAGCGCCCAAATATGATCAAGCAGCCCTAAAGAGCTGATTGTCATATACCAAGGAATAAGCCCCCCGCTGAATAACATGGTAAAGACCATAAACCACATGTACGCGTTTCTTCCCGGAAATAACCGCTCCGACTTGGATAGCGGGTACGCCATTAACACCGTAATGAGAAAATTAATGATTCCTCCCAATACAACCCTTTGAACGGACACCCCGAAAGAGATAAAGAAGAATCGGTCTGACAGCACCGCTTTATAAGATGACAATGTCATATCGACCGGCCAAAAATAAACCATTCCGGCGTTCGCAGCCGCCTTATCGCTAAAAGACAGGGCTATCGCATACAGGATGGGCGCCAAACACAATAGTGCAGATAGCGCCAAAATCATATAGATGCTGATATCTGCTATTTTGTTGGTTTCTTTCACCATTCCACTCACGCTCGCTTAGAAGATTCTGTAATTGGCATATCGGCTGGCCAACCCGTAGGAGACCAGGATCAAGATGAAGCTCACGACCGATTTCAGCAGGCCGACCGCGGTTGCCAGGCCGAATTGCATTTCCTGCAAGCCGGTTCGGTACACATAAGTATCAATAATATCCCCCGAGTCATAAACGAGCGGATTGTATAAATTAAGAATTTGTTCAAACCCGGCATTCAGCACGTTGCCCAAGCTTAACGTCGCCAGCAGGATAACGGTCGGAAGCAAGGCAGGGATCGTGATGTACCGCAGCTGCTGGATTCGGCTGGCTCCGTCGATGGAAGCCGCTTCGTACAAAGACATATTGATGGATGTGAGCGCGGCTAAATAAATAATCGTGCTGAAGCCAAATTCTTTCCACACGTCGCTGATGACGAGAATCGGTTGAAACCACGTATTGCTGGAAAGAAACATAATCGGTTCCTGGCCGAACCAGCTTAAGATTTGATTCACGAGCCCGTCTAACGTCAGCATATTAAGGAGTATGCCTGATAATATGACCCAGGACATAAAGTGGGGCAAGTACACGATCGTCTGGATGGTTCTCTTGAACAATACGATCCTGGCTTCATTCAAGAGGAGCGCAAAAACAAAAGGCACGATAAGTCCCGCCGCGATTTTCATTAACGCGATCGTAATCGTATTCACAAAAATCTGCTTGCTGTCGGGAAGCGAGAACATGTAGCCGAAGTTTTCCCAGCCAACCCATTTCGAATTCAAGATGCCTTTGGCCGGTATATAATCCTGGAATGCAATGGCGACGCCAAACATCGGCACGATACTAAAAATGATAAGAAGGACTATGCCGGGAACCATCATAAGGTGATAGTTCATCATAAAGCTTCGGTTTCTCAACTGGCATCCCCCTTTCTTTGTCGGGATAGGACAATTAGGCATCAAGCTCAGCGTGATCCTGATACCTAATTACGAAATATGTTCCGTACGGTTATGGGTTAGCTTCCTGCTGCACTTCTTTGGTAATTTCATCTCCGCCTTGCTTCTTCCACTGCTCGACAAAATCGTCAAAGCTGTCTAGCGGCGCGTTTCCCGTGATAATTTTCAAGAAGGCTTCATTTTCGAGCTTCGTCAGATTGGTGCCTTTCTTCGCCATGGTCTCCGTCTGTCCGTAGAAGACCGGCATCACCTTATTCAGCTTATCCGAACCTACCTCGCTGCCTCCGACATAGTAGGCAAGGTAATTGGCGTAGGCTGCGATATCCGCTTTCGGCTTTTCCAGGTTTTTCATAATGGACTCATAGTTCGGAATTTGATCCGCAGGAAGACTTGCGCCATCCTTCGCTTCGACTGCGCTTTTAAGGCGCTGATAATTTTCGTATACGGTATTTTCATTGTTTAATTGCAGGTTTAGCGGCCAATTCAACCAACTGACGCCAAGCCCTTTGTAAATTTCGGCAGCCGCAGGATCCTTCAGCCGCAATCCCTCGTACTCCACGCTTAACGCTTTGACGACGGCATCCGGATGTTCGTATCCTTTGCGTACGACCAGGTATTGCCCCGATGGCTTCGAAACCGCCAAGTTGCGTTTGCCGTTCGCGTCCAAAGGCGCGGTTAATGCAATCCAGTCTGCTTTGGCGTCATTTTTGACCGAGTCCGAGAGCATCCATCCCGCAAACCAAGGGGCAAACAGAATACCGGCTTTACCGCTTGCCACCTCCGCCGCGTTGTCATTCCACTTGCGGGTAACGAATTCTTTATCGATAAGACCTGCCGCGTACATCTCGCGCAGTTTGCCCAGAGCCAGTTTCATCTCCGGAGCCGTGGAACCGTTCATTATGGTTCCGGAACCGTCTTTCATCCAATAGCCCGGATAAGCGCCATAGGCAGCGAATATCGGATCAAAGGTGAAGAATGCCCCGTCCGTTGCCAGATTCGGATCTCCCAGCAAACCGACGGTGTCGGCTGCGCCATTCTGATCCGGATCTTGTTCCTTGAATGCTTTAGCGACTGCTGCAAGCTCGTCGAGGTTGGTAGGCGCGTTCAGCTTCAACGTCTTCAACCAATCTTCGCGAACCCATAGCAGCTGGTTATTCCCTGCGATGTTCGTATCCGGCAAAGCAAGCATCTTGCCGTCTTTTTTAACCGCATCCAGTACCCGCCCGTTATACGAACCGTAATAATCTTTAATTAATGGAGAAGCGAATTTGTCATAGGCTTCGGTCAAGTCCGCCAGCAAATCCGATTCCGCCAAACGCTTAAATTGGCTTTCGTCAACGATCATGACATCCGGAATGTTGGAGCTGGCGATGGCCAAATTGATTTTTTGCGTATACGCTTCGCCGTCTTCGACGGAGAAATCGTATTTGACTTTGATATTTAATTTATCCTCCACGTACTTCAGCAGCTGATTGCTTTCCAGCGTATCTCCCGCAGGCAGATTATTGCCCGCCACGCCTTGACGGCCCAAAGTGAACGTTACCGTGTCCGCATACGGTGCGAACGGATCCGCGCTCTCCGTTGCAGCATTGTTTTCCGGTTTGTTCTGCGTATCTGTTGTTCCTTCCGAGGCGTTATCCTGCTTGTTGCCATCATTCTCCGCGTTTCCATTTTGGCTGCATGCCGACAATCCAATGGTCAACACCGCCGCCAATCCTAGTTGGACCCATTTCCCTTTCACCAGATGCTCCCCCGCTTCATTGTTATTTGGTACATGTTCATCTTATTAAATAGCCGGATGACACGAAATCTTAAATATTTTCGATTCATTTCATTATTTTACGGATCGGGTTAATAGACTCGCATTTCGGACAAGCCCACGTTGCTCCCGGCCCCGTGAATGTCGAATTTGACCCAGGTTACCCGCTTGTCAGGGAATGAAATCGCTTTCCCATCCCCGTTAGCGGGAATATCCGCCACTTCAAGCGTGGAGCCGTCGCTGAACGTCAGCGTACCGCCTCTGGCATCATCCGCCAAATTCATCCGGTCATGGAGGATGATCAGGCTGATCGTTCGTTCTTCCGTCCAGTCCAGTCGAATCCAAGGCTCCGCTTCCCCTTGCGAAGCCCACTCGCCAGCCCCTTGAACCGCAATGATGCCATCGCTTACTTTGGCGGCGCTGTAATCGCTGCTGTATTCGGATGAGGCTGTCGCCTCGGCCTTACCCGCAGCATTCTCCGCCGCGAAGACCTGAATTTCAGACAAGCCCACATGACTGCCCTGACCCTCCGTCACCTCGAATTTAACCCAGGTCACCGCTCTGCTCGGGAAGGACAACTCTTTGGCGGAACCATTCGCAGGTATATCCTGCACATCGACGCTGCTGCCGTCGCTGAAGGTTAATTTGCCGCTGATTGCATTGTCGGTCGTATTAACGCGGTCGAATAGGATGATTTTATTGATCATCTTGCTTTCAACCCATTCCATGCTGAGCCAAGGATGCTGTTCTCCGCCAGACGACCACTCCCCGCTTCCATCCACGCCGATAATGCCGTCAGCTGCTTGGGATGGCGCACTGCCCTCATCGAACCAGGAAGAGGCTGACAGAATCGCTTCTCCGGCCAAGTTCGCCGGTTCAAATACTTTCATTTCCGACAAGCCTACGTTGGAGCCTGCTCCCCCGGTTACTTCGAATTTCACCCAGGTGATCGTCTTCTCGTCAAAAACGATATCCTTAACCGCGCCATCGGCAGCTATGCCGTCCACCTGGATAACGCTTCCGTCACTAAACCTCAGTATTCCGGTTAAAGCGTTATCGTCAAGATTGATCCGGTCATACAAGGAGACTTTATTGACCTGCTTCGCTTCCTCCCACTTCAGCTCTATCCACGGATTGACTTCTCCCGCTGAAGCCCACTCCCCGCTGCCATGCACATTCGAGATGCCGTCTACCGCTCTGGCACCGCCATAATCCGCGTTATAGGCCGAGGAGACGGTCACCTTGGCGATTGGCGCGATATTGCCTCCCTGCAGGATGATCTCGGGTGTCTCCACAGTAATGGGATGACTGAAATCGGACAAATTCCCCGCATCATCATAAGCCTTGATCGAATACGTGTACGATGCGTGGCCATCCGCATCGGTGTCCAAATAGCTTTGGTAACTGCTGCTCACCGATTTGATTTCCTCGTTGTTCCGGTAGATCTTATAACCTTTAACGGACACGTCGTCTGAGGAAGGTTCCCATGTTAATGAGACCCTGCTTGCACTCCGGGCATGGCCTTCCAATCCGGTCGGCGCAGACGGTCCCCTCGCGTCGCCGATTTGGCCGGCTGTCGGTTCCGCCGTATTCGAGTACTTCCCCTTTCGTCCGGCATTAACAGCACGGACTTTGTAATAATAATGATTCGTTAAGCCCGGGACGACTTGACGGTCAAGATAGTGATTGTCGTTGACCGATGCCAGATAATGACCGGCTCCCGGCTCGAAATCCCTTTGCGTTCCCCGGTATACTTCGTAATAGGCGATACCAGAATCCGGAGAGGGATCCCATGTCAACTGCGTACCGTACTGATCGGTTACGCCTTGAACGTTCTTCACGTCACCGGGCGCTTCTCCGCCGGTAAGCCGCAAGGTTACCCAGCCATGTCCTTTGATCGTAAAGGACACGATCCCCTTATTCAGCGACAACGGGGAGCGGTCATTCTCGACCAGATCCGTCTCCATGACCGCGCCCGGATGAAAAAAGTTTACGTCAACCTTGACCTTCGTGTCTTGACCTAACGTTTCGTTAAAGCGCAGGATCGTCCCTTCGCCGTTGGCTTCAGCCAATTTGGCAGTGGTTAACACCACATTGTCTTTATTCACGCTAATGAATTGCCCTTTAGCCGCGGCCAAGCGTCCGCCGGCTTGTTTAGCGGAAATAACGGTTGCCTGCAGCGCGTTCGAAGCATTCATCCCGAATTGGTCCGCGCGTCCGTCCTTCCAATTCTCGCCGGCATGCGAAGTCAGGGCGTATTTGAACGTTACCGGTCCGGGCTGCGTTTTCTGGAAATTCGTATGCCATTTATTGTTGAATACAAAACTATAGATCCAAGGCTTCGCCGTATTGTAATCCTTGTCTCCCATCGCCGATCTTCGCTCTCCATATTGGACGATCGGATTCGACAGCGGCGATAACGTAATACCGTAATTCTGCTTATCGGATGCGTCGATCCAACGGTTCACCGTATAATAAGCCGTACTGGAGCCATAAAATTGCTCATTGTCGGGGTCTTCGATGTCGGAATTCAGAAACGGCTTCACAGCTCCGCTTGGCATTTCATGCCTTAATTCAAAGTTCGGCACATTTAACGGAAAGACGAAAAATCCTTCCTCATCCTGCGTGCTGTACGAGGGGGCATCCGTTTTATCCACCTCGTTCACAATATCGATTCTCGGAATGCCGTCATAGAGAATAACCTTTCTTTTCATGCTGTTTATGCCGGCTGTCATTCCGTCGGCAGTCATTGCGGCCATGACGGGTCCGGCCGTCCCCTTCAGCTGCGATCGTTTCACGGTAAAGGTCGAATACGCTTCAGGGCTCATCAGCTTTGTCGTGTGATAGACGAATTCATTCATCCGATAAGGCGCGGAGGCGTCCACCATTTCTTTGCCGCCATTTTGTTTATCCACAATGCTTGCGATGGCACCTGTCTCGTTAAATGTCACTTTAAAATATTCGTTCTCCATGGAAGAATCGGAGACGCGAACGTTCGAAGCAAACTGTGGCTCCTCCGTTGCCGGTACCGCTTTGAACGTCCTGTAGCCCAAGCCCGGAACGCCCTTTGCCACAAAAGTTACCGCTCCGTCATCCATTCTTTGATACGGCACAGACTCATTATTCTCCACATTGATCAGCGTAAAATGCTCAGGCAGCTTAGTCGCATCCACGGTCACAAGATCGGACCTCTCCCAGGACAACGAGTTGTATACCGCTATCGTTCCTGCATCCGCGGGGATTAATGAACTGATCGAACCAAGAGAATCATCAATCAGCCGATCGGCCTCCCTGCCCGCCGCAAGCGCCGTGTTCCGCTTCCATATCCACTGTTCGTCCGCTTGGGGAATCTCATTGCCCCAGGAATGCTCATCGAAAAGAATCATATTGTTATAGGCGGATGATAATTGCTCATAGGGATATTTCTTCCCCTTCACCGCGCTGCTGGCCACCGTAGCGAACCATTCCGCCGTCGGAACCTTCTCGTGGTTCTCTTTATTCTTTCCCGTTTCATAGGAGGCGGAAGATACGCCGTAATTCCACCAGTCCTCGATGTTGCCTTTGTAGGTTGGAATTTCTTTCTCGTAGTGATCCTCGATATATTCGAAATAATCATTTACCGTGGAGCCGATAACCTCCGGATAGATATAATCCCGCCCGCTGGCATCCTTTCTTGCATGAAGCGCTTGTATATTTTTCTGAACGGCCGCCGTAACAGGTTTATTGTCGTAGGGTGTGGTAAAGTCCGTAATAATCGCATCATAAGGATAGTCGTCCGTATGGTAATTCATCACCTTATCCGTTATATTTGCGGCCGTTGCGTGACTGTCGGCATTTCTGAAATCAAACTCGTCCGTGCTGTAATGCCCGTAGTTATAGGCGAGCACTTTATGGCGGGGATCCTGACCTTGATAATAGAACAGCTTCGGATAATCAAACAGCGGATCCGGATTCTGCCTCATCATTAAGTATTTGATCCCCGATTCAACCATGGTATCGACGGCAGCCCACGAAAAGGAGGGATCATCGGACATATACAACAGTTTATTGGAGGGCACACCGAGCTTATCATTCAAGAAACGCTCCGAATAATAGGCCATCCGCGCCAGCTCTTCCGCGCCGAGGCCCGGATATACTTCGTTCAGATAGCTGCTCGGATACGTCAAGCTGCCATTACTTAACTGTTGCTTCAATTGTTCGATCCAATCGGCATTTCTGGATTTCCAAGCTGCATCGTTCAGCATATAGGACGCCTCGACAGGATAACGGAATCGATCCTTCTTATCTAACCCTTCTGTCTCCTTTACCTTCTGCATCGCCTCATCCAAATACCCCGGGAAAATTTCCCCGCTCAGCTGTTCCTGCGTATCGGTATAACCGATATCCGTATGGAGGTCATGGGCGACGAAAATCTTCCAATGGCGAATCTTCTCCTGCTCCTTCGTTATGGCGCCAAGCGGCTTCCCCTTTCCTTGGGCATTATCGTAAACGGTAAAGGTCACCTTATCCCCGTCCTTGTGCAGCTCCGCAACATCGACAATGATTTGATTGGTTCCTGCGGCCAGCTTTCCCAAAGCCTGCACGTACGGCTTGCTGCCGGGGACGATGATTCTAACCCAGGCAGGGGTTTCGTCTCCGGCGTTACTGATCGTCAGCTGCGTTTCCGATTTCAGCGTGCCCTGATCCTTAATCGTCCACGGGGTTTGTTTGATGGCTGTTATTTCAATTGAATCCTTTTCCTTTCCATAAGCGGTACCTCCTGTCCAGCATGGAACCATAAGCAATGTAAGCGCCAACAAAAATGCCGGTCTTTTTCTCATAAATCCTCCCTTATTCCTTTAATTGTCATCCACACTCCAATGGTAATCTCACGCGGTTGAAGAAGAAATATCTCATTCTTTCGATCCGTTTTATTATTTTTGGATACCTTTCACAACCTTGCATCCGATGAAACCAGGAACCGCTCTGATAATAAAACGGATGAAATGAAAAAGCCGATACCGGTTAAGTCCGGTACCAGCTTCAGCTTTACGTTCAATTTATCAGGGTTTGACTTCACGGGCAGTCGATCCTATATTTCACTGCTCTCTCTGTATTTTACGGGAGTTGTCCCCAGGTAGTTTTTAAAGGTAATGCAAAAGTAGGAAGAGTTGCTGTATCCGACAGCCTGCGCGATGGCCACGATTTTCATGTTCGTTTGTTTAAGCAGCTGCTTTGCTTTCTCCAATCTGAATAACGTCAGTTGCTTGATTAAGCTCTGACCCGTTTGTTTCTTAATCAGATAACTCAGATAGCTGGGCGTTAAATACACTTTCTCGGCAATATATTCCAAACTGATATCGTGCATATACTCGGACTCGATAATCTCCATGATGGAGCGGATGACCCTGTGAGTGTCCCCTGAGCGTTCTCTGTCGTCCTGCTTATCTTTGAACCTCCCTACTACCGTATCGATCAAATCCTTCAGATCTTGCAAATCGCCGGAGCTGAACACGGGTTCGATCATGGGACTGAAATGTTCTGGCGAATCCGAATTCGCAAACATCTTCTTCACGATTTCAGAGCCAATATATTTGCAATAAAGGACGGACAGACTTTGGTTGTTTTCCAGATGGCTCCACAGCATGGGAAGCACCCGTTCTATTCCGTAATAATCGCCCATTTCGATTTGCTTGTACAGCGTATCGAGAATAGGCTGCACCTGATTTCCGTTGTGCGCAAGCCCGGGAGCCTGATTCATGGCGGATAACACGGCATTGGTATCGATAAAAAACTTATAATCCAGCATTTGTTCCATCTGGTTATAGGCAGCGGGTATATGCTTAACATCCTCGATAATCCCGCTGTGAACAATGATGACTTGCTCCTGGAAGCGCTCCCATAACAGCTCCAATAGTTTCTGGGCAATCTCCTCCGGCTGCGGAATATCCGACGACGAATCATAGCGTATGAGGATCCCGCTCTGAAATTCATTTAGATTCATGCAATCAAATTCACCGATGCCGGTTTGCCCGAGCGTATCCACGAACTTATCGTAAGAGGCATCAAAAAACTTTCGTTTATAATCCACCAAAAAGAGTAAAAAAGATTTGTTAGTGTAGCTCTCGTCTATCATTGTCTGTTTACCGTTGTCCGTATGCTGCTCCCGGAATGAACCGCTAAGAAGATCAAGGAGCATCTGTTCCTTCACATGCGCTACCCCGATTTTGTACCCTTCCAGCATCTTTTCCATCTGTTCCTGCTCTGCTTTTCTGCAAGCAAGCAGCTCGATGATATCGGACATCGTACTGCTGAAGTGATCGATAACGATCGGCTTCAACAAATAATTGACCGCTCTTAGCTCTATGGCTTTGCGAGCATAATCAAATTCGCCATAAGCGCTGTAAATCACGACTTCCAAGGCCGGATTGGCTATCTTTGCTTGTTCAGCCAGTTCCAGACCGCCCATGAAAGGCATTTTAATATCCGTAAATAAAATATCGATCGGGCTGCGCTTGATAATATCCAGCGCGCGTTCGCCATTGTCTGCCTCTATGATCGTCAAAGCAAATTGAAATCTTTTAATAAGCGATTTTATTCCGTTTCGTTCAATCGGTTCGTCATCGACAATTAATATGGTATGCACGCCCGTAACCCCATTTCCAAGCGATAGTCCTGCCGAACATGTCATTCTTATTATAATCGGGTCTTGTCCGGGCGTATACCGTTGGCTGCTATCGATGCGGCTTTTCAAAAGTAATGTTCGACTTCGACTGGGATCAATTCCTCAAAGCCGCGGCACTTCCACGGTTTCCTGGCGGACTTCCTTCGGCAGCGCGTACGCAATCGTGCCGGTCGTATGGATGACATCCGCGGCATCCTTCTGGATGCTTGCCGTTACCGCTATTTTGCCGTCCGCTTCGACGCGGCCGCTGTCTTCCCAGCTCGTAGGACCCGAGAAGCCGGTATCGTAGTAGTAGAAAGAGTCGCCGATATCGGGCATCGGGCCCGTCGCGTCCGTGAACCGGCCGTTCAGCAGCTGAGCGAACGAGTCCCCGGCGTACGGGTCGAGACGCGCTTGCCACGTCGCCACGGGGAAATCATCCTTGAATTCGAACAAGGTGGCCGTTTCGCCGCCGGAAACATAGATGAATCGCAGCGCCTCGCCTTCGGGAAAGATGAACTCGTTGTTGTAGTTTTGCGTCGGATGGTCTTCCGGCAGCGGCGGTTTCTCGTAACGAGCGCCGGCAGACCTCGTCTTGAGCGCGATCTTTCGGGCTGTCGCAAGGTCCCCGGCATAGAGCGCCTTGCGCTCCTTATCGCTCATCGGCGATTTGATGGACACCGTCCCGTCGGACCATTCGATCCGATAGCCGAAGCGCTCGGACACGAATCGCAGCGGCACGTAGATCCGATTATGGACGGCTTTGACCGGCACGTCCAGCCGAACCGTTTCCTTGGATCCCCCCTCGTATTCGATGACGGCGACTTGCTGTCCCAGCGTCAGCGTCACATGCTCCGTCCACTTGTCGACGGTGACGGTGCGGGTCTGTTGGTTCCAGTCGACGTCGGCGCCGAGCGCCTCCGATACGGCGCGCAGCGGGACAAGCACCCGGCCCTTGTCGGCAATCGGCGGGGCATCCGTCTGGACGGGCTTTCCCATCCACGTAATGCCGATATTCCCCGCGGCGGCGGCGGTCGATCCGAACGCGATCGTCCCGAGCAGGGCGAACGCGCAGGTCAGCTTCTTCATCCTAACGGCCTCCTTTTAATTCGTCGTCCGGTCTAGTGTCTATCGAGGGCATGCCTTTATCGGGGAGTGTCCGGTCCGATTCATCGGGCACCCTCCTGTAGTTACCTGTCCTTCCAACAATTAGACGAATCATAGGCCGGTTTGTTGCACGCAGTCCGATCTGAATGGCTATTTTCAAAATCCCGCAGCTTGCAAAGCGCCGCCCGGAAGCCGGACGGCGCTGGTTTACCTGTCTTATGCGGTTATCGGATAATCATTCGCGAACGCCTCGGGTTCTTGCCTTCGGGCAATTGGCGCAATACTCTTCCACGCTCGAAACCTCGTAATAGAAGCAGCAGGTTTTGCGCATCCTGGCTGGCGTATTGGAGGAGCAATCCGGCTCGCCGTAGAAGCGGCTGAACGGATTGTGTTTCTCGCCGAACAACGCGCCGGGCGCCTCCCGAGTCAGATACTGAAGGTCCGCCCGGCCGCGGGATGGCACCGGCTCTTCGCCCGTTATCCCGATTCGTTTCTCGTACAGCGAGAACACGCGAACCGCGACGTTTTCCCATAAGATCGCTTTGGGCACGCCGGCCACGCCGGACATGACCGCGATTAACTTCCCCGCATGCCCGGCAAATAGCGCCGACAGCACGGTATCGCGCCATGCCCCCCTGTCGCTCGCTTCGGGAACTGCGGCATTGCTGTCGGCTAGACTGACATGCCCCAGCCAAGCGTGATCCGCCGAAGCTTCGAGAAAACAGTTACCGGCCGATGAATCCAGTCCTTTGTCGTACGCGGTCATGGCGTACAGCAGCGGAACCACGGCTACGAAGGCATACCTTTTCACGAACTGGGAAGCCGTGGTCATCCTCGAAGGGGACTGCAGAAGCACGGTCAGCCTGTCCAGATAATTCGCGCATGTCTCCGCATCGAGCAAGTCCGAGGCGCTCATGGGAGGTACCGGGCGGGGCGAAGCATACTCCCGCAGGCCGAAATGCCGGTTCAAGTATCCCCATTCCTCCTGCGCAAGCCCTGACTGCTTGTTCATTGCCCCTCTCCTCTCCCTAAGTCCCGCCGCTCGAACGGGTTCATTGGAGCGCGCCGGCGATTTGGTCGACGATCAAATTGATCGCGACCGGACCGTAATAGCCGATCCACTGCGCCGTGTTTTCCGCATACACGCGACTGGCCTTGACCGCGTTCAGATTTTTCCAGATCGCAGTGTTCTGCAACTCCGCCGTCAGCTTCAAATTCGTATCGTCCTGGAGCAGAAACAGATGATCGGCCCCCAGCTCCGGCATCGCTTCAAGCGAGATCATCGTGCTCGTGTCCTTGTCGTTGACGGCCAGCTTGGGCGGAGTCAGACCCAGATCGTCGTACAGAATCCGCGAGGTTCGATGGGAGGTCGTTTGGAGACGAATCATTTCGTCCCGCGGCCGGACCAACGCGACCGACTGCCCCTTCATTTTGTCGGCCAAGGCCGCTTTTAGATCGCCGACTTTTTGCTTATACCCGTCTACCAGCTGCCGCGCCTCTTGCGGCTTATGCAGGATTTGCCCGAACTTCACCAATACGGTCCGCCAGTCCTCGTTGCGCTCCAGCATGATCGTCGGCGCGATCTTGAGCAATTCATCGTAGATCTCGCTATGGAATTCCGTCGCGACGATGAGATCCGGCTTAACGGCGAGAATGCCTTCCAGATTCGGTTCGACGTACGTGCCGAGCAAGGGGATATTGCCCATCTTATCGCCCAAATACGGAGGAAGCCCGTTGTCGGTCTCGGCGATTACGCTGCCCGCCGGCTGAACGCCCAGCGCCAGCATTTGATCCGCGTACTGCACGTCCAGCACGACGATTTTCTCCGGTACGCGATCGAGCGTCATCTCGCCCTTTAGATGCTTGACGGTGACCGGTTCCGCTTCTTGCGCGGGATCCGCCGCGGTTGCGGTAGTGCCGTTGGCGGACGCTTCGTTGGCGGACGTTTCGTTTGCGGCTTGCGTTTCATTCGCCGTTCCCGCCCCGGCGTTGTTCGTCCCGACCTTGTTCGAGTTGGCCGCGCATGCCCCGAGCAACATGACTACGCACACTAGCAGGCTAAAGGTCCAAACGAATCTGACTTTCGGATACATATGTAAAATCCCTCCGCTTTCTTTATTGAGAATGAATCTCATTGTCACTTACATTACTATAACGACTCCCTCCGCGATCTTCAATGGATACCTGCGCCAATCTTCATGGATAATGGCGACACCAAAAAAAAACCGTTGCCCGGGTCGGTGAACCCGGAAACAACGGTTTTAAGGATAACACGCTAGCGAAGCATCGGAGCGCCGGTCATTCTCGGCACGCCGCGATAGATCAGGTCATCTCGCGTCCAAGAAAACCTCGGCCACTTGATCGACCACCGAATTCATCGCGATCGGGCCGTAATAAGCAATCCATATGCTCGCTTGGGCATGGTAAACCTGCTGCTGCTGCACGGCGCGCAGGCTTTGCCATGTCGCCGTAGTCTGGATCTCGTCCGACCAGGCTTTGCATTCGGGATCGGTCAATAAGAAGCAATGGTCCGCGTCCAACTCCGGCAGCCCTTCCAACGAGAGGCTGGCGCTGCTCCTTTTGCGGTCCACAGCCAGTTTCGGCGGATGCAGCCCCAGATCGCGGTACAGAATCGCGGCCGTCCGATGCGCGCACGTATGCAGGCGAATGATATTGTCGCGCGGCCGGATCATCGTTACCGACTGCCCCTGCAGCTTGGCTGCCAATGCCGATTTCAGCCCGATGGTCTTGTGCTTGTACGCCCGGATAACCCGTTCCGCCTCCGGCTTCTTGCCCATCATCCGTCCGAAGATACGCAACGTCTCTCGCCAATCGCGGTTCCGCTCGAGCATGACGGTCGGCGCGATTTGCGCAAGGCTTCCGTACAGGTCTAGCTGGAATTCGGTGCAAACGATCAGATCGGGCGCTAAAGCGCGCAGTGCTGCAAGATCGGGTTCATCCAACGTTCCGAGCGGTTGAACCCTTCGGGGCCTGCCGATCAGATTCTCGGGAAAGAAGCCGTAATCCCCGGTTACCGTGACGCTGCCGGCCGGCTGCTCGCCCAGCGCCAGCATATGGTCCATAAACTGCGGGTCCAGCACGGCGATTCGCTCGGGCGGCCGCCGGAGCAGCAGCTCGCCTCGCAGGTGAATGATCGACCGCGACGAACGGCGGTTTGCGGCATCCAATGGATCTGACGACGCCGTCTTGTCGCCGGAGGTATCGGGATTATGCGCGGCTGCAGCCTTCGGCTCCCGTTCGCCTCCCCTGGCATGTTGCATCGATTCCCGGAACATGCTCGGAGAAACGCCCGTGTACCGCTTGAATAAGCGGCTGAAATAATAGCTGTCCGCATAACCGACCGCTTCCGCGATATCCTTGAGTCCCGCGTTCGTACGGCATAGCAGCTCCTTCGCCTTGTCGATGCGAATCTGCATCAGGTAGTCGATCGGACCAAGCTCCAGCCGTTTGTTGAACATGCGCTGCAAGGTCCGGGGGCTGCAATTCAGCAACGCCGCCAGCGTGTCCGCCGTGATCGGTTCGGCATAGTGCTCATCCATATAGCTGGCGGCCTGCAGCACCGCGTCAGGCGAAGCCTGCGCCGATCGCCGTTCCTGCAGCTGTCCCATCAGCTCGCAGACGAACTGGTAAAACAGCGATTTCGCCTGCAGCTTCGCCATCGCGCCCGGCCGGCCCCATTCCTGCTCCAAGCGCGACAACGCCATGAGCAGGGGGGCAGCTTGACTTGCCGCGAACCCGTACCGGGCCTCGAACGGCTCCGTGCTGGCCAGCAATTGAAGCAGCTCCCGGCTGCACGGCATCGGCAGCGAGGCTTTATATTGAATCGCGTAATACTCTACGGGCTCGGCGATATCCGCGATGGCCAATTCGGCGCCTTTGCCGGCGTGACAGACGAATCCGGGCTCCGCCCGATACTCGGCCCCGTCCAGCAAGAGCCGGGCACGACCTTGTATCGCGTACAGCAGCGTGCTCGACGATAATCGCGCCGCATGCCCATGCTCGCCAACCGCCAGCTTGATCCGCTGCACGTCGATGATTTTCAGCGCGGCATGGTTCCAGATGATAAGGTGATTCTCCACGTTCATCGATTGATGTCAACTCCTGAAGGGCGGCAGCGTTCCCCTTGGCGTACGCTTGACGCGTCTTGCTTACAGCGCTTTATCGTCGATCCCGTTCAGCCAGTCTTCGATCTCTCCGATGACGGAGCCGATGCAGCCGTCCTCGAACGGCGAGGTCAGACCGGCAAGCTCGACCAGCTGCAGGAAGGACATGCTTCCGCCCGCTTGGCAAAGCCGCAAGTAATCGCTCCACGCGGATTTGAAATCCTCGTTCGAACGTTTCCAGAACTGGAAGGCGCAGATCTGGGCCAACGTATAGTCGATATAATAGAACGGCGAACGGAAGATATGCGATTGCTTTTGCCAGAAGCCCCCTTGTTCCAGGTACGCGTTGCCGTCATAGCTGCGGTGCGGCAAATACTTGCGCTCGATCTCCCGCCATGCTTGCTTGCGCTCGGCCGGGGTCGCCGCCGGGTTGTCGTAGACGTAATGCTGGAATTCGTCGACCGCGACGCCGTAAGGAATGAACTGCAGGCTGTCCGCCAGATGGTTGAACCGGTACTTGGCCGCGTCCTCCTCGAAGAACAGCTCCATCCACGGCCAGCAGATGAACTCCATGCTCATCGAGTGGATCTCGCACGCCTCGTAGGTCGGGAACGCGTATTCCGGCACGTCCAGGTTACGGCTCTCGAAAACCTGAAAGGCATGCCCCACTTCATGGGTCAGCACGTCGATATCGCCGGAGGTTCCGTTGAAATTCGAGAAAATAAACGGCGCTTTGTAATCGCTGATGAAGGTGCAGTAGCCGCCGCCTTGCTTGCCTTTCTTGCTGACCAGGTCCATGAGCCCGTTATCCTGCATGAACGCGAAAAACGCGTCCGATTCGGGCGAAAGCTCCTTGTACATCCTCGCGCCGTTCGCGACGATCCAATCCGGGTCGCCTTTCGGCGTCGCGTTGCCGGACTCGAAGTTAAAGTTCTCGTCGTAATAGTTTAAGCGTTCCAGTCCGAGCCGGCTTGCTTGCCGTTGCTTCAGCTTCTGCGCCGCGGGGACGATATGCTCCAACACTTGCTTGCGGAAATTGGCCACCATGCCGGCATTGTAATCCGTTCTCATCATGCGGTCATAGCCGAGCTCGACGAAGCTGTCGTAACCCAGCGTCTTCGCGATGCGGACGCGAACCTTGACGAGCTCGTCGTAGATCCGGTCGAAGTCGGACTCGTGCCCGGACATGAAGTTATATCTGGCTTCGGACGCGCGCTTGCGCATGCCGCGGTCGGTGGACAGCTCGAACGGCGTAAGCTGCGGCAGGGTGCGCTCTTCGCCTTCGAACGGGATCTTGGCGGAAGCGATGAGCTGGGAATATTCCGTAGACAGCTTGTTCTCCAGTTGCAAATCCTCGATGATCTCCGGGCTGAACGTGCGAAGCGAGATCTCGGCAAGCCGAAGCAGCTGCGAACCCCATTCCTGCTCGAACTCGGACCTGAACTTGGAATGAACGAGCGCTTTGTAAAAATCCGTTATGTATTCCTGCACGACGGGTCCGGTCTCGTCCATGAAATCCTGTTCGGCTTTATAGAACGCATCGGTCGTATCGACGGAATGGCGGATGCTGACCAGGGTCTGCATCGTATCGAATTCGCTGCGCAGCTTATTGATGGCGGTGACGGCCGCCTTCTGCTCCTCCAACGTCGCGGAGTCATTCAATTTCCCCAACTGCGCGGCAAATGCCAGTTTGAAAGCATCGACATCGGGTCGTTCGTAACGGTAATCGTCAAACTTCATATCGGATCAACTTCCTCTCTTATACGGCTACTCCTATTATAAACGCTCGGCATGATTATGGAAGCCAAAAGCCTCGTCTCCGTCGCTGTCCGGTTGACGAAAAGGGAAAAGAAGCCTTGCCGAGCAAGGCTTCCCGCAATTAGTAGACAATAGCAATTGAACGTACGGCAGACGGCTCGCTTATGCGCCCGGCGACTCAACCGTTAACCGTTCGTTGCTCCTGTCGAAGGTACCGGCGTCAACCCGAGCTTCGGATCGTCCAGATCCAGCTTATACATGACCTGGTTATAGTTATAGCGCGGCGTCGCGACATGATCCGTATACGTGTTGGTGTAGGTGGCCTCGAAGTAGATGATTCGTCCGCCGTCCTTGCTGAAGAGCGGATGCTGCGCCGGATTATAGAACGTGTAGTTGTCATGCGTGATGATCTTCTTCGCCGTGGTCCAAGGTCCTTGCGGCGACGGCGCTTCCGCGTACCAGATCTCGCCGAGCACCGACGTCTTGCCGAACAATTGCTGCCCGATCATGACATAGCGCTGGCGGTACGGATTCCACGCGACGGAGGACTGCGCGAGCTGGACCTCTTCGCCGTCGTCCGCGCCCTTCAGCTGGAAATAATGCGTATCGGCGGCCGTAATCAATCCCAGCTGAATCAACGCTTTCTCCTGATCCTGCGAGACCGGCGGCGTATTCTTCTTCCATCCCCATACCGGCTTGCCGCTAGCATCCCGCTCCAGGGAGCTGTTCGCGCCGTCGTAGGCCGTTCCCGGCGTCAGGCAGGTGAAAGCCTCGTATTGATTCGGATCGATGATGGCATTATAGTCCGCGGCCACGCGCAGATTCGGAATGCGATGCTCGGTGAACAGCCAGTAGCCTTTGCCTTCTTCTTCGTAATAGGTCGCTTGCCCGCCCGGATGGCGCCAATCGTCTTTGGACGGGAACTGCACGAGCGGCTCGAATTGCTCCGTCGTATCGTTAAAGACCAGAATGCCGCGGGCGACCAGCTCCGGGTTCAAGGTGCTGTAGCCCGCGAGCAGGCGTTCCTTGCCCAAGGCATCCTTCGCCGTCATCAAGCCGAAGATCCAAGCCATGTTCGCGCCGTCCGGCAGCGGCGGCACCATGCTCTTCACGAAGCCGTCCGGCTGGGTGAAGTACTTCAGGTCCACGCCGACGTCGGGATCCAGCCCGCCGTTCCCGGGCAGCTTCGAGGTCGCGCCGGTCGTGCGGAAATTGCCGAGCGGATAAGCCGGCCTGTCCGTATCTCCCCAGAACCAGTACAGCTTGTTCTTGTACTTGATCGTCTGCACGGAATCCTGGCCCATGACCAGCCCGTTCGCGACCGGCTCCTTGATCGGCGTGTCGAGGCCCAGCAGCAGGCTGTCCCGGTAGATGCCCTGCCCCGTCTCGCGATAGAGCCGTTCCGCGATATTGATCCGGTTCATCTGCAGCGTCGCGCTGCCTCCGGGCGAGACCGTTACCGCTTGGCCGTGATAGCCGAAGAAATCCGCGGGAACTTCGTACCCGTCGCTCTTCATATGAAAGAACACGCTTTGATCCATGAGCCCGGGCTCGTCGAAAGCGACCACCCCGGCGCTGTCCGTATAATAGGAAATGTTGTTCGTCGTCCGCAGCTCCACGAGCGGAATGCCGCGCCCCGTCAGCGAATCCACCACCTTGATCATGAACGGCTCGCGATGATTGGAATACCCCTTGCCGCCAAGATCTTCAGCCGAAGAGACGACCGGCAGCACGGCCATCGCCATCAACAATACCGCCGTTAAGCACGATAATTTCCAGAAACGCAGTTTCATCCGAAAACAGCCTCCCATGCGTCATGATTTCAATATCCCTGTCGATTCCGAGATGCGATGAGGGCGTCGCTTACTTGGCTGTCGCCCGCTCCGCGGCGTCATTGTAGATTTGAATTACTTTATCGACATCGCCCATCTTTTTGACTTGATCGATGAATTTCGGCCAATCCTCGAAGGTTGCTTTGCCGGAAACGAACTTGGCCTGCTCTTCGGTGACGAACGTCTTGATCGGGTTCATGATCTCGGAGATTTGCTGGCTCTCGTCCGTCGTGAATTGGATCGCCGGCTCGCTGTACCAGGTCGGCACGTACTCGTTGCTCGGCATGGACAACCCTCTGAGGTACGGCGATTTCTCGATCGGCGTTTCTTCGTACTTATCGTTGAATACCGTATAGTCCATGGCCGCAAAGTCTACGAAAGCTTTGGCGTCGTTGGACACCTGCAAGCCGGGCGAATACTTCTTGCTTGCCCGGATGCCGTACTTGTCGCCTTCCGCCCATGGATCCGAAGCCGTCTTGAAGGCCTCCACGAAAGTGGGATTGCCGTCCGCTCCGGTCGTATAGGTGGTCCCTTCGATTCCCCACGTCAGCAGCCGCGTGATCTCGTCCGAATATTGCAGATCGACGAATTTGACCAACTCCTCGGGATTTTTGGTTTTGGCGTTGATGCAGAAGGTCGCCCAGCCCAAATCCGGGGTGTTGCCGTTGGCAACCTCTTGCCACGCCTTGCCGTAGTCGGAATTGTCCGGATATAAGGACACCGCGAATATTTTACCGTCGTTCGCGATGCGGGTGTAATCGCCAGGCGACGTGAACCACTGGGTGAGCCACATGAAGGTATCGCCGTTCAGCGCCTTCTTCTGAAGCGTGTCGTCCGTATCGATCGTATACTCGGGATCGAGCAGCTTCTCCGCGTACAGCTTGTTGGCGAATTCCAGCGCGTCTTTGTAGCCTTCGCCCAACACGCCGTATACGTATTTGCTGCCGTCCCAGTAGATATCGTCCTTCACGTGATTGGCGGCGAAGAGCGAGCGCAAGCTGTTCCATCGCGTATCGACGGGATATTTATCGGGGTAGAGCTCCTTCAGCTTTTTGGCCGCGTCGTAGAATTCGTCCAGCGTCTGGGGTACTTTGATATTGTTCGCCTTGAAGACGTCGTAGCGGTAAGCGGACGCGTTTTGAATCAGCATGCCTTTGTCTTCCGGAAATCTCGGCGTCGACGTTTCTTTGAAATAGTACATCTTGCCGTCGGCGTTCGTGACGCGCGTCATGCCGTTCTTCACTTTGGCGAGGTAGTTCATGTAGTTGGGCATGTCTTTCTCGTATTGGCTCAGCTCGAGGATCTGGCCTTGATTCGCCATATCGGACGTGTCGTAGAACAACGGCGTCACGAAGAAATCCGTCATATCGTCGCTTGCGATCATGAGTTTGACCTTTTCGTCGTACTCGGACGAGGGGATGTAATTATATTTAATGTCGATTTTCTTGCCCATCTTCGCTTCCATCTGTTTCTTCCACTCTTTGCCGATCATGCTGTTCTCGTTGTCCACCCCGCTCGTAGGCAGCGTTACGGAGAATGACAGCGTACCGCCGGCGGTGTCCTTGGCGTTGCTTCCGGAAGCCTGATTCGCATCGTCATTGCAGCCCGATGCCGCGAACGCGAACATGGATACCGCAAGCAGGCCGAGCATACTTGCTTTTTTGTTCATCTCAATCCCTCCCATTGATTATGGTTGCATGAATCGATCGGTCAGCCCTTGATCGCCCCGATCATGACGCCCTTGGTAAAATACTTCTGGAAAAACGGATAGATGGCCATGATCGGGAACATCGTGATGATGATGACGCTCATTCGGATCGCCTTGGGATCGAGCGCGGTGCCGGATGCATTGATCGCCACGTTGCCCGCCCCTACTCTTCCTTGGATGGCGCTGGTATCGAGCGTGAACAAATAGTTTCTTAAGATCATTTGCAACGGATACTTATCCTGGTCCCTCAGGTAGATCAACGCATCGAACCAGCTGTTCCAGCTTCCGACCAAGCCGAACAAGGCGAAGGTCGCGAGCAGCGCTTTGGATAGCGGCAGCACGATTCTGTACAGCACCACGAAGTCGTTCGCGCCGTCGATCACCGCGGATTCCTTCAGCTCGGCCGGAATGCTCAAGAAGAACGTTCTGAACAGAAACACGTTGTAGGCGCCGATCGCGGCCGGAAGGATCATCACCCAGGCCGTGTCCAGCAAATGCAGGCTGCGCATCAGCAGATACGTCGGAATCAAGCCCCCGCCGAAGAACATCGTAATCATGAGGAAGATCGTAATAAACTTTTTCCCGATAAAACCAGGCACGGTGAGCGGGTAGGCCATCAAGGAGGTGAAGACCAGCATGATGCCGGTAGAACCTACCGCGTAGAAGACGGAATTCACATACCCCCTGTAAATCAGCGGGTCCTGAAATACATTGGCGTACGCCTGCAAGGTAAACCCTTTCGGCCAAACGGACACGTTTCCGGAAGAAATGAACCGGGCGCCGCTCATGGAAACCGCGATGATGTTCAAGATGGGATAGAGCACGACGACGAGGATCACGACCATCATCAGGATATTGAAAGCATCGAAGACTCTGGAACCTGCGCTTACTTTGATCAAGCTTCTCCCCCCCTTAGAACAAACTCGTATCCGAAACTTTGCGGCTGATCATGTTCGAGACGTACAGGATGATGAAGGAGATCACCGACATGAACAACCCGATTGCCGTGGTGTACTCGTATCTCGCTCCCAATATCCCTTGCCGGTATACGTAGGAACCGATAACGTCGGCGACTTCGTACGTCTCGGGCGAGTACAGCAGGATGATTTTCTGAAAATCCGTTCCGAGCACGCCGCCCAAGGAGAAGATGAGCAGGATGACGGTCGTCGGCCTCAGCGAGGGCCACGTGATATGCAGGACCTTCTTCCACCTGCTGGCGCCGTCGACCTCGGCAACGTCGTAAAGCGTAGGGTCGATTCCGCTGAGCGCGGCCAGGTAGATGATCGTTCCGAAGCCGACCCCCTGCCAGATCCCCGACGAGATGAAGATCGTCCGGAAATAATCGGGATCGAGCAAAAACATTTTCGGGCTTCCGCCGAAGAAACCGATGATCTTATTGAAGAGACCGTCCCGGGCGGTGAAATCCTTCAGCATGCCGGCAAGAATGACGACCGAGATAAAGTGGGGAAAGTACGAAACGGTCTGGACGATCTTCTTGAACGACTTGCTTCTCAGCTCGTTCAGCAGCAAAGCGAGTATGATCGGGGCCGGGAACGACCAGATCAACGTGTAGAGACCGAGCAGCAGCGTGTTCTTCAGCACCCTGAAGGCCATCGGGTCATGAAAGAAGGTTTCGAAGTATTCGAGCCCTACCCACGGGCTACCTAGTATACCTTTTGACACATTATAATCCTTGAAGGCAATCGTAATCCCATACATCGGAAAGTAACAAAAGATGAGAACCGATAGAAACCCGGGCAGCACCATCAGATAGAGATACCGTTGTTTCCACATCTTCGGAAGCAGCCTTTTACTGGTCGATAGCAAGAAAAACACCCCTTCACCTGCATTTAATCCCTAATAAAACGCTTTCATTGCAGACCAAAAATATAGCCGACCAATGGTCCGCACCTGAGATTACGCGCTGCCGCGCTGTATGAACTGTTCGCTCGCTATACACCAACTCCCAAAGTTATTATGATATGGTAAAATTAACACATACTATTTCATGCGTCAATACTGTTTTTCTTCTCAATATCCTTATACTTCAGAGTTAAGTTAGTATACTATATAATATCGATTTGTATACTTCATATTCGAGTTAAGCTATAATGAAGCAAATATACATTAGAGGTGGGCTATCGATGAGCAAAGACAACACGACGTTGCCGAAGTACCAACTGGTCAAGGATTATGTATTGCTGCAAATCGAGAACAACGAGCTCGGCGATCATGACCGGATCCCGAGCGAAGCGGAGTTTTCCAAATTGCTTGACGTCAGCTCCATTACGGTTCGCAAAGCTTTGACGGAGTTGGTGAACGAGGGAATCATTTATCGCGTCAGGGGGAAAGGCAGCTTTGTTTCCGATCGGACCGCCCCCGTCGATGCAGCCATCGATAAAGGGTCCAGTTACGTCACCTTTATCATGTCCGGCAATCAGAATTACGACAGTTCATACATGCAGATTATAAAAGGCGTTCAGTCCTTCCTAAGCCAACGGGAGTGCAAGCTCATTATCGAATTCGTGGATAATGATTTTGAACGGGAGCGCGAACTCATATTGAAGCTGATTCAATCCGAGACCCGCGGACTGCTTATTTATTCCGCCGATCCCAATGCGGCCAAGGCGTATCTGAGCGAAATCAGAAAGAAATCGATCCCTTTCGTCATGCTCGATCGCATCCCTTCCGGCTATCCGGTAGACTGCATTACGTGCAACAACCATGACGGCGCCTACGAAGCGGTAACCTATATGCTTGACCAAGGCCATCGGAACATCGGATTCGCCGCCTACGACTTTCACTTGAGCACCGAGGTCGACCGCTACGACGGCTACCGTCAAGCCTTGACGGACGCGTCCCTTGTTCCGGGCGACGACATCTTGTTCTTCGCGCAGGAGTTGGACTACGCCAAGCTGATCGGCCAAATCAAAAAGGGAGCGCTCACGGCCCTCTTTTGCGTAAACGACAGACGCGCCCTCGAGGTGATCGAGCAGCTAACGTCGCAAGGCATCAACATTCCGGAGCAACTGTCCGTCATGGGCTTCGATGATTTCGAAAGCTCGAAATTCGCCAAAGTCGCGCTAAGCACCGTCAAACAAAATTTCGACGTATTAGGCTACGAAGGCGCCAAGCTTCTGTTCGACATCCATAAAGATCACCCCCGCGTATACAAAAAAATGCAGCTATCCACCAAACTGATCATTCGCAATTCGACCCAAAAACCATAAAGCCGCGCCGCGTCCGTACGATTCGATTCCCATAAAACAGCCCATACAAACAGAGACCCAAGTCCGCCCATGGACTTGGGTCTCTGTTTGAAAGAACCTCTTCCGACTCCCTTCCGGCAACAACGGCCGGAGTCGGACGTTCCTCCTTAATCCGTACCGCCGGCAAGGAACCGCAGCCGCGCCGTCACCGGATAATGATCCGATGGAAACTTGCCGTCGATTCGTCGCCGGTCGATCTCGGCGGAGAGCACGGCGATATCCGGCGTAACGAAAATATAATCGATCGTTTCGCCGTCCGGACCTCCGGTAAAATTCATATTGGCGGACGCGCCTACCGGACCGTCTATCGCCGCGTACGCATCCCGCATGTCCACGAAGCCGTCGGCGGCAGGCACTTCCCCGCGCAGGATGCGCACCGCGATCTCGTCCGGAGTCGAGTTAAGATCGCCCATGAGAACGACGGGCAGCCGTTTCCGTTCGCGCATCTCGCGGATGCGGTTCCATATCAGCTTGATTCCCATTTCCCTCGCCAGCGGACCCCTATGGTCCAGATGCGTATTGAATAGGATGAACTCGGTCCCGTCCGCCGAAAGCCGCATGTGCGCCCATGTGCATATGCGCGGCAGCGAGGTGTCCCAGCTCATGCTGGCCGGCGCTTCGGGCTGTTCCGACAGCCAGAAGGTGCCGTGGTCGACCGGCGTCAGTTGATCCTTCTTGTACAGGATCGCGCAGTGCTCGTCCTCGTTGCCCCCGCGGCGTCCTTCGCCGACCCAGGCGTACTCGGACAGCTGCAGCTCTTCGAGCATATGGGCGTGCGTCTCCTGCGTGCCGACGATCGCCGGCTCATGATCCCGAATCATCCGGGCCGCCTTGTCGCGGCGGTAGACCCAGGCGTGATCGCCGTCGCTTGCCGTGCTTGTCCGCAAATTAAAGGTCATGACCGTCATGTCCATCCCGATCTCTTCCCCTTTCCTCATCCGCTCGTTTGCGGTCTGCACCCGGTCTTCCCGTTAAAAAAGGCTGTCCGGGACATAGTAAATTTTCTGCGTATCTTGCTTATTCACCGTATCCGTCACGATGGTAAAATACACGTTGCCGTCTTTGGTTTGCACGCCTTCGATCTCATGGGTGCCCACGTTCGTTATTTTCACCAGCGTCTTGTACGCGCCTGCGTTCGACATCATCGCAATCTGCGGCGTCTCGCCTTCCGCTCCGCCCGACGTATAGATATCCGTACCGGAGAGCATGTCGAAGCCTTGGAAGGATCCGTTCGGCCTGACGATCGCGCCGTCCGCCTGGGTAACGCTGGAGACGCTCGCGTTTACCGCCTCCGCGCTGTCCATTCCGACCTGTTCGTTGCCGTCCAGCAGCTTGTTCAAAGCTACCGTGTCGTACACGGACCAAGTTACCGTTCCTTCGGCGGTTTGAATGCGGAAAATCGTATAGGCGCTGTTGCCCCCGCCGTCGACGCGGTACGTCTCGCCCAATCTCGCGCCGGTCTCATTGGCGTAATTCATGAAGGTAAACCGATGAAGATCCGTATAATCGTACGTCGCGCCGGCCGCGTATTGAAGTCTCGCTACCTGAAGCGACCAGTCGTACGTTGTCGAAGGATCGGCCTTGGAGCTGAAATAAAAGTAATTGATGTCCTTGTACGTATACATGTCCAAGGTTTGGCCATGACCTGCGTTGGTAACGGTCATCTCGTCCACATAGGTCGCGTTCGTTCCGTTCATCAGCAGCCTCGACAGGTACACCGTTCCGCCGGACCGCTGCGTGACGTAGAGATACGTGGATGCGATGTAAGCTTTCTGCACGGCCAGGTTGTGATGAAGTCCGAAGCGCTCACCGTCTTCCCGGGCGTCGCCGCAAAGGCCGACAAAACCGTCATGCCGAACATCAGCAGCGCGAGTCCAAAGGAAGCGAGTAATCGTAATGGCTTGTTCGTACGTCTAAGCGCCTCGATCCGATTCATGCAAATACCTCGATTGAATAATACGACTTTTTTGTACAGAATGATTATCGATTATTAGGAGATCGCTTAGAATAGTCTGCAAGGACCATATCATGTTAATGTTGTACAAATCGATCGAACCAGCTGTCTGAAAACGAGCTTGCGACAGAACTGAACATGAGCCGGACGCCGGTCCGCCAACGACTCCGCCTTACCAGCAGATTTACAATTGCAAGCTTGTCGCTGTGCGAATGCAGCGCGAACGGAACCAATCGATGTCCACGTAGCCGGCTTCGGCTTTGTTGTTGTAGCAGTAAATTCCGATGCGATCCCCCCGGTAATGCCCCCAATTCAACGCGTATGGTTCGCCGAATGCCTCATAGCGCTCGCCATCCAAGCTATAGGAGTAACGATGGTTGCCTCCCGCATCCCACGTTGATTTCAACCATATCCATTCACCCGCGAATTCCGGCCCGTACGTCGTTGTCCCCGCCTCGCTGTACGTTAATCTCCTGAATTCGCCTTCTTGAACCAGACCGATGGTCGAATAATCCGAGCCAAAATGGCATAACCCGGCTTCTAGTCCGTCGGCCATTCCCGCAAGGCCGATCTTCGCGACGACTTCGTTGCTTGCGCTGCGATGCGCGCGCTGCGTAATCGTGTTGCAGGCTTTCCAGAGCTGTCCGCGTTCCAGGGGGATGCAGGCATGCAGTCTGAGAAAGCCCCTCCGCTCCGCTAACGACCACTTGTCCGCACGCGGCTGATAATTCCATTCCCATCTGGGAAGCAATGTCGGCGTATCGAAATCATCGCACTCATCCGATGGCGTCGGAGCACTGACCTTATCATGAACGGGCATAGCGCCTCCCCATACCATCTCGCCGATGCCATCTCCATCGATGTCCTTGCCCATGATCGGCCAGCCGTCGATCCACTCCACCGGCAAAAGATGCAGCGTCCTCCCCTCGAAATAACCGCCCGTCCCTTGATGCGTCAGGAAATACCACGCTCCGGACGGCGTCTGGAGCAAGCCGCCTTGATTCGGTTCTCGGTCTATCCGGGTTCCGTGCGTATGAATGAGCTCCTTTTCTTCATAGGGGCCGTACAAATTCGCGGAACGGAGCATCATGACAACCCGTACGTTCTCTTCGCCCGCCCGGTCGTATACCTCGCTGTGGAAGAAGTAGTACAGGCCGTCGATTTTATACAGCTTATTCGCTTCGCTTCCTTTGAAGCGGTGAATGACGACCGCGCTGTCTATATCCAGTTGTCTGCCGTCGGCGCTCATTTTGAACAAATGGATCTTATAATCGTCGGCGTAATTCGTCGCCACCAAATACGCTTGGCCGTCATCATCCCAGAAGGGACAGCAATCATCCCATCCCTCAGTCTTCCACAGTCCATGCACCGGTTCCCAAGGACCCGCGGGATGATCGGCCTCGCTCATAAAGAAGCCTTCGTCCGGCGTACAGAAATAAACGCGAAATTTATGGGCCTGATAACGGATCGCCCCCGCCCATATCCCGCGGCCGTAACGGTTCATGCGATCATGGTTCAACTCCGGGGAAATCCTGGTCAGATCCTCGACAACATGGCCGACGATATTCCAATTCACCAAGTCGTTCGAGTGAAGCACGGCCATGCCGGGCGAATATTGGAACGTGGAGGATATGGCGTAATACTCTTCGTCTACGCGTATGACGTCCGGATCGCTGTAATCTCCCGCCAGGACGGGGTTTATGTACGTCTTGTTCGCTTGTTCCCCCCAAAACCCCCGTGCCGATAGCTGTCTCATCGTTTCTTCTGCTAACGCAGCTTGCATAATAAGACCCCCTCGATCCGGTTAAAGCTCGACCATCGCTTTAATGACCTTCGTTTCCGGCATCAACCAGCGCTCGAATTGATCGATCATCTCCGCAAACGGAACCCGATGCGTCACATAGGCGTCCACGTCGATCGTTCCGCTCGCCAAGGCAGCTCCGACGGTGTCGAAGTCTTCCTTCGTTGCGTTGCGGCTGGCCATAAGCGTCAATTCCCGCTTATGGAACTCCGGATCGTGGAAGGCGATGTCCGCCTTCACGAGGCCGACGAACACGAGCCTCCCGCCATGGGAGACATACCGGAACGAATCGGCCATGGATTTCGCATTTCCCGTCGCATCGAACACCGCCGTCGGAAGCTCGCCTTCATTGGCATCCAAGATGCTTTCAAGCGGGTTTTGCAGCGCGCTGACGACAGCATCTGCATTCGCCCACTTCGAACAGAAGGCCAATCGCTCGTCCATCACGTCCATCGCAATGACCTTCGCACCGGCATGCTTGGCGATCGCCATGACGCCAAGCCCGATCGGGCCGCCGCCGATGACGAGTGCCGTTTCCCCTGCGCGCAGTCCCGACCTGCGAAAGGCATGCGCACCGATCGCAAGCGGCTCCAAAACGGCCGTCTGCTCCAATGTCAGCCCGTTCGTTGCGATCAAACAACGGATCGGCACGGAGATGCGCTCTCGCATTCCGCCGTCGACATGTACGCCGAGCACCCTCATGTCCATGCAACAGTTCGTCTTGCCGCCGCGGCAGGCGATGCACGTCCCGCAATGCAGATAGGGGATGACGCTTACCTGATCGCCGGCACGATACCCTTGCTCGTTGTCTCCAATCTCCGCGATGATGCCGGCCAGCTCATGCCCGAGAATGCGGGGATACGTAAAGAAAGGCTGATTGCCCTTGTATGCATGCAGATCCGTGCCGCAGATGCCGACTCGTTTGATTTGTACGACGGCATGCCCGGGTTCTACCGCCGGCTCCGGCAAATCCTCGACCAACTCGAAACGGTTGATTTCCGCGCAAACGATTCCTCTCATTGACGATCGACCCCAATCTTCTCGTTGTATTCCGGACGGCCGCTAATCCAAGTCTCGTTCCTGACCGGCTTCAAGATCTCCAGCACTTCGGCAAGCAGCGCTTCGTCCATCGGCTCATCCGTCCATGCCGCGTTCTTGCGAATGTTGGCCGGGTTCGCCGTACTGACGAGCGTTGTCGGCACGCGTTCATGGCTCGTCGAGAATTGAATGGCCAACTTCGCGATCTCCGTACCCTGCTCCGCGCAGTAATTCGCCGCTTCCAGGCAGACGGTTTTGAGGCGATCCCCGGCGGGATGCCAGTTCGGCGTCCCGCGCGTGCCGAGCAACCCCATCGCGAGCGGCGAGGCATTCACCAGACCGACGTCCTGCTTCTCAAGAAGCGGCAGCAGATCGAGCAGCGACGTATCGTTGAGCGAATAATGGCAGTAGGAAATAATCGCGTCCAATTCGACTTGCGGAAGCAGCGACTCGAACAGTTGGATCGGCAGGCCGCAGATGCCGGCATTCCGAATCTTTCCTTCCGCCTTCAGCTGCAACAGCGTCGGAAAAGCCTCTTCCAGGATAATGTCCGCCGGCACGAATTCGATATCATGCAAGAACAAGATATCTACGTAATCCGTATGGAGCCGCCGAAGACTCTCCTCTAAGCCGGCGACGATGCGCGCTCGCGAGAAATCGAAGTCTTCCATGCCGTAGCGTCCCGTTTTGGTAGACAGCAGGAATCGGTCCCGCGGAACTTCCCGAATCGCCTTGCCCAGCACCGTCTCGGCCTTGGTCAAGCCATAATAGGGCGACACGTCCATATAATTGATCCCGGCGTCGATGGCTTCATGCACGGTTCGAATCGCTTCGTCTTCATTCGTGTCCCGGAATACGGAACCGAGCGAAGATGCTCCGAAGCCGAGCACGGACACATCGAGTCCGGTCTTGCCCAATTTGCGATACTTCACTAACAATCACCCCGTCCTCTGTTATTGACCATCCTTTTCCGAGTTTAACAGCATATAAAATAATATAAATAGCGAATGATTGCAGTTTTATGCTCGTTTTTGATATTATTGAACAAACTTATTCCAAGGGGACATCGCCGATGAAAGCGATACGCAAAAACTTTGATGCGCAGGCGGCTTTTCCCTTTTCGTTCAACTATAAAGATACGAAGACGCCGCAGCTGGAACTGCCCGATCATTTGCATGATTGGTATGAACTCGTCTACGTGCATCGCGGCAAGGGAGCGTTCTTCATCGATCGGACGATCTACGAGATGCGCGAAGGCGATCTCTTCCTCATTCCGGGCAATACCATTCACCGCGCCTTCCCTGACAAAGAGGATCCCGTAACGTCCACGGCGCTGTTTTTCAGTCCGATGCTGCTGGGACAAGCCACGCTCGGCGAAGCGTTCACGTACTTGCAGGGATTTGAACACGCCGCAGCGAATCAGGGCTACAAACTTGCATGCTCGGCGCCGCTCATGCAAGCTTTCGACCGGCATCTTGACGTGATCGATAGCGAGCTTCGAACCGCACGGCCAGGCTGTCGTCATGCCGTCGTTCTGAACCTGCAGCACCTGCTGCTCGCCGTCAATCGCGAGATCGCCGGCGAACCGCGCGTCGCGATGCCCTTTGCCGGGCCGGCTTGGATGCGGGATATCCTGCTGTACATCGATCGTCACTACTGCGAAAACATCGGTCTAAGCAAGCTCTGCGCGCTCGCCTCCGTCAGTCCCGCTCATTTCAGCCGGGTATTCAAACAATCGACCGGCATGAACGTTACCCGGTTCATCTCGGCCAAACGCATTATCCGTGCCCGTGGACTTCTGCTGCAGTCGGATGACAATGTCGCGGCGATCGCCGCCGATTGCGGCTTCGACAGCCTCCCCCATTTTCACCGCTTGTTCAAACAAATCGCGGGCGCGACTCCGGCTGCATTCAGACAGAGCGTCAAGCTCTAGCCGGCGATGCCGGGCCAGCAGCATCTTTTGCAGGCAAGCACAAAAAAGGTTGCCCGCAAGGACAACCTAATGGAGGTTAGACGATTTCTGAGTTTGGCGCCGGCGTCCGGAGGTTCAATCTGAGATGCGAACGGCCATGCCGAAAGCGGTCGTGCCGAACTTCCATTCATATTCGTCATGTAGGCAAAGCGACGCCCGTACGTTTTCATACAACGCCCGTCCCCAAGCCCCTATGACTACGACCGCTTTCCGCCTGCCTTCAGACGGGGCGGTGCCGTATATGATCAGCGTTCCGGGTCCTCCATCCCCCGTCGTGAATCGGCCTTGCTCGCAGGCGATATAGCCAAGATTCATGACCGGCTCCTCGACCGTGCCGAGCTCCACGAAGGTATAGAAGGTATCCGCCACCGTTAAGGTCTCCGGCGGTTCTTGGCAAGACCGCGATTGTCCAACGACAACTTGTTCCTGTACCGTCGTATGAATCTCTGCCGCTTGCTGCTGCGAAGAAAGCAATGGCGAAGCTTGCCGGTCTTGATCCTCGCATGCACCTAGCAAACCGGCAGCGCATGCAGCCACGAGCAGCATCGTTAATCGTTTCACCGGAACCTGCTCCTTTGCGCGTTTTTTCCTATCACGGCCGGCCTCTATTGATTTATCTTGGAGAGCGAAAGATAGATTACATACCGTCATTCGATTCCTTGTTCAATACCGACAACACGTTGTTTTCGCCCGTTTAAAAATACTTTGATATGAGTCGGCTCCAAAGCATCATCACGGAAGCTGACCGACACATTTTCTGTTTGCGATGAAGAACTTTCTAAATAATGCACCTCCACATCGTTACCTTTATACGCGAGCGTAATCGCTGAGGGCAGCCTCCAGCCGCGGATTTGAATGGTATGCACCTTGCCGTTCCTATGTGTATCGATAGATCCAATTGCCGTACCTTTCTCAAAAGCTATTCCACCGTAACGCCCTCCACCAATTAGTATTGTATAGGGAACTTCTTTGTCGCCTGACGAGGCGCCGTTGAACGCCGTAATAATACGAAGGCTGTTCATGGCATTTTTAAATTTCTCTTCCAACTTTTCAGGCTTTTTAATGTAACCCGAGCCCCAATATAAAATCAGAACATTACGCTTTTCATAAATTCGCGGGTAAATCATGTCATATTTTTCAATCTGTTTGCGGAAGTCCGCTATTCCTTCTTCGCGGTGCTGCTCGGAATCGAAAATATAAATCGAAGCCTCTTCCTCAGGATCGCTTTGCTCGCGCGTGCTGCCAACCGCATATCCATGCGGCTTCACGCCTGCCAGGACCCAATTTTGCCGGGAAGGTTGGGATAAGAATTTTATTCCTTTGACTTCCATGGCATCTTCTACGCTGGCTACATCATAATTTAGTTTTATTTTTGTATCTAAGCCGTTTGCGGCAACGGGAGCGTTGCTCGAATTAGTTGCACATGCACACGCGGCAGCAAACATTATGATTGCAAGGAAAGTTTTTACGAGCTTCATACTAAGACCTCCCTTCATTTTTATAGCATACATTCTAAACGCAATAAACAAATCGATGGTTGCATTTAACGGCGACCGAGGAATACAACAAATCTTAAGCTTTGATAGTACAACAACAAGACTGCCCGCGATCGGCAGCCTGCGGAGCTAATAGACAAGGTACGGTCAACCCGAAATGGCGGTCGGATTTCTTTCTCTCCTTTTGGAACGAAATAAAGCTGCCGAAAAAAATGCCGGCAGCTTCATTTCTTATATATTGAATCACGCCAGCAGTTTGGAACTCTGACTACTCTAATCCCCAAGCGCGAGCGGATCAGCCGCGATCGAGCGTTACGGCGATCGTTCTCTTGCCTGCAGCGACCGGCTGCCGTTCCTCCAGCACGATGCGATACATGCGGTCGCCCCAGTTTCTTCTCAGTCGGCTTTCCATGTATTCGATCTTCTCGATTCGCGCTGCAAGATGCTCGGCGTCGTAGCGGATGAACGCCTGCTTGCCGGGCGCGTAAGTCAGCAGGATCTCGCCGCTGCCCTCGCCCTCGATTATTGGCTCGCAGGGCGTAATCAACGAATGGAACATTTCCGCCGGAGCGCCGTCCTTCATGGTAAATACGTCGTCCACCGTCACGGCGGGGACGCCGTCCCGATCCAGCCGAACCGTGCGCTCCCACGCCGCGATGCCGGCTTCCTCCGGATACGCGCCCGCGATATCCATTCGCAGCTCGGAGCGGCCGCCTTGCTTCGCGTATTCCGCACAGCGTGCCTTGTACCGACCGCCGCTCTGCTGCAGCGCCCCACGCACCGTCGGCAGGTTATGGTACTGCGATTGCAAATACCACAGCTCATAGCGCCGCGAGCTGAACGTCTGCGCCTTGTATTCCTCCGTGCCTAAATCGACGAGCAGCGGATAGCCGTCGGCGAACACGAGGAAGCTCCCGACGTCATTATGGTTATGCGCCTCCCCGTTGTTGCCGCCTTTGGCCGCGACGTACAAGCCTTGCTCGGTGCCTTCCCGTTCCCTTGCGGTAATCACTTCGGTAACGCGGAACCAGGCATCGCGCATATACGGTGCACTCGCTCTCTGCGCGAGCCGTTCCTTCTCGATGAACAAATCCCGCGTATAGGCGTACAAGTTAAACCAGATGCGCGTGCTCGGATCGCCGCTTGGCGGCAAGCTGGCGCCGAGACGGACGAGCGACTCATCCCCCGTGCTAAGACCGTAGCGATACACGCCACCGCCTCCCGGACTCGCCTTTGCATCGCAATCGGCGAAAGCGACGTAATAATCGCCATGAATGTGTACTTCGGGCATATAAGCGCCAATATCCTTCACGATCTGCTCCCCGAAAATGTCGAAACGTCCTTGCGACGCCAGCGACAGCATCTCCAGGCATTCATACAAGCCGCCCGCCGCCGCGCTCCAATAAGACGGTCCTTCGTCGCAGCAGCCGTCGGCCGGATAAGTCGCGATGAACGCGTCGAGGCTTCGCATCACCTTGGCAATTCCCGCTCTTCTGACGTCCGGGTCCTCCTCGATAAGCAGGAATCCCGCCAGCACCGGGCCGTTGCACCACGGATTCCAGTTGTTGACCCGCTCGCCTGGCGTGAAGCCTTGCCACCAGTAATCGTCGTGCTCGAGGTAAGGCTTCAGCATCCGATCCTTCGTCTCCCGAACGATGCGTTCGTTGATTCGCGGGCTGATGGCGTCAAACTTGCTTCCGAGCAAATAGCGGGTCCATAGCAGCAGCCGCGCCGTTTCCGCAGAGGCCAGCTCGACTCCGTATTCCGTACTGCTAGGGATGCTCTCTTGTTTATCGAATTCCTTCCAGTGGCTGCGATGGCCCGGGGACACCCAGGTCGTCTCCTCGCAGACGGCGAAAATCCCGTTTAAAATTTGATCCATGTATTTGCCTTCGCCTTCCATGCATTCGGCGATGACCAGAATGCCGAGCACGCTTCTCCGTTCGAAGTAGGCGAGACTGAGTCGCGACAAGTCGCCGCTCGTCCAATAGGCGCGATAGTCCGATACCCTAAGCGCCGGCCAGCCGTAATCCGCATAACGGTCCGCAAGCCGCAGCCAATTCTTTCTTTTCTCCGATGAGAGCGATCTCCAGGCTTCGCGGTCTTCCGCCTTCGGAAACGGCGCGTAAAGGCCGTCGCCGAAGGCAAGCTCCTCAAGCCGCGCCTCGCCGTAACGTTCATATAACATCGTTCGATTTCCTCCCAATCAACGCCTTATTCCTTGACGCTTCCGAGCGTCATGCCGCTCATGAAGTAACGCTGCAGGAACGGATATACGCACAGCACCGGCACCATGCCGAGGAAAATTTGCGCCGCGCGCACCGACCGATCGTTCAGCTTCGACAACAAGAGCAGCATCGCCGGGTCGCTGATCGAGGACATATCCATGCGGACGACGATCGTCTGCAAGTAGCTGGCAAGCGGATAATGGATCGGATCGTTCATATAGATCAGTCCATTGAACCATTCGTTCCAGTGCGAGACGATCGCGAACAACGTAACGGTAGCAATCGAGGGCATCGAGAGCGGGATGATGATCCGCCAGAGCGTCTGCCAATGTCCCGCGCCGTCGATGAAAGCCGACTCCGACAGTTCCTTCGGCAAGCCCCTGAAGAAGTTGAGCATCAAGATGACGTTAAAGATCGGCAGCGCTCCCGGCAGCACAAGCGCCCAGATGCTGTCGAGCAGGTGAAAATTTCGCACGATCATATAGGTCGGAATCAATCCGCCGGAGAACAGCATCGTGAAGACGAAGAACCAGGCATATCCCGTCCGGAACTTCAGATTCGCCGCTTCCTTGGACAGCGGGTAGGCCGTAAGCACCGTTAACAGCATGTTGATGCTGACGCCTAGCAACACGCGCTCTAATGAGATGCCCATCGAGACCAGGAACTCATGCTTCTTCGCTACGAACTCGTAAGCCTTCCATGAGAAGTCGACCGGCCATAGCGTAACTTTGCCCGCTTCTATCGCGGCGGCAGAGCTCAAGGAGACAGAGAAGACATTTATTAAGGGCAGAATGCTTATCAGAGACAAAACCGCAAGGAAGGTATAGTTGAAAACAACGAACAGCTTGCGACTCCGCGAGTAGTGTTGGACCATGACAATCCTCCTTGCAGCATGTCAGAAAATGCGATAATTCGCGAAACGATAGGCCATGAAATAAGACAACGAAATAAGGACGAGCGAGATCACCGACTTGAACAGTCCGACGGCGGTCGCCACGCCATATTGAGCGCTGGCCAGGCCGATCCGGTAGACGTAAGTATCGAGAATGTCGCCGGTCGAATAGACGGATGGGTTATACAGGTTAAAGACTTGTTCGAAGCCGGCGTTCAGCACGTTGCCGAGCGCGAGCGTCGTAAGCAATATCGTGATCGGAATGATCGCGGGAAGCGTCACGTTAAGCGTTTGTTTCCAGCGGTTCGCGCCGTCCAGGACGGCTGCTTCGTACAAAGATGGATTTACGGCCGTAATGGCAGCCAGATAGACAACCGTTCCGAAACCGAATTCCTTCAATACGTCGGTCACCACCAGCACGTAAGGGAACCATTTATCATTGCCGAGGAAGAACACCTTTTCAAATCCGAGCCACGCGATGAATTGATTCACGATTCCGGATGTCGGAGAGAGCACGTCAAGCAAGATGCCGGCCATGATGACCCAGGACATGAAGTGCGGCATATAGATGATCGTTTGGATGGTGCGCTTGTAGTACTTCTTCATGATCTCGTTCAGCAGAAGCGCGGTGACAAGCGGCGCGATGAGTCCGCCGATAATTTTCAAAAAAGCGATAAATACCGTATTCCGCAGCACTTCCCTTGTCTCGGACAAGTGATAGATATACCGGAAATGCTCCAATCCGACCCACTCGGAGCGAAACATCCCTTTAACCGGGATAAAATTCTGAAAGGCGATGACGATGCCGACCATCGGGCCGTAGCTGAACAGCAGCACCACGATTATACCCGGCACCAGCATAAGGTGCAGCGGCAATTCCAGTCTCCAATTTCTGCGGCTCAATCGATTTCCCTCCTGCCTGGTTGCAAAGAGGGGATAGCGGCTAGCAGCTAGTCCCTATCCCCCTGTTCCGTCTTATTGAACCATGCCGCTGGCGTTGACTTCGTCCAGAATATCCTGACCGCCGGATGCAAGCCAATTCGCTGCCCACTCGTCGAAGCTGTCGAGCGGCTTGGAACCCATGATGATCGAAGTGATCATCTTGACTTCTTCGTCGCGAAGCGACGGACCTTTCGCGACCATCGTCGGAGTCGGGCTGCCCACGTACGCCGATGCGAAAATTTGGTGGTTGTCTATATATTGGCCCTGGAGGCTGAATACGCCGCCTTCCGCCCACAGTTTGTTCGCGGCCCACATCGTCGCGTCGCCGGCCTCGAATTTTGCCACCTGATCGAAGTATTGCTTCTGTTCATCGTTCAGCGCCGACGTATCGCCGGATTTTTTCGCCGCTTGAATCGCGACGGCCGCCCTCGGATTGTTGCCGGGCAAGCCTCCGTTGATCGGCGCAAGTCCGAATTCGCCGTAGTCCTTGCCATCCACGGTGACCGTATGGTAATTCTTATCGAAGTGTCCGTAGAGTTTCTCCATATACGTGTTGAGCAGCAAGAACGGAGCCTCCGGATGTTCGGACTTCTTGCTTACGACAAAATAGTGCGAAGGCAATCCCGTCGTGCTTTGCGCGAGCGCCGGCTGATCGTCGGACGATACGAGCGGGTAGATGCCCCAATCCGAACCCGGAACGTCTTTGTACATGTTGTTGATCGGCCATGTCGGCACGAAGAATGAACCGAACGTCATTCCGACTTTACCGGACGTAGCGAGTTCCCCGGACTTTATGCCGTCGATGACGCTGAATTCCGGATAGAGCGCGCCTTGCTTGAACAAGTCGGCCAGCTTGCCGAGCGCGGTTTTCACTTCCGGCTGAACGTCGGCCCACTGAACCTTGCCGTCCGCGCCTTTGATGAAGTTCAGGTTCGTGCCGGTACCCTTGGTCGGATTGAACGGATACGCGTGGTAGCCGTTGAAGAAGCCGTCAAGACCGGACCAGCCGTTGAACAAATTGTAGTCGAGGCTTAATCCGTACGTATCGTTCTTGCCGTTCTTGTCCGGGTCGTTCTTCGTGAACGCCAAAGCGATATTGATGACATCGTCCATCGTCTTCGGCGGCTGAAGCCCCACGTTGTCAAGCCAGTCTTTGCGAATATAGATGAGATGGGTATCGGCGGATTCTCCGCCGTCCGCCGGAATCCCCATGAGTTTGCCGTCTACCGTCGCCGCTTTGAGACGCAGGTCGTTGCTTCCTTCGAACGAGCTCTTCGTCAGATCGGAAGCGTACTTATCGTAGACGCCGGTCAGATCCGCGATCGTGCCGGCTTCTACGAGGATCCGGAACTGCTGGGCGTCGACATTCATGAAGTCGGGCATGTCGCCCGAAGCCATCGTGACGGCGATCTTGTTCTGGTACTGCTCTGCGTTTACTTTCCAGAGGTTCTTCACCTTGATGCCGAGATCGCTTTCGAACGTTTTGGTCCAAATGTTCTCGTCGAACGTTTCGCCGGGCGCAAGTTCGGCGGCCGCACTGACGGAGCGCACGGTCGTCACTTCGATCGGAGGGTCGTATTTGCCTTCGGGGCCGCTCGGACCGGATGCTGCCGGCGAAGCCGTCGGGCTTTCGCTTTCGCTTGTCGATGCGCTTGGCGGGCTGTCGCCGTTGTTGCTATTGCCGTTATTGCTGTTACTGCAAGCTGTTACAGTTGTCATGATAAGCAGAAACGAGAGCATTGCCGATCTTTTCGCGTTCGCTTTTTTCAACACCATCTGCTTGCCTCCCCTGTACCCTGCATGAATTGTGGTACGCTTTCATTATGAGGTTCATACGACGCGGCGACTATAATAAAACGTTTACCTTCCTTATCCTTTTATATCTACTTGAGCGAATCGCGGTATTCCTGAGGCGTCAACAAGGTCGTTTTTTTGAAAAAACGGGTGAAATAGGACGCCGAATCGTACCCGATCCGCATGCCGACCTCGTGAATCTTAAGCGTGCTCTCGCCGAGCAGCCGCTTCGCTCTTTCGATTCTCGTCCTCGTGATATAGTCGCTGATGGTATGGCCCGTCTTCTGCTTGTACAGTCTGGACAGATAAAATGGCGTCAAATAGACGTGCTCGGCCAGGCGGTTCAGCGACAGATCCCCTTCGATATTCTCCTCCACGTACCGATGAATCTGCTCGACGACTTCGCTCGTCTCCTGCTCGTTGCCGCCTTCCATGCGTTCGAACAGCACATCCGCCAGCTCGCGGAATAGGTCGGAAGCCTCCCTCCACGAACGATGCTCGCGGATCGAGAACAGCTTGCTCGAGATGTCGTTAGCGCCGGCGCCGCCGAGCGCTTCGAACCGATTCAGATGCGGAATGAAGATCGCGGACAGCTCGTAGAACACCTCGAGCGGCAAGCCTGCCGCAAGCGTCGCCGGCTCCCCGACGGCTTCCGAAATCTCGTCGAACAGCTGCTTGAATTTCTCCCGTTCCTTCTGCATCAAGTATTGATCGAGCAGCCGGATGCGCTTGACCTTGCTTCGCGCCTTCTCGTCCCCTCTTTCCTTCGCCCGGTCGTCCGACAGCAGCATCTGGCTGCCGAGTCCGAGCCCGCGGCCGAACAGCTGCGACAGCCGTTCGTATTTGGACGAGAGCGCGTCCCACTCGAACGGCTCGCTGGAGACGACGAACGAGCACGCGAGCTTCAAGTATCGGCTGCAAGCGTCTTGCACGGATTCGAGCATCCCTAGCAAATAAGCGTGCAGGTCGGTTTCCGGATCGGCTTCCGCGCCTGCACCTGCGTGCAGCGGCGCCTTGCCGACGATCGCATGACGATACCCCGATCCCGTCTTCGGCTGCAGCAGCCAGATCAGCCGCTCGTGACCGCCTCTGAAGTGCGTCAGGTCGAATTCCAGCGCTACGAATTCTTCGAAGATGTTGTTGATCGAATAAGCGAACAACAACTTATCGCCTCCCGTCGCATCTTCGCGCCAACGGTCGATCCGGCCGACGGCCATGACGACCGGCAAGTCGGGATCGAGCGGCACTTCAAACTGCGCGAACCGCTCTCTCCGCGCGGCGGACGACGAGGCTTCCCCTTCCAGCAGCCCGGTCAAATACTCCTTGCGCAAAGCCGGCCGCGCCAGCTTAAGGGACGAGCGAGCGTTTGCGATCAGTCCTTCGTAGGTCACTTCCTCGGCAATGACGCGAATCGCCTTCTCGACCGAGGCGACGATCGAATCGTCTCCTTCCGTCTTCAGCACGTAATCGATCGCTCCTCCGCGGATGGACGACTGGATATAGTCGAACTCGTTATAGCCGGTCAGGAAAATCGACTTGCAGCGCGGCCAGAGGCGCAGCACCTCCTTCTGCAGCTCGATGCCGTTCATCTCCGGCATCTCGATATCCGTCAGCAGAATGTCGATGCGCAGCTTCCGCGCGATCGCCAGCGCTTCCGGTCCGTCAAACGCTTGATAGACCTCCAATGGATGGCCGGACTGCGAGAATAGCTCGCTTAAGCCTTCGACGATGATCGGCTCATCGTCGACGATCAACAGCCGGTACATGGCTTTTCACTCTCCTTCGCGTCTTGCGTGTCTGTTGGTTCCGCGGATTTGCCGCGGGACTGGGGCATCGGCAGCCTCAGCGTCGCTTTCATGCCGCCCATTTCGCCGCGGGTTACGGACACGCCATACGCGGCGCCGAAGCGGATTTGCAGCCGGCGGTGAACGTTCAGCATGCCGGTATATTCCATATCCGCGCCCTGTTTCTCTAAATTCGCTTCGATCCGCTGAAGGTCGGCGTTCGTCAGCCGTTCGCCGTTATCCTCGACCGAAATGAGCAATTGTCCATTCTGCTCGTTCATCGTCACGGCGATTCTGCCGTCCCTGCGCTTCGTCTCGAGTCCGTATTGGTATGCGTTCTCGATGAACGGCTGCAGGATGAGCCGCGGTACCCGCATGTCGCCGCAACCTTCGGGCAGTTCGCTGAAATCAACGGTAATGCGGCTCTTGGCGAAGCGGATGTTCTGAATTTCCACATACGAGCGGGAGTGTTTCACCTCCGCGTCGAGCGGCACTTCTTCGGAGCCGTTGCGGGTAATATATTGGAAGTATTCGCCAAGGTGCTGGCTGAACCGGATGACGCTGTCGTGATCCTGCATCTTCGCCAAGCGGTAGAGGATAAAAAAGGAATTATACAGAAAGTGCGGATTGATCTGCGACTGCAGCTGCTTCAGCTCCGACGTCTGGGCGCGCAGCTTCTGCTCGTACACTTCCTGGATCAGCACCTTCAGATTGTTCGTCATCATGTTGAACCGTTGGAACAAGTATTGGAATTCGTCGCGCGCCTTTGGCAGCGGTATCGGCTCCATCTTTCCCGCCTCCACCTTGCGGAATCCGGTGATCATCCGATGCAGCGGCTTGCGGATGAGCTGATACAGCCAGTAAGAGTACGAGACGATAAAGACGAGCGAGACGAACGACAGCACCCATAGCAGCATCCGGTATTTGTCGATCGGACCGAGCATTTCGGCCGACGGCACGTAAGCGATCAAATCATAGCCGAACGTAGGCGAACGCTTATCGGCGACAAAATAGGAGCGGTTTCCCGCGGAGATCTGCGCGTAGCCTTTGCCAGCGCTGTCCTCGGGACGGTTCCTCAAGTAATCCGAAAGCTCTTTCGTAAGCCCTTCGTCGGCTTGGTTGCCCAATGTCCAGCCGTTCTCCGAATTGACGAGCATCGCTCCCGCGTTCTTGTAGTCGGAGAAGTTCTGCAGCGACTGCTTCATCATCTCCTCGTTGATCTCGATCGAGAGCACGTACGTTTCCTTCATATTCGGCAGATCGGAGCCCGGGTAAGCAATCGCCAGGAACAGCCGGTTATTCCAGTAGTACTTGCCGACGCCGCGGAGTTTGGATACGGAGGCGACAGCCTCATAGTCGGAACCGAGCTTGTCGCTGATCGTTGCGTCGCTCGATATCGTTCGCTTCAGCGTTAGAATATGCGCGCTTATGCTCTTGATGTAAAGGCTCGAGTTCTTGATCAGCTGAAGCTTGTCCTGGACGCGCTGCACCGTCTCCGTCCATTCTCCGATCGTCATCGTATTGCTGACGAAGGCGGCGTGCTGGATGTCTTTGTCGACGATGTACTGCTGAAGCAGCCCCGTCATCCGATCATTTTCTACCTCAAGCGAGTTGAGGTAAAAGTCGACACGCGAATTGAGCGACTTCGACAGTTCCTCGCTGACGCTCTTTTCACCCAGCTGATTCATCATGAGACCGATGCCGTAGATCGGAGCGACCACAAGCAGGAACGCGATGATCAGCTTCGGAAATATCGTCATTCTCCATTGTTGTTTCCGAAAAATATTCATTTCGAGCCGCCCCTTGCGTGAATTCGGCATGAGAACAACGATCAATCGCGCTTGCAGCTCGCCTCCCCCTCCGAAATCGAGCAATGGTTTATCGCTAACTGCTCGTATTACCCCATTATAAAGCGCTTTCAGTTGGAATACGATCCACATAATCCCAAATCCGAGTTTTCGAGACTTCCGAAAAAAATCAACGAAATGCGGGTCATTTACATGACGAAGGGGCTGCCGCCTGGTCAGCCCCTGCCGATTTCGGCATTTATTTTCGTACTAACATAAATCCGACGATCTCATGAAGGTCATTACCGCTTATGCACAATGTCGCGTTTCCGGTATGATCGGAAGTCGAAACCTTTTTCGTTTCGCTCTCTTCGGTATGGCGGAATTCAATAACAGCTTCGAAGTTTCCCTCAATTGTAAGGGCACCGGGCGCAAACGGGATACAGGCCAGCTTGGAGCATTGTAAGATGTCCTCATTGTCTTGCGCGATAAGCGCCCAGTCCCCCGTGAAACGGATACCGGACACTTGCGGAAAAGTCATCTCGTCGCCTGACGTATGTCGTAATGCGAGGGCGGTTATCCTGTCACGGCCCTTATGCGATTCCACCCGTCCCCATGACCTGATGACCGGCTCGCGGCTCACATCTCCGAAATCGGCGTCAAGCCATAACGGAGCCCAGCTGCTGCCGGGCCTGCGCCAGTTGTCGAGCGCAAGCCAGCGGAGCCGCTGCGAGGCGGTTATCGACTTACCGGCACGATCGGCAGCTCCGAGTGTCAAGCCATTGGTACCGACAACGGCCGTATTGAGCAAAATCCGCTCCAACGCGTCCCAGTAATAGCCTGTCGACGTATTGATCAACATGCCGCGGCGCGCCGCGAGTGCCGACCACATGCAGCGCTGATTGTGCCCAAAAGCCTCGTACGCCGCACTGTCTCCCGCGTCGCCTAGATCATCGATATTGATCACGTCGAAATGGTCGTGAAGCAGCGGATGCAGCCCATAATAGATAATCGCGATATCCGGCTTAGCCTCCTTTGCCGCTCCCGTAATGATCTTGAGCAGTTCCGAGCAAAGCCGTTCTCCCCGCAATTCCGGACGACGCGGCGCGCTTACGTCCGGCCCGGGCAAGCCATAGCCGAAATCCAACTTCAGCGCCGCGGGATTCAACCGGTTGACGATGGATCCGGTACGTTCCGTTAGAAACGACCTGGTCCGCTCCGAGCTGGGATCCAAGCAGTAATGATAGGAATTGCCGTAGATCGGATCGCCCGACCAGTGCCAGAGCCTCGGCTTCCCGTCCGCTCCGCACAACAGATCCCTATCGGTCAAGCCGAACGCCTCAGGCTGCTCAATCCAGCCGATAGACTGCCATACTGCAATTTCGAAGCCTTTTGCCCGCATATGCGCAATGTCTCGGTCAAACTCCGGAAACCGGTTATAGTCCGGAATTCCGCTGCTGTCGCAAGTCTCCCAATATTCGTCGAGCACGATCATATCGGCAGGAGCCGATCGCGACACCCGTTCCGTAATGGCCCTCAGATTAAACTGCCCTTCCTTGAAATCGCCCCATGTGCATACGAACGATTTCGCTTGAATGGACGATTTAGGACCGCTTACCGAAAAGGTTTGATAGAGCCGGTCGTAGGCATCGAATCCATTACTCCCCCAGGCAAGTCTGAGCGGTTCGCTCCATCTTCGATTCAGAAGGTCGGGCGCTTCCCACAAATCCTCCCTGTATAAATACTGCATGCAAGCGGTGGCGGACTTTAACTGCAACGATAGCGCCGCATCCGGGATCGCTCCGGGTCCGAACGACAGCCATCCGTCACCGCCTCCCATCGCCGCGGCATACAGCGGCCTCGGATAAGCAGCCGCATAAGACGTACCCATCGCATCGCCGAAGCTGCCGAGAGGCAGCAGGGCATCGCCCATATCAAAAAAACGCCAAAAGCTGCGCGTCGGATTCGTGCCTGCGCACGGCAGGCAGTATCCTTCCGCCTTCCAGTTCGGCCAGAAAGGCTTGGCAAGCGATGGCGCGGCCCTGCGTTGCAAGTCCGTCATTCGCTTAGTTCCAAAATAGAGCGCTACGATACGGGCCGGCTGATGCCATACCACTTCCAGACCGGCGAATCGGATTCCCCATGCTTCGGTGATCGCCTGAAGAGAGCCTCTGCCAAATTCGCCGAATGCAAGCGCGATATGATAGCGAGAATCCGAAAGCGCCGACACATTCAAGGCAATTCCATCCGTATAGGAAGTCAGTCCGTTGTCATCCGCCAACTCAAAAGAAGGCAGCAGACTTCCTTGCCACACGATGCGACCGTCCCGTTCAAGCATGGCCTGGTCCTTATCCGTTTTCCAACAAAACGACATCTGTTGCGCAGCGATCTTGAGTTCCGGAAATCGGTTCACCTTATCCTCCCATTTCATATCGCTTACGTATATCCATCCTTCTATATGGAATGGTGGCTCAGGCCATGGATATCGTCTATACATGCAGGAATGCGGTTCGCGGAATGCACGCAGCCTAATCCGGCTTGACGCAAGGCAACGTCCAGCTCGCGGCAGCCAGCCCCGGAGCCGTTGCCTCAATGGCAATCGCTCCCGGAGCCCGCCCCGCCCGCACGACGGCGGCGGCGATTCCGCGATAGGCGCGGCAGCTCGCGGAACGGTAGCTCTCGCTGCTCGTCGCGTCCGCCGAGTAAATGCCGAGCAGGCTGCCGCTGCCTTGTACCGTGACGGAAATCGAATGCGCGGCGTCAGGCACAAGGCGGCCATCCTTGTCGACGACAAGGATACGCAGCTCCGCGAAGTCCCTTCCGTCCGCGGACAACCGTTCGGCGTCGCAGCTCAGTTCCAGCCGTACCGCGCCACCTGCGGTGACCAGCTGGTCCTCGCATACGCGCTGCCCTTCGCTCAGGCCGACTGCAACGAGCGTTCCGGGAACATAATCGACGTCCAGTTCAATCGCGCGGTAACCTTCCGAATCCTTCGCCAATACCCCGAGCGAGCGCCCGTTCAGGAACAGTTCCGCTTCGTCGCAGTTGGTGAAGACGTATACCGTCTTGCGATCGCCTTCGTTCCAGTTCCAATGAAAGTGCGAATTCATGTAGGCATACGCTTCGCTGGCAGCGGGAACGAGTTGCTTGACGGCAAGCCGAACGAACGGCTCTTCGCTCCAGATGCTTCGGCGGTAGTGATACTCTCCTCGCGCCGTGCCGACCGCATCGATGAGCCCGAACGCCCAGCTGCGGCGACCTCCTGCGAGTGCGGAGATATCGAACGTATTGCCCAAAGCGGAGTCTTCGCCGAGCACGTCGGCGCCTTCTCCCGAATAATCGATGCCGACCCACAGGAACTGTCCGATGACGTAACGATGCTGCATAATGCGCTTCCAGTGCTCCGGCTCGAATTCAGTCTCCGAACCGAGCAGCGCAAGGTCCGGACGCTCGGCGTGAATGCGTTCGTAATACGCGTCGCCTTCCCGGCTGGCGACATAGTTATATCCCGGCACGTCCACCAAATCCATGATGCCTTCTCGCAAGCTCAGCAGGTGATTGCCTTCCGCGCATACGGTTGCGGGCCGGGTATCGTCCTCCTCCTTGCAGATCTCGACCAATCTGCGCAAGATGGGGATTCCCTCGTCGAAGTAGAGATCCGGAATCTCGTTGCCCACGCTCCACATGATGACGCTCGGATGATTGCGGTCTCGCCGAACCATCGCCCGAAGGTCGGTCTCGTACCATTGGTCGAAGTACAGCGAATAGCCGTAGGTGTTCTTGCCGTACGGCGAGTCCGAATAGCCGCGGTCCCAGCCTAAACGCCATTCGTCGAACGCTTCGTCCATGACCATCATTCCGAGGAAATCGCACGCATGATAAAATTCCGTCGGGAACGGATGATGCGACGTGCGGACTGCGTTGCACCCGGCTTCCTTCAGCATGGCCAGCCTGCTCGCCCAAGTGCGCGTCTGAACCGCACCGCCGAAAATCGCTGCGTCCTGGTGCAAGCAGACGCCTTTGATTATCGTCTCGATTCCGTTCAGTTCGAAGCCCTCGGCGGAAAACGATAACGTGCGAATGCCGTGCGGGGTCAGCACGTCGTCCGCCGGCTCGTCCTCGACGAACAGCACGGAGCGGACCCGGTACAGGTGCGGCTGGTCCGGACTCCAAAGATCGGGTTCCAACACGCGCAGCCGCTGCTCGAACCGATGTTTGCCGAACTGCGGCACGATCGTCTCCGCCTCGGCCACGGCCACCTCGCGGCCTTCCGGATCAAGGATCGTCGTTCTCAGTCGGCAGTTTTTGCTGATTTCGTTATTGTCCGTCATTCCCTTCCCTTGCCAGACGAAAGCGTTCCACTTCGTCTCGGGATAACGCCCTACGGAGATGTTCGTCGCGACAGAGATCGAGGCGCCCTCTGCGTCGATGGACTCCGTTCTAGCGACCACGCCCCATACGTCAATGTGCAAGGGGGCGGTGACGATCACCTGCACGCGGCGGAACAGCCCGTTTCCTTGATAGGATCTGCCGAACGGCTGCAGAGAAGCATCCACTTTGACCGCAAGGACATTTTCCTCTCCGGCGGGGCGAAGATGAGGCGTAAGATCATGCCAGAATGGCGTAAATGCGTAGGGATGCGTCCCGAGGCAGCGACCGTTCACCCATACCTCGGCGTTCATCGCGGCTCCGTCGAACATCAGGTAACGTTTGCCGCCGGCATGCCGATGCGGAGAAGCGAACGGCAATCGGTACCACAAGACGCCCGAGCGAACATAGCCGTTCGCCGGGTAAGCGGCGTCGAAATCCGATTCCGCCGAATCGTCGTGCGGAAGCTGCACGATCCGCCAAGCCGAGTCGTCATAGCCGGCCGCTTGCGCGCCCGGAGCGTCTCCCGCATGGAAGCGCCAATTTTCCTCCAAGGATGCTATGCTCCGGTAATCGGTGCCTTCAAGCATCCGCTCCACATACGAGACGGTAGATTCAATTCTTCTATTTGTCATGTTCCAAAGACTCCTTCGTCTGCTCTCTTACGCCTACTCCCGATACGTCAGGAAGCGATCTGCGCCATCCGCCAGCCAGACGTCCCCCGTCTGCCGGCCCGCTCCCGAATCGCGGATAAGATTATCCTTCAACTCATTGTCGATGGACCCGGCATTGACGAAGAATCCGAATCCGTCGTTGTCCTCGATCACGTTGCGGAGCCACTTGTTGCGGTTCGCCCCGTTGAACGCGTTCTCCGGACGAAAATAGACGCCGCCATTCCCGTTGCCGCGAATGACGTTGTCGGCGAACCGGTTATCGGAGTCCTTATGTCCGATAGAGATGCCGGGCCCTGCGTTATGTTCCAGCGCGTTGCGCTCGAACTCGCCGAACTGGACGCGCCAGCAGATGAACAGCCCCGCCGTGCCGTTGTCGACGCAAGTATTATCCTTGACGCGCGAGGAATGCGAGCCGGCACCGGGATGCAGCCCCGATCCTGTGCAGCCGCGAACCTCGCAGTGAAGCACGGAGATATTCTCGGTAATCTGCCAACTGATGCCATCGCCGTTGAAGTCGCGCGCGAAGACGCGCTCGATCATGCAATCGCGCGCCTTCTTCAGATAGATCCCGCCCGCTCGGCAGCCGCCGATCGGCTCGTTGGCCGCCTTGTTGCCGTCGATCGCAAGGTCGCGCACGCGGACCTGCTGGGCGTCCACCGCCTCGATGATCGGGCAGGCGTTCGTTGCCATGCCGCCGTCGTCCGCGCGGTAATCGCGCTCAAGGTGCCGGTCGAAGCGCAGCACATTGCCGTCCACCGCCGTAATGACCGCCGTGCTTTCGTCCCATCCCCATTTTTGCGACTCGTCAAAAATTTGTAATCCCATTCCGACTCGGAAGCCGCCGGCGTCCGCCACCTCCACGCGCAGCTCGCCGTAGTCGGCGTCGACGATAAAAGGGCTCTTGAACCCGTCCGTCTTACGCAGAACCGTCTCCGGTCCGGCGCCGGCCAGCGTGACCCGATCCGTCAGCCGAATCGGTCCGAACACGTTATAAACGCCTTTATCCAGCCGGACGATGCCGCCGCCGTGCCGGGTCGCTTCATCTACCGCCGACTGAACGGCCATCGACGTGAAGCCCGGATAATCGCTTTGCGGACCTCCCGCCGTCACTTCGATCGTGCGATTGCGCAGCATCGGATCTCTCGGTCCCATCTCGCTCATCCTGCCCATCCTCCCGTCTTCCCCGTTGCACCATCTCCGATATCGTCGCTTACCAGAATAGCTCCTTGCGTCCGCGCAGCTTCGCGAGCGCTTCAACGAAGAAATAATCGCCATAGATCAGCGATTCATCTGCATACACGCCGCGCGAATAATAGCCGGTTGCATGCCGCAGGAGACCTTCATGCTCGTCGCCCCATTCCGCATAGCGGCCGCACAGCGACTGGACGATCCGCTCGGCCGATGCCCGGCACCAAGCGGCGTCCTCGATTCCCGCCCCTCCCACCGCTTGGTGCAGCTCGGCCAGCTCCAGCAGACCGGACGCCGCGATCGCCGCCGCTGACGAATCTCTCGGCATTGACGCCTTGCCGGCTTCCGGCAGGAAGAAGTCCCAATAAGGGACGGCGTCCTCCGGCAACTGCGAGACGAAGAACCGAGCGACCCGCAGCGCGGCTTCGCGATACCGCGCCTCGCCGGTGTACCGATAGCTGAGCGCGAAGCCGTACAGCGCCCATGAAGCTCCGCGCGCCCAAGCGGAATCCGCCGCGCGGCCTTGCCCGGCCAGCGACTCGATCGGCGCCCCGGTGTCCGGATCGTAGCGGACAATATGGCAGACCGAGCCGTCCGGACGAAGAAAATCGCGCAGGACGGAGTCGGCGTGCCGGATCGCGATGTGCTTGTAGCGCGGATCCTTGATCTCGCGTCCGGCCCAATGCAGCAGCGGCAAATTCATCAGGCAGTCGATGATCGCCCAGCCGGTATGATCCTCTTCGTCCCAATTCGGCCAGGCGCGGATGAACTCGCCCTGCGGATTGTACCGTCCGGCAAGGAGGTTGGCCGCGATGAGCGCATGCCGCTTGGCGTCCGCATCTCCCCCGCGCCCGGACGCTTCAGCCAGACGATGCTGGGCAACGCTGCTCAAGCTGAACATGAAGCCGACGTCGTGATGCAGCAGGTCGTAAGTCTGCAGCGTCTCCGCGAGCTGCCGCTCGCACGCTTCGGCGACGCGCCGCAGCTCCTCGTCGCCGTTCTCCCGGTACGCCAGCCACAGCAGCCCCGGCCAGAAGCCGGCGACCCAATCGTGCGCCGGCCCTCTGACGTATCGTCCGTTTTTCGTCCCGTTCGGAAATGCGGCTCCAATCGACCTGGCGCTCCGGCCGATTTTTGCTTCCGCCCGGCTCCAAGCCTCATCCGCCCAGCCTAAATCCCGTTCCAAGCCGCGGTGCATCTTATGCTCCGTCATGCTTCCACCTCTCCCCTAGCTCCTACACCACCGGATTTTCGCCTTGGTAGAAGACGATGTTGTCAAAGTACCCTTTGCCGCCGGCGGCAGTCGCGCCGACCTTTAACATCAGCTGTACGCTGCCGGTAACATTCGCGTCGCAAGGACCGGCAGCAACAGAGACGTTGTCCAGATAGAGCGTGAAGTTCCATTTCGTGCCGTCGTGGGTAAAATCCACTTTGAAATGATGCCACGCGTCCTTGGCATAATACGCATTGCCCCAAGTGTTCCAAGGACGCAGATTCAAATCGCTGCCCTGCGCCGGGCCGTCGCTGTCGTAAAATCTCGCGCTCCACCCGAGATAGAGTGCGTTTCCGGTGGTTACGCCGCTGCCCATAAAGTCATATTCGAGGGTGTAGCCGACGTTCGGCGCCAGCGTCATCGCCGGGAATTGATACATGCTATTGGCGTCCGTCTGCGTGATCTCTAGCGCTTTGCCGGCCGCTCCGCCCGGAGCGGCGACAATCGCGCTGCCGGTGCCGGCCCAGCCGATCACCTCGCCCGGAGCGCTGCGCGAGTCAAAATTCTCCTCAAGCAGGACCGTGTAGGCATCCTCAAACGCAGCCGTTACGGCGACATCGCCCGCTGGCATGATAAATGTGAATGTGTTGCTGCCGGCAGGCGTCAACGCGATTTCCGTGCCATAACCGTAGAGCTTGACTGCGAGCGATTGAAGTCGATAGCCGTCCTCCGGGGCTAACGTCAGCGTGACGTTCTCGCCTGCGGCCGCGGATTCCTTGTCCGCAATGACCGAGCCTCCGGCGATCCCGCCGGGCAGCGTGACCGCGTACGCGACGCCCGACTTTTCGCCTTGGTAGAGCTCGACATTGTCGAAGTAGTTTTTACCGCCGGCTCCGCCGACCTTCAACATCAGCTGCTGATTGAGGGAAACCGCGCCGTTTACATCGTTTTCGTCGACGAGCACGCCATCCAGGAAGAGTTTTACCCGCCACTTCGCGCCGTTGTGCTTGAACTCCGCTTTGAAATGGTGCCAAGCGTCTTTCGTATACGACTTCGCGACCCAGCTCTGCCACATGCGCAGATGCAGCTTGCTCGCATCGCTGCCGCTGTCGTAAAACCTCTCGCTCCACCCGTTATAGAGCGCGTTGCCGGTGCTCGTGCCGCTGCCCATAAAGTCGTATTCCAAGGTGTAGTCGATTCCCGGCTCGAACGCGATGACGGGGAATTGATACAAGCTATTGCCGTCGGTTTGCGTGATCTCAAGCGCCTTGCCGCCCGCTCCGCCCGGAGCGGCGACAATCGCGCTGCCGGTTCCGGCCCAGCCGATAACCTCGCCCGGAGCGCTGCGCGAGTCGTAGTTTTCTTCATACAGGACTGCGTATGGAACGTCAAGCTCCTCGAACGCAGCGGTTACCACGACGTCCTCGCCCGGCATGAGGAATACGTGGCTGCCGCCGGCTATCGTCTGTTCTACGCCGTTAATCTTGAGCCATGACAGCTTATAGCCGTCGTCCGGGGCTATGGTCAGCGTGACGTTTTCTCCTTCGGCGGCCGTTGCCTTGTCCGCGGTGACCGAACCTCCGGCGACCTCGCCGGGTACCGCGATGCCGTGAGGCGTCTGCACGCCCCCCTGCTGACCCCGATAGAGGAGGAAATTGTCATAATACGCTTTGCCGCCTTCATCGCTAAGGTAGCCGTTCTTCAGCTTCACCGTCAGGCTCCCGGTAGCGGTAGCGTTAGCGACGGGGCCGCCGGCCATCAGGACGTTGTCGATGTAGAGCGTAAACGACCATTTCACGCCGTCGTGCCTGAACTGCAATTTGAAATGGTGCCATTGGTTTTGGGTATACGCCTTCGCGCTCCAGGTGCTGGCCGAACGCACATTCATCATGCCGTCCACCGGGGCGTCGCCGTCGAAAAGCCGTTGGCCGTCGTTAAAATAAAAGCTGGTTCCGTCGATGCCGCTGTCGCCCCTAAAGTCATATTCAAGGGTATAGTCGACGCCCGATTTAAAGGATATCCCCGGTAATTGATACAGGTTGTTGCCGGCGCCCTGCGTAATTTCAACCGCCTTGTCGCCCTCGTCACCTTGTGGATGGTCGACGATCGCTGCTCTGTCGCCGGCCCATGCTCCTCCGCCTACGCTGTCGCCGGCGTCGAAGTTCTCGTCGTACAGGACGGCGTACTCGTCGCCTGCCTCTATCGCGACGAACGAAACCGTCACGGCGGCGTCTTCGTCCGGCATAGCGAACAGGTACTTGTTATCGCCAAGGCTGGTCAGGCCGGCGGCGCTGCCGTTGATCTTGAGCGAGCCAGGCTGCATGTTGTAATCGGGGTTCGGAGCAACGGTGAGCGTAATCAGCTCGCCCTCTGTCGCCTGAGCTTTATTAGATGTCACGCTTCCGTTCGCCGTCTGGCCGATCGTCACGTTGTGCGCCGCAGGCTCCGGATCATCACCCGTGTTCACCATGACGAACACCGGTTTCTCCGTGACTCTTACGGTCACCTTTCCGTTAGATAGCTGAGACTTTATGGATGTCGACGAACCGGTCTCGCTATTGCGCACCAGCTCGACCAGCGTCACGTCCTCGATATCCGCTTGAGGGATATCGGACAGATCAAGCTCGTAATCGACATCGTTGCCGTCCACATCGCCCTTGGAGGTCCCCAGCCAGAGCGCGTAGCCCTTGCCGTTGTTCTTGTCTTGCTCGTCTTTCCCGGCGTTCTCGTCTTCGAAGCCGAATTGAAGAACGTTCAGCGCGTTTTCGGGCGCGGTATTGTTATTGGTGAAGGCGTTGCCCGATGGATCCCACGGCTCTACTTTTTTGGTATAGGCAGGCGTCTCCACTTCCTTCTCGAAGCGCATATCGCCCAGCCAGTTGCGCATGGCCGCGACATAGTACCATGCGGGTTTCTTGGCGTTCGGACCTTCTCCCAGCACGTCTTGGGTATCCAGATACCCGCTGGTATTGAATTTACCGGCGGTACCCGTTCCGGAACCGCGCAGCATGAACTGCTGGGCACGATCCACGCCCCAGGACGACAGGAGCAGGAATTCCCTCACCATCCAGCGGCCTTGCATCTCAAAGCCGCCGACTACGTTTTGCAAGGTTGCCGGATTGTCCTTGCCGGGGAAACTTGGATAAAGATCCGGATTCAATTCGAGCTCGGCGTTGACGCCGGGATAATAATCCTGATTCGCTTTGGCGGTGGTCGCCGTGCCTTGGGCGCTGTCCCAGCCCAGCTCGGAAAGCCATACCTCGGCGCCCGGATAATAGAGCGCGCGAAGATTCATGACCCACTTCATGCCGTACTCGAGGGGAACGTCCTGGTTCCACGTCTGGTTGGTCCACTGGTCTTCCTCGGGCGCCACGCCGCCGATCGCCCTGCCGTTCGCGACGTCTTTGGAGTCCGGGGCGTAATGATGCACGTTCAGCACGTCTACCGGGAACTGCTCGAACCGGTACAGGAAGTTTCCCGGATCCTCGGGATGTTCTTCTCCGAGCAGCGCTTCCTCTCTGGTGTAGGGCTCCAGCTTCTCGGTATCGTGTTTCCTGTAATACGAACCGCCGTCTAAGAAATAGTTGATATCCAGGTAATCTTCCGGTGTTCTGTAGGTCAGGAACCACTCCGTCATCTCTTCCAGGAACTTGAGGTCGAGGCCGCCCACGCCCGCTATGGACAGCTTGGCGCTCGGGTCGGCATTCTTGATGCCCACGCCGGAGTAAGGCTTGCCGGTGGCTTTCTCGGTGTAGATGTAACTCCCGTTCCGCGCGTTCACGTCGATGTCCGTATCGTGTATCCAAGACTTCATGGCGTTCATGTGGCCGTCGTAGTCCGCGCTGGTCATGGCCGCGAACTCGTAGCCGCTCACGCCCTTGAGGTTCAATTCGTTGCCGTTTTCATACGTCTCGATCAGGTTCAACCCGATTTCCTTGGAGGTGCCGGGGGCGACGTGCACCAGATCCGGATCGATGGTACCGCCCTCCTCCGTGCTCTTGGCGCTTCCGTACCTAGCGACATGCTGCCATAAGCTCATGGCGTGACCCAGATAGGAATCGGGGTTTTCTTTGTCCCCATCGCCCTGGTAATTGGGCATGTTGTACGCGGGATCCGTTCTCTCGGTGTCCCCGACATGCAGATTCTGAAGGCACAGGTATACGATTGCGCCAGCGGCCTTCATGTTTCGGTAGAAAGCGTCAAAACCGCCCCAGGTGTTGGCGAACGCCACCAGCGGCTTATCGGGATCGTCGATCATGCGAGGATCGTTGTCGCCTGCGCCCGCGTCGTTTCCGGCCATATATTCCGTCCAGGCCCAAGTGTGATATTCTCTAGTCGTTCCGCTGACCGGGACGACGTTGCCACCCAGATCGGGGTCATTAAAGAAGCTGTTGGTCCCGACAGACTTGCCGAAGTCAATGTCGAAGTCGGGTACAGTCTGTGGTTCTTTGTTCCAGTCTATAGGCACGATTTCCCTTTTGCCGGTATCCGCGATCAGCGGTTCAAGCGGCAGGCCGAGCATAACGAACTCGGAAAGGTTAACGTCGCGGTCGACCGTAATGATATCGTCCGCGAAATTCTTATATTTGTACGTACCGCCGCTCAGCTTTTCGATTTTGATTTTCGAGGCGTTCTTGATCTCGTCGTAGCTGTAGCCGCCGCCGAAGCTGGCGGGGTTGGCGAGGTCCATGCGCGCCCAGCTGTCGTCGTTGTTCATCGCATAGGTGAACAGCTCCACGTAATGGTCATCCACGTAGGCGGACACCTTGACGGAACCGCCGGCGACCTGCCATTGGCTGGTCTGGTCCGGTATGGCATCTGATGTGGCGCCGTAAGCCGCGCCGTCAAAGAACCACATCTCCTGAAGCGTATGCTTCTGATGGAGTGCGATCTCCAGCGTGTTGCTGCCGCCCTCGCCCGTTCTCCATACGCTGTCGTTCGTCGGAAGCGCTTTCTCTTCGTCGCTGAGTACGGGCCTGTAGCCGTTCGGGGCCGCTGCGCTGATCTGCTCGAACGTCGTGAAGTCCTTGTAGTTTTCGTATCCGTCGAACAGCAGGTAAGGCGATCCGTCGCCCTCGGCCTTGCCGTCGTTGCCCAGCCAAGAGCGCTGCACCGCCGCCACCTTGCTGCGGGTGATGGGCTTGCCGACCATGACAAAGCTCGAAAGGTTGACGTCGGTGTCGAAGTTTCGGTAGACGTCTGCGCCTTCCCACCAGTTGTATTTATCCTCGCTCACCTTTTCGATTTTGATTTTCGAGACTCGCTTGATTTCCTCGTAGGTGAGGTTGGTATGATTGGCGAAATGGCTGAGATCGCTGAGGTCTGCCTGCACCCAGCTGTCATCGTTGTTCATATCATAGGAGAACAGCAGCTCGTACCTCTGCGCGTCTTCCAGATAGCCGTACACATTGATAGATCCGCCGATGACTTCCCACTTGCTGCCTACGCCTTCAGGATCGTTCGGGACGTCGGGAACGGGGTTATTCGGATCCGTAAAGTTCCAATAAGCCGAGGGGCGGTACGCTCCGCCGTCAAAGAACCAGATCTCCTCCAGATCATGCCGCTGTTTAAGCTCGATCTCGAGGACTCTGTTCGTGTCCCATGCTCCTCCGGCTCCCGATCTCCAGACCTTGTCGGTATTGCCGTTCGGGATCAGCTTGTCGGCTTGGCTAAGTACGGGCCAGTAGCCGGACGGACTGGCTGCGCTGATCTGATCGAACGTCGTGTAGTCCTTATAGGTCTCGTATCCGCGGAACAGCAGATACGGGTTGCCGGGGGTCGTATCCTCGCCTTTTGCGCCCAGCCAGGATCTGTCCACGTCGACGACCTCCCTGTCGCCGATGGTGACCCATCCGTCGTCGGCGGCAGGGCTCGTCACCTGAACGGTCAGCAGGCCGGACTGGGAGATCAGGCCGCCTTTTTTGTCCTGCGCTTTGCCGATAAGCGCGTATGCTCCCGGCTCGTTATAGGCAGCCGTAAAGGTAAAGATTTGAGACTTGCCTTTTTTGATCTGTTTGATGTCCCAGGCGTGCTCTCCCGCGACAATGCTGATATTGTTGTAGGTACCCTTGCTGCCGTTATTGGATACGATGACCGTATAGGTTACCGTCTCGCCCGGTTCCACGGAAGTTTTATCCGCAGTCACGGACACGTCGATCCCCGCCGCGGTGCCCGCAAAAGCCGGAATCGGGATGCTCGCCGACAACATCATGATTACAGTAATCATAATTGCCAATAGCCTTCGTTTCATTATTAATGCCCCCCTTATCAAAATGGCGGTCCCAAGCTTGAAAACAGCGTACTTGTTCCAAACACCGATTCCGAAAAGCCGGCGGCGCTTACTTTCGATGACGGCCGATGCGTATAAAGTAACACATTCTATCGGCGGTATATATTGCATTTAATTGCCTTTCGTTTACTTTTGATAGCTTTACGGAAATAAACCATAACCATCCGCGGTCTGATTTTATAAAAAAAGAAGCCGGCGTTTACCGACTTCTCATGCGCTCGCTAATTCGTGCCGATGAACCTGAATCGATTTTTGCGCGTTAATTTATTTGGCTCTATGCGCTAGTTTGGTTCGCAGATATTCTTAATAAATTCATTGACGACAGACACGTGCTTATGTTTGGATTGAAATCCAATTAATATCTCGTTACGAATGCCCATATGTTCGAGCACCGTCCTCCATTTTGGTTCTGTCGCTTTATCATGCCTCAGCATGTAAGTCGGAAGAAGACTCACTCCCAAGCCTGCTGCAATCGCGCTTAAGATTAAATGCATATTCGGTATGACATGGACTGGAACAATTTGCGGGCTAGTCTTAAAGAACTCTTTCCAATACCCGCCTATTATCGGGAGTTCAAGACCGTAGCTAATCCATTGCTGATGCAATAGCCATCGTTCTATGTCCTTTACATTCGAGAAGTTTGGCACCTGTAAATCGAACGGCGCAACGATAACGAAGTGACCTTCCATTAGCCGGACATATTCAATGCCAGGTGTCGAAAACTTCTTGCACGTTATAATAATATCTACCCGATCTGCTTTCAGAAGATCCGGCAATTGGTCAGCATCGTCGAAGTACGTTATGGTATTCAATTCCATCCTTGACATATGAGCCATAATATTTTCAATGAACAGCTCCGGTGTCGTACCAATCTTGATCGTCTTGATTGCAGGAGAAGAACGTAAATTCAATTCCATCGTCTTTTCTTCCAAGTACTCAATATGCGGCGACAAATACGAATAAAGTTGCTTGCCTCGTTCGGTAGGAGACAGCTTTCGCGTTGTACGAGTGAACAACAGTTCCCCGACTTCGGCTTCAAGCGAAGCGAGGTGCTGGCTCATCGCCGGCTGCGTCATCATCCGAGTCTTAGCGGCCTCCGAAACCGAGTTATGTTTAAAAATGGCGATAAAGCTTCTATACCATTCAAAATCCACCATAATTACTCCTTCCGTCTTTGGTAATGAACCCATTTCTATGGATTACGTGATTGGTATACAAGCATTTTCATTGTAAATTTTTTTGCATCTATACAACAAATTACAAAATATGAAGCAACGCATAAAATATTTTATAAAATTATCCATTAAAGCACTTAGCTCAATCCTAGTTATATGCGTGGTTGTCATATGATCCCCGTTACCGACATCCCGCCATCCGACGCTCAATTATGATGAAACGAAGTTGAACAAAAGAGGAAAAGACTGCCTCAGGCAGTCTTTTCCTCTTGCGGCGAAACGCCATTTATCGATTTGGTAATACGCGGCAGATGCCGTTCAAAATTTCGGGCAGGTTATTGTTGGCGCTGACTCGCCGGTAATGCTGCGAGCCTTTGATGGCCGCCAATACCGTCGACGCAATTGCGAGCGTGTTCGTTTCGTGGCACGTCTCTTCGGCGATCACTTTCTTTACGATCTCCAGCTCCAGCAGACAAATCTCTTGCATTTTGAGTCGCATTTGTTCCGGCAATACCACGAAATCTCCCTGTAAGGACAATATCGGGCAAACCTCGTTTTCCGCGAACCGCTCTGAATGCAGCATAGCAAATTTGGCCAGCTTTTCCTCTACCGTAATCCGCGAATGCATCATTCTCGAAGAGAACTCAACGAGTCTTTGGTAAATCCGCTGCAGCACGGCAAGTCCCAAATCCTCTTTTTTCGCGAAATAGTAATGGATGTTTGTTTTCGTTACGCCAAAACGCTTGGCAAGCTCGTCATAACTAAACGATGCATAGCCCTTTTGTCTAATGAGTTCCTCTGTATAGTGAATAATTTCGGATTTCATGTTGTTTTCCATCCCATTAATAGCGTTCATTCGCGTTTAACCACGAGGTTATTGTAAACCGCAGCATCCCATTAAACAAATCGCGAAAATAGCATCCGGCCATAAATATATTAATAAGTCGGGTCTCAATAAAAACTAAACGACCGCTCCCCGGCAGAATACCGGGAAGCAGTCGCAGCTTAGAACGCTTTTATCGTTATCTGCTTACGGGGCTAAGTCCATGTGCCCGACAGCATCTCCGGCGTGCGGAGCTTCACTCGTGCATGCGACCCGCAGAAAGAATCAGGCCGTGCAGCACTTTGGCTGCGGCTTCGCGAGTCGTCGCTTCGGCCGGCTGGAAGTAGCTGCCGCCTTTCAATTCGACGCCCTTCATCAATCCCGCGTCGGTGACGAGCCGAATGCTGTCTTTTGCGTAGCCGCTGAACGTTGCGGCATCGGCATAGATGCGCGGTCCGCTCGTATTCGGCTGCTCGAGATCGACGAGCTTGACCGCTCTGGCCAGCATGACCGTCAGGTCTTGACGGGTAATGGCGGCGTTCGGCATGAACCGGCCCTCCGAGCCCGTGACGAGTCCGGCCGCGTACGCCGTCGCGACGTCGGAAGCGAACCAATCGCCGCTCTTCACGTCGCCGAACGGCGCAGCCGCTGTTTGCGCCGGCAAGCCCAGCGTACGAACGAGCATGGACGCGAATTGCGCGCGGCTCACGTTCGCCTTCGGAGAGAAGGCATGCTCGGACGTGCCGTTCAGCAGGAACTTATCCGCGAGCGATTGGATCTCCTCGCGTGCCCAGGACTTGTCGATATCGGCGAACGCGACATGACGCGACGCCGCCGCGTACGTCGAGAAGCCGGGTCTGCGAACGGTCAAGATGGATGCGCCGTCGCTGGTTTTGGCGATAGCGGCCGGCACCGGATAAACCTTGCCGCCTTCGAGATAGAGCGCGCCCGCTCCGCTCGTATCGACGTCCTTGTCGATCAGGAACGATCTCGCTGCAGCTTCGCCGGCTTTCAGCGCAAGCGGCTCGGAAGCGTCGCCGTTAACGCTGCTTACCTCGAAGACGTAAGGCGTTCCGAGAATGGAGGCGTCTTTCACCTGCTTCGTAAATGCCGATTTGCTGTCGTCATCCTTCTTGATCGCGATGACAACGTCCGCGCCTTCGGCTACCGAGCTCAAAGCCGAGAGCGGCAGGGAGACGGAAGCGTCGTTCCACGCGAAGACGATCGTGCCCGTAAGCGCCGCTTCCTTCAGCTGCTTCGCCTGCGCGGCCGTGATCGTCAGCTTCGCGGAAGAAGCATCCTTGGAAGCCGCTCCGATTGTCAGCGCAACGAATGACTTCGCTTCTTTAAGCGCGGCCTGAAGGTCGGCGTCCTTGACGGACACGGACAATTGCGTGCCTTCCAGGCTCGATTGCGCCTCGATGGCGATGCCGGTTTGACCTTTGTCGATTACGGATACCGCGACATCTTTATTGTACGCCGAGTCGTTCGGCGTGATCGGGAAGCTCGGGTAAGAACCCGGGTCCGTCGGCGGCGGCGGCGTGCTGCCCGTTTCTCCGCTCACGTAGAACGTTCTGAATGCCGCGCTTTGGTCGACGAGCTCGTAGTTCGCATCATATTCCGAGCCGATGAGGACGATCTTATAACGCCCTTCCGGCAACTGCTCGTTATAAAGATTGCCGTTGCCCGTGAAGACGCCGACATTATACGAACCGTCGAATTCCGGTACGACGAATTCGGACGGGAGCGGCTTCAGCTCCTCGGTCTCTTCGTCGAGGTCGAAATCTTCGGCCAAGACGCCGATCGGCTCGTCGTTCATATCGTAGATTGCGGCATACATGTGGTTGATTTTGCCCGTCGGGAGCGACGCCGTAATGTCGATCGGCGCATCCTTGGACACGGTCGTGCTGCTGAGCGCCACGTTCTGGATCGGGAAGTCGTTGTCTTCGGACGATTTGCCGACGTGAATGACGAACGGCAGGTGCAGCGAAGGAACCCCATTGCTCTCGAGCAGCACTTCGCCCTCGTACACGCCGTCCTTCGCCTGTGCGCCGACGGACGCAGACAAGTTGAATTCGACGATGCCATTCGCGCCAACCGAGATTCGATTGCCTGCAAGGCCGTTCAGCTTCGCCGTGATCGCACCGGCGTCCGGCGTCGAAATCGGATCATGAGGGTCGGACGTCACCGACGGATGCATGACCACCTTGGCGTCGTAAGCGACGGACGCGTTCGACAGATTCTTGACGCGCAGCGGCTTGCTTTCCGCTTCGGCGCCCGGCTTCAGCATGCCGAAGCTGACGCTGCTCGCTCATTTTGTCGTCGTAAATCGTAATTTCGTCCAGCGATTCGATAATGGCGCGCGTGTCGATCGCGTTCATGACGTCAACGCGCCCCGCGCCTTGCGAATAAACGTCGTACGGCGTGCCGTCCTCGTCGACGAGCTCTTGCGCGGTATTCGCCAGCGCCGCGCGGATATCGGTCGGCGTCCATGTCGGATGCGCCTGCTTGATCAGCAAGGCGAGACCCGCCACATGCGGCGTCGCCATGCTCGTGCCGCTCATCTTGGCGTAAGCCTTGTCGTAGCTCGCGTTCGGATCAGCGATTCCGTAGGCCGGCACCGTGGAGAAAATCTGCACGCCGGGCGCGCCGAGATCCGGCTTGATGCCGTAGTTGCCATCCGAGTTCGGGCCTCTCGAGCTGAAATCCGCCATGCGGTCGCCCGCCAAGGCTGCCTGCTCGAAGTCGTTCTTCATCGTGTACTGCAGCGTTTCGTTCGGGTGCGCCTTCAGCTCGCGGGCCAGCGCGCGCCCGGTCGTCCCCGCCATGTCGAACGTCGGGATATAGTCGTAACTGTCGCCAAGGAATGCGATCGGACCGATCGGTCCGTTACGGGACGGAATGTCCTCCGACAGGTCGGGTATAGCGATCTGCGGGTCAACGGAGTCGCCGTTGAAGATGACGGCAGCCTTCGCGCCATGCTTGGCGGCATTTCTCACTTTCTCGTCGAACGTAAGAATGCCTCGGGAGATGAAGACGATCTTGTCCGACAGGTCCGCCGAGTCGAGTCCCAAGTCCTTGTACTCGTCATTCGACCCGAGACCGACATAGACGCCTTCGATCGGACCGTCGCCGAACATCTCGTTGAAGTCCTCCTTGTCCGTCGTCCAGCTCATCAAATCCAAATGCGCTTCGTTCGCCAAGGAGCCGGCCTCGCTGCGCACGCCTCCCCCTACGCGGATGCTGTCGCTCGTGGCCGCGCCGACGGATATGGCCAGCTGCGCCGCTGCCGGCGAACCCATGGAATAATAATATTGATTGCCCGTGCCGGCGTTGCCGTTCGCGACAACGGCAACGACGCCTGCCAGCACGGCGTTGTTCACCGCGATGGCGTCGGGCGAATCAGGATCCTTCTCCAGGTCGCTGCCGAGGGACAGATTGATGACGTCCATCTTATCTTCGACGGCATGCTCGATCCCGTCGATGACTTCCGCGGACGTGCCGCCTTCCGGCCCGAGCACCTTGTAGGCGTACAGCTGCGCGTCGTAAGCGACGCCCTTCTGCATATGCCCGGCCGTCGCGTTCGAAGCCGTCCCGGCGATCGTGCCCGATACATGCGTGCCGTGATGAGACCCTTCGTAGCCTTTCGTCGGCAGATCCTCGTACGGGTCATCGTCCTGGTTGACGGCATCGTAGCCGCCTTCTTCGTAATTGCCGGCGAGATCGGGGTGCAGGTAGTCGATGCCCGTATCGATGACGCCGACCTTCAAGCCTTTACCCGTGATCCCCCGTTCCCAAGCTTTCGTGACGCCGATCTGCTCAAGCGGTACCGTGTCGATGGAAGGCGAGCCCGCCGCTGCGGCATGATAGCTGTCCGGCAGGTCGGCCGGATAGTAGCGGATGTTCTTATGGATGGACTTCACGCCCGGCAGCTTGGCGAGCTGCGGAATCTGGTCCGCGCGGACCGTGATCTCCATCCCGTTCAGGACGGTGTCGAAGCGGCGCTCGATCTTAAAGGGAACGCTGCTCGTCTGCGCGCTGCGGACGAAGGCATCCTGCTCGGACTTCACGGCCGCCTCGGTCGATTCCGCTGCCAGCTTCTTGAAGCCAAGCTTGCCCGCGTACCGGCCTACCGCTGCGGGCTGGCCGCTGAACTGGACGATAACCTTGATCTCGCTGCCGGATCTGGTGTTGATGTCTTCGGCCACGTACGCTTCGCCCGGAGCCGCGCCGATCGCGGCTTCCGGTCCGGCCGCTTGCAGCAGGCGGGTTGCCGCCCGCAGGCTTTCCTTGGTAACGAAGGTTTTATCCATCGGAGCGGCATGCGCGGCAGGCAGGCTCGGAATGGCGAGACTCCCTGCCAGCAGCGAGACCGTCGCGAGCGACAATGATTTTTTGAGAAGTGTTCGATTCACGTTCGGGTTCCCCATTTCGGATCAGATTAATAGCCTCGCGCGGTTAGCTCAAATTCAGGACATCCAAACCGTCGATGGTGACGATGCCGCCTTTCGACTTCGGATTCGCTTGGCCCGCATGCACGATCTTGATCTTGTGCAAGCCGGCGGCGAGCTCGCCCGACGTGAAGACCGGCACCTGATAGCGAAGGGTGTCGCTGTATAGATCGACCGGCGTCGGCGTTACGGAACGGCCGTCGATATAGATATTCACCATGCCGCGGTTGCTGCTCGTCGTCGACCAGAGCGTGACCTTCGTGCCCGTGAAGCCGAATTCGGCGGCGCTGCCTTGCGTCGTAGTATAGGTCTCGGAGCCGTCCGGATATTGCTTGCCGTATTTGATTGCCCACGGACCCGTATAATTCGCGGATGTCGCTGTCGGCGAAATCAAGCCGGAGAAGACGAAGGCGTCCACGTTGATTGCCAGAACCGGGTTATCCACACCATTCCGGCTTGCGGAACGAATTTCAACGTCATGATGTCCGTTCTGAAGCACCATTTTGAATAAGGACTGCTTCGTCTGCGACGTCTCGCTCTCCAGATTGGGAGTGCCCGCCTGCAAGCCGTCGATCCAAATCTCGGAGCCGCTTTGCATGTCGTTCATCGTACCGATCCATTCGAACAGATTGCCGCGGAAGCCGAATTTGACGGAACCTTTTCCGGTTAGCTGCTTCATGGTGCCGCCCGAATAAGAGGCATCCGTTACCGTCTTCCAATCGCCCTCGTAGGTCAGCGACGGATCGTCGTCCTCCAGCAAGGTAGACGCATTGCCGTAGTCGACGTTCAGCGTATAGTTGCCGGCGCCGTTGACGGCATAAATATTGATGTAATACGTGCCCTTCTTGGGCGCGCGGTACGTGATCGATTCCGCGGACGTGCCCGGTTTCTCGGAATACGCGACCGCTCCCTCATTGCTCGCGACCGTCGTCGCGGAAGCATCGTACAGGATAAGATCGAAATCCGTGCCCGCATCGCCCGTCAGCGAGAAGGTCGCTTCCTCGCCGGCGCTTAGTTCGACGGAATAGACATGGTTCGGATCGTTCGCATGATCAAGCTTGCCGCCGATGGACGGATCGATCAGCGTCATGCCCGGGATATCCTTGTTCCACAGCGCGCGATACGCGCTGATGAGCTTGCCGCTCGCCGTATTCGTTTTGTCGCCGCCGTTAAGCGTTTTGCCGCTCGTCACGATTCGTTGCTTCATATCCGCGGCGCTCATGTCCGGATACTGGCTTTGCACGAGACCCGCTACCCCCGCAGCGTAAGCGGCAGCGTACAGCGTGCCCTGCACGTACGAATATTTGCCATTGTTGTTCTTCAGGTTGACGGTGGTCATCCCCGGCTTGTTGCTGATGACGAGATCGGCAAACAGCGAGAAATCCATCACTTTATAAATTTTTCCGTCATAGATCGTGCCGGGAACGCCCCAGGACTTGAACATCCATCCGCCTTCCGCGGCAAGCGTCAAGCCTAACACGTCCTGCACGAACGGGGATTTCGCGATTTGATCGATGGCGTCCTGTCCGGTCAGCATGAGATGTCCGCCGCCGTTCAGATAGTCGGTCAAGTCGGCTTGATCGCGAGCGGTAATCAAGGGGGCCGTTTCGGATATGGCCGCTATTCCGGTGGACCAGATGACGACGTCATACTGCTGCAGCTGTTCGAGCGGCGGACCGTCTGCGGTCTCGTCCTGCGTCGTGAACGTATCGTACGCATAGCCTGCTTGCTGCAGCAGTTCCGGATAGACGGTCGAAGGATCGTTCCCCCAATCGAAGGAGCCGATGCCGATACCGCCATCGTCGCCGCCGCGTTTGCTGTCGTTCACGAGCAGGATTTTCGGCGCCTCGGCGCCTTCCGGCTTGAGATAGTCCATCGCGCGATCGAACATATCCTGGCGTTGACCGACATATTGCGGGTCATCGGCCGGGATTTCTTCGAACCCGATGCCGTTGTAATAGGCTTTATAGGTGCCGTTGTCGATTTGGGCCGCATAGCCGGCATCGACGCCTGCCGTCGTCGAGATGATCAATTCGGACGGCGCGGAAACATCGACGGAGGTTTGGCCGATCGCGGCAAGCACGGACTGATTGCCCTGAACATTGACGCCGGTTACCGACAGCATGTTCGGGCTCGGATAGGAAGCCGGATACAGGGGATTCACATCCGTATTCAAGATCTGTCTGCCGGTGCCGTCGCCGGCCGGAGCCACGAACAACATACGGGAGGCATTGATCGCGTCTTCGATCAGCTTGCTCTTGTAGGCGTACACGATGCCGAGCGTGGCGATCTTCACCCCGTGCGCCTCGGCATAATGAATGGCGTCCACGATATCCGTGAAGTAGCCCCCGTCAGGCGCAACGACCTTGAGCGGCATGACGTTCACGTTCGGCGCTATGCCGGCGATGCCCTCGTCGTTGTTCATGGCCGCGGCGATTTCGCCGGCGACCGTCGTGCCATAGGTGTCGCTCAAGCCGTCGCTCGTATCGAATACCGTATTATCGTCGTGCGCGAAGTCCCAGCCGTTCACGTCGTCGATATATCCGTTGCCGTCGTCGTCGATGCCATTACCCGGAGTTTCCTTGTCGTTGGTCCAAATTTGACCGACCAGATCGGGAACTTCGGTATTGGTGCCGTTGCCGATGACCGCGATGGTGACATCCCTGCTGCCTTGGGTAATCTCCCAGGCTTCCGGCAAATCCATATCGCTATCAGGGGTGCCGCCTGGGACCGTGCCTTCATTGAGGGCTTGTCCGGTGTTGTTCAGCCCCCACTGCTCGCCGAACAGCGGATCGTTCGGCAATGCCGGGGAGTCGCTTGCTTTCGCGACCGCCGCGGGGTCTGCCGCTTCAGAGGCGGAGACATCGGTCGCTGCGGACGCGGGGTCTTCCGCCGGACGGAACAGCTGCGGATTCACCGCGGAAGATACTTTATAATCGGGCTCCGCGTACAGGACGTTCGGATCCTTCAACAGCTCTTCAATGACGCTATGTACGTCGGCCCCGTCCGCGAGCTTCAGCAGCTCCGCATCCGGAACCGGCAGCGGACTGGCGCCGGTAATTTGCGCGGACAGCGACTCAGCCCGGACGCTGGCGCCGGTCGACCGATACTTCACGATGACGCGGTCGGCGGCATATTCGGACGTCTCGGGAAGCATGCTTGCGAACGGAGGCTGCACGGCGGTAGACTGCACGGCTGCGGACGGCGGCGAGTCTACGGAAGCCGGTCGTTGAAGCGCGTCCCCGGTGCTCCATTGACTTTTTCGAAGCTGGTCTCGGTGCTGGGGCTGCATCGCTAAGGCTGGCGTTACGAGTCCGAATGCCAGCATCGCGGATAAAATTGCAACGGTTGCTTGCTTGCTTTTCCTGGTCAAGCCTCGTCATCTCCTTCGTTGGATGAAGTTAAATTCATAGCGAAATTACCTTGAATTTGAGATATTTTCGAAAAGAAGTTTACGATCGAAGTGCTTCTAATCGGGACCTACTGAACTTATAGATATTATTCTCTTTTTTATATGGTTTCGCTTATCATTACGTGAATCCAAATGAGGAATAAGGCGCAGTGAAGACTCGTGTAAGCGGCAACATGCTGGGAGGCCATACATAATCATTTTATGAAATCGCCTGAACTTCTCTCGATGCTGGCTTATTGATAAATAAATTAATGATTTGAATAATTTTAATGATGAATGATGCCGGATATCCAAGCAAACAATATTTACGTGCTTGACCGAGGTATTCGAATACGTTGCTCTTGTTGTCATCCTAAACCACGAACAGCCGTTTCGAGGGGTACTGCTTTTCGCGTCGCGCGTTCAAAGAGAATTAGGATTGAAAAATAGGCGGCGTTTGAATGACAACACGACTTTTGGCATCCCAACCACTTACGGCATCCCAGAAAATAATGAAAGGATGGAAAATGCACCACAACAGTCTAATCGATCTCGTGGCTCAGCTGCCTGATTCGAGCGGCGATTGACGTCCCTGGGAAGGTGGTTGGACCACGCTGAAGCTAATACATCATCTGGCCTGGACGCCCGAATTCTTTTTCGCCCAGATCGAAAAGCGTGACATGAACATCCCGCCCGTTCCGTCAACCATTCCGGAGGCGCGCGAGCTCGTAAAGCGCCTGACTGGGGTCACGGAGCAAAAACTGGCGTCCTGCACCGATTCCGACCTTCAAAAAGTGGCCACGATCAACATTAACGGCGTTGATGTCACGGAGCCGATCGAAGAAATGTACCATCGCCTAGTCGCCCACGAGGCCCATCACAAAGGACAGCTTTTCGTCTATGCTCGCGAGCTTGGCGTTACCGATGTGCCGTTCTACGTTGACTTGAATGTAAAATAACAAATCGCAAAAATAGTCGACGCAGCTCCTAAAGCTTCGATGAGGCACTGCCTCCAAACATTCATAGAGGAGATGTATCATGAGCGAAGGTATTGAAAACAAGGTCGTGCTGATCACGGGTGGCGGCACCGGTCTCGGAGCGGAGACCGCCCGCCTGCTCGCATCCAAGGGAGCGATCGTGGCGGTGGCCGCGCGCCGGAAGGACAAGCTCGACGAAGTGGTTGCGCAGATCACGAAGGCTGGCGGCAAGGCCGGCGCCTATCCGCTCGATGTGGTCGACAAGGTGCAGTTCAAGTCTGTCGTCGATGCGGTCATTGCCGATTTCGGCAAGCTGGACGTGCTCGTCAACAACGCAGGCCTTATGCCGATCCGTCCCATGGCCGAAGTGAACACCGACGAGTGGGACGCGATGATCGACATCAACATCAAGGGGGTACTGTACGGCATCGCCTCTGCCCTGCCTTATTTCCTTGATCGGAAAAGCGGTCACTTCATCAACGTCAGCTCGGTTGCCGGGATCAAGGTCTTCTCGCCGGGCGGCACCGTCTATTCGGGGACGAAATTCGCGGTACGCGCGATTTCCGAAGGCTTGCGTCATGAAGTCGGCGACAAGGTCCGGGTGACGTCCATCGAACCCGGTGCCGTGGAAAGCGACCTGAAGTTCAACACCACGGGTACCGCGCAGTCCACCGTGTTGGATTTTTACAAACAAGCCATTCCGGCCGGCTCGGTGGCGCGGGCCATCGCCTATGCTATCGAACAGCCGGCGGAGGTCGATATCAACGAGATCGTTCTGCGTCCTACCGCGCAGGAATTCTGATCCCCCCAAGCGCACGCGCAGTATGGATTGCAATTCGAACGCTTTCGTTAAAGATCAGGTCATACGCACCCAACGGAGGCCGAAAATAGTGCAATAAATTCGAAGAATTCGAAACCCGCCAATGAATCAACTGGCGGGTTTTGAATTACCGGTTATTAAAGTTTGCCGAAAATCCTAAATCCCTCTCCCCACCTCTTCATCCCTCATAACGACGGGTTATGCCCCACCAAACATAACGCTAGTACAATCCATGGACGCGTAGTGCTACAGTATGGCTACGGAAGAAACGACATGTTGCCGCCGAGCAAGTCATTGGCCGTTTAGGTCAACTGTCATTGGTCTTGCCTGTACGACTTGACCTATTCGGGTCGAATAAATCCGCAGAGATTAATAGTAAAGATAGTTTTGTCTTTACGGAAATTGAGCATAGAAAACAATTAAAAAAGGAGCCAAGAATTCGCATGTACAATTTGTTTAATGAATTTAGGATGAAAGGATTGGAACTTAAAAATCGAGTCGTCATGCCGCCGATGTGCCAATACGCCGTCACGGCTAAAGACGGCATCGCTAACGAGTGGCATTATATGCACTATGTGAGTCGCGCGATTGGCGGGGCGGGACTCATCATCATCGAGATGACGGATATTGAACCGGATGGCCGTATCACGGACTTCGATTTAGGTTTGTGGTCCGACGAACACATTGCTCCGCTGAAGCGCATCGTCGATGCCTGCCATCAATACGGCGCCAAAGTCGGGATTCAAATCGCGCATGCGGGCCGCAAAGCCGAAGACGCGGAGATTCCAGTCGCCCCTTCTTCGATTCCGTACGATGAGAAATCCAAAGTACCGCAGGCGCTTACGTTCGACGAAACGAAAGCCATGGTAGAGAAATTCCGCATGGCCGCAGAACGCGCCGTCAAAGCCGGCGTGGACACCATCGAGCTCCACGCCGCTCACGGTTACTTGATTCACGAGTTCCAATCGCCCTATACAAATAAGCGAACGGACGCGTACGGCACAGATCTTGCTTTGTTCGGCCGAGAAGTGATTGGCGCCGTGAAAAGCGTCATGCCGGAAACCATGCCTCTTATTATGCGCATTACGGCTCAAGAATACGTGGAAGGCGGTTACGGCATCGAAGATAGTATCGCGTTCTCCAAAGCCTATCGGGATGCCGGCGTGGACATGTTCCACGTAAGTTCCGGAGGCGAAGGCCCGATTCTGGCACACGGAAAACCCGGCACGCACGTGGCCTACCAGGTACCGATGGCTAGAGCAGTGAAGAACGCCTTGAATATGCCCGTCATCGCCGTCGGAAGGCTGGATGATCCTTCGCTCGCGAATGCCGTCATCGGCAACGAGGATGCCGATCTCGCGGCCATCGGCAGAGGCATGCTGCGCAATCCGTACTGGACGCTCGAGGCGGCTGCCAAGCTTGGCAAGGAAACAACCATCCCGGGCGTATACGGCATCGGCTTTAAAGACTTGGATCGGTAACGATTGTTTTCCAAATACCGATTGCCGCAACATTATTTGTAGGATCTGACGCGTAACTAAACATTTGCGAACAATACGTATTAGACTGCCTCAAAAAACCGAAACAGCAGCAGCCGTGGACGAGAAAAAATGTCCGAGTCTGCTGCTGTTTTATTGAACAAATGTGCTCAGTTATCTCAATGAACTAGTCGGACAGAATGACGAAAGAATCGCAGGCCCTTTGATTTAAAGGACAGGGCCGGTCGTAAATGTGCGCGAACAAGTCCATCAATCGCAGGCGTTCAGTCTTTGAAATAGTGACCCTGTTCAAGGTCCGAGATCAGTGAAGCGTGCTCAGGCCGCCAGCCCAAGCGTTCCTGAGTCAGCGCGCTTGAAGTCGGATTGTCGACAGATGCGGCGAAGGAAATCCGGCCGAAGTGATCGGCTGCTGCTTCATGGGAAATACTGACCACCGGCAGGTTCAGGTGGCGACCGATGACGTCAGCGATATCACGGAGCGGCACACCCTCATCGCCGACCGCGTGCAGCCGTGAGCCGGCAGGCGCGCCTTCCACCGCCATACGGAAGAGGCGCGCCGCATCGAGGCGATGCACGGCCGGCCACCGGTTGGATCCGTCGCCGATGTAGGCGGAGACGCCTTTGGCGCGAGCGATGTCGATCAAGGTCGGGATGAAGCCGTAATCGCTCGGTCCGTGCACGGATGGCGAGAGACGGACGATTGATGCTCGCACCCCGCGCTTAACCAATACCATCGCCGCCTCTTCGGAGCGCCGGTGCGCAGTCGGCATCGCCGCGTCCTCTTCCGTACCAAGGCGTCCCGGTGCGAGCGTAAGCGTCCCGGAGGTGACCACGAATGGTTTGCCGGAACCCTCAAGCGCTTCTCCGATCGCCTCGATCGCCAGCCTGTCGGTCTCGGCGGCAGCCGCAAAGTCCGAGAAGTCGTGAATGAAGGCGAGGTGAATGACGCCGTCCGCTGTAGCTGCGCCGCTGCGCAGACTGTCGAGATCGTCAAGGGTGCCGCGATGCAGGTCCGCTCCCGCCGCTGTCAATGCTGCAGCAGACTTGTCTGAGCGGGCAAGACCTACAACCCGATGCCCTGCATCGATAAGTTCGCGGACGACGGCGGAACCGATGAAGCCCGTAGCTCCTGTAACAAAAATTCGCATCATGAAGTCCTCCTAAAAATGAATATGATTGCTTACAGGCGTAAGGATAAAGTATCGCGTGCACTCGATAGCAATACCGTTCGAATCGATGGTATTATAAAGATTATGGAAAACAATTTCTCAAGCAAACAGGTGTCTGAAAAGACGGGACTAAGCATCCATACCTTACGATACTATGAGCAAATCGGATTAATCGAGGGTATAGAACGGGACGAAAATGGATACCGTAAGTATTCGCAATCCGATATCGTATGGTTTCAGGTGTTAAGTTACTTTCGAGCGATGGGGATGCCCATTCGGGAGATGCAGGAATTTTTCGCCTTGAACGATAGTCAAGTCTCCCCGATAACAACTCGACGAGAATTCATGGAAACGTATCGCATTAAGGTTATCGATCAAATGAAGGAACTTGAAAAAACGCTGGAGAAAGTCGATGACAAAATCGTTTTTTTCAAAAATCTAGAGGAATCGGATAAGCTGCAAAAGAACCCAATGAAGGACATCTGAGCAAGTCGATACGTCTAAGGAGCAAGTCCAAACAAATGACAAAGGAGCTGCAGCGACAGCTCCTTTGTCATTTGTTCTATTAGTCTATCTTGCGGCCCAAGGCATCCCGTTGATCGTGAACGCGCTTGACCTGAACCTCGACATGATTCCTTTATTAAAGAGCCGCGCGCAGCCGACTATTATTCGAATGCAGACGACAAAGTTTGGTACGCCAACACGCTGATTATCGCAGCATTCCCACCTAAATGATACCAGTCACGGATGTGCCTTCCTCGAACAATAACCGCTAAAGCTCTACATGCGATATATGTCACGATTGCGCATTAGCAGTACTGACTTAATTAGAATCCACTACGCATTGTCAACGATTTTGACACCTTTGTGAAAATAATCACAAAATTCAAATCACCGTCACAAATATTGTGAAAATAATCACAACGATCGTTTATAATAACCCTATACAGGTTAACGTTACCAGTAACCACCAATTTCAAACCGAAAGAAGGGACCCGCTTATGGCCCGAGAACAGCGTTCCGGGAAGGACAACAATCGCGTCGCCAAGCAGGAGAAACGTCTCATTTTGTTATGTATCATCGTAGCCGTCATCATGATGCTGTCCTTGTCCCGCTATTTGTTCGAATGAGGAGCAAGGTCCTGCAAACGTTTAATAGAATACCAAGTTTTGGGAGGAATCAACGATGCTGCTAAGCGGTTACGATCCGGTCATGTACAGCCGGATGCTCACGGGACTTACGCTTGCTTTCCATATCATATTCGCCACCATCGGCGTCGGCGTGCCACTGATGATCGCGCTCGCGGAGTGGATCGGCATCAAGCGCAACGACGATCATTATCTGCTCATGGCGCGCCGCTGGGCGCGCGGCTTCGTCATCACGGTCGCCGTCGGCGTCGTGACGGGCACGGCCATCGGCCTGCAGCTCAGCCTGCTCTGGCCGACCTTCATGCGCGTCGCGGGACAGTCGATCGCCCTGCCGCTGTTCATGGAGACGTTCGCCTTCTTCTTCGAGGCGATCTTCCTCGGCATTTATCTATACACCTGGGAACGGTTCAAGAAAAAAACGACGCATCTCCTGCTGCTCATTCCGGTCGTCATCGGCTCGTCCGCCTCGGCCTGCTTCATCACCATCGTCAACGCCTTCATGAACGCGCCGGCCGGCGTGTCGGTGAAGGACGGGAAGATCGTCGATATCTCTCCGTTCGGCGCGATGCTGAGCCCGGCCATGCCAACGAAGGTCTCGCATGTGCTCGTCACCGCTTACGTGACCTGCGCCTTCGTGCTCGCGGCGATCGCCGCCTGGTCGTTATTGAAAGGCCGCAATCACGTCTACTACAAGAAAGCGCTCAAGCTGACCATGATGTCCGCGTTCGTCTTCATCATCGCCAGCGCCGTCATCGGCGACCTGTCGGGCAAATATTTGGCCAAATACCAACCGGAGAAGCTCGCCGCGATGGAATGGCATTTTGATACGTCGACGCAAGCTCCGCTTGTGCTCGGCGGCGTGCTGACGGACGACAACGAGATCAAATACGGGCTCAAAATCCCGTTTGCGCTTAGTATTCTCGCCCATGGCCTGCCCAATGCGGAAGTAAAGGGCTTGAACGACATTCCGGAGGATGAACACCCGCCGCTCTTCATTCATTATCTCTTCGATCTGAAAATGGGCTTCGTAGCGCTTATGGTACTCGTCGCCGGGGCATTCATGGTGCTCCTGTACCGCAAGCGGGACGCCGCATACAGCAACAAATGGATGCTCCGCGGCATCATTCTCGCGGCGCCGCTTGCCATGGCGACGATCGAGCACGGCTGGATCTTCTCGGAGATCGGCCGCCAGCCTTGGCTGCTGCGCGGCATCATGCGCACCTCGGAGGGCGCGACGGCCTCGGAGCACGTCGATACGATGCTGGTCGTCTTCGCCCTGCTTTACCTCGTGCTCGGCGTCTCGGCGGTCACCGTGCTGATCCGCATGTTCCGCAGCAACCGGGCGGAAGACGAGATCGCGGCAAAAGGCTTTAAAGGAGGCGACGGTCTATGAGCTACGAAGTACTCGGCATTACCGTGCTTTGGCTATTTCTGTTCGGCTATCTGATCGTCGCTTCCGTCGATTTCGGCGCCGGTTTCTTCAGCTACTACAGCTCGGTCACCGGCAAGCGTCATCTGATCAATAACATCATCGAGCGTTATCTGTCGCCCGTGTGGGAGGTCACCAACGTCTTCCTCGTCTTCTTCTTCGTCGGGATCGTCGGCTTCTTCCCGGATACGGCTTATTACTACGGCACCGCCCTGCTCGTGCCGGGCAGCGTGGCGATCGTCCTGCTCGCGATCCGCGGTTCCTATTACGCGTTCAATACGTACGGCACCAACAAGAACAACCGCTTCTACATGCTGCTCTACGGCGCCAGCGGCCTGCTCATCCCGGCCTCGCTCTCCACGGTCATGACGATCTCGGAGGGCGGCTACATCCAAGAGAGCAGCACCGGCAAAGTCACGTTCCTGTATGCCAAGCTGTTTTCCTCGACGTATTCCTGGACGGTCGTGCTGCTCGCGATCGTCAGCGTGCTCTACATCTCGGCGATGTTCCTGAGCTACTACGCCGACCGCGCCCAGGACCGCGGCGCCTTCGAGGTCGTACGCAAATACGCGCTCGCCTGGAGCGGCCCGACGATTTTGTGCAGCCTGCTCGTCTTCTTCGCAATCCGCAACCATAACCCGGTCCATTTCGAGCGGATGGAGCATTACGCCTGGCTGTTCGTGCTGTCCTTCGCCTGCTTCCTGGTCGCGGTGTACCGCGTCTGGACGCGCAAGCGGCTCGGCATCGCCTTCGTTTTCGTCGTGCTGCAGTTCGGATTCGCCTTCTTCGGCTACGGCGCGGGCCACATGCCGTACGTGCTTTACCCTTACCTGACGATTCACGATAATTTCACCAGCGAACCGATGGCGATCGCGCTCATCTCGGTGTTCATTCTCGGTCTGCTGCTGCTCATTCCGTCGCTCTACCTGCTGATGCGGCTGTTCCTGTTCGATACGAAATACGTGCAGGGCAAACGCGGAAAATAACGATTTCGGAGGAGATTGCCATGATCGAGAAATTCCTGATTTTCGTCGCGCCGTTTCTGGTTCTGGTCCTGTCGGTCGGCATTCTGTTCTGGTGGGGCTCGCGCAAGCCGAGAACGAAGCGTCCGTCATGAGAAAGCGCGACGCTGCGCACACTAAGGCAAGCCGCTGAAAACGCAGCGTCATCTTGCGGACAGTCGCGGCAGCACGCCGCGGATATCCGCAGCGACTACGCCGCGGGCTGCGCGGACTTATAGCACCCGAAGGAGCATGCGCGATAATGACGTCATCCCAGAACCGCCGCGAGAACGCGTGGAAGAGCCGCAAGCAGAACCGGAAACCGCATGGCGAGGTCAAGTCGCTCGCCGAGCTATCGGACGAATCGTCCTCCGGCGTCGCGGGCTACGTGAATGCCCGAACGGACGGCGACTAAGCGAGCCTCGGCTGTTTAGCGTGTTGCGCTCACATTCATTTTGCCTTTAACGCAACAAGAATAGCCTGCCCTCTTTGCCTTACGAGAGAGCAGGCTATTCTTGTCGTTGTCGCAAGCTCCTGTTCAGATAAATGCTTGCTCTTGATCCACCGCAGCTAATCCGCTTGCTTATGCCCGATATATTCAAGATGCGCATACCCCCATGCGCACATCTCGCTCAATACCGTCTGCAAGGTGCTGCCGTGTTCGGACAGGGAATATTCGACCTTGGGCGGAACTTCCTGATACACCCGCCGCACGATTAGCCCGTCCCGCTCCAACTCGCGAAGCTGACTCGTCAACATGCCTTGCGTAACGTTCGGAAGCTGACGCCTCAGCTCGCCGAACCGTTTCGTGCCTTCGCGCAGCAGGATGAACAAGATCAGCGGCTTCCATTTGCCTCCGATCGATTGCAGCGTCGCGACGACGCCCATCGTCGAACCCGGTACCCGAATACCCTCCATGATCCTTCACGCTCCCGATTCCATTAAAGTTCCCTGACCGCTACTTTACCAGAGTACCCGGAATTTTCACAGTACGACGTTTCAGCATACTTAGTATGGTTTTCCGTACTATCCTCCGCCGCCAAGCGACGCCTTCAGTACGGCGAACAAGACTAAGTACGCATAAAGAGCGTACTTTGCAACCGCGGGAAAGTGCTCGATAATGGAGTGGTAACTCGCGAGATTACCGATAACCGAGAAAGGAAGTCCCATTATGAACCTATTGGTCATCTCGGCGCATCCCCGTCCGGAGCAATCCCGGGCCAACCGCGCCCTCTCCTTTGAATTGACGAACCAAGCGAACATCGATTGCCGCGACCTTTACGAGGCGTACCCGGATTGGAACATCGACGGAGAGCAAGAACGCCGCGCGCTGCTCCGCTACGATCGCATCGTGTTCCAGTTTCCCCTGTATTGGTATAGCTGTCCGCCGCTGATGAACAAATGGTTCGAGGACGTGCTGACGTTCGGCTGGGCTTACGGCCCCGGAGGCGACCGCCTGCAAGGCAAGGAATTCATGCTCGCCGCGACCGCGGGCGGCACGGAGAACGCGTATCGTCCGGGCGGCATGAACCGCTTCACGGTCAGCGAGCTGTTGCGACCGATCGAGCAGACCCTCGTCCGATGCGGGGGCACCTACCTCCCGGGCTTCGTGGTCTACAATGCGACCGCGAGCTCGGAGAATGAGCTTGCGAGCGAAGCGAAGCGTTACGCGGCCCATATCCAGCTTCCCATGGCGGCACTCGCCCACTGACCGATCGCGGACAGCAGCACCGGCGCATATTACCCCGAACAGATAGACAAGCCCGTCGAGCGAAGCCGGAGAATCGTCTTGCCGCGTACGTTGCAGCCCCCGAACGAATCGGCTATATCGTCCCGTGTGACGTCGGCCAGCGGCAATTTTCGCGGCTGTATACACGCAAAAAAAGCCCAAGGCGCAAAACGCCTTGGGCTTTCGATACTTTCATTAACCGATCTTATTCGAAGTAAACCGCTTTGCCCGTACGGGAAGACTCGTAGATCGCTTCAAGAATTTCGGAAACGACGAGCGCTTGCTCCGGTTTCACGAACGTTTCTTTGTCGTTCAGCACGGCATCGATCCACCATGCGGCTTCCAGCACTTCGGCCGTTTCGCTTGCGCCTTCGTAGAAAGCAACGCCGCCGCTGTTCAGCTCGACGTTCTTGACGTACAGACGGCTGTTTTCTTCGCCGTTGATGCGAAGGCCGTTTTTCATGTCGGCGCCGGCTTTCGTGCCGCTCAGGGATACTTTCGCCTCGTCGATGTCAAGGGAGTTCAGCGCCCAGCTGGACTCGAGGATAACGGTCGCGCCGTTTTCCATCGTGATCATCGCGAACGCGGAATCTTCGACCGTGAATTTCGCCGGATCCCATGGGCCCCATGCGTTCGCGGCGTTTTCCGTTTGCGACAGCTTGTGGTAAGTGCGGCCAAGCACGACTTTCGGCTTGTAGTTGTCCATCGTCCACAGAACGAGGTCAAGCGCATGCGTGCCGATATCGATCAACGGGCCGCCGCCTTGTTTTTCTTCGTCCAGGAATACGCCCCATGTCGGAACGGCGCGACGACGGATCGCGTGCGCTTTCGCGAAGTAAACTTCGCCCAGCTCGCCGGCTTCGACGGCTTGTTTCAGGTAACGGCTGTCAGCACGGTAACGGTTGTTGTAGCCGATGCTGAGCTTTTTGCCGGTGCGTTTAGCGACTTCGAGCATTTTGCGGGCGTCGGCGGCCGTTTTAGCCATCGGCTTCTCGCAAAGCACGTGTTTGCCGGCTTCCAGCGCGTCGATCGAGATGACGGCATGGGAGTCGTTTGGCGTACATACGTGAATGACGTCGATGGAAGCGTCTTTCAGCAGTTCTTTATAGTCAGCGTATACTTTCGATTCTTCATTGCCGTATTTCGCTTTCGCTTCTTCCGCTTTCTCGACGATGATATCGCAGAATGCCACGATTTCGGCTTCTTTCACTTGCGCCAAGCTAGGAAGATGTTTGCCGTTGGCGATACCGCCGCAGCCGATAATACCTACGCGAGCCTTTGCCATTAAATTTCTACCTCCATAAGTCGGGAAATGATATAATTTGTAGTACGCGCGCTCATGGCACCGCAATGGATGCATAGTGACGCATGCTAGATACAGTATAGTGCATGGCCCATTCAAAAATATAGGCGCTTTAATGGCCTGCTTTTATGTGATTTTGCTGTCGAAGGGATGGTACCGTGGAATTTTACAATGAGAAGGTCGTTTATGAAAACCCTCTATTGTCAATCAAAGTGTTTCAATCCCAGCGCAACAACGACTTGTTCATCAATTGGCACTATCATCGCGAGATCGAGCTCCTGCTTGTCCTAAGCGGCGAGCTTGACGTAAATATGGAGGAAGAAGCCGTCCGCCTCGGAATCGGCGACGTCGCCCTGATCGGCTCGAGACAGCTCCACCGGGACCGCAGCGTCAGCAATCCGGTCGATTACATCGTCCTGCAGTTCGATCTGGAGCAGTTTATCGACCAAAGCTCCATGCCCTATATGCGCTTCTTCTCCGAAACGAAAAATCCGCTCAGCCGGGCCAATTACATCTTCCAGGAGAACGAAGAGGCCCGGATCGATGCCGCGGCGTGCATCACCGAAATCCTCAAGGAGGTCACCTCCAAGCAAAACGGCTACGAGCTCGCGGTCAGCATGCTGATCAAGAAGCTGCTGCTGCTGCTCATCCGCAACGATTCCCGGCGCGTGCTCGCGGATCATGAAGACTTCGACCGCGCCCGCTTGCGAGGCGTGCTCGACTACGTCGAAGAGCATCTGACCGACCGCATTCAAGTGGAAGACGTATCCAAGATGGCGAACATGAGCTACTATTATTTCGTGAAATTTTTCAAGAAGGCGATCGGGCTTTCCTTCACCGAATACGTCAATTACCGCAAGATCAAGTGGGCGGAGCGCATCCTGCTCACGAAGGACCTCAGCATCTCGGAAGTCGGCGACCGCATCGGCATGCCGAACATGGCGCATTTCTACAAGATGTTCAAGAAGTACAACGATTGCTCCCCCAAGCAGTTTCAGAAGAAAATGCTGGAGTGGAACCGGGCTTGAACGCTCCCCGCCGGCAGTCCGACCGGCAAGCCTTATCCGAACATCCGCTTCATGAAGGCAAGACTCGCTTCCAGCTCGCGCTCCGGTTCATGCACCGTGCATTCCGCCGAGATCGTTCCCTCGTACCCGGCAGCCTTCAGCCGGGCGGCGAATTCCTCGTACGGATAAGCCCCCGTTCCGGGCGACAGGCGGCCCGTATCCGCCACATGGATATGCGCCAGCCACTCCTTGTTGCGCAAGAGCGTATCCAGCGCTTCGTTCTCCTCGTCCATGTGATAGAAGTCCGCCAGTACCCGGATCGCCGGATGGTTGATCTGCTTGGCATACGAGACCGCCTCGTCCACGCTGGTAATGATGTTGCTTTCCTTCGCGTTCAGCGGCTCGATGGCGAGCGTCAATCCAGCGCCCTTGAAGTCCTCCGCGATCCACTCCAGCGCGCGAAGCAGCTGCTCCTCGCCCCTTGCCCGCTCCCAGCCATCCGGCAAGCTCCTGGATCGTCCGCTCCCCAGCACGACCGTCTTGGCTCCGATCCGGTGCAACGCTTCCGCCGCCGAATGCACGTACCGTCTCGTGCGGTCACTATCGCTCTCGGGTCCGACAAGCTTCAGCTCGCCCGGGAAAAACACGTTGAACACGCTTACAGGAAGCGGACTTTCCAAATACGCCTGCAGCGCTTCCCGATGTGCCGCGGCGTTCTCCAATTGGAGCGATACGACCGCGCATTCGATATAGTCGTAATTCAATCCTGCCAACAATCCGGCATCTTCGATCCCTCTGCACCATCCATAGGAAATCATGTCCAAACACCTCCATGAGTATGTACATATCGACTGTACCACTTTTTGGCGCCGGAATGAACACTTACCTTAATCGTCCCTTCCATTATATACCGGCAAATAAGCATAAAAAAAAACCCGCATCATCAATTCGATGATCCGAGTTTTTTGGGCATTACGAGCTTGTAGCCGACGCCGCGAATGGATTCGATCTCGACCGATTGCTGGCCGAGCTCCAGCTTCTTGCGCAGCGAGCTGACGTGCACGTCGACCGTACGCTGGCCGCCGATGTAATCGAAGCCCCACACGACGTTCATCAGATCGTCGCGGGTGATGACCATTCCCGGGCGCTGTACGAGATACAGCAGCACTTCGAATTCCTTCGGGCGAAGCGGTACCGTCTCGCCGTTCAGGATCACCTCGTAACGCTCCGGATAAATCGAGAGATCGCCGGCCGTAATGACTTTATCCGTCGACTCCGTTAGTTTGCTGTCGTCCTGATTGGTCCTGCGAAGGACCGCGGAGACGCGGGCCAGCAGCTCCGCGACGCCGAACGGCTTTGTCATGTAATCGTCCGCGCCGCGCTTCAAGCCCTGCACGACTTCCTCTTCGGCATTGCGCGCCGTGAGCACGATAACGGGCGTACGATTTCCGTTCTGACGCAAGCGGGATAAAATTTCAAACCCGTTCATTCCGGGCAGCATGATATCCAAAATAATAAGATCGAACGAGCGCTGCAACGCGACTTGCAAGCCTTCCGCACCATGATCGATCACGGTTGTATCGTAGCCTTCTTGAGACAGGTTGTACGAAAGCAATCTTGCTAATGTCGGCTCGTCCTCAATGACCAACACTTTTTGTGTCATGTTGACCCCCCGGCTGCCATGTTGCTTAATCCAACACGGTTTTCACGTTCTTTTACACTATCATATCATTGTTTCAAGCAAAGGGTAAGTCCCTCGGCGTCCGGGCTCCCCGTTACTGGAGTACGGGAAGCTCGATCGTGAAGGTGGAACCCACGCCGACTCTGCTATCGACGGTAATCGTGCCTTTATGCAATTCAACCAAATGTTTGACGATGGACAGGCCAAGCCCCGTTCCGCCGGAGCTGCGGGACCTGGCTTTGTCGACGCGGTAGAACCGCTCGAAGATGCGCGGCAAATCCTTCTTCGGAATGCCCATGCCGGTATCGGTAATGTGAATGCGGATATGCTCGTAGTTCTCCTGGCCGTGTTCGTCCAGCGACAGGTTCGGATCATGCACCGGCTCGACGACGATCGAGACGTTGCCGCCATCCGTCGTATAGGCGATGCCGTTCGCCAGCAGATTCATGACGATTTGACGCAATCTGTCTTCGTCCGCCTCCACGTAGAGGCCTTCCTCGACCGTTGCAGAGACGCGGATCTGCTTGCGGACCGCCTCCGCGCTCATTAGCTCGATCGTCTTGTTGACGAAGGAAGACAGCTCGACGGGCGAGAATTGCAGCGGCACCCGGCGCGATTCGATTTTGGACAATTCCAGGATATCGCCGATGAGGCGGTTCAGCCTGTCGCTCTCGTCGTAGATGATTTGCAGGAAGGACCGGGCCGTCTCGGGATCGTCGACCGCGCCGCCGAGCAAAGTCTCGGCGAAGCCCTTCACGGCGGTCACCGGCGTCTTCAGCTCGTGCGACACGTTCGCGACGAATTCGCTCCGCATCCGCTCGAGCCTTCTGATCGCCGTAACGTCCTGCAGCACGAGCAGCACGCCGCCGAATTCATCGTTATCCTCGAAGATCGGCACCAGGTTGAGATCAAGCAGCCGCTCCTCCGGAAAATAAAACGTCACCTCGTCGCGCAGATGCTCGCGGCAATCCAACGCTTCCTGAATAATCTGCGACAGCTCGTATTGCTGCTTCGCGGACGCATAGTGATGGCCGACCAGGTCAAGCGCGGAGAAGCCAAGCACTTCCTCCGCCATCCGGTTCAGGAGCACGATCGTGCCGCTGGCGTCGATCATGACGACGCCGTTGATCATATTGTCGAGCACGCTTCCGAGCTGCCGCTCATTCTGGTGGATGCGCGTCATCTGCACCTGCAAGCTGTCCGCCATCGCGTTGATCGCCATGCCGAGCTCGCCGATTTCGTCGTGGTTCTTCACGTCCACCCGGGCCTTGTAATCGAGATTCTTGATCCGCTTCGATACCCGCGTAATCTGCTCGAGCGGACGGGTCAAACCGCGGGCGACCCGGTAGCTGATCAACGCCGCTAGGACGAACAGGATGAGCAGCCCGGCCAGAAGCGCCGTCCAGATCCGCTGGACGCTCTCGTCCGCCTTCTTCAAGCTCAGCGACAGGCGGATAATATCCGAATTCGGATCTTCCGGATGATCGAGCATCGCCACGTACAGCAGATTCTCCTTGATCGTGTCGCTGTAGCGCGTCGTATGGCCCACGCCGTCCTTCTTCGCTTCGATGACTTCCTTCCGCGTCGAGTGGTTGTCCATCGTCTTCGGATCGTGATCGGAATCGCCGAGCACGAGACCGTCGGCGCGGATGAACGTTACCCTCGAATCCGTGATCACCTTCAGATGCTTCGCTGCACTCGTATAGTATGCGTACAAATCGTCCGGATCGCCCTGCTTCAAGTCCATGTCGTCGAGGATGAGTCTCATCTCGCGGATCATGTTGTCCTGAAGGGCTTCCAGATGGTTATCCCGATAAGTCTTGCCCATAAATAATCCTGCGGCCAGTACCGCGAGTCCGATCATGGCGATCAGAATCAGCGTCAGCCGCACGCGAAAACTGTTCATTTTCCGTCTCAACTCCCAAGGCTGTCTCCTACATCCCCCATCGTACTTCCACTTAGCCTTCAACGCCAGCCGAAGTTTTATGAAGCTTTTGTAAAACATAATGATGCAGCGTGGCCAGCGGCTGCTGAATCAGAATGGAGAGCACGACCGGGACGGCCGTCAGCGGGCTGAAATAACCCATGGCCAGCACGATGCCGAGCGAGATGTTCCGCATTCCCGTCGCGTACGACACCGTCACCTGCACCTCGCGGTTGCGGTAGAACATCGTGCCGAAGTAGCCGACCGCATAGCAGATGCCGACCATCGCCAGGGAAAGCGGCACGAGGCGCAGCAGGTCGCCGCCGAGCTTCTCCGCGTAAGGCGCGATGGCGGCCGCGTTCAGCAGGACGACGAGGACGAAGCACAGCTTCGAGACCGGGGCCGCGACCGGCTTCACGGCCTCCTGGATCCGGCCTTTGGAGAGCGCGTACAGCGTCACCCCGATGGTCGTCGGGATCACGATGATCAGCAGCAGATCGCGGATCATCTGCCACGTATCCGTCTTGACCGCCTGATGGAAGAGCAGATGAATGCCGCCCGGCACGACGAACGGACTAAGCGCCGAATCGATCACGACCATCGCCAGCATCAGCGGAATGCTGCCGCCGGACATCCCGACCCAGAGCACGGTGGACACGCCGAGCGGGATGATCGTGAACAGGACGAATCCCACGACGTACGGCGAATCCGCCCCGAAGAACAGCGTTCCGATGCCGTATGCGATCAACGGCGACACCACGTGCGCGATCAGAAACGTCAGCACCAGGACGCCGGGCCGGCGAACGACCGCGCGCAGCTGCCCGAACCCGCAGCCGATCGCCATCGTCAGCGTGACATAGGCGAATAGGTACGGCACGGCGGGCACGAAGCGTTCCAGCCATGGAGAAAAAAAGAATCCCAGGACAAGGGATCCGGGGATAATAAGGAACATCCATCGTTCAAACCTTGCGTTAAAGGCGAGTCCGAAGCTGCGCATAAGAGCGTGAGACATCCCTTCTTCTCTATTCTAACCGGCGCGGATTGCAGCCGCTGGCTTGGCTGCTGCCGATCCCGGCCGGTTTATTTGAACACGGGCGCTTTGAATTGCTCCAGCTTCGCGAAGGAATCCTTGTCCACTTCCGCATGCAGGCTGTTGCCGTGGGCATCCATCGTGACGACGGCCGCGAAGCCCTCCGTCTTGAGATGCCACATCGCTTCCGGAATGCCGAATTCCATGAAGTCCACGCCGTTGACGTTCTTGAAGCATTCCGCGTAGTACTGCGCGGCTCCGCCGATGGCATTGAGGTAAACGGCGCCATGGTCCTGCAGCGCGGCCAGCGTCTTCGGTCCCATGCCGCCTTTGCCGATAACGGCGCGAATGCCGAACTTCTTGATGATGTCGCCTTGGTAAGGCTCCTCGCGGATGCTCGTCGTCGGTCCGGCCGCTTTCACGTGCCAGCCCGCTTCGTCCTTCAGCATGACCGGGCCGCAGTGGTAGAGGACGGAGCCGTTCAGATCGATCGGCGCGTCATGATCCATCAGATGATGGTGGATCGCGTCGCGGCCCGTGTGCATCTCGCCGTTGATGATGACGATGTCGCCGACCTTCAAGCCGCGCACGTCTTCTTCGCTGAGCGGCGTGTTCAGCACGACCTCGCGGCGCTCGGCGCGCTCCGTTACGGCTTCCGCGGCTTCGTCGGCCGAGCCGTTCTTCATCGGCGTGTCGGATCCGTTCGGATAGATCCACGATTGGATCTCGCCGCTCTCCGCGTTCAGCAGCACGCCTTGGCGGCGGTAAGCCCAGCAGTTATACGCGACGGAGACGAAGAAGCTGGCCGGCAGACGGTTCATGACGCCGACCTTGCAGCCGAGCAGCGTCACTTCGCCGCCGAAGCCCATCGTGCCGATGCCGAGCTTATTGGCGTTCTCCATGACGTATTCTTCCAACTGCCGCAGTTCGGGGATCGCATTCGTGTCGTCGGTGTGGCGGAACAGCTGCTGCTTCGCCAGCTCGTAGCCCGTCGTCCGGTCGCCGCCGATGCCGACGCCGATGAATCCTGCGCTGCAGCCTTGCCCCTGCGCTTGGTACACCGAATGCATGATGCATTTGCGAATGCCGTCCAGATCGCGGCCGGCTTTGCCGAGACCCGGAATGTCCGTCGGGAGGCTGTATTGGATGTTCTTGTTCTCGCAGCCGCCGCCTTTCAGAATCAGGCGGACGTCGATGTCGTCCTTCTCCCATTGCTCGAAGTGGATGACCGGCGTGCCGGGCCCGAGGTTATCGCCGGTGTTGGCGCCCGTCAACGAGTCGACGGAGTTCGTGCGCAGCTTGCCGTCTTTGGTCGCGCGCGCGATGGCGTTCTTGATCTGCTGCTTCATGACGATCTGATTGGCGCCGACTGGCGTATGCACGACGAACGTCGGCATGCCGGTATCCTGACAGATCGGGGAGACGTTCGTCTCCGCCATCTCGATGTTCGTCGCGATCGTCGAGAGCGACAGGCCGGCGCGCGTCGCCCGGTCCTCCGCTTCCCGCGCGGCTTGAATAACCTTCCGGACATCACCAGGAAGGTTAGTAGAGGTTTCTACGATAAGTTCATATACGCTTTGTTCAAAATGCTGCATGAGTCCAATATGGCTCCTCTCTCTGGTCGGTATTCGTCTTTCCCTATATAATCTATATTATAATGACTCTAATCTATCATACCACATCGGAACTTGGCGGGCACACTGCAATTGCGGTCCGCGACCGCCCCGATTCCGACAGGAAAGGAATTCCCGCCATCATGGATAGCCATTTCATGGCCTATATGTACCGGCTTCGCTATATCGAACGCTGGAGCCTCATGCGCAATACGAACCGCGAAACGGTCGCGGAGCATTCCTATCATGTCGCGCTGCTCGCCCACATGCTGTGCGAGATCGGCAATCGCATGTTCGGCCGCTCGCTGAACGCCGACCGGGCTGCGTCGATGGCGCTCTTTCACGACGCCGCGGAGGTATTCACGGGCGACATCCCGACGCCGGTCAAGCATCATAATCCGAAGATGCTCGCCAATTTCCGCGAGATCGAGGCCATGGCCGCCGAACGGCTGCTCGGCATGGTGCCGGAGCCGCTGCAGGACGTCTACGAGCCGCTCATTCTCGATGCCGCGCCGAACGACGAACAGGCCGAGCTGCGCAAAATGGTGAAGGCGGCCGACCTGCTTGACGCGTATATGAAATGCTTGTCCGAGCTCTCCTCCGGCAACCGCGAATTCGCGGTGGCGAAAGGCCAGACCGAAATCAAGCTCGCCGCCCTCGGCATGCCGGAGGTCGACTGGTTCCTGACCGAGATGGCGCCGAGCTTCAGCAAGACGCTCGACGAGTTGTCGGAGTAGGCGGCCTCACCAGCCTTTTCGCTTCGCGAGTTCCGTGATTTGGGCGAGATGATGCCTGCCATGCCACGCGTAAGCGCCGAGGTTGTAATCCAACCGGATCTCCTCCCCGGACTCCGGATGGACGAAGCTTCGCGCATAATCCGCGTCGCTCATGCTCCCGAGCAGCTTGACCCAGCGTTCGTGCAGGGCATCGAGCAATGCCAAGGATACTCCCGTCGGCTCCGACGAATCCGCTAGCTCCGCCCAGCGGTCTTCGTAATACGGCCGAATCGTCGGCTTGTCCTCCGTCAACGCCAGCTTATACCGGATATAACTGTTCATATGACTGTCCGGCACGTGATGGACGACCTGCCGAACGGTCCAACCGCCGTCCCGGTACGGCGTATCCAGCTGCTCCTCCGGCATCCCGGTCACGGCTGCCCGCAGCAGAGCAGGCAGCGCCGCGATTTCCGCGATCCATGCCTGACGCTGTTCGCCCGGGATCTCCCCGTTCCAGGCGAACTGCCCGATCGGATACCGGAGATGCTCCGGATTCGTTGCTTGATTAGCCCTCGTCTGCTCGTTCATGGTTCGTCAGCCTCCTCGATTATCTCCCATGGCCTTCGTGCAGCACTATGCCTGCGCCGCATCTCCAGGCTCGGATTGCACCCATACGTCCTTGAAATCGATCCATCCGAGCGGCGAGAGCGCAATGCCCCGCAGCTCGGGCTTATACGACGTATTGCTTTTCTTATGAAGCAGGAAGAGCACCTGCGTCTCGTCGCGCAGTCTATCCTCCATCTCTTGGAGCAGGAAACGCCGCTGTTCGGGCGTATCCGCGGCAACGGCCAGATCGATCCGGCCTTTGGCCCATTCGAGGAGCGCCGGCTCCATATGCGCGTTCATGAAACTGCCCCGCTGCTCGTAAGTCTCGATCTCGCACACTTCGTCTTCCGCGAACACGAGGCTGTACAGGATGGCATCGGCCGCCTCCAGCACGTCTTCGCCGCGGCATTCGTTTCCTTCGAACACGCGAACCTCCACCCGCACGCCAAACTCCGCGCAGCGCGCCTGAATCCACCGCGCGTCGCGTTCATGCCATCTGCGCGTGTACAACATGAAGGGCGTGCCGTCGTATGCCGCGTCCCGCAGCAACGCCATCGCCTGCTCGCCGTCGCTGCGGACATGCCGCAGCGCGGTATGCGCATCGGGCCTGAAGCTGCGCGCGGCGAACATTCGGTTCTCGCCGAGCTCGCTCAGCATCGAGGAACGGTCAAGCAGCAGATCGACCGCCTTCCGGAATAACTGCGATTGCTGCGGCCCCGGTTTATTGCGGTTCCACGTCATCAGCATGCAGCCCTGCAGCAGCGATTCCAGCTTCGGCCAACCGTTCTCGCGCCCCTGTTCCTTGGCATCGTGATCGAGCACCAGCCTCTCCCAGCATTGCTGCGAATCGAGGCCCAGGTCGGGCGGCACGAGCGCGATCACGACCCCGTCCAGATGCGCGCGGCCGCCGTAGTAGCCGGGATTTGCGTCAAGCACGAGCCGGTCCTCGTTCCGCTCCTTGACCATGAACGGCCCCGTTCCAGAAGGGCGCCGCCAATAGTGCTCCGGGTCGCGCTGCACCGGGTCGCGGGGAAGAATGGACGCGGCCGTCGAGCATAGGAAACGATGAAAGATCCGGTTGGGCTTCGCGAGCGTAACCGTCAGCAGCCGCGGCCCCGATACTTCGATGACGTCGACGTTGCGCAGCAGCCAGCTGTTCGCTTTGCCTTCCCGCAGCCGCTCCAGCGTATATGCGACGTCGTCCGCGGTCAGCTCATGCCCGTGGTGAAAATACGCGCCCCGGCGCAAATGAAACTGCCATACCGTCGCGTCGCGCGAGCATTCCCAGGCATGCGCCAGCGCGGGCTTAACCTGCCCCGAGGCCGCGTCGAACGATACCAGCCGGTCGAACAGCTGCCGGATCATGTGGGCATCGAACGCGTAATAAACCTCCGCCGGGTCCAGGGTGACGAGCGGCACGTGCACGGGCAGCCGCAGCATATCCACGTGCCGCCGGCCGTCCTCCGTTTCCGACCGGTAGCCGAAATGCTGCGTCAGCCATTCATTGAAGCGCTCCTTGGCCGGCGTTCCTCCGCCGTGGCGATGAATAAGCTCGAACGCTTGCTTATAGCTGCCTAGGCCGGCCGTTTGTTTGGCCATATCCAGCAGCAGGACATCCGGCTCCATCCGAAACACCAGATGCGACCGATTGCCTCTGCCCCGTCCGGGCTGCCACTCTACCCACCCTTCCTCTTCCATGCGATGAAGGATGAGCTTCGCGTTCCTCGCCGTGCAGTAGAGCGCTTGCGCCAATTCGTCCAGGGTGACTTCGACCGGCACGCCGGCGGCTTGTCCATCGGCGAATCGTCGAACCAAATCAAGATAACGTTCCGCGTGAATTGCCTGCATCATTCCGCCAACCCTCCCGTTCCGTACTAAAAAAGAGGAAGTATGCACGGTTTATTCTACTCTTTTTATCCCCTTTGCGCGACCGCATAATAGTGACAGAACCGATCGAGGGGGCAGCGGCCATGCATGGATATTTGGTTACGTACACGGAGGAGAAATTGTACCGTTACCGGCAAAACGAGAGGGAAAACGCATTCCGCAACGAGCGGTACCTGCACGGAGAGGAAGCGGCGCGAAGCGCTCGCGGTCCGAAACTCGGCCGCTTGCTCCGCTTCTTGCGCCGGAAACAAACCGAAAGACGGCTCGCCGCTTCGTTGAAGTGACGGCCGTCTTTTTCTCTTGTCGATCTTGGTCGCGCGAACCCGCAACCGTACCCGTTGCAGCCGCCTTGCACTTGCCTCCCGTCACGGCTTCGACAGCTCCGCTTCAGCCAGCATGTTCGCGGCGAGCCATGTGGGCACGGCCTCCTGCCTCGCATGAAGGTATACCTTCAACAGCATCCCGTAGATCCGGTCCACGTTTCGTTTCATCTCCGGAACGGACATGCCCTGCAGCTCGCAGGCGGTGATGATGAGACCCCCCGCGTTCACCACGTAATCCGGCGCATAGAGGATGCCCCGCTGCTCCAGCTCCTCGCCGTTTCTGATTTCCTCCTGCAGTTGATTGTTCGCCGAGCCCGCCACGATGGCGCATTTGAGCTTTGCGATCGTAGCATCGTTCAGGATGCCGCCGATCGCGCACGGCGCGAAGATGTCGCAGCTCTCCCCGTAGATCGCGTCAGGCGCAACGGCTCTCGCATGGTGGGCCTTCACCGCTCTCTCCACCAAAGCGTTGTCGATATCCGCGATGACGAGGTTCGCCCCCGCGTCGCGCAGCATGCCGCACAGCAGGAACCCGACCTTTCCGAGCCCTTGGACCGCGACGGTCCTTCCGCTCAAATCCCCGCTGCCCAGCAGGAAATCAGCCGATGCCTTCATGCCCAGGTAGACGCCGTACGCCGTCATTTCCGCCGTGAAATCGCCTGCCGCCATGATCGTCCCGGTCGTATCCGTCACATGGGGCGTCTCCAGCCGGATCCAATCCATGTCCCGCACCGTCGTGCCCAGATCGACGCCGGTAATGTAACGGCCCTGCAGCCGCTCGATGAATCGGCCCAAGGCGCGGAATTTGTCTTCGCTCTTGTCGGTCGACGGATTGCCGACGATGACCGCTTTGCCGCCCCCGTAAGGCAGGCCGAAAATGGCCGCTTTATATGTCATGCCGCGCGCAAGCCGGACGGCGTCCGCGACGGCGTCGTTTTCCGAGGCGTACGTCCACATACGGCAGCCGCCGAGCGCCGGCCCGAGCCGCGTGCTGTGGATCGCGATCACCGCCTGCAGCCCGGCTTGCTCCTCTTGGCAGAACACGACCTGTTCTACCTGCAGACGCTTCATTTCCTTCCAGACGTCCATGCCGCAGCCCCCCTTGATCCCGAGAACTAATTAGTATGAAGGCGGCAAGCCAAATATGTATGGGCATGGACGCGATCAAGCAACTGCCGTTATTCCCGAATCAACCAGAACAGCACGAATTGGATGACGGCCATCGCGAGCAGGACGATCGGCAGCCAGATCGACGTCAAGTCACCGGATAGAAGCAGCAGCAAGCCGATAGACAGGACCCGTCCCGTATTCAGGAACGTTTCCCGCATGACGACCGATTCGACTCTCAGCTGTCCTTTGAGCGGCAGCTTGCCGATCAGCCCGTAATAATAGGAAGTCAACGTATTGACCGCCAGCGGATTGCAGATGGAGAACGCGATCATGAACACGAGCACCGTCCATGCCGACACGTCATAGAGCAGGAACAGGGAGCCGAGCACGATGCCGCTTGAAGAGTACAGCACGAATTTGCGCACCGGCTCTTTGCCGACCCGCCTCGAAATCACGTAGCCCGTGCCGACGGTCAGCGCCGAGAAGAACACGCCCAAATAACCGACGAGGTCCTCCCGGCCGACGGTTTGGAAGAGCAGGATATTGGGCAGGAACAGCATGATGCCTTGAAACAGCCCCAACACCAGAAACGCCAGCAGCCCCTTCACCCAAAGCGCGTTGCGCCGCATGACCAGCCCCATCAGCTTCAAATAATACGCCTTGTGGTGGGAGACGATCCTCGGAATGCGGAAGCTGATGACGGAAGCCGCCACGAACATGAGGAAAGCGAACAGAAAGACGAAGACATAGCCCTGCAATCCGCCGCTCAGCTGAATGATGAAACCCGCAAGCGCCGGCCCGATAAGTCCGGCCGAATTGAAGACGACCATGTTCACCGCCAGGAAGCGCACGCGGTTCTGCTCCGTCGACACGTCGTACATCAGCACCAAGTAGCCGGTCCAGTAGAAGCCCGTCGCGATGCCGTTGAAGACGGCGAACGGGATGAACCACGCCGCGACGTTCTCCCGCGCGATGACGACGAGCAGATAGAAGATCGCGATCGTCACGATGCCGAGCCGGTACGTGACCATGCGGTCCTTCATCTTGGTGATTTTGCCCCCGATCGCGAAAGCGAACGGCGTTAATAGAAACACGATAATATTGTAAATCCCGTTCACGTACAGATCCTGCGTCAGGCGCCACAGGTACAAGTTCAGAAACAGCCCCGACATGGAGGCTCCGAACTGAAAGCAGCCATGAATCAGAAGAGCGGTCACCGCGTCTTTCCCCAGCTGCCTTTCCGGCGGAACGGTCCCCCCTAGTCTTCTGACATTCCATCGCAGCCCGATTCCAGCTTTCATTCGTTCTTGTCCTCCTACGCGCACCTAGCCGCAATCGGCTTGGTGTCATTGTAATTCACGCCCGGCAATCGAGGAAAACGCTTCCTGCCGGTATTCGGGCCGTATTCCGCGTTCTCCTGCCCTCACCATTCGTTATGGCGGCTAAATCGGCCTTTCTTCCACATTATGTAAGGGTGGGGGCAGTACCTTGCGCTTGACGGGGTTTCCCACAGCTCAAATGTCCGTAATGCCCCCTAATTAAGTCCGGATCAATCCCTGTCCAAGCACTTCTTCTCCATTACAATGAAGGGGATGAACACGATTACAAGGAGGCAACAACCGATGTGGCAAGCATCCTGGATATGGGGACAAGGCGAAGCAAGCCCCCGCAACGAATGGCGCTGTTTCCGCAAAACCTTCCATTGCGGCGAAGAAGCAGGTGCGGCGGGAGGCGAGACGAAGCTCAAGCTGACCGCGGATTCCCGTTACGTGCTATACGTGAACGGAACGCAGGTCGGACGGGGGCCGATCCGCTCCTTCCCCTCGAACCTGCCCTATGACGAATACGAGATCGGCCATTTGTTGAAGCAAGGCGCGGAGAACTCGATCGCCGTCATCGTGCTTCATTACGGCCTGGCGACGTTTCAATATTTGCGCGGTCGCGGCGGTCTGCTGCTCCAGGTCGACCGATTCGGCGCGGACGGACAAGTCTCCGGGACGCCGGTCCGCACGGACGCGTCGTGGACGACCGCGATTCACGGCGCCTACGACGCCACCTCCCAGCGGATCTCCTGCCAGCTCGGGTTTACGGAGCGCTTCGACGGCCGCGGATGGGACGAAGGCTGGAAGCTGCCCGGATTCGACGATTCCGCATGGGAACGGGCCGAAGCGATCGGCGCTTCCGGCATGGCGCCGTGGACGACCCTATCGCCGCGCCCGATCCCTTACTTGACGGAGGAGCCGGTCTATGCGGCGCGCGTCGAGGAAATGAACTTCATGAAGCCCGTTCCGTGGAGCGCTGCGTTCGACGTACGGACGATCATGGTGCCGGAGAGCGTCGACCACGCCAATACCGTCACGATCATCGGTCTGCTCGCCGCCGTCGTCACGATGGCGGAGGACGGCGTGCTGACGGTCGGCAGCGTCGATAACGGACGCATGCCGCTGCGCGTCAGCCTGGATGGACAATGGTGCGCGGAGGCGGATTATTACGGCGAAGCCCCGCAGCAATTCGTGCAAGTGCGCCTCGCGGCCGGCGAGCATTTGCTGCTGCTCGACTTGAACCGGGAAATGCACGGCCATGCCTACCATTTGGGCTTGGACAGCGACGCTCCGTTCGAGGTTCGCTCGCCGAGCATCGGCGCGGCCGGAGACGGCGGCTCCGAGGTTCCTTTTGCCGCGATCGGCTCCTTCGGCTGGGCGGAGCACGTCGACCATCGGCCGGAAAGCGTCATCGATCGCAATCCGCCTCTGTACGCGGAGATCAAGCAGGTTGCTTCGGAGCGACAATTGGCCGATTACCGCGAGTGGGTGAAGCCGATCGATCCGCGGCTTTATCATACGGCGGACGTCTACAGCCAGACCGCATGGCGCGTCGTCGACCGGCCGCAGCCGGTGCCGGCTGCCCTGCAGCGCGCCGTGCTGGCCAGCGCCGATGCCGGCGTCATTCCGCTGCATCCGGAGCTGGACACGGAAATTCTCATCGACTTCGGGCGCGAATTGAGCGGGTACCTTGCGTTCGAGCTCGATGCCGCCGAAGGCACGATCGTCGATTTCTACGGCTTCGAATACATGCGCGACGGCTGGCGCCAGTATACGTACGAACTGGACAACACCTTGCGCTACACCTGCCGCGAGGGGAGACAAGCCTACGCGTCGTTGGTTCGACGAGGCCTGCGTTATTTGGCGATAACGGTACGAGGCGCGTCAAGACCGGCGAAGCTGTATGACGTCAAGCTGCTGCAGAGCAACTTCCCGGTCGCCGACGCCGGGACCTTCCAATCCAGCGACGCGATGCTGAACGAGATCTGGCGCATCAGCCGGGATACGACTCGGTTGTGCATGGAGGATACGTTCGTCGACTGCCCGGCATTCGAGCAGACGTTCTGGGTCGGCGACGCGCGCAACGCTTCGTTGATCAACTATTACGCCTTCGGTTCCGCCGAGATCGTCGAGCGCATCCTGCGGCTCGTGCCGGAATCGGCGTTCCAGACGCCGCTCTATGCCGATCAGGTGCCGAGCGGCTGGAGCAGCGTCATTCCGAACTGGACGTTCTTCTGGGTCACGGCCTGCCTGGAGCATTACCGCTATACCGGAAACGCGGCATTCGCGCGCGAATTGTGGCCGCATGTCCGCTTCACGCTGGACCATTATCTCGCGAAAATCGAAGAACGCGGCCTTTTGAAGATCAGAGGGTGGAATCTGCTGGACTGGGCGAACTTCGAACAACCGGGGGACGGCGTCGTCGCGCCGCAAAACATGTTCCTGGTGAAATCGCTGCGGGACGCGGCTGCGCTTGCTGCAGCGGCGGACGATACGGCTGCGCATGACGTCTACCAAGAGACGGCGAACCGGTTGCGCGATGCGATTAACGCCCATCTCTGGGACGAGAACCGAAAGGCGTACCTCGACTGCATCCATGCCGACGGCCGTCCTTCGAAAACGCTCAGCATGCAAACGCAAGTCGTCGCCAGCTTGTGCGGCATTCCGGACGGCGAACGGGCCGAATTGCTGCGAGGTTATATCGTGGAGCCGCCGGCCGCGTTCGTTCAGATCGGCAGTCCGTTCATGTCGTTCTTCTACCACGAGGCGTTGGCGAAGCTCGGCCAGCAGGATGTCATGACGAAGGATATTCTGACCCAATACGGCGCCATGGTGGATCAAGGCGCCACGACCGTTTGGGAAGTATATCCGACCAGCGGCATCACGCATAACGATAAGATGCCGACTCGCAGTCACTGCCACGCCTGGTCGGCCGGCCCCGTCTACTTCCTCGGCTCCGAGGTGCTTGGCGTCAGCGGCGTCACGCCGGGCTGGACTAAGGTGCGCATCGCTCCGAAGCCGTCCGGTCTTGCCTGGGCGCGCGGTTCCGTCCCCCTGCCGGGCAGCGGGCGGATCGACGTCTCCTGGCAGCTCGACGAAGCCGCGAAAGTCATGAAGCTTCGCGTCGCGTCGCCGACCTCGGTCGAACTGGAGCTTGCCGGTCCGGAAGGCTACACGCTTGAATCGGACTGCGTCATTATAGGCGCATAGTACAAGAGCAAGGGACGCATTCGGCGTATCCCTTGCTCTTCTTGTTTCACGGAGCCTATTTCTAACCGGATTGACCTATCCGAGACATAATTAACCGCCGACCGTTACCTGCATAGCTCTTTGACCCGCTGTCCGTTACCTGCATAGTCCGCTGACCCGTCGACCGGATGCTCCTCTTCTTGACGGCCGCAATCAAAATCCCTTCGGCAACATTGCCGAAGGGATTTTGATTTTGTAATAACAACCAGCCATTACTTCGCAGCCTCGTACTCTACCAAATTCACTTCCCGAACCGGGAGTCCCGCGTCATCCGGTATGTGGAACGTCTTGATCTCGCATTTGCCGAAAGATCCCTGCCATCGGCGGTTCAGCATCGGAAGGCCGATATCGGCTTCCGCCGGCCGTCCCGCGGTTTCGTAACAGCGCAGGATCCAGCCATCGTCGTCTTCCGCCCGTTTGAATGCGGTGGACACGATGTGCTCCGCCGAGATCCGAATGCCTTCCAGCCGCTGCGGAAGCGGCCCTTCATGGTACGTCTCCCATACGGCAATCGGCGGCACGTTCAGTTCGTAGGCTTTGCGGACGATGCCGCTGTCCTGCCAGCTGCCGTCATGCGGCACAAGCGCATAGGTAAACTCCTGCAGCCCTTGATCCATGAACTCGACCTGGTCGTCGCGCTCGCCGTAGTGATCGGCGAAAATCGGGCTGCGGACCACGGTCATCCTCGCTTCGCGCTCCAGCACGTCATAAGCGTATTTGCCGTTGTTCAATATCGCCAACCCGCGTCTGCCTTCCGAACCCGGCACCTTGCCGCTGACGTCGATCCACTGCTGGCCCGGCACCTCCCTGCCGTCCGCCTCCCTCCGGATATAGCCGTACGGAATCTCCGAATACGACTCCGGCTGCTCTACGGCAACCGGGAACGACAGCTTCAGCATCTTGTGCTTTTCCCGCCAATCCAGCTGTACCTTCACCAGAATTTCCGCGGCATGGGCATGGAGAATAAAATCCTGCCGCAGCGTCGAACCGTTATAGCGGCTCGTGACGCGGATAATGCCGCGCAGCGGGCCGCTCTCCAGCACCTTGACCTCGGCATCCGCGAAATACCCGATCAGATCGCGGTAGCTTTGCAGCCCGTGGCCCCATGTATCGCTGTGATGCTCGTCGATGATGACCGGCACCGCCCCAGGAGCGCCGAATACGTCGGCATTCGTCCGCTTGTCGAGCAGCCGGGAGATATAGCCGGTATGCCGTTCGAGCTCCACCCGGACGAAGGCGTTTTCCAGCACGTTCGCTTCTGCCGTCACCCGCGTCTCCACCTCTGCCGGGGCCGTTTCCTTGGTCAAAAAGCACCAGTAGACCCGATAACCCATGGCAGGCACGCGCGCCATGAACAGCGTATCCCAATTGTCCCGTCCGTTCGTACGCGACGCGCGAACGATCTGTGCCGGCACGGCATTGCCTTGATCGTCCGTCACGCCCGTCATGCGCCGGTTGGCATGGATCGGCACCTCGACCTCCCAGGAGAGCGGATTAAATACGACCAGCGGAGTGCCGAGATCGCCATGCTCCCAGGACAGCCAATGCTTGTCTTTGCTCAGCGACCGGATCTCCGGCTTCTTCGTATCGATCGACCAAGACAGCCGCTGCGCGGCCGCGTTTAGCGCCTTCGCCGCGAGATGCAGCGACTCCCCGTACGATTCGCGGGCATCCTGGAACGCCTCGCGAATGCTGCAGCCGCCCATGATGTCATGGAATTGATTGAACATGACGTTCTCCCAGGCCAGCTTCAGCTGCTCCCGCGGGTACGGCAAGCCGAGCAGCACGTTCGCCGCCGACGAGAATTTTTCCGCGGTCAAGAGTCGATGCTCCGCGCGGCGATTGTTCTCCTTCGACTCCGAATGGGTGGAGTAGCAGCCGATCGCATGCATCTGCATCTCGTCCTTCACGACCGGAATCTTCGGCTGCGCTGCCGCCAGTTCTTCGAAATAGCGGTTCGGCGAGCTCAGCACGATCCGCTCCTGCCCGTATCGGGTCTGCAAGGCTTCGATCGTCTCCAGATTCGCGATCGTCGGACCGCCCCCGTGGTTGCCGACTCCGTAGAACGTCATATGCGGGTGACCGTCGGTATCCGCCATATCCCCGTGCGCCAGGATCTTCTCCTCGAACGGAAGCCCCCAGCTCGTCGAATAGTTGTCCGACAGACGGAACGCCATGACGCGGCTGCCATCCTCGGATTCCCACCAAAACAGATTGCGCTCCAGCTCCTTCTCGTGCTTCTCGGGACGCATGAACACGTAATAATCCATCCCGCTCTGCTTCAAAAGCTGCGGCAGCATGCCGTTGTGGCCGAACGAGTCGACATTGTAGCCGACCTTCGCCATCATCCCGAATTTTTCCTGAAAGTACCGCTGGCCGTACAAGCCGTGCCGGGCAAACGATTCGCCCGACGGCAAATTGCAGTCCGGCTGGATCCACCAGCCGCCGACGATGACCCAGCGGCCCTCCGACACGCGCAGCTGGATTTCCGCGAACATGTCCGGCGCGTTCTCCTCGATCCAGCGGTAATAGGCCGCGCAAGAGCGGGTAAACACGAAATCCGGATATTCCCGCAGACGGTCGAGCGCCGAACGAAACGTCGCCTTGATCTCCGCGTAACCCTCCTGCCACTGCCACAGCCAGACGGGGTCCAGATGCGCATTGCCGATCAAATGAATCTTCTGCTTCGCCCTGTTCGTCATGTTAGATTGCCGCCTTTCTCGTTCAAATGGTGTAGGGCGACGGACAAGCTCGCGTAATCGCCGATTTGCTCGCCCAGTCCCGCTTGCATGACTTCGCATGCCGATGCGGAGAGCGGCAGCGACTCCCGGTGCATCTCCGCCAGCACGACAGGCTCCATGATTGCCCGCTGCCTGCCGTAGATGCTGCCGATGACGATTCGCTCGGGATTCAAGATATCCACGAGCACGGCGAGCGCCCTCCCGAGCTTCCGCGCGGACAACCGGTAAATCTCGACCGCGAGGGGATCTCCCCGCTCGGCTGCTCGGCCTACGAGCTCCGCGGTGAGCAAGGGCAATTCCGCTCTCGTCCGGCAAAACGACGGCGGATTGCTCTCGTTCAGGCGCTCCTCCGCCATCATCCGCGCCAGCTGGGCAATCCCGCCTCCGCTGCAGAAACCTTCGAATGATCCGGCTTTCCCGTAGCCCACCGGACCTTCCGGCGCCAACCGAATGTGGCCGACCTCGCCAGCCAGGTCGTTCGTGCCCGAGTAGAGCGCGCCGTTCAGGATGAGGCCAGCGCCCATGCCCGTCCCGAAGGTCAGGAAAATCATGTTGCGGCAGCCTCGACCCGCCCCCCATTTCCATTCCGCCAGCGCGCAGGCATTGGCGTCATTCTGAAGCGCCGCCGGAACGCCGAACCGCTCGGCGAACGGGGTAACGATATCCACCGCGTCCCATCCCGGCAGATTCGGCGGCGATAGCACCAATCCCCGCCGGCTGTCGAGCGGGCCGCCGCAGCTGATGCCGATTGCGCATAGCTCGCCCTCGGCCAGCTTCCTCAACTGCTCCTCCAAGGCGTCGATCATGCACGCAATAGCCGCTTCCGGTTCCGAAGGCGTCGACATACGAGTCTTCCCGATAATCGCGATGCCTCCTTCGCCATCCAACACGCCTAGGCTGACCGCGCACTTCGTCCCGCCGATATCGATTCCAGCCAACAGCTTCATGCGTCGAAGAACGCCTCCTCCATCATCATGCACAGGGCATGGTAGATCGGCAGATGCCGTTCCTGGATATCCGGCGTTCGGTCATGCGGGACCCGGATCGTCACGTCGCACAGCATGTTCATCGCTCCGCCGTCGCGGCCGGTCAGGCCGATCGTCCGCACGCCGAGCGATTTGGCTACCTGGATGGCCCGAACGACATTCGGCGAATTGCCGGAGGTGCTCAATCCGAGCAGCACGTCGCCTTCTTTGCCGTAACCGTATACCTGCTGGGCGAACACCGTTTCAGCGGATACGTCGTTCGCGAACGCGGTCATCAGCGAGGCATGGCTCACGAGCGATATCGCCGGCAGCGCGCCCTGCAATCGGTCCGCCAGCTGCGCTCCGTCCGCCGGGAAGAGGCGAATCAACGATTCCCTGAAGCTTGCCGGTACCGACCGCTTATAGAGAAAGCCTTTCATCAACTCGCCGACGATGTGCTCGCTGTCCGCGGCGCTGCCGCCATTGCCGCATACGAGCAGCTTGCCGCCGTTCCGGTACGAATTGACCAAGAGCTCGTACGCCAGTGCGGTCTCCTGCACGCACGCATCCAGCTCGGGATATTTTCCGATCATCGCGGATAACCGATGATGCATGTCATATGCCCCTTTCTACGGATCGAGGATTCGCCGCGAGTTCGTCATGACGGAGAGCACGAAAATCCGACGGCGTTGCCATCGCGACCTGCCTGAACAAATTCGAGAAGTAAAACTCGTTCTTGAGCCCGACCGCAAGCGCGATCTGCTTCATCGGCATGTCCGTCTCGATCAGCAGCTTCTTCGCCTGCTGCACGCGGATGTCGTTCAGCTTCTCCACGACCGTCAGCCCCGTCTGCGCCCGGAACAGCCTTGCGAGCGTCCGGTAGCTGACATGCAGGGCATTGGCGATGTCCTGCACGCGAACCTCGTTCGCATAATACGCTTTCAGAAACAGCATCGTTTGGCGGACAACGGTATCGCCATGATCATGCGCCTGCAACGGCGCAGCGGGCGCAGCGACCCGCCAGTCCTCGAAAAGCCCCGTCAACCAGCCCGCGAAAGCCGTACGCAGCGACAGCAAGCTCGACTCCGGCCGCAGCGCGAATAGCGGCGCCGCCGTTTCCGGCTTCAACGCATACGCACGCACCGAAGAGAAGCAGCGGATAAACTCCGCTTCCTCCGCGAGGCTGAAGGCATCGCCTCCGCTTTCCTGCTGGAACTGCCAACGCAGGCAAAATCCGTCGTCCGCCTCGCCGGCTCCATGCCGATGCGAATGCACGACGCCCGAAGGAATCAAATACGATTGCCCGGCTTCGATCCGAAACTCCGTCCCCGCCGAGGTCGTGAACAACCCGCCGTCCGATACATAGTTGAATTCATACCAGGGATGACGATGCGGGGGGTGCGACCAAGCTTCCTCATGTTCTGCTGAAAGCGCATCCAACAAAGTGATCGTAAATCCCCCGATTCGTATCGGCTGCATCATGAGGCGCTGCAAGATCCGAAGCGGACCTGGATAGGAAACTTCTCCGATCAATGTAAACTCCCCCTCGACTGCGCTTACTTCTTCTCAGATCAGTATAAAACATCTCCAACGCATTCGTATGACAAATACACGGATTCCTTTATAAAATCATGCCAAGTTTTCCCGCGATGCTGGCATATAATCGGTCGTCTCCAACGCTTGCGAAACTGGGGCTTCCCGAGCGAACACAAAAAAAGCCCTTATCCGCGCCGAGCGCAGACAAAGACTTATCGTCATAAAGGATGGAGCGGAAGACGGGAATCGAACCCGCGACCCTCGCCTTGGCAAGGCGATGCTCTACCGCTGAGCCACTTCCGCAAGAAACGGTAAAAAGATTACTGGGGCGACCGATGGGACTTGAACCCACGAATGCCGGATCCACAAACCGGTGCGTTAACCCCTTCGCCACGATCGCCATAACCCTATGTAGAGATGCAATACCTGTAGTTGGATAGCTTACTTCATAAATAAAACCCACATCGGTGGGCACTCCAACTTGCTTTCAAGCATTCCACCCTGAAAACTGGATACGAACCTTTGCGAAGGTCTCTTGCTTAGCTGCATGCCGAATGTGCTTGGATAAGCCCTCGACCGATTAGTATTCGTCAGCTCCACACGT
>NZ_JBXENS010000007.1:0-648803 GCF_059383675.1 Paenibacillus sp. J22P277
TTTCAGGGTGGAAGTTGCCCGAATTACATACCGTTCCCTGATAGCTCAGTTGGTAGAGCACTCGACTGTTAATCGAGTTGTCACAGGTTCGAGTCCTGTTCGGGGAGCCATATACGCTCTCATAGCTCAGTAGGTAGAGTGCATCCATGGTAAGGATGAGGTCACCGGTTCGATCCCGGTTGAGAGCTCCAGTTATTTTTTGTACAAGGCCCGTTGGTCAAGTGGTTAAGACACCTCCCTTTCACGGAGGTAACAGGGGTTCGAGTCCCCTACGGGTCACCATCTCTCTCATCTCGGAGGCTTAGCTCAGCTGGGAGAGCATCTGCCTTACAAGCAGAGGGTCGGGGGTTCGATCCCCTCAGCCTCCACCATCTTTATAGTGGGGATTAGCCAAGCGGTAAGGCAACGGACTTTGACTCCGTCATTCCCTAGGTTCGAATCCTAGATCCCCAGCCATTTTATGAGCCATTAGCTCAGTTGGTAGAGCACCTGACTTTTAATCAGGGTGTCGTAGGTTCGAGTCCTACATGGCTCACCATTTTCTAATTCGAAAATGGAATTACATAATATGCGCGTATGGCGGAATTGGCAGACGCACCAGACTTAGGATCTGGCGGGCGACCGTGGGGGTTCAAGTCCCTCTACGCGCATCAGATAAAAGACCCTTGTTATCGAAGGGTCTTTTTGTGTATAACTTTGTGGATAAACGCGTAGCGGAAGCTCTAAAGCCTTGTGCGTGCTGCATTTTATTACCCACAGGGACTTGTTGAACAGCATTGGAATAAAGGGAATTCCAAGATGGATGTTTAAAACATTCGATTTACCGACTTGCTGATTGAAGAATATCTGTGGGTTATGGTTATGCCCTGTGCATTTCACATGGTGAATGCTTGTGCGCGTGAATGAATATATTTCTGCATGTTAAGGTTTGAATTGCTTGACGCATACAGTGAGAATGGTTATCATTATACATGGAACAATTATGAGAACGGTTATCAATAAATGCTGCAAACAGATGCAAGGGGTGGATGGCATGAATGCAATGCATACGAAGAACCTGAATATTGGGTACGAAGAGCGATTGATCGTGGAGGATTTGAATATAACGATTCCCAAAGGGAAAATAACGGCTTTGGTTGGAGCGAACGGCTCCGGCAAATCCACGATTTTGAAAACGATGGCAAGGCTGATGTCGCCCTCTGCCGGCATGGTCATGCTGGACGGAAAATCGATTCATAAGCAATCGACCAAAGAAGTCGCGAAACAGTTGGCGATTCTGCCGCAGAATCCTACGGCTCCGGATGGATTGACGGTAGCGGAACTGGTCTCGTATGGACGCTTCCCGTATCAGCGCGGTTTTGGTTCGTTGAATAAAGAGGACCGCTCCATTATTAACTGGGCCGTCGAGCGCACGGGATTGATTGAATTCAAAGATCGTCCTATCGACCGCCTCTCAGGGGGCCAGCGCCAGCGTGCTTGGATCGCAATGGCGCTTGCGCAGCAAACCGACCTTCTTTTCCTTGACGAGCCTACGACGTATCTGGACATGGCGCATCAGCTCGAGGTGCTCGAATTGCTTCATCAACTGAACGCAACGGCAGGCAGAACGATCATTATGGTCGTCCACGATCTGAACCACGCTTCCCGTTATGCGCAGCATATGGTGGCTATCAAGAAAGGGGAGGTCGTTAGCGTGGGCACGCCGGAGGCCGTCATGACGAAGGAAGTGCTTCGAGAAGTATTCGGCATCGAGACGGATATCATTCCGGATCCGCGGACCGGAGTACCGCTTTGCTTCCCGTTCGCATTGGCTGGCGACAAGCCGGAGGTGTATGAAGAGCGCGTTTTGGAACCGGTAAAAGTAAGCTAAACGGACTTGCGGGAATGGTTTTGAAAAAGGGATCTACATAAGCAGAATGCTTCACGAAAAAAAGTTTATATTTTTGCTTAAAAAGGGTTGCATTCTGCTTGTGCCCATGTTATATTATTACTTGTCGCGCTTGAGAAAAAGCGAGTGACAGTGAAATGCGGAAGTGGCTCAGCGGTAGAGCATCGCCTTGCCAAGGCGAGGGTCGCGGGTTCGATTCCCGTCTTCCGCTCCATATGCGCCCTTAGCTCAGCTGGATAGAGCGTTTGACTACGAATCAAAAGGCCGGGAGTTCGAATCTCTCAGGGCGCGCCATTTCTTAATTGCAGATTATACATACTTCGGGACGTAGCTCAGCTTGGTAGAGCACCTGGTTTGGGACCAGGGGGTCGCATGTTCAAATCGTGTCGTCCCGACCATCATCTGCGGGTGTAGTTCAATGGTAGAACTTTAGCCTTCCAAGCTAATAGCGTGGGTTCGATTCCCATCACCCGCTCCATATGACGAATTCAAGCCTTGGGTTTCCAAGGCTTTTTTATTTTACCTAATAAAGACATGCTTTCCTGTCGATTATGAAAAAGCTTCAACCGCTTATTGATTTGTAGTATGATGATTAGAGTTAAAAACCGTTGTAACTGGTTAATTTGGCTTATGGCGAGGATTGCTGCAGGCAAAAACCAAGAATAGGCCGTCCATATATGCATTCTAGGCAGCGTCTTGCGTTGAAAGCCGAAGATTATGCTTTTGCAGTGGTTTTGCATTGCTGACCTTCGGCGAAGCTTAGGATGTGGTTTCGCACTGCAAACCTTAAGGAGGATTAGGAATGTCGGAACAGGCTGGTACAACAATGACTACAAACAGACCGCAAGCGAACAACTTGCTGCGCCGTGATGTTCGTTTCCTGGGAAACATTTTAGGGGATGTGCTTGTCCATCAAGGCGGCCATGAGCTGCTGGAGACGGTTGAGAAAATTCGTGAAATGAGCAAAACGCTGCGCGCGGAGTTTTTGCCGGAGCTGGACGAGGAGTTCAAGCATGTTATCGATGCGCTGACTCCCGCAACCCGTCATCAGGTAATTCGCGCGTTTGCGATTTATTTTCAACTCGTGAATATTGCCGAACAGAATCACCGCATTCGCCGTAAACGCGATTACGAGCGCTCGACAGGCGAACAAGTCCAGCCGGGATCTATCGAAAGCGCGATTCAAGTGCTGAAGGACCGGGGAATCGCCGTTGACAATGTGAAGGAAATCATCGCGGATATCTCCTTGGAACTTGTGATGACCGCGCATCCGACAGAGGCTACGCGCCGTGCCGTTCTTGACATTCATCAACGTATCGCCGCCGAAATGATGGAGCTGGACGATCCGACGCTTACGTATCGCGAACGCGAGAAATTACGCGAGAAGCTGCTGAACGAAGTGTTGACTTTGTGGCAGACCGATGAGCTTCGCGACCGCAAGCCGACCGTCATCGACGAAGTGCGTAACGGCATGTACTATTTCGACGAGACGTTGTTCGAGGTTCTCCCGAACGTGTATGAAGAGCTGGAGCGCTGCTTGGACAAGTATTATCCGTCCGACGAGCACTGGCATGTTCCGACTTACCTCCGTTTTGGCTCCTGGATCGGCGGCGACCGCGACGGCAACCCTTCGGTAACGGCGAAGGTGACTTGGGAAACGTTGAAGCTGCAGCGCGGGCTCGCTTTGGAGAAGTATGAAGAACTTCTGAAAGCAGTCATGGATCAGCTGAGCTTCAGCACGAACATCATCGAGATTTCGGATGAGCTGGCCGAATCCATCAAGAAGGATAAAGAGCAGGTCGTCGCGCTTCGCTGCATCGAGCTGTGGCGCAACGAGAAAGAACCTTACCGAATCAAACTCGGCTATATGCTCGAGAAGCTGGCCAACGCGCTGGATGAGTCCTTGAAAGGATCGCCGAAGCGTTACAACAGCGCGGACGAGCTGAAAGAGGATTTACTTATCATCGACCGCAGTCTCAGGCATCACTTCGCGGACTATGTGGCCGATACGCACATTCGCAAGCTGATTCGGCAAGTCGAGCTGTTCGGTTTCCATCTGGCCGCGCTCGACGTTCGTCAGCATAGCAAGGAACATGAGAACGCGATGACGGAAATTCTGGCCAACATGAACATCGTGGCGGATTACGCGTCCTTGTCCGAAGACGAGAAGATCGACTTGCTGCATACGTTATTGAACGATCCGCGTCCGCTTACATCGCCGCATTTTTCCTATTCCGAGGGCACGCGCGAGTGTTTGGACGTCTACCATACGATTTACCGCGCGCAGGCTGAATTCGGCTTGAATTGTATTTCCAGCTATCTGATCAGTATGACGCAAGGCGCTAGCGATATGCTCGAAGTCATGGTGTTCGCCAAAGAGGTCGGGTTGTTCCGCAAGGAATCGAACGGCAACATTACGTGCACGCTGCAAGCCGTGCCACTATTCGAAACGATCGACGACCTGCATGAAGCGCCAGGCATCATGGAAAAGCTGTTTGCCCTGCCGGTCTATCGCCAGTCTGTTGAAGCACGCGGCAACTTGCACGAGATCATGCTCGGCTATTCGGACTCTAACAAGGACGGCGGCGTGGTGACGGCAAACTGGGAGCTGCGCGTGGCGCTGAACGCGATTACGAGCGCGGCGAAGAAGTTCGACGTCAAGTTGAAGTTCTTCCATGGCCGCGGAGGCGCGCTTGGACGGGGCGGCATGCCGCTGAACCGAAGCATTTTGGCGCAACCGCCGCATACGGTCGGCGGGGGTATCAAAATCACGGAGCAAGGCGAAGTATTGTCTTCCCGTTACTCCTTGAAGGGCATCGCGTACCGCAGCTTGGAGCAGGCGACTTGGGCGCTTGTGACGGCTTCGCGTTTGGCGAAATATCCGGAGCAGGAAGAGACGGCAACGGCCGAGTGGGAAGACATTTCGCGCGGCATCTCGGAGACGGCATTGACGAAGTATCAGGATCTGATTTTCCGCGATCCGGACTTCATGACCTTCTTCAAGGAATCGACGCCGCTGCCTGAGGTCGGCGAGCTGAATATCGGTTCGCGCCCGGCAAAACGCAAAGGAAGCGATCGGTTTGAGGATTTGCGCGCAATTCCATGGGTATTCGCATGGACGCAAAGCCGTTACCTGCTGCCGGCTTGGTATGCCGCCGGGACGGCGCTGCAGGGCTACATTCAGGACGACGCGAAACGGATGGATACGCTCCGCGTAATGTACGAGAAATTCCCGTTCTTCACGTCGTTAATCGATAACCTGCAAATGGCATTGGCCAAAGCCGATCTTCAAATCGCGAAGGAATACGCGGGCATGATTGCGGATCAAGCGATTCGCGACCGCATCTTTACGCAAATCGAAGAGGAGTACGTGCGGACATCTTCGACGATCCTGCAAATTACGGGGCAAGCGGAGATTTTGGATAACGTACCGGTTATCCAAGAATCGATCCGTTTGCGTAACCCGTACGTGGATCCGCTCAGCTACATGCAAGTGCAACTGCTGAAAGAACTCCGCGACAGCCGCGCGAAAGGCGACGACGACGATCTGGAGCTGTTGCGCGAAGTATTGCTCACGATCAACGGAATCGCGGCGGGTCTTAGAAACACGGGTTGATCAGAACAATTGTTTTGCGTGGCCGTTAGGCAACGCAGCATCTGTTTACTAAGATCAATTGGTTTGTGCGGGCGCTAGGCCGCGCAGCATTTGTTCGAAAAGGGCGATTGGTATGCGTTCACCTTCAGAGAAGGGGAATGCAGCATTCGACCAAGTTGAATGATTTGAATTCACATGTTCATAACGGCAGAAGCCGATCCTTGGGATGAATACATTCTAAAGGATCGGCTTTTTATGTTGGTCAAGTACAGTTATCCACAGCTTATTCAGTAATTGTGGGGGGAATGTGGATGAAGCTGTGGATAGAGGGCGTAGATGTTGCGGATTGGAGCTGCAGCAGTCTTATAAGATTAGAAACATTAAATAATTGGGATGAAATCGCGCATGCGTTCGAAAGCAAGAATAGGGATACGAACGCGCATTTAGAAAGTAGATTAGATTCACCGCAGCAATGAGCGGAGGCAACAACGCTTGAAAGGGCATATTTGAAAATTTCATCTTGTCTATTCCATTTCTGTTTCCCTTTCATTGCCTATGCACGCTTGTAACGGTATAATCAAAAAGTCGCGTAATAAGATACCCGGCGGGTTTGGAGGCGTAGCATTGATATCAGTTGAGGCGAGATTAGCGAGATTGGCTCTGCAAGGCGATCAGCGAGCTTTTGCCGAGATCGTGGAGCTCTATCAGGACAAGCTTTACCATATGGCGTACCGGATGCTGTACAACCGCCAGGAAGCGGAAGACGTCGTACAGGACGTTTTCCTGCGTGTATATAAGAATTTGGAGCGTTACGACGCGACGATGAAATTTTCCACTTGGATCTACCGGATCGCGACGAATTTGTGCATCGATAAGCTGCGCAAACGCAAACCGGTGTATTCGCTGGACGCGGAATCGGGCGAGCACGAAGGGCTGGACGGCTACGCGATGATTCCAAGCGACGACCGGACGCCGGAGAGCGAACTGCTGCTGTCGGATACGCAGCGAATCATCCATCAGGCGATCGAGACGTTGCCGGCCAAATACAAGTCGGTCATGGTGCTGCGCTACCTGGAGGAGCTTTCGCTGCAGGAGATCGGGGACGTGCTGGACATGCCGGTGACGACCGTCAAGACGAGGGTGCATCGCGGCCGGGAGTTTCTTCGGAAGAAGCTGGAGCATAAGCTGTAGGAAGCGGTCCGTCAAACGCCGACCCAATTATTGGGCAGGTGCGGATCTTATAAAAAAGTGAAACATTCGCGTGAATCATACGTATCGAATACTACTGCGAAATTACAACGAAGAAAGGACTGGCTGCTATGAATTGCAACGTCGCCATCATGCTCATGCATGATTATTTGGACGACGAGCTGCCCCATGACGATATTGCAGGGCTTAAGGCTCATCTTGACTCCTGCCCGGAATGCCGCACCCGAATGGAACAGCTGGAACAGACGGAAGCGCTCACGCACAGGATGATGGACACGCATTTCGTCATTTCGGCCGAACAATCCTCGCAGCTGACGCAGCGGATCATGGATGCTCTGCCGGTGAAGCGCCGCAGAACCGGATCCGGATTCGCCCGGTGGGTGCGGAGTCACCCCGCCGTGTCGGTGGCCGCCGTGTTCGTGCTCGTGATGTTCTCCAGTTTCTTGGCGATGTGGCAGCAAGATAGTCAATTGGCAGTTCGTGGACCTGATTTGGCGGAAGTCGTCATTGAAGGCGATACCGTTACCGTGCCCGCTGGCGCGCATATAAACGGCGATCTGACGGTCGAGAACGGCAAGGCGAACGTACTCGGCGAGGTGGACGGGGACGTTACGGTGATCTCGGGATCGTTGTATGAAGCCTCCACTGCGCATATCTCCGGAGAAGTAAAGCAGATTGACCAGGCGCTGGACTGGTTTTGGTACAAAGTGACGACCTCCATCAGCAGTTTGGCCTATTGATTTTACTGCCTCCCTCATGCGGGAGGTTTTTTTGTGAAAGAAAAAAGGATTTGCAACCCCGTTTATAGAAAATAATAAGGTTATAATTCCGATAAAAGGAGTAATGTGTGCGCACATTAGGTCTTTGGGGGTTGACGGATGAACTACTTTACCGACATGACATGGACGATCGCGATCAAAGATCTCATCGACATTTCCATCGTTAGCTATATTATTTACAAATTGATCCTGCTGGTGCGCGGCACGAAGGCCGTGCAGCTATTCAAGGGCATCATCGTGCTCGTGGCGACCTGGGCACTCAGCACATGGTTCGATCTGTATACGCTCAAATGGCTGATGAACCAAATGTTCACGCTCGGCGTATTCGCGGTGCTCGTTATTTTCCAACCGGAGCTTCGGCGGGCGCTCGAACAGCTTGGGCGAGGGAAACTGTTCAGCCGCACGTCCGTCGTGGATCACGACATCAGCGACCGAATCAACGCGATCATCAAATCGTTGAATTATATGGCCAAACGCAAAATCGGCGCGCTGATCGTATTCGAGCGGACGACGGGGCTGCAGGATTACACGGAATCCGGCATTCGGATGGAATCCATCGTCAGCTCGGAGCTGCTGATCAATATTTTCATCCCGAACACCCCGCTCCATGACGGCGCCGTCATAATCGGGGGCAGCCACATCAAAGCCGCGGGTTGTTATTTGCCCTTGTCCGAGAATCCGTTCATCAGCAAGGAGTTGGGAACGCGTCATCGCGCGGCCATCGGCATTACGGAGGTGAGCGATGCCGTATCGGTCATCGTCTCCGAAGAGACGGGCCAGATCTCGCTGGCGGTCGGGGGCATGATCGTTCGCGACATTAAAGAAGAGTCGCTGATCTCGAAGCTGTACGAGGAGCTGAACCCGAAGCCCAAGACGCGCGAGCGCCAAGGCATGAAAATTCCTTTCTGGAAGCGGAAAGGGGGCGATGAACGTGGATAAATGGCTCAACCATCCCACGGCGCTTAAAATCATCTCCCTGGTGATCGGGATCCTTATGTGGGCGGTGGTTCATTTCGATTCCGAGAAAACGCCGAGCACGGTCGCGACGCTCACCGAAACGCGCGACATCGACGGCGTGCAGATCAAACCGATCGGCATGGACGACAAAAACTACGCGTTGCGGCTGTTGGATCCCGAGGAAGTGCATCTGACCGTCCGCGGTTCGCGGTCTGATTTGCTGATCGCTTCGCATAACAATGATTATCAGGTTACGGTCGATTTGAGCAAGGCGGCGGAAGGGCGCATGGTGCTGCCGGTCAAGGTCAGCCTGCCGCGCGGCTTGGAGCTCATCGAAGCGCGGCCTAGCAGCGTGACGGTCGTGCTGGAACGGCTGCTGACGAAGGAGTTCGAGGTCCAAATCCATGCTGAAGGCACGCCCGGCAAAGGCTACAAGATCGGACAGCCGCTCGTGAAGCCGAACGGCCGCGTGCACGTGACGCTGCCGGAGGACGAGATGAATCAGGTCGCGTTCGTCGGGGGAACGGTGTCCGTCGACGGCGAGGAAGAAACCGTGGGCGACAAGAAAATGAAGCTCGTGGCGCTCGATAAGGACGGCAACGAGCTGACGGATGCAGTAATCAGTCCAAGCGTCGTCGAGGTGGAAATCCCGATCACGAAGCCGTTCAAGAAGCTGCCCCTGCAGGTCGGGTTCACGGGCAGCCTGCCGGACGGATTGGCGATATCGGAGTTCAAGCAGAGCGTCGACGCGATTACGGTTTACGGGCCGCAGGACGCGCTCGACAAGGTTGAATTTTACGATGGATTAACGATAGACTTGTCGCAATTGAAACAATCGGGTACGATGAAGCTCGATATCAAACCCGGCCAGGATATCGCGACGGTAGACCCGGCGACGGTCACGTTCGACTATACGATCGTGCCGGCGCAGACGAAGCTGCTGCCGAAGCTGCCCGTTACCTTGATCGGCTTGTCCGACGGGTTGAAGGCGCAAATCACGCTGCCGGAGGATGCGCATGTCGATGCTTCTATCAGCGGAGCGGCGAATATGCTTGCGCAGGTCGGCGCGAAGGACGTGCAGCTGGTAGCCGATCTGAGCGGTCTCGGGCCGGGAACGCATGTCGTGCCCGTCGAGATGCACTTGCCGCGCTTCATCGACCAGACGCCGGGTTCGCCGCTCAGCATCACGGTTACGATCTCGGACGGCACGACGCCTGCCGGCGGCACGGATCCGGAGGGTGCAGGGACGCCGGATGGCAGTTTGCCGACTGACGGACAGCCGTCAGCGGATCCGAGTGCCGGCGGGGATTCGGATCCGACGTCCGATGGCGGCAATACGTCGAGTGGCAGCAATAGTGTCGACGCTCCGGTCGATTCGCAGCAACCGGGAACGGACGCCGGCACGAATCAAGATCAAGAGACACAGCCGGACAATAATCCGGCGAACGGAAATCCATAGTCAAAAGGGGAACTTACAAACATGGGGAAATATTTTGGAACGGACGGTGTTCGCGGTGTCGCAAACCGCGAGCTCACGCCTGAGCTCGCTTACAAGATCGGCCGCTGCGGCGGATATGTGCTGGCTGGCCAAGCCGAGAAACCGAAAGTCGTCATCGGTCTCGACACCCGGATTTCCGGGCCGATGCTGGAGGCATCGCTGATCGCGGGTTTGCTCTCGATCGGCGCGAGCGTGGTGCGGATCGGCGTCGTGTCGACGCCTGCGGTCGCGTATCTGACGCGCGTATTGGGCGCCGATGCGGGTGTCATGATCTCGGCTTCGCATAATCCGGTCGAAGATAACGGCATTAAATTTTTCGGCGGCGACGGTTTCAAGCTGTCCGACGAGACCGAGAACGAAATCGAACGTCTGATGGATGCGGAAGTAGATGAATTGCCGCGGCCGGAGGGCGGCGATATCGGCACCGTGACGGTGGACGAATCGGCGAAACGGGTATTCATGGACTTCTTGAAGACGACGGTCACGCAATCATTTGCTGGACTGAAGATCGTGCTCGACTGCGCGAACGGCTCCGCGCACAGCATTGCGCCGACGGTATTCCGCGAGCTTGGCGCGGAAGTGATCACGGTCGGTGCCGAGCCGAACGGCCTCAACATCAACGATGGCGTCGGCTCGACCCATCCGGAGCACCTGCGCGAGGAAGTATTGAAGCATGGCGCGGACCTGGGCCTCTCCTTCGACGGCGATGCGGACCGTCTGATCGCGATCGACGAGCACGGCGAAGAAGTCGACGGCGATTATATCCTCTGCATCTGCGGCGACGCCATGAAGCGTGCAGGGAAGCTTAAAAACGATACGGTCGTGACCACGGTCATGAGCAACATCGGTTTTTTCAAAGCGGCGCAGAAGATCGGCTTGCAGACGGCGCAGACCGCCGTCGGCGATCGTTACGTCATGGAAGAGATGCGCCGCGGCGGCTTCAATCTGGGCGGCGAGCAGTCGGGCCATGTCATCTTCTTGGATTACAATACGACGGGCGACGGCATTCTGACCGCGCTGCAATTGACGGATACGCTGATCGCGTCCGGCAAAAAGCTGAGCGAGCAGAAAAAGCTGATGCGCAAATACCCGCAGGTGCTCGTTAACGTGCGCGTAGCGGATAAAACCGCCTATAAGACCAACCCGGCGATCGCGGCGGCCATTGCCGACGTGGAACAAGAGCTGGGCGACAACGGCCGCGTGCTCGTGCGTCCTTCCGGCACGGAATCGTTGATTCGCGTCATGGCCGAAGGTCCCGAGAAAGATCAGGTCGAAGCTTATGTGGCGCGGATCGTGGATACGGTTCGCACGGAGCTCGGCGCGGAATAATCATACGTTCATTCAGGCAACCCTAGAGACGTGAAGCGCGTCCGGGGTTGCTTTTTAATCATGAGTATTCGCGAAAGCCTTCATGGCGGTCATGGACGTTACTTTACATCATTGTAAACGGTTACCAAAAGATTGGGTTGCACCTTGTCGGCAAAATGCATATAGTAGAGAGTGATATTCAGGAAGGAAAGCGAGGATAGCGGTTATAAGCACGACCAAGCGCCAGAGCTTGCGCTTAATCTTACGGCTGCTGCAGCGGTTCAATTCGGAACGGACCCTGCGGATCATTCAACGGCTGTTCGATCGGCAAGCTGACGAGGTGGAGGTGTTCGAAATTTTCGGCGGGGACCTCCCGGTACTGCATTCAACCGTAAGCCGATTCTCAAATAGACCGGGCAACTGGTCTGACAAAAGATCGGCAGGATGCTCGATAGCTAGGGAAGCGCGCAGGCGGCAACGGAGGCCGTAGGTGCGTGGTTTTAGGGAAAGATGGCGCATACCAGCTATGAAGCGTGGTTTGTCCGATTTCCGTTCGATGATTGAGCCGGGGGCTTGATGTCGTGCGGATGCTGTCGACTCGGAAGATTGAGGAATGGCATAAAATTTGTCGTCGCCATTGCGCTGAGCGTAGATGAGCACGACTTGATTCGTTGTACCTCCGAAGAGAGGTTCGTTTGAATGCAGCTAGCGAAATTGACGCGTAATGCTGCGCTTTATTTCTTATTGTCTAGATATCCTTTGCGGGGACGATGCCGGCGAATAGAGCGGCTTTGTGCCGCCATGCTTTGACAGGTATTCAAAGGCATCCGGATCGAGCGGGGAACTATCGATAACGGAGGTCTATTCATATGTGTGGAATTGTAGGATATATCGGTAAACGGGATTCGCAGGATATTTTGATCGAGGGCTTGAAGAAGCTGGAGTACCGCGGATACGACTCTGCCGGTATTGCCGTGTTTACGAAGAATGGATTGGAAGTGCGCAAATCGATCGGACGACTGGCTAATTTGGAGCAAAAGCTCGACGGGCAGCCGCTGGAAGGCTCGGTCGGCATCGGCCATACGCGCTGGGCGACACACGGCAAACCGTCGGACGTGAACTCCCATCCGCATACGGACAACTCGCTGAAGTTCTCCGTCGTGCACAACGGCATCATCGAGAACTATCTGGATCTGAAGGATGAGCTGATCGCCAAAGGCTGCAAGTTCGTATCGGAGACGGACACGGAGGTCATCTCCCACCTTGTCGCGGACGAATACGAAGGCGATATCGTGAAAGCCGTGCAGCGGGCGGTAAAACGGATGCGCGGCGCGTTTGCGCTCGGCGTATTGACGGAATTCGAACCGGATCGCCTCGTAGCGGTGCGTTATGCAAGTCCGCTCGTCATTGGCGTGGGGAAAGGCGAGAACTTCATCGGTTCCGACATCCCGGCCATTCTCGAGCATACGCGTGACGTATACATCCTGAACGACGGCGAAATGGCGATTTTGACGAAGAACAGCGTCGAATTGATGACGATCGAGGGCGAATTTATTTCCAAGGAAATATTCCATGTCGACTGGGACTTGGAAACGGCGGAAAAAGCCGGATACGATCATTTCATGCTGAAGGAAATATACGAGCAGCCGAAAGCATACCGCAACACGATGATGGGTCGGATCTCGGATGACGGCGATTCGGTCGTTCTGAAGGAAATCGGCATGACGACCGAGCAAATCCGCGCCATTCGGAAAGTGCATATCGTTGCTTGCGGAACGGCATACCACGCCGGACTCGTCGGTAAAACGATCATCGAAGATCTGGCCCGCATTCCGGTAGAAACGGATGTCGCATCGGAGTATCGTTATCGTTCGCCGATCATTACGCCGGATACGCTCGTCATCGTCGTCAGCCAATCCGGCGAAACAGCGGATACGCTGGCTGCGCTGCGCGAAGCCAAGCGCAACGGCGCCCGCGTGCTGGCGATCACGAATGTCGTCGGCAGCTCCGTTGCCCGGGAAGCGGACGATGTTATCATCACGCAGGCCGGTCCGGAAATCGCCGTGGCCTCGACTAAGGCATATACGTCGCAGTTGATCGCGTTTTATCTATTCGGTCTGTATCTTGCCCAAACCATCGGCACGCGCGATACCGCGTCCGTGACGGAGGTGCTTGCGGCGATGAACGAATTGCCCGAGCAAGTGGAACGCATCTTGGAGAGCGCGCAAGTACTGAAGCAAATCGCGGAGTCCTTGGCGAAGCACAATAACCTGTTCTTCATCGGTCGCGGCGTCGACTTCGCTGTCGCGCAGGAAGGCTCGCTCAAGCTGAAAGAGATCTCGTATATCCACTCCGAAGCGTATCCGGCAGGCGAGCTGAAGCATGGCACGCTGGCGCTGATCGAGGATGGCATTCCGGTCATCTCGGTCATCACGCAGGAAGATCTGTACGAGAAGACGTTGAGCAATATCAAAGAAGTGAAGGCCCGCGGCGCGCATGTGCTCGCCCTCGTCAACGCCGGTAAAGAAGAAGAAGTCGGCAAATCCGTCGACGAGCTCTTCTCGATTCCGAAGACGCTGCCGCTGCTGGCACCGGCATTGTCGGTTGTACCGCTGCAGTTGATCGCGTATTATGCGTCTCTGGCGCGTGGCAATGACGTGGATAAGCCGCGGAATTTGGCGAAGAGCGTGACGGTGGAGTAAGGGAATCGTTAGGGTAACCGGAGAATATTCATTTCTGGTTGCCCTTTTTTAAAGGACAATGGTGGAGACAACCGATAAAAACTTAAAAAATAAGAAAAGCGAAAGAAATGAGCCAAGTTGGATTTTCTTCTGGATTAGGAATTTCCCGGCGGCATGTTTGGCTCTGTAGCATAAAGACATCCGGTCGATGCATTGCCTTATGATTGGAAGACAAGTAGAGCGCGACCTTTGGGTCAGCGCTCATTTGTTTGTAATAAGGAAGTAACAGCGCTCGATGAATCATGAGTAGTGCGTGTACGAATTTTTTCAGCCGGCGGCTTTTAGGAGAGTCGGCATTTTTCGGTAATGCGTTGCCTGCTCGTAATCATACGCCATGCCGAGAATATCGGCTTCACTCCACATTTTGCCGATGATGGCCAGCTCGAATGGGGAACCGCTCGCATAATAACCGGCTGGTACGGTGACAAGGGGGACGCCCGCAATGTTGATTTCGGAGACGGTCGTCGCCCCGATATTTTCGGTCTTGTTTGCCAGTTTCGGCGTTTCCTTGAACATTTGCGGGAAGATAAGCGCATCGAGATCATTACGATCCATGACGGCATTAATGATTCGCAAGTACTCTTTGCGCACCTTCGTAAAATTGGTCAAATCCGGGAACGCGGAGGGATTCTTCAAAGCATCCGGATAGCGGGACAGCACGTCGGGGGTTTGGCCGGTCTTGGCGATCAATTCATTGACCGAATGGATGGCCGCCGAAGGTCCGAGACGCTTCAGATATTGATCCATGTCGTATACGACGGATTCGATGCCTACAGAGCCGGCAGCTTTGACGAAGGCTGCAAAGCCGCTGCCGGCAAACGGGTCAGCCACAACCGTTGCGCCTTGCGCCTCCAACTCCTTCACGGCCCGTTCGTACAAGGCTTGCGTTTCTTTGGTCAGCGGCTGATTGCGCCATCCCGGACCGTACAAGCCGATGCGCTTGCCCTTCAACTCGAAGTCGTTCATCTTCGAGGTATACCCATCAACGGGCGTATTGCCGATGGAGGCTACCGTCTTCGGGTCTTCCGGCGTATACCCTGCAATGGTATCTAACATGAGCGCGGCATCGTGAACGGTGCGTCCATGTGCGCCTACAACGTCGCGCGTGCTGCCGCCGAGCGGAACGACGCCAACGTTCGGAACAAGGCCGAAGGTCGGTTTGATCCCAATTAGCGCTTGTGCGGCGGCCGGGTTCTGAATAGATCCGCCGGTTTCCTCCGCAATACCCAATACGGCGAAATTGCCGGATACGGAGGTAGCGGTACCGCTGCTGCTGGCACCAGGGACGAGGCTGCGATCCACTGCGTTATAGGTATCTCCCGCCCAACTCGTACTGGCCCTTGTGCCGTCCGAACTGAAAGCCGGAATATTCGTTCTGCCGATAATAATGGCACCGGCTGCTTTAAGACGCGCTACCACGGGGGCATCCTTCTCGGGAACGAGCTTGATGCCGCCCGAGCTCGGATCCAACGGTTTCCAACCCATCGTCGACGGGAAACCAGCCATGTCTACCGCTTCCTTAATGACGATCGGAATACCCGCAAGCGGACCTAGCTTCTCGCCGGCCGCCAGGCGCCGGTCATAGTCCCGTGCCTGTGCGAGCGCGTCGGGGTTCATTACGGTAAAGGCATTATAATTGGATTCATACGTATTAATTCGATCGAGATAGTCCTGAACAACTTGTTCGGCCGTATACTTTTTCGCCGCGTAGCCGGCCTGAAGTTCATCTACCGTAACCTCGGCAAATTGAAAGTCTTTGGCGGCGCTGGCCGGTACCATCGTAATGCCGGTCGTTAACAGAACGCCAAGGAGCATGATCGTGCTTATCCTTTTTAACATGGTTAATCTCTCACCCTCCGCTCTTAATATAAAAAGCCGCAAATGATTTTGAATCCCCCAACCAGGCTAAAGCAACCCTCGCTTCCCGATTCTATCGAAACTTGTATTCGCTGAAACATGCCGGTTACGAACAAGCTTCGTGAAACATACGGTAGCATAAAACCGGAAATATGTTAACATACCTAACATAAATTACTTCAAAATACCCAATCCGCTGCATAAAATGAAAAATATGTCATGTAATATAACATAAACTCGTTACATAATACCGGTGGGCTGTTAACGGCACTTGAAGCGTATCGCTTACATCAAGGTAACTATGTGAACTTATTTTCAGTACTACAGGAGAAAAGGTTGAACTGCTATACTTGAAAACAGACGATTTGATCGTTGCTTTTAGAAGCTTCTTACTCTCTCAGGAGGTTGTACGATGACAATGCCACAACGTAAGCTAGGTTCGACAGGGATAACCGTCGGGGAGATCGGGATGGGCGGAATGCCGTTGTCCGTGAACGGACGGCCCTCCGAGGAAGACGGCATCAGAACGGTACATGCTGCATTGGAGCAGGGCATTACGCTGTTTGATACAGCCGATTCGTACTGCTTGAATTCGACCGAGATGGGTCATAACGAACGACTGCTGGCCAAAGCCCTTCATGATCGTCCCGAAGCGATCATCGCGACAAAGGGCGGACACATTCGTCCGGAAGGACGCTGGGAAACCGACGGACGTCCCGAGTATTTACGTCAAGCGTGCGAGGACAGCTTGCGCGCGCTCGGTGTCGAAGCGATCACGCTCTATCAATTCCACCGTCCGGATCCGAAGGTTCCGTTTGCCGAATCCGTCGGAGCGGTCGCGGACTTGCATCGGGAAGGGAAAATCGTTCACGTCGGGCTGTCGAACGTGTCCGTCGCGCAACTGGAAGAAGCCCGCGGAATCTTGACGGTCGCGAGCGTTCAGAACCGTATGAACTTATTCGACCAATCGTCCATGGACGTGCTGAAGCGCTGCGAGGAGTACGGCATCGCTTTCCTGCCGTACAGTCCGCTGAACGGGATGGGCAACGCAGGCGGCATCGGCAGCAACGAGACGCTTTCGCGGATCGCCGGCCGCCATGGCGCGTCGCCGCAACAGATCGCGATTGCTTGGCTGCTTCAATTATCGCCGGCCGTGCTGCCGATTCCCGGCGCCAGCAAAGCAGCGAACATCGTCAACTGCGCCGGCGCAGCCCACTTGACGCTGTCCGCGGAAGATGTGGCCGAACTGAACGGCATCGCCGCCCAAATTACGGCTTGATCGTAATTCGCATTAGTGCATCATCGCACTTCAATTAACAGGGCTGATGTTGCGAATCCGCCGGTACAAAGGACAACGCGAGCATCCCATCCAAGCAGACACAAGAACCGTCATGTTCTACATGGAGGTTCGCGTGACACTTGGAAGGGATCTTTTTATGTCAAAAGGGCAGATCGGACAACGCATGCAGCGAAACGAGGCGCATCCAAATGTTTAATCCATCGCGTATCGTAGTATCAAAATGCCGAAAGGTCGTGGACGATGCGAATTGAAAATCAACCGGCCAATTACAGGGTACCGCTTTTTTGTGCGGTTACGCTGCTTTTCTGGTTCTCGATGTATACCTGTGTTCCCATTCTAACCGCGTATGTCGAAAGTATGGGCGCCTCGAATAAGATGGCGGGGCTGATCGTAGGCATGTATGGGCTTAGCCAGATGCTATTGCGTATTCCGGTGGGCATCCTGAGCGATCGGATTCATAAGCGCAAACTGTTTATCGTGATCGGGTTATTGTTCTCCATCCTGTCCGGTGCAGGCATTCTGCTGACGCATGATCTAAACTGGATCCTTTTTCTCAGAGTCGCGGCGGGCATCGCGGCTGCGACATGGGTCGACTTTACGATTCTTTTTGCCAGCTACTACGCCAATCACGAAACGACCCGTGCCATGGGAACGATCGCGGTCTATAATTCATTGGGACAGATGCTGGGCATATTGTGCGGGGGATGGTTCGCGGATCAATATGGCTGGGAGTCGGCTTTTCTCATTGGAGCCGCAGTCGGATTGGTCGGGATGGCGGGTTCATTCTTCATCGTGGAGAAGTTCGATGACCAGGCGGCTCCGATAACCGTGCAAGGGATACAAGAGGTGGCAAGCGACCGTACGCTGCTGACCGTTTCGTTTCTCTCGATTTTATTTCAAGTGCTGACGTTTGCGACCGTTTTCGGTTTTACGCCCGTGTTTGCCCAGTCGCTCGGGGCCACCAAGTTGGATATGGGGCTGCTTACATTCTGTTCGACTTTGCCTACCGCCCTTGCTTCTTGGATAGGCGGCAGGCATTTGGCCCGTAAGCTTGGAGAGCGGAGGGTGATCATGCTGGGATTCATTCTGAGCGGCTTGTTTACGGTCTGTATTCCGTTTACCAGTTCGCTATGGTTTCTTATCGTGACCCAATCGCTGGCCGGTTTTGGTCGAGGCTTTACGTCTCCGGTTCTGATGTCGCTCAGCATCAAGCATATGGCGCCCGAGAAACGCGCGACGGCTATGGGGTTCTACCAAGCGATCTATGGATTGGGGATGTTCGCGGGTCCTTTATTCATGGGGGCTGCGGGGGATTGGCTGACCTTGCGGGAGGGATTCGTGATCGTGGGCGTGCTGGGGTGCGTGACTGCCGTATTGGGACAAGTGATGTTAAGAAAAGTAATCGGTATTGGAACATCATCGCGTGCGGCTTCAAGTCAATCCTAGCTCCTAGCTTGACCGGGCGAGCATGATGGGCAGGATAACGGTTTGCTTCCCCCATATGGTAAAATGGAGGTATCTATCGAACGGAGGGGCATAACGTGACAATAGGATCGCAAGACGATATCGACGGGCTGAAGGAAGTCGGCAGAATCGTGGCATTGACGATCGGCGAAATGAAACGTCGCGCCCGTGCGGGAATGACCACACGGGAGCTGGACGAGATTGGGGGGCGGCTGTTGGAGGCGCATGGAGCCGTGCCTGCGCCCAAAGCGACCTATAACTTCCCGGGCTATACTTGTATTAGCGTCAACCATGACGTTGCGCATGGGATTCCGGGCAATCGAAAAATCGGGCCGGGCGATCTGATCAACATCGATGTTTCGGCCGAACTCGGAGGCTACTACGCGGATGCCGGGCACTCGTTTACCATGCCGCTTTGCGATCCGTCTTTAACTCGGCTCTGCGACTATACGCATGCTACGATGATGAAGGTAATCGCTTCGTTGAAGCATGGCGTGAAATTGAACGAAATCGGCAGGATGATTCAAGGCGAGGCGGAAAAAGGCGGCTATAACGTGATTAAGAATCTGTGCAGCCACGGCGTGGGCAAATCCCTGCACGAGAGCCCCACGGAGATTCTTCCCTATTATAACAAGCATGACAAACGCGTATTGAAAAAGGGCATGGTCATTACGATCGAGCCTTTCTTGTCCACGGGCGCCGGCTACGCCGTCGAGCAGCGGGATGGGTGGACGCTAAGCGTGCCGGACAACAGCTTCGTGGCCCAACACGAGCATACGATTATCATCACGGAGGATCGGCCCATCATCGTGACGGTGGCATAGACGATTCGATAACGCCCCGCTTGTCGGCATGCTCGTTCACGGATGGGATAGCGAAATAAACGGCAGCGGTCCAGGACTGATTTTTCGTCCTGGACCGCTGCCGTTTGTATATTAGGGATCGTATTATTCCAAGCACATCGCCTGCAGCGCTTTCCGTTCTTCCTCCAGCAAGCCGAATTCTCCGGCCAGATAAGCGTCCACACTGCCGTACGTCATCTTGATTGCCCCGAAAACCGCTTCCAGGAATTCCTCTTTTACGCCGAGCATCTGCTCGATATTGCGCAATTCCGCTTCGTCTACATGCGGGCCAAGCCGTTGCAGCTGCGTTTCGTTATAAGCTTTCATCGTCTGATTGGTCAACAGGTAGTCTTCCATGATCGTCGCTTCCGGAACGCCGAGCGCGAGCAGGATCAATGCGGCCCCGACGCCGGTGCGGTCCTTGCCTGCCGTGCAATGATGAAGGAGCCCCAAATTGTCCGGACATTGGATGAGGCTCATCAGCCTTTTGTAGGCCGGATTATTGATCGGAAGCTTCGCATACATCTCCAGCAAGTAGGCGTTGGCCCGAAATTGTTTGAAGAAGCCGCTCTTGACCAAATCTTCGATAAAATGCGCGCTTCGCTCCTGGCTCTGCGTGGCACCCGGCAGGTTCATGCGGGAAATTTGCTCCTCGGGAATGGCCGATATACGTATATTTTGGATGCCGGCTACTGCCGGGTCCGGCTTATGGCGCGCTTCCCCGCCGTCGCGGAAGTCGAATATCGTTCTGATCTTGAGGGCTTGAAAAGCGGTCAGATCCTGCTCCGACAGAGCGGTTATTTCATCGGAGCGAAAGAACAGACCGGGTTTGACGGTTCTTCCGTCAGTCGTGCGATAGCCGCCCATATCGCGAAAGTTGTGCGTGCCTTGAAAAGGAAGAATTCGATTCATACGTGTACCTCGCCGGTTGAATTTGAAAAAAAGAATGCCGGGGAGGCGGTTGAAATCCGGGCAGCAGCCCTCAACCGATCCCCGGCCGGACACATCTTGATGCACCTTACTGCTGCGTTTTCGCCCACTCGTCCAGCTGCTTTTGTTTCTCGGCTACGATTTTGTCGCTTCCCGCAGCCTTCAGCTTGTCGATGAATTTCGGCAGGACTTCCTTCGGATCGAGCGTTCCCGTCTCCAGCCCGATCGCAAACTCGTTCACCACGTTGCTGGCCGCGGCGATTTCCGTCTTCACGTTGCTTACGTCGAATATAAAGCCCAGCGCCTTGGACGGCGTCGCGTTCTTGTTGAACGCGTCGATCTTCTTCCAGATGTCCGGGTCTTCTTGCGGCCAGTTGTAGGAGAGGAATTGATTGCCGAACAGATAGGATAAGTTGAAATTATAACCAACGTTCGTAATATCGACGCCCTCCGGAAAATCGATGACATTGTCCGACTTCTTCACGTAATCCTTGCCTTCGATTCCCCAGGCGAGCAGATTGAACAGCTCTTTGTCCGAGTACAGCAGGTTCATCAGCATCATGGCCCTGTCCGGATCATCGGAGCTTTTCGGAATCGCCCACATGGAGTTGTTGATCGTATCGGAGGTCGCAAAATCGGCGGTCAGTCTGGCGCTGACCATCTCTTGGCCGACAACGCGGGAGGATTCCGCATCGCTGCCGGGCTTCAAATTCCCCAAGATCGCAAACGCCTTGCCTGCTTTCAGCAGCTCGGTGCCGCTTTGTTTGCTCGTGGCGGCGTCCTTCGGCAAGTAACCCGCTTGATACCACTTATGCATCAAATCCAACTCAGCCGCGTATTGCGGCGTCTCGTACCAGTCGGCCACTTTCAAGCCGTTATCGAAATCCGGCAGCACGCCGATGCTTCCGCCCAAGGGGTCGAAAGGAAGATAACCCGTGTAGAACGGAGAAGTGCCCGGATTTTTGGCGACCAGCGGCGTGACGTCCGGTTCGCTCGCTTTGATGGTCTGGAAGACGGCGGTCAAATCGTCAAGCGTCTTGATCTTCGTTACATCGACATGGTATTTGTCGACCAGGTCTTTGCGCATCACAACGCCGTAGTACTGGGCCATGTCCTTGATTGTCGGAACGCCGTAGAGCTGGCCCTTTACTTTGCCGGCCGATAGCTGGGCTGGCGTTACGACGGACTGGATGTCGGAGCCGTATTTCGTTAACAGATCGTCAAGCGGCGTGTATACCCCGCTGGCCGCGACCGAGGGGAAGTTGGTCAACGTGGAAGCGATGATCAGATCCATCTTCTCGCCGCTGGTCAACATCAGGTTCGATTGCTGCGCCCACTGGCTCCTGGCGATCGGCATCACCTTGATCGTCGCATTGATTTTCTCTTTCAAAATCTTGTTCATGGCTTCCTCGACTTCAGGCAAGTCCTTCTGATCATCGCCCCAAAAAGCGATCTTCAGCTCGTACGGCTTCAAGTCCGATGCGCTTGGCGTCGACGATGACGACCCGCTATCGGTTTGGGCATTGCCCGCATTGCTGGCATTAGTGCCTGCGTTCGAGGCGTTGCCCGCATTAGCGCCGGCGTTATTGGCATTGCCCGCGTTATTCGCGCCGCAGCCTGCCAGCAGCATACCCGATGCCAGCAGAACGGTAAGTCCCGCCTGCACGTTCTTTCGTTTCTTCAACATGAAATGATGCCCTCCTGAGAGAATGATATATATGCCAACCAGTTCGAAACCGGAGAAGGCCTTATCCTTTGACGGCGCCGATCGTGAGTCCCTTGACGAAATAGCGCTGGAAGAAGGGATACGCGATCAGAATCGGAACGATTCCGATAACCGCCATCGCCATTCGCAGCGTCTCTCTCGGGACGTCCGCCAATTCGACCGCATTCCCGCCGCCGAAATTGGTGCTTGTCAGAAAGTCGAAGTCGAGCAGAATCCGATTAAGCAGGTTTTGCAGACTGTACAGCTTGCTGTCCGTAATGTAGAGCATGCCGTTATACCAATCGTTCCAATAATGAATCATCTGAAATAGCCCGATGGTTGCCAGGATCGGCATCGACAGCGGCAGCACGATCTGAACGAACGTCCGGAATTCGCCGGCGCCGTCCATATGAGCCGATTCGATCACGGGTGCCGGGATCGACGTGGCGAAGAACGTCCGCATCATCATGACATAGAACGCGTTCATCAACAGACCCGGCACGATCAGCGCGAGCAGCGTGTTCTTCAGTTCGAACAGCTGCGTGTAGACCAAGTATTGCGGCACCAGGCCGCCATTGAGCAGCATGGTGAAGAACACGACGAACGACCAGAACCTGCCGAGAGGCATATCCTTGCGCGACAGCGGATAAGCCAGCAGCGCCGTAATGATCAGTGCGGCAACGGTTCCGATGACCGTGATGGCGATCGTAATGCCATAGGCGTGCAAAATCTGGTTAATGTCGTGAAACAAATAGCGATAGGCACCTAAGCTGAAGGCCTCCGGAAAGAAGGAATACCCGCGGTGAACGATCGACTGCTCGTCCGATACGGACGTGATGAGCAATAAAATGAACGGAAGCAGGCAGCATGCCGTTATGATGAGCAGCACGATGTGCACGAACCATGGCCAGATGGAGTTTTTCGTATTCATGCGAGCCACCCCTCTTAAAATAACGCATTGTCTTTGTTGATTTTTTTGACGACGAAGTTGGATGCGAGCACCAATAGGAAGCCAACCAGCGATTGATAAACGCCGGCTGCCGAGGACATGCCGACATCGCCTAGCGTCATCAGGGCACGGTAAACGTACGTATCGATGACGTTGGTCGTCGGTTGCAGCGCGCCCGCGTTCAGCGGCACTTGGTAGAACAGGCCGAAGTCGGAGTAGAAGATGCGGCCGATCTGCAGGAGGGTCATGATCGTAATAATCGGCACCAGGAGCGGGACCGTGATGCGCCTGATCTGCTGCCATTTGCCGGCTCCGTCGATCATCGCCGCCTCGTAATACTCGGGATCGATTCCGATAATCGTGGCCAAATAGATCACGCTCAAGGAGCCGGCGCTGATCCAGATATGGACGGCAATCAGAATATAGGGCCAAAAGCGAGGCTCGCTGTACCAGGAAATGTCCGGCAAGCCTAACAGCGGAAGGACGGATTTGTTCAAAAAGCCCGTATCCGTACTGAGCATCGCGAAGACGAGATAGCCGACGATGACCATCGAGATCAGATAAGGAAGCAGGATCACCGTCTGGTAGATGCGCGACAGCCACCGTTTCCTCACTTCATTCAGCAGAATCGCCACGGCGACCGGCACGACCATGTTCAAGCAGATGAAGGCGGCATTATATAGAATGGTGTTGCGGGTAATCAGGAGCGCATCGGACGTCTTGAACAAATACTCGAAGTTTTTGAACCCGATCCAGTCGCTGCCGAAGATGCCCTTGGTATAGTTATAGTCTTTGAACGCAATGATGACGCCGAACATCGGCAAGTAATTGTTGATCAAGAGGTAGAGAAGGCCCGGTATCATCATGAGACCTAGCGCGGTGTATCGCCGGGGACTTCGTAACCTTTTGCCGGCCGGTAGCAGCTTCATGTCGATTTTCCCTTCTTCATAATTACGATTGGTTGCGCTGCAGCCTGGGAGCAAGGTGCCGCTACGCCATTCTGGAGTATGCTAATCCGCGAAACGTGTCATTTCCACGCGGAAAAGCTCTTCGTTGGTGGTCGGCACGATAATCGTCTGAACGGTGGCCTGACGGTTCGTCACGGTGACGAGGTTATAGCTGCAGAAGTTGTGACCTGCGATCAGCCCGTCTCCGATCCTTTTCCCGACATAGGTAGACCCGGCCGCGGCTACATTGAGAATGCCGTCATAGTGCCCAACGTTGTTCGAGTGCACGTGGCCGGCGAAGACGCCGACAATATCTTGGCCGGTTTGGAGGACGCGGCTGACTTCTTGCGCATTCGTTAAGTTATACTTGGCCCCGATATCGACGATTTTCAGCATCGGATGGTGGAACGCAATGACGGTTCCTTGCGGCGCCGTTGTTTTCAGCTCCTCGGCCAGCCAATCCAACTGCTCCCGGTCGATGAGACCAAAACCGGTTTCCTCGCCGGGGACCTGCGAGGTAAGTCCGATGAGGCGCAATCCTCCGATCGTGGTCGAGTAGTAATACGGTTGCTCGGAAGGCGTCTCGCCCAGATAGCCTTCGCGGAAAGGCGAGCGATGGTCATGGTTGCCGAGCGTGACATAGACAGGCGTGTTAATGAGCGTAGAGCCTTCGTCCACGAGCTTGCGAATATAGGCATAATCCGTTACATTGCCTTCTTGCGCAAGATCGCCGGTAATGACGACAAAGGCGGGCTTGTATTCGGAAGCTTTCACGTCTTGAAAAATTTGCTTGACCTTGTCCGACATGCTGATGTCCCACGGCGATTGTCCGGGCGCATTCATGTGCGTGTCCGTCATATGAATGAACTGAATGGTTTCCATCGTGATTGCCTCCATTAATGGTTTCTAGTTGCTTCGACTTCTTACATGCATGATTATCTATCTTGTATGTAAGAAGAGTGTCAATGTGATTTATCGGTTTTGTAAATGGAGGAGGCGGAGACAAGCGGGCGGGTTAAGGGGATTAAGAACGGAGATCGTACGGAGAAAGTACGGAGAAAGTACGGAGAAAGAGCGGATAAAGAAAGGCGGGATGCAAAAGACCGTCCTCGGGGGGACGGTCTCAGTTTTTCCCATTTCGCACGATTACATGTATCGCACCAGCTCTTCGCGGTTGTTTTTCATGGCTTCCACGAACGCTTGCTTCGCGCCTGCAATGTTTCCCTGAATCAATCGGGCGTATACCTCGGAATAGAGCTTGCGGCTCGTATACGGGCGATTCGGACTGTTGACAGTACGGTACAAGACGACGAAATACAGAATCTTGTCCTTATACATATCGAAGGTTTGCAGGATGCACTGGTTGCGCGACGTCGCGAGCAGCGTCCGTACGAACAGGAGGCCGCTCTCGTAGTACTCGCGGTAGCGCTTTTGTTCGCTGGCTTCGATCAAGTCGTCCATGTAGCGCTTCATCGTCGGGAGAACTTCCTCATACTGCTGGGGCTCGATGGCATCCAGCACGTAGACGTACAATGCCGTCATAAGGTCGAACATGTCGTATAATTCCTTGATATCGATGCCTTTGACGAGAATGCCGCGTTTCTTGAGCGTTTCGACGAAGCCTTCGCGCGACAGCAAGGCCATGGCATCGCGAACCGGCGTCCGGCTCATGCTCATTTCCGTTGCGAGCTCGTTTTCGGACAGCAGGGTACCCGGCAAAAAGTCGCCGTTCAGCAGCTTTTGACGGATGTGGAGGTAGGCGGTTTCCACCAGAGGCGGATTAGACATAATGAAAGGCTCCTTATTCGTGATCTCTTATTGCTCGCGCGGGCGCCGACGATAGGAGCGCTTTCAATTGCCGAAGCCCTGCAAGGGCGGCAGTTGGAAGGGGCGCTGCGCGTTATCGTCGCCGCCGTTTCCTTTATGTTAAATACATACAAGAATTATTGCCCTTGTATGTAAGGAAGATATTATTGTTTTGTTAATGTATCGTAAATGCGTATATTTGGATTGCTGGACACCAGCTACATCATACCCGCATCTCCCGGGATAACGCAAAAAATCATGAAATGCATTTAAAATCAACGGCATACCCGATTTTATGTTAGTATACAACTGATATATCCGTATGAAGGGGTGAACCCAATGAAGTCCCGAGGCAGTAAACCAGAGGGAAAACCGTTGCTTTACATGGAGGTTGCCGGGAAAGTGAAAGAGGAGATCCGAAACCGGAAGCTCATGCCTCATGATCCGGTTCCCTCCGAAGGAGAATTGGCCCAGCTGTACGCGGTGAGCCGGATGACCACGAAGCTTGCGCTCGAAATGTTGGCAAAACAAGGGATCGTATACAGGCTTGCCCGCAGGGGGACGTTCGTGGCGGAGAGCTATCTGAACGGGGATGCGGAGCAAACGCCGGCCCAAGCGGCGGAAGCGTCTCCGCCGGCCAAGAGAAGGATCGCCATGATCTTCCCCAATCTGTACGATTATACGGCCAGAATCGTCGTTGCGGCGGAACGGGAAGCCCGAAAATCGAATTGTCATTTGCTCATCCGGATCTCGGCGGATAAAGAGGATGAAAGCAAGTGCCTGCAGGAGCTGTACGACGATGGCGTGGACGGCGTTATCTTGTATCCGCGGGGGCGGAAAACGTGCAGCGAGAAAGTGCTCGAACTGAATCTGTTGAAATACCCGCTTGTCATCATCGACCGCATATTTCGGGAACTGCACATCGATTGCGTTTATCATGATCATTATCAAGGCGCCTATCAGCTTGCCGAATACTTGATCGCCAATGGCCACAAGGAGATCGGCTACGTATCGATGTCGTTCGACGGGGTGACGAGCAGGGAGGACCGGTATAAAGGCTATTTGCAGGCGATGCTGGATCACAATCTGCCGATCAGCAGCCACAACATTTTCTTGCAATGCTCGGAGAATTATCTCGCCAACCTGAACGCGTCCAACCCGCAGCTGAAGACGTTTATCGAAAGCAATGCATCCTTAACGGCCGTGATGTGCGCCGACGACTATTTGGCGGCTTCCTGCCTTTATACGGCGCTGCATATGAACCGATCCGTACCCGAACAGCTGTCCGTCGTCGGTTTCTCCGATACCCATTTGGCCAGTCTGGTGCCCGTGCCGTTGACGACCGCCCGGCAGACGACGGAACAGCTCGCGCAAGCGGCGATTCAACTGGTAATCAAAAGAATGGACAATTCGAGAGAAGGGGCGATCACGATTAAAGTGAACACCTCGGTGATCGAACGCAGCTCCGTTCGCCGTATATCAATGGAATAAACCATCATTCCGCATCCTGAGAAAAGCATCCTCATTCGCCCGCTGATATTTGCTTGACGCATCTATCGCGAGTGAGTCAGGGTGCTTTTTTTTATGAGTTTTGAGGGGGCAAGCGGGAAAATAGATTTACAAAATCTACGTTTTTTACAAAACGCTCGTTTACAAAATCAATGCTTTGAAAGCAATTGAATATATCAATAGCATAGAATACGATTAAATTGATCTACTGATATGAAGCTGTTTGGGGGGAGGTCAACCTCAAGGTTAGGGGAAATAGAGTTGACGTTCCGACGTAAGCGAGGGAGTTACCATGAAAGGCAAACCAGAGAGAATGGAGAGTCTACTGTGAGAAAAAAACTAATGCAAGCAAGCGCGCTTTTACTGTTAACCTTTACGACCGTATTGGCGGGCTGTACGAACAACAACAACGGTGCAGCGAACAACGCCAACAAGTCCGATTCCGGGACGCCCAGCGCAAATGCGGCACCCGATTCCACGACGACAAACGCGAATGCGGCAACCGACTCCGCGGCGACTAGCGGAAGCACGGCAACCGCTGCCGGCTTCAAGCAAGCGCCGATGCTGGATTCGCTTGTCAAGGCGGGGACGATTCCTGCCGTCGATCAGCGTCTGCCGGTTAAGTCCGATATCATGATCGAGCCGGTCCAAGAGAAAACCGGCAAGTACGGCGGCGACTGGACCCAGTCCTGGAAAGGCCCCGACGATAAATGGGGACCCGAGATGATCTCGGAAGAACCGATGTTCCGCTTCAAGCAAGACGGCTCGGGCGTCGAGCCTAACGTAGCGAAGAGCTACGAAGTCAATCCGGATTCGACCGAGTACGTCATTCATTTGCGCGAAGGCATGAAATGGTCCGACGGCATGCCGTTTACGGCCGACGACGTCGTGTTCTACTGGGAGCACATGCTGGTTCCGGAAACGTTCGGCAAAGCGCTCTACGACTGCTATTATTCCGTCAATCCGGACACCGGAGAGAAGGAAAGAGCGGAAGTGACGAAGGTGGGCGATTACGCCGTCAAAGTCGCGTTCAAGCATCCTAGCGTGCAATTCCTGCAACGCCTCACGATCGACAACAAATGGTTCTTCGCGCCGGCTCATTACTACAAAACGGTCCTTCCGGAATTTATCGGGGATGACAAAGCGCTTGAAGTCGCCAAACAATACGGCTTCGCCGATGTCGCGACGCTGGGCAAAGAAACGGGCTACTATTACTGGCTGTACCCGCAGCGTCCGACGCTCCGCCCTTGGGTAGCGAAAAACGACGCCAACAGCGATCAATTCATCATGGAACGCAACCCGTATTTCTTCAAAACGGACTCGGAGGGGCAGCAGCTTCCTTACATCGACCGCCTCGTCTACAACAAAGTGCAAGACGCCAGCAATACGCTGATTCAGACGCTGGCCGGCGACGTGGTGGTGGCCGGAGCCGACTTCAAGGATTTCACGGTGCTCAAGGAAAACGAACAAAAGGGCGATTACCACGTGCTGCAATGGAAGACGCCGAACTGGTCCAGCACGGGCATTCAACTGAATCAGACGACCGAAGACCCTAAGCTCCGCGCATTGTTCCAGGATATCCGCTTCAGGCAGGCGCTCTCCGTGGCCGTTGACCGCAATCAAGTATCGGAAATCGTCACGAGCGGCATGGGCGTGCCGTCCCAAGCTTCGGTTCCGGATGGTCTTCCGTATCATCAAGACGGCTGGGACAAGCAGTGGACCGATTACGACAAGGCGGCCGCCGAGAAGCTCTTGGACGAAATCGGCTTGAAGTGGGACGCGAATCATACATACAGAACGTTCGCCGACGGCTCCAACCTGTCCATGCTGATGTACGAGAACAAGGGCGCCGACGACGAGAAGTTTATCGAGCTGGTCCGAAAATATTTCGACGAAATCGGCCTCAAAACGGAATTGAAAATCGTTGACGGTGGCGCCTATACCGATCTGACGTATGCCAACAAAATTCCAGTCTCGTTCAAGAACGTCTCGATTACCGACGTGTCGCTAAGACCCGACGAGCTCGTTCCGCTGCGCGTCATCACCCCTTGGTTCGGGATGTACGGCTTGTATACGTCCTCGAACGGCAAGGAAGGCGTGAAGCCGACCGGCGACGTGGCCAAGATTCTGGAAGACTGGGATAAGGTCAAAGCGGCCACGAGCAACGAGGACATTCAGAAGTGGTCGAACGAAATCGTCAAGCTTCATATGAAAAATCAATGGATCATCGGCTACACGAGCGCGACGCCGCCTCTCTTGGTCGTCAAAAACAACGTGAAGAACGTTCCCGAATCGCTCGTAAGCGCGGATGAATACAGAGGTATGGGCGTTGCCCATCCGGAACAATTCTATATCGAATAATTTGAGCCGCTTTAATAATGGGGGAGCTGTCCTCCCCCATTATTTTTGCGTCATGAAGAGAGGAACTACATGGCCAGCTACATCGTGCGCAGATTGATCCTGTTGATTCCTGTCGTGCTTTTGATTTCGATTCTTGTCTTTTTTATTATCCAGCTTCCCCCCGGCGATTTCGTCAGCGACTATGCGGCCAAGATGATGTCAAGCGGCGAGGTGCTGGACGCGCAGCAGCTGCAGGAGCTGAGGGCAACGTACGGCTTGGACCAGCCCTGGTACGTCCAATACTTCAAATGGATGTGGGGGATCGTCAGCCATGGGGATTTCGGCTATTCGCTAAGCTTCAGCCGCCCGGTTGCCTCGATTATCGGCCAATACATGGGGCTTACCGTGGTTATCTCCATCGTTTCCATGCTGTTTACGTACGTGGTGTCCATCCCGATCGGCATCTATAGCGCGGTCAAGCAATACTCCATCGGCGATTATCTGTTTACGACCATCGGCTTTTTGGGCATGGCGACGCCCAACTTTTTGCTTGCGATTATCTTGATGTATTTTTCCTACGTGTACATCGGCGATCCGATGCTGGGCTTGTTCTCGCCCGAATTCGTGGACAAAGCCTGGTCCTTCGCCAAATTCGCGGATTTTCTCAAACACATGATCATTCCGATCGTCGTCATCGGCATGTCGAGCACCTGCGATTTGATTCGTATCATGAGAGCGCAGATGCTGGACGAGATGGACAAGCCTTATATGTTGACCGCGCGGGCGAAAGGGCTGTCGGAGAAAAAAATCATTCTCAAATACCCGGTGCGGGCCGCGATCAATCCGATCGTCAGCACGATCGGCTGGTCGCTCACCTCTATTTTCACCGGCTCTACGATTACCGCGATCGTTCTGAATCTGCCTACGCAGGGGCCGATCATGTACCAGGCCTTATTAAAGCAGGACATGTATCTGGCCGGCACTTGGCTGCTGTTCATGGCGGTGTGCATCGTTTTGGGAACGTTGATTTCGGACATCTTGCTTGTCTGGCTCGACCCCCGAATTCGCATGAGAAAAGGAATGTGACGGATGAAGACGCAACTACGCGGCACAACCTTATGGTCGAAGCTGTTCGCAGCGGGAAAGAAAGAGGATGCGCATTACGCGGCCTCGCATTGGCGGCTCATGGCCAGGAAATTGATGAAGCACAAGCTGGCCCGGGTCAGCCTTTATGTATTGGCTTTTATGTATCTGTTGGCATTGTTCGGAAATATCATCGCTCCGCAAGGGTTGGACAGCTACGACAGCGACAACATCAACAGCCGACCGTCGAAAATCCATTTCGTAGATTCGGAGGGCCAATTCCATTGGACTCCTTTCGTATACGGGCTCAAATCCGAACGGGACAAAGTGACGCTGCGCAAGAAATTCGTGGAGGATCCGTCGCAAAGATATCCGATACAATGGTTCGTCAAGGGAACGGAATACAAATTCCTGGGGCTCATCCCGGCCAACGTGCATCTGTTCGGCGTCGATGATCCCGGTCGTATTTTCATCTTCGGCACGGACGCGATGGGAAGGGACGAGTTCTCCCGGATCGTGCTCGGCAGCCAGGTTTCGTTAACCATCCCGCTCGTCGGAGTCGGCATCACCTTCGTACTCGGCTTGTTGATCGGCGGCATCTCGGGCTATTTCGGCGGCATCGTCGACAGCATCATTCAACGGTTCATCGATGTCATCCGTTCCTTCCCGACGCTTCCGTTGTGGATGGCGCTGTCCGCGGCGATTCCGCCCAAGGTGCCGATCGTGCAGATGTTCCTGTACATTACGATCATTCTGGCGTTTATCGAGTGGACGGGACTGGCCCGGGTCGTGCGCAGCAAATTCATGGCCCTGAAAAACGAAGATTACATCATGTCCGCGAGAATTTCCGGCGTAAGCAGCGCGAGAATCATCGGCGTTCATCTGATCCCGGGATTTTTGAGCTACTTGGTCGTGTCGATGACGCTGTCCATCCCGTCGATGATTATCGGCGAAACGGCGATGAGCTTCCTCGGACTGGGCATTCGTTCGCCGGCCGCAAGCTGGGGCGTCCTGCTCCAGGAGGCGCAGCAGATGGAAAGCGTGGCCTTGTATCCGTGGAAATTGATTCCGCTCGGCTTCGTCGTCATCACCGTGCTGGCGTTCAACTTTCTGGGCGACGGCTTGCGCGATGCGGCCGACCCGTACAAATAAGCAGCGTTGTTCGCTGGGAGAGGAAGATCGCAATGGCGGAAACGTTAGCGGAAAATCAGTCGCAAACGCTGCTTCACGTAGAAGAATTAAAGGTTCATTTTCCGACGGACCGCGGTCTGATGAAGGCCGTGAACGGCGTCAGCTTCCGGGTTGCCCGAGGGAAGACGCTGGGCATCGTCGGCGAATCCGGCTGCGGCAAAAGCATCACCGGCAAGGCGATTCTGGGCATCCAGCCGAAACAAACCGTTCTCTCGGGGGCGATCAGGCTCGGAGACGTCGATTTGGCCAAGCTCAAACGGAACGGAGCGGAGATCCGGGCTATCCGGGGCAGCAAGATCGCGATGATCTTTCAAGAGCCGATGGCGGCCTTCTCGCCGCTCTATACGATCGGCAACCAGATCATGGAGTCGATCCTGCTGCACCGCACCAAAAATAAAAAAGAAGCGAAACGGCTGACGATCGACATCTTGCGGCGCGTCGGCATTTCGAATCCCGATAAACGGTTCGATCAATACCCGCACGAGTTTTCCGGCGGCATGATGCAAAGGGCGATGATCGCCATGGCGCTGTCCTGCGGACCCGAGCTGCTGATCGCCGACGAGCCGACGACGGCGCTCGACGTGACGATACAGGCGCAGGTGCTTGAATTGATGAAGCAATTGCAGCGGGAGCTCGGCATGGCGATCGTGTTTATCACGCACGACCTGGGCATCGTGGCGGAGATGTGCGACGAAGTCGCCGTCATGTATCTGGGCAAAGTCGTCGAGCAAGGGACGGTGAAAGACATCTTTCATCATGCGAGGCATCCCTATACGAAGGGGCTGCTGCGCTCGATTCCGTCGATTCACGACAGCAAGGAGCGCTTGGAGTCGATCGAAGGCACGGTGCCCATTCCCCTGAACATGCCGCCGATGTGCGGATTCTACGACCGCTGCAAGGACCGGATCCCGGGCGTATGCGACCAGCGGGACGTGCCGCGGACGCAGTTGTCCGAGACGCACGCGGTGAGCTGTTTTCTGTATGACGAGCAGCCGAGCGGGGAGGGGGGAAGGTCATGACGGAACGACCGGTTATCGAGGTCGACAAGCTGATCAAGGAGTATCCCGCACAGGAAGGCGCAGGACTGTTCCGAAAAAAATCCGCGGCGGTCAAGGCCGTATCGGACGTATCCTTCACCCTTATGGAAGGGGAAACGTTCAGTCTCGTGGGCGAGTCGGGCTGCGGGAAGACGACGCTCGGGAGATGCGTGGCCAGAGGCATCGACGTCACGTCCGGCCAAGTGTTCTACTATGGCGAAGACGGCACGAAAATCGATTTCATGCAAGCCCGGAAGGAAGAATACAAGGCGGTACGCCAAAACATTCAAATGATTTTCCAGGATCCGTATTCTTCCCTGAATCCGCGGATGACCGTGTACGATATTATCGGCGAGCCGTTAAAGGCTTCCGGACTGACGAAATCGGAAATCGACGATCGCGTGGTGGAGATGGCGCAGCAGACGGGATTGAACGCGAGCTTCTTGAGGCGTTACCCGCATGCGTTCTCGGGCGGGCAGCGGCAGCGGATCGGCATCGCCAGGGCGCTCATCACTAAACCGAAAGTCATCGTATGCGACGAAGCCGTGTCGGCGCTGGACGTGTCGATTCAGGCGCAAATCATTAACCTGCTGAAAGATCTGCAGCGGCAATACGGCATGTCGTATCTGTTCATCTCGCACGATCTGTCCGTCGTCAAGCATATTTCCGACCGGATCGCCGTGATGTATTTGGGCAGAATCATCGAGCTGGCCTCGACCGATGCTTTGTTCGGCAGGCCGATGCATCCGTATACGGAGGCGCTGCTGTCGTCGGTGCCCGATCCCAACCCGGACATCAAGACAGAGCGGATCGTCCTGCAGGGAGAGGTTCCGAATCCGGCCAACCCGCCTTCGGGCTGCCATTTTCACCCGAGATGCGCGTACAAGACGGCCGTGTGCGAACGGGATGCGCCGGCATTGCGGGACATCGGCGGCGGACGGATGGCAGCCTGTCATCGCGCCGACGAGCTGAACCTCAAAGGAATAACGGGAGGCTTGCCCGTCACGCATACGCTAGGAACGAATGGAGAAGCAGAAGAATGAGCGAGAAAAAGCTGATTATCTTTCTGGACAGCGGCGACACGATTATCGACGAAGCAACGGAAATCCGAGATGCGGAGGATGTCGTGCTGCGCGCAAACATCCCCGTGGAACGGTTAAACGAAGGCTTGGAATCGGGCGTATCCGAGAAAAGCCCCCGCTGGGAGACCGCGCTTCGGATGGCCCCGCTGCTGTACCTGGACCGCAGGGAACCGTTTCGTCCCATTCGGGCGGGAATTTCGGTCTACGAGCATTCCGCGCCGTCCCTATCGTTTGACCGGGACATTATCGTGAATCCGGAAACCGTAAGCTGCGTCATCGAATATGCGATTTATTGGGATTACGACATCCAGCATGTCTACGACCTGGAGCATGTCTGGGTCTATGTCGGCCACGATGGAGACGTCATATCCAGCGAAGCCAGCTTCCACGGCCGCTACCTGCTGGGCATGCTTCGCGATCGGAGTAACATAACGGACGATGGGCGAGTCCGATTGTTCGTGCAGCCCGGCAAGCATGCCCTGTCGCCCATGGAAGAGATCTTCCGCTTGCTTCCGAACGCGGAATCCTGCTGCATGGAGGAAGCCGGAGACGGCGGCGTATTGGAGCCGGGCATGTTCAAGGGGCAGTTCAAATCCGGTGCCGGCATCGACAAGCTTGCAGAAGAACGGCTTCGCTCCTACGGTTTCCGGCCGGCCTTCGAATACTTGCCTTACGAATGGGAACCGGATGCTTTCGTTCCTTGGGGCGAACTTCGAGCGGAAATACCGGTGCGCCTAAGAGCGATTCTTGCGACATTGTCCGATTGATCGATACCGCCGAATAGGATAGTTAGAACGGAACAGACTCCACGATCACGATCAGTGGGGTCTTTTTGCGATGATAGGGTAATGTAACGCTTCAGTAAAGAAGCCGTTGACAAATGATGTTTTCTCTCTTATTATTTTATTGACTGATTAAGTCAATCAAAATGGAGGTCGAAAAAATGCCAACCACCATGGGTGTGTCCCACAAGCAAGGCGTGTTTCAGCAATGCGAGGTCGTGTCGAGCGACCGCACGCGAATCGGATACAGATCGATCGGCAAAGGTCCCGGAATTATACTCGTTCATGGCGCGTTAAGGGATTCGGACGATTATACCCGCTTAGCCCTTGCGCTTGCTCCCTCCTTTACCGTTTACCTCATGGATCGAAGAGGCCGGGGCATAAGTGGACCTCAAGGTCCGAAGTATGCTATGAATAAAGAGTGCGAAGACGTGCAGGCCATCCGCGCCGCGACGGGCGCCGACTATTTGATCGGACACAGCTATGGCGGGCTTGTCTCGCTGGAGCTGGCCAGGATGGACGCTTCGATCGCCAAAGTAGCGGTATATGAGCCCGGCGTTTTGCTTAAACCGATGGATGACGCGTGGATGCACCGTTATGAGCAGGCGATGCTTAAGAACGATAGACGCGGAGCTTTCGCGCATTTCGTGAGAGGGATGGACCAAACTCCGCTTACGCGGCTCCCCTATTGGTATGCAAAGCTTATCTTGACGATCATGATACGCGGAGACCGCTGGCGTAAAATCGGGCGCTTGCTTCCGCAAAATTTACAGGAGCACCGCGAGGTGCAGCGACTCGCTTCATCCTATCCGCATTACGACAGTATCCATGCGGCCGCGTTGTTGCTTCAAGGCGGCAAGAGTTCGGATTCGACGAAGCAAATGATGGCGGAATTGAACCGAACGATCGCCCGGTCGACCGTGGAAACCGTGGACGGTTTGGATCATTTTGGACCGGAGAACGACGGCGGACCTGACCGTATCGCGAGTCTGCTTACCCACTTTTTTCTTAGTCCCGAAGGAGTTTGAATACATGCCGCGTTTAAAGGAAGAGCAGCTTCAAAAAATTTACGAAGAACGCAAACGGCAGATTACGTTGGCCGCGGTCAAAATTTTTGCCCAGCGCGGCCTTCCCGGTACGAAGATCAGCATGATAACCGCGGAAGCGGGCGTGAGCCACGGACTGTTCTACCATTATTTCAAAACGAAGGAAGAGCTGTTCGTCTCCCTCGTCCGGGAAGCGGTCGAAACCTCGATGTTGGAAATCGATAATTTGAGCCGGTTGGCGGGATCGCCGATCGAAAAGATCAAACTGCTGACCCAGAGCATGCTGGACGAGAGCGGGGCGCCGTATTTTATGCTGCTCCATCGGGCACGGAATTTCGAAGAGGTTCCCGAGGAAGTCAGCCAACTGATTCAGAACTATCCGATCGAGGCCTACGTTAAACGGTTGCGGCCTTTATTCGAGGAAGGACAGCAAAAAGGGGAGGTCGCGGACGGAGATCCGGAGGAATTAATCGCCGGCTACCTTACGATCCTTTCCGGCGTGATGGTTCTAGGCAAAGGATATGCGACTCCCCAAGCGGATTGGCTGCTGCGATTCGTCGAGAAACGATCATAACAACGGCTATAGGGAGCTATGGAGCAATTGATGAGTTTTTGCGGTTAGGCTAATGCGAAAGGGCTCTTTTGCGCAGCGAACCGACCGTCCACAATAGCAACGGAATGCCCACGAGACTGATCGGATAGATCACCGCCAGCCAAAATTTCGTGTAGATCATCTCAATGTCGAAGTTTCGCGGCAGCAGCGAAATGACGAAAACCATGGGCGCGATGAACCAAATCGTGGATTTCCACCGCTTAACGCCAAAAAATTGCGCGCTGCCGTAGCTGGTAACGAACAAATACAGGGAGAGCTTAATGAAGATCGCGACGATCCAAAGCAAGACGGCCAGCACGTCGATGTTTTGGATGAATTCCATGACCGAGATGTACGTGACGGCCGAATAAAGCGGGTAAATCAAACGGGCGGGTATATTCGGACCGAAGGTCATGACCACGATCAAGGTCATGGCCAACACGGCGGCCGAAGCGGCCGCGACCCCGAGCAAGGCGGAGATCTGCGCGCGCTGGGGCTTGGACATGAACGCGATCAACATGACCACGATGAAGGATTCTCCGAGGAAGGAAGCGGGGAGCAAGCTTCCTTTCGCGATGGGCACCAAGCCCGTGTTCGCGTATACCGGCAGCAATCGCAGCCAATTCCAATCGTTCACGCTGAAAATAATGATGAGCAGGCTGCCGACGACGCTGATCGGACCGATAATCTCGCCGCAGCGTCCGATGCCTCGCAAGCCTCCGGAGCAGGTGACATAGACGCTGGCGCCCAGCATGACGAGAATCACGATCCATAATGGCGTCGAAGTGAACAAGGCCAAGTAAACGAAATCCGCATATTCCCTTAAGATGATTCCGGTCAAGGAAACCCAGGTCGCAAGATAGGACACGAGCATGATTTTTCCCAGCCATTTTCCGAGAATGACCTGACTGTATTGGATAAAGGTTTGGCCCGGGTAGAGAAGGCTCAGCCTGACGGCAACGAAGGTCGTGAACAAGCTGATCAGGGCTGCCAAGATCGTGGACAGCCAGGCGTCTTGCTTGGCAACGGCGATGGGCAGGGAGATGGTGAACAGTGCCGTCATCCCGAAAGCCATCGTGAAAATCAGCCAAAATAGTTGATAGCCGGAGATTTTCATTATTTTATCTCGCTTTCCCTAAATTGAAGCGGCGGGCCGACCAGGCCGAAGTATTTCAAATTCACGTTTACGTTCACCGTGACTTCTATACCCGGAAAGATATGATCCCACTGTCCTTTTAATCGTTTCCATTCGCTTGGATGCTGCCGATTCAAGGTCTGAATGAAACCGAAGACATCCGTGCCGTATTGTTTTTGAACCTTATCGATCATCGCGGACACGTGCTCGCTTGTCTTTTTGTTGACGGCGTCCTGCGCCAGCGTCAAATTTTTCAGATCCCGGAAGTCCAGGCTGGTATGGTTCTCGACGATCTGCCCGAGTCCGCTCAGCTCGATCCTCATCTTCACTTTATGATCCGGCGTTACGCTGCTCTTAACCTTGCCGCCGAATCTCGAGATCACCACGCCAACGCTCCCGCCTGCTCCGGGGACCTCCTCCGCTAAGTCGAGGTAAGAGATCTTATTGAGTATCCACTGCCGATAAGCGCCTTCGACGAAATTCAAATACCCGACTAACCGATAATCGCGGTTGAAAATAGCGCGCCCGTAAAATCGGATCGTTTTTTGCGGGGAGTCGCCCTTTACGATGTCGACGACGGGCAAAGTGGGGCTTTCGCCTTCGGAGCTGGACGCCATCAAATAGTCGAGATAGGTCGTGCCCGTAGCCCCTCCGACCGCTTTATGTATTTTGAACGGCGCGACGGCGGGGATCTTCTCCAGCGGGTAGGGCACTTCCAGCGCTTGCAGGCCGGTCCCCCCTTTGACCACCCACATGTCCAGCCGGATGCGATTGCCCGGATCCCGGCTAAATGCATCCAGCATATCCTTGATTCCGTTCTTCGCCAGGCTCTCCCCGATGTAATAATTGCGCCGATGACCGCGGGTGATGACCCTGGAAAGCTTTTGCCGCATCTTTTGGATGGCTTCCAGCCCGGATTGGCCGCTGCCCGTTTCAATAAAATAAGACCTGCTGCCGCCGGAGCCGCCTTTCGGGCTCTCTTCCATTCGGGAAGGGTTAATGAACTGCCCCGCGATCAAATACGTTCCGTTCTCCTTCAGATCGGCCGATGCGGCAAGGTCGAATACGCGATCCGAAATTTCCGTGCGGTCCCAGCAGCCCGTAATCAACGCGATGCAGAGTATCCATGCAACAACAACCGCCGGGCGATGGTTCATGACGCTTCGTCTCCTTGGCTCCCGCCAGGTTGTTGCCCTTTGGGAATGCGTACATGGCGTCTGGCGGAACCCGACAGCGGCAGCGTATGCATCTTCCACCATGGCGCGCGGATCAAGACGTCCTTGAGCTCGCTTCTTGTCAATGGCGCGATCGGGCTCAAGTAGGGGACGCCGAACGACTCCAGATTCGTCAGGTGGATGAGCAGGAACAACGATGCCATCGTCACCCCGTACAAGCCGAACATGCCCGAACACACGAGCATCGGAAAACGGAGCAGCCGAAACGCCATTCCCATGCTGTATCTCGGGGTGATGAGCGAAGCGATTCCCGTCAGCGATACGACGATGACGATCGGAGCCGAGATGATCCCTGCCTGGACGGCGGCTTGTCCGATCACGAGCGCCCCGACGATGCTGATCGCCGAACCGTTCGGCCGCGGCATGCGCAGCCCGGCTTCGCGCAGGCCCTCGAATAGAAATTCGATCAACAAGGCCTCGATGACGGCCGGAAAGGGGACGCCTTCCCGGGCGGAGGTGATGCTGATCAAGAAATTCGTCGGCAGCAATTGCGGATGAAACGTGGAGATTGCCACGTAGATAGAGGGCAAATAGAGCGAAGTGGTGATCAGGATCATCCGCAGCCAGCGAATGACGGTCGCGTACATGAATCGCTCGTAATAATCGTCGGCGGATTGAAACGCGTTCCAAAACGTGCACGGGACGATCAGCACGAAAGGCGTGCCGTCGATGAACAGCGCGACTTTCCTTTCCGCAAGGCATGAAGCCACGATATCCGGGCGTTCGGTATTCTGGACTTGCGGGAAAAACGTGAACGGATGATCCTCGATAAATTCCTCGACGAAAGCCCCGTCCAGCACCGTATCGATCTCGATTTGCGAGATGCGCCTGCGCACTTCTTCCAGCACCGAGGCTTGGACGATCCCTTCGATATAAGCGATCACGATCGTGGTTTTGGAGAGACGCCCGATGGTCATGGACTCCATTTTTAGTTTGGGACTGTGGAGCTTTCTTCGAAGCATGCCGGTGTTCACGTTGAGGCATTCCGTAAAGCCCTCTTTCGGCCCGCGAACGGTCGTCTCGCTCGAGGGCTCTTCGACGGCCCGCTGCTCGAAGCCGTTCAATTCCGCGGTCACGGCTTGCGCGGAGCCGTCCGAGAGGATCACGACATTGCCGGACAAAATGCTTTGCACGACCTCGTCCATGGTCTCCGCCGTTTTGGTTTTCGCGATGGAGACCAGCCGTTGCTCCAACATCAGTTCCGCTGCGTTCAACTCGCCCAATCCGGGACGGGGAGCTTCCAGCATCCATGGCTTCAGCAATACGGCATCCAAGGTTTTGGTATCCACCAGGCCGTCCAAATAAACCAATAAAATAGGGATTTGTCCGAAAATATGCGTACGCCGAAAGACAATATCATAGCAATGGGCGAAATAACCGCCGATAAGGCGTTCGTTCTCCGCCAAGGATTCGCTAATCGGATCATGGATGGCTTGTTCGGGAGCGGTATTGCCAGAACTTGAATGTTGCGCAGCCGACACGGCATTCCACCTCCAAGAGAACGTTAACGACATGAATAAGCAATGAATGGCGATTATTGGCAATGCGGTTATCATCTCTCCATTCATTTTGGATTATGCATCGACTGGCAGGCGGGAGCTCCGCGCCGCCTTCGCCGCAGGCTCGGATTGTCGATCCGCAGCGCCGGCAGCAGGAGAATGAAGGCTCTGATTCGAACAAGAATGGAGACGACTACAATTTAAGGGGGAGTTCGCATGACGGTTGGCCTGCTGGCCCATCTGCTGGGGACGTTGCCGTATCGACAATTGGCGGGGAAGGCAGCGGAACAAGGCATGGATTACGTGCAGCTTGCGCTGTCCAAGGCAATCTCGGACGTGGATTTCTCGCTCGGCCGCTTGAGCCCGGGACTAGCCGACGAGATAGGCGGCACCTTCGCGGAGCATCGCGTCGGCATTGCGGTTCTGGGGTGCTACGCCAGCTTGATCGAGCTGGACGACGATCGGTTCCGGCATAATGTCGACCGGTTCAAGGAGCATTTGCGGCATGCGCGGCATTTCGGCGCGCCGATCGTGGCGACCGAGGTAGGCGTGCCTCAAGATGCTGCCCGCCATGACGCATATGAGGAACGGCTGAACCGCGCATTGGAGGAATTGGTGGAGGAAGCGGAGCGGTGGGGAGTCACGATCGGATTGGAAGCGGCGCAAGGACATTTGATCGCCTCGGCGGATGCGCTGGCAGCGACGTTGGAACGATTCCCTTCCTCCTGCCTCGGCGTCGTGCTGGATCCTTGCAATTTGCTGCATGCAGGTACGCTTCGCGATCAGGACGAGGTGATCCGAGAAGCTTTCCGCCTGCTCGGGCCGCGTATCGTGAGCGCGCATGCGAAGGACTTGAAGCTGGGGGAGAACGGGGAGGTTACGGGTACGGCGGCCGGAGTCGGCGATTTGAATTATCCGTTGTTCTGGCAATTGCTCGAGCGTCACAAGCCGCGCGGCTTCGTCACGCTTGAAGACGTGCATCCGGAACAACTGGCAGCCGCCGCCCGTTTCGTTCGCGAAGGCCGGGCGGCTGCCGTACGGCGATAACGCAGCGCGGAGTAACATATGCGCTTCACCTACAATATGATGAGTCTAGAAATCTAAAGAGGTGAGCCAATGGGAGTCGTAAAAGCCAGGAAACAGGATATCGATATGTTGGCAAGGTTGCTTCGGGCCGAAGCGGAGACCGAAGGCGAGATGGGCATGCTCCTCGTCGGAAATGTCGGCATTAACCGAATAAGAGCGAACTGCTCCGATTTTAAAGGACTCCGGACGATTCCTCAAATGATCAACCAGGCGCATGCGTTCGAAGCGCTGCAGCATGGATTGTACTATCAGGGCGCAAGAGAGAGGGAACGCCGCCTGGCGCAACGGGCCGTGAACGGGGAACGGAATTGGCCGGCCAAATTCTCCCTTTGGTATTTCCGTCCGGGGTCGTTCGATAATCCGGGACCCTGTCCGCCGACGTGGTATGATCAGCCGTTCGCAGGACGATGGAAGAAGCACTGTTTTTATGAACCGACCGGGCAAGAATGCGAAAATGTATACAACACGTTTTAACGGCATAAACGAAATGCCGGATGAAACGAATAGGATGTCATGAATGGCCGCGTAAATCGCGGCTTTTTTTGCGTAAACTCGAAAGTCCGCAGAGGCATGCATGCGCAGCCGTAAAAGTCATCCGGCGAAAGAACGAAGGAACGGCTGCGGTCGTCCGCGATCAGATGAACCCGCCATTGACGCGGATCGTCTGCCCCGAGATCCATCCGGAGTCCGGGCCGGCCAGGAAGAGCACGACTTTCGAGATATCCTCGGTCTCGGCGAGGCGGCCGAAGGAGTTCATGCTGCCGACGCGCGTGATTTCCTCCTGCGTTTTGCCGGCCGTGAACAGCTCGGTGTTGATCGGTCCCGGCGCCACGGTGTTGATCGAGATACCCTGCGGACCCAGCTCCTTAGCCAACTGGCGGCCGAACTGCTCCACGGCGGCCTTGGCTCCGACGTACGCGCTGTAGGTCGGAAACATCTGGCCGACGACCGAGGTCGAGAAATTGATGATTCGTCCGCCCTGGCCCATATGCTTCGCCGCCTGTTGGATCGCGAAGAAGGTTCCTTTCGCATTGATCGCGAACGTTCTGTCGAAGTCTTCCTCCGTGATGGCCGCGAGCGGCTTCGTGATCATGATGCCGGCGTTGTTGAGCAGGATGTCGATCCGTCCGTAGGCCTCGATCGTCTCCCGGAACAGCCGCTCGACCTCCGATACGCTGCTGACATCGGCTTGAATCGCGAGCGCTTCCCCTCCGCGCTGTTTGATTCCGCTCACGACCTGCTCCGCTTTCTCCGGGCTGCTCGCATAATTGACGACGACCTTCGCGCCGTGCAGCGCCAGCAGCTCCGCCATGTCCTTCCCGAGCCCTCTCGATGCGCCGGTCACCAGCGCGACTTTTCCCGTTAATTGCTCGTTCATTGTTTGTTCCTCCTCATCGATAATTGGATTATTGCCGCAAACGTGAACGGTCGAGCTGCTAACCCATAGCAGCAGTCCGGATCGCCGGGCTCTCGGCCGCGGGGGAAGCTTCCATGACGAGAATGGCTGAAAGGCCGGGTTGCGTCATGGTTAACATCCCCTTTCTTCGATGATTTGATTATATACAAACGACGATCAAATATCAAGTGACAGATATTATTATTTGTCATTTAAAATTGGAACAGGCGAATTCCGCCCGTATAACGGCAAAAATCCTTCCGATTCGCATCGGGAGGATTCGCAAGTTCGCGCCCATGGGGGCATATATGTCTGCATGCATGCGTGAAACCATGACAGGTCATGCAAGTCTTTTAATGAGAAGATAACGCAAGCCCGGTCCAGATCAGCTCCCATACGGAATCGAAATCCCGATCGGTCCGCTCCGCGTTCCATTCCCGCGCGTGCGAGGGATGATGGAACCTCGAGGTGGCGATGAAGATCGCCCGGGCGATCGATTCGGGAAGGCCGGGCTTCAGCTCGCCGGCGGCTATGCCTTCCTCGATGATGGCAGCCATCTGCAGAATCAGGCCGTCGATATGCGTATCGATCATTTCGGAAGCTTCCAAGGTGACGCTCGCATACATCGCGAACAGCTCGGGATCTTCAGCCGCATGCGTCCGTTTGGAGGCGATCAGCGTATCGAGCCACGAGCGGAGCCGTTCGGCCGCGCCGCCGCCTTGACGGAGCCCGGTCGCCTCGGCCAGCGGCTCGGCGATACTCCGCCGCAGCCAGCGCTCCGTCACCGCTTCGCGCAGCGCGGCTTTGCTCGCAAAGTGGCGATAAAGCGTGCCGTGGCTCACCTGAAGCGCCCGCGCCACGTCCACGACGGACGTTTTGTCCGGTCCGTAGCGCTTCAGTACCTGCTCCGCGGCATCGAGTATTTGCTCCTTGTTCAAGGACAGATCGTTCGCCATGCTTTCCTCCGCCTTCCGGTCGTTTTTCTTTACTATAGCAGAACATAATCGTGATAACAATATTGCAACTTTGTTATATGTCATGAGCGGATGCGGAAGCAAGCTTCCAACATAGCCCCGCGCCGGTGCTGGGAGTTATCGAGCATAGCCCCGCGCCGGTGCTGGGAGTCATCGAGCATAGCCCCGCGCCGGTGCTGGGAGTCATCGAGCGGCGCCGCCGCGGCAGCGGGAATGGACGGCAAAAAGCGGCAGTCTCGGACGCCGTAATGCCGTCCAAGCCTGCCGCTATAAGCTGCTGCCTCTATAGTAGACCTCCGAAGGGGGCCCGAACATCCGTCCGGCAATCGTCTAGCAACCACCGTTACATTCTAAATCGCGTTCGACTGCGATCGCCGGAAAACGCCGGACGACATCGGCATCGTTAGCTGCAGGCGCAGTTCAATACCGGCTTGCGCGCCGCCGTCGTCTCGTCCAGCCGGCGTACGACGGTGCCGTAAGGGGCGTTGATGACGAGCTCCGGCGTCGTCCGGGCTTCTTCGGCGATTCGGATCATCGTATCGATGAAGCCGTCGAGCGTTTCTTTGCTTTCCGTCTCGGTCGGTTCGATCATGATGCATTCCTCGACGTTCAGCGGGAAGTAGATGGTCGGCGGATGGTAGCCGAAGTCGAGCAGTCGCTTGGCGACGTCGAGCGTGCGGACGCCGTACTGCTTCAGGCCGCGGCCGGACATGACGAATTCATGCTTGCATACGCCGGGATACGGAATCTCGTAATGGGATGCCAGCCGGTGCATCATGTAATTGGCGTTCAGCACGGCGCATTCGGATACGTGGCGCAGGCCCTCCGGACCGTAGGTACGGATGTACGTATAAGCGCGGACCAGGATGCCGAAATTGCCGTAGTAGGCTTTGACCCGGCCGATGGATTCGGGACGGTCGTAGTCGAAGAAGTACGTGCCGTCCTCGCGGCGGCCGACGATCGGCTTCGGCAGGTACGGAATGAGCTTGCTCTTGACGCCGACGGGACCGGCGCCAGGGCCGCCGCCGCCGTGCGGCGTGCTCATCGTCTTGTGCAGGTTCAAGTGCACGACGTCGAAGCCCATGTCGCCGGGACGGGTGATGCCCATGATGGCATTGGAGTTGGCGCCGTCGTAATAGAGCAGGCCCCCGGCATCGTGGACGATCCGGGCGATCTCCACGATCTGTTCCTCGAACAACCCGAGCGTGCTCGGATTGGTGAGCATGAGCGCGGCGGTGTCGCTGCCGACGGCCGCGCGCAGCGCGTCCAGATCGACCATGCCGCGCGCGTTGGACTTGATGGTGATCGTCTCGAACCCGGCTACGGTGGCGCTCGCCGGATTCGTGCCATGCGAGGAATCCGGGACGATGACCTTGGTCCGTTTGTCTCCGCGGCTTTCGTGATACGCCCGGATCATCATTAGTCCCGTCCACTCGCCGTGGGCGCCGGCGGCCGGCTGCAGCGTCACTTGGTCCATGCCGGTCAGCGCGGCCAGATCGTTCTGCAACGTGTAGAGCAGCTCAAGCGCGCCCTGCAGGCTTTCTTCGGGCTGATAAGGATGGATTTTGGCGAAGCCGCCGAAGCGCGCCGTATCCTCGTTGATTTTCGGATTGTATTTCATCGTGCACGACCCTAGCGGGTAGAAGCCGTTGTCGACGCCGAAGTTGCGGCGGGACAGCTCGGTGTAATGGCGGATCACGTCGACCTCGTACACTTCGGGCAGCTGCGCGGGAATCGTCCGCAGCATCGAAGCGGGAATATACGCCTCCGGCGAAGCTTCCGGAACGTCGCAGGCCGGCAGCGAGTAAGCGACGCGGCCTGGCTTGCTCAGCTCGAAAATAAGCGCTTTTTCCGGTTTCGCGGATGCGGGCAGCAAGGAATCGTTGATAGTATCCGTCGTCTTGGTCATGCCAGTTCCCCCAGTCTGCTTGCGAAGCTTTCGATTTCCGCGCGGGTGCGCTTCTCGGTAACGGCGACGAGCATATGGCCCGCCAGCTCGGGATAAGCCAGCCCAAGGTCGTAGCCGCCGAGCACGCCGGCCTCGAGCAGCTTCAGGTTCAGTTCCTTCACGGACGTGCCTTCCGGCAGCCGGATAACGAATTCATTGAAGAACGGAGCCGGGAACGCCAGCGCGATGCCGGGCTGTTCGGCGAGCCGCGCGGAGGCGTAATGCGCTTTTTGCAGGTTCAGGTTCGCGACGTCCTGCAGCCCCTGCTTGCCCATCGTGGACAGATAAATCGAGGCGCAGAGCGCGAGCAGCGCTTGGTTCGAGCAAATGTTGGAGGTCGCCTTCTCGCGGCGGATATGCTGCTCCCGCGCCTGCAGCGTGAGCACGAAGCCGCGCTTGCCGTCGATGTCGGTCGTTTGCCCGACGATCCGGCCGGGCATCCGCCGCATCAGCGGTTCGGCGACCGCGAAGAAGCCGCAGGTCGGTCCGCCGAGCGATTGCGAGATGCCGAGCGGCTGCGCATCGCCGACGACGATGTCGGCGCCGAGCTTCCCGGGCGCTTCGAGCAGGCCGAGCGAGATCGGGTTGGCGCTGACGACGAACAAGCCTTTCACGCCGTGAATGATCGGCTCGATCGCGGACAGATCCTCCAGGCAGCCGAAGAAATTCGGCGATTGCACGAGGACCGCCGCCGTCTCGGCCGTCACCGCGGCTTGCAATTCGGCGAGGTCGGTTACGCCGTTCGCATGGCCGACTTCGACGATCTCGAGGTTGAGGCCGCGGGCCATCGTGCGGACCGTCTCGCGGGCTTCCGGATGGACGGTGCGGGAGATGACGATTCGGCTGCGCTTGGTCGCGCCGGCCGCCAGCGCGCCGGCCTCCGACAAGGCGGTCACGCCGTCGTACATGCTCGCGTTCGCCACGGCCATGCCGGTCAATTCGCAAATATAGGATTGGAATTCGAAGATCGCCTGCAGTTCGCCTTGGCTGATCTCCGGCTGATAGGGCGTATAGGCGGTGTAAAACTCCGAACGCGAGATCATATGATTAATGACGACGGGAACGTGGTGGTCGTAAATGCCCGCGCCGAGGAAGCTGGCGTAGCTGTCGGTATCGGCGTTGCGCCCGGCGAGCTCCTTCATGTGGGCGAGCAGCGAGAATTCGTCGAGCGAGGCGGACATCGGCAGCACGCCGCGGTAGCGGATCGCCTCGGGAATATCGCGGAAGAGGTCCTCCGTCGACTGGACGCCGACCGTCGCCAGCATGTCGGCTTGGTCTTGCTCGGTCATCGGGATGTAGCGGTGCAGGTTCGTCAAGCGGTTCACTCCTTCGGTAGTCTTTTGTAGAACGGGGCTTTCACGACTTCGGCCTTCAAGCGCTTGCCGCGAATCTCGACCCAAAGCCCGGTGCCGAGCTCGGCGTATTCGGCTTCGATCAAAGCGAGGCCGAGGTTGCGTTTCAGCGTCGGGGATTGGGTGCCGGTCGTGACTTCGCCGATTTGTTTGTCGTTCGCGTACACGGGATAATGGCTGCGCGGGATGCCGCGGTCGATCATCTCGATGCCGACGAGCTTGCGCGGCACGCCTGCCGCCTTCTGCGCGAGCAGTGCCTCGCGGCCGATGAAGCCGTCCTTGCCGAGCTTGACGAAGAAGCCGAGGCCGGCTTCGAGCGGCGAGATGTCCTTCGACAGCTCCTGGCCGTAGAGCGGCAGCCGGGCTTCGAACCGCAGCGTGTCGCGCGCGCCGAGTCCGGCCGGCGCGAGTCCGTGCGCCTCGCCAGCCGCGAACAGCGCTTTCCATGCCTGCTGCGCGTCTTCGGCCGGCGCGTAGATTTCGAAGCCGTCTTCGCCGGTGTATCCGGTTCGGGAGACGAGCGCCTTGACGCCGCCGACGGAGACGCCCGTCGCGAAATGAAACGGCGCCAGCGCCGCGCAATCGAACCCGTCCGCGGCCGCGGCCAAGACAGCGGCCGCCTGCGGACCTTGCAGCGCGAGCAGGGCAAGCGCGTCGGATCGGTTTTCGAGCGTGACGTCGCCGATCAGATGCTCGCGCATCCATTCGAAATCCTTGTCGATGTTGGACGCGTTCACGACGACCATGTAGTGATCGGCCGTGATCCGGTACACGAGCAGATCGTCGACGACGCCTCCGTCCGGGTAGCACATCAGCGTGTATTGCGCCTGCCCGTCGCGCAGCTTGGTTACGTCGTTGGTCGTCAATTGCTGCAGGAAGGCCTCGGAGTATCGTCCGGTGACCAGGAATTCTCCCATGTGGGAGACATCGAACAGGCCGGCTTGTTGGCGAACGGCGTCATGCTCCTTCTGAATGCCGGAGAATTGGACGGGAAGCTCCCAGCCGCCGAAGTCGATGCAGCGCGCTCCGGGATAATCGGCGTAGAGCGGGTAGAGCGGCGTTCTCTTCAGTTCGTTCGTCATGCAATAGACCTCCTCGGGTTAGCGATCACAGCGAAAACGCAAAAAAGAACAGCAGCAAAAAGGCTAACGAAGCAGCATCATTTGCCGCTCGCGTCTTCTCTTTGCTCTGTCCTTTGTACCTGAGAGTTGCCCCGGACACGGCTTGCGCGTCCAGGTTTCCCCTTGGGTGACGGCGCGGAAGCATTCAGGCTTCCCGCACGTTCTCTCCAGAGGTGCGTCCGGCAAAGGTCCTTTTGCCTGAGAGATTCACCCGTGTCAGGTTTACTCCTTCGGCGCCGCCCGCATAGCTTATAGGGCGATCTCTCCCGTTACCATCATCCGCGTATTCGGTTATCATAGTCTACTTATACACGACCGCGGGAGAAAGTGTCAACGACAATTGGGTATTTTAGGTCATTAATTGTTAGCTATATTGACATGGACTTGTCCTCTCCGGTAAGCTAAGCATGTCAAAGTAAATAAGCGGATGACGATGGTCGGGAGAGACCCGGGCGAAGGGCAAGGAAGCAAGTTCGCCGGGCACCGAAGGAGCAAGTCAGCGGCCAGCCAGCCGGCTGATTAATCTCTCAGGTAACAGGAACCGCCATTCGACGCGACTCTGGAGAGAGCGAAAGCCACCAAAGGGGTAACGCGGTCCTGCGACCGCTTAAACTCTCAGGTACCAAGGACAGGGAATTCGGCAGCACGCCGATTCTCTGTCCTTTTTTGCGCTGCGGACGGAAACCGGCGGAGGTTTCGCTGCCTTTACAATAACAACGCACGACATCAAACGAAACGTTAACGGGAGGATGCTGAAGATGAGCGTAATCAAAGCGGGACTTGGGTATTCGGAGGAGCATGAGTGGGCGGAGGCCGGCGGGAGCGGCTTGATCAAGGTCGGCATTACCGATTTCGCGCAGATCCAACTGGGCGATATCGTCTTCGTCGAGTTTCCCGAGGTCGGCGCCGACCTTGAAGCGAATCAGCCGATGGGCTCGATCGAGTCGGTCAAAACGGTCTCCGACCTGTTCAGTCCGGTCACGGGAAAAGTGACGCGGGTCAACGAGGCGCTGCTGGACGCGCCGGAGCTGGTGAATTCCGATCCGTACGGGGAAGGCTGGATCGTCGAGGTCCAAGTGGACGGAGATGCCGCGGACACGGTCAAGGGGCTGCTGAGCGCCGAGCAATACGAGGCGTTCACTTCTTAGAAACGAGCGAACGGGGGCGGGGATGACGATGCGGTTCAAGGACGTGTTCTCGATTATCGGACCGGTCATGGTCGGTCCCTCCAGCTCGCACACCGCCGGCGCGGCGCGCATCGGACGCGTCGCCCGGCAGCTGCTCGGCGACGTGCCGGAGCAGGCGATCGTCATGCTGCACGGGTCCTTCGCGGAGACGTATGCCGGCCACGGCACGGACTTGGCGCTGATCGGCGGACTGCTTGATTTCGCCACGGACGACGCGCGAATTCCGGGCGCTTTCGCGGAGGCGGAAGCTGCGGGCATGCAGGTTCAGTTGCGGCGGGGAACGGGGATGACGCCTCACCCCAATTACGCCGAGATTACGGCGACCCGCGGAGGCAAGACCATCGAAGTGCGCGGCGCCTCGATCGGCGGCGGCAATATCGAGATTCATAAGATCAACGGCTTCGACGCGGGCTGCACCGGCTATTATCCGACGCTCGTCGTCGCGCACGACGACGAGGTCGGCGTGCTGGCCTCCATTACGGGAGCGCTCGGCACGGCCGGCATGAATATCGGCTTCATGCACGTGGACCGCAAAGCGAGAAGCGGCGCGGCGTTGACGGTCGTCGAATGCGACCGGAAGCCCGACCGGCAATTGCGCGAGGCGATTGCCGGCTTGCCTCACGTCGGCTCGGTCTCGATCATCGATTTGAACTAAAGGGGCGGTTGCGATGCGTTTCCGTACGTTGAAGGAGTTATCGGCGATTTGCGCGGAGGAATCGCTGACGATCGGCGAGCTGATGCTTGCCGAACAGGCGAAGGAATCGGGCGAATCGCCGGAGGCCGTCTTCGGGCAAATGGCGAGCTATTACCAAGTCATGAAGGACGCGGTGCGCAAGGGACTCGAAAGCAAATTGTCCTCGCGGAGCGGGCTCGTCGGCGGCGATGGCCGCAAGATGAGCGAGTACGCCGCGCTCGAGGAGCCGTCCGTCGGAGATTGGGCGGGCAAAGCCATGGCGTACGCGCTGGCCGTATCCGAGATCAACGCCTCGATGGGGCGCATCGTGGCTACCCCGACCGCCGGCTCGTGCGGCATTATACCGGGGGTATTCGTCAGCTCGCAGGAGCGGTTCGGCTGGGACGACGACCGGCTCGTGCGGGGGTTGTTCGCCGCGGGCGCGATCGGCTACGTGATCGCCAACAATTCGTTCATCTCCGGCGCGGAGGGCGGATGCCAAGCGGAGGTCGGCTCCGCGATCGGCATGGCGGCGGGCGCGCTGGTCGAGCTTCGCGGCGGCAGTCCCGAGCAAGCGGTGCATGCGGTCGGCTTGGCGCTCAAGAATACGCTCGGCTTGATCTGCGATCCCGTCGCCGGGCTCGTCGAAGTGCCCTGCATTGTCCGTAACGGCCTGGGCGCCGTGAATGCGCTGGCGGCGGCGGATATGGGCCTTGCCGGCGTAAGAAGCGTCATTCCGACGGACGAGGTCATCGGCGTCATGCTCGAGGTCGGTTCCCGAATGCCGGGCGAGCACCGCGAGACCGCGCTCGGCGGGTTGGCGCAGACGCCGACCGGACGCAAGCTGACCGAGCAGATCAAGGCGGCCAGGCCGTCATCGTCCTTATAGCAAACAAGGAAGGGGTCCCGTCTCATGAACAACTACGATATCGTCATCCTGGGCGGCGGTCCGGGCGGCTACGTGGCCGCGATTCGCGCCGCCCAGCTCGGCAAGCGGGTCGCGCTCGTCGAGAAGGATAAGCTTGGCGGCACCTGCCTGCACCGAGGCTGCATTCCGAGCAAAACGCTGCTGCGCAGCGCGGAGCTGTTCGAAACGATGAAGCGCAGCGAAAGCTTCGGCATTCGCGCGGCGGACGTCGCGGTCGATTTCCGCGGCGTGCAGTCGCGCAAGGACGCGATCGTGAAGCAGCTCGAGGTCGGCGTGCAATTCCTGATGAAGAAGAACCGGATCGACGTCTACGCAGGAACGGGCGCGATCGTCGAATGCGCCGAACGCGCTGGTTATAACGGCGTCATCGAGGTGCACGGCGAGGAGAAGGAAGGCGAAGACGCGGGCAGCGACAACGTCGTGCGGATCGGCTATACCGATCTGATCGTTGCAACGGGCTCGCGGCCGCGGCGGATTCCCGGCCTGCCCGCCCACGAGCGCATCATGACGAGCGACGATGCCCTTGCCATGACGGAGCTCCCCGCTTCGATCCTCATCGTGGGGGGCGGCGTGATCGGGGTCGAATGGGCGTCCATGCTCAGCGACTTCGGCGTGCAGGTCGCGATTATCGAAGCGGCGGACCGCCTTGTGCCGACCGAGGACGCCGATGTATCCCGCGAGCTAGGAAGGCTGTTCGCGAAGCGGCGCGTGAAATCGCTGACCGGGGCCAAGCTGCTGGCAGCGGGCATCGCGGCCGACGGCGGCGGGGTATCGGTACAGATCGAGCGCGGCGGCAAAACGGAGATGCTCACGGCCGAGCGGATGCTCGTATCGGTCGGCCGGGCGGCCAATGTCGAAGGCTTCGGCCTGGAACGGACGGCGGCCGTCGTCGAGCGGGGCTTCATTGCCGTCGATGCTTCCATGCGGACGAACGACCCGCATGTCTATGCGATCGGCGACGTGGTCGGCGGTTTGCAGCTTGCCCATGTCGCGAGCCACGAGGGCGTGGTGGCGGTGGAGCGTATTTGCGGCTTGGACGCGCACGCGCCCGATGCCGCATCCGTGCCGAAGTGCATTTACAGCCGGCCCGAGATCGCCAGCGTCGGACTGACGGAGCAGGCTGCCATCGACGGCGGTTATGAGACGAAGGTAGGGAAATTCTCCTTCAAAGCAATCGGCAAAGCGCTCGTATTCGGGGAGTCCGACGGCTTCGTCAAGGTGGTCGCGGATAAGGGGACGGGCGCGATTCTCGGCGTTCATATGATCGGCCCGCACGTGACCGATTTGATCGGCGAGGCCGCGCTGGCGCAGGTCGTGCAGGCGACCTCGATGGAGGTCGGCCGCATGATTCACCCGCATCCGACGTTATCGGAAATCATCGGCGAATCGATGCTGAGCGCGGATCTGCTCGCGCTCGGGATGTAACGCCATGTGGAGATTCGTGCATACGGGCAATCGGTCCCCGGCGGAGAACATGGCGATCGACGAAGCGATGCTGACCGCTCATCGGGAAGGCCTCGTGCCGCCGACGGTACGGTTCTACGGCTGGAATCCGGCGACGCTGTCGATCGGGTATTTCCAGCAGGCGGACAAGGAAGTGGACATGGAGGCCTTGCGCGAACGCGGGCTCGGCTTCGTCCGGCGGGCGACCGGCGGGCGCGCCGTGCTGCATGACCGGGAATTGACGTACAGCATCGTCGTCTCGGAGGATTATCCGGGCATTCCGGCAAGCGTGGCGGAAGCTTACCGCGTGCTGAGCATGGGGCTGCTGATCGGCTTTCGCGAATTGGGACTGGATGCGAAGATGACGGGATTGGACGAGGCGGCGGATGCGGCCGGTTCCGAGGTGCCGTCGTCGCCGATGAATCCGGCGGTCCGCCAAGCGGAATTCTTGACGCCGTCCCCGCTGACGGATTTACCGTCCAGCCACGCGGATATTGCCGGCGCCGCCAGACGCGCGGCGTCCGCGGCCTGCTTCGACGCGCCGTCGAAATACGAGCTGGTCGTCGAGGGCCGCAAGATCGCCGGCAGCGCGCAAATGCGCGCCAAAGGGGTTATCCTGCAGCATGGCTCGATCCTGCTCGAGCTGGATGCGGATCAGCTGTTCGAGGTGCTTCGCTTCGCCGGGCCGGAAGAGAAGGAACGCATGAAGCGGGTGTTCGAGCGCAAAGCCGTGGCGATCAACGCCTGCCTCCGCAAGAAGGAGAGAGCGCCCGTTACGATCGCGCGGCTGGAGCAGGTATTCCGCGCGGGCTTCGCGGAGGGGCTTGGCGTAGAGCTCGCGCCAAGCGGACTCACCGCTTACGAGACGGAGCTGGCCGACCGGCTCGCCAAGGAGAAGTACGCCGCCGACAGCTGGAATTTGCGCCGATAGCCCGGTGCTCTGCGCCGATAACCTGGTGCTTGCACCGATAACCTGGTGCTCGCCTTCAACGCCCGCATTCCACCGGCAATCAGGCGCTTGCGCCAAGCGATCGGATTCCGCCGGCAACCCGGCACCGGTAACGGGCCGACGCGCGCCCGGAAGGATTGACTCTTTGGCGCGCAACTATTATAGTAAAAGCATTCTTACCCATACGTATAACCTCAATAATAGGGTTTGAGGGTCTCTACCAGGAACCGTAAAATCCTGATTACAAAAAGGGCTTTTCTTTTTGTGATCGGGATTTTTTTGCGTGTGCGGAACGGTTGTCCAAATCGAAGGAGGATGAAAGAAGTGAACCATTCGAAAATGATCATCGACGCCGATACCGGGATCGATGACGCGCTGGCGATTTTAGCCGCATTGAAATCGGGCAAAGCCGATCTCGCGGGGATTACGACCGTGTTCGGCAACATTCCCGTGGAGATGGCCACGGACAATACGCTGCGGCTGCTGAAGCTGGCCGGCTTCGAGAACGCGATTCCCGTGAGCCAGGGCGCATCGCGGCCGCTTGCGCGCGGCGTGGAGTTCGCGACGCACGTGCACGGCAAGAACGGCATCGGGGACGTGGAGCTGCCCGCGTCCTCGCAAGCCGCGGTCGAGGAGCCCGCCGATGACTTCATCGTGCGCACGGCCGACGAGCTCGGCGGCGAGCTCGTCATCGTCTCGTTGGGGAGATTGACCAACGTCGCGCAGGCGCTGCGGAAGGATCCGGACCTCCCGTCCAAGGTCAAGCATCTCTATGTCATGGGCGGAGCGGTCCGCGTGCCGGGCAATGTCACGCAGGTGGCCGAAGCCAACATTTGGGGCGATCCCGAGGCTGCCGAGGCCGTCATGCAATCGGGGATGGCGATTACGTTGATCGGCTTGGACGTGACGATGCGCACCCTCTTGCATCAATCCGACCTGGATCGGCTGCAGCGGACCTGCAAGCCGGAGAATCGCGCCGTCGCCGATTTCATCAACCGGTCGATGCAGTATTATTTCGAGTTTTACCGCCAGTCCAACGGCTTCGAGGCCTGCGCGCCGCTGCATGATCCGCTGACGGTGCTGGCCGCGATCGAGCCGGGACTCGTCGCGACGGAATCGATGCGGCTGTCGGTCGAATGCGAGGGCCGGCACTGCATCGGCATGACGGTGGCGGATCTGCGGAACCGGCCGGCTGTCGGCCAGCCCGTGCAGGTTGGCGTGGAAGTCGACGCCGAGCGCGCGGTCAACGCGTTAATGGCGATTTTTTGATCGCCGCCCACAGGCAAGGAAATGGCCGATATCGCCTTCATGAGGCGATGTCGGCTATTTTTGCCATACTTAATCATTCATCGTATTAATGAATGGAGGCAGCGGCGGAAAACGGTCTTCCCTTTCTTGATCCGGCATGTAAAAATGAACATGACAGGCTGGCCTGGAAATGAAAGCGCTTCTAGGGAAACGATCCGTCATCGCTTATTTATATCAAACAGCTGGATTGAAATGTTAATTGCCTCTATAATAATGTTGTAAACGAACATATATATGTTCATAACAATAACCCCCCCGCATTCAGAACGGCTACCACGATAAACAGGAGGCTCGGATCCGCATGCAACATCCCATCATGCGACGGCTGCGATCGGCCGCAGCGTTCAACCGCTATCTCCCCAGACAGCTGCATATCCGGATATTCCTCGGACTGACCTTGCTGTTTATGCTGGTCTCCGTGCCGTTCGTCTTCCTTATGGCGAACCAGTTCTCCCGTTACGCGATGAAACAGATCGACACCGTGAACGAAGCGGAGATCACGCATTCGCGGGACAACGCGGCCTTTATTTTCAATAAACTGATCGGATACGGCTTCACCATGTACGCGGATAAGAGCATCCAAGCCTGGATATCGGCCGATTCGGAGACGCAGGAAGCCCAAGTCGAGGCGCTGGCCGCGGGAACCAAATACATGACGACCGAGCCGTATCTGGCGGACGCCTACTTGATCAACATGCGGACGGCGCATGTCATCGACCTGAAGTCGGGCCTCTTCGCGTTCGGAGCGTTCGCGGACCAGGATATGCTGGCGTTGGCGAAGCAGCCGCAGCCATCCTATCAACGCTTCTTCGTCCACCCGTCGGGCGACGGGCGGCAGCTGGCGCTCATGATCCCGATGGTGCCTTCCGGACAGCCGTCCTACGGGTACCTGGTTCTGCTGCTGAACGACGAGTTGATGAAGCAATATTTGCTGAAGGGCAACGCGAACGCTGGCTTCACGTCGTTCATCCTCGACAACGACGGCAACGTGATGCTCGGGTCGCCCGACGCGTCGGTGCCTTATGCGGAGCTGGCTGCCAAGGCGGCGGCCCAAGCGGACTCCGGGAACTACACGATCGATTACGACAAGGAATCGTGGTCGGTGCAGTACGCGCTCATCGAGCCGCAGGGCTGGACGATGTTCCAGATGGCGAAGCTCGAAGGCATTCGCGCGGACTTCCATGCGTTCCTGACGAAGATGATGGTCTTCATCGCCGGCATGGTCGTGCTGCTGCTCGCGATCCTCTTCTGGAACTCCCGGCGAACCTATAAGCCGTTTTCCTTGCTGGCCGATCAATTGCAGACGAAATTCGGGGGGGCGCTCAAGAGCGGGCACAGCGAAGGCCCGCTGGACGAGCATCGCGTCATCCGGTACGGCATCGAGATGCTGGAGGACCGGATGGTTCGGCTCGACGCTTCCATGCGCGAGCACCGGAACGTCATCAAGATGGAATACCTGCGGCAGTGGATCCTGCAGGGCAAGCTGATCTCGCCGGTCGAGAAATATCTCCGCGAGCATACCGGCCTGTTCGATTACGAGGGGCTCTACTTAAGCGTGATTCGGATTAACGCCTACAGCGCGTTCCAGGACAAGTACGACTTCGCGTCCAGAAAATTGATGAAGTACGCGATGGGCAACATCGCCGAGGAGATCATCCGCCCAAGCGGGCATGCGGAAGCCGTGGATCTGGGCAGCGACCACCTCGCCCTATTGATCTCCTGCCCGGCTTCGTCCCCCGATCTCGTAACCGGCCTGCTGGAGAACGTGAAGGAACAGATCCGGCAATGGGTCAACGTTCCGGTGACGGTATCCGTGAGCGGCCGACTGGAATTCGGCGAGGACATCCGCGCGACGTACCAGCATATCCAGGAATTGACGATGCTCCGCTTCGTCTCCGGCGAAGACAAGATTTTTCTCGAGCGCGATTTCGAGGCCTACATGCGCAGCGTGCAGCCGCTGGCCGACGATAACCTGCTGGACGAGCTGATCATGAAGGTCAGAACGGGCAAGGGCGAGGAAGTGTCGGCGATTCTGGATCAAATCTTCGTGCATATGCAGGCGATGCGTTACGCGCAAAGTAAATTTCAGCTCTCGCTCATGCTCTACACGCTGTTCAAGACCTTCAACAAGCTGCCCTCCGTGGAATCCGTGGACGGCATCGAGCATATCCTGGAGTCCTTCGATACGCTCGGCGGCATCCGGGGCTGGCTGGAAGGCGAGCTGCTCGGCATCATCGACGATCTAAGCAACAAGAAAGGGGCGAGCCGCCGCGACGAGATCGTGTCGGAGATCGTCGATTACGTGAAGACGCATCTGCACGATGCGATGCTCACGATCGAGGAAATCGCCGAGCATGTCTCGCTGTCGACCCGCTATACGCGCCAGCTGTTCAAGGAAGCGTTCGACGTGACGCTGTCGGATTACATCCTGCAGGAGCGGATCGCCAAGGTGAAGGAGCTGCTCGCCTCGACCGATTGGACGGTGACGGATATCGGGGAACGGGCCGGGTTCCAGACGAAGAGCCACTTTTTCACGGTGTTCAAAAAGGCGACGGGCATGACGCCGAGCCAGTACCGGGACAAATAATCGCGAATAGGCAGGAAGAAAGGAAGAGGCTGTCTTCAAGGTCCGAACGGACCTTGGGGACGGCCTTTTTTGGTTTGGCCTCGTCAGGCGAAGGATTCCGGTCGGCCGATGTGACCAGACGCATTTTCGTCTACCGGGGTCCGTCAAGACGGTAATCGGACGCCTGAGCGGCGCATCTCCGGACTGTAAACCCGATATTTCGGCGGGTTTCCTGTACGGAAACCCGTATTACCGGCCGATTTCCGCATTGCGAACCCGGCCGCCGGATCGAGAACCTTGACTGCGCGCGGCTTCCGGCGCCGATCTCCGTTATTAGAACTATACAGACCGGACGCGCGAATCTTAAGCTTGGTCGTAGCACAAGAATACCGCGAACGGCAGGAAAGGAGACCAACGCCCAAGTGTCCATGATCAGAGAGATCACGAAGAACAAATATTTATACGCGCTGGCTTTGCCCGGCCTCTTGTTTCTCATCGTATTCGCCTACGTGCCGATGGCCGGACATTTGATCGCCTTCAAGCAGTATCGGCTCGCCGACGGCATCTGGGGCAGCAAATGGGTCGGGTTCGACAATTTCAAGTTCTTCTTCATGAGCAGCGATTGGTACAAGGTCACGTTCAATACGATCTTCCTTAACGGACTGTTTATCGTCTGCGGCCTCGGCCTCGCGCTGCTGCTGGCGATCCTCCTGAACGAGATCCGGAGCATGCTCTTCAAGAAAATCGCCCAATCGTTCGTATTCATGCCGTACTTCATCTCCTGGCTCGTCGTCAGCATGATGGTGTTCGCGTTCCTCAACACGACGGAGGGCATCCTGAACCGGACGCTGATCGCGAATGGCCTGGACGGACAGAACTGGTATCTGAAGCCCGGCATATGGCCGGCAATCCTGACGATCATCTATGTCTGGAAGTTCGCGGGCTACTACTCCATCATCTTCCTGGCCGCGATCACGGGCATATCGGGCGATTATTACGAGAGCGCGCGAATCGACGGAGCGACCCGGTTTCAGCAAATCATCCATATTACGATTCCTTTGATCCGCAACGTGTTGATCGTATTGGCCTTGCTCGGGATCGGGCGGATTTTCTACGGCGACTTCGGCATGATTTACGGCATCGTGGGCGACACCGCACCGCTCTATCCGACGACCGACGTCATCGATACGTATTCGTACCGGGCGCTCCGGCAGCTGGGCGACTTCAGCAAATCGTCCGCCGTCATCATGTACCAGTCGGTCATGGGACTCGTCACGATCGTCATCTTCAACGCGATCGCCAAGAAAATCGACAAGGATTCCGGTTTATTCTGAGAAAACGGGTAGGTGCTCACATGGAAAGCTCGATTCAACAAGTCCGTTCCGGCAAAGCGATCAAGATCAGGACCGACCGCTCCTTGTCCGAGAAGGCGTTTGTCCTCTTCATCTACGCGTTCTGCGGCGCGTTCGCCCTGGCCTGCTTTATTCCGTTCTGGTTGGTGTTCATCAATTCGTTCGCCGCGGAGTCGGCCATCAAGACGCACGGCTACCAGCTGATTCCGAAGGAATTGTCCCTGAACGCCTATCAATACGTCCTGCACGGCAAGCAGATCGCAAGCAGCTATCTCGTGTCCACGACCGTAACCGTGGCAGGCACCGTACTGGCCGTGCTCATCACCGCGATGTACGCTTACGTGCTGGCCCATCCCAAAGTAAAGTACCGCAACGTGCTGTCCTTCTTGACCTATTTCACCATGATTTTCGGGGCGGGCCTGGTCGGGTTCTATATTCTCATCGCCAATTGGCTGCATCTGAAGGACTCGCTATGGGCGCTTATTCTGCCCTATATGCTGAACCCGTTCTTCGCCTTCATCATGGTGTCCTTCTTCCGGACGCTGCCATATGAGATCAACGAGGCGGCGACGGTCGACGGCGCCAACGACATGAAGATTTTCTTCCGGATCATCCTGCCGATCTCGAAGCCGGTTATTGCGACCGTGGGCTTGTTCTACGCGCTGCAGTATTGGAACGACTTTTTCCTGGCGCTCTTGTTCATCGACAATTACAAGCTGCATCCGCTGCAGATGATGATTCGCCAGTTGATCTCGAACATCAACATGAGCGCCTACGTCGGCGGCAGCCAGACGACCTACACCCAGCCGCTGCCTACGTACGGCGTGCAGTTGGCGACCGTCTGCCTGACGATCGGACCTATTATTTTCTTGTATCCGTTCATTCAGCGTTTTTTCGTCAAGGGGATTACAATCGGCGCGCTGAAAGGGTAGTCTTAACCCGGAGACCATCCGGTTGAGAATAGAACCACATCCATTAGGAGGTCACAGAATGAGAAAAAGAGGGTTAGTGTTTGCGACGACTGTCATGCTGCTGCTGGCGGTGCTGGTCGGCTGCAGCTCCAACAACAAGGCGAACGAACCGGCGAACGCGGCGAACGGCGCCGAGGGCAATGCGGCTCCGCCGGCGGAGGAAACGTCAGGCGGGGAAGCGGCGGCCAAGCTGGATCCGGTCACGCTCAAAATCATCATGCCGGGCGACCGTCCGGCCGACATGGATCTCGTCATCCAGGAGGCCGAGAAGCGGATGGCGGATACGCTCAACGTCAAGCTCGACGTCGTATTCGTGCCGTTTTCCGACTTGGCGCAGAAAACGCAGGTCATGCTCGCATCCGGCGAAAACGTCGATCTGATCTTCGACGCGCCGTGGCTGCACATGGACCAGATGATCAGCGCGGGCTACTACGAGCCGATGGACGATTTGCTGGCCCAATACGGCCAAGACGCCATCAACGTCCGTTCCCAGCAAATGCTGGATGCCAATAAGTTCCAAGGCAAAATCTATGCGCTCCCATTGGGCAATAACCATCTGGCAGGCAGAACGTACCTGGTCCGCAAGGATATCCGGGAAAAACTCGGCGTGCCGCCGATCAAGAGCTATGAGGATTTGATCAACTTCGCTTACAAAGTGAAGGAGAACGAGAAAGACATCATTCCGCTGATGGCTTACGGCCAATCCGGGTCGAAGGATATCGCTTGGGGCGCGTTCAGAGCGTTCATGGAATACGATCCGCAGTATCTGAGAACGGATGCGCTGGGACAAAGTCTCGTCTTGTATTACAAGAACAACGACGGCAAGGTCTACAACCTGTTTGACACGATGGAGCCAAAAATCTGGTCCTGGATCGAGGATGCCAGAAAGCTCTATACGGACGGACTCATTCATCCCGATATTCTCGCGATCAAGGACGTCGATTCCGTCATCAATTCCGGCAAGGTCGCCGTAGCCGTATACAACGAATTCGGCGTACCGTCCAGCTTGAACACCGCTCTTGCGCAAAACGTTCCCGGTGCCGAGCTCGAGGCCGTTACCTTCATCCAAATGGAGAAGGGCAAGAACATCACCAACTTCAAGCAGGCGAATTTCCAAGCGATTCCGAAGGTCAGCAAGAACAAGGAGCGCGCCATGATGTTCCTGAACTGGACGGCCCAGAAGGACAACTACGACCTGCTCGCCTACGGCATCGAAGGCAAGAATTACGAGAAGGTCGGCGACGATCAATACAAGCAGATCGGGAACGGCTACTCCTATTTCCCGTATGCCTGGGTCTGGAATCCGACGCTCGACCGTCTCAACGCCGGCTTCGACGAGGAGACGATCAAGCACTACCAGTTCAACAAAGACGCGGATAATTTGGTCCCGAGCATCCTGACCGGCTTCTCGTTCGACCCGACTCCCGTCACGAACGAAATATCGCTCTACAATGCGACCGAGGACAAATATTACAACGCCTTGTTCGACGGCGTCGTCGACCCCGACGAGACATGGGCGAAGTTCAAGAAGGAAGCCGAAGGCAACGCCAAGAAGATCCAGGTCGAGCTGCAGAAGCAGATCGACGCCTTCCTCGCGGCTAAAAAATAAGCGCCATGCCGATTAGGCTCGAAGGCTTCGCGCATCGAAGCAACCGGCGTTTATTAACGGTCGCAATCGTAAACGGGCTTAAATAACCATCGCGGCAACGGCGGGCATTCGGCAGCTTCTGGCACCGGGTGTCCGCTTGTTTTTGGCATGCCCGCACCGTAGCCCGCAGCAGCGTCAAGCCGGCGGCTTGCCCGTCGTCCCGGCACTCGCTCGCGATTGCCTAACCCGGCCAAGAATGGGAGATTACCGGTCTGCGGCGCCATGCGACTTTTACCGGGTAATATCGTCCTTCGCTCCGGTTTTGCCTGCCGCCGATATCCGGTAAGCTTACGAATGTAAGCACTTACTTCCTAAAAAGGCGGGGCTAGAGAGAAACGATCGGAGGAGGAAAAGATGGAATTGGCCACTGTGAAAATCGCCAAGGAGAGGAGGCTGGCGCAGGGAAAAACGTTCAAGCGGATATGGAGATTCAGATGGCTGTATGCCTTGCTCCTTCCCGCCCTGGCTTGGGTCGTGCTGTTCGATTACCTGCCGCTCTACGGCATCAGCATCGCGTTCACCGATTACAACGTCATTCAAGGCTTCTCCGGCAGCGCCTGGGCGGGACTGAAATACTTCCGGATGCTGTTCGAATCCGAGATGTTCCGCAACGCCTTCGTCAACACGCTGATCATCAGCCTGTACAAGATGGTAAGCGGCTTCATCTGCCCGATCCTGCTGGCGCTGTCGCTGAACGAGATCCGCGCCAAGTGGTTCAAGAAGACGCTGCAGACGGCGGTATACCTGCCGAGGTTCGTGTCCTGGGTCGTGTATGGCGGGATCATCACTATCCTGCTCTCGCCCGAGACCGGCATCATCAACAAGGTCATCGAGCTGTTCGGCGGGAAGCCGGCTTACCTGCTCGTCGAGCCCGCGTATTTCCGGACCATCCTCGTGGCGACCGATGCCCTGAAGGAGATGGGCTGGGCGGCCATCATCTACATCGCGGCCATCGCCGGGCTCAACCCGGAGGTATACGAAGCGGCCATCGTGGACGGCGCGTCGCGGTTTCGCCGGATCATCCACGTGACGCTGCCGGGGATCGCAAGCACGATCGTCGTCATCTTCATCCTCCGGGTCGGCTACCTGATGAGCGCCGGCTTGGATCAAGTCATCAACCTGTACAACCCGATGGTATTCGAGGTCGGGGACATCCTCGACACCTATATCTACCGGGTCGGCATCGAACAGTTCAGTCTGAGCCTTGCGGCGGCGGCGGACGTCATCAAAGGGATCATCGGACTCGCGCTGGTGCTGGTCGCCAATCATATTGCCAAGCGGATCAATGATTCCGGCATTTTCTGACAAAGGGGAATCGGACCGATGAAGCTTACGAAAGGCGAAACCGCATTCGTCGCCACCAATTACGTCGTGCTCACGATCTTGACCATCATCATCATCATCCCGTTCTGGTACGTCATCTCCGTCTCGGTCACGCCGTACTCGATCTTTAGCGCCAAGGACGGCCTGGTGCTGTTCCCGTCCTCGCTCAGCTTCGACTACTATGCGTATCTGCTGAAGAAGGGCTCCTTGATCTACGGCTCGTACGGGGTCACGCTTCGCAACACGGCGGCCGGCGTCCTGCTGGCGCTGGTGCTCACCGCGGGCTCGGCGTACGCGCTGGCCGAGAAGCGGCTGCCGGGCAGACGGATCATCATGCTGGTCTTCGTTTTCACGATGCTGTTCAAGGGCGGGCTGATCCCGACCTACGTCACGGTCAAGAACCTGGGCCTGCTGAACACCGATTACGTGCTGATCCTGGTCATGGCCTTCAGCGCGTTCAACATGATCATCATGAAATCCTTCTTCGAAGGCATCCCGGAGAGCCTGCGGGAATCCGCCGCCATCGACGGCGCGTCCGAGATCCGCATCCTGGGCTCGGTGGTCCTGCCGATCTCGCTGCCGGTAATCGCCTCGGTCGGCCTGCTCTACATGGTCACCTACTGGAACGACTTCTTCAATGCGCTGCTCTACGTGACGGACTGGCACAAAGCGCCGGTGCAGCTCATACTGCGAACGATCATCGCCAGCTCCAGCCTGCCGCCGGAGCTGCTCGAAGCGGCGGGCAGCAAGCCGCCGCCGGCGGTCGGCATCCAGATGGCCGCCATCGTCATCGTCGCTTTGCCCATGCTGATCATCTATCCGCTCATCCAGCGGTACTTCGAGCAAGGGATGCTGATCGGCTCGGTCAAAGGCTAATCAAGCACATATAAAGGGGACGAAAACGACATGTCAAAACGAATCAAAAGCATGAGCTACGGCGCCGTCGCGGCGCTGATGCTCGGAACGTTCGCGCTTGCCGGATGCGGCAGCAACAACGATACGGCGGGGAACGCAAACGCGAATAAACCGGCCGAGGGCAATGCGGCGGAGACGACGGAGGCGTCGACGAACGGCAATGCGGCGGCGGCCCCGCCGGCGGAGGATACCCAGCCCTACGAGCTGAAATGGCTGAAGGCCCAGGATATTTCCCTGCCGTACGACGCTTCGAAGGATGCCGTCAAGCAGGCGATCGAGCAGAAGCTGAACATCAAGATCGTGCCCGAGATGGTCGACGTTCAGCAGTACAAGACGAAGCTCAACCTGAAAATGTCTAGCGGAGAGATTCCAGACGTGACGCGCATCGATTTCGCCGACGACTTCCAGAAGTACGCGCAGCAGGGGGCATTCGTCGACCTGACCGACATGATCAACCCGGCGGATACGCCGAACATCCTGCGCGAAGTGTCGCCCGAGGTGTTCGAGCAGGCGAAGGTGAACGGCAAGATTTACGGCATTCCGTACCAGGGCGGCCCGGGAGCCGGCTATCGCTGGGACCTCGTCATGCGCAAGGATTACATCGACGCGGTCGGCGCCACGGTGCCGAAGACGCTTGACGAGTACTATAACTTGCTGAAGAAGATCAAAGCCGAGAAGCCGGACGTCATCCCGCTCGGCGGGTACACGGCGCAGATCGGCGAGGTCAAATTCGCCAACAACTCCTTCGACAACATCTTCGGCGCCTTCGGCGTAACGCCGGGGTATTTCACCCAGAAAGACGGCAAATTCAGCAGCTACGACATCGATCCCAAGATGAGAGAAGCGCTGTTGTTCCTGCAGAAGATGTACGGCGAAGGACTCATCGACAAGGAATTCGCGACGATCAAGGAAGAGCAGCTGAGAGCGAAGCTGTACAGCGGCAAACTGTTCTCCTGGATGGGCTGGTGGTCCACCGCGAGCGACTACGACACGCAGATCGAGACCAATGAACTGATCAAGAGCGGCAAGCTGGCGGCGGACGGAACGCTGCCGAACCAAGCCGAGCAGCCGTATAAATATTTGGCGTTAACCGACTCGCTGGTCGGTCCTGACGGCACGGCGGTCGCGCCGACGGGCGCTCCGTTCTCCCAGATGAACGCCATCAGCGCCAAAACGAAGGATCCGAAAAAAGTGCTGCAAATCATCGAGGATTCGCTGGCGCCGGAGAACGAGCTGCTGACCGTATGGGGCATCGAGGGCGAGGATTACAATATCGTCGACGGCAAGCTGAAGACGAATCCGACCTTCGTCGATCCGAAGACGCAGCAGGACAAGAACGGAAACTTCCGCGGCATCCAAAGCTATCTGTTCGCGCCGGGTCTGAACGGCTGGCCGCGTTACCTGGAGTCGCTGCCGCTGCGGTTCTCCGAATCGCTCGGCGTCGCCATCAACAATAAATTCCAGATCGCCGACGCGTCCAACTACCTCGAATCCCCGACGAAAATCGCCAAGATGGTCGAGCTGAACACGATGCGCGATTCGGTATTCACGCAAATCATCATGGGCGGGGATATCGGCAAATTCGACGACTTCGTGAAGAAGTGGAAATCGCAGGGCGGCGATCAAATCATCGGCGAGCTCGAGGCGTCCTTTCAGAAGAAAGCGGGCAAGTAAGCTGAGCGAGACGGCCGCGGCAAGCTGGCCGTCGAATCAATCGAGCAGGTAAGTCGGTTAAGCAAGGTAATCAATCAAGCTGTTAAGTCGGTTAAGCAACAAGGTCAATCAGGCAAATAGGCCGGACTCAAGCCTTCCGTCAATCGCGGTTCATCCGCATTGGCGGGGGCTGCTTTTCCATTCGTAAGAGGGGGTGCAATTATGAATAAGCGTTTACGCTTCATGCTTCCCATGCTGCTCGTCGCGGCTTTGCTGCTGCAATGCCTGCCGCTTCCCGCCGAGGCGGAAGAAACGGCGCCGCTGTTCGAGGACGGCTTTAACGCGGGGATCGGCCGTTGGGATCTGTTCGGCAGCACGGCTTGGAGCACGCAGGGAACCGGGGCCGCCGCCCTGTTGTCGGGCACGACGACGGCGACGTCTCCCCAGCGGATCGTCACCAAGTCCACGGCGCTGCCCTACGGTTCGACGAATTACAGCTTGACGTTCAAGGCGCGGGGCGACCGGTTCCGGACGATGTTCCGCTATACGTCCGGCACGAGCTATTATTTCCTGGAATTCAAAAACGCGCATCTGGTCGAGCTATGGAAATACCCGAATGCCTCGGCGAACGTGCAGGTAGGCGCAGCCGTGGATATCGCGGCCGCGCTGCCCGGCTTCAGCCTGACGGCCTGGCATCAATACGAGCTGACCATTAGCGGAAGCGCATTCACGCTGTCCATCGACGGGACGGCGGTCACGACGTTCAACGACGCGTCGCTCGCCGCGGGCGGGATCGGATTTTCCCTGAAGAGCGTCGGCCCGGCGGTCGCGATGGACGTGGACGACGTGAAGGTGAACGCGATTGCCGGGCCGAGCAATTTCGCCATCGTGCATACGCCGGCATCCACCGTTCCGTATAACGCGAATCTGCCGGTGTCCTTTACGCTGACGGATGCCGGTTCGTCCGCCTCGGCTGCGATCCATTACGCCTACGGAGCAACCGACGCGCCCGTTCTGACGGTACAAGCGCAGGGCGCCGGGAACGATGCGTATGCCGGAACGATTCCGGGAACGAACCGCGCCCATCTGATCCGCTACTACATCACCGCCGCGGACGGGGCGGGCGGGACGGCCCGCTACCCGGCGACGGGCGAGATCCCGGTATCGATCGGCGAGATGCTGCCCTACGCGAACGACTTCGAAGGGACTGCGCCGAACGCCGCGCCCGCGGGCTGGACGACGGGAGGAAGCGCCAAGGTGATCCAGCTGCCGGACGGCAACAAGGTATTCAACCTGAACGGCTCGGGCAGCGCCAAGCTCAACCTCCCGATGTACCAGAACGCGGATAACTTCGTCGTCAAATTCAAGGTCAAATACGAACGCACGAGCACGGCGCTGCAGAACACGTGGCGGTTCCGGTACCGCGCGACGGACGACGCGAACAACAACGCGATGGAGTGGGCTACGCATAATTCGAAATATTTCCTGATGCGCAAGACGACGCTCGGCGGCAATTACTACATCGCCAACTACGTGCAATCGCTGCTCGGCGATTGGCATGATTACGAGCTCCGCGTCAGCGGCATTACCCATGCGCTGTTCATCGACGGCGCGGAGACGGCAAGCGGCGAAGATTCCGATCCGCTCGCGCTGAAGAAAGGGTACTTTCAATGGAATGTCGTCGGCGGCATCAACCTCATGATCGACGACTTCGAGATCGACCCGATCCCGCTGCCGTACGTCGTCGATCTGCAGCCGTCCGGCAATTACGCCGGCATCTATACGCAGGAAGAGACGCCGGGCCTGGCGTTGTCGCTGGATGCCGGAGCGGCGGCGCACGAGATCGGGATCGCCTATACCGTGCGGCGCGCGGACGGCGATAAGGCGGTCGTCGCCTCCGGGTCCAAGTCGTACAGCCTCGGCGAATACGAGCAGGCATCCGACGCGCTCGCTTTCGCGCCGGCGATTGGCGGGATCGGCACGTACGAGGCATCCGCCGCATTCGCCATCGACGGGAATCCGGCGCCCGCGCTGTCGAAAACGATGCGTTTCGCCGTCGTGAACCGCGCCGCGCCGGTCAGCGAGCCGGATCTCGACAACGAGAGCAAATTCGGCCTGAACACGCATTACGCGCTCAATTGGAAGGACGACATCATCGACGGCGCCCGCAAGCTGGGCGCGCGCTCCCACCGCTCCGGCATTTCTTGGGAAGCGATCGACAAGAACGTCAAGGACGCATCCGGCAAGGCGGTCTACGATTACGTCGAATCCGACGCCCTGCTGAACAAGCTGTTCACGTACGGCTTTAACCAAATCACCGGCCTCGACATCGATGCGAATGCCGCCTATCAGAACGGCATCGTGAACACGACCCCCGCGCTGAAGGCGATGGGCGATTTCGTGTATGACGCCGTCAGCCGCTACAAGGGCCGGATTCGTCAGTGGGAGATGCCGAACGAGCCGGAGATTTTCTCCAAGCCGTATATTCCGGAGGAATTCGTCCAGCTGCAGAAGATCGCGTACCTGAACATGAAGAAGGCGGATCCGGACGCCATGCTGCTCGCGGGCGACCATACCTCCAGCGTGCTCAGCGTGCTGCCGGAGGAGCTGGCGCTCGGCTCGTACGACTATGCCGACGCGTATTCGTTCCATCCGTACGTCTACAATTCCATGCCGGACGGCAACCTGCAGAACATGCTTAACGGCGTGAAGGACATGGTCAACGATCACGGGGGCTGGAAGGACTATTATCTGACGGAGGGCGGCTGGCCGACGGCCAATGCCGGGTACCCGTCGGTCTCGGAGGAAACCCAGCGCGATTACATCGTCCGCGCGTTCCTGAATTACATGGCCGAGGATCAAGTGAAGGCCTATGAATACTACAACTACAAGAACGACGGCACGGACGACCGGTACTACGACATCTTCTGGGGCATCACGGACAACGACGGCCGGCCGAAGCTGGCTTACGCCGCGGTCAACGAGCTGATGACCACGCTGGATCGCGCCCAATATCTCGGCACGTGGGATGCCGGGAATCCGGACGTGACCGTGCAGCTGTTCCTGAACGACGGCGTGCCGGTCGCGGTCGCCTGGAAGAAGGTCGACGCGAAGGACGATCCAGCGTCGCATCCGCCGACGAGCGTCGTTACGCTTCCTTTCCCCGCAGCCGGGGCGAAGGTAAAGGACATTAACGGCGCCGGAATTCCCGCGGTCGCGGCCGCGAACGGCGACTTGCAGTTGACCGTATCGGGCGCGCCGGTCTACGTGACGGGAGCGAGCTCCGGCTTCGTGCATGAAGCGGCGGAACAGCTTCTATCGAAGAAGGAACAGGACGCCTCCGCCAAGCTGCAAGCGCTGCGGACCGCCGCGAACGCCACGGTCGTCGACGGCGATCTGACCGCGCTCGGCGGCATCTCCGCGAGCTTGGCGGCGGCGGTCGGCGGCAGTCAGCCGGCGGCGGGCCTGGAGCAAGGAATCAAGGACATCTACGCCTTGATGACGGACATCGCGGGTCAAATCGGGGACGGCTCCCTGGAGCGGGCGCCCGGTTACGTTCAATTGGAATCGCTGTACAATCTGGCGGAGAGCGCGTCCGTCTCTCTCGTCTACGCGCTAGGCGGGATCGGGTCGAACAGCATCGATTACGCCGGCGCTGCCCAGGCCGCGACAACGGCGTTCAATGACAGGAAAGGCGCTTACAGCGTCATGCCCGTCTCTTCGTCGGCGGTGCTGCGGATGAACCGCTACGGCAGATTGGCCGAGAGCCTGCACGGCCGGGAGAGCTATGCGGAGAGCTATGCCTATAACCTGCTGGCGCGGGAGTTCGCCGGCGCCGCGGAAGCGATGGTCGCCTCGGAGCAGCCGAAGTTCATCGGCGTCATGGCTAACGTCGTGCCGACGCAGGCGAACGGCGAGGCCGGCCATGCCAACGCGTTCACGCTTTCGCTGGTCAACGATACGGATGTGCCTCAGCAGGTGACGGTGCAGCTGAAGCTTCCGGACGGCTGGACTTCGTCGCAGACCGCGCCGGCCGCGGCGGATTACACGATTCCGGCGAACGGCTCGGTCGACGAGCCTTATCCGGTCGTCGTGCCGGAGGATGCGGCGAAGGGACGGTACGAGATCGCCTTCGAGGTGAGCTACGACGGCGCGTTGTTCGAGACCAAGCGCGCGCAGCTGACGGTGGAAGACGGGATCGGCGTCAAGCTCATTCCCGTCAAGCAGACGATCGAGGAGCTGGATACGCTGACCGTGGAGCTCGAAGGAACGTCGTCGTTCGCCAAGACCGGCGAAGTGACGATTACGGGTCCGGACGGCACCGAGCTGCAGCCGGTCGCGACGAATGCGTTCTCCGCGTTGCAGAAAGGCGGCAAAGTACAGCTGAGCTTCCTATGGACGGATCATCGGCCTGTTCCGTTCAACGAATACGACGTCGACCTGCAGATCGACGATACGACGACCGGCAAAACGATTTTCCATGATGCTGCCATGCCGGTCGAATTCAATCTGGCTCAGCGAACGGACGGCGTGACGATCGACGGCGATCTTGCCGATTGGCAGGACGCGTTCCCGTTCCATCTCCGCAGCAAGACCCAGAACGCGAGCGGGTTCCACGACCCCGCCAACCTGGAGGCGACCGCGTACGCCAAATGGGCGGCGAACGGATTGTACGTCGCGGTAGCGGTGCGCGACGACATTCATAAGCAGTCGGAGAACGCGGCGAACATGTGGAAGAACGATTCCGTGCAGGTCAGTCTCGATCCGCTGAACGATCGCGAGGCGCCGTACGGACCGGACGATGTCGAATGGGGCTTCGCCCTGGCGGACGACGGCACGCGGCTCGTGCAGATCTTCAGCTCCGGCGCGCCGAATCCAAACGGGGAAGTAAGCGGGCAAACGCCGTTCGCGGCGGTTCGGGACGACGCTGCGGGAATGACCTATTACGAATTCCAGATTCCTTCTGCCTACGTGCATGACTTGGCGCCGGCGGACGGAGGCATGATCGGCTTGAACGTCGCCGTCAACGACGCGGATCTCCAGAACGGCCGGGACGACTTCATCCAATGGACGAACGGGACGGCCGACGCGAAGAACACGGCGCTGTACGACGCGTTCGCGTTTATCGATTACGACCCGCCGGCCATGCCGGCGGAAGTCACGCTGCAGCCGGGGGCGCTGCTGCTCCGGCCGGGACAGGAGCAGGCGCTGACCGCGCTCGTGGCGCCGGATGACGCGGCCGACAAGACGGTGACCTGGACGGTCGCCGATCCGGCGGTCGCGACGGTGTCCGGCGGCGGGCTCGTTCGCGCCTTGAGGGAAGGCGCGACGACCGTCACGGCAACGACGAAGGACGGAGGCCTCCAAGCCACCGCGGCGATCACCGTGGACGGAACCGTCCCGGTCGTTCGCATCGCCGGACCGGCGACCCTGCCGCGGCTTGCGTCCGGAACGTTGGACGTGGATGCGCAGGACGCGATGAGCGGCATTGCTTCGTCTTCCCTTCGATTGGACGGTCAGCCGGTTGCCGGCCCATTTGCCGTCCAGCCGTTGTCCTTGGCGGCGGGCGTTCATACGCTGACTGCCGAAGCCGCGGATGCGGCGGGGAACCGCTCGACGCTGTCCGCGGCGCTGACGATTACCTTCGGCATCGATGAATTGGACGATATGCTGCAATATGGCTACGCGCAGGGCTGGATTACCGATAAGGGCATGCTGCAGAGCCTGCTCGCCAAGGCGCAAAAGATTCAAAAGGATGCGGCCAAGGACGACAAGGGCACGGACGATAAAGACAAGGACGATAAAGACGGTAAGGATGATAAAGGCAAAGACAAGGACGACAAGGAAAAAGACAAAGGCAAAGACAAAGGCAAAGACAAAGACAAAGACAAAGACAAAGACAAAGACAAAGACCAAGACAAAAAGGTCGACTTCAGGCCGTTGCTCGACGAAATCAAAGCCCAAAGCGGCAAAAAAATCGCCGCCGCTTTTGCAGCGAGCCTGCAGCAGGATATCGCCTACCTGCAGCAGCAATAAGAAGGAGGAGCGGCCATGGACGCAAGCGTGGGGCCCAAGCGCGGCCGGCCATCGAGCCTGCTGCTTCGGATCAGCCTGCCGGTGTTCGCGCTCATCGTGACGCTCATCGCGTTGTTCGCGACGTCGGCGAGCTACATTCTCATTCGGGTTCAAAACGATCATACCCGCCAGATGGCGGAGCAATCGATGAAATTCGTTTACCGGAACGTGGAATACCAGCTCGACACGATGAACAACATGGCGGCGTTCGTCGTATCGAACCAGTCCATCGAGAACCTGCTCGAGAGCGCCTACCAGCAGCCGTTCGAAGCCGTCGGCGACCTGTTCACGCTCCAGTCCAACCTGCAGAACCTGTCGCTGCTCTCGCTCCTCAGCGACACCGGCTCGAAGAGCGTCGTTCAGCAGTCTTACGTCGTGTCCGTCTCCCTGGAGCCGGAGAGCGGGCTGTACCCCCTCGCGGCCGATCGTTTCGATCCCGTGACGGGCATCTTCAAGGATACGGATCTGCAAAACCAAGCGTGGTACCTGGCCCTGCGAAGCGGAGAGCGCCAAACCGTCTGGTGGGCGCAGAAGGCGGGACGCGCGGACGCCACGATGATCTATTCGGCCACGAAGAAAACGAGCATCAAGGACGGCCGAAGCATCGCCACCGTCATCGTCGGCGCGGATACCGGAAGCATCCGGGGCGTGTTCGACAATGCCTCGCTGGCATCGGGCTACCATCTGCTGATCGATGCCGACGGCCGGGTCATCTTCAGCGAACGGTACGGATTTCTCGCTTCCGTCGGGGATTTGCCTTACGTTCGCGCGTTGGCCGGTTCCGCGGGTTCGGTGACGGCCAAGATCGACGGCGCCCGGCATCGCGTCATGTACGAGACGCTCGAGAACGGGTGGAAGCTGCTTACGGTCGTGCCGGAGAGCCATTTCAACCGCTACGCGTTCGCGATCTCGGCGATCGGCGGCATCACCGCGGCCGCCGCCCTGCTGATCGCCGGCGTCTGGCTTCGCCGGATCGTCGTGCGGGTGACCGTGCCGATCACGAGGCTGGTCCGCGCCGTTCAGCGTCCGGAGGTGCTGGCATTCAAGGAGCCGCTGCCCGCCCAACGCTCGGGCATTTACGAGGTGGATGCGCTCAATGCGCAGTTCGCTTCCATGCTGGTCACCTTGCACGGGCTGGTCGAGAAGTCTTTCGCGGAGGAAATGGAGCGGCGCCAGCTGCAGCTGGAGCTGTTGAACGCGCAGATCAATCCGCATTTTCTGTACAACACGCTCGATCTGATCAACTGCAGGGCGATCATGGCCGGCGATCTGGAGACGAGCGCCATCGTCCGCTCGCTGGCGAACGTATTCCGCTACGGATTGAACCGGGGGCAGGCTTGGATTTCCCTGGAGGAAGAGCTCAAGCAGGTCGAGGCTTACCTGCATATCCAGCAAATGATGATCGAGGATATGCGCATCGACGTTCGCGTTCCGCATGACCTGCTGTCCATGAGCATCGTGCATTTCATTCTGCAGCCGCTTGCGGAGAACGCGATCATCCATGGTTTCGCCGGCCGCTCGTCCGGCTGCCTGATCGCGATCACGGCCAGGCTGGACGGGAACAAGCTGGTCCTGCGCGTGGAAGACAACGGAGCGGGCTGCGATCCGGACCGGATGAACCGCGCCCTGCGGGAACAGCCGGCGGCCGAATCGCTGACGGGCCGCGACGCGTCGGCCGATCCCGCGTTGAGGAGCGGCACTGGCTACGGTACGTTGAACGTGCACCGGAGAATTCAATTGTACGGGGGAAAAGCGTTCGGATTGCGTTACGCGGAGGCGGCCGAAGGGACCTGCGTCGAAGCCGTCCTGCCGATCCGTCCGCGCATGCCGGATTAACAGAGAAGGAGGCAGAACCGATGTTCAAGCTGCTGATCGCGGAGGACGTGAAGACGGTTCGCGAGACCTTGGCCCGATCCATTCCGTGGGAGAAGCTCGGCATATCGTTGCTGGGCACGGCCGAGAACGGAGAAGAAGCGCTGGCTTGGCTGGATCAAGGCCGCGAGGAGCCGGACGTGCTGTTGACCGATATCGGGATGCCCAAGATGAACGGGCTCGCCCTCATCGAGGCGTTCAAGGCGCACAAGCCGGATATTCGCTGCATCATTCTGTCCGGCCTCAACGAATTCGAGCATGCGCGGAAGGCGATCAAGCTTCAGGTGCAGGAGTACATCCTGAAGCCGATCGACCCCGGCGAGATCGCCGGCGTGTTCGCGAACGTCGTCCGGGAATTGCGCGAGGAGCGGGAAGCGCGCGGCGGCGCGTCCGGTTCCGGGCAACCGACGGGCGAACGGCAGCCGCGCCTGCCGGACACCCCGCAGGCGGGCGAATGGTCCGGCGACCTGAAGAAGAAGAAGCTCGTGGACCAGGCGATCCGCTATATGAAGGCGCATTACACGCGCAAGGACTTGGCCTTGCCGGACGTGGCCGCCGCGGTCGGGCTCAGCGACAAGTACTTGAACGTGCTCGTCAAGGAAGTGACCGGCGCGACGATCAATCATGCGATCATTCGCTTCCGCATGGAAGAAGCGGCGCGGCTGCTGAAGGATCCGTCCAACCGGATCTACGAGATATGCGAGCGGATCGGCTATGCGGACCTGGATCATTTCCGCGAGGTGTTCAAGCGGCAGTACGGCGTGACGCCGACCGAATACCGCAACAGCCATGCGTAGTTAAAGCCGTGAACGATTAAGAGCATGAAGCCAGGCGAGGAGGGAAGCATCGCCCGCATGGCTGCCGAAGAGAGGGAGATACGAATGGATAGGAAAGCAGTGGAAGAAGCGGCCGGGCGCGTATACGCGTATATGATGCACAGCCGCCCGGACGCATGGGGAGACCATGCCTGGACCGATTGGGCCATGAATATCGACAGATGGGACTGGAATTCCGGCGTCGGCATCATCGCGGCCGCCGATTACGCTCAGGCGGACCGCGGAACGACGGTCGTCCGCGAGCTCGAAGCCTGGACGACGCGCAACATCCGGCAATCCGGGACGGCGATGGTCATTAACGCGGTCGCGCCGTTCGCCGTGTTCCCCGCGCTGCACGAAGAGACGGGAGAATCGTTCTACGCGGAGAAGAGCAGGCAAATCGCCGAATGGCTGATCGGGCAGGCGCCCCGCACGCGCAGCGGCGCGTTCGAGCATACGGTGACCGAGAACGCTTCGTTCGCGGAGCAGATCTGGGCGGATACCGTCTTCATGGCGGTGCTCTTCCTGGCCAGGACCGCGGGCATGACCGGAGACCGCCGGATGGCCGACGAGTCGATCCGGCAGGTGCTGCTGCATCTGCAGGCGCTGCAGGACGAGGAGACGGGCTTGCTCTACCACGGCTGGAACTGCGGCACGAACGACTGGATGTCGGCCGCGAAGTGGAACCGGGCGAACGCTTGGAACGCGGTCGGCATTCCGATGATTCTGGAGGCCGCCGCGGTAGCGGACCATGACGCCGGACCGCTCGGAGAGATCAAGGAGAGGTATCACCGGCTGGCCGAGGCGCTCGTCGCGCGGCAGGGGCCGGGCGGATTGTGGCCGACCGTGCTGGACCGGCCGTCCTACTACGAAGAGACGTCCGGCTCCGCCGGCATCGCCTGCGGCTTGTACAAGGCGGCCCGGGCGGGACTCGTTCCGCGGTCGCTGATCGGCGGCGCCGAGCGGGCGGTTCCCGCCGTGCTGCGCCAGGTCCGCGACAACGGCGCGGTCGACGGCGTCTCCGGCGGAACGCCCGTGCTTGCGAGCATCGAAGCGTACGACGCGGTTCCGGTATTCCCGACGTTGTACGGGCAGGGCTTGACGCTGATGCTGCTCGCGGAAACGCTGAAGACTTAGCGGAAGCCGAAGGCTTGACGGACGCCGCGTAAAGCTTGTGTAAGAGTGGGAAGATAGACTCGCGGTCCGCCGATCTATCTGATGTCAACGAGAAGCGGCCGTTCGCCCGAGTGCCGGTGGAATTTTGTTTACGCTTGCAGTTACATCGAAGTCGACTCTTCCGCTTGCCATCCGCGGGGGAGCCGGCTTGTTTTTATTCTCGGCGCGATGTGCCATAATGAGTCGGCGGGCGCTTATTTACCTAACGCCAACGGGGCGGAGAGGCGCGGCCAATTGGCTTGAAGGAGGAGACGAATTCGTATGGGATCCCGGGATTTAGATTTGTTCAGCGGCGAATGGCTGCGTTTTGCGGCGGTCCGCCCGGACGATGCCGCGCAGCTGTCGGTATTTACCGAGAGCTATGAGTACATGCGCAATGTGGATACCGAATACGCGGTGCCGCTAACGGCGGAATATTTCGAACAGGCCGAGAACGGCAAAAACACGATCGAGTTCATGCTCCGGACGATCGAGGACGACCGGCTGGTCGGCTTCGCCGCGCTCCACGGCATCGAGTGGAACAACCGCTCCTCGCGCATGGCCGTCGGCATCGGCCATCCAAGCGACCGCGGCCAGGGCTACGGCCGGGATGCCGTCGACATGCTGCTGCGCTACGCGTTTCTCGAGCTGAACCTGGAACGGATCAGCCTGGAGGTGATCGCGTACAACGAAGCCGCCCGCCGGACGTATATCGGGGCCGGATTCGTCGAGGAAGGCAGGCTTCGCGAGGCCGTTCTGCGCGGCGGCCGTCGCTATGACCTGATCGCGATGGGGCTCTTGGTCCGCGAATGGGCGGCACGCCGAGAGAATGCCGGCGAGGACGGCGCTTTGTAGCGTTGCGGGCAACGCGTTAATCCAATCCCTAATTACAGATGAGTTTATAGGCGACATACGTCAAGCTTACCCGGGAAGACTCAAGGCTTGCCCATTGGGGCTGGTAATTATTAGGGGCATTTGCTATGTTAGAGCCATAATAACGTACCGAGGAGGGCCTGCGATGGCTTGGAGCGAGTTTAGAAGCGTCCCGACGGAATACAGCGAGTCGATCGAAGCGATCGACAAACAAATCATCCGGTTAATCCAAGAACGGAAGGGGATCACGAGAGGCAAACGGTTCTTTCCGCCGAAGGAAATCGTGCGTGCATGGGCGGATGAATTAAACATGGAGGTTCCCCGGATCAATGGGCTCATTCACGGCTTCGCGGACGACATCATCCCCACGCTGCCGAACGGGCCCGGGAAATTGCTTCATGTCCTGTCGATCATGAAAAAGTCCGTCATGGGCGGGTTCGAATACGAAATCACGCATGCCATGCAGCATGAGGACGGCAGCATCGTGCATGTCGAGATTAACCGAACCGAGGATAACGAGCATACCGGATATATTCGTCCGAAATTGCTCCTCGACGTGATCGGAGAACAGGCATACAGTATTCACGGCAACGGTTCCCATGGCGGGGGCGGGCAAACCCGACTGAGCTTTATGGTTACGCCGCGGCTGCCGGACAGCGCCGGGGAGCTGCAATTCAGATTAATCCCGTATGCCCATCCAATGGAGCGACCGCGTACGGAAGTCATATTGGACCAAGAAGTATCATTCGAGTGACTTCGGAAGCGGGAACGATAACCGAATACGCATTACGATCAGGCAGCCGTTGCCAAACGGCTGCCTTTTTCGTGCAATCGGGCGGGCGTCGGAGAGACTCTCGAATTGGAATAAATACGAGGGATTGGCAAGCGATTGAAACAAAACGGCGCTCCCAAACGATGAATTAGCAGGGAACTAAAAACTCGGATGGGGTGGAAGTGTCGATGAGCAAGAACAAATTCGCGACGCTCGTAGTGGTCATCTTTCTTGCCATGGTCGTTACGGTCGGCGTCGTCGGGGCTAAGAGGTCGAAATCGGCGAATTCCTTGGAAGCCAAGACCGCGATGTCCGTCGAAGAATTCAGCAAAGCGCCTGCGGATGCCGCGAATGAAATCATCCGCAATTATTTTACGGCCGTCGTGGAGAGCAAGGAGAGCAGCGAGAGTCGGGAGAGGGACGGAGCGGCGCCGCTCGACTTTGAAATCATGCATACGGACGCGTCCGATTCCGACGACGTCAAAGTGTCCGTTAAATTCAAGTACGCGGACGAATTCGATTATCCCGCGGTAGATTATCATGTCGTGAAGAAGGAAGATTCCTATCAAGTCAAAAAACAACGATGCGAATTCGACATGGATCCGAAATCGCCGAACAGAGGAACGGCAAAATGCACGGGCAGCAACGCATAAGCGACGCGTCAGCGTTCTTTTTAGAAAGGCGATCACGCAATAGGAACCTGACTTTCCATCATGCAGGGATGTACGGGTTCCGTAATTCATGCCGGCCATATTCGGTGGCGGATCCAAAATAAAGAAACAATCGGGACGTTTCCCGTCCATGCGGGACGCTTACATTCGACTAAAAAAAGGATTGTCAAAACGAAACGATGCGATTATACTGTTCACAACGGTATGGAAGCGATACCATAGAAAAAACATTCGTTAATCTGGTATCGGTACCATATTTTTTATTCTTTTTCTGGTATCGATACCAGAATGTCGTGTACCGACTTATTTTTCGAGGGTGGTGGTAGGATCGGAAAGCATGTCGGCAGGTGAATAGGAAGTTGCGAATGAGGAAAGCTTTGAAGAAAGCGGAATTCAGTCATCCTATGAATGCACATCATTTTCTAAAATTGGGGGAACGAGTCAATGAAAACAAAGTCCTTTGGTTTGACCGCCATCTTGCTGGCGTGCGTGCTGCTTGTCCTGACGGCTTGCGGTCAGAACGGTTCCAACAGTTCCAACGGCTCCAATAATACGGCTTCCGGCAATGGCAGCGGAGAAAGCGCTTCAACCGAAAAAATTCCGCTGAAGCTCTGGTACTGGAACGGCGCGATTTCCGATTCCACGATCGAAGCGGCGAAAGCGAAATTCCCGAACATCGATTTGCAGGCAGAGAAGCTTCCATCCGGGGACGACTACTTCACCAAATTGAAAGCTACCCTCGTCGGCGGCGGGGACGGTCCCGATATCGTCGCGATGGACAGCTGGGTTTCCTCGATGTTGACCTATAAAGATAAATTCGTGAATCTGTACGACCAAGGCGCGAAGGACGTGCAATCCAAGTATTTGGACTGGAAATGGAAAATGGCCGCGACGCCGGACGATAAATACTTGATCGGCATGCCGATCGACGTGGCGCCGGTCGTGCTGTACTACCGCACGGACCTGCTGGAGAAAGCGGGCATCCCGAACACGCCGGACGCGGTGAGCGCCGCGGTGAAGACGTGGGACGATTATTTCGCCCTCTTGAAGAAATTGAAGGACGCGACGGGCGCCACGACGGGCAACATCGCCGATATCTACAACACGATCATGGGTCAAAGCAGCAAATCGTACTTCGACGAGCAAGGCAACTACATCGGCGACCAAGAGCACGTGAAAAGCGCGTACGACATGTCGGTTAAAGCCGATCAGGATGGCTTGACCTTCCCGTACTCCAACGGATCCGAGCAAAACGCGGCCATCAACAACGGCAAAATCGGCATGTTCACGGGCGCTTCGTGGGCAGTCGGCGATCTGATCAGCGCGGCTCCGGACACGAAGGGCAAATGGAACATCGCGCATCCGCCGGGCGGCGCCGGCAACCAAGGCGGTTCGTTCTTCGGCGCGCTGAGCTCGACGAAGCATCCGAAGGAAGCCTATGAAGTGATCCAGTTCCTCGTCAGCCCGGAAAACCTGGTGACGGCCTACAAGGAATTCGGCAACTATCCGTCGACGCCGGAAATCTACGCGAGCCCGGATATGGTCAACAAGAACGAATTCTTCGGCAACCAAGACCTGAGCCCCGTATTCGCGGACGCCGCGAAGGACGTCAAGGTCGCGCACACCGATTCCCGCGACACGGTCGCGAGCACGGCCATCACCGACGCGCTCGTCGCCGTCGACAAGAAGCGCGATCCCGCCAAATCGTGGCAGGACGCGCAGGACAAAATCAAGAAACAGCTGTCCCACTAAGCGGATCCGGGACCGCAGCCAAGCTTGGCATTCATAACGGATGGGACGGGGAAGGGCGAAGGCCCTTTCCCGCCTCAGCCAAGTAACGGAGGTATCGCATGGGAGGCCTTTTGAAAGACATCTACAAGAGCAGAGCGTTGTATCTGTTTATCTCGCCGTTTTATATTTTGTTCCTGGTCTTTTCCGTATTCCCGATCTTCTACTCCGTCTTCCTGTCGACCCACAAATGGGACGGCATCGGGGAGATGAAGTACGTCGGCTCCGCCAATTTCACGTATCTGTTCACGGATCCGACATTCTGGCATGCGCTCCTCAACAACATCATCCTTTGGATCCTGGGGAACGCGCCGCAGCTGATCTGCGCCTTGATCGTCGCCTTCTTGATCAATATGGCCATCGTGAAGTTCAAGGGCTTCTACCGCATCGCCTATTTCCTACCGAATATTACGGCCATGGTCGCTGTCGTTATCATATTCCAGTCCCTGTTCGGCAATGAATACGGGCTGATCAATTTCCTGCTGCAGAAAGTAGGACTCTCGCGCATCGAATGGTTCAACTCGCCCTTCGCCTCCCGCGTCGTCATCGCGGCGATGATCTGCTGGCGGTACATGGGCTACAACGCCATCATCTACTTGTCCGGCCTGCAGCGGATCCCGAAAGACCTGTACGAGGCGGCCGAGCTCGACGGCGCGTCGACGGTGCAGACGTTCCTGCGGATCACGCTGCCGATGCTGAAGCCGATCATCTTGTTTTCCGTGATGATGTCGACGATCGGCGGATTCCAGATCTTTACCGAACCGCAGGTTCTGGCAGGCACGCAATCTCCGTATCCGGGCACGGATACCGTGGTGCTGTACATGTTCCGGGAAGGCTTTACTTATCAGAACTACGGCTACGCGGCCGCCGTCTCGTGGGTGCTCTTCATCATCATCGGCCTGCTGTCGGTCCTGAACTGGAAAGTCTTCAATAAATCTGACGATTGATAACGAGGTGAATGACGGATGGGCAAGGCAATCCTGACTAAAAAGATCCTGCTGCACACCGTGCTGATGATCGGCGTGCTGGTATCGATCTTCCCGTTTTACTGGCTGGTCGTCATGTCGACGAACCAGACGAGCGCCATCTTCGCGTTCCCTCCGAAGCTGACGTTCGGCGGGTATTTCATGACGAACTTCAATCATGTCATGGATAACACCAATTTCATTCGCGCCCTCTTCAACACCATCTTCATCGCGGTGCTCAGCACGACGCTGCAGCTGTTCTTCAACTCGTTAACGGGGTTTACGTTCGCGAAGTTCAAGTTCCCGGGCTCGCAGGTGCTGTTCTACGTCATGATCGGCACGATGATGATTCCGGGGCAAATGCTGCTCGTGCCCCAGTTCATGGTCATCAAGTCGTTCGGCTGGGTCGGCAGCTACAAAGCGCTCATCGTGCCGGGCATCGCATCTGCCTTCGGGATCTTCTGGATCCGGCAGTACGCGCTGGCCATCCATAACGAGCTGCTGGAATCCGCGCGCATCGACGGCTGCAGCAAATTCGGCCAATACTGGCGCATCGCCCTGCCGATCCTGCGTCCGGCGCTGGCGTTTCTGGCGATCACGACGTTCATGGGCACGTGGGAAGATTACTTGTGGCCGTTAATTGTTTTGACGGATACGTCCAAATTCACTTTAATGTTAGCGCTCCAACAGTTAAAATCAGTTCATACGGCAGATTATTCCATGGTCATGACCGGCACGCTCATGGCGACCTTGCCGCTTATCGTCATCTTCCTCGTGGTCAGCCGGCAGTTCATCGCCGGAATCATGGAAGGAGCGGTCAAGAGCTAACGGGCGATAACGACGCATGGATGAAGAAATTGGGGGCTTGATGAGCGTATGGCGCCGAAAATCAAAGATGTGGCGAAGAAGGCGGGCGTATCGGTTACGACGGTTTCGCGGGTGCTGAACGGCGAAAAGTACGTCAAAGACGACTTGAAGGACAGAGTGAAGCGGGCAATCGACGAACTGGGGTATACGCCAAGCCATATCGCCAGGAGTCTCGTCCGGAAGAAGACGAACCTCATCGGGGTCATCGTGCCCGACGTGACGTCGAGCTTCTATTCCACCATCCTGAGCAGCATCGAGAAAACGGCGAGCATGAACGAGTATAACCTGCTGGTGTGCAACATCATCGAGGACATCGACAAAGAGCTCAAATACTTGAACGTGTTCAAGGAAATGCGCGTGGACGGCATCATCATCATGCACGAGAAGCTGAACGACGAGATCCGGGAGATGATCCATAAGCTCGGCATCCCGATCATCTTCTCCAGCGTCAAGCCGACGGATCAGGCGTTCGTCTCGGTGATCATCGACGACTACACGGCGGCTTACGACGCGACGCGTTACCTGATCGAGCTCGGGCATGAACGGATCGGCTTCATCGGCGGCGACATGCGGGACGTGACGTCGGGGCAGAACCGCTATATCGGGTATTGCCGCGCGCTGGCCGACAGCTCGCTGCCGCTCGTGGACGAGCATGTTCGTTTCGGCGATTACAAGACGCAAAGCGGGTACGACCTCATCCGGGAGCTGCTCGCGTGCGAGAACCGTCCGACGGCCGTCTTCGCCGTCAGCGACGACATGGCGGTAGGCGCCATGAACGCCGTGCGCGACCAAGGGCTGGCGGTGCCGGACGACCTCTCGATCGTCGGCTTCGACGGAAGCCAGCTGACGGAGCTCGTGCGGCCGCGATTGACGTCCATGGAGCAGCCGATCCAGGAGATGGGGAAGGTTACGGTCGAGGTATTGATCGACATGATCATGGATCAAGAAGACGCGCCCAGAGAGGATGTCGTGCTGAAGCATCATCTCGTCGTTCGCGACAGCTGCAGGCAGCACGGATAAATAGCGCAGGCATCATTACATCGGAGTGGAAGAGGGAGAGAGACTTGAAGAAATTCGATGCTGTCGTCGTGGGAGACGTCAATATAGATCTTGTGGTAGTGGGGTACAGCCAGGTGCCGCAGCCCGGCCAGGAAGTGTTCGTGGATAACATGATGATGCACGTAGGCGGGGGAGCGGCGTTGTTCTCGCTCTCTCTCGCCAAGCTCGGCCTTGGCGTGGCGTTCAACGGCGTATTGGGCGATGACAGCAACGGCAGCTTCATCCGGGAGCAATTCGCTCAATATGGTATCGATACCAGCCTCATTCAAACGAGCAAAACCCATCAAACCGGCATCTCGATCGCCTTCAATCCGGATACGGACCGTTCCTTCCTGTCCTATATGGGATCCAATCAGGAGCTGGCGCTCGAGCGGCTCGACCTCGAACAGATCGCGCAAGGGCGGCATGTCCATCTGACGGGTTACCGGGGCAGAGATAACCACGAGCAATTTCTCGCGATCGTCAAACGGCTGAGGGAGAAGGGCGTCACGCTCTCCTGCGACGTCGGCTGGGACGATTCCGGCGAATGGTACGAGGGCATCTTCGAGCTGATGCGCCACATCGACGTGTTCCTGATGAACGAGACCGAGGCGCTGCACTATACGCGCCGCGAGCGGATCGCGGATTCGCTCGCGATCATGGCGGATCACGGAGGACATATCGTGGTGAAGCTCGGCTCGGAGGGAGCCGTCGCGATGAAGGACGGCGTCATGACGCGGCATCCGGCCTTCAAGGTCGAGGCCGTGGATACGACCGGCGCGGGAGATTCCTTCAATGCCGGGTATTTGTACGGCTTTATCCAAGGCTTCGACGTCGAGACGTCGCTCAAGTTCGGCAACGCCTGCGGCGCGATGTCCGTCGGCGCATACGGCGGAAGCACGGGCACGGCGGATTTGAACGGGCTGCGGGCGTTTCTGCAGCGGCACGAAGGCAGCCCCAGCCTGCCGCGGGCGATCTCGCAATAAGCGGGAGCGGTCGATATGGAATCGATACCAGATGAAACTTTCGTAAAGCGGACGAATAAAGCGGATCTAACTTGAGCTGTCTAAGGAGGATGCAAGAATGGACGCGTTGCATATTCAAGGTGTGGATAAACCGATCTCCCGGCTGATCATGGGCACGGGCGACTTGCGCAAGTTGGAGGAAAACGAACGGTTGATGCTGCGGGCTTACGTGGACGCCGGCGGCAATGCGTTCGATACCGCCCATCAATACCGGGGCAGGGAGAAACTGCTGGGCGAGTGGCTCGCCGAGGAGAAGCTGCGGGACAAAGTCGTCATCCTGACGAAGGGCGCCCATCACGACGACGGGAGTCCGGGGCCGCGGGTGAACCCGCAGGCGATCCGCCAGGATCTGGCGGAAAGCCTGGAGCGGCTCGGCACCGATCACGTCGAGATCTTCGCGCTCCACCGCGACGACGAGACCGTCGAAGTCGGACCGATCATCGAGGAGCTGAACGCGAACCTCGAAGCCGGGCGGCTGCGCGCGTTCGGCGCGTCGAACTGGACGCACGCGCGGATTCAGGAAGCGAACGATTACGCGGCGGCGCGCGGCTTGACCGGATTCGCGTTCAGCAGCACGAACCTGAGCCTGGCCAAGCCGCAGGAAGCGCGGTGGCCCGGCGTCGTCTCGGCGGACGAGGCGACGATCGCCTGGCACGCGGCGAACGGCATGCCGCTCCTGTCCTGGTCGGCGCAGGCCGGCGGATTCTTCTCCGGTCATTTCACGCCCGAGAACCGCACGGACGAGGAGATGGTGCGCGTGTACTACAGCGAAGGCAACTGGGAGCGTTACCGCCGGGCCGTGAAGATGGCCGAGGAGAAGGGCGTCACCCCGATCCAGCTCGCGCTGTCCTACGTGCTGCATCAGCCGTTCGCCACCGGCGCGATCATCGGACCGCGCAATCCGGGAGAGCTGCTCTCCTCGGTCGAGGCGATGAATCTGCATCTGACGCTCGAAGAAGTCGAATGGCTGGATTTGAAAAGGGAGGCGATCGCGCAATGATCAAGCATCAACTGGCCGCGCAGCTGTACACCGTGCGCAACGAACTGAAGAAGGATTTCGAAGCGGTCCTGCGGGACTTGGCCAAAATGGGCTGGGCAGCCGTTCAAATCGACGGCCTTCACGGCAATCCGGCGCGCGACATCGCGGCGGTCATGAACGAGCTCGGTCTCAAAACCGCCGGCATGCACGTCGGCCTGCCGCGGATGCGGGACGATCTGGACAACGTGCTCGAGGAAGCGCGTTTGTTCGGCACGCGGGATTTCATCTGCCACTCCCTGCCGGACGGCTTGCAGAATCCGGAAGGCTACGCGAGCGTGAAGCGCGATCTGCTGGCCGTCGCGGAGCGCGTGAAAAGAACGGAATTCCGGGTCGGCTACCATAACCACGATTTCGAGTTCCACACGACGATCGACGGCAAGTTCGCGCTCGAATACCTGCTGGACGACCCGGCGGTATATGCCGAGATCGATACGTACTGGGTAAAGAAAGCGGGCCAGGATCCGCTGTCGTTCATTCGCGGCTACGCGAACCGGATGCCGATCCTTCACCTGAAGGACATGACGGCCGACGACCGCCAGTATTTCGCCGAGATCGGTTCCGGCGTCATCGACTTCGCGCCGATCCTGCGCTGGGGGCTTGCGAGCGGCGTCGAATGGTTCGCCGTGGAGCAGGACTACTGCCCGGGCAGCCCGCTGGACAGCCTGGCGACAAGCTTGGAATACCTGCTGAAGCTGGACGAAGCGCTGTAAGCCGGCAATCGCGACATTCGCGATTGGAATCCGGCTCGATATCATCCGTGAACGGAGGCGGCAACGCATGACTACGATTCGATTGACGACGGCCCAGGCGCTCCTCAAGTTCCTGGACAACCAATACCTGTCCGCGGACGGCGAAGAGATCAAATTCGTCCGCGGCGTGATGGGCATCTTCGGCCACGGCAACGTGACGGGCATCGGCGAAGCGCTCGAACGGGCATCCGGCGGGCTAGCATTCATCCAAGGCAAGAACGAGCAGGGCATGGTGCATGCCGCGGCGGCTTACGCCAAGCAGAAGAACCGCCGGCAGATCTTCGCCTGCACCTCGTCGATCGGCCCGGGCGCGCTGAACATGGTGACCGCGGCCGGCACGGCGACGGTCAACCGCATTCCCGTCCTGCTGCTGCCGGGCGACAACTTCGCCTGCCGGCAGCCGGATCCCGTGCTGCAGCAGCTGGAGGTGCCGAGCGATTATACCGTCTCGGCGACCGATGCGTTCAAGCCGGTCAGCAAGTTCTGGGATCGGATCGTCCGTCCCGAGCAGCTGATGGCATCGCTGCTGCAGGCGATGCGCGTCCTGACCGATCCCGCGGATACGGGCGCCGTGACGCTGGCGCTGCCGCAGGACGTGCAGGCCGAAGCTTACGATTATCCCGCCGCGTTCTTCGCGAAGCGCGTGCATTACCTCGACCGCCGTCCGGCGGCTCCGGATGCGGTCAAGCGGGCCGCCGAAGCGATCGCCGGCAAGCGGAAGCCGCTGATCGTCGCGGGCGGCGGCGTGCTCTACGCCGAGGCGACGGAAGCGCTGCTGCGGTTCGCGGAAGCGTTCGGCATCCCGGTCGCGGAGACGCAGGCCGGCAAGAGCGCGATGCCGTGGAACCATCCGCTCGCCCTCGGCGGCGTCGGCACGACCGGCACGCTGGCGGCGAACCGGATCGCCGCGGAAGCGGACGTCGTCATCGGCGTCGGCACGCGCTTCTCCGATTTCACGACGGCCTCCAAGTTCGCGTTCCGGAACCCGGACGCCGCGTTCGTGAATATCAACGTCAGCGCGTTCGACGCGGTCAAGCTGGAAGGCGCGGCCATTACGGCGGACGCCCGGACGGGGCTAGCGGCCTTGGCGGAAGAGCTGACGCTGCGCGGCTACAGGAGCGGTTACGAGGAAGGGGCCATCGCCGCGCTCAAGGCGGAATGGAACGCCGAGGTCGACCGTCTCTACGCGCTCGAAAGCGACGAAGGCTTGACGCAGACGCGCGCGCTCGGCGTCATCAACGGCTTCATCGGTCCGAAGGACGTCATCGTGGCCGCCGCGGGCAGCCTGCCGGGCGACCTGCACCGCGTATGGCGTACGACAGAGCCGAAGACGTACCACATGGAATACGGCTTCTCCTGCATGGGCTACGAGGTCAGCGGGGCATTCGGCGCCGCGCTGGCCGAGCCGGAGCGGGACGTGTACGCGTTCGTCGGCGACGGCAGCTACCTCATGCTCCACTCGGAGCTGGTGACGGCCATTCAAGAAGGCGTGAAGCTGACGGTGCTGCTGCTCGACAATCACGGCTTCCAGTGCATTCATAACTTGCAGCGCGGCCACGGCAGCGACGGCTTCGGCAACGAATTCCGTTTCCGCTCCAAGGAAACGGGCCGCTTGAACGGCAAGTACATGCCGATCGATTTCGCGATGCATGCGCGCAGCTTGGGCGCGGCCGCCTATACGGCGCGCACGGCCGAGGAATTGGCGGATGCGCTGCGGCTGGCGAAGGACGAGGAAGGTCCGGTGCTGGTGGAGATCAAGGTGCTGCCGGGCACGAACACCGACGGCTACGAGTCCTGGTGGCATGTCGGCGTGCCGGAGGTATCCGAGAGCGATAAGGTTGTCGAGGCGCATGAGCGGATGCAAGAGGCACTCCGGTCCGCGCGTCCGTATTGACAACGTAACGATTCACAGCGATTCATCGCATGACATACATTCAATCCGATCATCAGGGAGGGCTGCAGCATGGAGGCCATCGCTTTCGATGCCGGCAAGCCGCGCGATTTCGTCGCGATCGGCCGGCTGTGCATCGATTTGAACGCCAACGAGATCAATCGCCCGATGGAAGAGACGATGACGTTCACTAAGTACGTCGGCGGCTCGCCGGCCAATATTTGCATCGGCATGTCCCGCTTGGGGCAAAGCGCCGCTTTCATCGGCAAGGTGGCGGACGACCAAATGGGCCGGTTCATCCTGAACTATTTGCGCGACAACGCCATCGATACGTCCGGCGTGACGACGGATCGGACGGGCGCGGTAACGGGACTTGCGTTCACGGAGATCAAAAGCCCCGAGGACTGCAGCATCCTGATGTACCGCGACAACGTCGCCGACCTGCTGCTCGCGCCGGAAGAAGTGGACGAGTCGCTCATCGCCGGCAGCAAGGCGCTGCTCGTCTCCGGCACGGCGCTGGCGAAGAGCCCGTCGCGCGAAGCGGTGCTGCTGGCGCTCCGATATGCCCGCAAGCACGGCACGAAGGTCGTCTTCGATATCGATTACCGGCCGTATTCGTGGGCTTCGCCGGAGGAAACGGCGATCTACTACCATCTTGCTGCGGAGAAGAGCGACATCATCATCGGCACCCGCGAGGAATTCGACATGCTCGAGCGCTTCGACGGCAACGCCGAACGGAGCGATGAATTTACGGCTGCGCAATGGTTCGGCTGCCACGCCGAGCTTGTCGTCATCAAGCACGGCAAGGACGGCTCGATCGCCTACGGCAAAGACGGCAGCTCGCACCGGGGAGCGATTTTCCCCGCGAAAGTCATCAAGACGTTCGGCGCGGGCGATTCGTACGCGGCGGGCTTTCTCTACGGCCTGATGCAGGGGTGGAGCGTCGGCCGGAGCATGGCTTTCGGCAGCGCGTCCGCGTCCATCGTCATCTCCAGCCACAGCTGCTCCGACGCGATGCCGACCGTTCGGCAGATCGAAGATTATATCGAGGCTTCCCAACACGCATAATCCCGAAAGGAGATTTTCCGAATGTCCCACACGAACGCACCGGCCCTGCTTCCCAACTTCATCGGCGGCGAATGGGTCGCATCCGTCTCCGGCAGCTCCGAGCCGGTCTATAACCCGGCAACCGGCGAGATCATCCACCATGTTCCGCTGTCGTCCAAGGACGAACTGGACGGCGCCGTCCGCGTCGCCCAAGCCGCTTTCGCGACATGGAGCAAGACGCCGGTTCCCCGCCGCGCGCGCATCCTGTTCAAATACCAGCAGCTGCTCGTCGACCACTGGGACGAGCTCGCCCGCATCGTCACGCTGGAGAACGGCAAGAGCTATACCGAAGCGCACGGCGAGGTGCTGCGCGGCATCGAATGCGTCGAATTCGCCGCCGGCGCGCCATCGCTCATGATGGGCCGGCAGCTGCCGGATATCGCGACGAACCTGGAGTCCGGCATGTACCGCTACCCGGTCGGCGTCGTCGGCGGCATCACGCCGTTCAACTTCCCGATGATGGTGCCGTGCTGGATGTTCCCGCTTGCGATCGCCTGCGGCAATACGTTCGTGCTGAAGCCGTCCGAACGGACGCCGCTGCTCGCGAACCGGCTGGCGGAGCTGTTCCGGGAAGCGGGCCTGCCGGACGGCGTGCTGAACGTCGTTCACGGCGCGCATGACGTCGTGAACGGCCTGCTCGCGCATCCGGACGTGCGGGCGATCTCGTTCGTCGGCTCCCAGCCGGTGGCCGAATACGTCTACAAGACCGCATCGGCCCACGGCAAACGCGTGCAAGCGCTCGCCGGCGCGAAGAACCACTCCATCGTCATGCCGGACGCGGATCTCGATGCCGCGGTCACGCAGATCGTCGGCGCGGCCTTCGGCTCCGCGGGCGAACGCTGCATGGCCTGCGCCGTCGTCGTCGCCGTCGGCGAAGCGGCCGAGCCGCTGATCGAGAAGCTGGTCGCCGCGGCGGACCGGATCACGATCGGCAACGGCATGGACGAGGGCGTCTTCCTCGGGCCGGTCATCCGCGGTCCGCACAAGGAGCGGACGCTCGGCTACATCGCGTCCGGCGAGAAGGAGGGCGCAGTGCTGCGTCGCGACGGACGTACCGATGCCGCGGTATCGGGCGACGGATTCTTCGTCGGGCCGACCGTCTTCGATCACGTGACGAGCGAGATGAAGATCTGGCAGGACGAGATTTTCGCGCCGGTGTTGTCGGTCGTGCGGGTGGACAGCCTGGACGAAGCGATCGCGCTGGCCAACGAATCGGACTTCGCGAACGGCGCCTGCCTCTTCACGCAGAACGGCAGCCACGTCCGCCATTTCCGCGAGAACATCGACGCCGGCATGCTCGGCATCAACCTGGGCGTGCCCGCGCCGATGGCGTTCTTCCCGTTCTCGGGCTGGAAGAAATCGTTCTACGGCGACCTGCACGCGAACGGACAGGACGGCGTGGAGTTCTACACGCGCAAGAAAATGGTCACGGCGCGCTGGTAAGCGACAGGAAGGAGCATACGCATCCATGAGCGAATTCATCGTAAAACCAAGCCCGACGCCGGACGCGGACGGCAATATCCTGCGCATCACGCCGGCATCGGCGGGCTGGGCGCATGTCGGCTTCGAAGTTTATGCGCTGCAAGCCGGGGAGCGGCTGATCCGTTCCACAGGCGACCTGGAGGCATGCATCGTGCTGCTTACGGGCCGCGCGGACGTCGCGACCGCGGAGCGGGCGTGGAACAATATAGGCGCGCGCATGAGCGTGTTCGAGAAAATTCCGCCGTATTCGGTCTACGTGCCGTCCGGCGACCGGTTCGACGTCACGGCCGCGACCGAGCTTCGGCTCGCGATCTGCTGGGCACCGGGCAAGGGGACGCACGCGGCCCGCCTGATCGGCCCTGAGCACGTAGGCGTCGAAGCGCGCGGGCAAGGCAGCACGGAACGGCTGATCCATAACATTTTGCCGGAATCCGAGGCGGCGGACAGCCTGCTCGTCGTGGAAGTGTTCACGCCGGGCGGCCACTGGTCCAGCTACCCGCCGCATAAGCATGACCGGGATCATCTGCCCGAGGAATCGCTGCTCGAGGAGACGTACTACTATCATGTGGAGCCGACGCAGGGCTTCGCGGTGCAGCGGGTCTATACGGACGACCGATCGCTCGACGAGACGCTGGCCGTGGCGAACGGAGAAGCCGTCCTCGTGCCGCGCGGCTACCATCCCGTGTCCGCGCCGCCGGGCTACGAGGTGTATTATTTGAACGTGATGGCGGGGCCGGTGCGGACGTGGAAGTTTTACAACGATCCGGATCATGCGTGGCTCATGCCGAAGCCGGCGGGGAAGTAAACCGCGCGAATGTTTATTTATTAGGCCGAATCGCTTGGTGATTGTCTCCGACAAAGCAGAAAACATGAAAAACCCGCCGGGCATTCGGCGGGTTTTTCATGTCCGTTAGGAACGACGATACATGGGTCGACGATTGGATGCCTTTCCGATAGCAGGAGCGACAAGCAAGGTTGACGAAGGCCGCATCGGTCTTAAGGCTTGACGAATTTGACGATCTCGTCGTTGAATTTATTTTTTTCTTCATAGAAGAGGCCATGGCCGCTGTTTTGAAACGGCACGAGCGTCGAGTTCCGAATGCCTTTGTGCAGCTGCTCCGCGATGGCGAACGGAACCGCTTTGTCGTGTACGCCGTGCAAAATCAGCGTAGGCACGTTGATGGTCTTCAGGCCGGCGCGCAGATCCGTTTCCGCGACCGATTGAATGCTTTCGATCGTTGCGCGGGGATCCGAAGACAGTCCCATTTGATCGAACCAAGCGCGGAATGCCGGGCTCGGTTGATTGTAGAAGAAATCGTCGCCGAAGCTTTTCAGCATGTTCGGGCGATCCGCTTTCAGGTTAGCTGCGATGTTGTCGATATCCTGCTGCGTGATGCCGTACGGATAGCCGTCGCGCTGGCTCCAGCTGGGCGAAGCGGCTCCGAACAGCATGAGCTTGGACACCGCGTGGCCTTTGTGCCGGATCATGTAGTTCGTCGCCACCGTGCCGCCCATCGAGAATCCGGCCAGCGTCACGTCTTTCAATTCGAGCTTGTCGATGACCTGGCGCACGTCGTCCGCGAAGGTGTCCATATCGTAGCCGTCGTAAGGGCGATCGGATTTGCCGAAGCCGCGCAGGTCGATCCCGATGAAGCGAATGCCCTTCTTGGGCAATTCGGTTTCCTGATATTCGTACATCTCGTGATTGGCAGGCCATCCGTGGATGAAGACGACCGGCTTGCCTTCGCCGACGTCTTCGACGTACAGCTTCACGTTGTTCGCGACCGTTACGTAATGGCCGCTGCTCGTATTCACGACGCCGGACGAATAATGCTGCGCTTCCGCGACAGGCGATTTCGCGAGGCTCGTTCCGATTCCCGTTCCCGTGCCGATCAGCGCCACCGCCAGCGACAGCGTCAAAAGTTTGTTGCTTTTCAAGTTTTTCATCATGTATTCCTCCTCGGAGTTGTAGGTGATGCGAACCTGACTTCGCCATCGTAATCGTGGAAAGTTTTGGCTCGTCCGTGTCTCTATATTATTTGTGTACAAATCATTTGTCAACAAATTAATTTCTGAAAGTCGACCCGCTAAACGCTCTATTGAAGCGTAAAAATGAACGGATTCCGCTGCGTTCGAACCGCCGATTTTATTGCTTCCATATAGGCGGGAAAAATCGCATCAACGCGCTGGAGAGCCTCAACGGAAATTAACTTGTGTAAAATTAATTTGTTGACAAATTATTTCCACGCAGCTAGGATTGGTTCATAAAGTTTGTGCACAAATGATTATCGGGCGAACGAGGGAGGAAAACATGATGCTTCATCAAACGGTCATTATCGGAACGGGTCCCGCGGGATTAACGGCGGCGATCTACTTGGCTCGGGCGAACCTGTCGCCGCTCATTATCGAAGGGCCGCAGCCTGGCGGGCAGCTGACGACGACGACGGAAATCGAGAACTTCCCCGGTTTTCCGGAGGGAATCACGGGGGCGGAGCTCATGGAGAATATGCGGAAGCAGGCCGAGCGATTCGGCGCCCGCATACAATCCGGCTACGTCGCCCGCGTGGATCTAACCAAGCGTCCGTTCACGTTGTACTTGGAAGGCGGCGCCGAAATAACGGCGGACGCGGTGATCCTTTCGACCGGCGCTTCCGCGAAAACGGTCGGCATTCCCGGAGAAGCCGAGAATTTCGGGAGAGGGGTCAGCACTTGCGCCACCTGCGACGGATTTTTCTTCCGCAACAAGAAGATCATCGTCATCGGCGGCGGCGACACCGCGATGGAGGAGGCGCAATTCTTGACGAGGTTCGCTTCCGAGGTCCGGCTCGTGCATCGCAGGGACGAACTCCGAGCCTCCCGAATCATGCAGGACCGCGCGCGCGGTAACGCGAAAATCGCATGGAGCCTTAACGCTGCCCCGCTCGAAGTCATGGCCGGCGACAAAGGGGTGACCGGCCTCAAAGTGCGCAGCAACGCGACGGGGGAGGAGGAAGTGCTGGAAGCCGACGGAATCTTCCTGGCGATCGGCCATCGTCCGAACACCGGCTTCTTGGGCGGCCAGGTCCAAACCGACGAGCTGGGCTACGTGGAAGTCGTTCCGGGAACTTCCCGCACGAACGTTCCCGGCGTATTCGCTTGCGGAGACGTCATGGATCCGATATATCGTCAGGCGATCACGTCGGCGGGCAGCGGGTGCAAAGCGGCTTTGGATTGCGAGAGCTTCTTGTTCGAACGGCAGTAATCAGGATGGGCAACAGCTAACGACCCAATAAACGAATCAACCGATGGAGGTTATTTATCATGGCACAAGAACGTACAGGCAAAGCAACGGTAGGCGGACAACCGATCACGCTGGTAGGTCCGGAATTGAAAGTCGGGGACAAGGCGCCCGCTTTCACCATCAACAAGGATCTGATGACGGAAGCGAGCCTCTCCGATTACAAAGGCAAAACCAAGCTCATTTCCGTCGTGCCTTCGCTGGATACCGACGTGTGCGACGCGCAAACGCGCCGTTTCAATCAAGAGGCTTCGAAGCTGGGCGACGGCGTGGTCGTCTTGACGATATCGGTCGACTTGCCGTTCGCGCAGAGCCGGTTTTGCGCGACTGCCGGCATCGAACGCGTCATCACCTTGTCGGATTACAAACACCGTGCCTTCGGCGAGGCGTACGGCGTGTTGATCAAAGAACTGCAGCTGGATCAACGCGCGATCTTTATCGTCGACGCCGACGATACGGTCCGTTACGTCGAGTATTTGAGCGAACTGTCGGATCATCCGAATTACGACGGCGCGCTGGCCGCCCTGCGCGGGATCGCGGATTAAGCGGGCCCTCGGCCTAATCCGAAAAATACGAACAAAGCGCGACGGAGACGGAAGCCCCTTGATCAAGGGGCTTCATCTTCTTTTTTCGCTATTTCCGTCTTGCGGCTCCGCGATGCATTGTTTTTTCGTAAAAGGGATTGTAATATGAAGGGCGATGGGCTGTCGAAGAAACGTTCGAGGAGGGATGACCTATGAAAAACGATAATCAGGGACCTCATATACCGTTGGATGCTCATCTGTGTTTTTCGTTATATGCTTGCTCGAGGGCGATTTTCCGAATGTATCGGCCGTTGCTCGACGATTTGGACTTAACCTATCCGCAATACCTGGTTCTGCTTGCGCTATGGGAGCATGAGACGATGTCGGTCAAGGATTTGGGCGACCAGTTGGTCTTGGATTCCGGCACGCTGACTCCGATGCTGAAACGAATGGAAGCCGCGGGGCTTGTCCGGCGCGAACGTTCGAAGGAAGACGAGCGGGTGCTGCACATTCGGATTACCGACAAGGGGATATCGCTCAAAGACCAATCGACGTGCGTACCGCTGTCGCTCCTTGAAGCGAGCGGGATGACCGAAGCGGAGATCGGCGTACTGAACGGGGCAATTCGGAAGCTGCTTCATCAGGTGAACGAAAAATCCATGGGGAAATAAAGACAAGAACATCAGGTCATTAAAAAGAGGTCAACCGGATTGTGCCCGGTTGGCCTCTTTCGCGTGTTGCCGATCACGGCTGCCGCATCCCGTGCTGCTTATACTCGCTCGGCGTCACTCCGGCCTCCTGCTTGAACACCTTCGCGAAGTAGGAATAGTTGGCATAGCCGACCTTCTTGGCGACGGCGAACACGGAGTGGTCCGTCGCGCGGAGCAGCTGCTTGGCGGCCGCGATCCGCGCCTCGATGATATAGGCGCCGAGCGATACGCCGGTCTCCTTCTTGAACAGCCGCGCCAGGTAGTCCGGGTGGAGGAAGACGACGTCCGCGAGGCTATTGCGGGTCAGATCCTCGCCGTAACGGGCATGGATGTACTGCTTGATCTCTTCCGCGACGGACTTGGGCTGCTCCGCGAAGACCCGGTATTCCATGGCGGTATTGACCAGGCAGCGGAGGTATTCCTCCATGTCCTCGACGGAATTCAGGGACTGGGCGAGCAGCTGCTCGTTCGCTCTTCCGGCGTACAGCTGATGCGCCTGAATGCCTTTCGATTTGAGGAACGCGTACACGAGCTGCATCAGATCGAGCCGGAACAGGCTGAGCACGGAGGTGGCGAAATAGGGCTGGAGCGAACGGTCGTTCAAATACCGGGTCGTTTCCTTCAGGAATTCGGCCGGCTTGCCCTCGTCGAGCAGCGCTTCGAGCAGCGGCAGATTCGGCGGCGCATAGCTTTCCTCGGCCGTTATACCGTACTGCTCCGCGAAGAAAACCTGATTGCGCCGCTTGGCGATGTCTTCGTTCAGCTGGAGCAGCCGGCGGATGATCGGGCTTGCGCCTCCGAGCGTGCCGGGGACGCCGACGATGCAGCAGGCATCGCTCTTGAGCGAGCGGTTCGCCTGCCGGATGAAAGACCCGCACATATCCGCGAGCACCTCGGCGGCTGGCGGCCGGTTCCAGCTCAGGATAGCCATCCACTGCCGCGTCTTGTACTCCAGGACGGTCTCGACGGTAAAGTCCGCGTGCCGGAACAATTCGTACAGGACGTTCAGCAGCGCGAAGTCGAACAGGTTCTTCTCGTCGCGGCCCATGCTGCCGTCGTACGGAAACAGGCTGAACAGCACGGGCTGCACGGTATCGTTCATGCCGTAGGCGAGATGCTGCTCCTGGACGGCCGCCGCGATCTCGGCCGGCTTGACCGGGGAGGAGGCGCTGCCGCCGACGAGCTTCCGCCAGAAATGCTCGCGCATCTTCGCATGATTTTGCTGCCAGTAGCGGCCCTCTTGAATCGCCCGCTCGTTCTGCTGCTGTTCCTGCGCCCGCTCGACGGCCTTGCGGATGATCAGCATCAGCTTATCGAACTGGACCGGCTTCAGGAAATATTCGAAGCTTCGCAGCTCGATCGCCTTCTGGGCGTAATTGAAATCGGCGTAGTTGGTCAGGAAGATGGCCTGCACGTCGTAATGCTCCTCCCGGATCCACGCCAGCAATTCCAGTCCGCTGCCTTGCGGCATCTCGATATCGGAGATGAGGATCTCAATGTCATGGCGCTTCATAACGTCGCGCGCCTGGGCGACGTTATGGGCGGTATGGACCGATTCGATCCCCAGCGAGGCCCAGTCGATCTTCTTCTCCAAGGCGGTCACGACGAAATAATCGTCGTCCACGAGCAGCACGTTCACGCGGTCACGCTCCCATCCCGGTTGAATTGGCCGGCGGCTCCGGCAGGTAGAGGACGACGCAGGCGCCCCCGCTATCGCGGTTGGCGAAGCGGATGGCCGCCCGGTCGCGGTACAAATACGCCAGTCGCTGGACGGTGTTCATGATGCCGATCTGCGTTCCGTGCGCCTGGTCGAGCGGCTGTCCGTCCTGCAGCTTGGCCAGCACGTCCGGCGCGAAGCCGGGACCGCTGTCGGAGATGCGGATCACGGTCATCTCGGCGTCCTCCGCCAGCTCGCGCGCGACGTCGAGCGAGATCTGCGCTTCGTTGTCCCTGGACACCGCGTACTTGATCGCGTTCTCGACGAACGTCTGCAGGACAAGCGGCGGAATCCTTGCGCCCCGCGTCCGCTCGGATTGCGAGATCCGGTAGACGAACGAGTCCCTGTAGCGGCTTTTCTGGATCTCGAGATAGATTCGGACATGCTCGAGCTCATCCTCCAGCCGGACGAAATCCCGGCCGTTCTGGAAAATGTACCGGAAATAGTCCGAGGTGGACAAGGCCATCTGCTGGATTTCCTCGTCCATGCCCATTTGCGCCATGCTGTGGATGGTCGTCAGGCAGTTCAGGAAGAAATGCGGCTTGATCTGCAGCTTCGTGTAATCCAGCTGGATGCGCTGCTTCTCGATCTCGCGCTCGTAGATGTCGATCTTGTAATCCTTGATTTGTTTCACCAGGTTAAGAAACTGCTTGTTCGCCTTCTCCAGCTCGAACATCTTGCTGCTTCGAATGTCGAGCGGCTCGCCGTCGCCGTCCCAGAAGGTGAGGTTGTAGGAGAAGTTCTTGATCGGCTGCAGCACCTTGTTCTTGAAATAAAGCATGATGAAGCACAGGCTGCAGGCGATGATGACGGCGAGCAGCACGATGAGCAGCTGGGCGATCATGATTTTCTCGAACGCGCCGAATTGGATGACGAGCTTCACGTAGAAGGACGCGTTGGTGAATTCGCCGTTCACCGTCGTTTTGGTTCGGAGCAGATCGGGGAACGCGGCATGCTTCGGCTTGACGTCGAGCAGCTTGCCCTTGTTGGAGATCGGGCTGGTCACGCGCGTGCCGTCCTCGCTGGTCAGGGAGGCATAGCCGTTCTCGCCCAGATTGGTTTGGCGCAGGGGGCGGATCAGATCTTCCGCGGAGATGAGGCAGATGAGGTAGCTGTCATGATACGGGACGATATTCAGGATATAAAATTTCCCCGCCAGCTGAACGGTCGACCACCACGAATAGAGCTTCTCGTAATAAACCTTGTCCTTGATATAGATGCCGACCTGCTTCTGCAGGGCTTGGTACTCCGTATAGGTCATCCCCATCGGCGCGCAGTTCTGCAAGTAATTCTTCTTATCGAAATAGAGAAAGAAGTTGTAAGCCGTGCCGTAGCTCTTCTGCAGCTCGACGAAACGCCGGTACAGCGCCGTGTTGGCTTTCAGGAATTCCGTTTCGTCGGAGCCGTGGGCCGCCATGACCTTGACGTTCTCGTCGTTGGCCAGCGTCCAGCCCATGAAGTGGTTGATGTAGGAGAAGTCGTTGTTGATCCGGTTGATGTAGAGATAGGCGGTGTCCCGCAAATCCCGGGCCGATTGCTGCTTGACGATCGTGATCGAAGCGAAGCTGATCATGATATCCAGCACCAGCGCGGAGAACGAGATGATCAGGATGATTCGGACGTAATGCTGGATCGGATACAGCTTGTTCTCCGCTTGTCGTGCCATCTGCCGCCGCAGTCCCCTTTCGCTCGGCTCCGGGATCATCGGTGCGCCGTCTGATTATTATAATGCCGCCATCCGAAAATACAAGACGCGAATCCGCTTTCAAGCAACGAATGTCCGGAAAATGCCAGCAAGAAGTCTGGATTGCAACGCAGGGCTCGCGCCCAAGGGTCCGGGTCGGTCCGATCATCGGCGCCGGCCTGCGAAATGTCCGGAATCTGCGCGCATGAAGTCCATATGGCACCGGAATCCGCACGTATACTGGGGTCATGGACGAGAACGGCAGGTTCATTCACAGGCAAAGGGGGTGCGGACGATGATCAACACGCAATCAAGCGGCGGCGTGCAGCGGACGTTCGCGAGGATCGGCAGGAACTGGGGCTTGTACGTCCTGCTGCTGCCGGCCGTCGTGCTGCTGCTGCTCTTCACGTATAAACCGATGTACGGCGTCATCATCGCGTTCAAGGATTTCAGCCCCGCCAAGGGCATCATGGACAGCCCGTGGGCGGGCTTGAAGTATTTCGAGAAGTATTTCAACTCCTACCAATTCTCGGTCACGATCAAGAATACGCTGATCATCAGCCTGTACAGCTTCGCGACGTTTCCCATTCCGATCGCGTTCGCGATCCTGGTCAATCAGCTGCGGGCGAACCGGTTCAAGCGCGTATTTCAGACGGTCACGTACATGCCGCATTTCATTTCCACCGTCGTGGTCGTCGGCCTGATGCTGATCCTGTTGTCGCCGGGGAACGGACTGATCGGCGCCTTGTACCGGCTGTTCGGGGCCGAAGCGCCGAACCTGATGGGATCGGCAAGCCTGTTCAGCAGCGTGTACGTATGGTCGGACGTCTGGCAGCATATGGGCTGGGACAGCATCATCTACATCGCGGCGCTGTCGTCGGTCGACCCCAGTCTCTACGAGGCGGCTACGGTCGACGGGGCGGGCCGGTGGCACAAGATCCGGTACATCGACATTCCGATGCTGATTCCGACGGCGGTGACCTTGCTCATCCTGCGTGTCGGCGGATTGCTCGGCGTAGGCTTCGAGAAAGCGTACTTGATGCAGAACAACCTGAACATCTCCGGCAGCGAGGTGATCTCGACCTACGTGTACAAGATCGGGCTTATCAGCTCCCAATACAGCTTCTCGGCGGCGATCAACCTGTTCAACACGTTAATTAATTTCTCGCTGCTCCTCCTCGTCAACTGGGTGTCCAAAAAATATACCGAGCACAGTCTCTGGTAACGGGAGGGAGGTCGAACCGCGATGGAAGCTGCGACGAACCTGAAATTGCGGCGCAAGAAGCCGGGATCCGGCGACAAGGCGCTGGAGACGCTGCTGTACATTTGGGCCGCTCTCATGCTATTGATTGTGTTATATCCGCTTTATTTTATCGTGATCGCGTCATTCAGCGATCCATCCGCCGTGGCAGGCGGGAAAGTGTGGCTGTTTCCCCGCGGATGGACGTTCGACGGCTACAAGGAGCTGCTGAAGCATGCGAATATCTGGATCGGCTACCGCAACACGATCCTGTACACGGTCGTCGGCACCGCGATCGGGCTTGCCGTCAACGTCTCGGCCGGCTATGCGCTGTCGAGGCGGGACCTCGTCGGCCGCAAGGCGCTGTCGCTCTTCTTCATCTTCACCATGTTCTTCAACGGCGGGCTTATCCCGACGTTCCTGACGGTTCGCGATTTTCATCTGTACGATACGTTCCTGGTCATGGTGCTGCCGTTCTCGGTCGCGGTATTCGATATCATCGTGGCGCGTACTTTCTTCCGTACGAGCATCCCCGCGGAATTATGGGAAGCGGCGCAGATCGACGGCTGCGGCAACCTTCGCTTCTACGTCCAGATCGTGCTGCCGCTCTCCAAAGCGGTCGTCTCCGTGCTGGCGCTGTGGTTCGCGGTAGGGCAGTGGAACGCGTATTTCAACGCCTTGATCTATTTGCAGGATAAGAACCTGTTCCCCTTGCAGCTGATCCTCCGGGATATTCTGGTCACGAACCAGATGCAGACGGCGCTCGGAACCGGGGAGGCGGCCCAGATCGCGCTGCGGCTGGCCAATTTGCTCCGCTATTCCGTCATCATCGTGTCCACGCTGCCGATCATCTGCTTCTACCCCTTCGTGCAGAAGTATTTCAACAAGGGGGTGATGATCGGCGCGGTGAAGGAGTAGAGGCGCAGCCGCCGGTCAAGGATCGGTGGTCGAGGATTGGAACGGGAACTCATGGAACCGATTACTTAAAGGGGGATCTACGCATGGCAAATGTATCGAAGCGAAGCGCATTCCGAATGCTGTCCGGCCTGGCGCTGCTGTCCGTGCTCGGCACGACCGTACTGGCGGGCTGCAGCAGCAATGACGACGGCACGAATTCGAATAAGAATGCGGGCACGAACGCGGCGGCGGGCAACAAATCGGAGGGCGGCAAAACGGAAGACGGCAATTACAATCCAGAGGGTCTGCCGATCGTCAAAGATCCGATTACGCTGAACGTGCTGACGATCCGCTGGGGCAGCATGGGCGATACGTTCACGAAGAACGCCTGGCTGCAGGAGCTGGAGAAGCAGACGAACGTCAAGATCAACTGGCAGGTCGTCTCGTCCAACGACTGGGGCGATCAGAAGTCCGTCATGCTGGCGAGCGGCAAGCTGCCGGACGTCATCATCGGCGACATCGCGTTCACGAATGCCGATATCGTCAATAACCTGAGCATTTTCCGTCCGCTGGACGATTATATCGAGAAGGATATGCCGAACCTGAAGGCCGCCATGGCGGAATCGCCGGATCTGAAGAAGCTGAGCACGTTCCCGGACGGCAAGATTTATTCGCTGCCCGCGCGGCTCCCGTCGCGTCCGGTATCGTCCGTGCAGCCGGTCATTAACAAGCAGTGGCTGGATAAGCTCGGGCTCAAGGAGCCGACGACGATCGACGAACTGTACGCCGTGCTCAAAGCCTTCAAGGAGCAGGATCCGAACGGCAACGGCAAGGCGGACGAAATTCCGTACAGCGACTCGGGGGACCTGGACATGAACTTCCTCGCGCCGTTCGGCATCACGGATCTCCGGGCCAACCATATGGTCGTCAAGGACGATAAGACCGAATATTTCCCGACGTCCGACGCGTATAAGGCCGGCATGGAATGGGCGCATAAGCTGTATGCCGAAGGCTTGATCGACAAGGAAACGTTCACGCAGGACAATACGATGCTGACGGCGAAGCGCCAAAATCCGGATGCCTCCCTGATCGGCTTCACGTACCAGTGGACGCCGGACGCCGTATTCGGCCAATGGAGCAAGGAGTACGAGGCCATCGCGCCTATTGCCGGCCCGGACGGCAACAAGTATCAGCTCGGCGAGCCGAACGGCATGAGCTACCGCCGCAACGAAGTGCTGATTACGACGACGAACAAATATCCGGACGTTACCGCACGCTGGGCGGACCAGTTCTACACCGGCGAAGCGAGCATCCAGAATTTCTGGGGCGCGATCGGCACCACGATCAAGAAGGAAAGCGACGGCACGTATACGCTGATGGATCCGCCGGACGGCACGAGCGCGGACGCGTGGTACTGGGACGGCTCGCTGCGGGACTTCGGGCCGAAGTACGCCAGCCCCGAGTTCGAGAAGAACATCAAGCTCGATCCGGCAAGCGGCGACGGCCTGAAGCTGCAGCTCGACAACCTGGGCAAGGAGTTCGTGACGGAGCCGTTCCCGGACGTCATGTACACGGCCGAGGAATACGCGGATCTGCCGACGCTGACGACGGACATCGACAGCTATATCGCCAGCACCCGCGCGCAGTGGATAACCAAAGGCGGCATCGACGAGGAGTGGGACGGCTACGTCAAGAAGCTGAACGACATGGGCCTCGAGAAGCTGGTGAAGATCTACAACGATGCTTTCGCGCGTTACCAGGAATTGAAATAATCGCTTTGCCTGCTGCCCCGCAGAACGCCTGCGGGGCAAATTTATGGGAATGGTGCGGTGAGCGAGGCTCATTGCGGATGACCGTTTGGAACGGGAACCGCCATGAGCAGCGCAATCCGGGATGAAGGGAGAAGGAATAACGATGAACAAATATCGCATTGGCTTAATCGGGCTCGGCGGCATGGTGCAGTCGCATATTCGATGGCTCGCTGCCGAAGGGCGGTTCGAAGTCGTCGCGGTGAGCGACGTGAATGAAGAAGCGCTTGCGGGCGTCGGCGATCAGCTCGGTATCCCGGCGGACAAACGGTACGCCGATTTCGGACGGCTGATCGCGGATCCGGACGTCGACGCGATCGTATCCGTGACGCCGAACCACGTTCATGCGGCGATTCTGCAGGGATGCCTGGAAGCGGGCAAGCCGTTCTTGGGCGAGAAGCCGTTCACCCGCGTCTTCGAGGAAGCCGCTCCGCTGCTCGCGCTGTACGAGCGCCGTCCGTCGGCGGGCATGATCGGCTTCAGCTACCGGTATACGCCGGCGTTCCGCTATGCGCGGGAGCTGCTGCGGGAAGGCAAGCTGGGCAAGGCGCGAAGCTTCTCGATCCAATATTTGCAGAGCTGGGGAGCGGCTTCCCGTAACACCCCGTACATCTGGCGGTTCAACAAGGACATCGCCGGGACGGGCACGCTCGGCGATCTGGGCTCGCATATGATCGACCTGGCGCGGTTTCTGTTCGGCGAATTCCGCGAGCTGTCGGCGCAGCTGGAGACGCTCATTCCCGAGCGGCCGGATCCCGCGACCGGGGGGGTGGTGCGGATCGAGGTCGACGACTTCGTCAGCTTCCAGGCGCGCATGGCGGACGGAACCGTCGGCGTCTTCCAGTCCTCGCGCAACGCGGTCGGCTCCGGCAACCAGCACGAGGCGTCGGTCTACGGCGACGCGGGGACGCTGCACGCGTCGACGCTGAATCCCGACCAGCTGATCTGGATTCGCGAAGAAGCGCCGGGCCAGCTCGCGCGGGCGGTTATCGACGTGCCGGAGCGCTGCAAGGTCTCGCAGTACGCGGATTTCCTGGGGATGCTGGACGGCGCCGCGCCGGACGGGCTGCCGGGATTCATGGACGGCTACCGCAACCAGGAGGTGCTGGACGCGATTATCCGGTCGAATGCGGAGAAGCGTACGGTGAGCTTGTAGCGGGTAGTTGTTTTAAAGATTAACAGTGACCATTCCGATGCGCTTGCGTCGGGATGGTTTTTTTATATGAGGACTCGAAACCGTCAGCATGCCGAGGCTTGGCGGTTTTTGTCGCGCGCGATCGCTGGCCGCGGAATATCAAGAATCCAATACCGCACAGGTAAAGATCTTGAATTGACCCGCCGCCGGGCGTGAATTACGATAGCCTCAAAGCGCGGCCGGCCCGTGCTTCAGACCATTTTCGGGGAGGGATAAGACCGCAAGGAAAGGGAGCTGCCGCAACATCCACACTTTAACGATCGGGAGGTTTTATCGTGACAAGGAAAAACCGCGTTTCGCTCTTGCTTTGCTTCGCCATGCTGGCTATGCTGGTGTCGGGCTTTATCGCGCCATCAAGTGTTAGCGCTTACAGTACGCCGAATTCCAGAGGCGGAGTCAACGGGCAGTGGTATTTCGGCACGCAGGCCGAGCTCAATACGGCGGCGGACAACGTCGTCGCAATGGGCATGCAATGGGTCCGGATCGATTTGAAATGGGATATCGTTCAGGCCGGAGGGGCGACCTCCTACGACTGGAGCTGGCCGGACAAAATGGTCAATACGGCGCTCAGCCGGGGGCTGAAAGTGCTGCTCGTCGCTTCCTACGCGCCGAGCTGGGCGAACGGCGGCAATGCCGACACCCGCTATTATCCGAACGCCGCGAACGTCAACGCGTGGAAGAACTTCCTCGATCTTGCGGCAAGACGCTACATGCCGCTCGGCGTGACCGCGTACGAGCTGTGGAACGAGCCGAACTATTCGGTCCAATCCAGCCCTTCGCTGTTCGTCAGCAACATCCTGATACCGGGAGCGACGGCGCTTCGCGCGGCTTCGAACGATCTGCACATTCCCGTGACGATCGTCGACGGCGCGCCGGCGAATCTGATCAATACCGCCGGCATCGTCGATCCGTACGATTGGGTCACGCAGATCTACGCGAACGGCGGGAAGAATTATTTTGACGTGCAAGCGATCCATCCTTACTGCTGGCCGGCCGCGCCGACCACGCCGAGCGTATGGAACGCGCTGCTGCGGGCGAACGAGATTCACGCGATCATGGCCAATAACGGAGACGGCGGCAAGCAGGTATGGGCGACCGAATTCGGTTATCCGACGTCCGGGCCGAATACGGTAACCGAGCAGCAGCAAAGCGATTACATCGTGTCGGCTTTTCAAGTGTGGACCCAGTCCGCCTGGCAGTCCTGGACAGGACCGATGTTCCTGTACACGTACAAGGACGGCAGCACGAACCTGAACGATCCGGAATCGAACTTCGGCTTGCTGCGCAACAACAACACGTTCAAGCCGGTCATGAGCCAGCTGCTCGCGGTGATGACCAATACGCCGCCGGCGCCGGCGCCGCCGACGTCCGGGTATAGCGGAACCACGCCGCCCGGGGGCGGAACGACGTTGTCCTACGAAGCGGAGAGCGGCACGTTCGGCGGCGGCGGCCAGCAGCAGAATGCGACCAACGCGTCCGGCGGCAAGGTGGTGGGCAATCTGAACGCGGTCGGCGCGTACGCGCAGGTCGGCGGCGTGAGCGGAGGCGGCGGGGGCAACGCGACGCTGGCCATCCGTTACGCGAACGGCAACGGCGGGGCCGCGACGCTCAGCCTCTACGTGAACGGAACGAAGATTCAGCAAACGAGCTACGCGGCGACGGGCGGATGGAATACGTTCGGCAGCACGGCGAACATTACGATCCCGCTGAACGCCGGGACGGCGAACACGATCAAGATCCAACGGGACGCGGGCGATACGCCGGCGGCGGATATCGACAAAATCACCGTCACGACGACCGGCTCGTCCGCGCTGACGATCAACGGCTTCGAGAACGTCGCGCAGTGGGCGGGCGAAGCGACCCGTACGGCGGATACGACGAAGAAGACGGAAGGCGCGCAGTCGATCAAGTTCCATTACGCGGTGCCGGCGAGCGGCTGGGCGAACGGCTATTCCAACATCGCGAGCCCGTACGTCGACATCTCGGGCGCGGCGAGCTTGAAGCTCGACGTCTATCCGACCAGCCAGACGCCATCCGGGCAGACCGAACCGATCACGCTGAAGCTGCAGGATCAGGCAGGGGGCGTCATTTACGAGGATCGCCTGCCCAATCTGACGGCGAACCAGTGGAATACCGTGACGGTCAACCTCTCCGGCATCCCGCAGGCGAGCCGCCATCAGCTCAATAGCGTCAATCTGTATCTCTATTCGGGCTTCACCGCGCAGATCAACGGCAGAACGTCGCTCGATTATTACTTCGATAACTTGCGGGTGCAATAAAGACCGGATAGCGCGGCTGATCCGTTAGCCGCGGCTCGCGATCCGCGCCGGCCAAGCGCGCAGCGCACAAGCGAAAGCCCCGTCGTTCCCGGATGAAACCGGGAATGACGGGGCTTTTTTTCGCGCGTCTCGACGGTGCGGAGCGCCAAGCTGCCGAGGCCGCGTACCTTGCGTGCAGCGGCTACGACTTCGAATCCGTAACCTCTTCCTTGCTGTCGGAGACGAGCTCCTTGGCGGAGGACTTGAACTCGTGCAGCGTGCGGCCGACCGCCCGGCCGAGCTCGGGCAGCTTGGATGGTCCGAATATGATCAAGACGACAACCAGAATCATCATCAGACCCGGTAAGCCAATGTTTTGCAGCATGCGAATCATCTCCATTCTTATAGTAGGAATGCGGTACTCTGTACGGCGATCGCAGACATCCTGCTTATTCGCAGTGTTCGTTAATCCTGATCGTGATTGCTCGGATAGGCGGCGACGGCTTCGATCTCGATCAGCCAATCGGCGTTGACGAGGCCGGCGACGCCGACGGTGGAGCGGGCGGTCTTGGTCGGGTTATCCGTCGTATTGAAATATTTCGCGTACGCGCTGAACCAGCCGTCGAAATCGAACTTGCCGTCTTTCGCGGCGTCCGGCGCGACGTACACCCGCAGGTAGGTGACGTCCTTCATCGACAAGCCCTGATCCTTTAATTGCTTCTCGATGTTCTTCAGCACGCTGAGGCCTTGCGTTTCCGTATCGCCGTAACGCTCGTAGACCGTCTTGCCGTCCTTGTTGACGACCGACGGCGTCGTGCCGCTCGTCTCGAACGTGGCGGTGCTGCCCGGCATGGCGACGGCGCTGGCGATGGAGGAGGACGGGCTGCCGTAGAATTCCGGCTCGTTGATCGGGGCAAGCGGATATTTGCTCGGCGTAATCGCGGCGTAGACGCTCGCGGTGGCGGCGAGGCAGGAAATCACGACAACGACGCCGGCGATTTTCAATTTTCGACTCAATTTCATGGGTAATCCCTCCCGAATGGACTGGTAACAACCTGGGGCAGTGCGCCCGGAAAAGCGTGGCGAAGGCTCGAATCCGATCGATTGCCGGCGAACGGACTACTCTTTCATGACGCGCTCGTGAATATCGGTGACGACCGAGCGGGCGGAGTCGATCGCGCCGGCCATCCAGGCCGTAATGTAGCTGATGTGCTCGCCGGCGAGGTAGACGCGCCGGTCGGGCCGGCACAGCACCGGATAGTTCGTCTTGCGATCGTCGGACGAGTAGGACACCCAGCTGCCCATGTTGTACTTGATCGTTTTCCAGTTCACGGAGAAGGAGGACTCGAACTCGCTGAAGTATTGCGGATGGATTTTGCCTCCCTGCTCCAGCGCGAGCGCTTCGCGCTGCTGGAAGGTCAATGCGCCGATTTTGTCCGCGCTGGAACCCATCGCGTAATAGCCGAGCAGCACGCCCTTCTTGGCCATGTAGTTAGTCGGCGGGTAGTAGATGGAGGAGATGTCCATGTTCGTCAGCGTATTGCCGCCGAAGATGAGATCGTCCTCTTCCCAGAAGCGGCGCTTGAACTGCAGGCCGATTTTGCCGGCATTCGCGTACTTGGTGTTGTTGATCGCGTTCGTCATCTCGCCGGACAGGTCGTGCTTGATCGTCTTCAGCACGGACAGCGGGATCGTGCAGATGCAGAAATCGCCCTCGATCTGCTTCGCGTCCCCGCTCAGCAGATCCTTGTAGGAGACTTGCACCTTCTCGCCGACATGCTTGATCTCGGTGACCTCCATATTGTGCTTGATCCGGTTGCCGAGCCGTTTCTCGAACGCTTTCGGAATGGCGTCGATGCCGCCGACGGGGTGGAACATCATCATTTGCTGATCGTAGCTGTACTCGCTGCTGAAATAATTGGCGAAACCGGAGTTGATGATCGCCTTCATGTCGAACGGGTCGCGGATGACGCCGGCGTCGAGGCGCGAGCCCGGTTCATCCTTGTAGCCGCCGCGCGACGAGCCCTTGTAGAACAAGTCGGCATCGAGATTGCCCTCGGAGCGGAGATAAGCGACGACCTTGTCCTTCTCCTCCGGCGTGAGCGGCAGATCGAGACCCGGCTGGTTGACGGCCTTGGCCAGCAGCTCGCTGATATAGCCTTTGGCGTCGGCCTTGGCCGCGCGTTTCACGACCCGGGTGTTGGATAAGGCGCCGACGTTCTGATTGTAATAAAAGGCGCTGTCGTTCACGTTGTTGAACGGCTCCATCTGAATGCCGAATTCCCGGCAATATTCCATCGTGGAGTGAAACTGCGGGATGCGCATGCAGCCGGCGTTCAGGTAATGGCCGTCGTCGAAGCGCGCGACCTGCTTCTGCCCGCCGACTTCCGCCACGGTCGTCCCGCGCCGCACCGACCAATTCCGGCCGCCGGTACGGGCTCGGGCTTCGAGGATCGTGCAATCGTAGCCGGCCTTGCCGAGCTCGTAGGCGGCCGTCAAGCCGGCGAGACCGGCGCCGAGGATAATGATTTTTTTGCCGGAGCGGCCCGAGCCCTTCAGGTCCCAGCTGTTAGGGGGCGTGTATTCCGCCGCCTTCATCGTCTCCGGCGTAAACAGCCCCATCGTGCCCATGACGCTGAATACGGCGGCGGCACCGCCGATTTTGCCGACGGTCGTCAGAAATTGTCTGCGCGAGACTTCGTTTGGCGTTTCTTTCGTTTCCATGCGCTTCAGCTCCTTTTGTGGATCGTCAGTCCGACTCTGCGAGCAATGTAACACGGATTTTTTTGGCAAATCCAATCTTTTGTGAGGAAGTCTTACATAAATAAAATTTATAAGTATGATAAAAATATTCAATCACCTAACGTTAAGTAGGCAAAAAACACCAGTTTTAGTGCGTTTATGTGCTAAAGAAACGTTTCGCAACGTAAAGGACAAGCACGGACCGGGCTAACAGGCCCATTGAATATTTTCTAACGTGCTGTTATCATTTCGACCCAAGAAGGCAATTGTAAGGTTTTGTGACATGCCTTCTGTCGGGGATTCACCCGGCGACCGACTACTACACACACTAGGGGAGGCCGTTGGACGATGAATGACAAGGTGATGGGCATCGGAATCGTATGCGACTTGACTGGCTTGACGGAAAGGCAAATCCGGTATTACGAGGAGAAGCAGTTGGTATTTCCGGTTCGAACGAGCGGAGGCGTGCGCAAGTATTCGTTCGGCGACGTGGAGCGGCTGAAGGAAATCAACGGTAAGCTGCGGGACGGATTTCACACGTTCGAGCTTAGAAAAGCCGGAAGGGCGTGCGGCGAATGAGACGGAGCGACGAGACGATGACGCTCATGGGGCATCTGACCGAGCTGAGAAGCCGAATCTGGCGCATTATCGCCGTCGTCTTGGTGTCGCTGGGCGGGGGGCTGTACGTGTCCCCGAAGGTGCTGCGGTACTTGAAGAGCGTTCCCCCGGGCTCGGAGATGACGTGGAACGTGTTCTCGCCTTGGGACGGCATTCGCATGTACATGACCATCGCGCTGGCGTTCGCGCTCGCGGTATCGCTGCCGTTCATTCTGTACCAGCTGTGGGGCTTCGTGAAGAAGGGGCTTCACCCGAAGGAGCGTTCCGCGGCGCTGCGGTACGTGCCGTACAGCGTGATCTGTTTCCTGGTCGGGCTGAGCTTCGGTTATTTCGTCGTCTTCCCGATGAGCTACGCGTTCACGTCCCGCATCACCCGGAGCATGCAGCTGGTCGAAACCTACGGCGTGGCGCAGTATTTCGGTTTCATGTTCAACATCGTGCTTCCGCTCGCGATCGCCTTCGAGCTGCCGGTCGTCGTGATGTTCCTGACGAAGATCGGCGTGCTGACGCCGAAGGTGCTTCATAAGATGCGGCGTTACGCGTACCTGATCCTCGTGATCGTCGCCAGCTTGATTTCCCCGCCGGAACTGGTTTCGCATATGATGGTGTTCATCCCGCTGGTGCTGCTCTACGAGATCAGCGTCCTGCTGTCCCGTCTCGTCTACGGGCGGCGCAGAAGCGCGTCGCTCGTCGAAGCCTCGGGCGCCTAAGCCGCCGCCGCGTGCCGGACGCGCTGGCCGGCGGCTGCCTTAACGCAACGGGCCGTCCGGCCGTCCTTGACATGCATGAATCCGAACCGCTCGCAGGAGCGGTTCTTTTTCATGCCCATCGGGACCGCGGAAGGATAATGATGGACGCGGTCCCAGATCCGCGGGTCAAAATTTGCGGTTTGCCGCCGGATTGCCGTAGGATAATGGGAGAGGCGCGAAGAAATAAGAAGAGCGCGACGGCAAGAAGCTTGTTTCATTATTTTAGCGCGTTGAATATTCATAGAGCATAAGGACAAGAAGCGACTAAGGATGTGAGCATATGCTGAAAGATAAAATACGCCGCAGGGCGACGGGCATCGTCACCTACGGCATGACGCCGCCCAAGGAGACGCATGCGCCGGACAAGCTCGCCGAGATCGCGCGTAAGCAGGTCGAGCGGCTGGAAGCGGTGCGGATCGACGGGCTCATCCTGTACGACGTGCAGGAGGAGAGCGACCGCATCGAGGACGACCGTCCCTTCCCTTACCTGCAAACGGTCGACCCGACGACCTACGGCAGCGAGTATTTAAGCGGGTTAAACGTGCCCAAGATCATTTACCGCTGCGTGGGCAAATATTCGGAGCCGCAGTTGGCGGATTGGCTGGGGGCGCCCTCGGATCAAGACCGGTTCTCCGTGTTCGTGGGCGCTTCTTCCGGCAAGCAGCAGGTGACGCTCGGGTTGCCGGAAGCCTACGATTTGAGCCGGAAAATGAATCCGGCGCTCACCTACGGCGGCGTCGTCATTCCCGAACGGCATGCCATGAAGAACGACGAGCACCTGAGAATCGCGCGCAAGATCAAGAACGGCTGCAGCTTCTTCATCTCGCAGGCGACGTACGACGTCGAGGCGACGAAGAATTTCCTCTCGGACTACTACTATCACTGCATGGAGCAAGAGATCGACATGGTTCCGATCTTGATCAACCTGGCACCCTGCGGCTCCACCAAAACGTTGGCTTTCATGAAATGGCTCGGCATCAGCATCCCGAAATGGCTGGAAAACGAGCTGAAGCATTCCAACGACGTGCTGGACAAGTCCGTTCGGCTCTCGCAGAAGATTTTCGAGGAGATTTTCGATTTCGGCCTCGAGAAAGGCATCCCGCTCGGCTGCAGCGTGGAGAGCGTCTCGACGCGCAAGGTCGAGATCGACGCGTCCATCCAGCTCGTGCAGGATATCCAGGCCGCGATCGAGAAACGGCTGCGGCCGGCGTTCGCTATCTAAAGACAAGACAAGCAGCGCGAAAACCGGAAACGGCGTTCCCGCCCGAGGCCGCCGCTCTCACGAGCGGCGGCTTCTTTGGCGTTCCCGGAGGAAACCCGGCGGCGGCATGCAGGAAGACGCGCCCTTTTACAGAATCCTACCAAGTGGAAGCCGTACGAGGGACGAAGCCGCGCGGCTGCCTATTCCATGACGAACGGAGTGTCGCAAACATGAATGCGGACAAATTACTGCGGATCTCCCCCGAGTCGACCGTCGGAAGGAGCGATTCGCCGAAGCTTCTGGACTGGGGACCGGTCAGGCAATTTTCGGTTGGCTTAGAAACCGCGGGCGCGCCGGAGGGGGACCTGGCCGTCATCGCGTCGGCCGAATCCGGCAGCCCGGTGCGTATCTACGCGGGCTTTATCGCCGATAGGAAAGCGCTGTCGTTGATAGCCGAGATCCATACGGACGCAAGGGAGACGCCGATCGTCTTGTCGATCCCCTGGGATCGCATCGGCGGCGGGAATCATAACGTGCTGCTGCAGTATGCGGGGCATGCGGCGCGGTTGTACGTGGACGGCGTCTTGGCGGACGAGGATTGGCCGATGGGCGCGGTGGATCTGAGCGAGGCGACCGTGAACGTGCACGATGGCGCCGATCGCGTCACCCTGTGGAGAGAGGCGGTCGCGCCGGAGCCGGGCAGCCCGACGCTCGAAAGCCGCTACTTGGGCGAAGAGCCGGCGACGGTGCAATATTGGCGGCCGCGGGGCTTCAACACGGGCGTCGGCGACTGCATGCCGTACTTCGACGGGACCACGTTCCGGCTCTATTACCTCTACGACCGCCGCGGCCACGCCAGCAAATGGGGCTTGGGCGCGCATCAATGGGCGCAAATCTCGACGAAGGATCTCCGTTCGTGGATCCCGCATCCGATCGCGGTCGGCATTACGGAAGAAGGGGAGGGGTCGATCTGCACCGGCTCCGTCTTCCTGAAGGACGGCGTCTATTACGCGTTCTACGCGGTAAGGGCGGTCGACGGTTCTCCGGCGCGCCTCACCTATGCGGTCAGCGGGGACGGCGTTCATTTCGCGAAGACCGAGGCGGACATTCGGATCTCGGACCGGTACGCGCGCGCGTCCGTGCGCGATCCGCATGTGTTCGAGGACCGGCAGGGGAAGTATCATATGCTCGTCACGACGAGCATCGTGGACGATCCCGGCAGGCCGCAAGGCTGCCTCGTTCACCTCGTGTCGGCCAACCTGACCGAGTGGGCGGAGGTCGGACCGTTCATCGTGCCCGGCTATCACGACGAACCGGAATGCGCGGACTGCTTCGAGTGGAACGGCTGGCACTATCTCGTCTTCAGCAACGACGGGTTGGCGCGCTACCGCTACGCCCGCAGTTTGGAAGGGCCTTGGCTGCGGCCGGCGATGGACGCGTTCGACTGCGTGCAGTGGCGCGTTCCCAAGACGGCGCCGTTCCACGATGGGCGGCGGATCGCCGCGGGCTTTCTGAGCTCGCCGGACAGGTACGCGGGCGAGCTCGTCTTCCGCGAATTGGTGCAGCGGGCGGACGGTACGCTGGGGCTGGCCTTCGTGCCCGAGCTGAGGGAAGCGGCGGGCGAGACGCGGTTGCTCGGAGACTTGGACTTGGAGGACATGAACGGCTTCCTCGCGCGCGGCATGGGAGCGTTCGAGTCCGGCTGCGTTCTGTCCTTCGAGGCAATCGCGCACTACCCGAATATGTACCTGGGCTTCTCGGTATCGGATTCGGCCGAATTCGCGGACGGCTACGATGTCCGGATCGAGCCGTCGGCCGGCAAAATCGGCGTTCATCGCATCCATGCGCGCTCGCTGCAGGAAGACGAGTCGTCTTCCATCTACCGCGTGGAGGGGCTGTCGGAGAAGATTTCCGTCCTGGCCGTCGTCATGCCGGGCTGGATCGATCTGTGCGTGGGCGGCAGCCGAACGCTCATCTCGCGGATCGACGGGGCAAGCGGTCATCTCCGCTTCTTCGTGCAATTCGGCGCGGCGACGTTCGAACGAATGACCGTAAGGGCGATCGTGAGGTAGCGGGATCGTTTCGCGTCTAGGTTCTCTGCTGTAGAGGCGCCGAATCGGCAGTGCCCGGCATGGCGCATCGACCCGGAACATGCCGTTAGCGCTGCCGATTTTTTAATCCCGTTTAACGTTCGGGGCATTAAGCAGCGGTTCGCATATTGCGCGCATTACGCGCGGGGCACCGCGGTGGACCGTAGAAGCACTGTCGGGTTCGTGCATCGGCCCGGTCCTCCCTCATGGTGGCGCGGACGCGGATTCAGGTATACTTGAACGACAGACAGGTTTGCGATTCTGGCCGCCGCACCGGTGATGAGGTGCCGGGATCGTTCAAGGAGGATTGCTCTAAATGGATACCGGGAAAACGGAGGACAATCGAAATCGACGGCTGCGCATCGGCGTGCTCGGGTGCGGGCCGATCTCGCAGGCCGCGCATTTCGATGCTTGCCGGCGGGCGAACAACGCCGAGCTCTATGCGATCTGCGACGTCGCGGAGGACTTGACGGCACGGATGGCCGCCATTCACGAGCCGCGGGCCGTCTATTCCAGTTACGACGATATGCTGGCGGATTCTAACGTGGATGCCGTCATCGTGGGCATCGCGGACGCGTTTCATGTCGGCGCCGCGACGAGCGCCCTCGAAGCGGGCAAGCATGTGCTCGTCGAGAAGCCGCTCGGCACGACGATCGAAGAATGCGAAGCGCTGGCCGAGACGGTCGCCCGGACGGGGCGCATCCTGCAGGTCGGCAACATGAAGCGGTTCGATCCCGGCATCGTCGCGGCCCGCGATTTCATCCGGGAAGAGATGGGCGAGATGCTGGCGCTGAAGGCATGGTACTGCGATTCCGTCTATCGCTACGCGGTGACGGATAATATCCAGCCGATTCCGGTCCGAAGCGCCGCTTCGCGCAAGCCGGAGGGGGATCCCAAGGGCGACAAGCAGCGTTATTTCATGCTGACCCACGGCAGCCATCTGGTCGACACGGCGCGTTTTCTGGGCGGGGACATATTATCCGTGCAGGCGAGTTACGTCCGCAAATTCGAAGCGCACTGCTGGTTCGCCGCCGCTGAATTCGCAAACGGCGCCATCGGCCATCTCGACCTGACGATCCCGGTCAGGATGGACTGGCACGAAGGTTTCCAGATCTATGGCGAGCATGGCAGCGTAACGGGCACGACCTACCATCCGTGGCGGTTCAAATCCAGCGACGTCGAGCTGTTCTCGACGCGGGAGGGCGGTTCGCGCAAGCCGATCGGCGCGGATGCCCACTTCTTCAAGCTGCAGGTGGAAGGCTTCGCGAACACGATTCTGCACGGTGCGCCGCAGCGCGGGGCGAGCGTGCAGGACGGGCTTGCGGCGATGCGCGCCATGGCGGCCATCGCCGAATCGGCGCGAGACGAACGCAAAGTCCGGCTTGCGGACGTCGCGGGGAGCGTGTAACGGGCATGAGGATCGGCATTTTCGCCAAAACCTTCAAGCGCGATTCGCTGACCGAGACCTTGGACGCCGTCCGCGCGCACGGCTTCGCAAGCATGCAGTTCAACATGGCCTGCGCGGGCATGGCGTCCATGCCCGAGCGTTACGACGCGGCCGTCGCCAAGGCCGTGCGCGAGGAAGCGGCGGACAGGGGGATCGCGATCGAAGCCGTGTCGGGCACCTTCAACATGTCGCATCCCGATCCGGCGGCGCGGGCGGAAGGCTTGGCGCGGCTGGAGCATTTGGCCGCCATGTGCGCCGGGATGGGCGTCCGGATCGTGACGCTCGGGTCGGGCAGCCGCGATCCGCTCGACATGTGGAAGCCGCATCCCGACAACGGAAGCGCCGAAGCATGGCGCGATATGCGCGATTGCATGGCGCGGGCGCTGCCGATCGCGGAACGGCACGGCGTCGTGCTCGCGCTGGAGCCCGAAGCCGCGAACGTGGTCAACGATGCGAGGTCGGCCCGGAAGCTGCTCGACACGCTGCAATCGCGGCAGTTGAAAATCGTTTTCGACGCCGCCAATCTCGTCGCCGGACGCGACCGCGCTTCCTGGCCCGGGACGCTGGAGGAAGCGGCAGGCCTGCTGGCGGGGGAGATCGTGCTGGCCCATGCGAAGGACATCCGCGCCGGCGAAGGCAGCGAGCCGGCATTCGCGGCGGTCGGCCAAGGCGATCTGGATTTCGCCGGTTACCTGCGCCTGCTGCGCTCGGCCGGCTTCGACGGACCGCTCGTCATGCATGGCCTGGAGGAACGGGAAGCTGCGGGCAGTCTCGCCTTTTTACAAAATCTTCATTGATCCCGGCAACCAGGAATTGGGCCTTCGTTGGACTTCGGGCGCACAGAAGAGTACACTATACCCGTCTACAACATCTTTGCAAACGGAGGCTGAGATTAATGGGTAAAATTGCGATTTTCGGATTTGGCCGCATCGGCAGAACGCTGCTGCGCGTCGCGCTTCAGGACAAGCTTTTCGTTCCGGTATCGGTATCGGATATCAAGGACGAGGGCACGCTCGCCGCGCTGTTCGAAGTGGATTCCAACTATAAGCGTTGGCACGAGGACGTATCCGCCAAAGACGGCGCGATGGTCATCGGCGGACGAGAGATTCTCTATATTAATTCCTCGCAGGAAGTACCGGACTGGAAGGCGCTCGGCGTCGATCTGGTCGTCGATTGCACGGGCCGCGCCGTCGTTCGTTCCGTCGCGCAGGTGCATATTGACCGCGGCGCGAAGCGCGTCCTGATCAGCGGGCCGAGCAAAACCCTCGACGATTGCGACGCGGTGCTGCTGAAAGGCATCAACCTCGACAGCTTCGATCCCGACAAGCACCGCATCATCAGCATGGCCAGCTGCACGACCAACGCCCTGGCCGCCGTCGTCAAGCTGGTCAAAGAAAACTACGGCATTAAATTCGGGCTGTTCTCCACGGTCCATTCCTATACCAACACGCAATCGTTGACGGATCAGCCGATGCGCGACCGCCGGGACTCCTGGGCGGCTGCCGAGAACATCATTCCGTCCTCGTCGGGCGCGGCCAAGGCGCTTAAGTTCATTTGGCCGGACCTGCAAATCACGGGCAAAGCATACCGCATTCCGACCCGCACGGGCAGCATCGCCGAGCTGAACCTGATCACGGAGAAGCCTTGCAACGTGCAGGAAGTGAACGATATGTTCCGCGGCGCCGCCAAGGAAGGCCCGCTGAAAGGCGTGCTCGACGTGCTGGAAGGCGAATGGGCGTCCTCGCGCGTCGTCGGCGATCCGCATACGTCGATCATCGATCTGCCGCTCACGCACGTGGAAGGAGAGCTCCTGTCCGTCGCGACCTGGTACGACAACGAATGGGGCTTCGCTACGCGTCTGGCGGAGGTAGCGGCGTTCTTGGCGAACAAATAACGATGGGACGTACAGGCATTTCGTGCCGGTGACGGGGAAACTGCCGACCGGCGCCGGATCATCGAGGGCCGCTCATGCGAGCGGCTCTTTTTTGGCGTACCCGCAGCGCAGCGATTGACAAATTTGGTGAATGCATGGAATATGAAGAGGGCTCCGAGGGAACGAGGGGCTAATCTTCTTTAAAACGGGGCATACGCGCGCATGCGAAAAATAACGTTCAAGCTCAACGACGTCCTGCTGTTGATCGTCGTTTTCGGCGGATTCCTGGTTTTCGGGTTCTCGGAAAACATCAAGGGTCCGGCCATTCCCCGCATGCAGGCGGATTTCAATCTCGACGAGGGGCAGCTCGGCATGCTGCTCGCTTTGAATTCGCTCGGCTATCTGGTCGCCTGCACGTTTACGTCGGCCTTATCGCGCCGGATCGGCATCAAATGGACCGGGATCGCCGCGTTCGCGTCCATGGCGATCGCCGGCGTGCTGATGCACGCGGCGCAGGGCTATGGATTTCTCTCGGCTTCTTACTTCCTCATGTACATCGGCAACGGCATGTTGGAGATCGGGCTCGCGATCATGGCCGCCCGCATCTTCATCCGCAACACGGGGACGATGATGAACCTGGCTCATTTCTTCTACGGGCTCAGCTCCATCGTCGCGCCTTTGATCGCCGCGTCCATGATGGGCTGGCAGGTGCCCGGCGGCGGCGCGCTCGGCTGGCGGGGCATGTACCTGATCATGCTGTCGCTGGCCGTTCTGCCGATCATCCCTTCGCTGTGGGGCAAGTTTCCGGTCGAGGAAACGCACGAGGAGGGGGAACAGACCTCGTACCGCGCGCTGCTGCGCGACCCCATCGCCTGGCTGATCGTCGCGATCCTGTCGTTCGGCGTCGTCTCCGAGCTGGCGGTGGGCAGCTGGCTCGTCAATTTCCTGGAGAAGGCGTACGGCTGGAGCATGGGCGACGCCTCCGGCATGCTGTCGCTCTTCTTCCTGTTCTTCACGCTGGCGCGGCTGTTCCTCGGCCCCGTGACCGATCGGATCGGCTACACGAGGTCGGTCATGATCTTCGCCGCGTTCTCTGGCGTCTGCAGCCTGGCGGCGATCTTTATCGGCGAGCCGGGCGCGATCCTGTTCGCGATCGCGGGCGCCGGCATCGCCCCGATCTATCCGACCGTCATGGCGATGATCGCGAAGCGCTATCCCAAAGGAACGGATACGGCCATTACGTTCACGGTGACGCTCATGGGGATCGCCAGCGTCATCGGGAATCTGTTCATCGGATACGTGATCGAGTTCGTCCGCGGACTGTTCGGAGAAGGCGAAGGCGGTTCGGCCAATGGCCAGCTTATCGGCCTGCAGGCGGGCTACGAATTCATCGCCCTCATGGCGCTGCTCTGCTCGGTCTGCTGCGCGGTGCTGTACGTATTGCTGCGCAAGCGGGGCGAGGTAGTGTAAGGGTACGGACTCACTGGACGAGACGCGCAAATTGACCATGCCCTTTTAAAGGCATGGTTTTTTGTGCGGCATCCGACTTATTCCCGCTATCCCCGCCAAACTGCGCCGAGTCCGGCAAATGAAAAGCCCTGCCGCTCTCCCGGTTGGGAGGCGAAAGGGCTTTTGCTGCGGCTTAACTTCGCCGGCATCGTCATTTTATCGAGCGCGACCGCGGACAGGGCCGCCCGCTCGTTTATGCCAAACTAACCGGCTGGCCAAGCTTGGATGATTCGTAGGCGGCCAGGGCGACCTCCGCGGAACGCAGGCCGTCCTCGCCCGTAATCGGCACTGCCGCGCCGTTCAGCAAGGCACGGACGAAATCGCGGACCATCAGCTCGTCCATGTCGTCGCCCCAATAGCTCCAGGTGCCCTTGCCGTCGCCGTCGCTGTACACCTCGTTCTTCTGGGCGAGCCCGTCGATGGAGATGACGCCGTTCGTGCCGATGATCTCCATCGTCACGTCTCCCCAAGTCGGGAACGATTTCGGACGGGACCAACTCGTATCGATGACGGCGAACGCGCCCGTGTCGAACTTGACGTGGACCAGACCTGCGTCGTCGATCTCCGTCGCGCCGAAACGCGTCGCTGCGTAAGCATACACCTCGCTAGCCTTCGCGCCGAGCATCCAGTTGATCAGGTCCATGACATGCACCGTATGGTCCAGTACCGCGCCGCCGCCGGACAGCTTGCGATCGACGAACCAGCCGCCGGGATTCGATCCGCGGTTCGTGCCTTTGACCGCGACGATCTCCCCGATCTCGCCCCGGACGATGGCTGCCTTGGCTTCCGCGACGGCCGGCAAGTAGCGGCAGGGGAATGCCGTCATCAGTTGGACGCCGTTCTCCCGGCAGGCCGCGATCATGGCCTCCATCTCGGCGACGCTGATGCCGAGCGGTTTCTCGCACAGCACGTGCTTCCCGGCTTGCGCCGCGGCGATCGTCAGCTCCGCGTGACGCACGTTCTCCGCGCAGATGACGACCGCGTCCGCGTCGCTTGCCAGCAATTGCCGGTAATCGCCGAAGTACGGCACGCCGTCGCGCTCGACGAGCTGCCGCACGCGCTCGGCCGACTCGTCCGCAATGCCGACGATCTCGACCCCCGGAATGGCGCGAAGACTTGCATAGTAGCTGAACGCATGGCCGTGAGCGAAGCTGATCATGCCAATTTTAAGTTTCTTCACCGCTGCTCCTCCTCCTCGGTTATAGGGTAATGGTCCGGCCGGTGCGGATCGATTCCAGCGCGGCCAGGCTGATTCTAAGCGCTTCGCGGGCATCCGCCGCCGTGACGGCCGGCTCCGAACCGTCCCGCAGGCAAGCCAGAAAATGCGCCAGCTCCAGGTCGTACGGGCTGTGCGCGCTGACGCTTTGCGGAATCTCGACGACCGGGCCGTCCGCTTGCGAGCGTTCGGCCTTGCGAATCGACAGCGAGCCGGCTTTCGTGCTGTCCAGCCGGATCACGCCTTCCGAACCGGCGAATTCCGCCGCGTAATGAAACGGTCCGGGATAGCCCCAGAACGCCTCCAGGTTGGCGGCGGCGCCGCTCCGGAATTCCAGCGTGACCAGCGCGTAATCCATGCGGTCGTCGCGTTTGTTGAGGGCGTAGACGGATTTCGGTTCGCCCAGCGTCCAACGCACGAAATCGATATCGTGGATCATCATGTCGACGATGACGCCGCCGCTTTTGTCCGCGTCGCCGAACCAGCTTTTCGCTTCGGCCGGGTGGCCGCCGCCGCGCTTCGCGTGGACGACGCCCGGGACGCCGATCCGGCCGTCCGCGAGCTGCCGGCGAAGCTGCTCGTATTCCGGGAAGAAACGCACGACATGTCCGACGAACAGCGACACGCCCGCTGCCCGGCAGGCCTCGATCATCTCATCCGCGTCCTCCAGCGCGAGGGCGATCGGCTTCTCGCAGATGACATGCTTGCCCGCGGCCGCCGCCTTGAGCGCGTATTCCTTATGCAGATGGCTCGGCAGCGCGATGCTGACCGCCTCGGGGTCCGTTTCCTCCAGCAGCCGTTCGAACGACTGGTACGGGCGCGCGCCCGTTTGCGCCGCCAGCTCGCCGGCAGCCGTCCCGTCGATGTCGCAGACCCCGACGAGCTCCGCGCCGGCCATTCGGGCGTAGCTTTCCGCATGCACGCGGCCCATGCCGCCGCAGCCCACTACCGCAACTTTCATATCGGATTCGCTCCTTGTTCTGAGGTATAATGCTCATGAATCATCATAGTACGAGGCACCGCCGCCAACAATCACGATTTTTGGCGAGTTTGTATCCAATCCTACACGAACGGCAAGGAGGAAATCCCCGGTGGAGCAATTCCAAGAGCCGATTCAATATCAGAACCCGCAGCTGTGCATCAAAGCCTGGCAGTTCGAAGACGACGCCAACCCCGCGCCGGCCGGAAGGCGGTGGCATTACCACAAGGAAGTCGAGCTGATCCTGGTGCTCCAAGGCGCCATGGGCGTGCACACGGCCGGCGCGGTCTACGCGCTTCGCCCAGGCGATATCGCCATCGTCGGCTCCTCGCAGCTGCATCTCAGCCATAAGACGTCGGAGGAGCACTTGGTCTACATCGTGCTTCACGTCGATTTGCAGCGTTATTTCGACCCGGCGATGATGATGTATTACCGGCATTTCTCCGAGCTCGTGCGGCCGCTGGAGGAGCTGAACTATATTTTTCGGGAAAGCGGCGAAGCCAGGCTGGAGACGGCCGCCATTATTTTCGATATCCACAAGGAGATGATGGAGAAGCGCAAAGGCTACGAGATCGCGGCCAGCATGCGCATCAAGCAGCTGCTCCTGACCCTGCTGCGCCACGACCGGCGGGAGCTGCTGCAAGGCTACGCGTACGTCGACGACGCGACGATGCGGCCGGTTCTCGATTACGTGGACGAGCATTTGGCCCAGCGCATCGATATGGACGAGGTCAGCCGGATCGCCCGGATGAGCTACAGCGCCTTCTCCAAGTATTTCAAGCGATCGATCGGCGTATCCTTCGTCGATTACGTCAACCGCCAGCGCATTCGCAAGGCGGAGCATCTGCTCGTCACGCGGCCCGCCAGCGTCGCCGATATCGCGGCTGACGTCGGCTTCGCCAATATGGCGCATTTCTACGAGCTGTTCAAGCGCTACAGCGGCTGCACGCCGAAGCAATACGCGCACCGGCTGCTGCAGCGCGAAGAATAAGGGTGGAGCGCTTGGCAAAGCGAAGTCGTTCGTGCAGAGCGAGCCGCAACATGGTCAAGCGCGGCTTTGCGTGCCGACCGACCGGCCGCGATGCTTTTCCAGCCGCATTGGGCGTTGGCTATGCGTGCCGACCGAACGACCGCCAGGGCTGACCGAGTCGACCGAATGGTCTCCCGCGCAGACCCGGCAGCCGCGCAACCGCCCCGTACCGCGCACGCGGAACAGCCGCTCTTCGCAGCGGGCTTATTGCCATTCCATATAGCCGATATTTCATAATCCTATTGGACCGGCCGCGTCTCCCGTCTTATGATGGAGGCACATTCGATGGGAGAAAGAAGGTTGGCTGGCATGCCGATATACGATTTTACCGTTCAAGGCATAGACGGGGAGCCGATTCCGTTGGCGGCGTATCGCGGACGGGTGCTCCTGATCGTCAACACGGCCAGCCGGTGCGGTTACGCCCGGCAAATGGCGGGCCTGCAGCAGTTGTATGACGCTTATCGCGAACAGGGCTTCGATATGCTGGGTTTCCCGTGCAATCAGTTCAACGCGAAGGAGCCGGACGACGGCGAGGCGATCCGGACGTATTGCGAAGCGTCGTTCGGCGCGTCGTTTCCGCTGGCCGCGAAGGTCGACGTCGTCGGCGAACGGGCGCATCCGCTGTTTGCGTACTTGACCGGCCGAGCGCCGTTCCAAGGCTTCGACCTCGCCGACGAGAACGGCCGCTGGATGCGTGATTTCCTGCAGGCGAAGCATCCGGATTTGTATGCGGGGGACGGCATCAAGTGGAACTTCACCAAGTTCCTGGTCGGCCGGGACGGCACGATCGCGGACCGGTTCGAGACGCCGGAGGAGCCGGATCGCCTCCGGCCCGTCATCGAATCGCTGCTGCGCGCCTAGCGCCGTTTGTTTGACGATCCTCCGAAAAAGGTAATGAAGGGTACGACGAACTTACGGGGTGATGGAAATGAACGCATTCGAACGCAGCGCCGACGGCCGCCGGACGCAGCAGGGCAAGCGGGACAATCCGGAAGGCGTGCCGACCGACGAGGAGAGCCTGTTCGACCGGTTCGCGAGCGAACGGACGGTCGATCCCATACCGGTCGAGGATCAGACCATCGAACAGCGGGACGAGAAGAGCAAGGACGAGACGAAACGCGACTCCTCGAGCGAACGTAAATACCGTACGGGGATCTAGCGCTTGCTCCCCTCCGGCCGCCGCCGGACAACGGCGGGAAGAGTCGCATAGAAGGGTGGGGCTTGCCATGCTGCCTCGATCGATGCAGGAGCTGGAGCAAATCCGCAAGTCGTGCAAGAAACTGGTAACGAGGCGCGCGATGCTGTCGGGGACGGCGGCGATGGTGCCGATTCCGGGAACGGACATGCTGGCGGACGTCGGCATGCTGATGAGCCTGATTCCGGACATCAACCGGCGCTTCGGGCTTTCGGAAGCGCAGCTGGCCGAGCTGGACACGCAGCGCAAGGCGGTGGTCTACGGCATGATCACGTCGGTCGGCAGCCAGCTGATCGGCCATGCCGTCACGCGCAGGCTGGTCTTCGCGCTGGTGAAGAAAGCGGCCGCGCGCTTCGCGGTGAAAGGAACGACCAAATTCGTGCCCGTTATCGGCACGGCCGTGGCCGGCGCCTTAAGCTTCGGCGCCATGAAGTACGTCGGCAATTCGCATGTCGACGATTGCTACCGGGTCGCGAAGCGGATCCTGGAAGAACGGCTTGACGCGGAGCGGCCGCAGCTCGTTTCTTCGTAATGGATTTGGAAAATTGTGCAGTTAACGCAATAGAAGCCTCTCCGGCATCGTGCCGGGGAGGCTTCTTGCATGTGCGCATGTGCGTTTGTTTACTCGATGGCGACGGATTGCGCCGAGCTGTCGCTCATGGAAGCGATCGGCGGTGCGAATCGGACGATACGACCTCCGTTTTCGCCAAGCCGCGCTTCCGCAGGCCATTCAAAAAGCATCGCCCTGTCGGTAAACGCTCGGCGTGACGCCGTTCTTCCGCTTGAACAGTCCGTTGAAGTAGGCGATGTCCAGATAACCGACCGCGGAAGCGATATCGCTGATTTTGCGGTCGGTGGTGCGGAGGAGCCGGCAGGCCTCGCTGATGCGGACGTTCTGATGGTAGGTTTTGTAGGACATGCCGGTCTGCTTCGCGAACAACCGGTGGAATTGACGCTCGCCGATTCCGGCCAGGGCGGCCATCCGTCTGGCGGGCAGGTCCTGATCAAAGCGGCTGTGGATCGTTTCGATGACCGTCTCGAGGCCTGCGGGCAGCATGGCCGAAGCGGGGGGAGTGCCATGGCGGCCGTCCAGCCGGAACAGATAGAGCAGCAGCCCCAATACGCCTTGGTGCAGCGCCGCCTCGCGGGCGGGCTGGTCCGAGAGATACTCGTAATGCAGGCGCTGGAACAACCGGTGGAATTCGCCGTGCGGGTCCCGGTACCTGCGGTAGTGGGCCGCCTCCAGGAAAGGCAGCAGCGCTTCCCCGCCGGGTACGGCCTCCGCGAGACGGCGAGCGGCCTCCGGCGCGATAACGCAATTGTACACGATCAGCGGATGCTTGGGGGAAGCGTTCGACGGCCGGAACACGTGCGACACCCCGACGGGCAGGAGGAAAATATCGCCGTGCGCGACCGGGAACGCTTCCTCGCCGAGATGATGCGTGCCGGCCCCTTCGCTGACGTAGCTGATTTCCACAAAATCGTGGCGGTGCTCCGTCAGCTGGTACGTCTCGACCGCGCGGTTGACATAGATCGGCAGCGCGGGATCGAAGAAGTCTTTGCCGTGCATTTGCGCGATCGGGCGTTGGATGGGCATCGTTGGGCACCTCTTCATGATATGTCTTATTTGCCAACGGCAAAGGTCGCATTCGCCTGCAATATTCGATGTGGTTCCATCTTATACTGGATCTAGGAAGCCTTCAAGCGACGAATAGAATGGAGCGTGGGCAATCAATGGGATTGATAGTGAAATCGCTTACTTGCGAGTATCGCGCAGGCGTGCTGGGAACGGACGTCAAGGCGCCGCGGTTAGGATGGAAGCTGCAGTCGGCCGATCGGGGAACGGTGCAGGAAGCCTACCGGGTACAGGCGGCCAAGGCGGACGGAAGCTTCGACGATCCGATTTGGGATACGGGCAAAATTCTCTCGGATGCGTCGATACAGGTGGTGTACGCCGGTCCGGAGCTGCAATCGCGGACACGTTATCAGGCGCGGGTCAAAGCATGGGACCGGTCCGGGCGCGAATCGGAATGGAGCGAACCCGTCTGGTGGGAAACGTCGTTCTTCTCGCCGGACGAATGGCGGGCGGAGTGGATCTCCCCCGACGCGGCGGCGATCGATTCGCAGGCGAAGCCGGCTTTTCTGCTCGCCAAGCGGTTCGCGGTCAAGCCGGACGTCGCGTCCGCGCGCATCTATGCGACGGCCGCCGGCGTGTACGAGCTGTACTTGAACGGGAAGCGGGTCGGGGACGAATTGCTGGCGCCGGGCTGGACCAGCTATCGCAAACGGCAGCAATATCAAACCTATGACGTGACGGACATGCTGGCGGGAGACGGGGCGAACGCCATCGGCGCGATGCTCGGCAACGGCTGGTACAAGGGGCGGCTCGGCTGGGAAGCGAACCGCATCAATCTCTACGGCGACCGCCGGGCGCTGCTGCTGCAGCTGCATATCGCCTATGCCGACGGCACGGAGGAGATCGTGTGCAGCGATGCTACGTGGAAATCGTCCGAAGGCGCGATCCGGCTGGCGGATCTCTACGACGGCGAGACGTACGACGCGAATCTGGAGCAGGAAGGCTGGAGCGAGCCGGGATTCGACGATTCGGGCTGGAGCGGGACGGAAACCGTCGGCCTGCCGGTGAACCATTTGGCGGCTCAGGAGCATCAACCGATTCGCGTGACGGAAATCATCAAGCCGCAAAGCTTGATCCGCACGCCGAAGGGCGAGATCGTGCTCGACATGGGGCAGAACATGGTCGGGCGCATCCGAATGACGCTGGACGTGCCGACGGGAACGGCGATCACGCTTCGCCATGCGGAAGTGCTGGACAAGGAGGGCAATTTCTACGTCGGCAATTTGCGGACCGCCAAGCAAACGATCGTCTATACGGCCAAGGGAATCGCAGGCGAGAGCTACGCGCCGACGTTCACGTTCATGGGCTTCCGGTACGTGCGGATCGAAGGCGTTCCGGAGCAGCAGGAAGGCGGCCTGCTCGAGGCCGTCACGGGCGAAGTCCTTCACACCGACATGGCGCTGACCGGCGAATTCGACAGCTCGAGCGACATGATCAATCAGCTGCAGCGCAATATCGGGTGGGGGCAGCGGGGCAACTTCGTCGACGTGCCGACGGACTGTCCGCAGCGCGACGAGCGTCTCGGCTGGACGGGCGATGCGCAGGTATTCGTCCGGACCGCCGCGTTCAACTACGACGTGGCGTCCTTTTTCGCGAAGTGGCTGCGCGACCTGAAGGCGGACCAGAACCCGAACGGCAGCGTGCCGTTCGTCATCCCGAACGCGCTGCACGAATCCGCGACCCCGCCGCCGCAGGAGAACATTCCGACGTCCGCGGCTTGGGGCGACGCCGCCGTCATCTGCCCGTGGACGATCTACCTCTGTTACGGGGATGTCCGTCTGCTGGAGGAGCAATACGAGAGCATGTGCGCGTGGGTGGCCTATATTCGCGGGCAGGGCGAGAACGAGTACCTGTGGAACACCGGGTTTCATTTCGGCGACTGGCTTGGGCTCGATGCCAAGGAAAACAGCTACGTCGGCGCGACGCCGCGCGATCTGATCGCCACGGCCTACTACGCGTACTCGACGCGGTTGGTCCGCGATACGGCCGTCGTGCTCGGCAAAGCGGCGGACGTCCGCGCGTACGGCGAGCTGCACGACCGGATCAAAGCGGAGTTCCGGCGCGAGTTCCTGACGCCGAACGGCCGGCTGGCCGCGCCGACGCAGACGGCGCACGCGCTCGCGCTCATGTTCGGGCTCGTCGAAGGCGACGACAAGAAGCGGGTCGCCAGGGAGCTGAACGAGCTGGTCGCGCAGAACGATTACCACCTGACGACGGGCTTCGTCGGCACGCCGTACCTCTGCTTCGCGCTGTCGGACAACGGCTACCACGCCACCGCCGTGAAGCTGCTCATGCAGGAAAGTTATCCGTCCTGGCTCTATTCCGTCTCCAAAGGCGCGACGACGATCTGGGAGCACTGGGACGGGATTAAGCCGGACGGCTCGTTCTGGAGCGACGACATGAATTCGTACAATCATTACGCGTACGGCGCGATCGGCGAGTGGATGTACCGTTACGTGGCCGGACTCGACATGGACGAATCGTTCGCCGCGTACAAAAAAATCCGCATCCGGCCGCGCTTTGCCGAAGGCGCGCTCACGCATGCGCGCGCGGCATTGGAGTCCCCGTACGGCCGCATCGAATCCGGCTGGACGCAGGAGGCCGGCGAGACGGTGCTGCGTCTGACGATCCCGGCGAATGCAACGGCCGAGGTGGTGCTGGACGGCGTGACGCTGGCAGAATTAACGGAAGGCGGAGCCGATGCATCGGAGGCGGATGGCGTTTTCGCGGCCGCGGAGACCGGTACGGGCGTGAGCTTGACCGTGGGATCCGGCACGTACGCGTTCATCTACGCCGTCAAGCAGGATGCGCAGAAGGAGCATGCGCTCGTATAGCGCATCATCGACTTGTGAAACCAGCCTCGAAACGCCCGGTACAGCGGCGGTTCGGGGCTGGTTTTGTTCGGGGACGGGATGGCACCCGGTGCTATGCATCGACGTAACAGCACACGGCAAACAAACGAAAAGGGGCCGGCACCGACAGGCGCCAGCCCCTTTTTCGAATCGCCAAACGCCTACACCCCGCGCACCAAGCCGCCGTCGACCATCAGGCTTTGCCCGGTCACGTAGCTATTCGCGGGCGATGCCAGGAACGCGACGTAACGGGCGAACTCCGCCGGGTCGCCGTAACGTCCCACGCCGATTTCGCGCTCGGACTTCGCGCGCTGTTCCTCGTACGGGACGCCCGTCGCGGCGGCGCGGGATTCGTCCATCGACCGGACGCGGTCCGTCGCGAAGCGGCCGGGCGCGGCAGTGTTGATCAAAATGTTGCGCGGCGCCAGCTCGTCGGCGAGCGTCTTGATCAAGCCCTGCACGCCGAGCCGCAGCGCGTTGCTGAGCACGAGGCCCGGGATCGGTTGCTTGATCGACGTCGAGGAGACGTAGACGATGCGGCCGCCATCCGCCGTGAAATGCGGCAGCGACTGCCGGATGAGCCGAATGACGCTCATCATGTTCAGCTGGAACGCGGACTCCCATTGCTCGTCCGTGATCGCGGCGAACGATCCCGCGGGCGGTCCCCCGGCATTGCATACGAGGCCGTCGATCCGGCCGTACCGCTCGACGCTGGCCGAGACGAGCGACGCGATATCCGCCGCCGAGGAGACGTCTGCCCGCACGGCCAGCACGTCCCCGCCGGTCGCCGACCGGATGTCGGCGGCCGCGCCCTCGATCGTCTCCGCATGGCGGCCGCAGATGACCACGTTCGCCCCCTCCTGCGAGAGCCGCAGCGCGGCTGCTTTCCCCAGACCTTTGCTGGCGGCCGTCACGATGACGGTTCGCCCCTTCAGTTCCAAATCCATGGCATGTTCCTCCTTGTTCGCGCAAGCGAGTCCGATTAGCGCCGATCGTATGGGCTAGACGATATGCTCCTGAACGATGACGCAATCGGCGGTTACTTACAGCATGCAATATTCGAACCGCCTTGTCGAGTCCGGCGCGGCCGGGCTGCCTCGCGGAAAAAGCCGCAGGCGTGCAGGCAAGGGTGCATGGCGCCCAGCTAAAAACAAAAAAGCACCTGCTGCTCGCGGCAACAGGTGCTTCATATATGTTCGGTCGTACATAATAGACAATTAAAAAAACGAAAATGTTCGTAAAAAAAGTAATTTTTAAATCTTTGGGTACGAAATAGATGTCCTCGACCTCTATAATATTATTATAAACGAGGATTTATTATAAGTCTATACTTTTTTTCCGGTTTTGGATATATTTTTCGAGCGGCTAATAAAGAGGAGGCTTAAGAAGCGATGATCACACTGCAAGGCATCAGTAAATCTTTCCGCGTAGCGAAGCGGTCGGCGGGCATGCGGCAAGCCATGAAAGCTTTGTTCGTCCGTGAGCATACCATCGTAGATGCGCTCCGGGATATCTCGTTCACCATCAAGGAAGGGGAGATCGTCGGTTATATCGGACCGAACGGCGCGGGCAAATCCACGACGATCAAAGTCATGAGCGGCATCATGGTGCCCGATCGCGGAAGCTGTTCCATCATGGGCTATACGCCCTGGCAGGAACGAAGGGCTTACGTCGGCAATATCGGCGTCGTCTTCGGCCAACGCTCGCAGCTGTGGTGGGACGTGCCGGTCATCGATTCCTTCGAGCTCCTAAGGGATATTTATAAGATCCCCCAAGCATCGTATGCCGGAAATCTCGACTTGCTCACGGAAACGCTGGGACTCGGCAGTCTTCTTCAAACCCCGGTCAGGCAGCTCAGCCTAGGGCAGCGGATGCGCTGCGAGATCGCCGCGTCTCTTCTGCACGGCCCCAAGATTCTGTTCTTGGACGAACCGACGATCGGGTTGGACGCGATCAGCAAAATCGCGGTCAGGCAATTCATCAAAACCATCAATAAAGAAAAAGGCGTCACCGTCATCCTCACGACGCACGACATGAGCGATATCGAGGCCTTGGCCGACAGGATCCTGATGATCGGCAACGGGACGCTGCTCTACGACGGCAACCTGGATGAGCTCCGCGGTCGCTTTGGCACCCATCGCACGGTTACGGTCGATTATCATCCCAATGCCACGCCGCTCGATATCCCGGGCGCTTCCTTGCTCTCGTGGTCGCCGGAGAGGGCGGTGCTGAGCGTGGACACCGAGCAGGTATTGATGGCCCGCGTGATCGCGCGATTATCGGAGCAGGTCGAGCTGGTGGACGTGGCGATCGAGACGAAACCCGTCGACGAACTGATCGTCGAGCTGTATAAGGAGCATCGGATATGAACGCGTATCTCTCGGTTTGGAGGCTGCGGTTCATCAACGGGATGCAGTACCGCGCGGCCGCTTACGCGGGCATGGCGACGCAGCTGTTCTTCGGCCTTGTCTTTATCATGATCTTCGTCGCTTTCTATCAACATAGCACGCAAGAGCAGCCTATTTCCCTGCAGGACGTCGTTACGTATACCTGGCTGCAGCAGATCTTTCTGGCTTTCATCATGCTCTGGTTCCGCGATAACGAGATCTTTCAATTGATCACCGGAGGAAATATCGCCTACGAGCTTTGCAGGCCGTGCGGTATCTACGAATTCTGGTTCTCCAAGCTGCTCGCGCAGCGCGTGTCCAGCGCGGCGCTGCGTTGTTTCCCGATCCTCGTCGTCGCGTTCCTGCTTCCCCGGGCCTATCGGCTCCAACTACCTCCATCGCTCACGGCAGGCTTGCTCTTCGTCGTGTCGCTTCTGCTTGGCCTGCTCGTCGTGGTTTCGATCTCGATGCTGATCTATATCTCCGTGTTTTGGACCATGTCGCCCGTCGGTTCGACGCTGTTGATCGCCGTGGCGGGCGAGTTTTTCGCCGGCTTGGTCATTCCGGTCCCGCTGATGCCCGCATGGCTGCAGCAAATCGCCAACGCCTTGCCGTTCCGATGGACGGCGGATTTTCCTTTCCGCGTGTATTCCGGGCAAATCCCGCAGGCCGAGGCGCTGTGGGGGATTCTGATTCAGCTGTTGTGGCTTGCGGCGCTGGTCGGCTTCGGCAGATGGAGCTTGCATCGGGCGCTGCGGCAAGTCGTCGTTCAGGGAGGGTAACGCGATGCGTTTATACGTTCACTATTTATTGATTCAATTCAAGTCTCAGATGCAGTACAGGACCTCGTTCTGGCTGCTGACCATCGGCCAATTCTTCATCCCGTTCTCGGTGTTCGCGGGCTTGTATTTCATGTTCGAACGTTTCGGCCAGGTGCGGGGATGGAGCTTCTACGAGGTCGCGCTTTGCTTTGCCGTGATCCATCTGGCCTTTTCGTTCAGCGAATGCTTCTCCCGCGGCTTCGATGCCTTCTCCAGCTTGGTCGGCAGCGGCGATTTCGACCGCTTGCTCGTTCGTCCCCGCACGACGGCGCTGCAGGTGCTCGGCTCCAAGTTCGAATTCACCCGCTTCGGCCGCCTGCTTCAGAGCTGTCTGGTGCTCGCGGTGGCGCTCGTTCACTTGCCCATCGCTTGGACCGCGGCGAAGGCGATCACGATGATCCTCATGGTAGCCAGCGGCGTGATGATCTTCACCGGCATCTTCATGCTGGCGGCGACGCTGTGCTTTTGGACCATCGAGGGGCTGGAGATCGCGAACATCTTTACCGACGGGGGCCGCGAGATGGCGCAGTATCCGCTCAATATTTATCAGAAATGGGTGACGGTGTTCTTCACGTTCATCATTCCGTTCGGCTGCGTCAACTATTTGCCGATGCTCTATATACTGGGCCGGGCCGACGGCAACGGTATTCTCTACATGCTGACGCCCCTCGCGGGCTTCGCGTTCATGCTGCCCTGCGTGCTCGTATGGCAGTTCGGCGTACGCCATTATCGTTCCACGGGCTCGTAGGAGGAGCGGTTGCCGTTTGTTTTTGTGGGCCTGGAGCTTCTTCAATGACGGGATTTCGATTAGCGTGGGACGGAGCTGCCAGCGTGGCCCGGTAAGTCGGGCGCGGGCATTTGGAGGGGAATGGCATCGACCCAAACGTCCGGATGCCGGGCTATTCTACCTGCCGGCCTCATGTTGGGCTGGACGAGGGCGCGTGCGTCTCCCGGTCCGATTCCCGCCATTGACGCGGTTTGCGGCTCGCGAACGCCCGCATTCGGTTCATCCCGCGGATGCGGCCGAGCGGGGTAATGGCCCTTTCTTCGGCGAGGCCCATGCAAGTTGGACGAAAGGACATATATTACAGATGTACCTAAACTTAAAGGGGATGAAAAAATGGGTTATGGATTAGGAAACGTCGGAGGAGTAGGTCAAGGTTGCGGCCCTGTCGGCGGCATCGGCTTGGGCGGCGGCTTCGCCGGAATCATTCTTGTCCTGTTCATCTTGCTGGTCATCATCTCGCGTCCCGTATTCTGCTAATTGAAATGGGTCCTATTGGTACTACCTCCTGAACCAATAGCATGGCATAAATGATTTCGGCATCGAACAAACAGGCGCAATCAAACAGGCATGCCCGCAAGCTTCGGCTTGGGCATGCCTGTTTGTCGCGATGGCTTATTTCTTCTTCCGCAGGTCCGCCATGATCTGCTTGCCCGTCGGCGTCTGCGCGAGACCGCCCCGCGCGGTTTCCCGCAGCGCGTCCGGCATCGCCGTGCCGACCTCCAGCATGACCTGCACCACTTCGTCGGACGGGATGACGCTGCGCACCCCCGAGAGCGCCATGTCCGCCGCGGCCAGCGCGGTGACGGCGCCGAAGCCGTTGCGGACGATGCAGGGCACCTCGACGAGGCCGCCGACGGGGTCGCAGACGAGGCCGAGCGAATTCTTGAGCGCGAGGCCGACGGCATGTACGGCTTGCGCCGGTCTCGCGCCGCGCAGATCCGCCAACGCGCCGGCGGCCATGCCGATCGCCGAGCCGATCTCGGCCTGGCAGCCGCCTTCCGCGCCCGAGACGAACGAGTTGTTGGCGATGACGTACCCGATCGCCCCGGCGGCGAACAAGCCGTAGGTCATGTCCTCGTCGGTCCAGCCGAACCGCTCCTGGCAGCTGACGAACACGCCGGGAATGACGCCGCAGGACCCGGCGGTCGGCGTCGCGATGACGCGTCCCATGGACGCGTTCACCTCGGAGACGGCCAGCGCGTAGCTCATCGCGAGGCTGGCTTCGTCGCCGAGCAGCGTGTATCCGCCCGTCGCCGCACCGCTGGTCGTCGCGTTGCTCGTCGCGGCTCCGCTCGTGGCTGCGCCGCCAGCCGCCGTATCGTCAGCCGTGGTGCCGCTAGCGGCTGTACCGTCAGCCGCTGCTCTGTCCGTTGCCGCGCTGCGCGCCGCAGGATTGCTCATCGCTCCGCCGTCCGCCGCCATACCGCCAGCCGAGGTACCACCTCCGGCCGCGCCGCCTCCGCGATACGCCATGACGCGCTTGGCGTCCTGGCCGGTCAGCCCGCTGCGCGAGGTCGTATCCTCCGTCAAGCCGCGCCGGACGGCTTCTTTCATAATGCCGTAATATGCCGCCATCTGGCGGAATTCCTCCTCCGGCTGCCTGCCGGATTCCTCCGCCTGCTCCTGGAGCATGTATCGCCCGATGGACAAGCCGCGCGCTTCCGCTTGCTCGGCAAGCTGGCGCAGCGTTCGAAATTGCATGGTCGATCGTTCCTTCCTTTACGTGATATGGACAAAGCCGACTTTATGGATCTCGGGATAGGCTGCGAGCTCGTCCTTCAATTCCGGCGGAAAATCCTCGTCCGTCTCCAGCGCCATCATCGCTTCGCCGCTGCGGCTCTTGCGGTCGACGGTCATCGTCCCGATGTTGATCCCGTGCTGCTGCAGCAGGCGCGCCACGATGGCGATCATGCCGGGCGCGTCGTCGTTTCGGATGACGAGCGTCGGATAATTGCCCGTCATCTTCACCTTGAAGCCGTCGATGTCCACGATCTCGATATTGCCGCCGCCGATGGACGTGCCAATGAGCGTGAACGCCGGGTGCTCGTCGTCGGCATCCTCGTACAGCCGGAGCTCGGCCGTGTTGGGATGAGGGTACAGGCCGGTTCCCGTCCCAACCTCCGCCTGCATGCCCGATTGCACGGCGAGCTCCAGCGAATCCGGCAGGCGGACGTCGTCGGTCGCCATGTCCAGCAGCCCGCCGACGATGGCGGCATACGTGCCGTGCCCCTCGTAGGTCGCGGCGAACGAGCCGTAGAAGATCACGTCCGCGCGCCGCGGCAGCCGCCCGAACAGCTGCCTGGCGGCTCTGCCGATGCGCGCCGCGCCCGCCGTATGGGAACTCGATGGCCCGATCATGGGCGGGCCGATGATGGAGAAGACGTCTTTGAACCGCATGGCCAGGCCTCCCGAATCGATCATTCATGCTGGAAAATATTAGTGTGCTTCATAACCGGGGGATTATGCGCGAAACGGACGCCGCGACATGGCGGCGCATCCCTGATATCGCCGGGCAAGCAACAGCAGGTATATTGGCGCTTGCCGCGCACAGCTGCAGCAGACCGAACGGTGCCGGAAATAAAATGATCACTTTCAATCATATTTACAAATAATATATGGAAAAATTCCGAAATATGATAGAGTATATGAATATTAGCGCCTATAATACATGTGTATAGCAACATTTTGATCATTATCGATCAAATCGGACAGAAGAAGTTTCGGACGGATCGAGTTTACTCATCTTTATCGAGGAGGATGGGGCGGGAAAATGGTTGGGTTGACGAAATGGGCAGGCGCGAAACGGATAGCGAACGTCACGCGCGATGAAATGGCGACGATACTCGTGCGCGCCTTCGGTTTCGCCGGCGGAGGAGAGTTGGCGGCGGAATCGGCGACCTTGGCCGATCGGGGCGACGTGTCGGCTTGGGCCGTCGGGGCATGAACGCGGCCGTCCTGAAGGGCTTGATAAGCGGGGTCGGCGACGGCCCGTTCGCACCGGTGGCGCAGGCCACCCGCGCCGAAACCGGAGGAGCTGCCGCATTTGCTGCAGCTCCTGAAGCAAGCGAACTGAGCGTGCCCCAAGGAAGCGCGGCCCATAAAAAATCCCCTTATCCCGGTCGTACATGCACGGGACAAGGGGAGCGGCCGCCGAGCTAGACAAGCGTGACGGCGATGCCTCTATTCTTCAATTCGCCGATGTCATGCGCGGGGGCGTCCCGATCGGTGATGACATGGTCGATCTTGTCGATCGGGCAGACGAAGGCGGTATTAATGACGCCGAATTTGCTGCGGTCGGTCACGAGGTATACCTTGTTGGCGTTCTCGATCATGTTCTCTTTGATGCGGGCCGATGCCAGGTACGCATCGGTCACGCCTTGCTTGATATCGATGGCCGACGTGCCGATGAAGGCGAGGTTGGCGCGGAACATGGCGATCATCTTCTCGGCCACGGGCCCGACGATGCTGTCGGGGTTCGCCTCGCCAAGCGCGCCGCCGCAAATGATGACGGAGAGATCCCGCTTTTCCTTGATCGGATTAAGCCGGTAGGCGATCTCGAGGCTGTTCGTGATGATGGTAATGTTGGATTTGTCCGCCAGGCGATCGACGATGTGCTGGTTCGTCGAGCCCGCGTCGATGAAGATCGTATCGCCTTCCTTGACGATCGCGGCGGCGGCTTTCGCGATGCGGATCTTCTCGCCCTCGTACGGATCGGCCTCCTTGCCGCCGGCGGTTTGGATTTCGTCCTGCTGCTTGAACATCGCGCCGCCATTGATCCGCAGGATGGCTCCCGCGTCTTCGAGCAAGGTCAGATCGCGCCGCATCGTAGCGGGAGATACCTCCAGCGCCTGGCATAACTCCTCGATCGTCATGTATGGCTTCTGTTTGACCAATTTTATGATGTCGACATGTCTTTTCTTCATTCGGCCGCGCTCCCGTTTATGATCATCGTTCCTGATCGTTTGCAAACATTCTTACAAGGAATACATCTAAATATATCATTTTGATCATCAAAATCAATCAAAATGAGTGGAATCGATAGCTCCTGGCATATTCCCGCCAGCGCCGCCAGTTTCTGCGCGGCAGCTTGGAAGTTGAACGATATTCGGATGAGGTGCACACATGACTGAACTTTTGTTTTTGGGAACGAGCGCCGGCGTGTCGACGGCCAATCGCCATCACAGCGGCATGGCCGTCAAACGGAACGGCCGGTTGTATCTGATCGATTGCGGTTGCCCCGCGAGCATGCTGCTGAAGAAGATGGGGGAGGATCCCAGAAATATCGATGCCGTATTTTTGACCCATTGGCATCCCGACCACGCGAGCGGATTGCCGATGCTCATCCAGGATTTGCAATTGACGCACAAGCGGGACGATTTGCCGGTCTACGGTCCCGCGGGCACGGTCCGCAAAGTCGGCTTGCTGCAGAACATGTTCATTATCCCGCAGGACATCTATCCTTTCCAGCTCGAAGCGCATGATTACGACGAGGACTTCGTATTCGAGCAGGACGGGCTGCGGATCGAATTTTTCAAAACGATGCACCTGAACAACGAGAATTGGCGCAAAATCGACGAGAAGCACGGCCATGCAATCGCTCCGATCGCCTACGGCATGGTGCTTCGCGCCGACGGCAAGAAGATCGTCGTCAGCGGCGACGTCCTGACGTCCGGCGATATCGTCCCCGCGCTGCCGGACGCGGATCTGGTCATTCACGAGTTCGGCCATATTCATCCGGAGAAGCTGAATGCGTTCGTGAGGGAGCAGCGGATCGCCGACCTGCTGATCACGCATATTCATCATGAATGGGACCTGCGGACGGACGAACTGCAGCGGATCGTCTCCGCCGGACATGCGGGCTGCGTACGGATCGCGCATGATCTCATGCGGGTGACCGTTTAACGAAGGGGGAATTGCGCAATGGAGCATCGCGCGAAGGAGGAACGCGCCATGGATAATCGGACGACGATCACGTTCTTGGGAACGTCGGGAGCGATACCGGAGGTCGGCGGGGATTCGCCGACGTTCCTGATCAACGACCGCTACCTGGTCGATACAGGCTGGTCGGTCATCTCGAATTTACGCAATCGGGGGATCGATCCGCTGCAGCTGGAATACGTCTTTTTTACGCATTTTCACCATGATCATTACATGTCGCTGCCGTCGCTGCTGTATTACTTTCTGATGCGCGGCAAACCGCTGCGGGAGCTGAAGATCGTCGGACCGGCGGACGACCTGGAGCTGATCGTGAAACGGGCTTTGAGCTTCCTGCACGCGGAGCGGTACTACGAGAAGGACAACGTGCCGACGCTTATTCCGCTCGTGCCCGGGGACGGCTATGAAGAGGCGGACTTCCGGATCGCGACCTGTTCGACGATTCATCCCGTGCAGGGGCTGTGCTACCGGTTCGCGGACAAGCGGACGGAGAAGGTAATCGCGTTTACCGGCGATACGGCGTATCATCCGCCGATCGCCGAGCATGCGAAGGGCAGCGCGCTGCTTATTCATGAATCGGCGCTCGGACCGATCGCCGCGGATCCGGACCGCAATGCCTACATGCACGCAGGCGCGCTTGACGCGGGCCGGATCGCGGAGGCGGCGGGCGTGCAGAAGCTGCTGCTCATTCACGCCGAGTCGGGCAAAGCGGCATCGTGCGTCGAGGCCGCGAAGCAGGTTTTCCATGGCGAGGTGGAATGGCCGAAGGACGGTCAAACATACGTGCTTTAAGGCACGCAGGGAGAGCACGCGCATGAAGAACGAAGGAGCGGCGGCGAATCGTGAACTGCCGAATGGAAGGATTCCTACCGCCGCCGCGGATCGAAGCGAAGTCGAACGTCGCCTTGAAGCTGATCGTGCGATGGAGCGGGGACGAGGAGACGATCCCGATCGCGCCTTGATCGGGGGAGACGCAGTTCCGCGAAACAACTAATAGGATCGGTCCCGTTATCCGGATCGGTAACGCAACAGGCTGCCCGAGGCGCTCGGCGGCCTGTTTGGGTTGTCCGCATAATTGATAGCGGTGCGAAAGCCGCGCAGATCAGGCGCCTGTCCAAAGGCAGGAGATAATTAACCCAATTAAAGAATGCGCCTTCATGCCCTCTACCCAAGGTCTTCGGGACGTAGTACTGTATAAGAAACTATTGGCCCTGGCGGGCGGGAAGGAGAGCGGCATGAACATTCTGATCGTGGACGACGAGCCGCGGCACTTGAGAGGGATGGCGGCCATGATCCGGGAGATGCGGCCGGACGCGCAGGTCGCGACGGCCAAAGACGGGCAAGCGGCGGTCGCGATCGTGCGGTCCGGGCTGCCCGACGTGGTGCTGAGCGACATCCAAATGCCGAACATGGACGGGCTTGCGTTCCTGCAGCTGCTGGAGGAGGAGGATTTGCGGACAAAGGTCGTCATGGTATCGGCCTACAATCTGTTCGAATACGCCCAGACCGCGATCCGGCACGGCGCGTACGATTATTTGCTGAAGCCGGTGGATGCCGAGAAGGTGGAGGCGCTGCTGCGGCGGCTGGAGGAGCAGCTCGCTGCGGAAACGAAGGAGCGCGGGGAGTCCGACAGCATGAAGCAAAGGCTGCGGCTGGCATCCTCCGCGTACCGGAGCCGCTTGCTGCACTTGTGGCTGAGCGGCGAGCTGCCGCCGGACGAACGGGCGGAGCTGGAGGACTGGGAGCGGGTGCGTGAGGCGGATACGCTGGTGCTGACGGAATTCAGTCCGGGTGGAGGGGAGTGCGGCCATGACCCCGGCGAGTCGCCGCTCATGCTTGAAACGCTGACGGAGCAGCTGAGCAGCGCGGTCGCGGCATTCGGCGAAGTCTGCACGTTTTCCTTGCAGGTCGCTCCGAATCAAGGAGCGAGGCTGGTCTCGGCGCTGCTGCTCGGGCGGCCGCCGTCCGCGAAGCGGGAGGAACTCCGCGGCGCGCTGCTGGCGCTTGGGGAGGAATGGCGGCGATGCGGCATCCGGGCTTCGTATGGCATCGGTTCCATATCGGCCGGGACGGTGAACGGGCAGGACGGCGCGGATATCCCCGGCCTGTACCGACAAGCCCAGACGGCGCTCGCATATACGTTCCACGAAGAATGGCAGGGCGTCGCAAGCGGCGATACGCTTGAGCCGCCAGCGGAACCCGCGTTCCGGCTGGACGGCGAGCGGCTGTTCGAGGCGCTTCAGGAGCCGACGATGGCGGCAGCCGAGGCCCTGTGCCGCGGGGCATTCCGGGAGCTTGCGGCCGGAGGGCGCGCCGATCCCAAGCTCATGAAGGATTACGCGTCCTTGACGCTGATCAAGATCAAGAGCCGAACCCGCGATATCGTCGAGCAACGGATTGGAAGCGCTCTCACCCAAGCAGCCGCCTCGGAGCTGCCGGCATGCCGCAGCGGCGAGGCGCTCATGGAGCTGCTGCTCCGCTGCTTGGGCGAGGTGCACCGGTCGCTCGCCGAACGCAAGCAGGGCAGGAGCGAGCTCGTCGTGGAGCACTGCTTAAGCTGGATTCAGACGCATTACCGGGAGGATGTCACCTTGGAGATGGCGGCGGAGCAGTTTCATTTCAATGCCTCGTATTTCAGCACGTTAATCAAGCAGCGGACGGGACGCTCGTTCTCCGACCATCTCACGGAGGCGCGCATGCGCCGGGCCAAGGAGCTGCTTGCCGCCGGGCAGCTCAAGGTCTACGAGATCGCGGAGCAAAGCGGCTACCGGGACACGAAATATTTTACGCGGATGTTCAAGCGCCAGGTCGGACTGTCTCCGGAAAACTATAAGCATATGGCGCGGCCGCAGGCCGGGAAAGGGGACACGCCATGACGTTCCGGGCAAGGCTGCTGCTCAGTTACCTGACGCTCATCGCGCTGCCGCTCCTCGTGCTCAGCTCGCTGTTCTACCGGTCGAGCCTGAACGTCGTCACGGAGCAGGCGCAGAAGAACGTCTACGCCGTCGTCAAGAAGAACAACGACGTGATCGACACGAAGCTCGGCATCGCGGACCAGAACAGCCGGTCGATGTTCGTCGACAAGGATCTGTTCCAGATCTTCAACAAGCTCGATCCGTCCAAGGAAGAGGATCTCGTGGCCGCCGATCGCCAGATCTCCGCGATCCTGAGCAAGTACTTCTCCCAGAACGAAGAAGTGTACGCCGCGCAGCTCTGGACCTCGTACTACAGCTTCGGCTTGTCGCTCTCGCTTCCCCAGGGCGATCCGTCCCAATCGCGGATTTATAAGGAGGCCGTGCAGGCAGGCGGGAAAATGGTCTGGTACCCGACGTACGATTTCACGGCGATGTTCGACCAGCCTTGGCTTCAGGAGGGGACGATCGATTTTCGCTACCTGTTCTCCGCGACCCGGCTGCTGAATTTCTCCCATCTGGAGGACAGCACGCTGGTCAAGCTGAAGCCGGGGGTGGAGCGCCCCGTGCTGACGATCAGCTACAAGTCCACGGTGCTGGACGAGCTCTTCGAGCAGGACATTCCTGCCGGTTCGTCTTATATGGTCCTGAACCCCGACGGCATCGTCGTGGCGTCCAGCGACAAGTCGCAGATCACGAAGCGCTACGAGCAGCCGTGGATCGATCGATTCCGCGCGCAGGGAAGCGGGACGGAGCGGCTGTCGCTGGACGGGGAGAACCGGATCGTCTGCTTCGACCGCTCGGAGCTGACGGGCTGGCTGTCCATCGTCGTGACGCCGCAGTCGGCGCTCGTGAGCAGTCTCGTGCCCGTCATCCGCACCTCGACGATCGTGAGCGCGCTGGCGCTGAGCGGCGTCGCGCTGCTGTTCGCGTACGTGATCCTCGGCCGGATCACCGGACCGATCAAGAAGCTCATGAGCGCGATGCGGTCGGTGGGAGAAGGGGATTTCCAGACGCGGGTCGAGGTGACGCGCAAGGACGAGTTCGGCCTGCTATCGCAGCGGTTCAACCGGATGAACGACCGCATCCATATGCTGGTCAAGGAAAATTACGAGATCAAGCTCAAGGAGAAGGAAGCGGAGATTCAGGCGCTCAACATGCAGATGAATCCGCATTTCCTGTACAACACGCTCAACATCATGAACTGGACGGCGATCGAGAACGGGCAGAAGGAGCTGAGCAAGATGCTCGTCTGCTTGTCCAACATGCTGCATTACACGTCCCGCAAGGACTGGGGCGCCGTTCATCTGTCGGAGGAACTGGAATGGATGCGCAACTATTTCTACATCATGGCGGCCCGGTTCGAAGGGAAATTCGAGGTCGTCTACGAGATCGAGCCCGCGCTTTACGAAGAGAAGCTGCCGCGCCTGCTGTTCCAGCCGTTCGTGGAAAATGCCATTCTGCACGGTTTCGGCGGGCTGGAGGCCGGCGGGCTGATCGCGATCCGCGGCTGGACGTCGGGCGGCAGCCGGCATTTCGAGATCCGCGACAACGGGCGGGGCATCAGCAAGGAAGGGATCGACGCCATCCTGTACAAGGAATCCGCGTCCATCGGCATCAAGAACACGATCTCCCGCATCCGGATGGCCTACGGCGAGACGTACGGCATCCGGATCCATTCCGCGCGAGGCGAAGGGACGAGCATCTTGATCGAGCTTCCGCGCAATACCCAATAATAGTCCACCATTCTAGAAAAGCTCGGGTTTTGAAAGCGTTATCTATCTCTTACAATAAAACCATCATAGACTGCAGCTATGAGCCAATGAGGATGATCGCAGAAAGGGGCTCTTATCGTATGATCAGAAAGCAATCGAAGCCGATTTCCCTGTTCCTGGTGCTGCTGCTGGCGGCCGTGACGCTGCTGTCCGGCTGCACGAAATCGGATAGCGGCAATGCGAACACGAACGCTGCGCAGAACGGCGCCGGCAATGCAGCGGGCAATGCCGACGCGAACGCCGATGCGGAGGATGGCGCGGCCAACGCCGGCAGCAGCGAGCCGATCAAGCTTCGCCTCGCCGCATGGGGCTCCCCGGACGAGATCGCGGCGTACAAGGTCGCCATCGCCCGGATCGAGAAAGCCAAGCCGAACATCAAGGTCGAATTTCAAGCCATCAGCGCCGATTACGACACCAAGATGACAACCATGGTCGCCGGCAACGACGAACCGGACGTGGCCATGATGGAATCCGCCACGATCGCGTTCCCGCTCGCGGAGCAGGGCAAATTCCTGAACCTGCAGGACTATCTCGATAAAGACACGGAAATCAACATGGACGCGCTCGTGCCGAACATTACGTATTCCGCCGAGCCCGGCAACGTGATCGGGATCGGGCCGGGACCGGAGACGTTCGTGCTGTATTACAACGAGGACGTGTTCAAGGACGCGGGCATCGATCCGCCGCCGGCCGACCCGGCGAACGCGTGGACGTGGGACCAATTCGTGGACGTCGCCAAGCGGCTGACGATCGACAACAAAGGCCGCAACGCGACGGAGACGGGCTTCGATCCCAAGAACATCAAGCAGTTCGGCATCAATCTGCCCACCTGGTGGGGGCTTTACAGCAACTTCATCTATTCGAACGGCGGGGATTTCCTCTCGGCCGACGGCAAGACGCTCGGCTTGAACCAGCCGGAAGCGGTGGAAGCGATCCAGAAGCTGGCGGATCTGATCAACGTGGACCACGTGGCTCCTTCCCCGCTGCAAGCGAAGAATATCCCCGGCACGAACGTGGCGCTCCAGACCAAGAAGGTCGCCATGGCGTTCGACGGACAATGGGCGACGACGGCGCTCGCGCAGTCCAAGTTCAATTATAACGTCGCCGCGCTCCCGGTCATGAAGGAGCCGGTCACGACCGTCGTCGCCGGCATGTTCTCGATCTTCAAGTCGACCAAGCATCCGCAGGAATCCTGGGACCTGCTGAAGGCATTGATCGATCCGGAAGCGTCGCTCGACATGCTGACGGCCGGCACGTGGATGCCGTCCCATAAGGACTGGTACACGGATGCCGACAAGCTGGCCAAGTGGACGCAAGACCTGCCTGCCCGTCCGTCGGGCTACAAGGGCGCGGTCATCGACATGCTGCTAAGCCACAGTCACCAGACGCCGACGGCGTACGTCAAGAACTTCAACAAGATCATGGACGTCATCAATCCCGCCATGGATAAAGTATGGCTTGGCAAGCAATCGGCCAAGGAAGCGCTCGATGCCGTCGCCGCCAAGGCGCAGGAGCAGGTGCAGGGCCGCCGCGACATCAAGTAATATGCCGTCCGCGGAAGCGGATGACGATAGGGGGACGGCGTTCTTGCCCTGGGAACGCCGTCTTCTTTCATAGACAGGAGGGTATTCGGCATGGAGATTTCGGCAGTCGATGGAAAGCAGGCTCGACCCGCAGCACGAAAAAAAACCACCTCCAGAGAGCGCAAGGCGCTGTTCTACGGGCTTTTGTTCACGTCGCCGGCAATACTCGGCTTTCTGATCTTCACGCTTGGGCCGATGATCGCGAGCTTCTATCTCAGCCTGACGGACTACAACGTCTTCAAGGACAAGACGGCTTTTATCGGCTTCGACAATTACGCGAAGCTGTTCACGGGAGAGGATGAGCTGTTCTACCAGTCGCTCGGCACGACGTTTTATTTCGTGGTGCTGCGCGTGCCGGCGGTCATCATCATCTCGTTCGTCCTGGCGCTTCTGCTGAATATGAACGTGAAGGGGCGGTCCGTGTTCCGGACGATCATCTACCTGCCGAGCATCGTGCCGGCGGTGGCGTCCTCGATGATCTGGCTGTGGCTGCTCAACCCGGATCTCGGCCTCGTCAACACGATGCTGAGAGGACTGCATCTGCCGACGAGCAATTGGCTGTTCGGGGAGAGCAGCGTCATTCCGTCCATCGTGCTCACGACGCTGTGGGGCATCGGCGGCACCGTCATCATTTTCCTGGCGGGGCTCTCCGGCATTCCCAAGCAGTATTACGAGGCAATCGACGTCGACGGCGGAGGCTGGTACCACAAGCTGCGGCATATCACGATACCGATGGTGACGCCGACGATCTTCTTCAACACGATCATGACGATCATCGGCTCCTTCCAAGTGTTCAGCGAGGCGTATATCCTGACGCAGGGCGGACCGAACAACAAAAGCATGTTCTTCGTGTTCTACCTGTGGCGGACCGCGTTCCGCGACACCGAGATGGGGTATGCGTCCGCGCTGGCGTGGGTGCTGTTCGTCATCATCCTGTTCTTCACGTTCATCGTCTTCAAGACGTCTAAATCCTGGGTGCATTACGAGGGGGACCGCGCATGAGAGAGTCCAGGCTGAAGCTTACCGCGGGGTATATCGCCCTGCTGATCGTAGCCGTGCTGTTCATCGTCCCGTTCGTCTGGCTGCTGCGCAGCTCCGTCATGGATCTGTCCCAGATCTTCATCATGCCGCCGGCGTGGTGGCCGAAGCCGTTTCACTTCGAGAATTTCAAGGAAGCGCTGACGGTCGTGCCGTTCGGCGCGTTCTTCAAGAACACGCTCATCATCGTCGCGAGCGTGCTGCTCGGCACGGTCGTCTCGAGCACCGTGGCCGCGTTCGGCTTCTCGCGCATCCGCTGGAAGGGACGCGATGCGATCTTCGCGGTGCTCATGTCCGCGATGATGCTGCCCGGGGCCGTCACGCTTATCCCGAGTTTCATCGGCTGGAAGGAGATCGGCTTCTACGACACGTTCTACCCGCTGATCGTCCCGGCGTACTTCGGCGGGGGCATCTTCAACATCTTCCTGCTGCGCCAGTTCTACCTGACGATTCCGCAGGATTTCGACGAGGCGGCGTTCGTGGACGGGGCGAACTATTTTCAGATCTACTGGCGCATCCTGCTGCCGCTCAGCCGTTCCGCGGTCATCGTGGTCGCGCTGTTCACGTTTCTCGGCTCGTGGAACGACTTCATGGGCCCGCTCATTTATTTGAAAAGCGACAGCCGCTTCACGCTCGCGCTCGGCCTGCAAATGTTCCAAGGCAGCTACACCGCGCAGTGGGATCTGCTGATGGCGGCTTCGGCGGCCGTCGTCCTGCCGTGCGTCGTCGTATTTTTGATCGGGCAGCGCTACTTTCTGGAAGGAATTACGCTTACGGGGTTGAAAGGGTAAGGAACGACTGACAAGGAGGCATGCAAGATGTCGATGGTGGGAAATCCGGTCAAGGGCTGGGAGGGCGTCCCTTTCTCCGCGGTGAAGATCAAGGACGAATTCTGGCGCCCGCGGCTGGAAGTGCTGAAGAGCGTGACGATCGGCGTTTGTCTCGACCAATGCGAGCAGACGAACCGGATCGCGAATTTCGCGCTGGCTGCCGGACTGGCGGAAGGCAAGTACGAGGGCATGTATTACAACGATTCCGACGTGTACAAGGTGCTGGAGGGCGCGGCATACGCGCTCATGACGGACCGCGATCCCGCGCTGGAAGCGGAGATTGACCGCATCGCCGGGCTGATCGAAGCCGCGCAGGAGAGCGACGGCTACCTGTCTACCTATTACACGGTGGAAGCGCCGGACCTGAAGTGGACCGACATGGAGAAGCACGAGATGTACAACGGCGGCCATCTGATCGAGGCGGCGGTGGCGTACTATCAAGCGACGGGCAAACGCAGGCTGCTGGACGTCGCGTGCCGGATGGCCGATCATTACGACGCGACGTTCGGACCGGGCAAGCGGCACTGGGCCGAGGGGCACGAGGAGATCGAGCTGGCGCTCGTGAAGCTGTTCCGCGCGACGGGCGAGGAGCGGTATTGGAAGCTCGCGCTCTGGCTGCTCGAGGAACGGGGCCACGGCCACGGCGTCGGCGCGATCTGGGATAAACCGGATTGGGGTCCGGCGTACTGCCAGGACGACGTGCCGGTCAGGGATATCCGCGAGGTGAAAGGGCACGCGGTCCGCGCGATGTACCTCTACACGGCGATGGCCGACGTCGTGCTCGCATCGGGCGATACCGCGTACCTGGACGCGCTCGACCGCGTCTGGGCGCATACGGTGGAGCGGAATATGTACGTGACCGGCGGCATCGGGCCGTCCGTGCACAACGAAGGGTTCACCCACGATTACGATCTGCCCAACGAATCAGCGTACTGCGAGACCTGCGCCGCCATCGCGATGGCGTTCTGGAACCATCGGATGAACCTGCTGCACGGCGACGGGAAATACGCGGACCTCGTGGAGAGGGAGATGTACAACGGCGCGCTGTCCGGCATCTCGCTCTCCGGCGACAAGTTCTTCTACGTGAATCCGCTCGCGTCCAAGGGCGAGCATCACCGGGTCGAATGGTTCCATACATCGTGCTGCCCGACGAATCTGGCGCGGTTCCTGCCCGCCATCGGCCAATACGCGTATGCCAGGGCGGAGGATGGTATCGCGGTCAATCAGTACATGAGCAGCGAGACGACCGTCGCGCTCGACAGTGGCGTCGGCGCGGTGCGGATCGCGCAGTCTACGGCGTATCCGTGGGACGGACGCGTGGCGCTCGCGGTCACGCCGGAGCAGGCGGGCGAGTTCGCGGTGCGGCTGCGCCTGCCGGGCTGGTGCCGGAGCTATCGGATATCCGCGCAGGGCGAGCGAGTCGAAGGCGCGGAGGCGTTGGCGGAGAAGGGCTATCTCGTGCTGCGGCGGCACTGGACGCCGGGCGATACGGTCGAGCTGGAGCTGGATATGCCCGTCGAGGCGGTCCGCTCCCGGCCGGAGGTGGAAGCGAACCGCGGGCGCGTCGCGTTCCAGCGCGGGCCGGTCGTGTACTGCGCCGAGCAGGCCGGCAATGACGGGCTGCGGTATGACGCATTCGCGCTTGCGGCGCACGAAGCGTTCGCGGTCGAGCACCGCGCGGAGCTGCTCGGCGGCGTGACCGTGCTGCGCGGCCGGACGGCCGACGGCGCGGCTTGTGAGTTGATCCCTTACTATGCGTGGGATAACCGCGAAGCGGGGTTCATGCAGGTGTGGGTTCGCGAGGCGGAGGATGGGCGGTTGTATCGGTAGCTGGGGTGGTTGGAGGTAGGTTGAATCGCATTGTGCGACGGTGGTTTTACTTCCTCAAAAGGGATCATCAGAGTAGGTAGTCTTTGTATTTTGGGAGGTCAACCGGTAGTTTCGGTTGGCCTTTTTGATTTTGCAGTCATGATGGTAATGACAATTATGGCTTTTATGTAAAAGCTGTCGACATCCATATTAAATTTCCGTAAAATGGAATTTAAAACATTGAAAGACTGAGTTCGATTCAGAACGTAGTGAACTTAATGTGAGTGTGTGGTGAAGTACCTTCGTGAATACTCCGAAGGTTTAATATTTATAGAAGTACGTGAAAAAGACGTTTTGTGAAGGTCCGGCAGAAGTTAGGAGTGGGATCGAAGAGGCATTATCAGTATCGGGGAAGAGTAAACAGCCGGACACACCCGCACCACCTAACCGCATCGCGGCCGGTTCCTTCGGAACCTTAAGGTGGTGCGGCGTCGTGCATACAAGAACGTTATAGGAAATTACGGAAGGAACGAAAAAGTGAGTACAAGCTTTGATGTCTATCCTACTTCAGATCAATTGCCATCATATTTTGATCTTCTAAGAAAAGCTAAGGAAAATATAACAACAAAATTAAAAGCAATAGGAGTAAAACTTGATTTGGAGTTCGAGTTTTCTATGGAGAACTCGGAAGAGTCGTACCCTGTTATACTCACAGATTTAATCAATATTCCCCACGGCAAATCTCTTAGAGTTTCTAGCCCAGTAATACCAGGTGGATTTTATATAATCAATTCGATAATGAACAAATGTATAAGGATTTATGGGAAGATGAAATGGAAAGAGAACAAGCAAAGAAATATGTACATCAAATCAAAAGGAGTTTAGTTAAACCATATCACTGGAATATAGTCAGATATGCGGGGACTCTCCCTTTATTTAATATGTCATATGGTTTTTTTGCTTCCGCATTAGCTGAGCTGACTGATGGTCTTGTTTTCTCTGATGATAATGCTTGGGAATACTCGAAATTTCCGTGCAATGCGCTAGAGTTTAACTCCATTTATTTTAATCCTAAATATGCAGTTGATAAAAACCATAAAAAGTGGGCAAAGGAAAATATAGAATCCATCAAGAAATCTTTTGGGTGATTCGAGAAGTCCTAACTTCGTCGGATCAAATGTTCACGCACCAGGGAATATGTCCCGTGGTCCGGTCGAAGATTTCGGGAAGTGAAGTCAGCCGGAGAACCCTGTGAGTCAAAGTTTGAAAACCTGCTCGCTGTCGCTAACTTAAAGCTCTCTGGTTTGTAAATACAAGCACATTAGCTAAAATTGACGTGGCTGAGAGGTGATCAAATGAAAATCAAAATAGTATTGATTACCTTTATACTTTGTTTTTGTTGTGGTTGTACTTCGAAAAATGAAAATGAAGTTAATAATCAATTTTTTAAGTTCACTGGAGAACTGCTCAGTGTTGTAAATCAAAAAGGTAACCGTTACTCAAAAGAAACTGGAAGTATGTTTACTGTTACAGTAATTAAAATCTCTCCAATAATAGAGGGATACAAAGAATATTTAGAATCAAACCAAACAAAGGGTACTGATTATTTCAATATTACAAACAGAACAATCATCTATAAAATGAACGCCGATAATCATAAAGAAATAATAGATGCTCGTGAATTAGAAACAAACCGAGGGAAACAAATCGAGTTTTGGATCAATACAATACCAAGTCATCGAGATCAATTAGAAGCTATTGAAATAACGATTTTGAATTAATAGAAACATTGAATGTATTTCAGAGAAGACGTCAGCATCAGCAAACACCATAATCATGCATCGGGTCATTCGGCCGTCGGTACGGCCGGAGTTAGATGTGGACTCCGGGGGCAATTGGCAGCAGCAAGGAAGCGGGATCAGCCGAATACACCCGGCCGGCCCTTCTGAGACTTGTTTGAATATATCGAAGAACATAAGCATGAATTACATGAACAAATCTATAAGGCAAAGTGAGTCCATCAAGAAGATCAAGAGAGTAGGGAAACGAGTGGTTACTTATCGAATATTGAATCGCGATCATGTTAATTGTTTGCATCAGATTGACCGTTCTGAATTCATTGATGTTATCTACAAAGTGTCAGAAGGCGAAATCAAAGAAGTCAAAAATGAACATGATTGTCCAACGTGGGATGAGGATGTACTACAAGAGATACGAAATAGATTTTTGCATGAATTAGAGAACGGTGGAATGTCCGTTGGGGCATTTTCAGACGAAGTGTTAGTTGGATTCGGAGTTCTAGCCCATCAATTAAGGGGTATGAATCAAGACAGACTTCAAATTGATCTGATGTATGTATCAAGAGATTATAGAAGACAAGGTATAGGGAAACAAATACTCAACCAATTAAGTGAAGAGGCAAGAAGAAGAGGAGCCCAGTATCTGTACATCTCTTCGACCGAAACTAGATCAGCGGTTTCATTTTACAAACACAACGGCAGTCGATTAACAGAGGAGATTGATCAAGAACTTTTTGATAAAGAACCGAATGATATTCATATGGTAATAGAACTCTGAACACAAGATTGTTACCCGAAATTCCAAAAGAAGGGATAGTCTAATGAAGAAGAAGGTATTTATTGGATCAATCCTATTTTCAATAGCCGCACCGACTAGTTTATTATTTCTGCCTCACGCAATAGACTGGCTTCTAAATTCTCAAAGTAATAATGACCAGTTTCAATACCAAGATACTTATTTCGTTTTATGGATGGACTTTAATTGGATTTCATTTATTTTCTTAGGTCTATATTCTTTTGTTTTATATTATCTATTGGTAGGAATATGGATGTTGATCAGGTTCGGTTTAAAAAGGCTAACGGTAAAAAGAGGAAGAATTAAAACTTAACCATCTTTACCATGGAAGCGATCTAGCAAAATTACAAGAATATAAAGATCGAAAGAGAGGTCCCCTCATGAACATATTACAAAAAAAAGCCTTCATCTGCGCCATCATCGGCGGGCTTCTCTGGATCGTCAGCGGGATTGTCGGCTTTGCCATTCAAGTGCAGCATATGAACGATGAGATCAAGGCATTTATTCCGGAGCCGAGCAATATGCTGCCGATCCTGATCAGCATGCTCTTGAGCGGGCTTGGGCTCGTTGGCATGATTATCAGCCTGGTCGTGTACGTTACCTCCAGGACGACAAAGAGAGCTTGATGGTGAATGATCTAGATGTTAAATGAGCATGATCGATGATCCATGATTCCATGCATGTAACGAAATAAAACAGACTGCAGCCGGAGCTGCAGTCTGTTTTCGCATTCGGAACGTTTTAGTTAATCAAGCCGGCTTGTTTCAGCAGGTTGTAAATCGCCGTTGCGGCTTCTGCGCGGGTTGACGGAGACTTCGGCGTGAAGAAGAGGCTGCCGTTTGCTTCCGTGCCGCTCATCAGTCCGCCGGCGGATACGGTTTGTACGCTGTCCTTGGCATAGCCGGAGATGGCCGCGGCATCCGCATAGGTCGGGCTGGCGATGCCATTCGTCTGCAGACGAACCAGACTCGCGGCTCGCTCCAGCATGACCGCCAGATCCTGATGCGTGATCGTGCCGTTCGGCTTGAAGCTTCCGTCTCCCAGGCCGGTGATCAGACCGGCTTGGTACGCGGCGGCGACTTCGTCCGCATACCATTTGTCGGCCGTCACGTCAGTGAACGGAGCATTGCCGCTGCCTTGCAGTCCGAGCGCGCGGGTCAGCATCGCCGCGAATTCGGCGCGCGTCACGGAGGCGTTCGGCGAGAACGCGGCGTTCGACGTGCCGTCGATCAGGAACTTGCTCGCAAGCGCCTCGATCTTATCCTTCGCCGTCGTGCTGCCGAGATCCGCGAAGCCGATCGTTCTCGTCACGGCGGCGTAGGTCGAGAAGCCGGGACGTGTAACGGTTACCGTGGTGGTGCCGTCATCGTTGCTTGCAAACGCCGCAGGAGCCGGGCTTGCGGTTTGACCGCCAAGATAGAGCACGCCGGCTGCCTTGGCGTCTGCGCCTTTCGCAAGGATAAAGGCTTGCTTGATCAGTTCTTTGCCCGAGAGCTGAAGCGGCGTGACGGTCGTGCCTTGGACCGCGCTCACTTCAAACGCAACCGGCGTTCCAAGTACGGTGATACCCGGTACCGCGTTCGTAAAGGCCGTGCTTTGATCGCTGCCGGCCAGCGTGACTTGAAGGCCGGCGTTCTTGGGAACTTTGGCCAGGATGCCGACCGGAAGCGCAATGGCGCTGGTTCCGTTCGTAATCACGATGGCATTCGCCGGATTGGACGCGGCGAGCAAGGCTACTTGGCTGGCCGTTAAGTTAAACTGCGCATGCTGCGAAGCAGTGGTCGTGAAAGGCACCACGACGGCAACGGGCGACGAAGTCAATGCTTGCTGCAGATCGGCATCCGATACCGACGCCGTTACGGTGTTCCCGTCCGTTTTAAATGCAGGCTTCAGCGTTTGTTGATTCAAGCCTTTGTTCACGACTGCCGTCAAGGCAAAATTCGTGCTGGTGCTTGGCGTAGGCGGGATCACAACGACTGGACCGCCGCCGCCTCCAGTATAAATGGCCGGAAGCGTGACCGTTACTTTGACTTCGGTCTTAATGGCTGGCTTCGCCTTCGCGGCGATGGTGACGGTCAATTCGACGTCCGTGCTGGTGCCAGGCTGTTTGAGCAAGAGGCCGGCATCGCTGATCAGCTCGTCGTTGCTGCTTCCCGTAACCGCGTAGGAGATGTCGTCTGCCTCGGGAAGGGTAAGCACGGCTTTGTCCGCTTCCGTCGTATTGGCGACGTTGGCTTTGAAAGCAGCCTTCGCGTCGTTCACGAGCGCCCAAGCGGGATCGACGTTGACGAACAATTTGCCCGGCGCGACCGCTTCCGTTTCATTGCCGGCAGCATCCGCTACCCGAACGACGATGAGACCGTCGTCCAGGATCAGCTTATCCGGCGTTTTGTAGCTTCCTTCGTACAAGCCTGGCGTCGCGGCGCTTTCCGTCATCGCGATTTCGTTTGCTTTCGTCGCCGCAGGCGCGATCGGAAGCTCGATGCGGAACGAAGCGTTCAAGCCCGGATCGCTCTTGAAGGATACCTGCAGGGTTTCGCCCTGTGCCAGCTTAACGTCGCTTGCCGGCGCGATATCCGTAATCGCAGGACTATCCAAGTCCAGATGAACGGTGCGCGTCACCGTGGTTTCGTTGCCGGCAAGGTCCTTTGCCGTGACCGTGACGACATTCGCGCCCGGATCCAGCAGCACGCGATGCTTGAATGTGCCGTCGGCGGCTACATCGGCTTGCTCGCCATTCACGGTTAACTGGCTAAAGTATTCATCGCCGGTCGTTCCGTTCAGCGTCAAGGCTTCTTGGTTGGTCTTGAAGCCGTCGATCGGCGCCTCTACGGTCAGGCTCGGCACGGTAACATCCAGCGTGACTTCGGTAGGCGCGGAAGGATCGGTCGTTTTGCCGTCCAGGGCCGCCACCGCCGTCAAGCTGTTTACACCGGCCTTCAGCTCGACAGGTATGGTGAACGTACCCTTGTCGACGACGGCAGTGCCTACTTCGTCGCTGCCGTTGAACAACGTGACGGTCGTTCCGTCAACGGGCACCGTTCCCGTGACGTCCAGCTTCGCTTGATTGGTGTACGACTTCGCTGCCGGCGAAGTAATGACAGGGGCGGTAACTTCATTGCTTACGAGCGCCCTGATCATGTAGTTGCCGTCGTCTTCAGGCGAAGGGGACCACGCTCCGCTCACCAGCTGCCAGCTGCGCAGGGCGTTCGGGCCGTCTACGTCCGTGCTGAGTCCCGGCGTATTCGGATAGGCTCCGACTTGGATATAAGCCATGTAGAAATCGCCGGTTACGACAACCGGCGTCGGGAGCGTCACGGACGTCCACTCGCCGTTCCGCAGCCCGTCGCCATCGAAAGGTCCGGCAATCAATTTGCCCGGTGCTCCATCCGTGCCGCTTGCGTCGTACAGCGCATACTTGAACGGCGTGGCGCCCGGCTCCGGCCAAGAAGTATCCCAGATGCGGAACAACGCGCCCGTCACTTGAGCGCTATTCGCGGCGGGCGTCATGCGAACCGCCCAACCGTTGCCTGCATCATAGAAAGCATGGGCGTCCTCGGCTGTTCCGTCATCGTAGCCGATGCCGTCCGGAGCGCCAACGAAAGGCTTGAGCGAGACGTTCGTCTCCGCCGAGCCGTTCGCCGGCACCGTCACGGCGACGCTTTTTCCGTAGAAACCGCCTGCGGAGACGGACAGCGTATACGTGCCCTCCAGAACATCCAGCGAGAAGGCGCCTTGCTCATCGGTACGAACAGGCGAAATGTTCGCGTCCTCCATAATCATCACGTTGGCGTTGGCGATCGGCGCCTTGGTGCGCTCATCCGCGATGACGCCCGTGATTTGACCGTGAGGAATGGCTTCCAGGTCGAAATTCACCGTCGTATACACATTGTCCGTCACCGTGACCGGTTTGACCTGCGGATAATAGCCATAGGCCTCGACCTTCAGGTTGTAGTCGCCGGCAATATGCTTGAAGGAATAATCGCCCGTCGCGGGATCCGTCTTCACGGAGCGATTGGTTTCCAAGACCGTGACGGTCGCATTGGCCGGGAGGCTTTGCGGATTGACATCCCCGGACGGCTTGTTTGCTTCGAATGCTTCTTTGGTGGTTGCTTGGCTGGTATAAGCCGGCTTGGTGACCGGCGATTTCGGTCCGATCACGCCGTCGAATACGTGGTTGCGCGCGGTAACTTCCGTCGGCGCATCCACTTCCAGCACCTTGAAGCTATCGATATACCAGCCTGCCCGGCTGACGGTTCCATCGGAAGTCAGGCGGAAACGGAATTGAACCTGCTGATTCAAATAAGGCGCGAGATCGTAGCCGAACGTCTCCCACTGTCCGTCCACCGTGTTGCCGTTGAAGGATGCGAGCTCGGTCCAGCTCGAGCCTCCGTTCGTGGTGATATCCAGATGGCCGAAATCATAGCTGCTTTCCAGGTCGTACCAGTTGCTGAAGAAGACCGAAGCTTTGTCCGATTGGCTCAAATCAATGACGGGGGACACCAAGGCGTAATCGCTGGCGTCGCTATAGGTGTCGTCCAAGTCCGTTCCCCATACATTCGGAGCCGAAACCGCGCTCTCGGGTCCGATAGTGGTCGGCGTGCCGCGTTCCCACTCGTCGTTGACGCCGGAATGCGTCCAGCCGTTGTCCGTGTCCCCGTCGAACGTATCCTGGTAGATCGACACGATCTCAGGGAGCTCAAGGGTGATTTCGTTCGAAAGCTCGCTGGTATTTCCGCTGTAATCGACGGCTGCTACCGTATAGCGGTTGCTGCTGCCGCCGGCCGCGGTGCTATCCGTAAACGCGTTCAGCGTGGTCGTGCCGATCGGTTCGGATGCGCCGTCTCCAACGGAGCGATAGACCGTATACTTGGCTGCATCTTCGTCGGTCGAGGCATTCCAAGTCAGAGTGACGTTGTTAATCGTGTCTGCCGTTCCCGCAAGGTTCGTAGGCGCGCTTGGCGCTACCGCGTCCGGAGGCTGAACGGAGAGATCGTCGATGTACCAGTCCTTGCCGCCGCCAAAATCGCTGGCATACAAGTTGAACAAGAGTTGAACCTGCTGGCCGGCATATGGACGCAGATCGATGTATTGGGTTCTCCAATCGCCGCTCGCGCCGGTGAAATGCAGGACCTCCGTGAATTCATGATTGCTGGCTTCGGTCGCCAGATAGACGACGCCGTGGTCCGAGCCCAGATCGAAACTGTTCTTGAAGGACAGCACCGCGCCTTCCGGACTGTCCGTCAAGTCGATCGGCGGGGCCAGGAAGTAGGCATTCGTCCCGGGCAGGTAGTGCTCGCCCAGACTGGCAGCCGCAACTTTGCTTCCCGAAGCAGGCGTTCCGTAAAAAGGCGCGCCGACTTCCCACGTATTGTTGTAGCCGCCGCTTTCGAATCCGCTGACGTCTCCTTCGAAATCCTGTACGTACCCTGGCTTCATTCCGTTCGAGACGGTTGCCGTATACACGGGCGTGGAGATCTGGTTATTGCCGTAGTCGTTGGCCCTGATGTAATACTCCAAGCCTGCCGGATCGATGAGGAAAGCAGGGATGGCGGTTGTATATTGACCGGATTTATAATTGCCGGACGCTCTCTTCATCGGAAGATAGACGTATTCGTCCGTTCCTTTGATTCTCGCGAACGCTTCGACCTGAAGAACGCTGACGTTGTCGGAGACCTGCGCGGTCAGTTGAGCGTCCCTGCCGCTATAAATGACGGGGATAGGCGTGTGCTCGATTACCGGTGCCAGCGTATCTTCGCCGGCCGTTTTTACTTTGCCGGACACGGAACCGATACCGCTCGTTACGGCGCCAACGGCGTTCAGCGCATTGACGATGCCGTAGCCGTAGCCTTGGTTAGGCGTCTCGGGATATTCCTCGTCCGTGCGAGGCGTAGCCGTGCTCTCCAATATTTCTTCGATCTGATCGATCGTCAGGGAATGATTGGCTTGCAGCAGCATGGCGGCGATCCCGGTCGTAATCGGTCCGGCCATGGAGGTGCCGTTCCAGCCGCCTTCATAACCGCCGCCCGGAACGGTGGAGCGAATGTTCACGCCGGGCGCCGAGACCTCCGGTTTAAGTTCGTCGTACGGAGATGGACCGCGCAAGGAGAAGGAAGCGATCATGCCGTTGCTGTCCGTTGCGCCGGTCGCGAACGATTCGGGATAGTTGGCGGGATTGGCGACCGATCCGGGACCGCCGGGGTTGTCGTCCCGCACGTTGCCGGCCGAGAATTCGGGGAAAATCCCCGCCGCTCGCCAAGCTTGCACGATGGGACGGAAAAATTCGTCGATGCCGGCTCCGCCGCCCCAGGAATTGTTAACGACATCGGGCGCCATCTCGGGGTGCAGATTGCCCTCGCTGTCTACCGGGGCAAGAAGCCACTGACCCGCATCGAGAATGATGGCATCCGTCGTGGAAGGGTCGAATATGCGGACGGCGATCCATTTCGCTCCGGGAGCGACGCCGACCTTGTTGGTCCCGTTTTCCTCCGAGCCGACCATGGTGCCCATCGTATGCGTGCCGTGGCCCACGTTATCTTCCGGGAGCGGGACCGCGCTGTGGGCGTCGTACCAGCTCAGCTCGGGATGGACGATCTGGCCGTTTTCATCGTATGCCCGCCATTTGCGCTGCAAGGCCGGGTGCGTGTAATCGACGCCCGTGTCGATGTTGGCGACTACGATGCCGGTTCCGTCGATGCCGTTCTCCCAAACCTGAGGGGCGTTGACGTAATCGATGTTCCATTCCACGTTCTCGGTTAGCGGCACGGCTGCTTTTTGCGCGGGCGCCGACGGAGTCGCAGGAGCAGCTTCGGGTGCAGTCACGGGTGCAGTTTCCGGAGTCGTTTCCGGTGCAGTCACGGGAGCGGTTTCCGGAGCAGGGGCAGGATCAGTCACGGGAGCAGCAGCGTTAGGCGCCGCCGTATCCTTTGTTTTCTGGACCGTATCCAGGAACCGCTCCGTATTCGGGAGGATTTTCTCGACTTCGGGGCGTTGCGCGATCTTTTCCATTTCTGCTTTCGTGGACGTGACCGCCAAAGCGTTGACGATAAAGAAGCTTTTGTAGTCTTTCACGCCGGCATTGGAGGATTTCGCGCGGTCTAAGTAGGATTCGAGGGAGTCTTGCGTGCGTAAGGCTGTTTCACGCAGCGTGCCGATAACCGCATTGCGCATGGAAAGCTTGGCGGCGGCGGGGGTGACCTTGTCTTGTCGCGCTTTTTCTTGGGCGAGTAAGGAAGCTTGCGCGGGATCCGCTTGCTCCTTCATTTTGATCAAGTACGTGACGTACTCGTCATCGTCGAATCCTTTCGTCACCTGTGGATCGATTTTTGCTTGTACGGTTGCGGGGGAGACGGCTGAAACTGTGTTTTTCCGAACGATCGTATCCGCTGCGGCAGCGGCCGGAATGGAGATCGTCCATGCAAGGATGGCAGCCATCCCGATCGGAAAAATCTGTTGGATTGTTTTCCATTTCACAGTGCTTCTTCAACTCCTCGATAAAGTAGGTTTCTGGTACTCCTTCCGCAGCTCGTAGATGGGAGAGATGTTATGGTTTTCCGACCACCTCCTTTCATAAAATGCGGTGTAACCTTAAATTTCGTTAAATTTTTACTTTAGTGCGAAAATTAAGACAATTTAATGATTTAAATTATAGAGTGGAAATGAATGGATGGACAGAGACTTTCATAATAGTTCCAAAGATTGGCAGTTGCCTAAAAAATGGCATATTGCGGGGGGATATAACGTTTTTCGGCAAGAATTCGCCTCGCGTGGATCGCAGAAAAGTCGATTGCCCGATAAGCCGCTGACTCCGGCAAGCCTGTCAAGAACGGCGGCAAAGGCCGGTCTGTCCCTCTCGGGCGCCACCGGGCATTTAGGTTGGCCTCTTATCAAGAAAGCGGATAAGTGCGTAAAAGCTGTCGACTTTCGCTCGATATTTCCGTAAAGTGGAAATTAGAAGAAGAGAGTCCGGTCACGGTGCGGGAGGGGACGGTCAAAGCGGAGGAACGCCGTGAACACCGGCGTAAGCACGGCAAACATCTTGAAATTCGAAAGGCGGTTCAATCGCAATGGAACGGAAAATCATTAAAGCGGGTCTATATGGATTCATTTTCGGGCTGTTCATCGCCATCCTCTATTATCCGGATACGAAGGTCATCCATGAGGGATTTGGCATGATTTCAGAGCAAACCGTGCCTATTAGAGATCTGGTTTTCGATATGCTGCGTGCAGCGATCAGAACTTCGATCGCGTTCGTGATTTCGTATGGGGTGTTTAGCTTCTACAGAAATCTGAAGCAGGACCGTTTCGATCTTAAGCGTTCGATTGCCGATTTTCTTAAAGCCTTCGCGATTGGCATGCTTGTTCTTGCCGCGGTATATTTCCTGATCGGCGTAATCATAAGATAATGAGGGATGTTCATGAAGACGATCTATCTCATTCGACATTGCAAGGCCAAAGGGCAAGAGCCGGACGCGGAACTTACGTTCGAGGGGTTGGAGCAAGCGGAATTTCTCTCCGCATTTCTCTTGGATAAGCAGATTGAATTGATTATTTCGAGCCCTTTCTTAAGAGCCGTTCATTCGGTAAAGCCGTTTTCGGAGCTATCCAACCTTTCGGTGAATATCGATTCGAGATTATCGGAAAGAGTCTTAAGTTCGGTAGCTATGGCCGATTGGATGGAAGGGTTGAGAGCATCCTTTGAAGACATGGACCTGAAATTGCAAGGGGGAGAATCCTCTTCGGAAGCTGCCCGGCGGGGGATGGCAGTCATCAACGAACTTATGGATCGCGGCGAACATACGATTGCCATCGTGTCGCATGGGAACCTGCTGGCATTGATGATCCGGAATTTCAAAAAGGATTTTGGATTCGATGATTGGAAGGACATGGATAACCCGGACGTATATGAATTGGTTCTGGATACGGACAAAGACAGCGTAAAGCGGCTATGGAAGTGAACCATGCCGAAAATTATTTTATAGGGCGCTACGCGGATCGAACGCGAGGCGGCGGCATGCGAACAAGGAAGGGAAAATAAACATGAGTAAAATGATTGAAAACGTCGATCATGTTCAATTGCCGGTAACGGATATGGATAAGGCCGTCAGTTGGTATCATGACGTATTAGGTCTCGCAACAACCACCGTCTATCCCCATGCGGCATGGCTGAAATTCGGGTCGGGTCCCGTGTTAATGTTGCATCTCAGCACCAAGAACGAAAAAACCTCATGGTTTTCCGATGCCGTCTTTTATGTTCTTAACCAGGAATATTGAGCGATTACATGCAACGCTTCGAATTGGGAGCGTATGAACCGAAGGAATAGCGGTAACAGCCAACAAATCGAACTCGTTGTTTTAGCCGAATAATGCCTAATTCGAAGGGGGAGGTATATGGCGTTTTCCGTTTCGAATATACAGTCCCTGACATTACCCCTTGCGTTATTGCTGATGCTGTTGGCTATAACGCAACTAGCAGTCAAGAAATTTATCCTTCCAGAAGATTCAAATAAGATTTCCGATACGCCGGGCAAGAATATCAATCGGTGGGTCAAAGGATTGCTCGTAATCGTCACGTTGTTCGTTTTTTTCTTTGTGTTGGATACCTCGAATATCAACGCGCTGAAATGGTTCTGGTTACTGGTTTTTTCAGTTGCCACGGGACAGCAAGCATTTATGGAATGGAGGTATTTAAGAGGCTCCAAGGAATACATGAGTTCGCTTATTCAATTCGCGGTCGGATTCATATACATTTTAATTTTTATCTTCTGACACGCGTTGGAGACAAGTACACCATGATGCTAGACACGCGCCGTTCATTTTTTTGTGAAGCAGAGGCTGACCTCAAAAATAACCGCGTTCGAAGAACCGTATCTTTTTATCGATGAAATGCAACAGGGCGCTTTTAAGAAATTAAAACACATCCATGCGTTTAACGAACAAGACAACAAAACGTTCATGAGCGATATATTGACTTTCGAAGCCCCATTCGGGCTATTAGGATGGGCTGTTGAACGTTTGTTATTGAAGCGGTATTTGAAACGGTTCTTGGAACATCGGAATAATGAATTAAAGAAATTGGCGGAACAGAGATATGAACTTAAATAAGCATTAGCCTATTCACACCGGTAGAGAATCGGATGGATACGCCTATTTTATATGGGGGCCGACAAATGACTCGAATTATTGCAGAGTTTTTATTGCAGAAGTTTCCACATCAGAACCTCACACTGAAGGAACTTACGGGAGGATTCACGAATTACGCTCTACTTTTGGAGGGCTCGTCACCACCCGTTATGGCAAAGGTCTCTAACCTTAATAATACCGACGGATTAACCGAGATTAATTGTTTGAAACTATTAAACAATTTATCGGTTACTCCAAAAATATATGATGTGTTTGAATTTGATCAAAGCCGCATTACGATAATGGATTATTTGCATGGTATAAATGCACAAACCTGCTTAAACAATGGTGATTTATTAATCGCTAAGGAAATCTATAGGCAGCTTGGATTGAACTTGGCAAGGGATATCCATTCTATCGAAATGCCTTCAAATCTTTCCGGTTTAACTATTGTTGATGAGTTTGCTATGGATGAAAATGCGTTAGCATATGTTCCAATCTCTATATTAACTGAAGGTAGACGTATTCAGAATCTATGTGATCCCGGGAAGTATGCATTGATTCATGGGGATGCCGGCCCGCACAACGCCATTTATGCGGATCATTCGTTATATCTGATTGATTGGGAATGGGCTGGATGGGGCAGCTCAATGAATGATATCTCTTGGGTCATCTGGTTTGTGAATTTACACTATCCAACCATCTCGATGGAGTTGTCCAAGATATTCCTGCATTCTTATCAGTGCCATTCCGAACTCCGTATTACCGCAAGACAAATGAAAGCCTACGCGGTAAGAAGAGTCTTAACGATTATGACGCGACTTCAAAATGCCAACGACGATATAAGAAAGGAATGGATACGAAGATTAGAATGGACTGTGCAAACTGATTTTTGGGAAGATCTTGTACCGGACAGGCGATGACAACTAACATGAGAACGATATCGAAATTCCGTATCTGGACCATCCGGCTGGGCAGCCGATTCACGCGGTTCAGCGCCGTAGTCGCCCTTATCGGGTTCATTACGCTCGCTTATTCCGTGGCAAAGGATATAAATGCGCTGCCCGCAGTCGTGGCCATCCTGCTGACGGGGCTAACGCTCGTGGCGGTCAGCATCGTGCGGGCGAACAAGAAAATCAGGCTGATTCAAACCGGGCTTCAAACGAAGGGCAGCTTTAAAGGGTGGAGCAACTCGTTTATCACGTTCAACAACAGCAATCTGGTATTTTTGGTCTATACCTATCGGGACCGGAAGCGAAGGAAGAAAGAAGCCTCGGTGCTCTCGTCGAGTGTGGACGGACTCCCGGAAGTGACGGTATTCTATGATGAAGCGGACAGCGTGATTCTCGAATATTTGCCCGGAAAGCCCGGTATCAACGAAAAGAACGAGATCCGGTAACGAATGCCAAATACGGCCAGGCGGAGGTCGAACGGTCATGAAAATACTGGTTGTGTCCGACGAAGAATCGACGTACATTTGGGACCACTTTGACCGCAAGAGGTTCCGGGACGTTGAATTAATCATTTCCTGCGGCGATCTGAAGGCCGAGTATTTGTCCTATTCGGTGAGCATGATTCCCGTGCCTTTGTTGTACGTGCATGGCAACCATGACACGAAGTATGCAGCGGCTCCGCCCGAAGGCTGCGAATGCATCGAAGATCGAATCGTTCGCTGCCGGGGACTGCGGATCATGGGACTCGGGGGCAGTTATCGGTACAGTCCGGGCACGCATCAATATTCCGAACGTCAGATGAGCCGGCGAATCGCCAAACGAAAGCCGAGGCTGTGGTTGGGCAAAGGCGTGGATGTCCTGGTGACGCATGCTCCGGCCTATAAGCTGGGGGACGGCGAAGATTTATGTCACCGCGGATTTCAATGTTTTGTTGACTTCATGGACCGTTATAAGCCAAAATTGCTTTTACATGGCCATCAGCATCTGAACTACGGAAGAAACCAACGCGTGCATCAGTATAAGGACACGCGGATTATAAATGCCTTCGGTTACCACTTGGTCGAGGTCTAGCGGGAGAACGGAGGCGAATATAAAGTCAAAGCAGGTGAACCCGATGAATGAGATTCGTGCATTGTCCTTATGTTTCGATGAGGTCGGCCGCGAGATTGAAGTGCTGGATGTGTCCGTAGTCGATCACGATATCTTGATCATGGCGGAGAATTCGATCTTTAGCGAGCATGTCTCGTATGGGGATCGGATTCGCGTCAAAGAGGAGGAAGACATCTATTACTACATCGAGACCCTGCAGAAGTCGGAGCTGGTCCGGCATTCGTGGCTGCTGAGCAAGGAAGTCAGCGAATCCCCCGAGATCGAGCAGATCAAGGAAGCGATCAGCCAACTGGAGGGTAGATACGAGCAGGTATTCGGCGGCGTACTCGTCATCAATGTGCCGCAGGAAGCCGAGCACGCAATCGTCAACGAAGTGAACGCCACCATCGAGAAGATAGACCGCGGAGGATTGAAGTGAACACACCTATATTTTACGGAGCCGTCCATCTTTTGTTTTATCGGGACGAGCATGTGCTGCTCTTGAAAAGACAGAATACCGGATTCGAAGACGGCAAATGGAGCGTCGTTGCCGGTCGGATCGACGGCGGAGAAGAAGTGAAGTCGGCCGCGATCCGGGAAGCGAAGGAAGAAGCCGGCGTCGATATTTTACCGGAGGACCTCGATGTCGTCGGGGTCGTCCATCGCAAGAACGTCAGCTCGGAATGGATCGATTTCTATCTGACGGTACGCGCATGGAGCGGGGAAATCACCAATGTCGAGCCGCACAAATGCGAAGCGTTGACCTGGTTTCACGTCAGGGAGCTGCCGGAGCCCATGATCGGCTACATCCGAATGGCGCTCGAGAAGGATCATCGGACGCTATGGTTTGAAAGCTTGGGCTGGTGATTGGCCAATCATGTCGAAATGAGGAATTCCAATGACGGTACAACGGACCTTGGATGTCATCGATCGGGAGCTGTCCGATGTTCTGGAGGCGTACGAGCCCTGGATGCAGGGCGTGGATGCGGAATATGAAGCGTTCCGAATGGCCGAATAGTCGACCGGAAAATGGCGCGTAAACGTTGTGAATCTGCAATTTAATTTACTGGAGAGTGGCGCAATAAGCGGATATTCATAGAATCACCATGTGTGAAAATAGATAATTTTGCTAGATTAAGAAAACAGACGGCCGTTCGTCCTTCCAGTGACGAGCGGCCGTTCTCGTTCTCGCGGCGGCAACGGATTGCAGGTAAGCTAGCATTCGGCGTCACGCCTGTGGCCGCGGTGTCTTGAATTTCCTTCCATACCATCACCGCTCCCCTGCCTCGAACCGATTCCGGTACGCCGACGGACTGATCCCGGCAGCTCGGCTGAAGCGGCGCGCGAAATACGCCGGATCCTCGTAGCCGACGGCCGCGGCGATCTCGGCGACGGGCTTGTCCGTGGTCAGCAGCAGCAGCTTCGCCTGCTCCAAGCGATACTCGTTCACGTATTCGTTCGGCGTGCGGCCGAAGACGGCGCGCATGCAGCGCGTGATGTAGATCGGATGGTAGTTCAGCTCGTCCCGCAGCCGCTCGTTCGTCACCGGCTGGCGGTAATGCGCTTTGAGGAACGAGGCGGCGCGTTCCGCCACCTGAACGGAAGCGGAATCGGCGAGATGCTGCCGGGCATCGCCGCATAGGCGAAACAGCAGGCCGTGGAAGACCGACTGCTGCTTCCAGCTGCTCGCCAGATCCGATTTGGCGTTCAGCGCGAGCAGCCCTTCGATCTCCGCGTAGGTATCCGGCGGATTCGACAACGTTAGATGGCGGGGCAGCCGCAGCTCGTACTGACGCCCGAGATCACCCGGATGAAGAGATTCCGCGCCTCGCAGCGAGGACGGCGGGAGAGCGGCGTGCTCGCCGGACTCCGTCCATGGCGATTGGATCTGAAAATGCAGCCAGTAAAAATGCGTCTCCGTCTCGCAGGGCCGCGTCGGGTAATGATGCAGATCCGGCCGCAGAATCAGCGTCTCCCCGGCGCCGACCCGAGCTTCCTCGCCGGCTTCTCCCATGAAGAGCGCGCCGCTCGCAACGACGATCAGATCGAAGACGCCGATCGCCCGCCGCTCGACGTGCCGGGAGCCGGCCGCGAATACATCCCGTCCCGCGGTCAGAAAATGGGGCAGGGGCGGAATTTGGACGATCAGATCGGTCAGGGGCATAGGGATCCCTCTATTCTTAGCGTTTAGCGGGTTTCGAAAATGCAGGTTGTCACAGAAGAAACGAAACCGCGTTATGATTTTATCCAAAGATAAGCCGAGCGCAGAATCCTTGTCAATGGGACCTCGGGCCATACTGACCAATCCCCCGTAACGATGCCGCAGGAGCAGACCGGGAGCGATAGCGTTCGTTTCATAAATCCAAGCATTCGTTTCGATCGGCGCTTGCCGCTCGCTTCATCGTTTTCTATAGTGGAGAGGAGAAGAAGGAGGCACGTATCATGAGCGAGAAACTGTGGCATTTATTCAACGGCAATTACCGGCAAAACTGCCTGTCCTGGCAGCATTCCGCCCATAATCCGGTCGTCCCGGCAAGCGGCGATTCCTGGCGGAGCGTCTGGGTCGCGAACCCCGACGTGATCGCGTTCGGCGGCAAACAGCTGCTTTACTACAGGGGCAACGGCGTTCAGCCGAATACGGACGGACAGCGGCATGACCGGCTGGGCGTTGCCGAGATCCTGGAGGTGACCCGGGACAATATCCGGCTTCGCGAGCTGAACGGCGGCGAGCCGATCGTGGACGTCGGCGGACCGGACGCGTTCGACGGCAAGGACGTGCTCGACCCGTCCGCGGTCGTGTTCCAGGACCGGGTATTCGTCTATTATTCCGCGATCGGCGCCGGACCGGACTGCGTCGGCCTCGCGGTCAGCCGCGACGGCGTCAGCTTCGAGAAGGTCGGCAACATCATGGAAGGCCGGGCCCCTGCCGCCATCGTGAAGGACGGGCAGATCTACATGATCTACCAGCTCCTGCAAAATAACGGCTACCAGCTCTATCTGTCCCGCTCGGCGGACGGCATTCATTTCGAACCGGTGTCGGATCAGCCGGTATTCGCCGGAACGGCGGGCAGCTGGGATGCCTTGTCCATCGTCACGGCGCGGCTGATGAAGGACGGCGATGCGTTCTACATGCTGTACGGCGGCAGCTCGTACCTGGCGGACGAGCCGGATTTCTTCGGCCTGGCCCGCTCGGCGGATCTGCTGACCTGGGAGCCGCATCCCGGCAATCCGATCTTCGGCTGCGGCGCGATGGGGCAGGAGGACGGCGGCGCGATCTGGTTCCCGGCGCTGATCGAGACGGAGCGCGAGTTCGTCCTCCTGTACGAGGGAAGCCGGGGCAAATACAGCTGGGACATCTCCTCGCAGATCTGCATGGCCTCGATTCCGAAGGCGTAGCGCGGGATCCGATGAGCAGCGTGCCCGTTATAGGGAACGATAAAAAGCTATTCCATGGCCCTGTGGGTCGGGCCTGCCCCTCGGACGGGGTGCAGCCCCGACTAACCGTAGCCCGGGAATAGCTTTTTTGCGGAAGGATGGGGAATCGGAACAGGGATTCCGGAAGCAGATCAGGTTGGTAGAATCACGATTTCTTCCGACCGCCGGAGAAGGTGCCGGCGAGCTTGCCCATCAGACCGGTCGGCTCGGGTTCGGGGTCCCTGATGCCCCAGGTCAGGCCGAACAAGATCGGCGGAAGGTAGATCGGATCCATCCAGCTGTAAGTGCCGTCCGCGAGCAGATCGCCGAGCAGCAGCCCCTTCTTCGGATCGTGGCGCATGGCCCATTTGCCGCTGTAGACCGTCATGCCCTTCTTCTCGGTATAACGCACGGCCGTCGAATAGTCGAAGGTTTTCGTCAACGAGGCGGTCAGCGCGTCCTGCATGGCTTGAAAATCGGCATCCTTCTGCTGCCAGCTGTATTCGGAATCCCACATCTCGAGCAACTGATAGCCGGCAAGATCGGAGTTCGCAATGGCTTCCTGCAGCGTATCGCTGACGAACGGATAAATAACGAGCCTGTCCCCTTCGTGGAACTTGACTCTCAGCATATGATGCGGCGCCGCGAGGCGTTCGTGGAACGCGTAACGGTTATAGTCGACCAGCGTGCTGCCGACTCTGCGCGCTTCGCTATTGGCAGCATCCACGCAGTCGACCAGATTCAGGACGTGGGCAAAATACACGGTCTCGCCTTCATGCTCCACGGGCAGAAATTCGGCTTCCCCGGGATGAATATGCCGCTCGAACAATGCCTTCGCCTTCTCCGTGACGAGCAGCGCGCCGTTGTGGCGCTTCAAGAAATCGGAATGCCGGCCTTTTGGCGTGCATTTCAGTTTCGGCGGCACCCAGCTCGCCAGCATGGGCTGGCCGTCGAAGGCGAGGCGATCGAAATCTTCCATTTGCTCGAAATCCCAGCTGGCATAAGCGGGATGATAGTCTAGCAGCCAAAGCTTCATCGTTTCGTGCTCCTCTGGATGGATGATAGGATGACTTCCTTATTTTGGGAAGTCACTATGATCCTAGCAGAAAAGAGGCGTTTTGTCTCAGCCATTCCCGGCATCCGTCCGCAGCCGGTCACGGAACTGCTTCGGCGAGCAGTCGTTCAGGCGGTTGAACAGCTGGTAGAAATGCCCGAGGTTCGACATGCCGACGGCGACGGCCGCCTCCGCGATGCTGATGTCGCTCGTGAGCAGCAGCTGTTCGGCGCGTTTAATGCGCTTAAAGACCACGAATTCGGTGAAGGTCATGCCGAGCGCCTTCTTGAACGACTTCATGAAGTGGGTGCCGCTCAGGTTCAGCAGCCCGCTCACCGTCTCCACGGAGAGCTTCTCGTGCAGATGCTCTTCCACGTAATTGATCGCGGGCCGCAGCCGGTCGTAGAGCAGATGGTCGTGATAGTGGAGCAGCTTCCGGTCGTCGCTGCGCAGGAGCGTCAGCAGGATCAGCTTGACCATCGACGATACCGCCAGCTCGCAGCCGATCCGTTCCTCGTTCATCTCCTTGTAGATGTCGCGGATGAGCGCGGAGACCCGCGCGCGGGCATCGCGGTTCTCGCGGAAGATATAGTTGAGCGCGCTCAGGGGCCGGAAAATCTCCGCGAAATGCATCATGTTGTTCATCGTGCTGTGATCCCAGTATTTGCGCAGGTTGAGCTGGAAGACGAGATAGCTGAGCGGGGTCGCCTTCGTCTGCTGCGTCGTATGGGGCTCGGCCGAACCGAACAGCGCGACGTCGCCTTTGCGCAAGGGCAGCTGCTCGTCGCCGTAATAGGCGGTCATCTCGCCGCGGAGGATGAGCAGAAATTCGATTTCGTCATGGTAATTCCACGGGGGAAAGGGCGGCTTGCGTCCCGCCTGCTTGCCTGTCCCGTAAGCTTTGTCATGCTCCCGGCTCGAATCGATCCGCCAGATCTTGATGGCGAGAAACGGATTCTGGTAAGCGACATGCTCATGGTGGATTTCGGTTGTCATCGCGCTGCTCCTTCGGCGGTCTGAATGCAAGATCTCGTAAGGCCAGTGTAGCACGAATCGGGCATCTTGGACGCGGGAAGACAGAATACCGTAAAAAATTCGTCCGATCTGCAATCGATCCGGTCCGCCCCGTTCCTTATAATAAAAGCAAAATGAATGCCCTTACAGGAGGAACGATAAGAACATGACCCAACAACCGATTAACGTAACGATCTGGAACGAGTACCGCCACGAGAAGAAGAACCCCGTCGTGGGCGAGATTTACCCGGCAGGCATGCATGCCGCGATTGCCGAAGGTCTGAACGTGCAGGGCGAGATCCGGTTTGCTACGTTGGACGAGCCGGAGCATGGCCTGTCGGAAGAGGTATTGAACAATACCGACGTCCTGATCTGGTGGGGACATCTGGCGCATGGCGAGGTGCAGGACGAGATCGTCCAGCGCGTCTACGACCGCGTATTGCGCGGCATGGGGCTGATCGTGCTGCACTCCGGCCATTTCTCGAAAATTTTCCGGAAGCTGATGGGCACGTCCTGCGATCTGAAATGGCGCGAAGCGGACGAGAAGGAACGCATCTGGGTCGTCAACCCGGCGCATCCGATCGCGGCGGGCATCGGCGAATACATCGAGCTGCCGGCGGAAGAAATGTACGGCGAGCACTTCGACATCCCGCAGCCGGACGAGCTCGTCATGGTGAGCTGGTTCGAGGGCGGCGAAGTGTTCCGCAGCGGCTGCTGCTACTCGCGCGGCGCGGGAAAGGTGTTCTACTTCCGTCCGGGCCACGAAACGTACCCGACCTACCATAACCCGCAGGTGCGCAAGGTCATCGACAACGCGGTCAAATGGGCGGCGCCGGTCGGCCGCGAATATCCGAAGTACGGCCATGCCGCGACGCCGCTCGAGCCGATCAAGGGCGCGCATTAAGCGTCGGCACGCAGGCTTCGAGAACGGGCAAGCCGATGATGGAAACGAACGGGCTTCAAGCGAACGTGCTTGAAGCCCGTTTGCGCGACGGCCGGTACTGCGGTCGCGGCTGGAGCGAGGCTGCTCGTGCACAGCTAATGGAAATAAGCTGGAAGAGGGATTGACCCCTATGCGCGCATTTGAAATAATAACGGCATTAAGGAAATGTTAGCGTTTGCAATCAAGCCATTAACGGAAACGGAGCGATCGCGCGACATGCATTCACTCTATCTGCGCAAGGAAGGCACCTCCCACCGGGCGTCCAGCTGGGACCGAACCGGCGGCAATCGGGATTTTATCGAGATTCAGGCAGGAACCGCGGCAGTGCTCGCGGACATCGAAGGCGCGGGCATCATCAAGCATATCTGGATGACCGTCTCCTCCCGGGACAAGCATGCGTTCCGCAAAGTGCTGCTTCGCATGTACTGGGACGGCGAGCGCGAGCCGAGCGTGGAGTCGCCCGTCGGCGACTTCTTCGGCGTCGGGCACGGCGTGGCCAGCCATTACGTGTCGATGCCGCTGAACATGATCACGACGCAGGGCGTCGTGGAGAACAAAGCCGCCATGAACTGCTTCTTCGAGATGCCGTTCCGGCAGAGCGCGCGGATCGAGCTGGTCAACGAATGCGAGCACGATATCGTGCTCTACTATTACGTGGACTACGCGAAGCAGCCGGTATCGGACGACAGCTTCTACTTCCACGCGTCGTGGCGGAGAGAGAATCCCGCCAAGGGGACGGTGGATCTCGACCGGCTTAAGGCAGAGCAGGACGGCCAGGACCAAGCCTCGTATGCCGACGCGAAGGTGTACGAGGTCAAGAACCTGACGGGAGACGAGAATTATGTCCTGCTGGACGCCGAAGGAGAAGGCCATTACGTAGGCTGCAACCTCAGCATCGATCATATCAACCCGATGCCGGGGTTCAGCTGGCCCGGCGAAGGGGACGACATGTTCTTCATCGACGGGGAGCCGTGGCCCCCGCGCCTGCACGGAACGGGAACGGAAGATTATTTCTGCGCGGCATGGGGCTATCCCTCCGGCCAGTATTACGCGCCTTATCACGGCTTGTCGCTCTACGCGCCGATCCGGGAGAACGGCGATGCCTGGCGGGAGAGCAATACGATCCCGTTCAACGAATATTCCGGCAAAATGACGCAGTACCGCTTTCATATCGTCGATCCGATTATCTTCCGCAGCTCGATTCGCTTCAGCATCGAGCACGGCCATGGGAACGCCCAGTCCAACGACTACTCGTCCGTCGCGTACTGGTACCAGCGCGAGCCGCACAAGGCGTTTCCCGAGATGCTGCCGGTCGCGCTGCGGCTGCCGCTAGCCGAGAAGGAGAGCGCGCGCAGGTTTTATCGGACGTTCTGATCATTGCCGCCGGACGCCCGCGATCGCGAAGAGGCGATCGGCGGAGACTCTGTAGAAACGAGAGGAGCGCGTAACATGGATCGCTACAGACCGAGATATCATTTCACGCCGCCGCGCAATTGGATGAACGACCCGAACGGCCCTTTTCAATTGCATGGCGAGTACCATCTGTTCTATCAGCATAATCCGTCCGGAAAGGAATGGGGGGACATCCACTGGGGACATGCGAAGAGCCTGGATCTCGTCCATTGGGAACGGCTGCCCGTCGCGCTCGCGCCTTCGAAGGAGCTGGGGGAGCTTCACTGCTATTCTGGCTGCTCCGTCGTCGACGGCGAAGAGGTCAAGCTGTTCTATACGAGCATCGGCGAAGGAGAACGGAACGCGACGACCGGCGCGCAGCAGTGGACCGCCCGAAGCGGGGATGCGGTCGACTGGCGCAAGCCGGATGATAATCCCGTCCTGACGGCCGAGCTTCACGGGGAACTTCGCGTCACGGAATGGCGGGACCCCTACGTGTGGAAGGAAGGCGGCGAGTGGAACATGCTGCTCGGCGGCATCGCGGGCGGCAAGGGCTGCGGACTGATCTATCGTTCGGCGGATCTGAAGGAATGGCGCTTCGGCGGGTTGTTCCATCAGGGGGATGAGGGGATCTGGGAATGCCCGCATATCTTCCGGTTCGGCGATCAGGCCGTCGTCTGCTATTCGCCGAGCGGCCCGGTCGGCTACGTCTCGGGTACGTTCGCGGCCGACGGATTCTCGGAAGTGGCACGCCGCGGCATCGTCGATTACGGGGGCTGGGAGGGCTTCTACGCCTCGACGGGGTTCGTCGACGAGCGGGGGCGGCGCGTCCTGCTCGGCTGGATGCCGGAGAGCAGAGGGGAGAATTTCCCGGTGCCGCTCGAATGGACCGGCGCCTTGGCGCTGCCGCGCCTGGTAGATCTGAAACCGAACGGCGCGCTCGCGATCACGCCGATTCCCGAGCTGGAAGCATTGCGGGGCGAACGCCTGAGTTGGGCGGAGGTGCGGGTCGGCTCCAACCCGTTCGACCCGGGAGTGGCTTCGTCCTCCTTCGAGTGCGCGCTCGACATCGAGCTTCCCTCCGGCGGCGTCGGCGAATTGACCGTCTCCGTTCTCGTCTCGGCTTGCGGCCGGGAACATACGGACGTGCGCGTCGATTTCGCGGAGGGTACGATCGCCGTCGACCGTTCGGCGTCGAGCCTGTTCCCGGAGGTGCGCAAGTCTCCGCTTGTCGGCCGGTTCAATCTGGAGGACGGAGAACGCACGCTCCAGCTGCGCCTGTTCGTCGATCAATCGTCCATCGAGCTGTTCGCGGGCGACGAGACCTGCATCACGGCGCGGGTCTATCCTTCCTTGGACGACAGCCTGGGCATGCGGCTGCAAGCAGACGGCGAGGTTCGCGTTGCCGAGATGGCGTTCTGGGAAATGAAAGCGGCCGAGATTAGATAAGCGAGAGCGAGAAGTCCGGACATGACGGATGTTATGAAAGAGTCGGTCGACAAGCGTCGGCCGTCTTTTTTTTCGCTGCCGGCCCAAGCGCCGCCTTCGACCCTGTCCCTGCCGTCGCTCGGTCCCATTCCCGCACAACCTTCCGCCCCGCGTCACTTTCCCTAGTCAGATCGGTCGTACTCCTATACAATTATAGACATAGGTACGACCAGCATGATTTACGCAACCAAGGAGGTTAGCCCAAATGAACAACCGCGTCGTCGTCATGGTCAGCATCGTGCTGGCCATGCTCGTGGCGTCCATGGATTCGACGATCATCAATACGACGATTCCCATCATCGTGAAGGACCTGGGCGGCGCCAAGCTGTACGCCTGGGTGTTCACCGCTTATATGATCGCGTCCACCGTGCTCTCGCCGCTCGCGGGAAGATTGTCCGACTTGTTCGGACGCAAACGGATCTTCGCCGTGGGCATCCTGTTGTTCCTGGGCGGTTCCCTGCTGTGCGGATTCTCGCAGACGATGGTGCAGCTCGTGATCTTCCGCGCCGTTCAAGGGATCGGCGCAGGCTTCATGCTGCCGTTCCCGGCCATCTTGGCGGGCGACCTCTTCCCGGTCGAGCAGCGCGGCAAGATCCAGGCGTTCTTCACCGCGATGTGGGGGTTGTCCGCCGTGCTTGCGCCGCTGCTCGGTTCGCTGTTCGTCGAGTACTTGAGCTGGCATTGGATTTTCTACGTCAATCTGCCGATCTGCCTCGTCTCGTTCCTGACGCTGCTGCCCTATAAGGAAGTGTACGTGCCGAAGAAATCGTCCATCGACGTGCTCGGCGCGCTGCTCTTCTCCGGCGGCGTCTCGCTGCTGCTGGCCACGACCATCGTCGAACGCGGCGTGATCTGGTATGCGGCGGGCGGCATCGTGCTGATCGCGGCGTTCTTCCTGTACGAGCGGAGGCACGCGTCGCCGATCGTGCCGCTCTCGCTGCTGCGCAACAAGCCGGTTTCCTGGATGCTGGGGGGCTCGCTCCTCTCGTACATGGCGCTCTTCGGCGCTTCGAGCTTCGTGCCGCTGTTCGTGCAGAACCAAGGCCACTCGCTGCTCGTCAGCGGGGTGGCGCTGCTGTTCGTGGCGTTCGGCTGGATGGCCGTGTCGGTGCCCGCGGGCAAATGGGTGCTGCGCTACGGCTATAAGCCGCTGCTGGTCACGGGGAATATCATGCTGATCGCGACGGGCCTCCTCCTGCTGGAATTCCGGGAAAGCACGCCGCTCGCGTTCGTGTTCCTGGCGATGACGGTGTACGGCCTGGCGTACGGGCTGCTCTCCACGGTGTCCATCATCGGTTCGCAGCAGCTGGTGGAGCCGCACGAGAAAGGCATCTCGACCTCGCTCCAAATGTTCGCGCGCAACATCGGGACGGCCGTCGGGGTCACGGTCATGGGCGCCTTCGTGACGAAGGCCGAGCATTTCTACGACGGGATCCACAAGCTCTTCTTGTTCGGATTGATCATGAGCCTGATCGCCTTCATTCCGCCGTTTGCCCAGCGCGGGCAGGCGCGCGAAGCGGTCAAGAAACCGGCTTGAAAACGGATCCATCATAATTTCCAAAAAAAAGCGACAGAAATGTCGTTTTTTTTGCTTTTTCGACACGTTATTCTCTATTAAAATAGGGTAGACTAGTAAAATAGCAATTTAGCACAGTCACGCAACAAAGCTTCGAAGGAAGTGACCATTCGAATGCCGGACATGAACCTCCCGGTTTCGGCGAGGCCCGGACTGCGGCGGGCGAGACGGAAGCCTTGGCTGCTTCCGCTCATGCTGTTGTCGCTGGCGGGTTTGATCGTTCTGAATTCCCCCTTCAAGGAGCGGCTCTGGCCGCCGCCGGGCGACGTGCCGGGCGAACCGCCGCCGCCGGTCGAAGCGCTTCATCCCGTCGTGGCCGCCAAGATGACGGCGCTGATCAAGCTGACTTCCAAGGCCGGCATCACGATCCTGATCACCGACGGCTTCCGCAGCAGCCTGGAGCAGGACGTGCTCTACGGGCAAGGACGCACCGCGAAGGGACAAGTCGTCACCAACGTCAAAGGCGGGGCCTCGTACCACAACTACGGACTGGCGATCGATTTCGCGCTTCGCACCCCGAAGGGGGACGCGATCTGGGATTTGAAATACGACGGCAACCATAACGGCAAAGCCGACTGGCTGGAAGTCGTCGCCATCGCCAAATCGCTCGGCTTCGCATGGGGCGGCGATTGGAAGAGCTTCAAGGATTATCCGCATTTGCAGATGGATTTCGGCTATTCCATCGACGAGCTGAAGCGCGGCAAGCGGCCGCCGGACGCCGTTAAGCCATAGCGGGGAATATCGCGGAAAGCCGCCCGCGGCCGGGCGGTTTTCACATGACCCAAGTATTGTCCAAGTATTGTCGAAAATTCCACATTTCCGATTGACATACTAGGATATTACCGTTTATAGTAAGTTTCAGAGCTTAAGAGAGAAGAATAGGGAGGCAGTATCTACATGAAATTCCAGAAACGCGCGGGCCTCGCGCTCGCACTTATCCTTGCGGTCGTACTCGTCTTGTCCGCATGCGGCAACAAAGCGGACAACGCGAACACCGCTGCCGGCAACGGCGGCAACGCCCCGGCGAACTCCGGTAACGCGGCGGCAGGCGGAGATTCCGCGGTCGATTCGTTGAAAGGCAAGAAAATCGCACTTATCATGCAGTTCAATCAAGGCACGTTCTCGGCGCAATACGTCGACGGCGTTACGAAGCAGGTCGAGAAATTCGGCGGCAAAGTCACCGTCCTCGCTTCGGATAACGACCTGAGCAAAATGGTCACCAACTTAGACACGGCCATCAACCAAAAATACGACGGCATCCTGATCGACCACGGCAACGCGGACGCGCTGACGAACGGCGTCAATAAAGCGGTCGCGGCCGGCATTCCGGTCGTCGCATTCGACTCGGGTCTCGCGATCGAAGGCGTAACGAGCCTGGCGCAGAACGATCAGATGCTGGCAGATAAATCGCTTGAGGCGCTGGCGAAAGACGCCGGCGGCAAAGGCAACATCGTTAAAGTATGGGTTGCGGGCTTCCCGCCGATGGAAAGCCGCCAAATCACGTACGCGAGCTTCTTGAAGAAGTACCCGGACATCAAGGAAATCTCCCAATTCGGCGACGCGAACTCGCCGCAGCTCGACGCGCAAACGCGCATGGAAGCGATCCTGAAGCAGTATCCGGAGAAGGGCAGCATCACGGCGGTATGGGCAGCTTGGGATGAATTCGCGAAAGGCGTCACGAACGCGATCAAGCAAGCCGGCCGTACGGAAATCAAAGTCTACGGCATCGACATGAGCGACGAAGATCTGGCGCTGATCCAAGATCCGGCCAGCCCATGGGTAGCGGCCGCCGGCGCGGATCCTTCCTCGATCGGACAAGTTCAAGTGCGTTACCTGTACCAAAAGCTGCACGGCGACCAAGCGGACGCAACGGTTCAAATCGAGCCGGTCTTCGTAAGCCGCGACATGCTTCCGACGGACAAGAAAGTCACGACCGCCGACCTCGGCGAGTACGTGGAAGGCTGGGGCAAAAGCGAGCAAGGCAACACGGACTACCTCAAAGAGCTGGAGCAAACCGTCGGCAAGTAAGCACGAAATCGCATTAAAGCACGGCGCGGGTATAACCGCGCCGTTTCCTGCTGTTTATGAGTCTAGAAGTGTTAGCGATTTATAAACTAACGTAGTGAAAAAGTGACCGGAGGTCGGTATGGAGTCGCAGCAACGCAGAGTGATCGCCTTTGTAGCTGAATTTCAACCGATTAATGTTTAATATCATCAAAGAAATCCAGGTACAACAGCGAGCGAAGACCCATACCGGCCGCAGGTCACGGACTTCACAAAAGTTGTTTATTTCGGCGAAGCGCGAAAGGGGAATTACGATGGTTTCTGGACAGCCAGTACGGACGGCCCGGGTGCTGCGCATGCGCGGGATTGGCAAGTCCTTCGCGGGCGTGGCGGCGCTGAAGAACGTCGACTTCGAGCTGCGCGGCGGCGAGGTTCATGCCCTGCTCGGCGCGAACGGCGCGGGCAAGAGCACGCTGATGAAAATATTATCCGGCGCTTACGAGGGCGACGAGGGCACGATCGACATCGACGGCCAGACGCTGCTCGTCCGCTCGCCGGCGGATGCGAAGAAGAACGGCATTCACTGCGTCTATCAGGAAGTGGATACGTCGCTCGTGCAGCATTTGAGCGTCGCGGAAAATATCATGCTGGATCGCCTGGCCTCCTCGGATGGCAGCAAGTGGATCTCGTGGGGCAAGCTCAACGAGGAAGCCGCGCAGGTGCTGGCGAGGCTTGGCCTGCAGATCGACGTGCTGCGCAGCGTGTCCGAGCTGACGCTCGCCGAGAAGCAGCTCGTGCTGATCGCGCGGCTCTTCGCGCAGGAAGCGAAGTTCGTCATCCTCGACGAGCCGACCGCGCCGCTCAGCATGGAGGAAGCGGACCGGCTGTTCAGCCTGATGGAAGGGCTGAAGGCGGCCGGCATCGGCATCGTCTTCATCTCGCACCGGCTGCCGGAGGTATTCCGGGTCAGCGACCGAATCACGGTCATGCGCGACGGAGGTGTCGTCATGAACGAGCCCGCTGCCGAAACCGACGCCGGCGCCGTCATTCGGGCGATGCTCGGCAAGTCGTTCGAGGAAGAATATCCGAAGCTCGAGGCGAGCATCGGCGAGCCGTTATTGGTGACGCGGGGGCTTGCGGCGGGCAGGCGCGTGCGCGGCGTCGACCTGACCGTCCGCAGCGGCGAGATCGTCGCGGTCGTCGGGCTGGTCGGCGCGGGCAAGACGGAGCTGTCCAGGCTGCTCTTCGGCGCGGATGTCGCGGAGAAGGGCACCATCGAGCTCGGCGGCAAGAACATCCTGCCCCGTTCGCCGGCCGAAGGCGTGGAAGCGGGCATCGTGCTCGTGCCGGAGGAACGGCGCAAGGAGGGCATTCTCGTCCGGGAGTCCGTGCTGCATAACCTCAGCCTGCCGATCCTGCGTTCGCTCAGCCGCTTCAGCCTGATCTCGGGCGCCAAAGAGAAGCGTTACGCCGAGAACGTCATCGGCCGGCTTGGCATTAAAGCGTCGCATCCCGAGATCGCGACCGCGTTCCTGAGCGGCGGCAATCAGCAGAAGGTCGCGATCGGCAAGTGGACGAGCACGGACGCGAAGATCTTCATGTTCGACGAGCCCACCAAGGGCGTCGACATCGGCGCGAAGCGCGATATTTTTCGCATCATCGGGGAGCTGGCGCAGCAAGGCAAGGGGATTTTGTATTTAACCTGCGAATTCGCCGAGGCGCTTGGCCTCGCCGACCGGATCCTTGTGCTGTGCGACGGCGAGATCGTTCGCTCGTTCGACAGAGGCGAGGCGACGCAGGAAGATTTGCTTTATTATGCGAGTGCGGGTAAGGAGGAAATGGCGTGAACAATCGGCTGCTGCAATTCTCGTTCAAATACGGGGCGATTATATTCATCGGGATCGTCCTGTTGTTCTTTTCGCTCTACAATCAATATTTCTTCACGTACAACAACCTGGCGGATATTTTGCGGTCCATCTCCATCGTGACGTTCGTCGCGATCGGCGTGACGATCTCGCTGACGGTCGACGGCTTCGACTTGTCCGTCGGTTCCACCGTATCGCTGGCCACCGTGCTCTCGGCGACGCTGATGGTCTGGTTCCAGATGCCGCTGGTGCTGGTGATCGTCATTCCGCTCGTCTTCGGCGCCATCGTCGGCCTGATCAACGCCTTCCTGATCGTCAAGGTCCGAATTCCCGACTTGCTCGCGACGCTGGCCGTCATGTACATCGTAAGCGGCGTGCATAAGACGTACACGAAGGGCTACTCCATCTACAGCAACATGCAGATGCAGGACGGCACCAAAGCGCCTGGCGTCATGACGAAGGAATTTCTATGGATCGGCCAGGGCAAGCTGCTCGGCGTGCCGTTCCCGGTTATCCTGATGGTGATCGCGGTCGTGGCGGCGCATTTGTTCTTCAAGTACACGCGGCTCGGCCGCCAGATGATCATGATGGGCGGCAACGAAGAAGCGGCCCGCCTGTCCGGTCTTCGCGTCAAGCGCGTTCGCACGTACGCGTACGTCGCATCCGGCGTGCTGGCGGCGATCGGCGGCATCCTGTTCGCGGCTCGCGTCGGCAACGGCCAGGTCGACGCCGGTTCGCCGATGCTCATGGAAGCGGTGGCGGCGGTATTCGTCGGCTATTCCGTCTTCGGCGCCGGACGCCCGAACGTCATCGGGACGTTCTTCGGCGCGATCCTGATCGGCGTGCTGGTCAACGGCATGACGATGCTGAACGTGGAGTATTACACGACGGACATCATCAAGGGCGCGGTGCTGGTGCTGGCGCTCGCGGTCACGTTCATTCATCTGAACCGCCGGAAGAATGGTTAAATACGACAGCGAAAGCCCGGGACATGCGTCCCGGGCTTTTTTGGTTCAATCCGCGTACAGGTTGCCGCAATTGAATGAGGGTTGAGAAAATAACCCCGATCGTTAATTCTTAGTTTAATGGACCGAAAAAGATAAGTCTATAAATGTTCCGGATTATCGCTTAGTGTTGACCTATACCCGGCCGGTAAAAACGTAGTTTTGGAGGATGAACATGATGAGGGCTGCGATATTGCAAAGAGCGGCGGCAAGCTTTGCATTCGATCTGGAATCCTTGGTCTTGCTGAGCGATTCGGCAAACGCGGTGTACCGGTTCGATAAAAACGGGCAGCCGCATATTTTGCGCTTATCCCAACGTCCGCCTTCCGCTGTCGGGAACACCCTTGCAGAACTAGAGTGGATCCGCTACCTGGTCGACAACGGGGTGAACGCTTCATCTCCGATCCTCGGTAAGGAGGATCAATATATCGCGGTTTGCGACGATGCCGACGCGGGTTCTTGCTGGATTGCGGTTGCTTTCACAATGGCGAAGGGGGGATTTTTCGATCGCGCGCAGCCGCGGCTGTGGGGGCGGGCCGTTTTTCGCAAGTGGGGAGAAACAATGGGCAGCATGCATCGACTGTCGAAGGCCTTCGTTGCGCGAACCGCCAAGCGAGACGACTGGCGCGGCATGGAAATACGGAATACGCGGCTTACGGATGGCGACGATCTGGTCCTCCTGAACAAGCTAAGGTCGCTTGAGGGAATCATCGAATCGTTTCCGCGGGACGGAGAGACATACGGATTGATTCATCATGACTTTCATCCGTATAATTTTCATCTTGATCGTGGAGAAATCACGGTGTTCGACTTTGATGATTGCCTCTATGGCTGGTACGCCATGGACATTGCGATTGCCGCGACGCATGCCGTTTGGTGGGGGAGTCCATCCGATACCCGCGAATCCAAGGACGCGTTCTCGCAACGTTTTATGAATGATTTCTTATCGGGATATTTCCAGCGCAACGAGCTCGATGAGGTTTCGCTTAAGCGAATACCGCTGTTTATGAATTATCGAAATCTGTGCTCGTTCTTCTGGTGGCTGAACGATTGGGACGGGAGCGAAAGCGGCTTAACGGACTTTCAGCGGAGCTCCATATCCGCCGCGGTAACGCTCATTCAATCCGGCCGGGGCTTTGACGGCTGCGATATCGCATTCTGAAGCCGGGATTGCGATCGGCAATGCAGGATACGTCGGCGAACGGATGAATCGAATAGGCTAGTCTGTCAATACTAGGCGGAAAAGGCAGCGCGGCCCGCATTCTACGCGATCCCGGCTGCCGTATCGGATTTAGGTCGCGTTCAATCCCTTGCTCCGCATGAAGTCGGTCAAGCCCTGCAGCGGCATGTTCGTCTTCAGCTTGGCGATATTCGCGCCCGACCAGCCGCCGGCGCGGTTGTTCTCGCTGCGGGTTTGGTAATAACGCTCTATGGCTTGGTCGTAAGCCTCGATGCGCGCGCGCTGCTCGGCGTCGGGCGCGTAGCGGTTCTCGAAATAGACGGCGTCCATCGGGAGGCGGGGCTTGATCTCGGGCTCTTGGTCCGGCACGCCGACGGCGATGCCGAAGAGCGGCATGACGTGAGCGGGCAGCTGCAGCATATCGTCCAGGCGCTTGATGTCCCGGTTGACGGAGCCCATGATGACGGCGCCGAGGCCCATCGACTCGGCGGCAAGGACGGCGTTCTGGGCGGCCAGCGCGGCGTCGACGACGGCGATCTGATAGAGGGCGGCGCTGGACAGCATGCCCGACATTTGCAGCTTCTCGTCTTCGCTGCCCATAACCCCGACCCGGTGAAGGTCCGCGCAGAAGATGAACAGATGGCCGTTATCCTCGACATACGGCGTGCGGGTCGTGTCCCGAAGCTCGCGTTTCAAGGCAGCATCGGTCAAGCCGATGATAGCGTAGGATTGCATGAAGCTGGAGGACGCGGCCATTTGGGCGGCCTGCACGATCGTGGCGATCTGCGCCTGCGTCAGGCGTTCGTTCGTGAATTTGCGGATGGAACGGTGATTCATGATGGTGGCAAGCACCTCGTTGGCCATGGCGACGACTTCGCTGCTCATAAGGGATCCACTCCTCTTTCGTTTACTTTGTTTCCTGGAAACAATATAGCACGAGGTCATTGGTTCGTCAATATTGTTTCTAGGAAACATTATTTACGGTCGTGCGTTCGCTCTGCTATAATGGGAACAACGATACGCGTAGACGGAAGGAGGCAAGATCGATGCCGCATACCCATGACGAAAAGCTGCTGCGCGAGGTCATCGACGCCTTCTCGCAGTTCGCCTTGAAGATCCAGCAGGAGGATGACGAGGAGAAGGAATGGCTGCTTGCGCAAGGACTCGATCCGGACGTGGAGGAGGCGCTGCAGGATATGACGCCGATGATGCTTCACGTCCTGGACGCGATCGGCAAGCTGGGGCGGGCGAACGGAATCGCGTTGTCGACCCGCTACGGCTTCCCGAAGGGCACCGTCTCCAAGGTAACGAAACGGCTGGCATCGCGAAATCTCATCGTGATCGAGCCGCTGCCGGGCAACAAGAAGGAGCTGCATTTCTCGATCACGCCGCTAGGCGAGAAGGTGTACAGGCTTCATGAACGGCTCGATGAGCAAATTCAGGCCGGGGCCGTCCGTTTCATGGCGGATTATTCGCCGGAGCAGCTGGAGTTCGTGAAAGATTTCATGCAGAAGCTGGTGCGAACCTCGTTCATCGAGCTGCAGCTGCGTCAAATGGATTCGGCGCAGGGCGAACCGGAGGCGCCGCGGCAGGAACGAACGTAGGCGCGCTTGCGCTCGCGGACAAACGGGCGCTGCCCGCAATGCCGGCTTGTTAATTTGTTCGTTTGTGTTAAAATGAGTCACAAAGATCGAACGGCTGCCGCTACGACGGCGGCACGGTTCGTTGAATAGGTGCGAGGTGCAACGATGCTGCCATTACAGCGCAAGCAAGCGGTGCTCGGCTTCCTGGAGGAGCGCGGGGCCGCGACGATGAAGGAGCTGAGCGACCGGTTCGGCGTCTCGGAGATGACGGTCCGGCGGGACGTGAGCGAGCTGGAGAAGGACGGCCGCGTGCAGCGTTCCCATGGCGGCGTGGTCTATCGGGATTCCGCGGGCCTGCCGAACGGCGATGAACCCGATCTCGCCTCCAAGCATGCCAGCAACCGCAGCGTGAAGGAACGGCTGGCCGCCTATGCGGCGGAGCGGTTCGTGCGCGAAGGGGACGTGATCGTGCTGGAGAACGGGACGACCGTTTCCCGGATGGCGGAGCTGCTTGGCGCGTTCAGCCGACTGACGCTGCTGACGAACGGCATGGATACGCTTGCGGCGTTCCGGCGTTTGGTCACGGAGGAGCGGACGGTCATCTGCTGCGGCGGCATGCTGCGGGAAGTGTCGGGAACGTTCGTCGGACCGGTGGCGGAAGAGTTTTTCGACCGGTACCATGCGGACACGCTGTTCCTGTCGGCGCTCGGCTATTCGCCGGAAGCGGGCTTCTCGGACCCGAACCTGCTCGATACGCAGGTGAAGAAGGCGATGATCCGCTCCGCCGGCAAGGTCGTCATGCTGCTGGATTCGTCGAAGATCGGAAAACGGTTCTTGTCCACGGTCGCGCAGCTGTCCGACATTCATGCCTTCATCACGGACGCGGGCATCGCGGAAGCCGATGCGGCCTTCATACGGGCGAGCGGGACGGAGCTTCATATCGTGTAATAGGAAAGGAGCAGGGATGTCCGATGCGAACCTGCAGGTCGCAGCGGACGGATGGCTCCTTTTTTAATGTTCATTTATGTTAATTTATGATATATTACGATAAAAGACGCGAATAAAGGAGCGAACGCAAATGGCATACGATAAAAGTCCGGAGACGGCAATTCCCGGCTGGGCGCACGAGGCTTGGTCAGGCTACGAGGCGATCGGAGCGCGCTTGCGGGGCGCGCTCGAAGAACGGGGACAGGCAAAGACCGTGGTCGTCGTCGAATGCTACCCCGGCGTCAGGCAGGATGAGATCATCGCAGGACTGAGCGAGGCGCTGCGGCCCGCTGCTGTCATCCATGCGGAGGAAGCGGCGTTCGCCGCGGACGAAGTCGATCGCAAAGCGGAGCGCTTCATGACGGAGGATCGCGTGTTCGGTTACATGGCGCCGTTCGATATCGGCGAATTTTACGATGCCGAGGGCATCGCGAAGCTGCGGCGCGAGATCGAAGCGGTAGAGCGGGGCATCGTCCTCGTCATCGGATTCGGCGCCTCGCTCGTCGCCGAAGGCGACACCGTGCTGTACGCCGACATGGCCCGCTGGGAAATCCAGCTGCGCTACCGCGCGAAGGAAGCCGGCAATTGGCGGACGGCCAAGCAGGAGACGGATATCCTGCGGATGTACAAGCGCGGCTTCTTCTTCGAGTGGCGCATGGCGGACCGCTTGAAGAAACGGCTGCTCGGCGGCATCGATTATTACCTGGACACCAACGCCAAAGCGGCGCCGAACATGCTCACGCGGGCGGCGCTGTTCGCGGGGCTGGCCAAGGCGGCGGCGCAGCCGTTCCGGCTCGTGCCGTACTTCGACCCCGGCGTCTGGGGCGGCACGTGGCTCGAGGCGAACATCGGCTTGCCCGGGAAGCAGCATCCGTATGCCTGGGGCTTCGACGGCGTGCCGGAGGAGAACAGCCTGTATTTCCGCTACGGCGGCGTGCGGGCGGAGCTCCCGGCGATCAACCTCGTGTTCTTCGAATCCATCCGGCTGCTCGGGGAGAAGGTATATTCGCGCTTCGGCGCGGAGTTCCCGATCCGGTTCGATTTTTTGGATACGATCGGCGGGCAGAACCTGAGCCTCCAGGTGCATCCGACGACGGAATACATCCGCGAGCAGTTCGGCATGGCCTATACGCAGGACGAAAGCTATTATATTCTCGAAGCGGCACCGAACGCCGAGGTGTACCTGGGGCTGCGGGATAACGTCGACCCCGAAGCGATGCTCGGCGACTTGCGCCGTGCGCAGGAAGGAGACTTCGCGTTCCCGGCGGAGCAATACGTCAACGCGTATCCGGCGGCCAAGCACGATCATTTCCTCATCCCGGCAGGCACGGTCCACTGCTCGGGCTCCGGCTGCATGGTGCTGGAGATCAGCGCGACGCCGTATATCTTCACCTTCAAGCTGTGGGACTGGGATCGTCTCGGACTCGACGGCAAGCCGCGCCCGGTGCATGTCGAGCACGGCAGCAAGGTCATCGCATGGGACCGGACGACGCAGTGGACGACGGATTCCTGCGTGAATGCCGTGCGGACGATCGCCGAGGGCGAAGGCTGGCGGGAAGAACGGACGGGGCTGCACGAGCTGGAATTCATCGAGACGCGCCGGCATTGGTTCTCGGTTCCGGTGCGCCACGCGGGCAACGGCAGCGTGCATATGCTGAACCTCATCGACGGCGAAGAGGCGACGGTGGAAAGCCCTGACGGCGCATTCGAGCCGTTCGTCGTCCGGTACGCGGAGACGTTCATCGTCCCGGCATCCGTGGACGCGTACGTGATTCGGCCGAGCGGACCGAGCGAGGGACGGACGATCGCCACGATCAAGGCGTATGTCAGAGCGTAACAGGAGGCGGGGATGATGGAACTGGAACCGATAGCGACGACAACAATGAAATCGAATACGACGCCGGCTTCGCTGATTCTCGCGTTCGACGTCGGCGGCACGCAGATCAAGGCGGCGGCGGTGCAGGGCGGCCGCGTCCTCGCGGGCACGATCGGGCATTACGACGCCCGGTCCGGCGAGAGCGCCGATGCCGTCATCGCGCATTTCGCCGATATCTCGGCGGACCTCGCGGCGAAAACCGGCCCGGACGCGGGCGCGATCCGCGGCATCGGCCTTGCCTTCCCCGGTCCGTTCGATTACCCGAACGGAATCAGTCTCATCCGGGGACTCGGCAAGTTCGAGTCCCTCTACGGGCTGAACGTCGGCGCGCTGCTGACGGAGGCGGTCCGCGGGGATGCGCGGCTCGCGCCGCGGCTTGCGGCGGACTGCCGTATCGCCTTCGAGAACGACGCGGCGCTGTTCGGGCTCGGCGAAGCCGGCTACGGCGAAGCGCGGGGCGCGGGACGAACCGTCTGCTTGACCCTCGGAACGGGGCTCGGCTCCTGCTTTCTGGAGGACGGCGCATTGATCAAGCAGCGTGAAGACGTGCCGGATAACGGCTGGCTGTACACGGTGCGCTACCGGGACGGCATCGCCGACGATTTCCTGTCGAGGCGGGGCTTTCTGCGCCTGGCGGCGGAACTCGGACATGACGCGGACGGCAGGGACGTGCGGGATTTCGCGGAGGCCGCCATCGGCGGCGACGGCGCGGCGAAGCAGCTGTTCGCCGCCTTCGGAGAACGGATGGCGGCCATCTTGGCGGAGCCGCTGCTGCGTTTCCGGCCGGAACGCATCGTGCTCGGCGGGCAGATCTCCAAGAGCGGCAGCCTGTTCGCGCCGGTCTTCGCAGCGGAGCTGGCCGGCGCCGGACTCGCGGCGGACGTACGCGTCAGCCTGGATACGCTCGCGAGCACGTTTAAGGGGATTTATGATTTAAGCCGTTAATGGACGGCCTGGACGCAGGATTGCTTGCGACGTTCACGGCCGTCGTGCCTGCTTTCCCGTACCGTTATGCTTTCCTGTCGTTATCTTGGGGCTGATCGGATAATGGGACAATTGTCGGCAATGGCTTCGTAGCGTATGGCACTTCTAATCTGACGGGAGGCGAATTCCCGATGTCCTTATCCGGCACGTTGTTTCTGCTCGCCGGCAAGCCTCGAACGGGCAAAAGCACCGCGGTCCAAGCGATCATGCGCCGAATGGGCGAGGAGCGCTGCGGCGGCTTTTATACGGAGGAAATCCGCGATGCGCGGGATCGGACCGGCTTCCGCTGCGTCGCGGCAAGCGGCGAAAGCCGCATCATCGCCAGCGTGGACAGCGCGAGCGAGCTTAAAATCGGCAGATACGGCGTCGACGTCGACGCGTTCGAAGCGATCGCGATTCCGGCGGTCCGCGAGTCCTTGCATGCGAAGCAGCTGACGGTCATCGACGAGATCGGTCTCATGCAGATGCTTTCCCGGCCGTTCCGGGACCTGATCGAAGCGATCGCCGCCGCCCCGCGCGACCATGTCGTCCTGGGCACCGTATGCCTGGACAGCCATCCGGTCGTCGACCAGGCGAAGCGCGCGGCCGGCGGGAAATTGTTCGCGCTGACGCCGGAGAATCGGGAGCTTGTGCGGGATCGTGTATATCGCGAGCTGTTGTTTGCGTTGGGCGGCAGCGATACGGAGGAGGACCGGCGTCCCGGACGTTGATCCGAATCCCAGCTAAGCGAGGCGGCTAGGGTCACTTCCTGCCTTTCGAATGGACGGCAATGCGATGCCGTCCCCGTTTTCTTCCAAATGGGCGACAACGCTTTCAAAACTCCCTCTCGCGGGATCGCCTAGTTCGACCCAGGCCGCACGGCGCTTCGCGGCATTTTATGGCGTTTTCCGCGTACTGTAAGATTCCGCCAAGGCGCAATTTTCCTGTCGAAATATTCTATAATCAAGGAGTCATCCTAGACGAACCGGCTCTTATCTTCTTGCGGCATACGACACTTCAATATCGAGGAGGAACAAGCGGCATGAATGTCAAACTGGGGATGCGAATTCCGCCCAAAATCGGCGCGGAAGGCATCGAGAAAACCGCGCAGTGGGCGGCAAGCGTCGGACTGGAAGTATTGGATATCCCGAGACTGACGCCGGAATGGAAAACGGCCTGCGAGTCGGCCGGTCTCGGCATCGGATCCGTCGACGCGAAGCATACCGCGCAGCTGCTCAGCCGGGAGGAAGCCCGCCGCGCGGACGCGGTTGAGGCGACGAAGCGGGAAATGACGGAGATCGCGGCGCAGGGCGGACGCGTGCTGTTCATGTGCCTGGTTCCGGAAGACCGGACGCTGCCGCGCAGCGAAGGCTTCGCGATCTGGAAAGAGACCTTCCCGGAGATCGTCCGGCATGCGGAGCAGCAGGGGATCTACATCGCGATCGAAGGCTGGCCTGGTCCGGCCCCGCATTATCCGACGCTCGGCTGCACGCCCGAGATGTGGCGGGCGATGTTCGAGGCGATTCCGTCGAAGCACTTCGGCTTGAACTACGATCCTTCCCACCTGGTTCGTCTCGGCATCGATTACATCCGGGCGCTGACCGAATTCGGCGAGCGCGTCAATCACGTCCATGGCAAGGATACGGAGATCCTGCATGACGAGCTGTACGAATGCGGCGTGCTGGAGTCGACCTTCGGCGCGAAATACGGGTTCTCCGAAGGCTCGTGGCGCTATACGATTCCCGGCCACGGCGACGTCGAATGGGGCAAAGTAGCCGTTCGCCTGGACCGTCTCGGCTATTCGGGCGCGGTCAGCATCGAGCTGGAGGATCACCGCTTCTGGGGCTCGCTCGAAGCGGAGCGCGAAGGCATCGTGAAGGCCGCGGCGCATCTGGCGACGTATTTCAAATAAACGGGCTCGGCTTGGTCGGGCTCGGCATGACCGGAAAGGAGCTGCCTCGCAGTCATCTACGGATGATCGCGGGACAGCTCCTTTTTGGCATGTTGGCATTGTTGGCATGCGGATTGGGATGAAATTCGGATGCGAATCGGCATGGAATTTCGGATGCGGATCCGCGAGAAGGCCGTTCTTCCGGCAAATTGCTGCAAAACTGCATGATTTTTACAACCGCTGCCCTAAATAGAAGGCAATTCCTGCAAATCTGCAGGATTCTTGCGCATTCCCGCGACTACGCGATGGGAAACGGCGGATTTCCTGCATTTTAGCAGCAATTCGGCTGAGTACTCCATAATTGCGAGACAATCCTGCACTTTTGCAGCATTTACCGAGGCGAGACCTCTGAATAGGTCGCTCAAGCAGCATAGGCGGCAGTTCTGCACCAAGGGCGTATCATCGAATCGCAGACGCAGAGACAACAATATGGCATGCGCCGTCAACGTTTCACCGGCAATGCCAGTAAATTTCGCGCATGCATGGGCACTGGCGGCGAATCGCCGCACCATGGACGCGCTAGGGTCTTGCACCGTTAGCGCTTTTCCGGCGCTGCTAGCGTAAATCAACCAACGGCGCATTGCCGCGCCATAGACGCGCTAAGGCCTTGCACCGTTAGCGCCTATCCGGCATTGCTAGCGTAAATCGCACCAACGTCGCATCGCCGCATCATGGACGCGCTAGGGTCTTGCACCGTTAGCGCCTATCCGGCATTGCTAGCGTAAATCGCACCAACGTCGCATCGCCGCACCACGCACGTACTAAGGCCTTGCGCCGTTAGCGCCTTTCCGGCGCTGCTAGCGTAAATCGCACCAACGTCGTATCGCTGCACCATGGACACGCTAACGCCTTGCGCTGTTAGCGTCTACCCGACATCGCTCGCATCAAAACGCAGCATCGGCCCATCTCCGCACAGTAGACGCCATAACGCGTTCCGCCGTTAGCGCCTATCCGGCGCCGCCCGCGTCAAAGCGCACCAGCGGCGATCGCCGCACCACGCACGCGCTAAGGCCTTGCGCCGTTAACGATTCCGGCGCACCGCCCGCGTCAAAAACACGCCAGCGGCGATCGCCGCACCATAAACGCGCTAACGCCTTGCGCCGTTCAACCCCGCTCCGGCGCGGGCCCCGTCGAGGCGCGCACCAGCAGCGTCGTCGGGAGCAGCGTTTCCGTCAGCGGGAGGTCGGGCTTGTCCAAGCGGCTCAGCAAGCGTTCGACGGCGCATTCCGCGTAGAGCGGGCGGTTGACGTTCACCGTCGTCGTCGGAGGCGTCGCGAGCTGGGACAGATAGCCGTTGTCGAAGCTCACGATGGAGACGTCCTCGGGTACGCGCAGGCCCATCTGCTGCAGCGCGGAATTCACCATGAAGCCGAAGCCGTCGTTGACGCAGAACCAGGCCGTCGGCAGCGAAGGCAGCCTTTTCAGCCGGGAACGGACGCATTCGCTGTCTTCGACGGCATCCGTGATCAGCCACTGCTCCTGCAAAGACAGATCGAGCTCGAACGCCGCAAGCCGCACGCCCTCCAGCCGTTCGTAATAGCTCGGCGACAAGCGGATGTTGCCGATGTAGCCGATGTCGCGGTGGCCGAGCTCGGCGAGATGCCGGACGGCTTCGAAGGCGCTGAACCGGTTGTTGGTCAGAATCGTATCGGCTTGGAGCGCCGGATGATGATGGTCGATCAGAACGGCGGGAATGCCGGTGTCGAGCACTGCTTGGATGTAAGGAGTCGTGATATGGGACAAGACCAGCACGCCGTCGACGGACCGGTCCTGCAGGAACGCGGGCAGGATCAGCGACTCCGCCTGGTCGGGGCTGATGGATTGTATGACGAGACCGCAGCCGTTGCGGTTCAATTCTTTGTCGATGCTCAAATAAATATCGCTGAAAAAGCTTTTCATGGAAAAAGCATAATCCGAGGCGATGAGGGCAATCGTACGTTTGGATGCCGCGCTCTCGGCTTGGTCGCCTTGCCGTTTGGCGTAGGTGTACCCCATATCGGACGCCGTCTGCATGACGAGGCGCCGCGTTTCCTCGCTGACGCCGGGTTTTCCGGTCAATGCTTGGGAAACGGAGTTTTTGGACAGATTAAGCTTGTCGGCCACATCCTGCATCGTCACTTTCGTTTTCAATCGAATAACCTCCGTTGCCGGTCCGCTTCCGATAGGATCGGAGCTGCACCGTTCATCTATCATTGTTCCCAATTTCATAAGGCGTTGTCAAGGGGGCCGCTTCGGTTCGGCTGTTGGAAATCGAAGGAGTGTCGTTATTTTGTAACGTTACAATATTATATTATTGACATTACTTAAGAGACTTTAAAACGGTTTCATTAAAATTTGTCACTTGACTATAATAATTACTCGGAGCATAATTAGAACCGTTCTCACGTTACGTGTTAGGTCGGAATCAGATGATTTTTTTATGGCTTCCTCATTACAATCTCACGATGGAGGGTTAAGTGAAATGAAAAAGAGAAATTCGGCTTTATCGGTGGTTGCGCTTTCAGCTGTGCTGCTTTCCGCCTGTTCGACCGGCCAAGGGACGGCAACGAACGACAACGCCAACACCGGAGGCTCCAATGCGGGCGGCGGCGTGACGACGATCGAATTCTGGGCGGCGCCGAACCCGACGCAGCAGGCGTACTGGACGGAAATGGCCAAGGCGTACGAAGCCACCAACGATAAAGTCAAGATCAATGTAAGCGCGATTAAAGAATCCCCGACTTCGGAAGCGAGCATTCAAGCGGCGATCGCCGCGAAGAGCGCGCCGACGATCTCCGAGAACATCAACCGCGGCTTCGCGGCGCAATTGTCGGACAGCCAAGCGCTTGTCCCGCTCGACACGATCGCCGGATTTTCCGACGTGATCGCCGCGCGCGACATGACGAAGACGATCGAGCCTTGGAAATTCGCGGACGGCCATCAATACGTGCTGCCGATCTACTCCAACGCGATGCTGTTCGGCTGGCGCCTCGACACGCTGAAGGAACTCGGCTACAACGAACCGCCGAAGACCTACAGCGAAGTGCTGGAAGTGACCAAGAAGCTCAAAGCCAAGTACGGCGACAAGAAATACCTTTGGGCCAAAGCGGATCTTGCCGATCCGACGGCGTGGAAACGCTGGTTCGACTTCTATATGCTCTATGACGCGGCTTCCGCCGGCAACAAGTTCATTGAAGGCAGCTCCTTCACGGGCGACCAGAAAGCCGGCGAGAGCGTGCTGACGTTCGTCGACAGCCTGCGCAAAGAAAAAGGCATCCTGGCCCGCCAAGCGACGGATCCGTTCGAGAACGGCGTCGGCATCTTCACGGACGTGGGTCCATGGACGTTCTCCACGTGGGCGCAGAAATACCCGAACCTCAAATACAACGAGAATTACGCGCTGAGCATGCCGCCGGTACCGGACGGCGTCGATCCTGCGCAAAGCAAAACGTTCGCCGACACCAAAGGGCTCGTCATCTACGCGTCCGCAACGAAAGCGCAGCAAGAAGCCGCGGTCGGCTTCATGAAATGGGTGTACAGCGATGCCGCCAACGACGTGAAATGGTTCAAGGACACGAACCTGCCGCCGGCGCGCGACGACTTGTCGACCAACGAAGCGTTTAAACCGATTCTCGACGCGAGCCCGCAGCTGAAGCCTTACGCGGAGAACGTGCCGAATGCCGTGCCTCCGATGGATAACGCCAAGTACAACGATCTGCAGACGATTATCGGCACCGAGGCCTTCAACAAGGTCGTGAAAGGCGAGATCGCCCCTGCGGAAGGATGGGCAGCGATGAAGGCAGCATTGGAGAAAGCCCTGAAATAAGGGAGGATCCGAAAAATGGACCAACGAAACAATAGACTGGGCTGGCTCTTCACCAGCCCTTATCTTATCTACTCGCTCGTGTTCTTCTTCATTCCGCTCTTCTGGACGCTCTTCTTGTCCGTGACGGATTGGAACATGATCAAGCCGACGTTCAATTTCAAAGGCATCAGCAACTTCGCGGACGCGCTGCAATCGTCGAGCGTTCACGCGGCGTTCTGGAACACGTACAGGTTCATGCTCATCTTCGTGCCGATCGTGACGGCGCTCGCCGTCGGCGTCGCCGTGCTCGTTCACGGCTTGTCGCGGTTCAAGGGCTTGTTCCTGATCGGCTTCTTCCTGCCGTATCTGAGCTCCGGCGTCGTCTCGGCGCTGATCGTCAAAGGCCTGCTGTCGTACACGAGCCCGGTCAATACCGCGCTGCGGAGCATCGGCCTCGACATCGACTGGCTCGGCACGCCGTTCACGGCGCTCATGATCGTCGGCCTCATCTTGGCGTGGAAGTTCACGGGCTATTACGCGCTCATCATCACGTCCGGCCTCGAGAGCATCGACAAGGAAGTGTACGAAGCGGCCGCCATCGACGGGGTCAAGGACAGCCAGCGGTTCTGGCGCATCACGCTTCCGCTGCTCTACCCGTCGCTCTATACGACGCTGATCCTCGCGTTCGGCGTGACCTTCGGGATCTTCACCGAGGTGTACCAGCTGACCGGCGGCGGACCGGGCAACGCCACGAACACGTGGCAGATGGAGATTTTCAAGCAGGCGTTCTCGAACCTGCAAAGCGGATACGCGTCCGCGGTGGCCCTGCTGGCATCGGTCGCGACGTTCATCTCGATCTTCATCATCCGCAAATTACTGGAAGTTTGGGGGAAGCGCAATGGTTGGGTCTAAACGGCACAGCGGCGCAAGACGGACCGTCCGTTACGCGCTTGCCATCGTGCTTCTGCTCATCATGGTCTATCCGTATCTGTACATGGTGCTCAGTTCGTTCGCGGATTGGGCGCAAATCGACAAGACGCTGTTCCCGACCAAGTTCACGACAAGATCGTACGATTGGCTGTTCAACGGCGGGGAGACCGGCATCACGCGGCCTTGGCTGCATGCGTTCATGAACAGCGTGATCGTGTCGATCTGCTCGACGGTGCTGATGATGCTCTTCGGCATCATGGTCGCCTACGCGCTTGCGAAGCTGAACTTCTTCGGCCGCAACGCGATCAACAACTTCGTGTTGTTCCATATGTTCTTTCCGGCGATCATCCTGTTGATTCCGACATTCCTGATCATCCAGCGTGTCGGGCTGTACGATACGTATTTGGGCTTGATCTTGCCTAAAGCCGTCAGCCTGTGGGCGATCTTCATGTATACGAATTTCTTCAAGGCGGTGCCGCAGGTGTTCATCGAGGCGGCCAGGCTGGACGGCGCTTCCGATCTGAAAATCATGTACCGCATCATGCTGCCGATGTCGAAGTCGATCACGACCGTCATCTTCCTGTTCCTGCTGATGGAACGCTGGACGGAGCTGCTGTGGGACATGATCGCCGTCAAGAGCGATTCCATGCTTACGCTGAACGTGCTGCTGTCGCAGATGTTCGGGCCTTACGGCTCCTTTCCGGGACCGCTGTATGCCGCTTCGACGATCCTGACGCTGCCGATCATCATCATGTTCGTGTTCTTCAGCAAGCAGTTCAGGGAAGGCATGCAGTTTAATTTGAAATAACCGTCAGGTTGAAATAAAAGCAGTCGAGTGGGGAGAGAGCAGAATGGCTTCAGGATTGGGCAATAGCATGCAGCCGCAGGCTTGCGGGGAACTGCTGGCGGCTTACCGCGCTTCCGGCGCGCGCGCCGAACGGGCGGAACGGATCGTATTCGCCGGCGTCGGCAGCAAGGATGTCTATAATATCGCGGCGCCGTTCACGGACGGCGGCGTGCCGGTCATCGCGGGACGCGTGGAATCCCGGGACAGCGAGCATGCCGAGGTCGTCTTCTTCGCCGAGCGCGAAGGAACGTGGCTGCCCCTCGAGGGCGCGCCGGTGCTGGAGCTTCAGGATCCGTTCCATACGCGGATCGGCGGCGAGCTGATCGTCGGCGGCGTGGAGATCTATCCGCATCCCGTGAAGGAGAACGCGCTCATGTGGCGCACCGTCTTCTATCGCGGGCAGGACGTTCGCAGCCTGAAGCCGTTCTTCCGCGGGCCGGACGGCATGAAAGACCTTCGCTTGATCGAGCTCGCGGACGGCGATATCGGGGTGTTCACGCGGCCGCAAGGCGAGAAGGGCGGCCGCGGCAAGGTCGGCTATACCCGCGTGAAATCGCTGGACGATCTGACTCTCGCCGCGATCAACGAAGCTCCGCTGCTGCAAGGCCAGTTCGCGGAAGGCGAATGGGGCGGTGCCAACGAAGCCCATCGGCTGGTCGACGGCCGCGTCGGCGTGCTTGGCCATGTCGCGAGCTTCGACGAGGCGGGCGACCGTCATTACTATCCGATGGCGTTCGTGTTCGACCCGTCGGACGAATCGTTCACGCCGATGAAGCTGATCGCCGAGCGCAGCCGGTTCCTGCCGGGCCCGTCCAAGCGGCCCGATCTGCAGGACGTCGTCTTCAGCGGCGGATTGGTTCGCCAGGAGGACGGCAGCGCCGTACTGTACGCGGGCATCAGCGACGCGGACGCGCAGCGGATCGTCATCGAGGATCCATTTCGAGGGCTATAGTCCTTACGGGCCGCATCACCTGAGACGCGGCAGTTTACACGAAACCATACTGAATAGATAAATAGAGCAAAACAGAGGAGTTAACGCCATGAATATTTACCGCTATGAAGAGAACCCGTTGGTCACCCCGGCGGACGTGAAGCCGCACCGCGACGATTTCGAAGTCATCGGCGCGTTCAACGCCGGCATCGCGGAGTATAAGGGCGAAGTCATCATGCTGCTTCGCGTCGCGGAGCGTCCGATCAGCCCCGATCCCGAGATCGTGCTGGCGCCGGTATTCAACGTGGAGACGGGCGGCCTCGATCTCATTCCGATTCGCAAGGACGACGATCGCTACGACCTGTCGGACCCGCGCGTCATCATCCTGAAGGAGCATGCGCCGGCGTTCCAATACTTGACGTCGCTGTCATACCTGCGCATCGCGCGCAGCAAGGACGGCCATAACTTCACGATCGACGAGAAGCCGTTCGTGTATCCGTCCCAGTCGCTCGAGACGTTCGGCATCGAGGATCCGCGCATCACCCAGATCGGGGATACGTATTACATTTACTTCTCCGCGGTGTCGCCGGTCGGCATCGGCGAATCGCTCGTCTCGACGAAGGATTTCGCGACGACGACGCATCACGGAATGATTTTCGGGCCGGACAACAAGGACGTGCTGATCTTCCCGGAACGGATCAACGGGAAATATTACGCGCTTCACCGTCCGACGACCAAGAGCGTCGGCCGTCCGGAGATGTGGATCGCCGAGTCCGACAACTTGCTCTACTGGGGCAACCACAAGCATCTGATCGGCCTGCGCGACGGCATGTGGGATAGCGGCCGCCTGGGCGGCGGCGCGGTTCCGTTCCGGACGGAGCGCGGCTGGCTGGAATTGTACCACGGCGCGACCAAGGACAACCGCTACTGCATGGGCGCGGTGCTGCTCGACCTGAACGACCCGTCGAAGGTCATCGCGCGTTCGGTGAAGCCGGTCATGGAGCCGGAAGCCGATTATGAGGCGAACGGCTTCTTCGGAGGCGTCGTCTTCTCGTGCGGCGCGCTCGTGGACGGCGACCGGGTGCGGATGTACTACGGCGCCGCGGACACGTCGATGGCGTGCGCGGAGCTGAGCCTGCAGGAGATTTTGGACGGCCTCGAGGCCGTATAATTCTGGATTCGAATACACGAATCGAATAGTTGAAATAGCAAGCGATAGAGCAGCAGCCGACCGGGACGCAACGTCCGGGTCGGCTGCTTTTTCGTAGCTCGGAGTACGTGCTGGCGCGGCGCGAAGGCGCGGAAAGGATTTCATCAAAACCTTTGACAAATAAATATCCTAGTGTTAGGATTAATTTATCCTAAATGTAGGACATCTAAACTTAGCATAGTTGGTGCGGCCATCCGCCGGCCGTAACGCGATAGATCGAAGCATGAAGGAGGGAGCGGACGATGACGGAGGGCAAGGACCCAAGCGAGATCGACCTGCGGTTGTTCCGGATCTGGTTGAAGGCGTCCCGCTCGGTGTTCGGCAGAGCGAATACGGACATCGAAAGCCGCGGCATCCGCACGGAGCATTTCATGATTCTCGAGCTGCTGTACAACACGGGGCCGCAGCCGGTCCAGCGCATCAGCGAACGGCTGTCGATCCCGAGCGGAAGCATCACGTACGTCGTCGATAAGCTGGAAGAGAAAGGGCTCGTGCGCCGGCAGCCGAGCCAGACGGACCGCAGAGGCATGACCGTGCTGCTGTCGGAGGCGGGCGAGACGCTGTTTAACGATATTTTCCCGCAGCATGCGGCGCTCATCTCGCGCCTGTTGTCTGCCGCGACGGACGAGGAGAAACGCGTGCTGGCAGAGTTGTTGAAGAAGATCGGCTTGGACGCCGAATCCATGGCAGGAAAGGAATGATTCATCATGACGATTAAGATTTATTCGCCGGACCAACAGGTGAGCGAGGTATTCCCCGGAGGCAGCATCCGCGTGCAGAAGCCGATCGGGTTCCCGCATCAGGATTCCGTCGTGCGCCGCGTCGGTCCGCTGTTTTATTGGTCCTGGGCGCACACGGAGAAGGAGGGCGGAATCGGGCTTCACCCGCACGAAGGGTTCGAGATCATGTCGTACGTCTTGAACGGAAAGCTGGTTCACGGCGATACGCTCGGAACCGAGAGCGCCGTGGGCCAAGGCGGCGCGCAGGTCATGCAGACCGGCTCCGGCGTCTCCCATCAGGAGAAGTTTTTCGGTCCGGACGGGGAGGCCTTCCAGATCTGGCTGGAGCCGCATTTGAGCGAATCGCTGAAGCGTCCGCCGACCTACGCCGACTATCGGCACGAAGACTTCCCGTTGTCGTCGCCCGCGCCGGGCGTAAGCGTGAAGACGATCCTCGGCGGGGAATCCCCGATCAAGCTCGTGACGGATGCGAAGATGTGGGACATTACGGTGGAACCGGGCAATTCGTACGCCTATGAATTGGCCGCGGGTTATTCCTGGGCGGCGCTCGCGATCAGAGGCGACGGTACTTGGGAACCGGCTGCCGGCGACGGCGAACCGGTCGCATTCCGGCATAAGGACTTCAGCGTGATCGAGACGCCTGCGGGCGGCAAACGGTTCACGCTCCGCGCGGGAGCGGAACAGGCGCTCCGAATGGCCGTGATCGAAGTGCCGGCCAAGGTCGATTATCCGCTTTACCGCAAATAAGTCGAATACGCCTATTCGCTTAAGTAGGAAGGCGGCTGCTCCGGAAGGGGCGGTCGCCTTTTTGGGATGAGCATGGCGGTATTCCTTTTTGCCCGTGGCGAGCCGATAACTAATGGCAGGAAGAAGATCGAGGTTCGAAATACTTACTTGCTGGATGGTGCCGCCAATGAAAGTTATCACATTCGTCATGAATCTCGTATTTTACGCCGTTATCTTCATGGTGTACTGGTTGCAATGTTCGACATGGCTAACCGTCGGCGTCTCGCAATGCCTCTCGCGCGTCTTTCATTATCATCTGCCGGACGACAAAGCATCGCTTTACTTCAAATCCTTGATTTGGATAGCGGCCGCGGCTGCCATTGGCATCTGTTTCTTCCTCAGGTGGGCCAGAAAGAAGCATCCGCTGCTATTTAAGCTGTTGTTCGTTCTCCATGCGACGATGCTTCTTTATTCGATCTCGACCGTGATGAAAATCGATGAGCCGATCATCATACGCACGGATGAATGAGTAGAAGAGCCTTGGGACGTTTGCTGCGTAACCGGGGCTCTATTTTCAATTATTCTCTTTTTTGAATTCAAGGACGATTTTCTCGTCGCTACGTGGCAAGCCCATGTCGACTATGGCTCCGGAAGCTCCGGGGACGCGGTCGATCTATGGCCGACCGATAAGCTGAAGGATCAAACCGGCGTCATGCCGAAGCTGAACAAACGGTTCGTATTCCGTTACTCCAGCATGCACGGGGACAGCAATTTCGATCGCAGCGGCATCATCGGATTAGACGGCAGCGTTGTCGAGACCGGCAATCGGCACGCTTTCGGCGGGGACATAGACAGCGCGGCGGGGACGGTTTCGTTGACCCTGCCGGGGGAGTTTCGGCACGAGGCAGGCAGCTCCCGCTAATATCGGATTCGACTATTGAGCCGGGTTTTTGCAGGCATCGGCCCTAAGCGGAGCGGATGTCGAAGAACGGCGCGCTGCCTGAACGACGCTGAACGGCGGCAAGCGGGAACGCCATTAGTAAGTCGTGCGCCGACGGAATTTATTCGGCTATCGCCTGTTGAGAAAGAAGCTGTCCTGAACGTCATGTTGAATGACGGCGCGGATAGCTTCTTTTTTGTTAGGGTCTAAGAAAATTCCGGCGAATATGCATCAATAATCAGTACAATGATCCTGTTGCAGTGAATATGATGCAAATCTGCAGCAATTTCCTTCCTCTACGCGTCAATAGAAGCCATTGCCTTGAAATTGCTGCTGAATTGCATGAATTCTTGCTCAAGGGATGACGAGCGGAGAATTTCATGCATTTTCGCAGCATTTTTAGCCTAGTCTCCGCCGAGTCGCAAAGCTTGCGTCCGCCAGTCGCGAAGCTTGCCCCGCCGAGTCGCGCAGCCTGTCTCCGCCGAGTCGCAAAGCTTGCGTCCGCCAGTCGCGAAGCTTGCCCCGCCGAGTCGCGCAGCCTGTCTCCGCCAAGTCGCGAAGCTCACCTCCGCCGAGTCGCGCAGCCTGCGTCCGCCAATCGCGCAGCCTGTCTCCGCCTAGCCGTCCCAAGGCGCACCGAGACAACGCCATTTGAAACAACCCCCTCTTTTTTCACGCATCCCCGTCCATGAAAAGCGTTTTCATAACCCCGACCCTCCGCCCGCCCAATCCTCTAATCATTGCGATAGAAATCCAATCGTTGTGTTCTAGTGCCGCCATTTCCCTGTCCGTATAATTAGCGTACAGAGGTGATCGCATGCTCGAGAGACTGGCAAAATACCGCCACCAGTACATTATGATCGCACCGGCCGTGATCCTGTTGCTGCTGTTCAGCTACATTCCGATGGCCGGCATTCAAGTCGCGTTCAAGAACTTCCACATCGGCTACACGATCTGGAACGCCCCGTGGACCGGGGTGGAAAATTTCGCTTTCCTGAAGGACGACCAATTCTGGATCGTGGTGAAGAATACGATCATCATCGCGGTTCTCAAATTCGTGTTCGGCTTCCCGGCCCCGATCATTCTGGCCTTGCTCATCAACGAAGTGAGGCACAGCGGGTTCAAGCGCTTCGTGCAATCCGTCAGCTACCTGCCGCATTTCTTCTCCTGGATCGTCGTGGCGTACATTTTGCAATCGCTGCTGACGCTCGACGGGGGACTGGTCAATCAAATCGTGACCAAGACGGGCCACGACCCGATCTTCTTCCTCGGCTCGACGGAATGGTTCCGCCCGATGATCGTGGCGAGCGGCCTGTGGAAGGAAGTCGGCTGGAATACGATCCTCTACCTGGCGGCCATTACGACCATCGACCCGCAGCTCTACGAAGCGGCGAAGGTCGAAGGCGCGGGCAGGCTGGCGCAGATCCGCCATATCACGCTGCCCGGCATCATGCCGACGATCTCCATCGTGCTCATCCTGAGCATGCCGAGCCTGATCGCGGTCGGGATGGATCAGATCTACCCGCTCATGAATCCGGCCAACCAGCCCGTCGCGGACGTCCTCGATACGTATATTTTGCGAAGCGGGCTCCAGCAAGGCTACTTCGGCATGGCGACGGCCGTCGGCCTGTTGTCCTCGGTTATCAGCTTGATCCTCGTGCTCATCACGAACCAGACGGCGCGCAAAATCAACGGGGAGGGGCTCTGGTAGGCTATGAAACGTTCGGCAGGCGACAAAGCGAGTCAGATCGTCATCATCGTGCTTCTATTGCTGTTATGCTTTACGGTCATCTATCCGTTCTTGTACATGCTGGCCATCTCCCTGAACGAAGGACGCGACGCGGCCAAAGGCGGCGTGTACCTGTGGCCGCGCCACTTCACGCTTTATAATTTCCGGATCGTGCTCGGCAACGAGATCATCCAGCATTCGTACTGGATCACGATCGCCCGGACGATCATCGGGACCATAGCAGGCTTGCTCGTTACGCTGCTGGCCGCGTTCGGCTTGTCGTACCGGGCCATGCCGATGCGGGGAACGATTCTCGGCTACGTGCTGCTCACGATGCTGTTCAGCGGCGGGTTGATCCCGTTCTATATCCAGCTGCACGACCTGCATTTGCTGAATTCGTTCTGGGTCTATATCGTGCCGAGCGCCTTCTCGGCGTGGAACATGTTCGTCATGATGAAGTTCATCCAGGGGATTCCCGAAGCGCTGATCGAATCGGCCGAGATGGACGGCGCCCATCCCTTCCGGATTCTCTGGTCCATCATCCTGCCGCTGTCCAAGCCGATGCTGGCCGCGCTCGGATTGTTCACCGGCGTCATGCACTGGAACGATTGGTTCGCGGGCGCGTTCTTCGTGTCGGACCAGAAGCTGATTCCGGTGCAGACATTCCTGCAGCAGCTGTTGTCCGCGCAGGACATCTCGGCGGTGCTCGGCTCCAACAACAACGTGGAAGCGCTGGCCCGGGGCTCGAGTCTGGCGAACGTCACGCTGATGTCGATCAAGATGGCGACCGTCATGGTGAGCGCGATTCCGATCCTGTGCGTGTATCCGTTCTTGCAGCGTTACTTCGTCAAAGGCGTGCTCATCGGTTCCGTCAAAGGGTAGGCGGAACCTGGTAAATCCGTCCAATTTACAGCGGGTGTACGGAAACACCATATATAATGGAGAGACAGAAAGGGGAACGCAACGCATGAATGTGCTCACGGCAAGAAAGGGCATGGCGCTCGGTCTGGCGGCCTTGATGCTCGGACTGACGGCTTGCTCCAGCGGCAACGACGGAGGGAACGCGGCAGCGAATACGCCCGCCGACGGAACGAACCAGACCGCGAACGCGCCGGCGAACGCCGGAGGTTCCGGAGATTCCGCCGGATCCAAGACGTTCAAGCTGTGGCTCGGCTGGACGGCGACGATCAATAACGACAGCATGGTGCAGAAGTATTGGAGAGAACACGAGCCGGGCATCGACGTGCAGCTGGAAGCGACGCAAGGCGACGCCATGACGGCGCTGAACCTGAAGCTGAACACTGGCGGTTTCGATGATGCAGCGTTGTTCAACCGCAGCGACATCGTCAATTCCTCGATGATCCGTTCGAGCAGCATCCTTCCGGTCGAGAAGTACTTCGACATGCCGGATCAATATCCGGGACTCGCTTCCATTCCGAAGCTGTACCTGGACGCGATGAAGGACAAAGACGGACATATCTGGTCGATCCCGACCTGGTTCGACCAGCATCCCGAAGATCCGTGGCCGGGCTGGGCGTCGGGTGGCTGGTTCGTGCGGAAGGACATCCTCGATAAGACCGGCATGAAGATGGACGATCTGAAAACGATCTCCGGCGTGGAAAATTACCTGAAGGCCGCGGCCCAGCAGAAGGACCCGTCCGGCAAGCCTTACATTCCGCTCAGCTTCCTGTCGGACGCGAGCGACGAGAACATCATCCTGAGCACGTTCGGCGTGTCGACCTCGACGGCCGGCGGCGTGATCCCCGTGGAGAAGAAGGATGACGGCAGCTATCAATTCATCTATGATAATCCGCAGTACAAAGCGGCCTACCAGTGGATGAACCAAATGTACCGCGAAGGCCTCATCGACGCCGAGGCGATCACGGACAAAGCGGAACGCTACAAGGAGAAGACCAAATCCGGTCGCATCGCGATGAATGTCGGCGGATTCTTCAACATGGACGCGCATATCTGGGAAATCCTGGACGGACCGACGGAGCCGGCTTGGTTCTACGAGACGATTCCGTATCCGCAGGTACCGGGCATCGACCATATCGGCGCGAACCAGATCGTCAACCCGTACCCGGGCAACGACCTGTACATCAGCAAGGACACGAAAAACCTCGACGCTATCCTCAAATTCGTGGATTACATGCTGACGCCGAAGGCGGAGCAGCAGCAGGTCGCGAACGAAGGCCCGGCAGGCGTGTTCTGGGATTGGGTGGATAAGCCGCTCGGCCTGTGGAAATTCACGGACGCCAATTACCAACAGCTTCACGATTCCGGCGACGCGGCCAAAATCGCGAGCACGAACCCGGCACTGTACGGCATCTCGTCCTACAGCAACGAGTGGTACCCGTGGTGGAACTACGCCGTGACCGATCCGAAGGGCCGGCAGAAGACGATCGATTTCACCGAAGCGATCGGCAAAATGGGCGGCGTCCGCGTCGCGCAGCCGTACGACATGGTGAAAGCGAAGCCGGGCGGCCTCTGGGAGAAATATTTGCCGGAGCTCGAGAACGTGCGCAAGGAATTCAAAGCGAAGCTGCTCATGGCGAAGGACGACAAAGCGTTCGAAGCGGCATGGAATGATTTCCAAGCCGCGCTCGAGAAACGCGCGCATTGGAGCGAGCTGAAGCAGGAGTGGAACGCCAGCTTGCAATCGGCTCCGAAAGCGTAAGACAGGCGCAGCGCGCCCATCCATGATGGAAGGCTTTGATTCGAAGCCGCGTTCAAAGCGCACGAATCGAGCGAGGCTAGGAATCAATGCCCGAAATCGCATGACTTGCCTGAACAAGGGGAGCCGTCACTATGACGGCTTCCCTTTCGGCACGATTACGGCGCCCGCCGCGGGGACGGCCTTCCTATTAACCGCCTTACGGCGCCTGCCGCTCGGACCGCTTTCCTATTAACCGCCTGCCGGGCGTATGATATACTCCGTTGAGAAAGGGGAGGGAGCCTTGCGACTGGGATTGCGACTGGACAAATGGATATTGGGCTTCACCCGGAGAATGAGCCTGCGCGGCAAAATCGTCGTGCTGTTCGTGATGATCCTGCTGCTGCCGACGCTCGTGCTGAGCAGCGGCGCCGTATACGGGGTCATCCGCAGCTTTCACCGCAGCTACGTGAACACGGCGGAGGAAGCAGTGCAGCAGACGGCGCAGATCGTCGATTTCAGCAAGAAGAGCTACGACCTGCTGGCGGTCCGCACGGCCACCGACGGCGAGCTGATCGCCCGGCTCGGGCGCGAATACGCGGACATGACCGAGGTCGTGGATACGGTCAATTACGTGGACAGGACCTTCCTGATCACGAGCAAATATTTGCCGGGGATCGCGGATTTCCGCATCTACCATACGAACGAGACGCTGGTACAGGACGGGCAGCTGCTCTGGCGTCCCGAAGAAGACCGCATGCTCTCCGGCATGAACGAGCGCGCCTGGTACGACGAGGCGAAGCAATCGCAAAGCCCGCTCTTCTGGAGCAGCGTCCCGGGCAATCCGAACCAAAGCGTCATCACGCGCAAGATCATCGACAACACCGGGAATCTGATCGGCATGGTTTACATTTTATTGAATTACAACGCCGTGTTCGGCGAGCTGCTGGATCATCCGTTCAACGACGGCAGCCTGTACGTCCTGGACGATGCCAAGCGGATTCTCGCCGCGACGGACCGCGCGGATATCGGCAAGCGCTTGCAATTGAAAGCCTGGCCGGACGGAAGCGCGCCTGCGGCCGCGTCGCCGGGGGACGGCCCCGTGGTGGATCTGACCGGGACGAAGGACATGCTGATGACCCAGCCCCTGTCGTCGCACTGGACGCTCGTGGCGCTGATGCGCACGAAGCATCTCGATAACCAGAACCGGACCGTGCTCATTCTGATCGTCGGCGTCATCACGTTCTTCCTCCTGCTCTCGCTGTCGCTCATGACGACGATCGTCCGCAATATCGTCCGGCGGATCCGCAAGCTGGGCACGCGCATGGCCGATCTCTCGCGCGGGGAATTCGAGGCGGCGGTCCGCTACAGCGAGAACGACGAGCTGGGCGAGCTGGAGAACCGGTTCAATTCCATGTCGGAGCGGCTCGGGAAGCTGGTCGAGGACATCACCAAGTCCGGCCTGGCGGAGAAGGAGCAGGCGTTCAAGGCGCTGCAGGCGCAGATCAATCCGCATTTTATCTACAATTCCCTCGGGCTGCTGCGCTGGCGGGCGATGGACGCGGACGATCAGGAGCAGATCCGGATCATCGACGCGCTGACGACCTTCTATCGGATTACCCTGAACAATCAAATCAGCGTCATCCGCATCCGCGACGAGCTCGAGCATGTCCGGGCTTACCTCGACATCTGCCAGTTCCGCTATCCGGGACGCGTGCGGGTCGAGTGGGAGATCGACGAGGATGCGCTGGATTTCTACACGATCAAGACCGTGCTGCAGCCGATCGTGGAGAACTGCTATCTGCACGGGGCGATTACCCGCAAGCCCGGCGCCGTGATCCGCATCGCGGTTAGCCGCGAAGGGAGCGTCATGCGCATGTCCGTCCATGACAACGGGCAGGGCATTCCGGCCGCCGTGCTTCGCGATATCGAACGGGGCGCGCATGTCGGCAAAGGCAGCGGCTTCGGAACGCCCAACATCAAAGAACGGCTTGCGCTGTATTTCGGCAGCGAAGCGGCGCTGACGATCGAGAGCGAGCCCGGCGCGTGGACGCGCGTGTCCATCGCGTTCCCGGCTTGCATCGCGGAGCCGACGATCAGGAGGGAAGCATAATGCTCAAGGTACTCATCGTGGACGACGAGCCTTCCAATATTCAAGGCCTCGTCCGTTATATCGATTGGCAGGGACTCGGGTACGACAAGCCGGCGACGATGGAATCCGGCGAGGAAGCGCTGGAGGAGCTGCGCGCCTCGTCCTACGACGTGCTCATCTCCGACGTCTCGATGCCGGGCATGAACGGCATCGAGCTGGTGGCGGAAGCGAAGAAGGAGCGCCCTCATATCCAGGTGCTGATGATCAGCGGCTACAATGAATTCGAGTTCGTGCAGGACGCGATCCATGTCGGCGCGCAGGCTTACGTGCTCAAACCGCTCAAGATGGAAGAGGTATCGAGCCGGCTCTCCGGCTTTCGGGAGACGCTGGAAAAGATGCGCAGCATCGTCGATCAGACGAGCGAGCTGGAGAAGAAGGTATCGGAGAGCCTGAAGCTCGTGAAGGAACGGTTCGTGAACGACCTGATCGCGGAAATTCCGCAGACGGACGACATGCTCGCTTCCTGGAACAGCCTCATGGCGCTGCCGGACGTCGCCGCCGGGTTCCGGATTCTGGTCTTCGGCCTGGATCATTTCCTGTCGCCCCGCCAAGAGGCCAAAGACAGAATCCTTCTTGGAAGCGGATTCAAGCAGACGATCGAGGTCGGTTTGTCCGGCGCGGAGCCGCTGTTCCTGGCGCAGATCACGCCGGACGAGGTCGTCGCCCTGCATTTCGGGCAGTCGCCGGAGGAGCGGGCCAAGGCCGAGAAGCGGCTGCCCTTCATCCAGAACATGATGCGCGAGCAATACGGCGCCACGGTAACCGTCGGCAGCGGCCGCTCGGGCAGCCGGTGGGAAGAGGTGCCGCTGCACTATAAAGAGATCAAGTTCATGATGGCCAAGGCGCGGCTGATCTCGGACGGGCAGATCGTCCGCCACGATTACATGGACCGGGGCGAATTCCAGGACTTCCGGCTGCGCGAGGAGTTCATGCCGACCATCGTGAAGCTAATGGAATCGGGGGACTCGGCGAAGGTCGGCGCGTACATGAACCGGATCCTCGACGTGCTGCTGGCCCAGGAGCCGGCTTCGTTCTCGTACGTGCAGGCGTTCGGCATGAGCTTCCTGAGCGAGCTGATCCGCAACCTCAAGTGGAAGGACGACGCGAACGGCGAAATGAACATTCTGATGTGGCGGCGGATGCTCGATTGCGGCAGCACCGGACAGATCATCGTGCTGCTGGTCGATTACGTGGACCGTTACATGACGATCGAGAAGAAAGAGAGCATGAACCAGCAGCATAATCTCATCAAGCGGATCGCGGCCTCCATCGAGGAACGACTGCAGGAGAATTGGACGGTCAAGCAGCTGGCGGAGGAATTCAACCTGAACGCGAGCTACCTCAGCGTGCTGTTCAAGCGGGAGATGGGCAAGACGATCTCGGAATTCGTCCAGGAGACCCGCATCGACCGGGCGCGCGAGCTGCTGAAGGATCCGGGCATCAAGATCTACGAGGTGGCGGACCGCGTCGGGATCCAAACCTCCGCTTATTTTACCTATCTGTTCAAGAAGCTGGTCGGCTGTACGCCCCAGGAGTATCGGGACTATCATTGACTTTAAGGGACTGACGCTTTAACGGCATGGTTCCGCCTATGGTAAACCGCTCTCGGAAAGTCGGCCATCCTCGGCGTATGGAGCCAACCTCGCCGGTCCGCCTCCGCGCAACGCAACGAACCCCTCCCGGCAATCCGCGGAGGGGTTCGTTGCGTGCGATGCGGTACGCATGTTTCGGAAGACATCGTCGCCGTCCTAAGCGTAAGGCTTTACGACTCCGGGGTCTGCAGGATGACAAGCCCCGAGGACGGGACGTCGAACGCCTTCAAGCCCTGCAAGCCGCCCAGCTCGTACGCGGCGGTTTCGCGGCCGCGGCAATCGAGCACGCGTACCGATCGCGGCCCGATATCCTCCGCCGCTTCCGCGACCAGCCGGCTTCCGCGCGTGCCGTTGACGAGGATGATCGTCCCGGGCAAGTCCCCGTCCAGCGCGACGACGGTATCGTGATATACGGCGGCGATGAAGGCTTGGTCGCTGCGTGCCGTAACGAGCGGGTAGTTCAACTCGGGATGATGGGGCTCCAGATAGCCGCCCATGAGCGTGTCCCGGTGCTCGCGCCAGAATTTCAGCCAGAATGCGATCATGTCTTGATGATCCTGCGGAAGCGTATCCAGACGAACCGAAATTTGCGGCACGGCGAACAGGATATTGATCAATTGCAGCGCCGCGGCATCCGCCGGCTCGTCGGGGTGCCACATGATCATGTCCGAATGCGCGGCCGTATTGCCGCACAGCAGCCGGACGTCGATCGTGCGAACCCGATTCTGCAGCGCGTCGTTCGGCACGTCACCGGCGCGGAACAGATTGCCGTACTTGCGCATGAGCGGGCTGATGTAGGATTGGCGGAATTCGATCATGATGTCCGGCTTGACGGCGCGCAGCCGCGCGATGACGTCGCTCAGCAGCATGTCGACCGCCTGCGCGACGGATGGCGTGTCGCGTCCGGGGTCGGCATCGTCGCGCTCGGCGGCCGGCTGCTCGAACGCATCGACGAAGTCGAGCTTGAAGCCGTCCAGGTCCCACTCCAGCAGCGCTTTCTCGTAGATGCCGATCAGGTATTCGCGCACCTCGGGATAGCGGGGATCGACTACGCCCGTGTTCAGCCGGTCGACGCGCTCGAGCATCTTGTTCTCGAAGCGGCCCCATGCTTCGCTGTGGATGCCGATGAACGGCACGGAATACCAGAGCAGGTAGTTCATGCCGAGCGCGTGGACGCGAGCGACGTGCGCCCGCATGTCGGGGATTTTGTCCGCGCATACGTTCCAGTCGCCGCAGTACGCGTAGCCGCGGGCATTGTCCGCGGTTTGCCAGCCGTCGTCGACGATGACGGAGTCGCAGCCGATCTCGCGGGCAAGCCGGCACTGCTCCTCGACGTCCGCCGGCGTCAGATGCTGGTGGAAGCTGTACCAGGTCGAATACATCGGCTCGAGCGCCGCCGCCGGCACGGGAGCCGGGGCGTTGGACGGATAGCGGGCCCACCAGCGGCTGACATCGGCCAGGCAATCGTAGTACGGGATGTCGCGGACGTCGATGCGCAGCTCGGCCTCGTAGAGGGAAAGCGGCGTGGTCGGCGTGTCGAACATGGAGACGAGGCAGCTGAAGGTGGCGCTTTCCTCGTGGACGCCGGCATTGAACCGGATGACGTTCAAGACGTCGGAGAACGCGAACGTCAGGCGGTTCTTCCCGGAGCCGCCGAAGAGGCTGATGACCGGTGCCGAATGGGTCGACTTGGAATCGAAAGGCTGCGACCAGTCCGCCCGCAGTCCTTTGGCGAAATTAGCCGTGGGGTGCCACATGGCCGACGCGTCGATGATCGGCGGATTCCAGGAGAGCGTGAAAGCCGGCGGAACCGCGGGGGCGTCGGCTTCGATGCGGATATGGACGATCTCGACGCCCTCGGACTCGCGTTCGATCCGCAAGCTCGCCCGAAAGGGAGATTCCCCGCCTTCCAAGCGATAGTCGTAGTAACCGGCCGTCAAGGTTTGCATGACGTGCATCCTCCTCATGTTGCTTGTATTTGTTTCTACTATAGCGCCGGAAGAGGCAGGGGATACAGGTGGAAAATGTGTTGGAAGCTGGTGAAATTGTGTCTCTATTCGGGATGAAGGCCTGAATCAAGGAGCGAATATCCGGTTTATTTGTGTGATTGAGGATGACGGATGAATCGGCGGCATGGTATGGTGCTGTTGAGCGTTTTATTTTGCGGGGAAAGAAGACGCGCGTTCGCGCGGGGAGCTGCCTTCCTGTCAGCGGAAAAACGAAAGGAGCGCGGACCATGAGCCACGACGAAGAACCGCTGCCGGAGAAGCGGTTCGCGGAGCATTTCATGACCGGCCGCGCGGAGCTGGATCCGCGGCTGTATTACTGCGGCAGGGAGCGCTGCCAGCCGGGCCATCAGTACGGACCGACGATGCGCGACCATTATTTGATCCATTTCATCGTCGGGGGCTCCGGCACGTTCACGACGGGCGGCTGCGACTATCAGCTGAAGGCGGGGGACTGCTTCTGCATGTTCCCGAACCAGCCTTCCGCCTACCGCGCGAGCGACGAGGACCCGTGGACGTATTATTGGGTCGGCATCGGAGGGAAGCTTGCCGCGGACCTGCTGCACTCGGCGGGGCTGACCTTGCGGTCGCCGACAGGCGTGCAGCCGGCGCCGCGGCAGTCGGAGCCGCTGCTGGCCGAGCTGCTTCGCCGCTCCGCGGTCGACGACATGGCGTCCGAGCTGCATTGCGGAGGTCTGCTGCTGCAGCTGTTCGCGACCTTCCTGAACGGAAGCGGGGAGACGCGAGCCCCGACCCGCAGGAAGGACGGCAGCGAAGCGTATATCGCCCGGGCGGTGAAGTTCATGGAGGAGCATTACCAGAGCAAGCTGACGATCTCGCTCATCGCCCGGCACGTCGGCCTCGACCGGGCGTACTTCACCAAGCTGTTCCATGCGCAGACGGGCGTTGCGCCGTACGAGTTCCTGCTCCGGTACCGGATGGAGAAGGCGCGCCTGCTGCTCAGCCAAACGAGCCTGCCGGTGCAGCTCATCGCGAGCAGCGCCGGCTTCGGCGACGCGGCGTATTTCGGCAAGGCATTCGCAAGGCTGCAGGGCATGTCGCCGACCGCGTACCGCAACCGTCCGTAGGCGGCGTGAACTTCAAATCCGACCGCCAAGGCCAAGCTTCGCGGCTCTGGAATACTCTGTTCGCGCAATGCGCCGCTTTTGGAGCGGCCGTCCGTCCCCGGAATTAACGCGATGCGTGTAGCATGAGCGAAGCAAGCCCATATTATGCAAGAAAGCGGCTTTCTCCCAAATGGGGGAAAGCCGCTTTCTTGTTAACGGGCCGCGAAGCCCTCCAGGGCAACCGTGCCGGTTCGGTTCTATTCCACGTTGCTATTCCACGACCACATTCGCATAGCGGTTCGTGAACAACGCGTCCTCGAGCTTCGCTTTCCACTCCGCCTTGTCGGCGCAGTTGGGCGAAATCACGATGCGGCGCAGCTTGTCCGCGTCGAACGCGAGCGGAATCTGCTTCTTCTGCTGATTGAACTGCTTCTTGTTCTGCGGCAGCAGAATCGCGCGGATCTCGTTTTCCTGCCGGAACGCGATATCCCGGATGAGCGCGCTGCGGATATCGATCCAGGTTGCCTGGATCATGTCCGGGTTTTGCTTTAGAATTTGTTTGATTTCGAGCTTGGTCGGCGGCTTCTGGCCGGTTTCCGTGCGGAATTTGGTCGTGAACTCCTCGACGGTGTAATCGTGGATGAACTTGACCGCGGCGACCGTTTCGTCCAGCGTGTACAGGTCGAGCGGCGTGTACGCGCCTTTCTTGTTCTCCTCCATCAGCGCGGCCAGCAGGTCGTGAATAATGCCGGTATAAGCAAGCTGCTGCTTCTCCAGCTTCTCGATGTAGGCGGAGAGGATATCCGTGAACGTGGCATCGGATTCCTGCGCGACGCTGTCCATGAACTGCGTCATGTCGTCGCCGTTGTCGGCCTGCAGCTTCTTCACTTTATCGGCTTCGGCGTAGTGCACTTTATTGAACAGCAGTTGGAAGCCGCGCGGCGCAACCAGCGGGTTTTCCTCGAATTCGAAGGCGATCTCGCCGTTCTCCGGATTGACGAACGTGCTGGCTGCTTCGTCGCTGAAGCTGGTCATGAAGCTGTGCTGGCTCAGCAGGGCGGCAAGCGAGCCGCCGAGCGAGACGCCGTTCTGGTAGGCGACCTTGCGCAATTCCGCGGCCAAGAACGTATGGGTGAAAAACTGCTTTTGATCGAGGTTCGGCGTCTGGCGCATGATATTCAGCGCTTGCTTGAACGTCGCGATCAAGTCCTGCGTGTAATGCAGCCGGTTGAAATCGGACAAATACCGCAAGGCGTCGGTTTGCTCGTTCAAGCCGATCCGCGCAAGCGGGAACTCCCTGGAACTCAAAATGCCGGCGGCGCTGTTGATATCTCTTGTGTAATGTACGATCATGTTACGTGCTCCCTTTTTCAAGTAAAAAATAGTCTAGCACTCTTGTTCATTATGCGGTAACTCGCCGGTTCCGTTCCCTATGAAACGATTGGGCACCACGACAGTATTCGACAGTTGTGGAAAATTTCCTGCCGTACGGAGACCGCCTCCAAACAAACTCATTCCATTTTACCATAAGATCGGCTGGCGAGCATCCACTCGCGGCGAGGGCGATGACAGGTTCTGCGCAAGGGATAGCCGGTTGCGGACCGGAAGGAGCGGCGCCCTTTAGCCTGCGGGCGAATCGCCATACGGCGCTATGACGCCCTTGTACAGGAGCAGCGTGCCGCGATAGGCGCGGCGCATCCGGTTCGCCTGGTCGGACGTATAGCTCTTCGGTTCTTGCAGCGCCCGATGAAGCGGCAGCACCCGGCATTTCGTGCGTTTGCCGTTCTTCGCGAGACTGACCCATGTCGGGATAAAGTCGACCTTCGATAATTCGGCGGAGCCGCCTGCCGTTCTGCGGATCGTCAGGCGCAGGATGAGACCGGTCAAAGCAGCGTCCTTGCCGTGCAGGCGCGTGGAGATAAAGTTGCCCAGGGAGTAGATCGCGAATCGTTTCCTCGTCCGTCCGTCGACGTCCTTTACGGTGCGGCAAACCGCCGGCTGCAGCACATGCGGATGCGAGCCGAGAATCGCGTCGGCGCCCTGCCGGAACAAGAAACGGACCATTTGCTTCTGGTGGGCGTTCGGATTTCCGTGGTATTCATAGCCGAAATGCATGCAAACGATGATGAAATCCGTTTTGGCCCGCAGCCGTTTCATCTGCTTCTTGATGCTCGAAGGGACGATTTTCTTGACGCCGGCCGGCTGCCCTTTCGGGACGGGCACCCCGTTGGTTCCCCTCGTATACGATAGGATGCCTATGCGGATCCCCTCGACGTTTCGAATGCAGAGCGACTGGGCTTCCTCGGTCCCCCGGTAGGTGCCGACATGGGTAATCCCGTGCTTGTCGAGCACCTCGAGCGTCCGTTTGAGCCCGCGAACGCCATAATCCATGCAGTGGTTGTTCGCGGTCGCGAGCACGTCGAAGCCGGCCGACTTCAGCGCGGGGGCGAAGGCATCCGGACAATTGAAGACCGGATTGCGATTCTTCGGATTGCGAATGGTTGCGGTGTAGCTGCGCTCGTCCGTGCCGCCGGCGAACGTCGTCTCGAGATTGCCGATCGTCAGATCCGCTTCCCGCAGATAACGGGCAACCGGCTCGAACACCTGGTCGAACGCGTAAGCGGCGTCCCCTTTCGCGGAAGCCGAGGTACGCACGGTTCGGATGAGCAGCGGCTTCATCAAGAGATCGCCGACCGCGGCGACGACGATCTCCTTCGGCGCATGCCGGGCGCGCTCCTTTTGATCAGGCGGTTCGATCGCGGGTATCGAATTCATGGCGATTTCATTCGTCACGGTCAACGGTTCCTTTCAAAGCCGGATCGTTGCGCGATCCGGACCGGATAGTTTGGAAGCAGCCTGCATAATAAGGTATTCATCACGGATGAAATTGACCAACGAAGTCGCCGGGACCGATTTTGCAGGATCGAACAGGAAAGCGGCATCGGGCGGCCGAAATAATCAGTCTTGGATAAAGCGGGCGGCATCGCAGCTCGAGCATCTTTATCCGAAGACCCGGCAAGGAGGCAAGCTTATGTGGATTCGGAAGCTGCAAGTCGAAGACGCCGCGTCTTATTGGAGGCTGCGGCTGGATGCCCTGCGGCGGTACCCGCAGGCGTTCGGCGCGGACTACGAGGACGCGAAGGATACCCCGATGGAGGAGGTCCGGGGACGCATCGCGGCCGAAGGCGGCAATTTTATATTGGGCGCGTACGCGGATTCCGGGGCTCTCGTCGGCATGGTCGGTTTTCGCCGGGAACCCCATCGCAAAATGCGTCATAAAGGCATGGTTTGGGGCATGTACGTCGACCCGGCAGCGCAAGGGCAAGGCATCGGCAGGAGGCTGATGGAGGAATTGATGGCGCGCGCGCGGGAGTTGCCCGGGCTGGAGCAGCTCGGCTTGTACGTGGTCGATACGAACCTTTCCGCCAAATCGCTGTATCTGTCGTTGGGCTTCGTCTCCTACGGCGTGGAGCGGAACGCGATGAAGCTGGACGAGGGGACGTACGCCCATGAAGAGCTGATGGTGCGTTTTCTTGAGGCATAGGAGGTTCCGGCCATAAACGAAATTGGATTCGCGGGGACCTCGGCGGAGCCGCACCGCACGCAGCGTTCGCGCGCAGCAGGGTGCGGCTTCTTTGCGTTCGTTGCGCGATGGGCGGTCAGGCTTTTTATGCAGCCATGCAACGAAGCTTCCCGTCCGGACTCGATTTCGACGGGAAGAAGTCATGTACCGGCATTCTGATTTTGTCGTATAATGAGAAATAATGGAGAATCGCGAAACAAGCGCGGCGGGAGGAAGAAACATGGGGCTGTTTTCATTTTTGAAAGGTCAATTTATCGAGGTTATCGAATGGATCGAGGATACGGAATCGCTCGTTTACCGTTTTCCGGCTTACGACAACGCGATTAAGATGGGCGCGCAATTGACGGTCCGCGAAGGCCAGGCGGCGATATTTCTGAACGAGGGCAAGATCGCCGACGTGTTCTTCGCGGGGCGGTACGAGCTGTCGACGCAGAACATGCCCGTGCTGACCGCGCTCATGGCGTGGAAGCATGCTTTCAATTCGCCGTTCAAGGCGGACGTGTACTTCGTCAATACGACCTTGATCGCCGATCAGAAATGGGGCACGACGAACCCGATCATCATGCGTGACAAAGAGTTCGGCGTCGTGCGGGCGCGCGGGTTCGGCAACTATTCCTACCGGATCGTCGACCCGGCCGCGTTCATGATGGGCATTCTGGGCAGTCACGGGCAATTCACGCCGGATCAGGTAACGGGGTATTTCAAAACGATGATCGTCTCGGGCGTGACCGACCTGGTGGCCGAACTGGCCGTCCCGATCATCGATCTGGCGCGCAGCTACGACGAGCTGGGCGAGCAGGCCGTGAAGAAGCTGAAGCCGAAATTCACGGAGATCGGCCTTCAATTGACGGGCCTGGTCATCGAGAATATCTCGCTGCCGGATGAAGTGGAGGCGATGATCGACCGCAGATCGTCGATGAATATTGCCGGCGACCTTAACCGGTACGCGAAGTTTCAAGCCGCCGAGTCGATGCGCGAGATGGCGAACAAGCCGGACGGCGGCGGCATGTCCGGATTGGGCATGGAGCTGGGCGCCAGCATGGCCATGGGGCAAATGTTCCAGCAGGCGATGAACGCGTTCGATGGCCACGGTAACCAGCAGAACCCGGCCGGGGCGTCTATGGGCGGCGGTTTCTCGGCACCTGCGCCTTCTCCATCGCCGTCGAACCCGCCTGCGGCGCCCGGCGGCAATGCCGCGTGCGTGAGCTGCAATCATGCGCTGAGCGCGGACGATAAGTTTTGCCCCGAGTGCGGGGCCGCCCGCCCGGAGCGCAAATTTTGCCCGGAATGCGGCAAAGAGCTGGCTTCGGGCGTGAAATTCTGCACCGGCTGCGGCACTAAATTGTAAAGGGGAATCCAGATGGCGGCCAATGAACCCCTTACGGGGCAAGAACAATCGGCGGCGACCTTCCCGTGCGCGGGCTGCGGCGGTCAGATGCAGTTCGATACGGTCAGCCAGACGCTGAAATGCCGTTATTGCGGCAACGAGCAGGCGATCGAGGCAGGTCAAGGCGAAGCCGTTCATGAATACGTGCTCGATTTCTCGGACGAAACCGACGCCGCGTTGCTGGACTGGGGCACGGAGCAGCAGGTCGTCAAATGCGGCAGCTGCGGCGGCGAGATGCTGCTGCCGGTCGGCCAAACCGCGCTCGTCTGCGCATTTTGCGGATCGGCGAAGGTGCTGCCGCAGGGCAATCCGGGCAGCATCCGGCCGGAGTCCGTCATTCCGTTCCGGATCTCGAAAGAGCAGGCCAATCAGGCGTTCAACGCCTGGCGACGGAAGCGGTGGTTCGTACCGAACGCGTTCAAGGCGCAGTCCGTCAACTCCAACCTGAACGGCGTCTACGTGCCGTTCTGGACGTTCGACACGAACACGGCGTCCGCGTACAGGGCGGAGGTCGGCGTGTACCATTACCGGAACGAGACGCGCACGCGCACCGTGAACGGCAAGACCGAGACGTATACGGAGCGGGTCCGCTACACGGTGTGGCATTGGACCGACGGTCACCACGAGCGGTTTTTCAACGACGTCCTGATCCCGGCTTCCGGGCAATACGACAGCGCGCTGCTGCAGAAGATGAACGATTTCAAGCTGGAGCAGCTGGCCGCGTACAAACCCGAGTATTTGAGCGGCTTTATCGCGGAACGGTATTCGGTTCCGCTCAAGCAGGGCTGGGACTCCGCGCGCTCCCGCGTGGACGATACGTTGAACAGCGAGATCCGGCGCAAGATCGGCGGGGACGAGCTTCGCAACCTGTCCATCGATACACGCTACTACGACCGGTCCTACAAGCATATTCTGCTGCCGATCTGGAATGCGAATTACCGGTACAAGGAAAAGTCTTACCGTTACATGGTGAACGGGGAGACCGGCAGCGTCACGGGCCGCGTGCCGAAAAGCGCGTGGAAGATCACGCTGTTCGTCCTGTTATGGGTGCTGGTTCTCGGGGCGATCGTTTTCGCGGTCGTACAGAATACGCCCGATACGACTCCCGCGTCGGAGGCTTACGGGGCGATGCTTGGTTCCGAGCTATAACGCTCTAATTAACCTCATATTCCAATATTGAAAACCCGACCTTCGCAAAAGGTCGGGTTTTTCTATGTTCATGAAGGGTCTACAAGACCCTCGACAGCTTCCGATAGGCCCGCGGCGACACGCCTTCGAGCCTGCGGAAGATCCGGCTGAAATAATGCAGGTCCGGGTAACCGACGATCTCGCCGATTTGCTCGGCCGTCAGGTCGGTTTCGCGCAGCAGCCGGCGGGCCTCGCGGTGGCGGACCGCGCGGACGAACTCGCCCGGCGCCAGGCCGGCGACGGCCTTGAACAGCTTGGCCATATGGTCCTCGTTCATGGCGAGCCGCTTCGCGAGCAACGGGTTGCTCCAGCGCTCCGCCGGCCGGCGCTCGATCTCGGCCATGAGCGCCTGAATGCGGGCGCCGTGAACGGTAGATCCGGGTCCGGGCTTGGCGAATTGCAGGCGAAGCAGCTGCGACAGCACCGCCAGCATCAGCGCCTTGCAGGCGAGCTCGTACCCGAGCGGACGGATCGCGAATTCCTGCACGAGCTGTTCCATCAGCGCCACGCAGGACGGCAGCGGGGTCATGACCGGGGAGGACGACAAGGGCGAGAACGGCTCTGCCAGCGCTTCCCGGCAAAACTTTTCCTGCTCCACGGCGTTCTCGTTCACGACCAAATCCTCCTCGCCGTACACGGCAAGCTCGTTGAAGAAGTCGAAGTGAATGCCCAGAAACCGGGTGTTCGGCGCCACGACTTCATTCCGGTGCATGACGCCCGCGGGCAGGAAAAGCAGCTGACCGGCAGAAATCGCGTGGCGCTGGCCGTTCATCGTCGTCGCCGCCTCGCCCTCGAAGACGAGCAGCAGCTCGAAATCGTACAAGCGCCGCCATTGCAGGACATGCGGTGCCAGCACCTGGTATTTTGCATAGTGAATGCTGGGGCTCCACTCGCGAAAAGGAGCCGTTCGTCGTAACGGATAGATCGTGTCCTGCATCATCGCGGCCGCCGCTCCCTTTCTGCGAAAGAATAGAAGAAAAAGACCGGTATCGTCCAACTAATCCCTCTATCGTCTAAATTCATTATAGCGATTGGCGAATATAATGAAAATAATCATCACGGAATGATGCAAGATTCGACATTGAACCGAGAGGGGATAAGGATACTTGTGACGAAAGGGATCGAGAGTGGGCAGCACGGGATTAACGGGATGAAGGATGTGGTCCGGACGTTGAAGGTCGGCTTGATCGGCATCGGCGCGATGGGTCGGACGCATTTGGCCTGCTACGAGCGTCTGATGGCGGAGGGCTACCCGGTCGAGCTAGCGGCCGTATGCGACCTGAAGATGGCGGAGCTGAAGGACGACGGGCTGTCCGCCTACCGGCTGTACGACGCGGTTGACGACATGCTGCGCGGCGAAGAGCTGGATATCGTCGACATTACGGTGCCGACGCCTTTCCATGCGGAACTGGCCTCTGCCCTGCTGACGAAGGGCCATCACGTCCTGTGCGAGAAGCCGATGGCCCGTACGTCCGAGCAGGCGCTGCGAATGGTAGAGTCTGCGAACGCCGCGGGCAAGAAACTGATGATCGGGCAGTGCCTGCGGTTTTGGCCGGCCTATGAATATTTGAAAGCGGTCGTCGAGGACGGACGCTACGGCAAAGTAAGAGCAGGCTATTTCTACCGCGGCTCCGGCTCGCCGCTGCCTTGGTACCTAAATGGCGCAAATAGCGGAGGGTGCCTGCTGGACATGCACGTTCACGACACGGATATCATCCATTGGCTGTTCGGCATGCCTGCGAACGTATCCACCTCCGCGCGGGTCGTCGCGCCTCTAGGCGGCTATGACGTGGTCTCGACGAACTACCTCTATCCGGAAGGCATGGTGCTGAACGCGCAGGCGGACTGGACGCTGCAGGGAGACATCAAATTCGCCATGACGTATCGGGTCAATCTGGAGGGCGCGAGCATCGTCTTCGCGGATAACGCGGTCTCCGTTCATCCGGCGAACGAGCCGGGCTTCATTGCCGAGCTGTCGCCCGATACGGGCTACTACCGCGAGATCCGGTATTTTCTGGACGCGGTGGCATCAGGCGATGCCCTATCGGCGTGCCCGCCGGTGGAGACGCTCGGCACGATGGCGATCATCGAAGCGGAGCAGCTTTCGGCCGATCGCGGCGGCGAGCTCGTCAAGCCGCAGGCGAAGACGGTTAAAGCGATAAACTGACGGCTGTTCGTAGGCAAGCCAGGCAGAACGTATCGAGCTCCGAGCTCCAGAGCGGTTGCGCGCGATTTCCGGAAGGAAGCAGCGTGCCCCGTCTGGGGCTTTTTTGCGCTGCCGCGGGATGGAACAACAGCATTTTAACGCGGCAACCCGGTAAATTGTTGAAAGAATAGTGTCGAAATTAAAAGGAAAATTCATAAAACTGTAGAATTTTAGCAAAAAGGAAATGAAATAAACAAACAAAGGTGGCTTCATAATGAGAGCTCGGCTAAAAAAACGTTCGACTACGCTTCGAAAGCATTGGATGCTGACGATGTGGCTTGTCGTAATGGCAGGCATCGCGTTCGCCCTGCCGAACGCGGCCTTCGGCGCCGCTGTCGATACGGGCAGCGCGACGAAATTCTCGGTCAACTCCGACACGATCAATAATTACACGAACGCGGTCGCCGGTCTCGGCGACGGCAATACGGGCGTGATCAATAAAGAGGGCGGCGTATATTCGTACCGGATTTATTCTCCTGGCGGTTCGCTTCTCGCTAACGTTAATCTGTCGACTATCATGGGCGCGCGCGCTTCGAACGTCAGCACCTTTCAAGCCTTGGGGTTGGCGAACGGCCGCTCGTTGATCACATGGGAAGGGACGACGAACGGCTGCGACAATAACACCAACAATTTGTATCAATTCGTCATTCTGAATTCGGACGGAAGCGTTTATAAATCCCCGACGAATATCAGCACGTCAACCTCCTATTATAATTGCTACACGAATATGGCCGAGCTATCCGACGGGAAAGTCGCCTTTATTTGGCAAAACGACGGAAGCACGTTTTTGACACGGGTGTTCAATGCGGACGGAACGCCGCTCACGGCGCCGACGCCGATTGAAACGACGGGAACGAGAGAAGGTAATCCGGGCCAAAACTCCTCGTATACGCACGGGTTCGCAGGAGGCAGAAACGGCGGTTACCTCGTTGTCTACAATTTCTACAACAATTCCAACTATTACGCGGTGCTCTACAATAACGACGGCACCCAGAAAACCGTCAACGGGTTCAATCAATTTATTCTGTCGGACAACGGCGGGGCCGCCAATATGTACTCGCAAGTCCAAGCGCTGTCCAATGGGAACTTTTTGGTTGGATACGCCTACGGCAGCGGGTACCGGTTGAAAATCATTCAGCCCGACGGCACCGCGGTCGCGACGATTACCGACACGACCCTCTTTAATTTCGGCGACAACTATCCATCGTTCATGTCCTTGAACAACGGCGGTTTTCTCGCGATGGACACCAGCTCGACGTACGACGTGGATGGCTACTTTACTTCGTTCGACCAGAAGATCAGAGAGTTCAATAACGCCGGCGCGATGGTCACGGATTGGCGGGTGCCGGACACGGATGCGTTAATCGATCTTGCCACGAACCCGACTACCTATTTGCAAGGATTTTATTTAGCGAAAGGCTACGATCAAGGCTTCATCGCCTATAACATTCTGACCGGCAAGGTCAATCTGCATCAAGTTTATCAAGCGCCTCGGACGTACACGGTAACCTACAGCGGCAACGGACAAACCTCCGGAACCGCGCCTACCGACGGCACTTCATATACGGCGGGCGCGACGGTAACGGCAGTGGGCAATACGGGCGGCTTGGCCAAAACGGGTCATACGTTCGCGGGCTGGAATACGCAAGCGAACGGAAACGGCACGACGTACGCGCCGGGTGCCACGTTCGCCATGGGCAGCGGCGACGTGATGCTGTACGCGGAGTGGACGCCGATTCCCTACACGGTGACGTTCGAAAAGAACGGCGGCGACGTCGATGCGAGCCCGGCTGCCAAAACGGCAACCTACGGCGGCAACGTCGGCATCCTGCCGACTGCTCCGACCAAGACGGGTTACACGTTTGCAGGCTGGAACACGGCGGCGAACGGCAGCGGAACCGCCTTTGATGCGACGACCGCCGTGACCGGCAACGTAACTGTCTACGCGCAGTGGACGATCAAGACGTACCCGGTGACGTTCAAGGATTGGAACGGCGCGACGCTGAAGACGGAGACGGTAAACCACGGCGGAAATGCGACAGCGCCGGCGAGTCCGACGCGAACGGGCTACGCGTTCACGGGCTGGGATACGGCGTTCACGAACGTGACCGGAGGATTGACGGTAACGGCGAAGTACGACGTGAATGAATACACGATCAATTTTAACAGCAACGGCGGCAGCACGGTCGCGGCGATTAACGGCAATTACGGTACGCTCATCGCGGCTCCGGCCGAGCCGACCAAGGCAGGCTACGATTTCGGCGGGTGGTACAAGGAAGCCAGCTTAACTACGGCCTGGAACTTTGCCGCGGACACGATGCCGGAGAACGGCACGACGCTGTACGCGAAGTGGACGATCAAGACGTACGCGGTGACGTTCAAGGATTGGAACGGAACCGAGCTGAAGACGGAGACGGTAAACCATGGCAGCGATGCGGCGGCTCCGGCGAACCCGGCGCGGACCGGCTACACGTTCACGGGCTGGGATAGAGCATTCACGAACGTGACCGGCGCGTTGACGGTAACGGCGAAGTATGACGTAAACGAGTACGCGATCAGCTTCGACAGCAACGGCGGCAGTACGGTAACCGCCATTAACGGCAATTACGGCACGCTTATCGCGGAGCCGGCCGAGCCGACGCGCGAGGGCTACGACTTCGGCGGCTGGTATACAGAAACCGGTCTAACGACGGCATGGAACTTCGCGGCGGACACGATGCCGGAGAACGGCACGACGCTGTACGCGAAGTGGACGATCAAGACGTACGCGGTGACGTTCAAGGATTGGAACGGAACCGAGCTGAAGACGGAGACGATAAACCATGGCGGAAATGCGACAGCGCCGGCGAGTCCGACGCGAACGGGCTACGCGTTCACGGGCTGGGACAAGGCGTTCACGAACGTAACCGGCGCGTTGACGGTAACGGCGAAGTACGACGTGAATCAATACGCGATCAATTTCAACAGCAATGGCGGCAGTGCCGTCGCGGCGACCAACGCCGATTACGGCACGCTCATCGCGGAGCCGGCCGAGCCGACGCGCGAGGGCTACGACTTCGGCGGCTGGTATACAGAAACCGGTCTAACGACGGCATGGAACTTCGCCGCAGACACGATGCCGGAGAACGGCACGACGCTGTACGCGAAGTGGACGATCAAGACATACGCAATCACGTTCAAGGACTGGAACGGAACCGAACTGAAGACGGAGACGGTAGACCACGGCAGCGATGCGACGGCGCCGGCGAGTCCGACGCGAACGGGTTACACGTTCATGGGCTGGGACACCGCGTTCGCGAACGTGACCGGCGCGTTGACGGTAACGGCGAAGTACGACGTGAACCAATACGCGATCAGCTTCGACAGCAACGGCGGCAGCGCGGTCGCGGGGATCGACGCCGATTACGGCATGCTCATCGCGGAGCCGGGCGAACCGACGCGCGAAGGGTACGATTTCGGCGGGTGGTACAAGGAAGCCAGCTTAACTACGGCCTGGAACTTTGCCGCGGACACGATGCCGGAGAACGGCACGACGCTGTACGCGAAGTGGACGATCAAGACGTACGCGGTGACGTTCAAGGATTGGAACGGAACCGAGCTGAAGACGGAGACGATAAACCATGGCAGCGATGCGGCGGCTCCGGCGAACCCGGCGCGGACCGGCTACACGTTCACGGGCTGGGATAGAGCATTCACGAACGTGACCGGCGCGTTGACGGTAACGGCGAAGTATGACGTAAACGAGTACGCGATCAGCTTCAACAGCAACGGCGGCAGTACGGTAACCGCCATTAACGGCAATTACGGCACGCTTATCGCGGAGCCGGCCGAGCCGACGCGCGAGGGCTACGACTTCGGCGGCTGGTATACAGAAACCGGTCTAACGACGGCATGGAACTTCGCGGCGGATACGATGCCGGAGAATGGCACGACGCTATACGCGCAGTGGACGATCAAGACGTACGCGGTGACGTTCAAGGATTGGAACGGAACCGAGCTGAAGACGGAGACGGTAAACCATGGCAGCGATGCGGCGGCTCCGGCGAACCCGGCGCGGACCGGCTACACGTTCACGGGCTGGGACACCGCGTTCACGAACGTAACAGGCGCGCTGACGGTAACGGCGAAGTACGACGTGAACGAATACACGATCAACTTCGACAGCAACGGCGGCAGCGCGGTCGCGGGGATCGAGGGGGATTACGGCACGACGATCACGGCTCCGGCCGAGCCGACAAAGACCGGTTACCGGTTTGATGGCTGGTTCAAGGAAGCCGGCTTGACGACCGCGTGGGACTTCGGCACGAGCACGGTGCCGCTGGACGGCACGACGCTGTACGCGAAGTGGACGGCCGTGTTCACGGTCGCTTACGACGGCAATGGCGGCACGGACGGCACCGCACCGACGGACAACGCGCTTTACGAGGATGCGGCTAGCGTGACGGTGCTCGGCAACACGGGTTCGCTGTACCGCTCCGGTTACTCGTTTGCCGGTTGGAATACGGCGGCGGACGGAAAAGGAACGAGCTACAAAGCAGGAGACGCATTCGCGATCGATAAGGCGAACGTGACGCTGTACGCGGTGTGGAACTACGTTCCCGCGCCGCCGGCCAACCATGATACGGGCCTCATGATCTTGATTGACGGCATAAGCGTATCGTTGGGCAGCGAAACGACGACGACCGTCAACAATCAGTCCACCACGACGATTACCGTCGACGAGAACGGAATCAAGAAAATCTTGGATCTCAAAGGCCCGGGTTCGATCATTACGCTCGTGACCAAATCGACGTCCAATTCGGTCATCGGCAAGCTGAGCGGAGGGCTGCTGCAGTATCTGGCGCAGAAACAAGCGAGCCTCGAGATCAAAACGATCAAAGGAAGCTATATTCTCCCCGCGGATCAAATCGATATCGAAGCGATCCTGGCGAAATTGGGAGGCGCCGACGCGCTGGAGGACATCGCGATCACGATCGAAATATCCGATCCGACGTCCGAAACCTTGGAAATCGTGAAGAAGGCCGCACTGAGCGGCAATTTCAAGCTCGTCCTGCCGCCGGTGAATTTTACGGTCAAAGTGACCCGCGGAGAGACGGTAATCGACGTTTCCTCATTCAGCGCGTACGTCGAGCGGTTGTTTCCGCTTCCGGCCGGCGTTGATCTGAAGCAGATCACGACCGGCATCGTCATCGAGCCGGACGGAGCGGTTCGCCACGTACCGACCAAGGTCGTGCTGATCGACGGCGTTTATTACGCCAGCATCCAAAGCTTGACCAACAGCACGTATGCCGTGGTTTGGCATCCGATCGCATTCGCCGACGTCTCCGGCCACTGGGCCAAAGATGCCGTGAACGACATGGGTTCGCGGATGATCGTTTTGGGCGACGGCAACGGGTTGTTCAACCCCAATCAAGCGATTACGCGCGCGGAGTTCGCGGCAACGTTGGTTCGGGCCCTCGGCCTTAAGCCGGAGAGCGGGTCGCCGGCATTCGCGGATGTGGGGAAAGCCGATTGGTACTGCGATGCCGTTAACGCCGCGTATCGCTATAAGCTGATCAGCGGGTACGCGGACGGAACGTTCCGCCCGAACGATCGGATCACGAGAGAGCAAGCGATGAGCATGCTTGCGCGTGCGATGGAGATTACCGGCCTGCAGATGGATAACGGCGATGCTTCGCAAGACGCGCAGTTGTCCGCGTACGCCGACGCGGATCGGATCGCGGGTTGGGCGCGGGAAGGCGTGCTGGCAAGCTTGAACGCCGAGCTCGTGCAAGGCCGCAGCGACAGCAGGCTCGCGCCGAAGGAGTTCGTGACGCGTGCCGAAGTAGCTTCGATGGTCGAGCGGCTGCTCGGCAAATCGGAGCTGATTTAACCCGAAGCCGCGAAGAGAAAATAACCGGTCCGAACACGTGTCGTGTCGGGCTGGTTATTTTTTTGCGAAGATCTATTAGCGCTTTAAGACTAGCGGGAATTTGTCGTATCTATGTCCTGCTTGCCGCGCTGAGCGAAGCGCAGCTCAGCAAAAGCTGAAACGGCTCATCACGATCGATTCCTTGGACATCGCCAAGCCGCGCGACGGAGCCGGCGCTTCGCCAGTCATCAAAATCAATCTCGCGTTCACGGCGTATTTCGACCCGTCGTACCGGGACCGGGTATCCGAGATGTTACATCGGTATTCAGAGTAGGGACCGAAGCTCCGACCGTTATAGCGGCGGAGTTTTTTTGTGCGTTAACATCGTATTTAATATGTATACATTTTATATATCCGTAATAGACAGCGCTTTCTTGCCATGTTATATTGCGGAGTGAAGCACCATCATGATTTTCCGGGGGGAACAGGATGTCGACGAAGTCTTCATTGCCTTGGCTGAAAGTAAGCGAGAACCGCCGCTATCTCGTCGCGGAGGACGATACGCCGTTCTTCTGGCTCGGCGATACGGCTTGGGAGTTGTTTCATCGATCCACGCGCGAAGAGGCGGACCATTATCTGGCCAACCGCGCGGAGCGGGGTTATACGGTCATTCAGGCCGTCGGCCTTGGCGAATTCGAGGGCTTGACGAGGCCCAATGCGTACGGCAGGCTGCCGCTGCATGCCGTGAACGGCGTCTATGATCCCGCGGCGCCGGACGTCGATGCCGGTCCCGGCGACTATACGTACTGGGACCACGTCGATTATATCGTGGACAAGGCGGCGGAGCTCGGCATGTATATCGCGCTGCTGCCGACCTGGGGCGATAAATACCATATCGCATGGGGCGAGGGGCCGGATGTGTTCACCGCGGATACTGCCATAAGCTACGGCCGCTGGCTTGGCGAGCGCTACGCCGACCGCTCCAATATCATCTGGGTGCTCGGAGGCGACAGGCCGCTTGTCCGGCTTCGCCACTTCGAGATCGTGAACGCGATGGCGGAAGGGCTGGCACAGGGTGACGGCGGCCGGCATCTGCGCACGTTCCACCCCCATGGCGGGCATTCTTCGTCCCATCACGTGCATGACGAGCCTTGGCTGGATTTCAACATGATTCAGTCGAGCCACTCCCTCGGCGAACGGGACAACCATAAGCTCGTCGCCGCCGATTACGCGCGCGCGCCGGTCAAGCCGACGCTCGAGGCCGAGCCGTGCTACGAGGATCATCCGCGGGGATTCAATCCCGTCAACGGCTATTTCGACGAAGCGGACGTGCGCCAATCCGCCTATTACGGCGTCTTGTCCGGCGGCTTCGGCATCACGTACGGACATCACTGCGTCTGGTCGCTGACGAAGGAGCCGACGAAAACGTACATCATGACCTGGCAAAACGCGATCCTGCGCCCCGGCGCGGCGCAGATGCGGCATGTGCGCGCGCTCGCGGAATCCCGTCCGATGCTGGAACGGGTGCCGGATCAGAACCTGCTGGCCGCCAACGACGAGGGCGCCAACTACGCCGTCGCCGCACGAGGCGAACGTCATGCGTTCATCTATTCGCCGAACGGATTGGCGCTGCGGGTCGCCATGGGCAGGATCGCCGGCGACGAAGTGGCCGCCTCCTGGTTCAATCCGCGAACGGGAGAGCTTACCGCATTCGGCAGCTTTCCGAACAAGGGCGAAGCGAGCTTCCTGCCGCCTCTGGCCGGGCGAGGCAACGACTGGGTGCTCGTGCTGGACTGTCTATAGCCAACGGAAGGAGATGAACGAATGAGAGTGCTCATCATCGGAGGAACCGGCACGATCAGCACGGCGATTACGGAGCAGCTGCTGGCGCGCGGGGATATGGACGTGTGGCATTACAACCGCGGCCGGCAGCAGGCGCCGGACGGCGTGCGCACGCTGATCGGCGACCGGCGGGAGTTCGCGCGGTTCGAGCTGCAAATGGCAGACGCGGGGCATTTCGACTGCGTGATCGAGATGATCGGCTTTCGACCGGACGAGGCGGAGAGCGCGGTGCGCGCTTTCGCGGGGAGAACCGGGCAGTATATCTATTGCAGCACGGTGGACGTATACACGAAACGGGCCGGGCATTATCCGGTTGCGGAAGACGGCGAGCGAGGCGCGCTGCCTTCGTTTCCCTACGCGTACAACAAAGCGTCGAGCGAAAATCTCCTGTTCGCGGCGCATGATCCGCAGCGCTTTCCGATTACGATCTTCCGTCCCGCTCAGACGTACGGCGGCTGCGGCGCCGCGGTCGCTTCCATCGGGGACGGCGTCAGCCAGATGAAGCGCCTGCGCGAAGGACGTCCCATCGTCATTCACGGCGACGGGACGTCGATCTGGAGCGCCTGCCACCGGGACGACGTGGCGCGGGCGTTCGTCCGCGCCATCGGCAACGAAGCGGCGTACGGCAAGGCGTATAACGTTACCGGCGAAGAGTGGATGCGCTATGACCAGTACTGGGAGACGGTCGCCCGCGCCTTGGGTGCGCCGGAGCCGCGGCTGGTACATATGCCGACGGATCTGCTGCGCGCGTTGCTGCCGAAGCGGGCGGAATGGTGCGCGGAAAATTTCCGCTACAACAATCTATTCGACAATGCCGCGGCCCGGCGGGATTTGGATTTCTGCTATACCATCACTTGGGAGCAGGGCATACGCGGCGTGATCGCCGAGCTAGACCGGACCGGCGCCATCGAAGCGGCGGCCGAGCAGCCGTGGTACGACGCGCTGCTGGCGGCTTGGAGCGAAGCAGGGCGGCTGATGGCCGAGCGCATGGCGGGTCTTGACGGATAGCCGTAGGATTGCGAGATCGTCTAACGGACACGGGATCGAATTCCCGGTCGGCGTAATAGACGGCTAGAACCGTTTCAGCGTGCGGAAGGCCGACATTCAGCGCCGGGCTGCCGTTCCGCGATCGCTCCAGGCGCGAAGCCTTCGGAGAAGGGTACTGCCGTGATCCTTTCGCGAGTTGTCGGGACCGCCGGCGCTTACCGGGCTGTTATTCTTACGTTGCCCGCTTGCTTGGCAAAAGCGGGCTTTGTCCGGCTTATGATATAATGACGCTGAGAAACCAAGCAAAGGCGGTCATTTTCCATGTTAGTGAACATAGCATCCCGGCTGGACGAGGACGAAATTCAGGAGCTGCTGAGCTGGTCGGTGTTTCCCGATCCGGAACGGCTGCAGCGGGCGGTCGACTCATACAAAGGCGAGACGGCGCATCGGCTGCTCGGCTACGAATCGGAAGGCGACATCATCGGCTTGATCGGCTACCACTGGGCCGGCGAGGGAAAGATCGAGATCGACCATATCGCGGTCACGCCCGAGGAGCGGTACAAAGGCTACGGCAGAGGGTTGATCCTGGAGCTGCTGACGCTGGAAAATCCGTCCTTGCTCGTCGCGGAGACGGACGAGGACGCCGTCGACTTCTACCGCAGCAGCCGCTTCACGGTGGAAAGCCTGGGGGAGAAATACCCCGGCACGGAGCGGTTCCTGTGCACGTACGAAGCGGACGGGACGGACGAGGACGAGTAGGCGATTCGAACGAAAAAGCAGCTGGAACTGGCAAATTTGTTGAAGGGCGCCGCATGAGATGCGGTGCTTTTTTTCGCGCTGCTCGGGGCGGGCGTAGGACGGTCCGAATGCACCGGCAGCCGTTGCGGCGCAGAGGCCGTGCTTTTATATTTCCGCTTGAGCGTACGGGTAGGACCGGCTTACAATAAAGGCATTCCTTGGGATGAGGTGAAGCGGGTGTCGTACCGAAACGTTCGAAGTAGCTCGTAATCGGGCCGGGCTTAAAACGCGTGCCGGCCGCCAAGGGGAGAGTCTGCCCTGTTGGTTGATGCGAAATGCGGAACGAGTCGGAAGGACGATCGGCTAACCTACCTCATGCGAAGGGGAATGAAACGATGGAAATCATGGACGACAAGTCCTTTTACGAGCAAGCCGGCGCGCGGAACGGATGGGATTTCAGCAAATTGCGCGTGGAGACCGAGGGCGAAGCCTGGGATTATGCGCGGGAAGTGGCGTCCCGGTGCGGTGCTGCGGACGCGCTGCTCGATATCGGCACGGGCGGCGGCGAGCTGCTGCTCGGTTTGGCGGGTGCCGCGCGGGTGCTCGTCGGCATCGATCACGCGGCAAGCATGGTGGAGACGGCGAAGCGCAACGCGGAGCGGGCCGGAGCGGGCAACGTGCGCTTCCTGCGCATGGATTCGGATCGGCTGCGGTTCCCGGACGGGAGCTTCGATATCGTATGCTGCCGCCATGCGCCTTTTCGGGCAAGCGAGATCGCGAGAGTGCTGAAGCCGGGCGGCGCGTTCATCACGCAGCAGGTCGGCGAGGGGGACAAACGGAACCTCGCGCAGGCATTCGGCAGGGAGCAGCATGACGGCGTCGGCGCAGGCGCTTTGCTGCGCGGCAATCTGGCGGCGCTGCGCGCGGCGGGCTTCCCGGAGCTGCAGTCCCTTCAGTACGACGCGACGGAATATTACGCGACTCCGCAGGATTTGATTTTTCTGCTGAAGCATGCGCCGATCATTCCCGGTTTTGGCGAGCAAGAGGAGGATTTCGCGATTCTGCGGCGGTTCGCGGCGGAGCACGGAACCGAGAGAGGCATTCGCACGAATTCGGAACGGTCGCTGATCATCGCGCGCAAACCGGTTTGAGAGTCCTGGGATGACTGGACGTACGAGATCGAAGCGGGGTGGCTCTGCAAAACGGGAAACCCATCAACCGGCGGGCCTGCGCCAGCAAAAGAGCAAATCGCGCAATTGCGGATAACGGCCGATCGCCCCGTATATGTTTGAGATTGCGTTTGTCGGGCCAGTAAGCTCAGATCGTCGAGCTTACTGGCTTTTTATCATTTACGCAGGTCTACCGAATTCGCTCGGACTGCAGGCATGCCGAAACCTTTAACCAACCAAAATGAAGGTATCAAATCAAAAACAGCGCTATTTTGTCGGCGGAAGCGCGATGGTATAGTGGGGTGGCAATGAAAGAAAACGCTGTCAATCCGAAGGTGCAGATCGACGGCGGATGGAGGCAAAGGAATTGGCAGAGGACACGAACATCGCAAATTCAAGGCATTCGGAACGTGTAATACGCAAAGCGCATGAGGGGGTAACTGCCCGCCATATTCGCCAGGAAAGTTACGATGTCGTCGTCTGCGGCGGCGGCTTGGCCGGATTCTGCGCGGCGGTGGCCGCGGCGAGGCATGGAGCGCGGACCTGTCTCGTTCAAGACCGCCCCGTCTTCGGAGGCAACAGCTCGTCCGAGGTCAGGGTGACGCCGCACGGAGCGGCCGCCTTCCACGTCTATGCGAAAGAGACGGGCATCATCTCGGAGCTGCTGATCGAGGAGCGCGCCCGCAACCACGAGGTCATCTTCGAGAACGGATGGACGAACAGCGTATGGGACATGGCGATGTACGATCTGGCGGTGCGTACGCCGAATCTGACCTTTCACTTGAATACGTCGATCGTCGACGTTCGCAAAAGCGCGGAGCGCCGCATCGAAGCCGTCATCGGTGTCGTGGCGAATGCGGAGACTTCGCTGGAGTTGAGCGGCGACATCTTCATCGATTGCACGGGCGACGGGATCGTGGCGGATCTGGCCGGCTGCGAATGGCATATGGGATCGGAAGGCCGCGAGGAGTACGACGAGCCGCATGCGCCGCTTCAGGCTAGCGGCGACGTGATGGGATCGTCGCTGCTGTTCAAAACGGTGAATACGGGCGCGCCCGCGCCGTTCGAAGCGCCGGAATGGGCCGCGCAGCTGGACAACCCGGATTTTTTCTACAAGGAAGGCCGGAGGCCGAACGATATGCGCGGCGGCTACTGGTGGATCGAGATCGGGATGCCCTGGCATACGATTCACGAGAACGAGGACATTCGGCATCAATTGACGCGCTACGTGCTCGGCGTCTGGGATTGGATCAAGAACAAGGACCCCAAGACGAAGGAGCTTGCCGCGAATCACGCGATCGACTGGATCGGGCAGGTGCCGGGCAAGCGCGAGAGCCGGCGAATTCAAGGCCTCTACCTGATGACCGAGCATGATCCGATGAACAGAACCGTATTCGATGACGAGATCGCTTACGGCGGCTGGTTCCTCGACTTGCATACTCCGGGAGGCCTGCTGGCGCCGACGAGCGAGCACGCGAGCTCGGAGGGCTATGACGAGACGAGCCCTTACATGGTCAAGAGCTATTGCGGACCCTACGGCATTCCGCTCCGTTCGTCGATTGCCCGGGACGTCGACAATCTGATGATGGCCGGTCGCAACGTCAGCGTCACGCACGCCGCGCTCGGCACGGTGCGGGTGATGGGCACCACCGCGATCGTCGGGCAAGCCGTCGGCACTGCGGCCGCCGTTGCGCTTAAGCGCGGCATTGCGCTTAAGGACGTGCCGGACGTCGCGATTCGCGAAGTGCAGCAAACGCTGCTCCGCGACGGCTGCTTCCTGCCGAACTCGGCGAACGAGGACGAGCTCGATCTGGCGCGCACGGCACGGGTTACGGCCAGCAGCGAAGCGGCTTGCGCCGGAATGGGGCCGGAGAGGGACGACAAGCGGCGGTTTCCGGAGACCGAGATCTTGCGCGAGCGCAAAGGCCAATGGATCGCGATCGCGGAAGAGACGCTGGATCGCGTGGCGGTCTGCGTGTCCAACTTGTCGGATGTTCTTCAAACCGTGGAGGCGCGCATCCTGCCGGTCGATCACATCTGGGATTACCGTACGGAGGAGCTTGAGCCGCTCGCTGCCGCGATGCTTACGATCAAGCCCGGCGCGACTTTCGAGTGGGTCGAGTGGGACGTTAACTTGACGAAGGATTCGGGCCTCGAACCGGGCAAGTACGTCCGTCTCGATCTGCTGGCGAATCCGAACCTGCGATGGCATGTCGCGGCTGGCGCCGTGCCGGGGCATACCTGCGCGTACGAGATGGGCCAAGGCAAAATGCGCCGGGACTGGAACGGTCCGACGCGGAGCTTCCGCATCGATCCGCCGCAGCGCAGCTTCGGTCCCGGGCAAGCGGTAAGCGGCGTGGCGCGTCCTTACCGGTATACGAATTTATGGCGCTCGGACCCGGCCAACGCGCTGCCGCAATGGCTTGAGCTGGCCTGGGAGCAGCCGCGGACGATCGGGCACGTGGAGTTGACGTTCCCCGGCCATCTGCTCTGGGAATATCATGGTTACGCACCGTTCTATCGCGATCCGCAATGCCCGAAGGATTACCGGATCGAAGCCTGGGAAGGCGAGGCGTGGACGGAGATCGCGGCCGTTCGGGGCAATTATCAGCGGCAATGCCGCCACCGCTTGGAGAAGCCCGTCGCGACCGCCAAGCTGCGGGTCGTGATCGAGGCAACGAACGGAGACCCGTCCGCCGCCGTCTACGAGATCCGCTGTTATCCGCCGCAAGCCGAATAAACCGCTCCAAAAGCCCCGAACCGGACGACTGCGCCGGTTCGGGGCTTTTTCTATCTGGAACGCCTATACTCCTTCGGGGACATGCCGAAGTAGTTCTTGAACGCGCGGGAAAAGTGGTACAGATTGCCGTAGCCGACCCGGTCCGACACCTCGTTAATGCGCAAGGTGGGATCTTGCAGCAGCTTGCGCGCCTCTTCCATGCGCACCTGGATCAGATAGGCGGTGAAGGTCGAGCCGGTCCGCTCTTTGAAAAGCGTACTGAAGTAGGAGTAGTTCATGGATACCCGGTTCGCCATTTCGGCAAGCTGTATGTCGCGATGGAAATGCTCCCGGACGTAGGCTTGCACGAAAGAGACGACGGTCTCCTCCGGTTCGGCATGCTCGTCCGCGAATTGCTTGGCGGTGCCGGCATAGGCTTTCAAATACCGGCGAAGGTCGCTTAGCGTATGGAAGGAGGCAAGCGCGCGAACGGGGTCGCTCCGCTCGGACGGAAGACGTCCGTCGAAGCGCCGCCGAACCTCGGTCAGCAGAAGCGCATAGACCGCTTCGATCTGTTCGAGCGACGCGGCTCCGATGAGGCTGTCGGGCAGCCAACGGTCTATCCAGAGGGCGATCCGTTCCAGTTGAAGCGTATCGACGGCAAGGCGAAGCGCTTCGATATCCTTGCGGGCGGGCGATAGTTCCTCGTCGCGGTCGCCGGCAGACATGACCGGCTGCCACCTTAACACATCGCAGGGTTCCCGCAAGATCCGGTAAGACATCGCGAGCTTGGCCTGCCCGTACAGCATTCGCAAGCCGGCAGGCGAGCCCGGTTCGCTGACGAAGACGGCCGCCCGCTCCACTCCGGTCAGCTTAAGCTGCGCAACGGTACCTTCAAGCAGCGATGCCATGGCGCCGGGCGTAACGGCCGTCGTGAAGTTGATGACCGCGCAGACGGTTCCTCCCCCATCGTGGAAGACGACCAGCTTGAGACGGTCGGCCGATTCGTTCGACCTCGCCTTGCTATCCAGCACGGACTCGACAAGCGCCAAATCCGCCGAACTATAGGATGAGCCGCTTACATGGAACAAGGCGACAACCGCATGGGCATGGATCAAGTACGCTTCCGTCATCGAACGATCCGTCGATTCGCCCGCGTTAACGCCATGAGATCCGGGGTCGTTCAGCAGCGCGTTCAACCGCGCGGCGAGCGCCAAATGTTCCGCCTGACGGCTTCGCTCCGCCATTGCGGCCTGCCTGGCATCCTCCTCGATGGCTGCGATCGCCGTCCTGATCTGATCCGCGAGCTCGGCCGATCCCGCCGGCTTCAGCACGTAGTCCAGCACGCCGTATTTGAAGGCTTCGCGAACGTAGGCATAATCGCCGTAACCGCTCAGGAGAATGAATTTGGTCCGCGGCAGCTCGGAGGAGAGCCGGCGGACGACTTGCACGCCGTCGATGTCGGGCATGCGCATGTCCGTAATGACGATGTGCGGCTTCCACGCGGCGGCGGCCCGAAGCCCGTCCTCTCCGCCGCAAGCGACATGGATCGCGGATAACTCGTTCAGCCCCGCGCGTTCGAGCTTGGCTTTGACCCCTTCGGCGATCAGACGCTCGTCATCGATGATAAGCACGTCATACATGGTTGTCTTCCTCTCCTGTTCTACAGGGAATCGTCACGATCGTCTCCGCATATTCGCCTTCCAAGCTGTTCAGCCGAATGGCATAGGCTTCGCCGTAGAACAGCTTCAACCTTTCGTTGATGTTGCCAAGGCCGATGCTTTCCCTCGTTTGATCGTCAGGCGGCGCATAATCGGAATCCCTGAACCGTCGGTTGAGGGACGCGAGGCGCGCCGGATCGATGCCCGGACCGTTGTCCTTGATCGCGATCAGGACGGTCCCGTCGGATTGAAGGCTGGCCGTAAGCATGATGCGAAGCGATCCATTCGCCGGAAAGCCGTGCTTGATGCTGTTCTCCACGATCGGCTGCAGGATGAAGCGGATCATGCGCAGCGCAAGCAGCTCCCCCGGCACCTGTTGAGCCAGTTCGACGTCGTTGCCGTATTTGACTTTCTGCAAATTCATGTACTGCTCCAAGTAACGGATCTCGGATTCGAGCGTCGCGAATTTCGAACGGCCGTCCATATTGTAGCGCATCATTTTCCCGAAGTCGGCCATCGCGTCCGACACTTCGAATTGCCCGGCGAGCTCCATCCTGGCGCTGAACATATCGAGCGTATTATAGATGAAGTGGGGGTTGATCTGCGATTGAAGCGCAGCTAGCTGGGCATCCTTCTGCATCGTTTCTTTGCGGACCATGTCCTTCATCAGCGTCGTGATCTTGCTCAGCAGCAGATTGAACCGCTCGCCGATGACGCCGAATTCGTCCCGCCGCCGGATCGGAATCGGCTCGAACCCGGATTCGATCGCCAGATCCATTTGCCGGATGCTCGTCCGCATTGTGCGAAGCGCCATCTTCAACACGGAATAGAAGGCGAACAACAGCGCGACCGTCGCGGCGATGAAGATCAGGTTGCTCGCGACCTGCCAGGAATTCGCCGTGCGCGGGAGCTTGACGTTCATCAGCATGGACAAGCCGACGCGTTCCAGCTTTTCGCCGATATAGAGACGTCCGCCGCGAAAGGCATGACCGCCGTCGGCCAACTTCCGTTGCAGCGGGAGGGGGAGGTCGACGGCGCTTCCCGACGGGGAAACAATGCGGCCCTGCGCGTCCGCGATCACGACGTCTTGCCCGGTCTCCGCCTTGTCCCGTACGGTCGTCGCGAGCAGATCGTCCGGCCGCACCTCGACCAGCGTGAATCCGATGTCGTCGCCTTCCAGGGAGACCATCTTCTGCACGTAGCCGAACGTTCGGCCGCTCTCCGGGTTGTCGCGGACGATCCAGGCCGACTTCGAGCCGGATCTGGCGAACGGTGCGTACCAAGGCTCCTGCATGGCTCTCGACGCGCGGTAGAAAGCGCCGAAGCCTTCGGGTATGCTGTCGTTGGCCATAAACACGGATATTTTCTCCGTATTGACCTTCTGGAACAGCATGGCATAGTTGATCAACGGCGCCGCGTAACTGAAATACGTGTCCAGCGAATTATCGTCTCCCGTGAAGGGGCTCCCCAGAAATTGCTGCAGGCGATAGTTATAGGTGATGGAATCGCTGAGGCTTTCGATCAAGTCGATCTTGTTCTCGATCGTGAACGTCATCTGCTTGAGCGATGTGGAAGCGCTTGCGATCAACTGGGCCCGAATGAAGCGCTGGGATTGATCGTACGTATACAACCCGAGCGCGCTGAAAGGAAGCAGGATCAACAGCACGAAAGCCAGCATGACCTTGCTTTTGATGCTCATGGCGTTCAGACGGCGGATCAATGGCGAACCTTCTCTCTGCGGGAATTCATCGTCCTTCGCGTATTCGACAATCACGTATTCGACAATTTTCCCGCCAACCCTTCCCGCTGCGGCGCGGAACCAAAATGAAGGTATCAAATCAAAAATAGAGCTATTTTTATAAGCGCTTTCACGAACTATAGTTAGATTATGCTTCCGGCTTGCGGACGAAGGAGCCCGAGAAAGAGAAATGACCCGCGGGCTGCATCGTAGGCCGGGCGGATAACAGGATGGGAGAGAACGAAAAGTGGAAAGAACCTTGGAAGCGGGCCGTCTGGCTTCCGCCTCGGAAATGAAGGCGAGCGGCCGCCGGTCGAGATGGAAGAGCCAATTCGCGCTTCAAAGCATGGTATGGCCCGGATTGCTGTTTCTTCTCGTATTTTCGTATGTTCCGATGTACGGGATTTTGATCGCCTTCAAGAAGTACGATTTGTTCTTGGGCATCATGGATTCGCCGTGGGCGGGATTGACCTACTTTCGGGAATTCGTCACCGACCCCAACTTTCAGAACGTGCTGCGCAATACGCTCGCCATGAACCTGCTTGCGCTCCTGCTTAGTTTCCCGGCGCCGATTCTGTTCGCGCTGCTCTTGAACGAGCTGACGGCCGGACGCTTCAAACGATTCGTGCAAACGGTTTCGTACGTGCCGCATTTCGTGTCCTGGGTCATATTCGGCGGGTTGATTCTGACCGTGCTGTCGCCTTCGAACGGCGTCCTTAATCTGCTGCTCGTCAAGCTGCATGTCGTGGACGAACCGATCAATTTCATGGCCAAGCCCGAGCTGTTCTGGTTCATCATGGTAGGCGCGGAGATGCTGAAGGGCATCGGCTGGGGAGCGATCATCTATATCGCGGCGATCGCGGGGGTCGATCCGGAGCTTCACGAGGCGGCCAAGATCGACGGAGCCGGCAGGTTCCAGCGCATGCGGTACGTGACGGTGCCCAGCATCATGGGAACCATCGTGATCATGCTCATCTTCGCCGTCAGCGCGATACTCAATACCGGGTTCGAGCAGATCATGGTCATGCAGAATCCGCTGAATCTCGACGTCAGCGAGACGATCGATACGTACGTATACAAGGTCGGGCTCGGACAGATGCGCTATTCGTATTCGACGGCGGTCGGATTGGCCAAATCGCTCGTGGCGCTCATTCTGCTCTTCGGCGCGAATTACGTGTCCCGCAAGCTATCCGATAACAGTTTGTTCTAGGCTGCGAAGAAGGAGGATTCACGATGAACATCCGCTCGAGGGGAGACAAGTGGTTCGATGCCATGAACGTCTGCATCATGTTGGTCGTCGTCGCGTTGACGATCGCCCCGTTCTGGTTCGCGCTTGTCGGCTCGTTTAACCAGGGCCTCGACTATATGCGGGGAGGAATATATTTCTGGCCGCGCACGTTTACGTTAGCCAATTATAAGACGGTTTTCGCCGATCACACGATCTATCACGCCTTCTTCGTGACGATATCGCGCACGCTCGCCGGCACGGCGCTGCACGTGGCGTTCACCGCGCTCGTCGCCTACGGCATGTCGCGCAAAGCGCTGGCCGGCCGCAACGCTTATCTGGTCATCATGCTGTTCACGATGTTCTTCTACGGCGGCCTGATCCCGAATTACTTGCTGTACAAGGAGCTCGGGCTGCTGAATCATTTCCTGGTTTTAATTATTCCTACCATGTTCAGCGTATGGGATATGATTATCATGATGTCGTTCTTCCGGTCGATACCGGAGCAGATCATCGAGTCCGCCAAAATCGACGGAGCCGGCGAATACCGCATCTTTCTTCAGCTCATTTTGCCGCTTACCAAGCCCGTCTTGGCCGCCATCGCGCTGTTCAGCGGGGTGTACCACTGGAATGCGTATACGGACGCGCTGATGTTCACGACCAAGGATGCGCTGGAACCGGTCCAACTGTTCCTGATGCGCATCGTGACGGATTCGTCGGAAGCGATGAAGTTCGGCGAGCAGGCGGCGAGCGTCATGCCGGAGGAAGCGAAGCAGATCAGCCCGGAGACGCTCAAGCTCGCCATGATGATGGCGACGACGGCTCCAATCCTGGTCATCTATCCGTTTCTTCAGAAGTACTTCGTCAAAGGCGTGCTGATCGGATCCGTCAAAGGTTGATCTTCGCGCCAAGCCGGCACGTACGGGCTGGCGGGGGGCGGATGCAACATATAGCATGAACAAGTCAAAGGGGAGGCAAAACGACATGCAACGCAGAAAAAAATGGATCGGCGCCACGCTGACCGCCGTTATGCTCGGAGGCATGCTTGCCGGCTGTTCCTCCGGCAACGGGAACGAGAACGCGGCCGGGAACGCGAAAGGAAACGCGAACGGGAACGCCGCCAAGCCCGCGGACACGACCGCCGCGTCCGGAACGACGGATGCTTCGGCATCGCCGGGCGAGAAGCCGGACGACAAGTCGCCGATCAAGATCACCTGGTTCGTCGATCAGGATTATTACAAGAAAAATTGGGATCCGGTCAACAACCTGCTGGACAAAATGATTACCGACGAAACCGGAATCTCGATCGATTTCTCCTCGGGCACGCCCGAAAAGCTCAGCGCGCTCATCGCTTCCGGGGATATTCCGGACGTGGTTACCGTCGACAAGGGCAATCCGCAGCGCGGCGTCCTGGAGAAGTCCGGCATCATGTCGCCGCTTGACGAGTTGATTGCGAAATACGACCCGGACTTCAAGGTTCCCCAGTCGATGCAGGACTGGTTCCGCAATCCGGACGGCCACCTCTACGGCTATGCCAGCTTCTTCTGGGCCAAGGAAACGTTCCAGGCAGGCGACAGCATCCGCAGCAATCAAGGCTTGTACGCAAGGAAAGACATCATGGATCAACTCGGCATCAAGCCGGAGGACTTCAATACGAAGGAAGGCTTGGCAGCCGCGCTGCGCAAGGTCAAGGAATCGGGGACCAAATACGACGGCTTTACGGTAACCCCGGCGTATTTCGAAAGCTGGGTGATCGGCAATTTCTTCGGCGCTCCGCGAGAAGACGCATCGGGCAATCTGGTCGACCGCGAACGCACGCCCGAGATGCTGGAGGCCTACAAATTCCTGAATCGGTTGAACCGGGAGGGCCTGATGCCGGAAGACAGCCAGACGCTCGACCAGAATCAGCTGCAGGAGAAGGTGGCGAACGGCGCCGTCTTCGCGATTACGAACAAAAATCTCGATTGGAGCGCGCTGTACCAGAAGGATCCCAAAGCCCTGTTCGTTCACGTGGGGCCGGTAACGGGCGATGCGGGCAACAAGCCGTACGTCGATCCCGTCAACGCGTCGGGATGGACGCTCACGATGATCAACAGCAAGACGAAGTACCCGGATCGCATTATCAAGCTGTTCGATTACTTGTCCACGGACGAGATGAGCCTGAACGTAAACTACGGGCCGAAAGGCGCGGCATGGGATTTCGACGAGAACGGCAAAGTGAAGCTGAGCGACGAATTCAATGCGCTGAACGCCGAGGACGCGAACAAAGCCAAGCTGAAATACGGCAACGGAACGCTCCAATGGCTGATCAATTGGATGCCGATCCAGCGCACCGCGCCGGTATCCGTCACGGAAGACGCGATCGCCAAGCAAGCGAGTTCCGAATATTTCGCGACGTATACGTACGATATGCTGCCGTTCGAGTCGATCACGCCGCTCGGGGGCACCGACGAAGGCGGCATCAACGCGAAGATCGAGGAGAACCGGAAGAAGCAGCGCGCCAAAATGATCCTCGCCAAGTCGGAAGCCGACGTGGAGAAGTATTTCAACGACGAGATCGAAATGGAAGCCAAGCTCGGCTATCAGAAGTTCTACGACTACGAGAACAAGCAATTCCAAGACGCGAAAAAGTCGCTGGGCATCGAATTCGCCTGGCCGGCGAATCAGAAGAAGTAAGGCAAGGCAAAAGCAAGCCTTAAGGCAATAGAGACAAAATACGCGGGCGCCGGCAGTGGCGTCCGCGTATCCATAGGCGCGAGTGAAACCGCTGGAATCGGATCGCAAAGGGGAAAAATGACGATGTCCAACCGGTTGAGAAGCAAGAGTCTGTCCGTACTGCTAGCTTTTGTTCTTCTGTTTCCTTTATTGAGCGCCGGCGCCGGCAAGGCGCGGGCGGATGCCCCCGCAGGCTGGCAGCCGATCGACACGGAGCCGTGGATCGCGCAAGGAAGCGCATTGGATCTGTCGGGTCTGAACGATACGCCCGCGGGATCGCATGGATTCATCCAGATCGACGCCGCAGGCGATTACGTCTTCGAGAATGAACCGGCGCGCAAGGTGAAGCTGTACGGCGCGAATTTGTCCTGGAGCATGTACTACGGCTCTCGCGAGGATGCGGAGCGCACGGCGGAGCGCCTGGCGCGGCTGGGCTACAACGTCGTACGGCTGCATTCGCTCGATGCCATGGGCGACGACTCGCCCGGCGTGTTCAAGTTGAATTCGGCGACGCCGCAAATCAATGAAGACCGGATGGATCAAGTCGACTATTTCATCTCCAGACTCAAGGCCCATGGCATTTATGTCACGATCGATCTGTTCCAATTGTACGATTTCAAGAGCGATCCGAATCTCAGCACCTACGGGTCGGGTTACAACTCGGCTTATCTTTTGCCGTTCGTGCCTGCGGCGATGGATGCTTGGAAGACGATCGCAAGCGAGCTTCTTAATCATGAAAATCCGTATACCGGGCACGCCTTGAAGGACGATCCGGTGCTCGTGGGCGTCAGTCCATGGAACGAATCGCTTGTTCTCAATATGGATCTCAGTAAAATGACGGCCAAGTTTCGCGACGAGCTGCGATCGGATTTCAATGATTTTCTGGAAGATCGCGGCGCAGATCCACTCTGCTCGGACTGTTCGATGCCCAATCTATATTGGAACGCGAGCGGCACGATCAAGGACCAATTAAGCGCCTATTACTCGGCGAAAACCATCGCGGCAGCGAACGGGATGCGCGATTATTTGAAGCTGGCGCTTCAGGTCAAAGCGCCGGTCGGAGGATTGAACTATATCATCAGTCCGAACGTGAATTTCTGGCGCGACCAAGCGTCCGACGTCTTCGAGACGCATCTGTATCACCAATTCGTCACGGACTCGGCTCCGGTGAACAACGGGCAGTACGGCTTCGAATACAACGCGCTCAAATACCCGCGGCTGAGCATGTCGTTCGACGCCGCGACAATCGCCAGCTATCCGCAGGCTTACGGGTCGGACCGGTTGTTCTTAAACTATTATCCGTCTCTTGCTTTGAGGCAAGGGTACGGCAGGCCGTTCTTGCTGACGGAATTCCAGGATACGTTCCCGGCCAAGGGCCGCGAGGAAGTCGGCATCTTCAACGGCGCGATCGGAGCGTTCCAGAGCTGGGATATGATGAACCGGTATTCGTTCGGCATGCACGCCGGCGACGCGTATTCCAACGCCAAGCTGGGGACGCCGGAGACGTTCTCGATCACGAACGACCCGCTGGCGATTATCTCCGAGTCCGAGGCCGCGCTGCTGTACCGCACGGGCGCCGTTCAGGCAAGCGCGCCGAAGTTCGCCCTCGTATGGGATAAGGCATGGGCCCGCGACGCGGGGGCCGCTTCCGAGAGCGAGGCTTATATCGCCAACATGATGTATATCCCGCATTTGTTCAACACGGTAGCCGTGTATGCGGACAATCCGGGACAGCCGTTCGCGGTGTACAAGATCACGCCCGAGCTGACCAAGGCGCAGATCGCGGCGGGCGATTTCCCTGCGGCGAACAAGATCGCGATTACGAGCGCGATGACGGATCGGCAAGCGGCGGAAGCGATGATCGATGCGCTGGACGCTTCTCCGGCGAAGACGGCCATGCTGGACGCGTTGGACGACAACAAGCTGCTGTCCGATACGGGCGAGCTTCTATTCGATCTGAATACGAACACGTACATGGTTCGGACGCCGAAGGTCGTTGCGGCAGCGGGAACGATGGACAATCAGGCGCTCGATCTCGGCTCCGTGTCGGTGACGGGCGACGTGAACAAAGGAACGTTCCTTGCCTCCTCGCTGGACGGCAATCCGCTCGGGGACAGCGACAGGCTGCTGTTGATCTACACGACCGACGTCGCGGCGACGGGCGAGCAGACGATTCAGCTGCCTAACGGCAAGGTGCACTATTATAAAGGCTCGCTTCCTACGCTCGCCAAGGAGCAGACCGCCGAGGTCCGGCTCGCGACGGATCGGCCCGCAGCCGGTTATAAAGCCTACAAGCTGGCGCTGAACGGCATCAGGCTGCAGGAGATACCGGTAACGGCGTCGGGCGACGGCATTGCCGTGCCGCTCGATACGGACAAAGGGTTCGCGTTCGAGCTGGTCTACGACCCGATGTTCGAGGACGCGTTCGAGGACGGCGACGCGATCGGTTGGACGCCGGCGGCGGGACCATGGAGCGTGGTATCGAGCGGAGGGAATGCCGCGTATCGCGCCGAAGCCGGAGGCCGATCCGTGATCGACGCGACGTACGGCAGCGACTATGCGATTGAAGCCGACGTCAACGCGGCGAATGGCGAAGGCGAGGTCGGTCTGTTGGCCGGATATGCGGACAACGAGGATTATTATGCGTTTGCGTACGAGGCCGAGGCGGGCAAAGCCGCGATCAAGAAACGCGTCGGCGGAGCGGATACCGTCGTCCAAACGGCGGACGGACTGCCGTCCATTGCAGCCGGAACGTCGTATAAGCTGCGATTCGAGACGATAGGCACGACGCTTGTCGGCTACCTGAACGGCGATCCGGTCGTCACCGCCGTCGACGCGTCGCTTGCCGCAGGCAAGGCAGGCCTTGTCTCCGGTTCAACCGGGCCGGTCGCTTTCGATAACGTGGTAGTCCGGCATTACGACCGTTCGGCGCCGGGCGCTCCCGCGGGCTTGACCGCGGTGCCGCTCTCGGCCTCCGAGATCGGCTTGTCCTGGCAGGCGCCCGCCGAGGAGACGGGCGTCAGAGGCTATAAGGTGTACCGGAACGGCAGCGAGATCGCCGCCGTCAACGGAGCCTTTCAAAGCTATAAGGATACGGGGCTGACGATTTCCACGACGTACCATTACGAAGTGAAAGCGTACGACCTCGAAGACCGGTTGTCGGATGCCGGCTGCGAAGCCGTGGCGACGACCACGAGCACGCTGTTCGCGGCTAACTTCGATGACGCCGATCTGAGCGCCTGGACGGTCGTTGGCGGCTGGGGGAGCTTTTATGTCGTCAAGGACGGCGGCACGAAGGCTTACCTGTCCGATAACGCAGCCTCCGGCGGGACCAGGTCGGTAACGGGACCCGGCCCAAGCCCGGCCCCGGGCGCCTGGACGGATTACAGCGTCGAAGCCAAGATCAAAGTCGACAGTTGGCATGATCGCGTCGGCTTGATCGCGAGATACGTAGATGACAAAAATTACTATTATATGAGCTATTCAGGCTACTATCACGTGGTTTCGCTTATCAAAATGCAAAACGGCGTCGAGACAATACTGGGCACATCGCCCGTCATCGCGGATCCTTCGGCCGGAAGCTACCATACCTTCCGGATGGAAGCGAACGGCAATGCGGTCAAAGGCTTCATAGACGGACAATTGCTCGTCAGCGGGACGGCATCCGCCTTTACCTCCGGCAAAGCGGGCGTATACTCCCATATGCAAAAAGCGTATTTCGACGATTTTAACGTTCGGAAGCTCTAGTGAGCGTTACAACGCTTGCAAGAGAGGAAGTTGCTGGACGCAACGAATTATGAGTGGAAAAGGTGACAGCGTGAGCGACAAATATCCCCCGATCAGCAGCAAAGTTCCCCGAATGCTTCACGGGGCCGACTACAACCCGGAGCAGTGGCAGCGCTATCCGGACATCCTGGCCGAAGACATTCGCCTGATGAAGCTCGCCCGCGCGAACGTGATGTCGGTCGGGATCTTCGCCTGGACCGCGCTCGAACCGGAAGAAGGCGCGTTTACGTTCGAATGGCTCGACCGCCTGCTTGATTCGTTCGCGGGCAACGGCATCTATGCGTTCCTCGCCACGCCGAGCGGCGCGCGGCCGGCCTGGATGTCGCGGAAATATCCCGAGGTGCTGCGCACCGGCGCGAACCGCGTGCGCAACCTGCACGGTTTCCGGCACAATCACTGTTACACGTCGCCGATCTACCGCGAGAAGGTGGCGATCATCAACCGCAAGCTCGCCGAACGGTACGCGAAGCATCCGGCCGTCATCGGCTGGCATATCTCGAACGAGTATGGCGGAGACTGCCACTGCGAGCTGTGCCGGGACGCGTTTCGCGAATGGCTTCGCGCGAAGTATGGCACGCTGGAGGCGCTGAATCACGCGTGGTGGGCCTCCTTCTGGAGCCATACGTTCACCGACTGGTCGCAGCTCGAACCGCCGTCTCCGCGCGGCGAGACGCAGGTGCACGGGATGAACCTCGATTGGCGGCGCTTCGTCACCGACCGCACCGTCGACTTTTATAAGCACGAGCTGGCGCCGATCCGCGAATTGGAGCCGGATATGCCGGCGACGGCGAATTTCATGGAGGACTTCGACGGACTCGACTACCGGAAGTTCGCGGACGCGCTCGACGTCGTTTCGTGGGATTCGTATCCGACGTGGCACGACCGCCAAGGCGATGCGGCCGTCGGCGCCTGGACCGCGTTCAATCACGACTTTTATCGCGCGCTCAAGGGCGGCCGGCCGTTCATGCTCATGGAGAGCACGCCGAGCAATACCAACTGGCAGCCGGTCAGCAAGCTGAAGGGCGAGAATATGCACCTGCTCGCATCGCTGCAGGCGGTTGCCCACGGCGCGGACACGGTGCAGTACTTCCAGTGGCGCAAAAGCCGAGGCGCGAGCGAGAAGCTCCACGGCGCGGTCGTCGACCACGCCGGCCACGAGCATGCGCGCGTCTTCCGCGACGTCGCGTCGGTCGGCGAAGCGCTCGAGAAGCTGGCGGAGATCGTCGGCACGAGCGTCAGGCCGGACGCGGCGATCATCCACGATACGGAGAATCGCTGGGCGGTGCAGGATTCGCAAGGACCGCGCAACGCGGGGCTGCATCTGAAGGAGACGATGCAATCCTTCTACCGGCCGTTCTGGGAGGCGGGCGTTCCCGTGGACATCATCGGCATGGACGCTGATTTCGCGGGGTATAAGGTACTCGTCGCGCCGATGCTGTATATGGTCAGAGCGGGCGTGGGAGAGCGGATCGAGCGGTTCGTCGAAGCGGGCGGCACGTTCGTCGCGACCTATTGGTCCGGCATCGCGGACGAGACGGACTTATGCTTCCTCGGCGGGTTTCCGGGACCGCTGCGCAAGACGCTCGGCATCCGGTCCGAAGAGATCGACGCGCTGCACGACGGCCAGACGAACGAAGTGAAGCTCGTGGAGGGCAACGCGCTTGGCCTTGGCGGCTCGTACGAAGCCTATGAATTGTGCGACCTGATTCACCTCGAAGGCGCGGAAGCGCTGGCCGTGTACGGAAGCGATTTCTACGCGGGGCGTCCGGCGCTGACGGTCAACCGACTCGGCCGGGGCAAGGCGTACTACGTGGCGTCGCGCAACAAGGAGCCGTTCCTCGCGGACTTCATCGGCCGCATACTCGAGGAGACCGGCGCACTCCGGGCGATCGGCTCGGCGCTCCCGGCCGGCGTCACCGCGCAGCTGCGCACGGACGGCGAGAGCGACTACGTCTTCCTGATGAACTTCAGCGGCGCGGCGCAGACGGTGGAGCTGGACGGGGCGGCATACGCCGACCTGCTTGCCGGCGTCCCGGCAGCGTCGCCGATCGCGCTGGAGATCAGCGGCATCCGCGTGCTGAAGCGGGCGAGCAGGGGCTGAATTGCAAATAAGCCCCCGACGATTTCGGAGGCCATCTACCTGCTGGTTAAGCTAGGCTTGCTTGGTTCGCGGCGTTCGACTCCGGGTCGCGGTCCGAGGACAGGGGTGAAACTGCCTCTGCCCGCAGACAGAGGAAAATAAAATCGTAATCCGTTAAGCGGCCTTGGTCCCCGATCGCATGGGACCGAGGCTTTTAATTTTGCTTCGCGGCGTATGTGCCGACCGCGCTGTCTTCGGCCGGATTAGGCAGCGAATAGGTTAACGGCTCGTTGCTTTTCGCAAACGGGCCGTTGTCTTCGAAGTACAGCGCGGAACCGCTTCGTTTCACGTAATGCAGCATATCGCCGCGGTAAGGCATGTCGTTCGTCGTTGCGTATGCCATGCCTTCGGCGCTGAGCAGCTTGCCGTACAGCTTGACGCTGGCGCCGGATCGGCGATCGACGAGCGTGAGCAGGCCGGATCCGTTCGGGCGGATCAGCAGGAAATCGTCCGCGATGCCTTCGACGAAGTAATCGTCGTCCTCGCCGCCGAGTTTGACCAGATCGAGCGTTTGTTCGACGTTTCCCGTGCCATCCTCGACGACGCGCAGCGTTTTGCCGTCCGTCAGCAGCAGATGATCGCCGTACGCGGCCACGTTGTTCTCATAGCGCTGCCAATAGCTTACGTCGGCCTTCCGAATGACGGAACCGTTCTTCAGGATAAGCGTGAACGCATGATTGTGCAGATGAGGCTCCCCGTAATTGTCCACGATCGTCAAGTAGAGCAGCCCGCCCTTCGTAGGCTTGAAGCTCATCGAGACGCCGTCGTAAAGGGGGGAGCCGAGATCGGCCAGCTTGACCGAAGCGCCGTGCTTGCCGCCGTTCGCGAACAATTCGCCCGTGGCCTTGACGATACTGTAGGTTCGGCCGCCGTAGGTTTGGCTGACGCCCGCATACGTATGCAAGTCTCCGGCGCTGAACACGCGATTCTTCGCATCCCAAGCCAGGGAGCCGCCCTCGAGCGTCATGACGATGAATCGAGCGCTGACGTACAGCTTGTCCTGGTACGAGAAGGGAGCCGGCATACCTCGGACCGGATTGCCGTCCAGTACGGCGAAGGTGCTCCCTACGCGAACGGCCGCGCTCTTGCCGTACCCGATAAAATCCGCGCGTTGATGCGACTTGTCCCACTGCAGCCGCAAGCCCGCCATTTCGAAGGTATCCGCCTGCAGGTAGACCGCGCCGTTCTTGATGATCGCGCCTCCGGCCATTTGGGTTCCGCCGTTAGCCCAGGTCAGTCGGGCATATGCCGGCGCGCCCGCGCTTGCGAGCGAAGGAGCTGCAAGCGAGAGAACAAGCGCCGCAGCTGCCAGCCATTTCATTTTCAATCGAATCATCGCCTTTCTTATTGTCGTTAAGGGTTCTTTCGGGCTGTAGGGCTGTACTACCTACCAGAGAAGTCTAAGCCGGGGCCGCGTAAGTTGCGGATTCGTTGCCTGGCGGTCAGCCAACGGAACCATGCCCCCTCCGTCTTCAGACCGATTCGTTCCCCCGCGATTAGGACTAGAATAGACGGATATTACACGCGAGGGGGTGACGATCATTGTTCGAGCTTCATGACGCGCTGCTGTACGCCTTATCGATCTGCACGCTCGTTTCCTTGGCGTATCTTTATTTGCTCGGAGTTCCGGGAGCTGCCGCCGCAGGCTGGACGAAGGCCGCCGAAGCGGATTTCTCGCCGGCCGAGCCGCAGCAGCCGCCCGGCACGCTTCACGCCCGCAGGCAGCGGCTTACCCGGTTGACCAAGCGCAAAGAGGCGCCCGACGATGATTCATCCCCGTGCGCGTCCCTGTTGATGCCCGTCGCACAACATCAACAGGGAGGATTATTCGCATGCCTGACATGTACGCTCAAATCGGAGTATTCCATCATTACGTCGTTTCGCCTTTCTCCTGGCTGATCGACCATTTCGCCGGGTGGTTCGGAGGCAGCTTCGGCCTGGCGCTCGTCGCGATCACGATCATCGTCCGGCTGGCGCTGATGCCGTTCATGATCAATCAGTACAAGAAACAGCAAAGCTTGAGAGCCAAGATGGCGGCCATGCAGCCGGAGATCGACGCGATCAAGCACAAATACGCCAAAAGCAAAGATCCGGATAAGCAGCGCAAGCAAACGGAGGAAACGATGGCCGTCTACGGCAAGCACGGCTACAGCCCGTTCAGCCTCGGCTGCCTGCCGATGCTGCTGCAAATTCCGATCCTGTCCGGCCTGTATTACGCGATACGATCGAATCCGGAGCTTGCGCATCACACGTTCCTGTGGTTCCAACTGGGAAGCCCGGATCCGTTCATGCCCTTCCTGGCGGCGGGCGTGTACTTGGCGCAAGCCGTCATCGCGCAGTCCGCGCAGCCGCCGCAGAACGGCCAGAAAGCCATGGGCTGGCTCGTCTATCTGTCCCCGGTCATGATGGGCATCTTCTCGTTCTCGGCCCCGGCCGCGCTGCCGCTCTATTGGTGCGTCGGCGGCCTGATCATGATCTTGCAGACGCTGATCGCCAAGCGGCTCTACCCGCAGCTGCCTGCCGCTCGGGCGGTCCCGGGATCCGCATAAAATATTCGACTCCATGCACAGCCTTCGCCTACTTCTGGCGAAGGCTTTCTGGTTATAGACGAGGAAATGAGCGGCTTATTACTCATGAATCCATTTGCGGATCTCTTCGTCTACGATTGTTGTATCCCATGGCGAAAAGTACACATGCGCGCCGTCGTCGGCAATCGAGAATGCATAGGCAATCGGACGATTTACATAAAAGACCATCTGATAATAAGCGGGATCTTGCTCTCCGCTCCGGGGAGTGTAGGACTTCATCTCCGTACCGCCGTCCAACAACCGCGTGAAGGTTTGTATGTCTTCGCCTTGAAGCGTCATATAGGGGATGGTCTCGTTGCCGCGAAATAATGCGATGCGGATGACCTTGTCTGCAGGCACGTCCTTGTAATCGTCGCGAATCGTTTCCCTGAAGTCATCTCCCCTGTACAACCGATATCCGCCGATTCGCGTCTCGTCTTTCGCGGCGATCAGTTCGTCGGCTTCAAATCCATCGACGCGGTACAGCTTCGTTCCGATTTCGAGAAATGAAGCATCTCCGTCTTTGGTCCGATAACCGGGGTCGGTCACGACATCCGCCACTTTGAAGCTCACTTCCCCGACGACCTGAGCGGTGACCGCGGCGGGGTCGCCGATCACGCCTTGAAACATTCCCGTGTAGGACTTCCCATGGAGCTTGACGAAGTCGACCCAGTCGATCGAGCTGCTCGGCCGGGAAGAATACGGATTCGAACGCGAGCAGCCGCCCAGCAGAATCGCGGCAATGAGTGCGATTATCCCTATCTTCAACGCCGTTCCTCCTTGTCGTGCAACAGGTATAAATCAAGTTCTGATCCAAACAGTCGTTGGATATGCATACAATATTTGGACGCTCGGAGGCGGGGGAAAGTTGCATGACCCATCTTGATCGTTCGGCACTTTACGCAAGGCAGCCGCGGATCGCTCGGACAAGGACAGGCTTGCCGTCTTGCGCCGCAATTGCTATTGTGGGGCAAGGGAGTTTGATGGGCGATGGGCCAACGGTGAGGGCCGACGAGGAGGAAGAAGATGAACGATCAAGCGATAACGGAATTAACGACGTTAAACAAGGCCGGCAATTGGTTGGAGCCGGACGTTATGACGCGGATATGCGCGGCGGTTCGGTTCCCGGCCGAGGTGACGGGAGCGCTGAGCGAGGCGGCCGAGCGGATCGGGGCGGATGCCGAATCGGCGGGAGCGGCTAGGCGGTTCCGGCATGCGCTGTTCTTGGAGGGCGGACAAGCTTCGGAGACGGTCAACCGCGAGCTGCTGGCGTTCGGCGCGGACGGCGCGGCGCTGGCGGCCGTCGTCTATGCGGGGGCCATCCCGCTGCTGGGGGCGAGCTATCGTCGGTTGGGGCTGCCTGCCGGCGTCTTGGTCGACACCGTGCAGGACATCGCGTTGTGGATGGAAGTCCACCGCAAACGCCATGGACGCTGGGGACTCAGCGAGCTCGATTGGCTGCACCAACACCTGAGCGGGGAACTGTTCCGGCTGGGCCGGCTGCAGTTCCATTGCATCCCCAATCCGCTCGAGGCGAAGGCGTTTCGCCACGGGAAGACCGGGGAAGTCGCCGTGCTGTCGGAAGCGGGCATTCGGTACCGCGCGGACGGGCAGCTGGACGGCACGTGCGGGTTGCATGATCCCGAGGGCGCGTGGGAGTCGGCTTATTCATTCGACGGTCGGCATCATGAAGGGCATCCGATATCGGAGGCGGGAGCCGCGAACCGCTTGCCGACGCGCTTGGATGCGGATGAATGGGAGCTCGCGCTGGAAAAGGGCGATCCCGTGCTGAACGTCCACGTTCCCGAGGGCGACCGTTTGTCGCCGGAAGCCTGCGGGGATTCCTACGCGACCGCTTTGCGTTTTATGGCCGCGCATTTCCCGGACAAGCCGTTCCGCGCCTTCGTTTGCCAATCGTGGCTGCTCGCCCCGCAGTTCCGGGAGCTGCTGCCGCCGTCCTCGAATATCGTCCGGTTCCAGAGCGACTACCGGCTGCTCCCGGATCCGTCGGACGAGAGCCAGACGCTGGAGCGCGTGTTCGGCTACGGCACGCGGCTTGCCGATGTACCGGCCATGCAGGCGCATACGTCGCTGCAGCGCATCGTACGCGATCATCTCGTCGCCGGCGGGCGGATTGCTAACGGCAGCGGGTTTAGATTGGTTTAGCTGCCGAAGCTTTACCATGCTGCTCTGACTGCGGCGTGGTTTTCGTTGATGTCCGCGTAAATATTCGGTGACCGGGGAAAACTGGACGAAGAACGTAAAAAATCGCAGCTGAGCGGTGTCCAGGTTATGAGCGGCGCGGGCCTTTCGCTTCGTTCGCGCTCTAAACATCGGGGAGAATGGCGGTCCTATCTGCCGCAAGTCGGCCCTGTGCCCGCCCGGAATTCAAAAAAACCGCCGTCCGGTTAAGCCCCGGGCAGCGGTTTTCGTATTAGTTTATGTTTTCGCGAATGGCTTCTTCGCTGTCGTCCCCGTACTTCTCTTCCAAATGATCGACATGCTTCTGTCCCCAGTTGTGCATCATCTCGATGATCGGAAACAACGTCTGGCCGTATTCCGTGATCGAATATTCCACCTTCGGGGGAATCTGCATGTAAATTTCGCGGTGCACGATATCGTGATATTCCAGTTCCCGCAGCTGTGCGGTGAGCATCTTCTTGGTGATTTCCGGGATCGCCCGCTGCAATCCGCTGAAACGGAGCGTGCCGCTTTGGCCCAGATGATAAAGGATGATCGGTTTCCATTTGCCGATAAGAATATCTAGCGCCGTATTGGCTTTGCATTCGTCCACGCCGGTTCCTCCTCCTTGGTATCTTTTCGGGTACTATAATATATATCGATGTCTACTTCCGATAATGAATGCTATTGTCGTATTATAACCCTAACGACAAGAAGAACACAAGGGACCGAGGCGGCATGCGTACCGTCCTATGCCGCGAATGGCGGCATGCATGCAAACCCGCCGGCTTCGGGCGATTCGACGAGCCGCTCCGACCGCGTTCGCAAGAAGTGGAAAAAATACAATGAACCGGCGGAGATAAGCCATTGAGCGAAACGCGCGCATCGCGGAAAATGGAAGCATGCAGCAACCCGATACGCCGCATGCATCCCAAGCGAGGGAACGGCTTCGGCCGGCATGGGAGGCGACAATCCATGGGAGAGAGATGATGGCATGCCGAAGCTGACCGAAGCGCAACTGAAGCAGTACGACGAGCTGGGGTATATCGTGCTCGAGCATTTGTTTAATGAAATGGAGATCGACGTCATTCGCGAGCATATCGACAAGCTCGACGAGGAATCCGCGCGCAGGCTGAGCGAGGGCCGGGATTTCATCAGCGCGGCCAACCAGATTAATTTCACGAGCCATTTGAATTATCAGCATCCCGACATCCAGCGGTTCATCGCGGACGAACGGTTCGTCGATCTCACGACGACCATTCTCGGTCCTGATACGCGGCTGTACTGGGACCAGTCCGTGTACAAGCGTCCGGAGGCGAATCGGGATTTCCCGTGGCACCAGGACAACGGGTACGTGCCGACCGAGCCGGTTCATTACCTGACCTGCTGGCTGGCGCTCGAAGATTCGACGGTCGATAACGGCTGCATCTGGGTTCAGCCGGGCTCGCACAAGCAAGGCTTCGTCGAGCACGTATACTCGGAGATCGGCTATGTCTGCTATCAAGGGGAGGACCCGGGCATTGCGGTGGAATTGAAGAAAGGCAGCCTGGTCGCGTTCCATTCGCTGCTCTTTCACCGCAGCACGCCGAACCAAAGCCAAACGACCCGCAAAGGCTACGTCATTCAATATTCCGTCGTGGGCTCCTACAATCCGGACAACGGCAAGGAATTCCTGAACGGGCCGGTCATCGCGCGGGACGGACGGAGCGCCTACGCGGGCTTCGTGACGCAGGACGAAGTTCAGCAGGGCACGGAATCCCGTGCCTGAGCCGATTCGCTGCTGCGCGAACAACTTGCAGGCGTTCCGTTACGGCGCCGCGCTGCAGGCGCTGGTCGACGCCGGCGGGGACGTAAAGCTGGAGCGCTGTCTCAGCTTTTGCATCGGTTGCCGCCGGCAGCGGCAGGCCGGCATCGGCGGGAAGCTCGTCTACGCCGCCGACGAGGCGGAATTCGAACGGCTGCTGCGAGGCGAAGATTTGAAGGATGGAAGAGCGGAACCGCCGAATACTAGAATTGCCGAATAGAAGTGCAGAATAGAAGAGCTGAATAGAACAGCAGAATATAACAGGCAGAATAGAACAGCAGAATATAAGGTCGGCTGCTGGTTCAAATAGCTGCATCGCGCGCACGCCGGGAGGAGCCTCCCGGCGTGCCTGGCGTAGGCGAGGGAGGTGGCGAGGGGGATGACGGGGACGTTTTTCGAGGACGGGTGGCGGGTGCGGCCTTCGGTCGTCGGCCATGCTTTCTATGACGAGCTCGATTTGCAGGATATCGTCTACCCCCATTGGGTGGTCAGTTTTATCGCGGAGGGGCAGGTGGAGACGCAGGTCGGCCACCACGCTCAGACCGCGCGCAAAGGACAAGTCATGCTGCATGCCCCGCATCTGCCCTTCTCGGAACGCTCCGACCGCGGCGGCAATCATCGCTGGTTCGTCGTGGAGGCCGCCAACGCGCACGGGATGGACCTGTTCCGGCTCTATCCCGTCGGCGAGGTGACGACGATCGCCAATCCCGGGCCGTACATCCAGGCATTCGATCAGCTGATGGCCGCCTGGAACGGCAGGGAGGGGCTCTTCCGCGAGATGGAGATCGCGAGCCTGTGCCGGCTGCTGCTGTTCTACCTGCTGCGGAGCTGGGAACTGGGCGGCAGTGCGCCGCGAACGCTGCAGAGCTCCAAGAACGACGAACGGTTTCAGCAGATCGTCATGTACCTGAGCGCGAAGCTGGAAGAGAAAATCTCCCGCGAACAGCTGGCCGAGCTCGTGCACATGAATGCCAATTACCTGGACCGGATCTTCGCGGCGAAATTCCGGCTGACCCCGATGCAGCTGCTGCGCGAGTTTCGCCTGCGCAAGGCGAAACGGCTGCTGGAGCAGTCCGAGCTGCCGCTCGCGCAGATCGCCGCCCAATGCGGCATGGGCGACGCGGCGTACGTCAGCCGGCAGTTCGCCAAAAGCTACGGCGTGACGCCGGGGGCTTACCGCGAGCAGGCGAAGCGGGCCAATCTGGATTATTACGGCCGCTAGCGGCGGAGCTTGAAGCGTAGGGCGCGCTCGGGGGCACTCAGTTCACATGCTTCGTGCTCTCCTCCCGGACCGTCTCGACCGCAAAGGCGGGAGGATACGCAAACGCGCGATAATCCGGACGGGACAGAGGCTGCGCCCAGCGCCGGGAAGCCGGAAGGGAATATGGACGGAAAAGTTATGCACAGGTTTATCCCCATCATGCACATGCGCGATTGTTAAGAAATTGATAAGCCTTCAGAACTAATAAACATATCCACAGACCGGGTTATCCACAGCGGGATATCGTAAGGGAGATAAGTCGGTGGGCTTACAGGGTTCGCGAGGAACGATTGCAGTGATTGTGCAGGAATATAGCCCCTCCTCGGATCAGAATGACAAAATAACGCCAAATTGATGCAGATTCGCAGGAATTAAAGGGCGGCAAGTCGAGTTTGGCGAAAATTGCTGTACTATTGCAGGAACTTGCTTGCTTATCAGGCAGGACTCTGCCAAGTGCTAGTATGGTAGTGAGAAGATTGCTGCAAATGTGCAGGAATTTCCGAGCAATAGCCTGTTTTTGAGAGGATGGCTGCAAAAGTGCAGGAAATATGCCGCTTATTGGTCTGGAATGCCAAAACAGCGCCATTTTACTGCATATTTGCAGGAATTAATGGCTGGCTAATCGATTCGGCGAAAATTGCTGCATTATTGCAGGAATTTGCTCATAAGGCTGGACTCTGCGAAACGAAAGTATGGTTCTGAGATGAATGCTGCAAAAGTGCAGGAATTTCCGAGCAATAGCCTGATTTTGAGAGGAATGCTGCAAAAATGCAGGAATATCGCCGCTTATTGGTCTGGAATGCCAAAACAGCGCCAATTTGCTGCATATTTGCAGGAATTAATGGCTGGCTAATCGATTCGGCGAAAATTGCTGCATTATTGCAGGAAATTTCGTATCAGCGGGATCTTGCGTATCAGTTAGACCTTCGCTGTTCACGATCCGGTTAGGCGAACCAGGTTTATACAAAACACACGTTAAAGCCGCATAATCGCGCTTGGGTGCAGCTCGTAACGCACGACGTGTTTTCCTGAGTTCCCTGTGACCGGCGTGAACATGCCTTTGCGGCATAGCGATTGCAGCGTTCGGACGGCAGTCCGGTGGTTGATGCGAAGATGCGTTTCCACGTCGATTGGGCGCAGCGGGCCGGACGATGCGCAGGCGAAGCGGATGATTTCCCGTTCCATCAAGCTTGGCGTGTCTTCGACGGGGGAATCGTGCGTCCGGTAGCGGCTGAGCAGCATCCGCAGCAGCGTCAGGCAAAGTTCCGGCCGATTCGCGACATCGTCATAGGCGAAGGAGACGACTTGAAAACCCATCGCCGACAGAAAGGTTTCTCGGTTCAACTCGTTGCAGTACTTCTGCCGATCCATGTCTCTTACGTGCGGACCGAAGCCTTTGATCTCGATGATGAGCTTAACCGAGGGAGTAAGCCAGGCAAAATCGCAATAATAGGCCAGCCCCCGCCAATCGAGCACCTCGAATTCCGGATGCAAATCGTCGAATTGGCCTAACGCCGGCCACCACACGTTGCGGCAAAACCGTTCTTCGGCCTCCTTGTGCCCCCGTTCCAGCCTCCCTCTTCGTTCTCCCTTGCGCTTCTTCAAATGATACGCCAAAAATTCGCGGTGCGCCTGTTCGAAACTCATCTTCCGTTTCCTCCCCAAAAATGAAAAAAACGCCCCGTTCCATGCGCGGCATGGAGCGGGACGTTCTTCGTCTCGTTGCTTTCAGTATATCGCGAAATCCGGCCGTTCGGCTAGTCTCTGTTGCCCATAGTCATGACCGGCGCCTAGCACATGTCTCGGGCGTACACACAATCCGCGTTCGTCCTACTCCGAATACCGGATGAACGACAGCACCAAATCCTGCCGATGGTCGCCGAAATCCGAGCCGAACAGGTTCAGGCCGCGGCGGTTCTCGGCGTCCTCGCCGACCTCGAGCCGCACGCGGATCGGCTTGTTGTATTGCAGGCCGAGGGAACCGACGGTCGCGGGCGCGGACGGCGCGCCGTTTACCAGGCTGCCGTCCTTCGTCACGCGCCATTCCGTCAGTTGGCCGTATTCCGTGCCGCTGCGCCATTTGTCCGGGGTCAGCTTGCCTTTGCGGTCGCCGAGATCCCCAGGACTCGTATAGGTGCCGACGAGCATATCATTAATGTAGAGCGAGATGTCCGAAGGCCAGTCCATCTGGAAGGAGGAAGCCTCCGAACAAAGCTCCGCGCGGAAGCCGAGCTCGTCGATCGTCACGCCGGGCGGCATGGGATTGGCGAAATAATACTCCACGTAGCCCGAGCCGGAGAACCAGAGCAGCGACGCTTCGAACCGCTCCGGCATGTAGAAGGACCGCGGATCGTCCACGGAGCCGACGTGCACGCAATCTTTCGTCACGATGCCGCAGGTCGGCTGGACGGAGCAATGCGAGAACATGCCGATCGGCATGTGCAGCTCTTCCGTGCGATGCAGCCCTTCGCCGAGCTTCACGGGCAGGTCGAGTTGGATGGAGCGGCAAGTGGCGGAGCAGATTTTTTCGCGGTTCGCCCCGAGCGCCGACGAGACGAGGTCCACGCTTTCGAGAATTTGCACGTTGATGGAGATCGTCGGCTGCGCGACGCCGAGCGCCTCGGCCAGTTGGCTGATGCTCATCGGCTTCTCGCCGAGCGCCTCCAAGATGCGCACGCGGACGTCGCCGGACAACGCTTTGGCCACGTCGACGATGCGGGAGGAGGGATAACGCAGCAGGTCTTGCATGGATTCGTTCATGGGCGGTATCAGTCCTTCGGGCGGTCGTTTTGGTATAGGAGTAGTGTACTCGAAAACCGCTATATTGTAAAAGTATAATACATATTGATAAATTTATATACCAATGCTAGAATCAAGGCGAGAATGAATGAAAATCCACCTTACCCGAAAGGTCGTGCTCTCCTAATGGCAGCTCAAGCTTTGCAAACGGCGGCGACTTCCCTGCCGCGTCCCGAATACCCGCGTCCGGATTGGCAGCGCCGCGATTGGCTGAATTTGAACGGAACGTGGTCGTTCCGGCTCGATCCCGAAAATGAGAACGGTTCCACGCAGGCTTCCGCGGAGTTCGGCAGCGAGATCGTCGTGCCGTTCTCGTGGGCAAGCCCGCTGTCCGGCATCGGCCGGAACGAACGCGGCATCGGCTGGTACAAGCGCGAAGTGACCTGGTCCCCGGAAGCGAAGGATTCCCTCGTCTTCCTGCGCTTCGGCGCGGTCGACTACCGCTGCGACGTCTGGATCAACGGCCTGCACGCCGGTTCCCATTCGGGCGGCTACGGCGAGTTCGAGTTCGACGTGACGGGCATCTGGAACACGGGCGAGGCCAATACGATCATGGTGCGCGCGGAGGATTTCGACTTGAAATCGCAGACGCGCGGCAAGCAGGGCTACGGCGAGATCCGCGGCATCTGGCAGCCGGTCTGGCTGGAGTCGCGGCCGAAAGCGTACATTCAGCAGGCGAAATTCATCACCCGCCTCGATGGCAGCGTGCAGGCGAACCTGACGATCGCGGCGGGCAAGACGACGGAAGCGTCGCTGCAGTTCCGTTTTGCGGACGGGGCGGTCTCGCATGCGGAGAACGTCACGCTGGCGCAGGGCGTGAACAGCGTGAGCGCGACGTTCCAGGTCGAGGATCCGCAGCTGTGGAGCCCGGAATCCCCGTACCTGTACGAGGGCGAGATCAAGCTTGCGAGCAATGAGGGCACGGACGCCGTCGAGACGTATTTCGGCATTCGCGAGATCGGCACGGCGCGGTTCGGCGATCGCGACTACCGCTGGGTGACCTTGAACGGCAAGCCGGTCTACCTGAACGGGACGCTGGATCAGTCTTTCCACGAGACGGGGTTCTTCACGTATCCGACGGACGAAGAAATGCGCGACGAGATTTACCTGGCGAAGCGCCTCGGCCTGAACTTCGTGCGAATTCACATCAAGCCGGAGGAGCCGCGCAAGCTGTATTGGGCGGATAAGCTCGGCATGCTGATCATGGAAGACATGCCGTGCTTCTGGGGCAATCCCGACGAGCCGACGCGCGCGGCCTACGAGCGCGAGGCGAAGGAAATCATCGATCGCGATTTCAACCATCCGTCGATTTTCTCCTGGATCATGTTTAATGAAACATGGGGGTTGCGCACGGACGCCGAGACGATCGCGTTGACGAGCCAGGACGGGGGCAAAGCCGAAGCCACGTATTTGCCGGAGACGCAGGAGTGGGTGCGCTCGATCTACCGCTGGGCCAAGAGCGTCGATCCGACGCGGATCGTCGAGGACAACTCGCCGTGCAACTACGACAAAGTGGAGTCGGATATCAATACATGGCATTTCTATATTAACGGCTACGAACAGGTGCGCGCGCATGTGACCGAGGTCGTGGAGAAGACGTTCCCGGGTTCTTCCTTCAACTGCATCGGGGACAACGTGCAGTCCGACGCGCCGCTGATGAACAGCGAGTGCGGCAACGTCTGGGGCTTCGTGAGCGGCGCCGGCGACAGCGACCTCGCCTGGCATTACCGCTACATGATGAACGAATTCCGCCGCCATGACAAAATGTGCGGGTTCGTCTTCACCGAGCTGCGCGACGTGACCAACGAGTTCAACGGCTACTATCGCCTCGACGGCCGCGAGAAATTTTTCGGCTACGAGGGCTTCGTGCCGGGCATGACGCTGGCCGACCTGCACGCGCCGGATTTCATCGTCATCGACGCGCCGCCGTGCCGGACGGCGCAAGCGGGCGAACGCGTGTCGGTGCCGGTGCTGAAGTCGAGCTACTCGGACCGTTACCACGGGCAGAAGCTGACGCTCGGCTGGGAGCTGTGGCATGATAACCTCGGCACCCGCGTAACCGGGGACCGCGGCGCGATCGAATTGGATTGGAACGGCTACGGCGTGGAGCCGATCAGCGCGCCGATCGCGTTCGATCTGCCGAAGCAGGATGCCGTCGCGGTGCTGGCGGTCACGCTAAGGGATGCGGCCGGTACGGTCGTGACGCGCAACTTCATTACGTTCGACGTGCGCGGCGGCAGCGAAATGCCCGTCTACGACGCGGACGGACGTTTCGTCGCGGTGCCGGTGACGGATTACGCGGAACAAACCTTCGCGCACCAGTGGAATGCGATTCAGGCGGGCAAGACGAACGGCGGCCAGGCGGGCAAGTTCGTCTACGACGTCGAGCTGCCGGACGCGGCCGAGCAAGCGCTGGTGCAGCAGGTCGAGCTTTACTTCGAGGCCAGCTCGAAGCGGCTGCTGGCGCGCAACGTCGAAGGCGCGCGGGAACGCGCGCACGGCATCGACTTCATGCACGGCGCGGATGCCGCGGTGGAGTACAATTCCAACACGTACTACATGACCGACAACGAGCTGCACGAATCGCGGATCGACGTTCTCGTGGACGGGGAGAAGGTCGCGTCGTTCCTCCTGCCGGACAATCCGGCGGACAGCCAAGGCGTGCTCTCATACCAGTACCAGGAGGTTCATAACCAGCTCGACGAAGCCGGCTCCTACGGCTACCTGTGCAAGGTCGTGCTGCCGAGCAGCGTGACGGCGAAGCTCGACCGCAGCCGCGCCTTCAAGCTGACGCTGGAAGCGGGCGAAGGCGGCCTGGCGCTGTACGGCCGGAATGCCGGACGGTACCCGATCGATATCGTCGCGCATGTCAGATAACGGATTTCCTTTCGATGGAGGGAGCGGGCCAGTCGGCCTGCTCCTTTTTCATGCGCCGGCGCTGAAGGCAGAGCGAGCGGGCTTAGTACCAGGTACCAGAAATAGTTGGTACTTCTGGCGCGCGGCGAACGGGATTACAATGAGGCCATAACACATAACCGCAAAGGTTATACGGGAGGCTCATTACGATGAGTAAGATGGATATGGATAACTTCAACACCACGATGCCGGTTCGCGCGAAAATGCACTTTTACCGCCGCCGCAACACCCCGACCTACACGTTCATGGCTTGGGCGTCGTTCGTGCTCGCGAGCGGATTCGAATTCGTCGGCATTTATAATTTGAAAGAGCCGCTGTCGGTGCAAGGCTACTACGCGGTCACGGGCGTGCTGCTCATCGTCACCTCGTTCCTGCTGCAGAAGGTCGCGCGGGACAACGACGAGGACAATTTTCTCGCGGCGCATAACCCCGGCCACCGCCGCCGCAATACGTCCGCGTTCACGTTTCTGTCCTGGGCCGGCTTCGGGCTGGCGATCCTGGCGCAGTACGTCGGGATCTTCAACCTGGAGGAGCCGCTGGCCGTCAAAGGCTATTACGCCATCGGCGGCGCCTTCCTGATCGTGTCGTGCCTCGTGCTGCAGAAGACGATCCGGGACAACGAGGAGGACCGGCTGAATCGGGACGAGGCGGAGGAGTAGGGCGGGTAGTGCGGGAAAACGGAGACTTCTCTCGTCGCGAGAGAAGTCTCTTTTGCGTCGGCGGGAAGAGGAGCAGTTTTCACTTGCGCCATTGCCGGTTCCTACTATACTGGAAGTTAGTAGTCGAATCGGAATCGATGTCGCCTTCGGCGAGCGGGGTAAATCAAACAAGATAGAATCCCCCCTATAAAGATAAGATTCACTACTTGTACCGCGAACATCGCGCGTTATATGATCGGGAAAAAGAACGGGAAAGGCGGGAGCGCGATGCTGGTGCTGATCGTAGACGACGAATGGGAGATCCGCGAAGGACTGCGCCGGAATTTTCCTTGGGGGGAATACGGCATCGAGGAAGCGATCACCGCCGATGACGGCGATACCGCGCTGGAGCTCGCCAGGCTGCGGGAGCCCGACGTGATCTTGACCGATATCCGGATGAAACGGATGACCGGACTCGAGCTGATCGAGCAGTACGCGGCCGAACGCGCCGACGGCTGGCGGGCGATCGTGATCAGCGGTTACGACGATTTCGAGATGGTGCGCAGCGCGATGAAGCTCGGCGCCATGGATTATTTGCTGAAGCCGATCAACACGTCGGATCTCGGCGAGATTTTAAAGCGGATGATCGATCAGCTCCAGAAGGAGAAGCGCGACCGGGACAACGAGATGCTGCTGCAATCGCATGTGCAGAGCGCCCTGCCGAAGATGCGCGAGGAAGTGCTGCGAGAACTGGTCGAATTCAAATACAACGCCTACCGGGAGACGAGGATCGCGCACCGGCTGCGGACGCTGGAGCTGGATTGGCTCTTGGGCGAACGCCTCGCGCTGCTCCTGATCGAGGTCGACGACCTGCGGGCCGTCGAGAGCCGCAATGAACGGAATCTGATCCTATTCAGCATCGGCAACGTCGTCCGCCAGACGCTGGAGGAAGACTGCGATTACCGTTCCGTGCTCTACGAGGACGCCAAGAACCGCTGGGTGCTGCTGCTGGCCTGCCCGGACGCCGCGCGGCTGGAATTGTACAAGGACCTCGGCCAGCTCTGCATCCGCCGCATCCATCAGTTCGTGAAGGTCAACGTGAGCGTGGCGCTCTGCTCCGCGACCGATTATGCAAGCGGTCTCAATGCCGTGTATACGGAGACGGAGGAAATCCTCGAGCAGAAAGCCGTCTACGGCGGCAACCGGCTGCTGACCGGGGTCGGCTGGGAGGTCGAGGCGGAGCAGGACAATCTCTCGATCCGGCAGCCGGCGGAGGTGCTCGACTTGATCCGCTACGGCACGGACGACGAGATCCGGGCGGCGATGGAGCCGTTCGTGGAGATGGTCCAGTGTTGGTCGTTCACGCAGATCAAGGATATCCAGCAGCGCATCTTCGAATGGCTGCTCGATCTGTTCAAGAAGGCGTGGCAGCACGGCTGGGCGGACCGGACCTGGGAACGCAATCCGATGGCCGTGTGGGAGCGGCTGGAGCAATTCGATACGCTGGAATCGCTCAAGGAGCAGACGGAGCAGTTTCTGCTGACCGTCGCCGCGGGCTTCCGGACCCAGAGCGTGTCGCCGTGCCAGATCATTCAAGCCGCGGAGAAATTCATCCGTGGCCGGTACGCCGACGGCTTGACCCTGCAGAGCGTGGCGGAAGAGGTGCACGTGACGCCGGTGTGGCTGAGCAAGCTGTTCAAGAAAGAGACGGGCATGACGTTCCTCGAATATTTGACCGAGATCAGGATGGAAAGGGCGAAGCGGATGCTCGAAGAAGTGCAGTACAAGGTGTACGAGGTGTCCACGCAGGTCGGCTACAAGGACCCCGTTCATTTCACGAAGCTGTTCAAGAAACAAACGGGCCACACGCCCAAGGAATACCGCAGGCTGCAGGGAATCGCGGGCCATGAGTAGCCCGGTGTCCCTGCGCCTCGCGTCTTCCTTCCGGAACCGGATGATATTGATCTTCTTCATGATCATTATCGTCCCTTTTTTATTGTTCGCGTACTATGCGCATATCAAGGCGATCGAAGGCATCTCGAACGCGAACATGACCGCCTCCATCAACTATTTGCAGCAGTCGCGGGGCAATTTCGAGAACTACCTGGAGTCGCTGAACAATCAGATCAACGGCTTGATCGGCAACAAGCAGCTGCAGAATCTGCTGAGCGCCCCGCCCCCGGCGGATCCGGCGTCCGAGGATACGTTCACGCTGAACATGGTCAGCCTGATCTATCAGAAGACGTCGACGATCGACGCGTTCCGGATTCACGTGTATCCGATCGATCCGTCCAAATACACGGACTACATGAGCACGATCGGCGAGCCGGACCGGGTGCAGGACGAGCCGTGGTTCCGCAAATCGCTCGCCACGGTCAGCCCGACGTGGCGGTTGTCGATGCCGGAGAAGGGTTACTTCGAACGGCCGCTGCTGACGTACATCAAGCGTTTCTCCGGTCTGTACGACCAGATTCCCCGCGGGCTGATCGCGACCGATCTGTCCGAGGATCAGCTGAAGCGGTTCTTCTCCCAGCGCGGCGGCATGGTCGACCAGAAGCTACTGCTGCTCGACGAATCGGGGACGGTCGTCTACGATTCCCATGCCAATCAATGGACGGGCAGTCCGTTCCCGTCCGAGCGGTTCGTCCGGCATATCGCCGGCGGGGCCCAGGGATCGCAGACCGTCACGATCGACGGCAGCACATATTTGGCGACTTACGTGCGGATGGACAGCTATCCGTGGACGATCGCCAGCTTGACGCCGCTCGACGAATTGACCGGCACGATCGCGGAGATCAACCGGCTGCTCGTCATCTTCCTGATCATCTACCTGATCTGCTGCATCGGCGTGGTGCTGTACATCACGGCGTATTTCACCCAGCCGATCGCGCGGCTCGTGCGGTATATGCGCAGGCTGGAAGCGGGCAATCTGCAGCAGATCATTCCGACGTCGTCGCGGCAGGACGAGGTGGGCTGGCTGTATCGCGGTTACGGGAGTCTGATCCGGCGGCTCGAAGGGTTGATCGAGGATGCTTCGCGGGCGGAACGGCAGAAGAAGGAGCTGGAGTTCCAGGTGCTGAGCCACCAGATCAATCCGCATTTCCTGTACAACACGCTGGAGTCGATCCGTTGGAAGGCGGAGAATCACGGCCGAAGCGAGATCAGCGAGATGGTGTCCGCGCTCGGCAACCTGCTGCGGCTGAGCCTCAATCAAGGCAAGGAGGTGACGACGCTGGGGCGGGAGATCGAGCAGGTCAAGGCGTACGTGCAGATCGAACAGGCGCGGATGGGCCAGACGATCCGGATCCTGTATTCGGTCGACGGGGAGCTCAAGGACGTGCCCTTCCTGCGCCTGCTGCTGCAGCCGCTCGTCGAGAACGCGATCCAGCACAGCATCCGCGATAATTTCGAACAAGGCAAGATCCTGCTCTCCGCGCGCCGGGACGGCGAGGAGCTCGTGGTCGATCTCGTCGACAACGGCAGCGGCATTCCGCCCGACGTGATCGAGAAGCTGGAGATGAACTCCGATCCGCATGCGAAATCGGCCGAAGGCGCCAAGGGCGTCGGCCTGCGCAATGTCAACGATCGGTTGAAGCTCTATTTCGGCGAGAACTGCAGGCTGAGCATCGAGACGTCGCCGGGGCAAGGTACCCGGATCACGCTGAGGCATCCGATCATCAAGGACGGGGAACTAGGGCAAAGGAAGTGAAGGGAACGGGTATAGGGAAGGTCTTCGGGTTCGGATAGGCTGTCTGGCGCATAAGCCTGGCAGCCCGGGTCGCGTGTGCTAGCGGGGGATTCGGCTTAGTTGTGAAATACGAGCCAGGCGACCAAAAGCCAGAATGGCGCGACAAGCAGCGCTCCGTTGATCATGCCGGTCTTGAATTTTGCTCCGCGCTCCGCCGATGCGCCCTCCGCGGTTGCCGCAGCGCCGAATATGGAAGCATGCGTCTTAATGCCTGCGTGCACCAAAGTGCCGTTGATGGGTTTGCGGTTAAGGATTCTCATAAGTAAACCTTCTTTCCTGAATTTTCATGACCTAGGTCACGATATTGGGTCGTTAATCCTTATATCGGTCACGAGGTAATGGGAATGAAGTCCTTTATAAGAAAAATTTCGAAAAAAATCCAGGACTGCGAACGGAGTCGAAAGACCCTTAACCGGCAAGGCGAATTGCCTATTCGCGTTTCGCCGATCGGGATGGCCAAAGGCGCCGCCGCTGCGGCGATTTGGCGGGCGTGGCATCGGTTGTTCATGCGGCGCGCCGCGACACGACAGAAGCTCCTTTACAAGCAAACGCATATTCGTTACAGTAAATATGTAATTATTTTCCATACGACAAGGAGTGGAATCCTCATGAACGCTTATCAAGTCGACGCGATGGAAAGAGAAGAGCTCAAGCTGGTCGGCTATTCGATCGTCGAAAGCCTGAACAACGTGCTGGCAACGAGAATCGTCGGAACGCTGCGCGAGGAATTGGCCGGCCGCAGACAAGAGATCGAGCACGGCAACGATTCCGGAATCTACTTAATACAAATTTACCCGCAAGACGGCCATTGGACGCCGGATATTCCGTTTCGGCATGTGATCGCGGTTGAAGTGGACGCATTCGGCGCGCTGCCGGAGGGGATGATCGCGCATACGCTATCTCGCGGGCGTTACGCGAAATTCGTGCACGAAGGCCCGGAATCCCGGATCGGCGACACGTATGCATACATTAACGACACCTACGGCATGCGGCCGATCGACATCGAATACTGGCCCGATATTCATGCGCTGGACGACGAAGACGGACGCATCGAGATTTATATCCCGGGCAAGGACTAGCAGCCGGGGGGCGCCGGCCGGCCGGCGAAGCGGGTTGGCAGAACAAGGGCTGTCCATCGTCATCGCGGATGACGGGGGGCGGTCTTTTTTTGCGCGTCTCTGAAAAGGAAGCGATTTCCCGAAAAAGCGGGAACAGGCTAAAACAACCCTGCAAAGGATAAGATCCGCTCATAGAAGCGGCCGGGACCGTCCTTTATCATTAAGCTATCAACGAAAGAGAAGGGGTAAAGGCCCATGAAACGAAACGGAGTCCTCCGCGAGCTCGTGCGCAATCGCCAGCTGCTGCTTATGTTTCTGCCCGTCGCGACGCTGCTCTTCCTGTTCAATTACTTGCCCTTGTCGGGTCTGATCATTCCGTTCAAGAACTTCGACTTCAGCAAAGGCATCTGGGGCAGCGACTGGATGCACCCGCTGCTGAACAACTTCGATTACATTCTGTCCTCGGACGCGGCGTACCGGGCCGTTCGCAACACGATCCTGTTGAACGCGCTGTTCATCGGCGTCGGACTCGTGTTCGAGGTCGGCTTCGCGCTCATGCTGAACGAGCTGCGGAACAAATATTTCAAGCGCATTACCCAATCGCTGACCTTCCTGCCGTTCTTCATCTCCTGGATCGTCGTCGGCGTGTTCACCTACAACCTGCTTAACTTCGAGAACGGCGCGGTCAACCGGCTGCTGGAATGGTTCGGCTTTCAGGGCATCGACTTCTACAGCGAAGCCGGTCTGTGGCCGCTCATCCTGACGATCGCGATCCGCTGGAAAGTCACCGGCTACGGCACGATCATCTACCTGGCGGCGCTGACCTCGATCGACAACTCGTATTACGAGGCAGCCTCGATCGACGGGGCTTCCCGTTGGCAGCAGATGCGGTACATCAGCATTCCGATGCTGAAGCCGACGATCATGATCCTGACGCTCCTGGCCATCGGCCGCATCATGAACGCGGATTTCGGGATGTTCTACGCGATGGTCGGCGATGCCTCGCTGCTGTTCCCGACGACCGACGTCATCGACACCTTGGTCTACCGCAGCCTTCGCAAATCCGGGGACATCGGCATGGCATCCGCGGCCGGCTTCCTGCAATCGGTGGTGGCGTTCGTGCTCATCCTCGCCAGCAACTACGCCGCCCGCAAGGTGGACCGGGACTCGGCTATTTTCTAAAACGCAAATTTTTAAAAGTGTTTTGAAGAAGTGACCAAAGAGTCGGTATGGAGTCGGAACAACGAAGTGGTCGCCTTTGTAGTTGGATTTCTACCTATTGATAATTTATAAGATCAAAGAAATCCAACTACGACAGCGAGTGGAGACCCATACCGACCGCAGGTCATGCTTTTCTTCAATTCGCTTTTAAATAAACCCAAGGAGGCATCGGTCAATGGTTGCCAAACGATTTTCGCTTAGCCAAGCGCTCATCATGCTCGTCATTTCCTTATTCAGCCTGGCCTGCCTGTTCCCGTTCGTGATGGTCGTCTCGGGCTCGCTCAGCACGGAGAACGACATCGTCAATTACGGCTACGGGCTCATCCCCCGGCATATTACGCTCGATTCGTACCGGATCCTGTTCCTCGGCTCCAACCGGATCGTGGACGCGTACGGCATCAGCATTCTCGTCACGGTCGTCGGGACGATCCTGTCCCTGATCGTCAACAGCATGGGCGCGTACGTCATGGCGCGGCGCTCGTTCAAGTACCGCAACATCCTTTCCATCTACGTCATCCTGACGATGCTGTTCAGCGGCGGCCTCGTGCCGTGGTATATCATCTGCGTCCGCTACCTGGAGCTGAAGGACACGATCTGGGCGATGATCCTGCCGCCGATGGCGAACGCCTTCAACATGTTCTTGATCCGGAACTTCATGCAGTCGATTCCGGAGGATATTTACGAGTCCGCCAAAATGGACGGCGCGAGCGAATTCCGCATCTTCGGCCGGCTCATTACCCCGCTGTCCGTGCCCGTGCTGGCGACCATCGGCTTGTTCGTGGCGCTGGCGTATTGGAACGACTGGTTCCTCGGCCTGATGTTCATCGACAAGCAGGAGCTCCAGCCGCTGCAGCTGCTGCTGCGGACGCTCATCTCGAACGTCGATTTCCTGCGCAACTCCAGCAATGCCGCGGCGATGCAGCGCATCATGCCGCAGATCCCGTCCGAATCGATGAAGATGGCGCTGACCGTCGTCACGATCGGCCCGATCATCTTCCTGTACCCGTTCCTCCAGCGCTATTTCGTCAAGGGGCTCATGGTGGGCGCGGTCAAAGGCTGACTATACCGACTTCGGTCGTATAGCGATATAATCAAAACCATTAGGGGAGAGGATTACATGAGGAAGCGGAAGTCAAGGATTCCGATGCTGCTCGCCGTCATGATGCTGGTCACGGTCATGCTGGCGGCATGCGGCGGCAATAACGGCGGCAACGGGAACGGCGGCAATACCGGCAATACCGGAGGCAACGCCGGCGGCGATAACGGCGCGACCGCGCCGGCCGATTCGCCGGACGGCAATGCCGGCAAGCAGGAGGACGAAGTGACGCTGAAGTTCTATTTCGGCGGCGACAAGAAAGCGGCGACGGACGAGGTATGGACCGCGATCAGCGACTACGTCAAGAGCAAAGGCCTGAACGTGAAGTTCAACATCAACTTTATCCCGTTCACCGATTTCAAGGATAAAATGCTGGTCATGGCGGCTTCCGGCGACAGCTGGGACATGAATTTCGACGGCGATTGGCTGTCCTACAAGCAGATGGCGGCGAAAGGCTCCTACATGGCGCTGAACGACCTGCTGCCCGAATTCGCGCCGAATCTGTACAAGAAGTACCAGGAGCAAGGCACGCTGTCGGCCGCTACGGTGAACGGCCAGATCGTCGGCTTGCCATGGACGATGAAGATGAACCAGCGGCTGTTCGCCGGCTGGCGGTCCGATCTCGCGGAGAAGGCGGGCATCACGATCGCGCCGGACTCCATCAAGACGATCGAAGACGTCGACGGCCTGCTCCGTCAATTGAAGAAAGCGTATCCGAACGAGAAGCTGTCGCGTTCGACGCCGCTCGCGATCTACATGATCCGCGACGAATGGGTCGACCTGAACTTCCACGGACTCGGCTTCTATCTCAACGACCCGAAATTGACCGTCCAACCGGTCGAGCAGCAGCCGTTCTACCTCGAAGCGACCAAGATGGCGAAGGTCTGGTACGACGACAAGCTGATCAACCGCGACGCGATGATCGACAAGGAAGACGGCGCCGCCGAATGGCGCAACGGCAAGACCTTGCTGACGCTGACGTCGCATGAATGGGCGAACGCGGACCCGGGCTTCTCGGATCCGTCCTACAAGCAGCAGATGTCCCTGCTCTATCCGGACAAGAAACAGGTTAACCGTACGGCGCTGGCGAACGTGGTCGCGATCAACCGCAACTCCAAGCACGCCGACCGCGTCCTGCGCTTGCTCGACATGATCGAGACCGATCAGAAGCTGTACGACCTCGTGCAGTACGGCATCGAAGGCAAGACCTACAAGCTGGACGGCGAAACGGCGATTTATCCGGACGGCATGAACACGACGACGAGCAACTATATGGAGTGGGGCGGCCAATGGGCGTTCTGGAAGCCGCAATTCATGCGTCCGACCTCGACGTATCCGAAGGATTTCTGGGTGCACGAGGCCGAGTTCGCGGCCGAGCCGGAGAACGTCAACTCCCCGATCGACGGGCTGTTCATCGCCGAAGACGCCATGAAGAACGAGCTCGCCAAACGCGACCAAGCGGCCGACGAGACGGGCAAACCGCTCGAATTCGGCATCGTGAAGGATCCGGACAAAGATGTTGCTTCCTACGTCGAGAAGCAAAAAGGCAACGGCCTGGACAAAATCCTGACCGAAACGCAAAAGCAAATCGACGCGTACTTGTCATCGCAAGCGAAGTAAGAAACAGAGCCTAATCGGCAGGCAGGATGCCGCGGCGTTGGTCGAGCGGGCTTACCGCGCCGCCGGCAAGGAGCTGCCGTCCGGCTCGGACGGAGCGCTCGCGGACTTCAAAGATGCGGCCGACGTGGCAGGCTATGCCCGCGCCGGCGTCGAATCCCTTATAACGGCCGGATTGCTTCAAGGCAGCGACGGACTGCTCCATCCCCGGAACAGCCTGACCCGCGCCGAGAGCGCCGTCTTGCTCTACCGTCTCTATCAAATGGCTGAATAGCCAAACGCTAGGCAGCCGAACGCAGACCAGCCGGAAGGCTAAGCGGGCATGCAGCTAACGAACTCCACTACGAACTTAGCCGATACCAACGCCTCCCGTCCGCCAGGACGGGAGGCAATCGCATGAACGAACATAAAGAAGGAGCGTGCATGGGGATGGCGAAAATAACAGGGATCCGGTGCATCCGCACGAGGAAAAACGGAACGTGGACCGTCGTGAAGGTGATGACGGACCAAGACGGGCTGTACGGCATCGGCTCCGCCAACGATTTGTACAACCCCGAAGCGGTCGTGCAGGTCATCGAACAACTGCTTGCGCCGCAGCTGATCGGCCGGGAAGCCGGCAGCATCGAGGATATCTGGCAGACGATGCAGCTGAGCTCGTACTGGCGGAACGGCTCGATTCTGCAAACGGCGATCGGCGGGATCGACGTCGCGCTGTGGGACATCAAAGGCAAGGAGGCGGGATTGCCGATCTATCAACTGCTCGGCGGCGCCTGCCGGGCGGCCGTGCCGTGTTACGGCCATGCGGGCGGGCATGACATCGCGGAGCTGAAGGAGGACGTTCACCGTTTCCGGGAGCAGGGCTACACCGTCATCCGGGCGCAGCTCGGGGGCTACGGCGGCGGGGGCTTCATCCCGAGCGGGCAAGCGAACGTGCCCGAGGAAGCCTGGGCGAAGGAAGCGGTCTTCGATGAACACGCTTACCTGCAGGCGATTCCCGCCATGTTCGAGCAGCTTCGGGTGGAATTCGGATCCGCGGTGCAGTTCACGCACGACGTCCACGAGCATGTCTCGCCGATCGGCGCCGTTCGCCTGTCCAAGCGGCTGGAGCCGTACGACCTGTTCTTCCTCGAGGACGCGCTGCCGCCCGAGCATGTCGGCTGGTACCGCCAGCTGCGCCAGCAGAGCGCGACCCCGCAGGCGGTCGGCGAGCTGTTCGCGAATCCGCAGGAGTGGACGCCGCTGATCATGGAACGGCTGATCGATTTTATCCGGGTGCGGGTATCCAAGGTCGGCGGCATCAGCGCGGCCCGCAAGATCGCGACGCTCGCGGAAGCGTTCGGCGTTCGCACCGCGTGGCAGGAAGGCGGGGAGAACGATCCCGTCAACCAAGCGGCGGCCGTGCATCTGGACATGGCGGTATGGAATTTCGGGATCCAGGAAATCAACCACTTCAAGCCGGAGGAGCGCGAAGCGTTCCCGGGACTCGTCGAGCGGCGGGGCGGGTACTTGTACGTCTCCGGCAAGCCGGGTCTTGGCATCGATTTCGACGAGGAGAAGGCGCTTCTGCTGCCGGGAGACGACTGGAAGCGCGCGAGCTATCACCAGCCGTACAAGCTGGACCGCAAGGCGGACGGCACCTTGGTAAGGCCGTAACGCAACGACGACAAAAGGAGTTGGAGAAGCATGATGCAAACGATCGCGGTAACCGGGGGCAGCGGCAAGCTGGGCCAGTACGTCGTCCGGGAGCTCGTCCGGCAGCAGTACAAGGTCGTTTCGCTCGATCAGAAGCATGCCGCGGGCTTGCCCTGCCGGCAGCTCATCGTGGACATGAACGACCTCGGCCAGGTCGCGAGCGCGCTGCAGGGCGCGGACGCCGTCATTCATCTGGCCGCGATCCCGTCGCCGACCGGGTTCCCGGTGCCGATGATTTTCGATAACAACGTCATGGGCGCATATAACATTCTGGAAGCGGCGTCCATGCTCGGCATCCGCCGGGTCGTCATGGGCTCGAGCACGTCCTGCTACGGCTTCGCATGGGCGATCAAGCCCTTCCCGCCGCAGTATTTGCCGATCGACGAGGCTCATCCGCAGCTCTCGCAGGAAGGCTACGGCTTATCGAAGACGGTGGGCGAGCTGACGGCGGCGATGTTCCATCGCCGCACCGGCATGGCCGTCGTGAGCCTCCGCTTCTCGCTGATCGCCGCTCCCGAGGAATACGCGCGGCTGCGACGCGGCATCGGCAAGCCGGAGGAGTTCGCCAAAATCCTGTGGAGCTACGTCGATATCCGCGATGCCGCCGGCGCGTGCGTCGCTTCGCTGCAAGCGGAGGTGGACGGCGCGGTGGCGCTGAATATCACCGGCGACGACACGCTGAGCGAATTCGAGACGTCCGAGCTGCTTCGCGCATGCTACCCGGACGTGGCGGATTTGCGGACGGACTTCGCGGGAAGAGAACCGCTGTTCAGCAATCGCTTGGCCAAGGAAACCTTGGATTGGCGTCCGCAGTACCGCTGGTCAGAGGCGCTGGCCTAGAACCCGCTTGGTCCGTTCGCGGACTCCTACAAGAGTGAAAAGCCCGGTTTTGCCCTCGGAGAGGCGAAGCCGGGTTTTTTTGTTGCGCGAAGCCTTCCGCAAGGGGATACTGGGAGTATGCAATGAACGAGAGGCGGGAAAGCGAACGTGAAACCGGTTTTGATATTTGATTTCGACGGGACGATCGTGGCATCGAAGCTGCTGGCGATCCGTTTGTTCAACGAGCTGTCCGCCAAGCACGGCGGCCGGAAGATCGACGACGACCAGGACATCGCGCGGCTGTCCGACCTCTCCATTCCCGATCGCCTCAAGGCGCTTCAGGTACCGGTTTACAAGCTGCCGGGACTCGTCATAGAAGGCAAACGGGAATACCATAAAGCTTCTGCCGCGCTGCAGGCGGCGGAAGGGATGCGGGAGGCGCTCGCCGAGCTGAAGGAAAGCGGCTATACGATGGGCATTCTCTCCTCCAACGCGAAGGAAAATATCCACGGCTTCCTGGAGCTGAACGGATTGGACGTCTTCGGCGCGGTGCATTCCGCTTCCAATATGTTCGGCAAGGACAAGGCGATCCGCGGCATGGCGCGCGAGATGGGCATCGGGCTGGACCGGATCGTCTATGTCGGCGACGAGCTTCGCGACGTCCAAGCCTGCAAGAAGATCGGCGTGACCGTCATCGCCGTGTCCTGGGGCTACGATTCCGCGAAGCTGCTGGCGGAAGCCGGTCCGGATTACCTCTGCCATACCGCTGCCGAGCTGCTGGATATCGTGCGCCGCAGGCCATAGCAAGCCCGGGCGGATCGTCTTCGATCGACTGGACGGGCGGCTGTCGCGCATCGACCGATGATACGAACGAATCGCAGGATACGTAAAGGGGCACCATCTAAGTATGGAAAGGATTGGAGATGCAATGACAGAAAACCAAGCAAAGCCGCAGGAGGCCGGGTGGAATTTCGACAACAGCTATGCCCTTTTGCCGCAATCGTTTTATGCCGAACAGAGTCCGGCGCGCGTCCGTTCGCCGAAGACCGTTATCTTGAATGAGCCGCTGGCGGCGCGTCTCGGGCTGGACGCCAGGGCGCTGCAGGGCGACGACGGCGCGGCGGTGCTGGCCGGGAACCGGATTCCCGAGGGCGCGCGTCCGCTGGCCCAAGCCTATGCGGGACATCAATTCGAGTATTTCAACATGCTGGGAGACGGCCGCGCGCTGCTGCTCGGCGAGCAGATCGCGCCGGACGGCGGGCGCTTCGACATCCAGCTCAAGGGTTCGGGCAGGACGCCTTATTCCCGCGGCGGCGACGGCCGGGCGGCGCTCGGACCGATGCTGCGCGAATATATCATCAGCGAAGCGATGTTCGCGCTCGGCATTCCGACGACGCGAAGCCTCGCGGTGACGGCGACCGGCGAGCCGGTGATCCGCGAAATGCAGCTGCCCGGCGCCGTCTTGACCCGCGTGGCCGCCAGCCATCTGCGCGTAGGAACCTTTCAATACGCGGCGAACATGCGGACGGTCGACGAGCTGCGCGCTTTGGCCGATTATGCGCTGCAGCGCCACTACCCCGATACGGATGGCGAAGGGAACCGCTATCTGGCCCTGCTTCGGGGAGTAGGGGGCCGGCAAGCCGAGTTGATCGCCAAGTGGCAGCTCGTCGGCTTTATTCACGGCGTCATGAACACCGACAACATGACCATCAGCGGCGAAACCATCGATTACGGCCCTTGCGCGTTCCTGGATGCGTATGATCCGGCCACCGTCTTCAGCTCCATCGACAGGCAAGGCCGCTACGCTTACGGCAATCAGCCGCGAATCGCCGCATGGAATCTGGCGCGACTGGCCGAATCGCTGCTGCCGCTGCTGCACGAGGACGAGGAACGGGCGGTCGAACTGGCGGAGGGCGAGATTGCGGCATTTATCGCGTCGTACCAGCGGCATTGGCTCGCGGGCATGCGGGCGAAGCTGGGGATCGCGAACGAAGAGCCGGAGGACGAGGCGCTGATCGACGACCTTCTTGCTATGATGCAGAAGCATCGCGCGGATTATACCAATACTTTCCTGGCGCTGACGTTCGGCAAACCGTCGGATACGGCCATGTTCGGTTCCGCTGAGTTCGAACAATGGCAAGAGCGGTGGCAGGCGAGAACTGGACGGCAGCCGGAGGACGCGCAGGCATCGTCGCATGCGTTGATGCGCGTCAGCAATCCTGCCGTCATCCCGCGCAACCACCGGGTGGAAGAAGCGCTGGCAGCCGCGGAACAAGGGGACTTCGGCGTGCTGGAGCGGCTGTTGGACGTCCTGTCGAAGCCGTATGCGCATGCTTCCGAACAGACCGAATACGCCGCGCTGCCCGAGCCGTCCGCCCGGCCGTACCGTACCTTCTGCGGGACGTGATCCGGCTTGCGCGTTTTGAGCGCAACCTATAGGCAGCAGTTGAATGAAGGGGCTGTCCCGAAAGCCGTTACGGCCAAGGGACGGCCCCTTATTCGTGCGCGGGGGTCGTGAAGAACATCCGTCCGTTGACCAGGCGATGTTCACCCTCGATAGAGCAGCAAACCGATATCCCTCACGATTTATGTTAGGTAATATAACATTAAATCGAATAATTAGTTGACAAAGGGTTCCGGATGACTTATTTTAATAACATGATGTTATCAATTATCGAGTAAAACGATTCGAAATCGTCGTTATAGTCTTTAAAACGCGGCTATATCCACTCGAATACCGCAATAGTTAATTACTTCCAATTATTAATTGGAGAGGAGATGTTAACTATCCTTCCAAATAAACACGATCAGGAATACATCAAGAATATGAACCGGCTGCTCGTGCTCGAGATGATCCGTCAGCACCGTCCCGTATCCCGGGCGGAGGTGTCCAAGCTGACCGGCATGAGCGCCACGGCCATCGGCAGAATCGTCGGCGATCTCATCGAGGGCGGGCTGGTCCGGGAAACGGATCAATATTCGTCCGGGGTCGGAAGGCGGGCGACGATGCTGGACATCGACATTCATTCGATCATGTCGGTCGGCGTCGAGGTCGACCGGGACGTGGCGAGGATCGGCCTGATCGATCTCGACGGCAATATCGTCGCCCAGCATCACCGCGAGCTGGACCGCGCCTCCGCGCAGCCGGAATCCATCGTCGAGACGATCGCGGGCATTATCGCCGGCATGGCCGGCGAGCAGGGCTTGGAGATGTCCAAGCTCATCGGCGTCGGCGTCGGCATGCCGGGCGTCATGGATCCGGCGACGGGCACGGCGGTCTTCTCCGCGCAGATGGGGTGGTCGAACGTAACCTTCGCCCCGATGTTGGCAGGGAAGCTCGGCCTGCCGGTCGTGCTGGACAACGACCTGAAGGTGAAGGCGCTCGGCGAGAGCGGCACGGCCGCCATATCGGGCGATAGCAAGACGGCGCTCATCAGCATCGGCAGCGGCGTCGGATCGGCGATCGTCATCGAAGGCAAGATCTACCGGGGCGCCAATAATATCGCGGGCGAGATCGGTCACTCCACCATCGACCCGAACGGCAAATTATGCGAATGCGGCAAGCGGGGCTGCCTCCAAACGTACATCACCGACCTCGCGATGCTGCAGGAGGCCGGTCAGATCAAGCCGGTGGCAAGCATCGCGGAGCTGGTCGCGCTGATGAAGAGCGGCGAGACCTGGGCCGACAACATTATCGACCGCGCCTGCACCTATATCGCGATCACGATCAACAACGTCGTCTGCACGTATAATCCGGACACGATCATCATGGCCGGGAGCTTTATCGACATCGATCCCGAGATTCTCGAGCGCGTGCGCGGCAAGCTGAAGGAATTCATCTGGGAACCGTTCGTCGGCACGTTCCAGCTGACCCGATCGCAGCTCGGCGAACACGCGATCATGATCGGCGCGGCCAAGCTGGCGCTGCAGCGGTACTTGGGAAACGGTCTTCAACAACATTAACGGGAGGGACGCGGCATGGAAGAAACGTTGGTCAGGGAATACCGCGGGGGCATCGAGGAATGCGTGCACGTCGGCCATATCTGCGGCGTGAACGATAAAGGCGAGATTCAATACGCGGTCGGCGATCCGCGGGCGGTATCGTTCCTGCGCTCGGCCGGAAAGCCGTTCCAAGCGATTCCGGTGGTCCGGCACGGCGCGGACGCGGCATTCGGGCTGAACGATGCCGAGGGGGCGATCATGATCGGTTCGCACCGGGCGGAGCCTTTTCACGTCGAAGCGCTGGAATCGATCATGCGCAAGACGGGCATCGCCGAGGAGCAGCTGATCTGTCATCCCACGTACCCGCTGAGCGTATACGCCACGGAGGACCTGCTTCGCGCCAACCGTCCGAAGCGGGCAATCTACCATAACTGCTCGGGCAAGCATCTCGGCATTCTGGCGCTGTGCAAGGCGATGGGCTATCCCATGGAAAGCTACGGAGAACCGGATCATCCGGCCCAACGCGAAATTCTGGAGACGCTGGCCTATCTCGCCGGCATTCCGGTCGAACAGGTCGGTCTCGGCACCGACGGCTGCGGCTTCCCGGTCTTCGCGCTGCCGCTGAACGCGCTGGCGACCGCGTTCCTGAAGCTGGCCTGCCCGGATCTCATCGACAATGACGAGATCCGCGCAGCCGTCGTCACCATCGTCCGCCGGATGAACGCGCACAGCGAGATGGTGGCCGGGACGGACCGGATCTGCTCCAGCCTGCTGCTCGATCCGAACATCGTGGCCAAGGGCGGCGCCAAAGGCGTGTACTGCTTCGGCTTGAAGAAGGAACGGCTCGCGTTCGCCTACAAGGTGCTGGACGGCTCCGAGGACGAATGGCCGCTGATCGCGGCGTCGATCCTGGAGCAGATCGGCTACGACGATCAAGCAACGATCGACCGGATGCACGCGCTCGCGCCGGCCGACATCCGCAACGACAACAAGCGCGTCGTCGGACGCAATCAAGCCGAATTTACGCTGCATCTATCATAGATCACGTAAGCAGCCGTTTCCGGCACGCGGAGACGGCGACAATAGGAGAGGAGAGATAAAGAATGGGGAAAAAGAAATGGTTGTCGGGCATGGTCGGGGTCATGCTGCTGTCGGCGGTATTGACGGCTTGCGGAGGGAACAAAGGCGATGATTCCGCGGCGAACGGGGGATCCGGCGCGAATGCGGGTTCAAGCGAAGAGAAGGTCGAGCTCTCGTACCTCGATCCGCTGCCGAGTCCGGAACGGACGGCTTTCATTCAGGATCTGCTCAAGAAATTCGAGGCGGCGAATCCGAACATCTCCGTGGAATACACGTCTGTCCCGTGGGATCAGGCGAACAACAAATGGATGACGATGGGCGTGGCCGGCATTCTTCCGGACGTCATCAGCATTGACGATACCTCGCTTGCGGGCATGGCTTCCGCGGGTTATATCCAAAGCCTGCAGCCGTTCTACGACAAATGGGACCAAGTCGCGAACCTGAGCGAGGCGGCCAAGCAGGCCCGCAACAAATACAAGAACGAAGTGTACGCGATCCCGGATGCCTTCCTGCTGCAGGGGCTGTTCATCCGCACGGATTGGTTCAAGGATAAAGGACTGCCCGCGACGATCGAGACGTGGGACAATTATTTCGATTATGCCAAGAAGCTGACCGACGACGGCAAAGGCCAATACGGCATCTCGTTCCGCGGCGGCGCGAACGGCATCATCCGCGCTATGGAATACGTCATGGCGGCTACGCATTCCGACAGCTGGTTCGATAAGGACGGCAAGTCGATTCTCTACACGCCGGAAGGCAAAGCGGCCTTCAAAAAATTCTACGACCTGTATCTGGACGGCGAATCGCCGAAGGAATCGGTCAACTGGGGCTTCAACGAGATGGTGCAGGGCTTCACGACCGGCCAAACGGCGATTCTGAACCAGACGCCGGAGGTCATCGCCGTCGCGCAGAAGAACATGCAGCCGGATACGTGGAACGTCGTGCCGATGCCGAAAGCCGATGACGGCAAACGTTACATTTTCTGGGGCTTCACGGCCGCCTACGCCATGTCCACGAACACGAAGCATAAGGACGAAGCCTGGAAGCTGATCGAATTCCTCAGCTCGCCGGAGAACAACCTGGCGTACAGCAAAGCGAACACGAGCATTCCGATCTACGCGGAGAGCTTGAAGGATCCGTTCTTCAGCACCGGTCCGATCGCGGGCTACGCCGGTTCCATGGCCGATTCCAACATCGTGTTCGCCGGACCTCCGAGCTACCTGACGCGCCTGGGCGAATTCACGGGCACGTTCTCCGTGCAGGAGACGCAGAAGTACATGACCGGCGCGCAAGATCTGGATACGACCGTCAAACATCTGGCCGATTGGCTTACGACCGAGCAGGCCGCTTACTTGAAAGACAACCCGCAGCCTTAATTCGGCCGCGGCGAACACGGGGCGCGCATGGCCAAGCCATCTTGGCCATGCGCCTTTTCATCTCAGCAAGGTGGTGAACGAAGATGTCCGCGTCCAACAACATGCGATCCTCCGGAAGGAACAGGTGGCTGCTTCGCAGAATGGAGCCTTACCTGCTGCTCCTTCCGGCCATGCTGATCGTGCTCGCGTTTTTCGCTTATCCGATCGTCAAAGCCGTACAGCTGGCGTTCATGCATTACGTGCTGTTCGATCCGAGCCATATCGGCTACTCCGGGCTGGATAACTTCAAGGCGTTGCTCAAGGACGCCAACCTGCCGCGGATTCTGCTCAATACGCTGTTCTGGGTGGTCGCGACGGTGGGCTTGCAGTTCGTGCTCGGGTTCGCCCTGGCGCTCGCGCTCAACAAGAAGTTCCGCGGCAAGAACGTCTACCAGGCGATCGTCTTCCTGCCGTGGGCGGTATCGGCCTTCCTGGTCGGGATGATCTTCAAGTGGATGTTCAACCAGCAAAACGGGCTGATCAACCATCTGCTGCTGCAGCTCGGGATGATCGACAAGCCCGTCGCATTCCTGGCGATTCCGCATCTCTCGATTATTCCGGTCATTATCGCGATGATCTGGTACGGCGTGCCGTTCTTCGGCATCATGATTCTGGCGGCGCTGCAATCGGTGCCCCACGAGATTCACGAAGCCGCCGACATCGACGGGGCGGGGCGGATCAAGCAGCTGTTCAAGATCACGATTCCGTACATCAAGCCCACGCTCGTGCTGACGCTGCTGCTGCGGGTCATCTGGGTGTTCAACTCCGCGGACCTGATCTACATCATGACCGGCGGCGGTCCCGCGAACAGCTCGGACAATCTGCCCTCGTACGTGTTCAGCAAAATCGGCTATTCCGCCGATTACGGACAGGCTTCCGCGCTCGGCGTACTGATGCTGGTCTTCCTCTCGCTCTATACGATCGTCTTCCTGCGCATCACGAAATACAGGGAAGCAGGTGATCTATAATGCCGCTAACTATGAAGAAGAAACTGCCCGGCTTGTCCAGGTTCGTCGTGCTGCTGTTGTTCCTGCTCGGGACGCTGCTGCCGTTCTACTGGATGTTCGTGACCTCGCTGAAGTCGAGGTTGGAGATTTACGGGGCGAAGCTGACGTTCTGGCCGAAGGATCTGACCTGGGATAATTACGCGACGACGTTCCAGACATCCAGTTTCCCGAAATATTTCGCCAACAGCTTCATCGTCAGCATCTCGAGCGGCCTGCTGGTGCTGGCCGTATCGATTCTCGGCGGGTACGCCTTGGCGCGTTACCGGTTCCGGGGCAAGGGCGTGATCATGCTGCTGTTTCTCGCGACGCAGATGGTGCCGGTCATGGTCATGCTCGTTCCGCTCTTCATCGTGTTCGGGAAATTCGAGCTGCTCGATACGCTGACCGCGCTGATCATCACGTATACGGCGCTCAACATTCCGTTCTGTCTGATCACGATATCGGGCTTCTTCCAACGGGTGCCCGTCGCGCTGGAGGAAGCGGCGATGATCGACGGCTGCGGCCGCCTGGCGACGGTCGTGCGGATCATCCTGCCGATCATGCTGCCGGGCATCGTCGCGACGTTCGTGTTCGCCTTCACGGCGGCGTGGAACGACCTGTTCTTCGGCGTCATGTTCACGACCAGCGAAGCCGTCAAGACGGTGCCGGTCGGCCTCAACAGCTTCGTGCAGAAATTCGATATCAACTGGGGCGAAATGAGCGCGGGGGGCGTGCTTTCCTTGATTCCCGTCGCGATCCTGTTCGCTTTCATTCAACGGTTTATCGTAGCCGGCCTGTCCCAAGGGGCGGTAAAGGGCTGATACTACGGGTTATTCATTAGAATGGGGAGGCGAGCTCAGGCATGCTGCTTGAAGTAATTGCCGTTTGCGGGGACGACGTCGTTCGCGCCGCCGCGGGAGGAGCCGACCGCATCGAGCTGGTGACCGGCCTCGAGGAAGGCGGCATGACGCCGAGCATCGGGCTGATCGGGGAGGCCGTGTCTCTCTCCGCGCTCCCGGTCCATGTCATGATCCGGCCGCACGGCCGTTCGTTCGCGTACGATGCATCCGATCTGCGCGTCATGCGGCGGGACATCCGGGAGGCCCGGCTTGCGGGTGCGGCAGGGATCGTCATCGGCGCGCTTACCGCAGAAGGCCGGGTAGACCGGGCCGCGCTGCTGCCGCTGCTCGAGGAAGCGGGCGAGATGAACGTGACGTTTCACCGGGCGTTCGACGAAGCGCGCGATCTGGACGAAGCGCTGGCGGACGTGCTGACCCTGCCGAAGGTGAACCGGATTCTGACGTCCGGCGGCAAGCCCAGCGCGGTCGAGGCCGCGGACGAGATTGCGCGATTATCCGGCCTGCTGCGGGGCACGCCGGTCCGGCTGCTGGCCGGGAGCGGTCTGACGCCGGGCAACGTGGCCGATTTCTTGCGGCGGACGGGCGTAAGCGAGGTGCATTTCGGTCGGGGCGTCCGGAAGAATATGGCGGCTTCCGGGTGGATCGACCCGGACGTTATACGCGGCATCAAGCAAGCGGCGCTTGAACGGGGCCGATCGGAATAAGGGCGGACATTCCTACAGACATCTGCTGAAGCTGCATCAGGAAAGAGGTATCGAAGCTATGGAAATCATCTATATCGGCATCGATCTGGGCGGGACGAAGATGCTTGCCGCCATCGTGGACGCGGGCGGGCGGCTGATCGCCAAGACCAAGGAGGAAACCCTGGCGGAGCGGGGGGCGGCGGACACGATCAACCGGATGGAGGCGATGGTGAGACGGCTGCTGGCCGAGACGTTCGCTTCTCCGTCCGCCTACGCCATCTGGGGCATCGGCATTGCCGTGGCGGGCATCCTGGACCCGCGGCAGGGAACCGTGGTGCTGGCTACCAATCTGAGATGGGAGAACGTGCCGCTTGGCCGCATGTTCCGCGCGCGCTTCGACTGTCCGGTGCAGGTGATCAACGACGCCAACGCGGCCGCGCTAGGCGAGTGGATGGCCGGAACCGGCGCGGGCGTGAAGGATCTGATCTTCGTCACCGTCTCGACGGGTATCGGCGGCGGCATCATCAGCGGCGGCCGCCTGGTGCTCGGCGCCTCCAACAGCGCGGCGGAGCTGGGCCATATCAGCATCGACCGCCACGGACCGCTGTGCGCCTGCGGCAACCGCGGCTGCATCGAGCTGTACGCCTCCGGCAATTCCATCGCCCGGATCGTCCGGGACGAGATCGCCGCCGGCGAAACGGGCGGCGAAGCGATCTTGCGGCTGGCCGGCGGCGACCCGGAACGGCTGACCGCCGAGCATGTCGCCGCGGCCGCCTCGCAAGGCAGCGCGTACGCGGCGGATAAGCTCGCCAAAGCCGGCGCGGCGCTCGGCATCGGCATGATCTCGATGATCCATCTGATGAACCCGAAGCTGGTCATCCTCGGCGGCGGCGTCTCCCGCAGCGGGCGGCTGCTGCTGGATCCGATGCGGGAAACGGTGCGGCAGTACGGCATCCCCGGCCTGGTGGACGGCGTGGAATTCAAGCAGGCGCAGCTCGGCGAGGACGCCGGCGGCGTCGGCGCTGCTTTGTGGTGGCGTTATGCGGAGCAGCCGGTCTCGGTCGTGTAAGGGCGGCGCGTCGCGGCCGGAGAGAAGCTCCGACATTCGCGTACTGCCAACATTGCAAGTGCATAACTGTAAGCCGGGGCTGCCGAAATTGGCGGCCTTTGCCGCGTTTATAAAGAAGGGAACGCGGCAATAAGATTCAAGCCGCAAAGCTTATGCTGTAAAGCTCGTTGCTACAAGAGAAAGGGACCCGGTCCGCATCGGACGGACGGGTCCTGCTTCATTTTCTTACGGTTTGGCGGCCCCGTTAATTTTCTCGAAGTACGGGGCAAGCCTGTAGGCGAGCTGTGTAAAGCGCTGCTGTTCTTCCTTAGTCAGTTTCTCCTCATGCATGACTCCATTTTCATCGGTGATTTTTAGCTTTAATTGCATTAACTGCTCAGTCAGCACCGTATACTCCTTGAACTCGTCTTCCGTTAGCTTGCCTTTGGCGGTCTGAAGCATTTCCTCGATCTCTTGATAATCCTCCTGCGTACCGCCGTGCTGTTCAATGGTCGCAGAAGAACCGAAAATATCATCGGCCAGATAAGAGGCGGCAAATGCGGCAGACGGAACAAGGATTGCTACTGCCGCAATGCCTGCCAGTATGCGTTTTTTCAGGGGAGATCCACCTCTCTTTTCGTTTGCATAGCGTCGATAGGACTGTCGGACGCGCCCGTACAGGCCGGGAGGGCAGTTCATCGAATCGGCTGCCTGGCGAAGCTCTTCGCGCAATTGCTTGTCAATAGACATACGCGTCACCTCCCGTCATTTTGAATCGTGCTCGGAGTTCTTTCAGTGCCAGATGATGCCTGGATTTCACTGTGCCAACGGGGATGTGCAGCATGGCAGCGATTTCTTCCAGCGTATAGTCGTGAAAATAACGCAGGATGACGACCACTCGCAGTTTGTACGACAACTGACGGACGAGGCTGATCAGGTCATGCTGCATTTCGGACTGCAGAACCGTTCTGTCCGTCCAGTCGAACGGCTCGCGAGTCATCCGGCGGTTTCGTTCAAAGAGGCGAATTCGCCGCCAAGCCTTTCTTTTCCAGTCCTGGACCTGACGCACTGTGATCCCGTGCAGCCAAAATCGGAACGGCCGGCTCGAGTCGTACGTATGAAACGACCGCCACATGCGCAAATAAACTTCATTCACGATGTCCTCGATGTCCTGTTTTCCGCAGACGAGAAAAGCAACCGTCCGATAGACGTCCTGGTGAGTCGCTTGATAGACAAGCTGAAAGGCCGACTCGTCGCCCAACGTAGCTTTTTCAAGCCATGGAAGTAATTCTTTATCATTCATAGAGGCCCCTCCTGAACGTGTTACAACCGTTAATTCGCTCCTGCAGGGAAAAAGGTTCAGTTAGAGAATAAACTTTTTTGATGATACTCGTCTTCAAAGTTCGAGACCTCGATCCGAAAGCGTCCTTACGGCCTCCGAGAGCGTTAGTATGCTATTATAAGGGCAAGGAGGGGGATGGGGTTGAAGGTAGCCAAAATATCGCTCGGCTGCGGCCTTCTGGCCGCCTTGATTATCGCTGCGCTTTCTTTCCTTATCGATCGCGACTTCAGTCAAAAAGCAGCAGGTTATCTGGGGCTTGGTTTGATTATCATAACCGTTATTATAAGCGGGGCGCTCGTATCGGGTGATCGGCAACGGGCAAACGAGCTTACGGAAACCCGCGAAGACAAGCGTGGGAGGAACGCGATTGCGGGCGCGTGTTTCCTTGCCGCTATTCCCGTTTTGCTTCTCTGGGGGTACTTGCAGTTTGTCTGAACGACGTCTTGCGGCGTGGTTGACTGTGGCGGATCTTAGGTGAATGACGATTAGATCGCGAAGCGGAGCTTGCCATGCGGCAGGCTTTTTTCTTTTTAATCGAAATAAAATTTTTTCCAAAGAAAGCGTTTTCCGCAATCAGAACCTCATTTCCGCTTTCAGCACCGGGTTATTGGCGGGTGTTCAGCCGTTTCAGCACCTGTCTCCGGTATTAAAACTATACGGCGCCCGAGCCGTCCGGCTATCATCGAGGCGAAAGCCTTGTTCAAAGGCGCGAAGGAATGGGATGGGGGCGCGGAACAATCGTAAGGCTGACGCAAGGAGGGAATTTAATGAAGGACGCATGCTTGGCGGGTCGATCCGCCAAGCATGGAACCGGGAACGAGCCCGGAACAAAGAGGAGGCCGAGAAAAATGGCAAGGGGTAAGCAAAAGAGGATCGTCAGCTGGTTTCTTGCAGGCATGCTCGCATTTAGCAGCATGCCTGTCCTGCATGCTTCGGGGGAGGAAGAAGTGCCGAAGGTCAATCTATTGGCGGCGGACATGGACAATACCTTCGATGGCGGCACGAGTCCGTTCACGCTCGATACGGCTGGATCCGGAGGCGCGCAGCAGATCGTCCAAATTGGCGGCAACAACGCGCTCGAGATACGCGACGCTTCGGCGGGAGCGAGCACGCCGACCGGCGTGTCGTACCGCCAGACGAGCGGAACGCTGATTTCGCGGATCAATGAAATCTACCGGATGCCGATCGGCAGCGCGCCCGTGGATTTCGTGCTGGAGTACAAGCTCCTGCGCAGCGCGGCCAGCACGAGTCCGGTCAACAAAGACATCTACGCGCAAATCGAGTTCTCGCCGTTCGACGACAATTATTCGGTGCCGCGTTTCCCGATGGGGGCGGCGACGAGCATCACGGGCACCGCGGCGTATACGAATACCGTGCCGAATGAATTGAAAGCGGTTAACGACGCCGATCTGCCCGCTTACAAGTTCCACATCGTGCCGAACGGCGGGCAAAAGCAGATCACGACCTTCAGGCTGTCCTTCAGCGTGCGCGCCAATACCGGCGGCACGGACGAAGCCATCGTCGTCGACGACCTGGCCGTGTACGAGCTGAAGCCGGGCGCGGTCATCGACGCGGAAGCGCCGACGGTGCCGACGAACGTCGCGGCGACGGCGACGGACACGGGCGTAAGCATGTCCTGGACGGCCGCGACCGATAACGTCGGGGTGACCCGTTACGATATCTATCAGAACGGCCTGCTGATCGCGATGGCGGGGGGCAGCGCGACGAGCTACGCCGTGACCGGCTTGACGCCGAATACGGCCTACGCCTACACGGTCAAGGCGCGCGACGCCGCGGGCAATTCTTCCGCGCTCAGCGCGGAAGCGGCCGTGACGACGGCGCCGTCGCATAGCGGCCTGCCGGCGCCGTTCGGCGACCTCGACATCGGCACCGTGCGCATCGCGGGCGGCGCGAGCTACGACGCGGCAGCGGATACGTACAGCGTGCAGGCATCCGGCGCCGACATCTGGGGCACGGACGATGCGTTCCATTACGTCTACCGTCCATGGCAGGGAGACGGCCAGATCGTGGCGCGCGTCTCGGGCATCCAGAACGGCGTGGCCTGGACGAAGGCGGGCATCATGATCCGGCAGAACATGACGAGCCAGTCGCCGCATGCGATGATGGCGGTCTCTCCGGCGAACGGCGTCGTGTTCGAGGACCGGTTGCAGCAGGGCGGCAATTCGATGTTGACGTCGGGCACGGTCGCGCCCGCGCCGTATTGGGTCAAGCTGACGCGCGTCGGCAACGTCATCACGGCGTACGACTCGGCGGACGGCTCGCTCTGGACGCTGGTCAAGCGGGAAACCGTCAACCTGCCGGAGACGGTCTACTTCGGTCTCGCGCTGACGAGCCATGACGTCAATCGTCTGACCACGGCGACGTTCTCCAACGTGAGCATCGGCGCGGTTCCGCCGCCTTCCGCGGACTATTCGCCTTATCCGGGCACGGTCGAGACGAGACGGGAGTGGCTGTGGAACAAAGCCAAAACCGTGTCCGAGGAAGGCGGACCGCTCAATATCGCGCAATATACCACGCAGCTGTACGACAACCAGAACACGGCCCTCAACCTTCAGAAGCTCGACACCTTGTTCCAGACCTACGACGCCGAGCAGTACAAGACGGTGTCCAAAATGTACGCTTATCTGCTGGACGGCAGCAAATTCAGTCCGACGATGATCAATCACGTCAAGAGCTACTTCGCGCAGTACGCCTACGCGCAGCTGCCGCAAACCGAAAACCTGCGGATGAGCAACTACGCGGCGGGCTACCTCGTCGGTCAGTATTTGCCGGACGTCGTCGACCTGAACGGCAAATCCGGCGCCGAACTGAAGAGCATCAACCGCGCCAACATCGAGAACATGATCGACGCCGGGGTGCACAAGGGCTGGGCGGAATACGAGAGCCTGGAATATTCGTTCATGACCTATTTCTGCCTGAACGCCATCTACCAATATACCGACGAGCCGGATTTCAAGCAAAAGGTCAAAATGGCCATGGACGTCATGTGGTTCGAATGGGCGAACGACTGGATCAACGACGCGGGCACGATTCTGTCGTCGACGAGCCGCTCCAAAGGCGACGGCAGCTCGGCAAGCGGCCCGACGTGGCGGGGCGCGGACCATTCCGCCTTGTCCTGGATGTATTTCGGCCAGAATCGGGCGCAGCAGGGCATCGGGGAATCCGATAGCCTCGTGCCGGCAGCGTACCGGCCGTTCCTGGAATACATCGGCCTCGTGGTCGCGCCGTCGATGACCTATTCGCCGCCGGACATGGCGCTCGAGATCGGCCGCGACACGAGCAAGGATTATTCGTCGCGCAAGACGAACCTGCAGAACTCGAGCGGGCGCGGCATGAAGGTATACCGTCAGGCATTCGTGAAGCCGGCGTGGGGCCTCGCAACGGAAGTGACGTATAACCGCGTCGACAACTGGATCGAGAACATGCAGGCCGTCCTGCGCTGGCAGTCGCCGCAGCCGGACGCGCTGTTCCGGGTCAACGCCGACCAGAACGGCAGCGCGATCGGTAACTACGATCAGCCCGAGAGTCACCGCGTCATGCAGGACGGCAGCGCCGCGATCGCCGTCTACAAGTCGCTCGGCGGCGCGAACGCGACCGACAATTATTTGAACGCCCTGTTCCCGGACACCGGCTCGATCGCGACGCGCCAGGAACAGTCCGGCTGGGTGTTCAACGATACGGGTTCGATGTATTTCGCATTCAAGATGATCAAGCCGTATACCTGGTACCACCAGTCGACGACCGACCCGGGCAACAAGGTCAAGACGAACGCGTCGACGCATCCGACGGCCAGCCTGTACAACGACTATAATATTTTGCGCAGCCGCGCGGACAAGAACGGCTGGGTGCTGGAGACGGCGGACGCTTCGGACTATGCGGACTTCGCGAGCTTCAAGAACGCGGTGCTCACGACGACGTCGGTCGACAGCACGCACATCGACGAAGCCAACCCGCGCCTGGTCTACACGAGCCTCGGCGGGGACACGATGGACCTGACGTTCGACCAGGCCTCCGGCTCCTACGCCGGCACGCACAAAATCAACGGCACGCCGATCGACTACGCGTCGTTCAAGCTGTTCGACACGCCGTGGCTGCAGCAGGATCAGAATTCGGATCTCTTCACGGCCACGCGCGGCGGCGAGCAGTTGGCCTATGATTTCGCGAACTGGACGGTGACGAGCAGCAACGATACCGGACCGGTACCGGTAACGGGCGTCGCTCTGAACAGCGCGTCGCTGTCGCTCTCGGCCGGCCAATCCGCGAACCTGATCGCGAACTTCCAGCCGGTGAACGCGACGAACAAGACCGTCGCATGGACCTCGAGCGCGCCGGCGGTGGCGTCCGTCGACGCGACCGGCAAAGTGACGGGGGCCGGTCCGGGCACCGCAGTCATCACCGCGACGACGGCGGACGGGTCGTTCACGGCATCCTGCACGGTTACGGTAGCGGTACAGCCGTTGTTCCAAGAGAGCTTCGCCGCCGGACTCGGCAATTGGGACCTCTTCGGCAGCACGGCCTGGACGGCGCAGGGCAGCGGAGCCGCGGCCAAGCTAACCGGATCCACGACGCTGACGGGACCGCAGCGGGCCGTCGTCAAGTCGAGCGCGCTTCCGTACGGCACGCAGGATTTCAGCCTGTCGTTCGACGCGGCTTCCAACCGTTTCCGGACGATGTTCCGGTACAGCTCTTCGACGAGCTACTATTTCCTCGAGTTCAAGGATACGAAGAACGTCGAGATGTGGAAGTATCCGAATTCCTCGACGCCCGCGCAGGTCGGAGCGACCATCGACATCGGCGCCGCGATTCCGGGCTTCGATATGACGGAGGAGCACCTCTACAACCTGACGGCGGTCGGCAGCCAATTCACGCTGACCATCGACGGAGTCGAGGCCGCGACCTTCGGCGATGCGTCATTGACGAGCGGCGGGATCGGGTTTGCGCTCAAGAGCGTCGGCGCGTCCGTCAGCCTCGCCGTCGATCAAGTGACGGTGATGCCGGTTATCGCGGACGGCGCCTGAAGTCCGTGATCTGACGAAACACGGAAACGGGACCTCGCGCAGGGGCTAAGGGCTGTCCCGAAAGTCGATTCGAGATTTTTTTCGACCGAATGACAAACGAATTGCGATGAGAAAAGGACCTCGACTTCCACGTTGCAGTGGAAATCGAGGTCCTTTTGCGCCCACATCGGGCAGTTTCCTTTGTCGGTTGAATGCTTTCGGGACAATCCCTGCATTCAGGACGAATGGACGGCGCTTAATCGGCCCAGTCGCTGAGCGCGCGATAGCTGATCGCCAAGCTGTCGAACGGATCTCCCGGGCATACGTCCTGCTCTACCACGTACCACTCCACGCCGGTCTCGCGGCAGGCTTCCAGAATGGCCGGCCAGTCCAGATTGCCCTCGCCGATCTCCGCGAACGTATTCGTATCATTCACGATCGCCATATCCTTCAGATGAACGACCTTCATCCGTCCGTCGACCTTGCGAACCCAGTTCACCGGATTAGCGCCTCCGGCTTGCACCCAGAACAGGTCCAGCTCGAAGCCGACATGCGCGGCGTCCGTCTCGTCCAATAGCCATTCCAGACCGGTTTTGCCCGCCATTTTCTCGAATTCGAACTTATGGTTGTGATAGATCAGCGTAAGACCTGCCGCCGACAGCTTTGCGCCGATTTCGGACAGCGTCCGGGCCATCACTTGATAGCCGCTGAGGCCGGTACGATAGGCCGGAGGCATCGACCCGATGCCGACATAACGGCTACCCCACGAATGATGAACCTTAATCACATTGTCCAAATCCTGCATGAGCCAGTCAAACGGAACATGCGTCGCGCAGATCGTCAGTCCGTGTCGCTGGCACATTTCCAGTACGGTCTCCGGCGCGATCGGACCGATTCCCGACACTTGTACCGCATCGTAACCGATCGCCTTGATCTTTTGCAGCGTTGCGTCCAGATCCTCGGCGGTTTTCGTAAAGCTGCGCACGGTATAGAGCTGCGCGGCGATTTGGTTCTTTTTCATATGGGAAACACTCCTAAGCTTGATTTGGTTGAAAGCGGGATTCCGCGATACGTTTGTCCAGCTCTGCCTTGTGCAGATTCTCGTCGAAGGGCAGCTCGACCCAGTCATCCAGCCAGGTGGACAGATGCATGGCGTTGGAGAGGGTAAGCCCATGGATCCCTTCTTCGCCGGGAGCGACGAGTTCAGCGCCGTGCAACACCGCATCCGTGAAATTCTGTACGAGACCTGCATGCTCCGGGCTCGGCCCTTGATCGGGCAGCTCGATCTTCCAGACCTCCGGCGCGCCGAAGGGGCGGGTGTTGCGCGCATTGAAATCGCGCTCCGATTCGCGCAGCCGCCAAAAGGTCATTTTCTCGTCCGCGATGACGATCTTGCCGCGGTCGCCCGACACTTCGAGCCGGTTCGTGCCCGGCGCTTCCGACGTCGACGTGACGAACACGCCCGTTGCGCCGTTCGCGTATTCCGCGTAGGCGGTCACTTCATTCTCGACCTCGATGTCGCGGTGTTTGCCGATCTGGCAGAAAGCGCGAATCCGCTTGGGCATCATGCCGATGGTCCAGTGCCACAGATCCAGCTGGTGGGGACATTGATTGATCAGGACGCCGCCGCCCTCACCGCCCCAGGTCGCGCGCCAGGTGCCGGAATTGTAATAAGCCTGCGAGCGGTACCAGTTGGTAATGATCCAATTGGTGCGGCGGATTTCCCCCAGCTCGCCGGAAGCGACCAAGTCGCGGAGCTTCCGATAGAGCGGGTTCATCCGCTGATTATAGACGATGCCGAACTTGGTGCCGCTCTTCGCGGCCGCCTCGTTCATTTCGCGTACCTGTTTGACGTAGACGCCGGCCGGCTTCTCGACCAGCACATGCATGCCTCTGCCGAAAGCGCGAATCGCTTCCGTCGGATGGTCGTAATGCGGCGTAGCCACGATGACGGCATCCACGAGACCGGAATCGATCATCGCCGCCGCATCCTCGAACACCTGCACGTTCGGCAGCTGCGCGCGGGCCAAGTCGCGTTTGGACTCGAACACGTCGCATACGGCCGTCAGGACGGCTCCTTTAATCTTGCCTGCCATCAGCAGCTTGATATGTCCTGCGCCCATATTCCCGATCCCGATAATTCCATAACGAAGCGTACTCATCGATATCCTCCATTCCTGCAGCTTGATGCGGAGCAATTATTGTTGCGGTCTTAGAAAAACAACGCCGACCTTGGCGGTCGTGATGTCGGCCCGATCCGGACCCGGCACGTATTCGTTCATGCGGACGTCGTACATGTCGGCCAGACGGTTCAGCCCGTCGAAAGCGACGATAGCTTCGCCCCGGATAGTGCCGTGCAAAATCAGCTCCACGCCGATCGGATCGTGAACCTTCTCGTTCTTATCCCGAATGGTGCCGCCCATATAGGCTTCGTATTCGCCGGTGCATCCGCAATACGGACATTCGTCGATATACGGATGGAACTGCTTGGGACGGTCGACCTCATAATGCACGCTGGCGGCCACTTGGTAATAGCGGCCTTCCGAGGTTTCGACGGGATTGCCGGCGTGCAGCGGCGCGTAATAAAACCGCAGATGCACGCAGTGATCGTGGCTTCTGGAGCCGTCCGGACCGAGGCGCACCGGCTGAAGGCCGCGTCGGCGGGCGAAGGCGTCGCAGCCCTCTGCCGAATGCGCATAGCCGAAGTCGTTGTACATGTCGGTGCAGGCTTCAAGCTGCTGCATCACGAGCGTAATCGCAGCGCGGTAGCTTAGCGCCAGCGACTCGTGCACCAGCACCCAGATATTGGGGTAGCGCGGAGCGGAGCTGGGGAAAATCGTTCCCGGCGGCAGCACATAGTCGGGCAAAATCGCAGCATCGGTTTTATTGATCATCATTGTCGCATCTCCTTGAACTTGAGTATTCGTTAGTATTATTTCGTGCTTGGCCAACCGTGTCCCGGCGGCCAGGTGGACTCTACGAAATCGATTACGTCGAGCAGCGCCGATTTCTCGTTGCTGCGGGCGAGCACATGCGCGGCGGCGGCCTTGACGACCGGATTGGCATTCGCGACGGCAAAGCCGTTACGCACAGAGCCGATCATCTCCAGATCGTTCAAATTATCGCCTACGACGGCGAAGCCGTCCGCTTCAGCATCGAGCAGCCGGATCATCGCCGATAACGCGATGCTCTTGTTGATTCCGGGAGGCAGCACCTCCAGCAGCTCGCTTTCGGAGCGCACGGTGTTCAGCGGAACCGCGGCGGCGGCTTGCTGGAAGCGGATAAGGTCCGCTTCGGGTCCAAGCAGCATGAGCTTGGTCACTTTGTCGGAGACGGAATCCATCCACTGCGGCGGAGCTGTCTCGATCACGACTCCGTCCTTATGCATTTGCTTTTTTACTTGCTCGGAGAGCACCTCGCTGAAGCTAAAGATGCCCTCCCGATGGAACAGCAGCAGATCGAGCTGCCCGGCGTTGTCGGCCTCCTCGTACATGCGCATCACATGGCGGACCGAGGCAGAATCAAGATAATGTTCCGACAGATACGCGCCCGTGACCGGATCGTAGATGCGGGCGCCGTTAAACAGGATGACGGGCGAAGTGATATGAAGCAGCGAGATGAACGGTTGAGCCGCGCTTAATGTTCTTCCCGTCGCGAACGTGAAGCGTCCGCCCGATTCCGTGAAACGGGCGATGCGCCGAACGAGCTCGGGCGGAATTTGTTGTTTGGAATCCAGAAGCGTACCGTCCAGATCGGAGACGATCCAGCGGATCGGGGTGCTCTGTTGATTAGAGGGAGTAGGCTGCTTGTTTAACAAAGGACATATCTCCTGTTTCGCTTGATCTCGGCTGACCGCTCGCGGCGAAAAGCCGGAGGTTCTCGCCCGATTCCCGGTCGAACAAATAATAATCGACGTTCAACCGGAGAGCGATTTCTTGTTGTTCATCGAGCGCTTCGGTCATATCGGCATACAACTTGATGGCCGTATTGCCGATCCGGATATGGACGAGCCGTTCTCTTCCGGTAAATTCAACCGATGCGACGCGTCCTCTTACATCGGTGTCCCGATACTGGTCGGCGGACGTAATCAAGGAAACCTGATGGGGGCGAAAGGCAAGCCGCATCGGTTGATCCTGACGCAGCGCGCTGAAGCCGGAGCCGCCGTTCACGGGAATCGCCTGGCCGGTCTCCGTGATCAGCAGACAGCCGTCGGTGCGCCAAGTGCAAGCCAGGTCGTTCATTGCGGGCATGCCGAGGAAATTCGCGACGAACCAGTTGGCCGGCGCGTTGTACAGCTCCAGCGGCGTTCCGATCTGCTGCAATTGGCCGGCGTTCATCACGGCGATTTTGTCGGACATGGAGAGCGCTTCTTCCTGATCATGCGTCACCATGACGGTCGTAATGCCGAGCTCTTTCTGCAGCCGCCGGATTTCCTCGCGCATATTTCCCCGCAGGTTGGCGTCCAGGCTGGACAGCGGCTCGTCGAGCAGGAGCAGCCCCGGCCGCTTCACGACCGCGCGGGCGATGGCCACGCGCTGGCGCTGTCCGCCGGAAAGCTGGCTAGGCTTGCGGCGCAAATAATCGCTCATCTGCACCATGCGCGCCGCTTCTTCGGAGCGCTCGATCCGCTCTTTGCGGCCGACGCCCATATTTTTCAGAGGAAACTGTATGTTTTTGGAAACGTTCAAATTCGGATAGAGTGCGGAATTCTGGAACACCATGCCGATTCGCCGATCCTTCGGCAGCACGTTGTTCACGCGGTGCCCGTCGAACAGGATATCGCCCTGCGAAGGCGGGAAGATGCCCGCGATCATGAGCAGCGTGGTGGACTTGCCGCAGCCGCTCGGGCCGAGAATCGTCATCAGCTCGCCGTCCTGAACCGATAGGCTCAAATCCTTGACGGACGGCGCTTCCGCATCGTAGCGTTTGGACACATGCTGCAGTTCAATGCGCATGACGAAGCCTCCTTTACATTTTCATTCTCATCAGCGCGCGCTGGGAGAAGAAGTACAGAATCAGACACGGCAGCATGTAGAAGCTGCCCACCGCCATCACGACGCCGTAGCTGGCCGTGGACGTTTCCGAGAACAGGCTTCGGACGATCAGCGAGAGCGTATTGATATTGTCGTCGAACAGGAATACCGAGACCATGATATACTCGCTCCAGCCGCTCAGGAAAGCGAACAGGGAGACCGCCACGATGCCCGGCCAGACGAGCGGCAGATAGACCGCGACGAACGTCTTGATCCGGCTGCTGCCGTCCACGCTGGAGGCCCATTCGAGCTCTTTGGGCACCTCGTCGAAGAAGCCCTTGATGATCCAGGTCGACATGCCGAGCCCGGCAAAGCCTTTGAGCAGAATGATGCCGCCGAGCGTATTGATGAGCCCCAGCTCGTTGAGGATATAGAAGGCGGCGATGAGCGACGTCACGGCAGGGAAAGCATGGGTGAGCATCGTGGAATGCAGCAGCCCGTTTCTTCCCGGGAAATTGCTGCGGGATACGACATACCCCGCCATTAAGCCTGCGGACACCTCCAGCACGGAGGAGCCGACGGCGATGATGAGCGTATTGCCGAATATGCCCCAGATGCTCGGGTAAACCATGCCGTTGACCCTGAGCTCCGACCAGAGAAAGCTCCAGTTCTGGAAGGTGAATCCATGCGGCAGAATGCCGTTTACCATCTCGTCGCCGAACGAGATCAGAATGAGCCAGACGTAAATAAACAGCAGCGGCAGGGTTATGACGGTCAAGAGTACGATCGACAATAGATTGGGCAATCCCTTGAGACGGCCGCTGCGCGCTGGCGGCGTATAGCTCGCCGATCGGACCGGACGAGCCGGCAGCGTGTCGGCTTCAACCGTTTTGCTAAGCATGATGCACTTCCCTCCCTTCGCGGCCCGTCAACGGGCGCCTCCCATTAGTTTGCGGAAGCCGAACAACCGGTACGACACGACCATGGCAATGACGATGATCGGCAGAATAAACAGCGAGATGGCCGAGCCATAGCCGAAATCCAGCGTGAAGAATGCCGTATGGAACGCATACAGCGCCCAGGTTTCCGAGTGGTTGTCCGGCCCGCCGTCGGTCAGCAGCAGAATGGATTCATAGCTGGTCAGCAGGCCGAGTCCCTGCCAGACGGCCAGAAAGGTCAGCGGCCAGCGGAGGAACGGGATGATCAGCTTCCACAGCATGCTCCATTCGGTCGCGCCGTCCACGCGGGCGACGTAGAAATACGATTTGTCCACGGCCTGCAGCGCGGAGGAGAAGACGATCATGGACAGGGTGGAGCCCATGACCCCGGACAGCAGAATGTTGATCAGCAGCGGATATTTATCCAGCCAGGCCACGGGCTCCGCGCCGTACCACGCATGCATGAGCGTATTCAATACGCCATATTTACTCGGGCTCAGAATCCAGGTCCAGAGCAGCGCTTCGACTACGCCCGGCGATACGCGGGGGAGCAGCCAGATCGTTCTGAACACGGAGCCGACCGTTTGATTGCGAACATAGTGGGTCGTCGTCACTGCAATGACGAAGCCCCAGCCGATCTGGATCACCAAGGTCGATACGACGAACAAGACCGTATTGGCGACGATGAGCCCGACCTTGGGATCGATCAAGGCTTTGCGGAAATTCGTCAGTCCGCTGAAATCCCAGCGCAGCGCGGCGTCCATGGAGGTGAAGGCGATCAGGATGACAATGACGGCGGTAAAGGCAAACAGGACGAATTGATTAAATAAGAACGGGCTCAGCATCAAGCCCGAAGCGCCATGTTCTTTCAGCTTGCCCCGCAAACCCCCAGCTTTTTGCTGGGGGAATGGCGGTTTGGTATCGTTATGCATCGCGTTCATGCGGTCCACGTCACTTTACCGTAAATTTGTCGAGATTGAGTTTCATTTGTTCTTCCATCAACTTCACGGTTTCTTCGGGGCTTTTGCCGCCGGCGATGTTCTTGATGGCGTCCGTGTAAATTTTTCCGAACTTCGGCTGGTCGGGATCGTTCGGAATAAATTTGGAGTAGTTGATCAAGTAGCTGTTGGCGCTCAGCCATGGATCGTCCTTGATCAGCTCCTGGCCTTCCTTCGTAAACGGAAGATGCGAGCTTTGTTCGTCATGCTCCTTTTGCAGCTCAGGTGCGCTTACATAGGTCAGCAAGCGTTTGGCCAGCTCCGGATACTTCGTATTCTTGCTGACGACGTACGTCCACGGACCGGATACGGTGACGGGCTTGCCGCCTTTTTCCGTCGGAGGCATCAGCATGGCACCGACATTTTGCATGATGTAATCCGTCGACACGTTGCCCTGCGTCTTCTCCATGCCGCGCGTTCTCCACTTCGCTTCGTCCCAGACGCCGGCGGTCATGAACATCGTCTCGCCGTTGATCATCGCCTTCAGGTTGTCGTCCTTCGGCGCTCCGAGCGCTGAGGTCGTCAAGACTTTGGAATCGAGCAGGCCTTTAAGCCATTTCAGCGTATCCGTCATATGCGCTTTATCGAGGATGTATTCGGCTTTATCCTTGTCGTACATTTCCACGCCGTGGCTGTAGAAGAGGAGGGCCAAGTCGCTCTGGCCGGTGGTTGGCACGAAACCGTTCTGAACGATTTTCTTATCGACCGCTTCCTTGGCGATTTTGTCCATGTCGTCGATCGTGAATTCGCCCTTCTCGGCCTTGTCCGGGAGCGAGGCGATCTGCTCGTCCGTCCAGCCAAGCTTCTTCAGCGCAGGCTTCCAGTAATAGACCGGGCGGGCTTCCGTGTCCTGAATGACGCCCCAGATGCTCTTATCCCAGGTCACCGCGTCCCAGTAGCCGGGGATCTGGTTCGCGAATACCGGATCTTTCTCGATGCCGTTCAGATTCAGCAGGTAATCGCCGTCTGCCATCCACCCGATGTTGGAGAACGTCGTGGCATAGATATCGGAGGCATTGCCGGATTTGGAGGCGAAGATGAAATTCTGCTTGAAGTCCTCGTCTGCCAGCGGCTTGACGATGGCGTTGACCTTCACCCGCTGCTTGGAATTTTCCTTCTCCAGCTGGGCATTGAGCATATCGGCAGCTTTGACGAAGTTGTTCGCCCGGGCGGGAGCGGAGGAATCCGGCGTCATGACGTCGATCGGCACGACCTCCACGTCGCCCGTCGCCGAGACGACGTTCACCTTGGTACCGCCCGTGTCGATGTCGGAGGCGGCATTCGGATCCTGGTTGGCGCCTACTTGCTTCGTATTGTCGGTGTTCGCCGTATTCTGCGTCGCTTGCCCGCAGCCGGACAGCAGCAGGGTCAACGCGGCAGCGGCGGCGGCGGTGTATTTCCATTGAAACGCGGGCTTGTTGTTCAAGTGGCATTCTCCTTAGGAAAAATAGTGGTGACCAACGGAAACGACGGCGATAAAGCCATACAGCCGTAAAGCGGCATTCAGGTGCGCCTGACGAAGAACCGGATCATATCGTTGCGCATGAAATCGTACGAGAGAAACACCGGCGCCCCCTTGGCGTCGTAATGGACTTGAATGAATTTGAGCAGAGGGGAGTTGCTCATCTTCAGACGGTATGGGAGCATGTCCTCGTCCGTCACGGCGCATATTTCCATCAGCGCCTCCGCAATCGCGATGCCGTACTTTTGATGCAAGCATTTCGTCAGCGAGCCGGGTTCGAATTTCTCCGGAAAATCGGCCCCGACGATGCTTTGGGGCAGGATGTTCTTGGAGTAGACCACCGGCTCGCGGTTGGCCGTTCGTATCCGGTCGATGACGAATACGACGTCCTGGCTGCTCAGGTCGAGCAGCTGAATCTCCTGCGCGTCGGGCTTGCGTTTGAAGATTTGAACCTCCAGATCGCCTTCGGTGAGATTGGCGTTCCGGATCAGCTCGGTGATGCTGGAGAAGCGGTTGATGGTGCTTTTCATATGCTGGCCCTGCCGGCGGACGTAATAGCCCGAGCCCTGAATGCCGTGGATGCGCCCGAGCTCGATCAGTTGCTTCAGCGATCTGCGGATCGTTTCACGGCTGACGCCGAACCGGCTGCACAGCTCTCTCTCCGTCGGCAATCTCTCGCCTTCAAGAAAGAGTCCTTGATCGATTTCCTTGATGAGAACGGTACAGATATCTGAATAACGATTTGTCATAACGGGTTCCATTTGCTCCTTTGCCGTGGCCACAACCAAGGATGATCGACCTGTAATCAGCATAAGGCGCGAGTGTTAGTCCGGAATAAATCAACATGCGAAGAATGCTAACGGCAGGTTAAGCTTCGGTTAATTGGTCTAGATGAATTTCCGGTTATAGCTGGACGATAGGCCTCCATGACAAGGAAAACGGCGATTTCTTGGACGCGCGCGGCCGAATGCGATTCGAAATTGGTCTAGAACAATTATGGGCAGCGCCGGGAACATCGCGGACGTATCGATACTTCGGCGACGGCGGGCGGTTGGACAACGCGCGAACCCGATCTATAATGGAGGCAGGTCGGCGCGACGACAGACCGTTGACGCCTGCATTTCGCTTCGGGAGGACATAAGCACGATGGATAATCAGCTCATCGCCGCGTTCCGGCGACTTACGCGCGGCACGCGATGGGAACTGCGAGACAGGATCGATCTGCAATTCAACAATCATCACGCGCAAGGAATGGTTCGCATCGGTGAGCTGTTCTACCTGTCCTCGGTCGAGCTGACCGAGTGGCCGGTTCGCTGCGATACGCCGCAGAACGGGTATGACCGTTCGCCCGGCCGGGGAACCGGGCATCTGTTCGTCTTCGATCGGCGAGGGAGGCTCGTAGAGGACAAGGAGCTGGGTGAGGGGGATATCTACCATCCGGGCGGGATTGATTTCGACGGGGAGCATCTGTGGGTGCCGGTCGCCGAATACCGGCCGCATAGCGAATCGATCGTGTACAAGGCGGATCCGAAGACGATGCGCGCGGAGGCGGCGTTTCGCGTCCGCGATCATATCGGGGGCGTGATTCATGACGGCCGGAACGGGACGCTGATCGGGAACAGCTGGGGTTCGCGCAGGTTCTATGAATGGAACCGGGCGGGAGAGCTCCTGCGATCCAAGGACAACGCGAGCCACTTCGTGGATTATCAGGATGCCCAATACGCGGGCGGCGGGAAGATGATCGCGAGCGGGATCTCCGAGCTGCCGCCGCATCCGGCGGGCGGCCATGCCGGGCCTTACGAGCTGGGAGGCTTGGCCTTGATCGATCTGGATACGCTGGAGGCGCTGCACGGGGTGCCAGTCACGGCGTTTTCGCCGCATGGACATGTCATTACCCGCAATCCGGTGTTCCTCGAGGAAGCGGATCAAGGACTGCGGCTGTACGCGGTGCCCGATGACGACGAGGGGGCGCTGCTCGTCTACGAAGCGCATTTCCCCTCAGGTAAAATTAAGTCTTAGGCTGGAATCGTGGATTTTACGCGGTATTTTGGGTTAGGGGATCGGCAGCTTTTAACGTACGTAATAGGTGATTGGATATGTAATATAATGAGAAGGACGTAGCCCAAGCGAAAGCGCGGGAGCGTTCTTTTTATTGTACGCTATCACTCACCGTGAACAGCATTCTACAGGTGTGAATTGTACAAAAAAGATGCCAATGATCTAATTCCTCGTGCTTTCGATTCGTCTTAATTTCTCCGTGTGCCGAGCTGGAGATGAACCGAAAAAACGGGCGTACTCTCGATTAAACTGTGAGGGACTTTGATAGCCGACCTGATAGGCGGCACTGGCAACGGAATAGCCCTCGAACGCAATGAGGTTTCTAGCCTCCAAAAGCCTTAATTGCTTTTGAAATTGAATAGGACTTAAACCAGTTGCCCTCTTAAACTGACGGTGAAAGGTATTTACAGCCATGCCAGATTTCGACGCCATCTCACCAATGTCTATTGGCCTCATAAAATTTTCGCGAAACCATGTTACAATGCGGGAAATCTTGGATAAATCGCTTTCCCGCAGGCCAAATTGCCTCAGATGCCATCCTTGTGGCCCCATCAGCACGCGATAAAGGATTTCGCGCTCATAAACCGGTGCAAGAGCCGGAATATCTCTTGGCGTTTTCGATAATCGCAATAAGCGCAGCCATGCCTCCATGAATGCACTGTCTATTTCACAAGCAGCGAAATGCTCAGAAGCAGGCAGGATTAGATTTTCAGGAAGATCTCTTAATAGACTCTGAAACACATGCTGATTCAACCTAAGACCAAGGGACATGTAAGGACGGCCATCACGGTCTGAATGTACGCTCGCCGTTGCAGGAACATGTACCGGTAACACGTAATAGGATGGCCCCTTCAGGTCAGTGCTGCGCTCCCCGATGGAAAGAATCTTCGTTCCTTGAACCGTAAAGCCAATCATCGGTTCGTAGAGCGCTGCGAGTTGATGTGCGGGAATGTCTCCCTTAATCATAGTTAGCCCCGATACTCCGGTTTCAAGCGGCCGAGTGCCTGCGCTTTTCATTAGATCGATAATTTCATCGAGGACATTATTCATACACTTATTTTATTACACGACCTCATTTTCCTCAACACCACTCTGAGATATTTCGGCATTTTTAGGCACTTCTTGTGGCAGATATACAGGATAATCCGCTTTATTCGAAAGGATCTATGGTGCTTTTAGGCAATCATAAGGCATGATTAGATCTATTTTATTTCGGCAGACACGACTAAAATGGAATCCAGAACGAACACAAAAAGGAGAGATCTTATGAAAATTGCATTAGTAACAGGTGGAAGTAACGGCATTGGAAAAGCGACGGCCCTTGAGCTTGGCAAGCGCGGAATAAGCGTCATTCTCACATACAACTCCTATAAGGACCGAGCGGAAGCTGTCGTCAAGGAAATTGAGAAGAATACGGGAGTTCGGGCATTAGCACTGAAGCTGGATCTGACTCGAATCTCAGCATTCGAAGGCTTCGTTCTGGATGTGAAAAAGGGCCTCGAAGAAATTTGGAACAGAACGACTTTTGATTACTTAGTTAATAATGGCGGCATTGGCGGGCCAATGATGTTCACTGAAATGAGCGAAGAATACTTCGATAATATTCTTAATACGAACTTCAAAGGTCCGATTTTTTTAACGCAACAGCTTATCGGATTCATGAATGATGCCGGAGCCATCGTAAATACGACGAGTTCATCCAAGAACCAATCCTTCCCGGGATACTCCGCCTACGGCTCGTTAAAAGCTGCATTCTCCACCTGGACTCGCTACATCGCCAAAGAACTTGCCCCTCGCCAAATTCGGGTCAACGCCGTTTCTCCCGGTCCTACGCACAGCAATTTTGGCGATGGAGCATTCGATAAATATCCTGAATTCATCAAGCCGCTGGCGGAGCAATCTGTATTTGGCAGAATCGGCCAACCCGAAGATATTTCGAAGGTCATTGTAAACGTATTGTCCGATGATTTCAGCTGGGTTACGGCCCAGGACATTGAAGTGTCCGGCGGACATTTGCTTTAAGAATGGTGTCCATTTGAGCAACGACGATCGGAAGAGATAAAAAGGGGTGTTCCATCGTCATTTTCATGACTTGAGGTCAATTTGGTTTTCCGTAATATGTGTCACAATCTAATGCTTTAGCCATCAGTTCCCCGGATCGCGTAACTCTTGCCGCAGAAGAAAAAGGAGACCTATCCGCAGTCGCAGACAGGTCTCCTTTTTCGTTGTTTTTGTTTAAGAGAGCGAAAAGCATTGCATAAGGTGACCGAAGGTCGGTATGGAGTCGGAGAAACGAAGTGTTCGCCTTTGTAATCTGATTTCAACCGCTAATTCGAAGACCCATCCCGACCGCAGGTCATGCTTTTCCATGCTATTACGCGAACGTCGGATCTTCGATGTTGTTCGCGATCCAGCCGTCCTTCTCGATGAACAGACGAACGGCGATGATTTCGCGATTGTCCATCAGCGTGAAGAAATGCGCCGTAGATACTGATGTAGATTACACTCATGGCGGCTAACCTGCCCGTTTCGCGCCGCCGGTAAGCGTCTATTACTTTATTTTTTGTGATTACTTTTATTTCTCACTGAACATCAGGATGACAAATTTCTACAATAAAAACGGTTGTGGACCCCGGGAACAACCCCTATAATAAGAGCTACGCACAACATTATCGATTATCGATAATCGATAATGTTGAAAGGAGCAGTGACGTCATGAGCGGCAGTCAGGTGGATTATCCGAACAATTCGATCAGCGAACACGTGTATGCGGACTTGAAGAAAGACATTCTCGCCGGCATCCTTCAGCCGGGCGCCCGCCTGATCGTCATGGAGATCGCGGGGAAATACCAGATCAGCCAAGCGCCGGTGCGCGAGGCGTTGGAGCGGTTGAAGCAGGAAGGCCTGATCACCGGCATTCCGAACAAAGGCTCGGTCGTCTCCACGATCACCGCCAAGGAAATCAAGGACATCTTCGTCCTCCGCGAGATAATCGAAGGGTTCGCCGTCCGGCAGTCGATGCCGTTGTTGACGGAAGAGGACTACGGTTACCTTCATCGCGTCATCGGCGAGATGGAGGTCGCCAACAAGCAAAAAGAGATGCTGCGCATCCTGGAGCTGGACATGGATTTCCATGCGTTCTTCTACAAACGCTGCGACAATCACGCCATCCTGGAGCTGTGGAACCATATGCGCACCAAAGTCATGCGGTTCATGGCCATCTCCAATCGCCATTATACGACCGAGGTGCTGGCCGAGTGGCATCTCCTGCTCATCGAAGCGCTGCGCTCGGGCGATGCGGACGCGGCCGAGGCCGCGTTCATCGAGCACATGCATGCGTACAAGCTCATCGATTTGGATTAGCGGCAACCATCCTTTCATAAAGGGGAAATCGACTATGCTTCGCGAAGGACTGCTGTATGAAGACGATGTCATCCTGACGTGGATGAGAGACCGCTTTCTTCAGGATCTTGTTCTGGGACGCAAGCAGAAGAGCGAGAACGTGAAAGAAGGCTTGTCCTGCCTGAGTTTGAATCCGTACTTTACGTATCCGGCGCTGGCGCTGCTGGAGCCGGCTTCGTCCGGCGCCGACGAGCACGAGCGCATCCTTCGCGCCGAGGAGATGCGGGATGATTTGCAGCAGCGGGCCATGCGCGGCAGCATCGTGTTCATGGACGACCGGAACCGGATCGGACTGTTGTTCTCGTGGGTATCCGCCGGGCATTTGGAGGCCGTGCAAAGCATGCTCAGCCAGCGCTTCGGCCAGCCGATCAACGTCGGCGTCGGCAATCCCTGCAGCCGTCTGCGCGACGTCCATCAATCGTACGGGCAGGCCGACCGCGCGCTGCAAAACAAATTTTACCGCGGAACGGGCAAAATCGTCCATTACGGCGATCTTCCTCCGTACGCGGCGCTCGGCGACTACCCGGCGGACATGGAGAAAGAGCTCCATGACGCCTTGAAAGCGGCGGACACGGACGCCGATATCGAAGAAGCCGTCGAAGCCTTCTATCAAGCCTTGCTCGAGCAAGGACCGATCGATATTCAGGCGATGTACGAATTGACGGCCCGGCTGCTGATCGGTTCCGAGAAGAAGCTCCTTGCCGGCGCCAATTATGACAGCGCTTGCAATAAGTGCGAGGTCATGTCGATCGTCAAGATGCAGACGCTGGAGGAGATCAAGGCGTACGTCAGCCATTTCTTCGTCGGCGTGAGAGGCGCCATGCTGCCCGATCAGAAGGAGAGCCACCGCAGCATCATCAAGAAAACGATTCACCACATGGAGCAGGAATACCAGGCGGTATCGCTGCAAAGCGCGGCGCGGAAGGTGTATATGACCCCGACCTACTTGAGCCTGCTCTTCAAGCTGAATACCGGCAGAACCTTCATCGAGCATTTGACCCACATCCGGATCGAGAACGCCAAGAAGCTGCTGTGCAGCACGCATTACAAAAATTACGAGGTCGCCGAGCAGGTAGGGTATCAAGACCCGCGGTATTTCAGTCAAATCTTCAAGCGCAAGGTCGGCTTGTCGCCAACGGATTACCGGGAATCCGTCGGCAAATAACGCCGCGCGAAAAGGACTTTGGAAACGGCCGGGCCGTTCGTCCAAAGTCCTTTTTTCGTTGGTTGCGGGAAGGCTGTTACAGCCGCACGTCATGCCGACGGTCGCCGCCGTCGTCCGACTTTGCGGCTTCTTCGAGCTCTTTCTCCCACGCCAGATGCTGATAATCCTTCGCGGACGGGTCGCCGCGGAACCAGGTGACGAAATCGTTCCACAAGGCCGAATTCCATGCGGCATCGATCTGGGCCGTGGAGTAGACGCCTTCCTTGAGGCGGACGAAGCCGAAGATGTCCCGCACCTGCGACTTCTCCGCCTGCGCGACCGTGAGCTCCGCGAGGTGGGGCGGGATGAAGATGACGCCGGAAGGGGTGCCGAGCACGACGTCGCCGGGCAGGCAGATCGCCCGGCCGATGCGCGTCGGCACGTTCATGCCCACCATCGTGACGTCCGCGATGGCGGTCGGGTCGCTTCCCCGGTAGTAAATGTTGATGTTCTCGATCTCGGCCACCTGCTGATTGTCCCGAATGCCGCCCCAGATGACCGCGCCTCCCCGCTTGGTGCGGGTCGATATCGCCGTGGACAGATTGCCGCCCACGTACGTGCCCAGATGGACCTTGTCGAACATATCGATGACGGCGACGTCGTCCTCCGCGAGCGAATCGATCACCCACTGGTTGAAGAAGCCTTTGCGGCCTTCCTGCTCATGGCCGTAGCTCAGCAGCGTCTCGTGCAGATCGGGGCGTTTGGGGACCAAGACGGCCGTAACCGCCCGGCCGACCATGATGTTGTCCGGATGGACGATCTTGAGATCACCTTCGAATTGAAAGGCGTAGCCTCTGTTCCAGAGCGGACCCCAGGCTTCCTCCAAGGTGATCTTGCGCATGCGGCGCAGCACGTCCTCGGGCACCTTCGGGCGGCCGTTCGGGAACCGCTCTCCTTGCCAATGCGGCGTAAGCTGGACGATATCTTCGGGATTGTCGAATTTCATGCGGAGCACCTCTTTCGCAAAGTATGGTGGGCGTTTGCGGCGTTCATCGGCCGGATGCGGCCGGCTCTCGAGTCTATTGTTAGGGACGGGCGGACATTTGTCGATGCGACATTCTTAAGGCCTTTTCCGGCGCCCGCATAATTATTTCCCCCCTATCCGGCCGGCCGGAGCGAAAAGAAACCCCTGACGGACAGATTGTTAAAATAATCCGACCATTTCATAATTTCGTCGCCTTTCCCCATGTAACCGCTTTCGATAAAGTAAAGAAGCATCCAAACACGCATCGATCATGACAACGCCCTGAGGAGGAGATACATGGGTACTGCTGAACCGTTATCGCAGGCAGGCTACGCAGAGGCGGTAAGAGCTCCCGGCAGAAAGCGCAAGAACAAGGGAGAAACCAATTTAGCCGGTTATCTTTTCATTTCCCCGTGGCTGCTCGGATTTTTTCTGCTGACGCTATGGCCCATCGCGCAATCCTTCTACTTGTCCTTCACGGACTATTCGCTGCTGGAAGCGCCCGTCTGGACCGGAACGTCCAATTACGCCAACATTTTCTCCAATGACGCGACCTTCACCAAATCGCTGAGCGTGACGTTCGTCTTCGTGCTGATCTCGGTGCCGCTGAAGCTGTTCTTCTCGCTGATGGTCGCGATCGCGCTCTCCAAGAACATTCGGGGGATGAACCTCTACCGGACGGCGATCTACTTTCCGTCGCTGATCGGAGGCAGCATCGCGGTGGCCGCGCTTTGGCGCAACATGTTCGGCCTGGACGGTTACGTGAACCAAGTGCTGGCATGGTTCGGCATTCAAGGCGTCGGCTGGATCACCAATCCGGATACGTCGCTCGGGACGCTGATCCTGCTCAACACGTGGCAGTTCGGCTCGACGATGGTCATCTTCCTGGCGGGGCTCAAGCAAATTCCGCAGGAGCTGTACGAATCCGCCTCGGTGGACGGAGCCGGCCGCTTCCGCAAATTCGTCCGCATCACGCTTCCCATGCTCTCGCCCGTCATGTTCTTCAACCTGGTGCTTGGCGTCATCGGCTCCTTCCAGACCTTCACCTCGGCCTTCATCATCACCAAAGGCGGCCCGATCAATTCGACGTACGTCTATGCGCTGTTCCTCTACGACAAAGCGTTCAAGCATTACCAAATGGGATACGCGTCCGCGCTTGCCTGGATCCTGCTCGGCATCGTGGCCGCGCTGACCGTCCTGAATTTCCTGGCTTCGCGCTACTGGGTATTCTACGAGTCGGATGGGGGGAAGGCCAAATGACCACGATGCGGGGCAAATTATCCAACCATTTGTTCTTGACCGTCTTCTCCCTCCTGATGCTCTACCCGGTCATCTGGTGGGTCGGCGCTTCCTTGAAGAAGACGGTCGAGCTCGGGCTGCCCACGATTTGGCCCTCGACGCCGATGTGGGAGAACTACAGCAAGGGCTGGCATTTCTCTGGCGACTACACCTTCGCGCATTTCTTCGGCAACACGCTCCTGATGGAGCTCGGCAACGTCGCCGGCGGCGTGTTCACGGCGGCGCTCGTGGCGTACGGGTTCAGCCGGCTGCAGTTCAAGCTTCGCGCGCTCTGGTTCTCGATCCTGCTGCTGACGATGATGCTGCCCGGCCAGGTGACGGTGGTGCCGCAGTATATTCTGTTCAACAAGCTCGGCTGGGTCGACAGCTACGTGCCGCTGGTGCTGCCGCATTTCTTCGGCGGCGGCGCGTTCTTCATCTTCCTGCTCGTCCAATTCATCCGCGGCATCCCCCGCGATCTGGACGAAGCGGCCAAGATCGACGGCACGTCCGTGTACGGCATTTTCTTTCGGATCATCCTGCCGCTGATCAAGCCCGCGCTCGTCACGGTCGCGATCTTCACCTTCATCTGGAGCTGGGACGATTTCTTCGCGCAGGTGCTGTACATCAGCTCCGTCGACAAGTTTACCGTGGGGCTCGCGCTGCGCATGTTCATCGACCAGTTCGACATTCAATGGGGGCAGCTGCTCGCGATGTCCTTGCTGTCCATCACGCCTTCCGTCATCATCTTTCTGTTCGCCCAGAAGTACTTCGTCGAGGGGATCGCCACGACCGGATTGAAAGGGTAGCGAATCATGAATCGAAATCGAGAGGGGATTGCGAGTTATGCGCAGAAAAAGACCATCGGTTCTGGCTTTGACGGGTTTGACGCTGCTGCTTGCGGCGACGGCCTGCAGCAACGGCGGAGGAGGGAACGGCAACGACGGCGGCAGCGGGAACGTCGCCGGCACCAACGAAGGCGGCGAGACGAAGGCCGCGGATCCGGTCACGCTCGGCATGATGTGGTGGGGCACCGACGAACGCCACGAAGCGACCAAGAACGCGCTCGCGCTCTATACGAAGCAGAACGCGGGCGTCACCTTCAAGCCGGAATTCATGGCGTGGGACGCGTATTGGCAGAAGCTGCCGACGCTGGCGGCTTCCAAGACGATTCCGGACGTGCTGCAGATGGATGCCGCTTATATTCAGGAGTACGTCGCCAGAGGACAGCTCGAAGATCTGTCCGACATCGACTTGAGCGGGATCGTGGATCCGAATGTCGTGGAGAACTTGAAGATCGGCGGCAAACTATACGGCATTCCGCTCAGCCAGAACGCGCAGGGCATCGCGTTCAACAAAACGGAGCTGGAGCAGTACGGCATCCCGCTTCCGAAGCAGAATTGGACGTACGACGAGTATTTCCAATGGGCGAGGGACGCCCGCGCGAAACTGCCGGAGGGCAAATATCCGATCGGCGACTCGACGGACTGGGGCGGCTTCAACTTGTATCAGACGTCGATGGGCAAAGACCCGGTCATGGCCGATGGCGGCAAGAAATTCACGCTCGACAAGGACTTGTTCATGACCTACTACAAGACGTACGAAGAGTTCCGCAAAGCCAAGATCGTCCCGCCGGCGGAGAAGGGCGCAGCTTTCCTCGAGAACGACCCGCAGGCCGATCCGATGGCATCCGGCGTGGTCATGACGCGGGGCGCGACGACCGGTTCGGTAAGCGCATTGGAGCAGCTGATGCCCGGCAAAGTGGGCGTCGTGAACATGCCGACCGGTCCTTCCGGGGGAGGCTGGGCGCAATCGACCATCTTCCTGAGCGTCAGCGCCAATTCCAAGCACAAGGACGAGGCCAAGCGGTTCCTGCGCTGGTTCATCACGGACAAGGAAGCCGGCAAGACGCTCGGCCTGACGCGCGGCATTCCGATCAATCCGGACATCTACAAGGACCTGGAGCCGACGCTGGCGGAGAAGGACAAGCTGGGCAAAGAAATCTACGACCTGTCGGTCGAGAAGGCGCTGCCGTTCTATTCGGCCGCGGCCGGCTTCTCGGAATGGGTGGACACCTACAATAAAGAAATGCAGGCCGTCACGTACGGGCAGCAATCCATCGAGGACGCTTATGACAAGGTCAATAAGATGGGCATGGACCTGGCGGCGAAAGCCGGTTCCTAAATAACAAACGATACCTTACGAGAGGAGCAGCATTCATGCAGCTTGCGGAATTTTTCTCTTCCCAGCCGTCGCAATTGTGGCAGCTCGCGAAGCAGATGAACGTGAATTACGCCGTCGGAGGCCTGCCTTGGGAGGAGAAGACCGAGAAGCCGTGGGACCTGATGCCGCTGATCCGGATGAAGCAGCGGTACGCGGACCATGGGCTGACGCTGTCGGTCATCGAGTCGATGCCGCCGAGCAATCACATCAAGCTCGGCACGCCGGGACGCGAGGAAGAGATCGAGACCTTCCAGAAGTTCTTGATCAACATGGGGGCGGCCGGCATCCCGGTGCTCTGCTACAATTTCATGGCCCAGTTCAACTGGTTCCGCACGTCGACGACGACGAATACGCGGGGCGGTGCGCTGGTCTCCAGCTACGATCACAGCCTGATGAAGGACGCGCCGCTGACGGAAGCGGGCATCGTGACGGAGGAACAGCTGTGGGAGAACCTGCGGTATTTCATGGAACGGATCGTGCCGGTCGCGGAGGAAGCCAAGGTAAGGCTGGCGCTGCATCCGGACGACCCGCCGATCACGCCGATCCGTGGCGTCTCCCGCATCCTGCGGAGCGCGGCCGCGCTGCAGCGCGCGATCGATCTGGTGCCGAGCGCATACAATGGCATCACGCTCTGCCAAGGGACGCTCGCGACGGCCGGGGACGACATACCGCAGGCCATCCGCGAGTTCGCCAAGCAGGACAAATTGTTCTTCGTCCATTTTCGGGACGTGCGCGGCACGCCGGAGAAGTTCGAGGAAACCTTCCACGACGACGGGAAGACGAACATGCTCGAAGCGATGAGGACGTATTACGAGGTCGGGTATGCCGGACCCGCGCGGCCGGATCACGTGCCGACGATGGCCGGCGAGAATAACGACAATCCGGGCTACGAGCTGCTCGGCAGACTCTATGGCATCGGCTATATCAACGGATTAATGGAGGCTGCCGCGGCAGGGTGAGGCAACGGGCCGTCCTTTCAGTCAGGATAGTTGGCTGAAGGGACGGCCTTTTGTTGTATATCCATGATGAAAGGACCTCAAATTCCAAATGGAGTTTGAGGTCCTTTTTCGACTTGTGAGAAAGTGTCTTCATTCGCGGAAGCCGAAGTTGCTGGGAGCGGCAATGGATTCCGCTACAATCGTCGTTTGCCGCATTCGCTACTACGCGGCCTCAGCTCCAGAGCCGGTCATTGGAATAATGCTTGTTCCATTGCTCCGTCGGCGCCCACAGCTCCGGCATATCCGGGTGCAGATGCTGCGCGAGCACCTCGTCGTTCAGGTCGTCGATCCCGAGGCCCGGCGCGTCCGTCATCGCGATGAATCCGTTCTGTACCAGCTTCTTCGGCAGCTTGGCGCCGATGACGATGTCGTCCCACCAATCGACCTCGCAGGAGTGGTATTCGAGCGCAAGGAAGTTCTCCGTGGCGGCGGCGACATGCGCGGCCGCCAGGCAGGCGATCGGACTCTCCGCCATGTGGATGGCCATCGCGACGCCGTAATCCTGCGCCATATCGCCGATCTTCTTCGTCTCCAGGATGCCGCCCGCCGTCAGCACGTCGGGATGGATGACGGAGACGCCGCCGGCCTCGAGAAGCGGCCGGAAATTTTCCTTCAGGTAAATATCCTCGCCCGTGCAGATCGGCGTCGTTACCGCGCGCGCCAGCCTCCCGTACTGCTCCGTGTACTGCCACGGAATCATGTCTTCCATCCAAGCCAGGTTGAATTTATCGATGCGGCGGCCGAGCTTGATGCAATCCTCGAGGCCGATATGGCCGAAATGGTCGATGGCGAGCGGCACCTGGTAGCCGATCACCGCGCGAACGTCCGCCACGTATTGTTCGAGCATGTCCAGTCCCGTCTCCGTGACGTGGATGCCCGTGAACGGATGCGGGATATTGTAGATGTCGTAATGACGGTTAGCGATGTCCCGGATCTGATCGGCCGTCATGCCGCCGAAATTCTGGTTGTACCGGTTCTTGGATTTCTCCCGCATCTCTTCCAGAAAGCCGAGCGGCGCGCTGAGCGTCCCGGGGAGATGGATCAGCTGCCCGATGCCGAGGTCCATCTTGAGGAAGGTGAAGCCGGCGTCCATCCGTTTCTTCAGCGCTTCGCCCATCGCCGTGCCGGTCGCCTTGTCGACGACGTCCGTATCGCAGTACATGCGGATCTTGTCGCGAAATCGGCCGCCCAGCATCTGATAGACGGGCACGCCGTAGGCCTTGCCGGCGAGATCCCACAGCGCGATCTCGAGTCCGCTCACGCCGCCCCCTTGACGGGCATGGCCGCCGAACTGCTTGATCCGGCGAAACAGCTTGTCGATGTGGCAGGGGTTCTCGCCCAGCAGCCGGCTCTTGGCGATTTGCGCGTAGACCTTGTCCGCTCCGTCGCGGACTTCGCCGAAGCCGACCAGCCCCTGGTTGGTGCAGACCTTGATCAAGCTGCTGTGGAACGGCGCGCCGACGATGTCGGTGAAGCGGATATCGGTGATGCGGAGCTCCGTCGGACTCGAATGCGTATTTACGCGGGCAAGCGTGTCTTCGTAGGCTTGCTTGTTCGTCATTTCGTTCATCCCTCCTAAGCTGGATTCCGGCGGTCCGATCGCGGGAAGCGCCGAACGGCCGGATAGGAATTCGTTCTCTTCCGATGCGGAAGATGACCATTGCCTCTTAATCTTAGTGAACCAGGCGAGAAGGGGCGATGCCGTAAAGTTATGATTTCGTTTGTTTTTTTGAGAGGTCTTTCACGCTGTCTAGTTCCCTATCGAAGCAGGGTCGCGCCGCGGACGATCTGCCCCCATGAATAGGGACGGCCCCGGCGTTTATCTCCGTTAAGGTCTTGGAATCTCTTTCGCATATTCAATGCGCGGCGGAAGTATATATGAAATCAGATTGGCTAAGACTTTTATTAGAAGGCAGGTGAGACTCATGACTAGAAACCAAGACAGTCAATGGACGGAACAACAAGATCTGCTGCTCGGTCAAACGATACTCACGCATTTAGAGAATAACGGGACCCAGCTGGAGGGATTTCAGGCTGCCGCCCTCATCTTGCAGCGGACGCCTGCGGCATGCGGGTTCCGGTGGAATAAAGAAGTGCGCAAGAACTTTAGCGAACAAATGAGGCAGGTCAAAGAGAAAAAAGCCGAGATCAAAGGACTCAAGCCGCAGCGAGAGGTCCGCGAGAAGCGCAGCGCGCCGGAGCAGACGCAGGACGTGATCGCGCAAGTCACGCAGCTGATCGAACGGCTGGTAGCGGAAAACAAGGACTTGAAGGTGCAGGTAGAGAAGCGCGACGGCGAAATCGCCAAGCTCACGCACGTGCTGCAAAGAGCCAGGGAGAGCATCGATTTCTCCGAGGCGCTGCCCGGCGGGAAACGGAAAGCCCTGAAGGCGGACGCGTGAATCGCGGCGCGGGCGCCAGCTCGTAGCGGCTTCAAGATAAAATCCGCATCCGCGGATTTTCGTTTCTTATTTGCAAATAAGACGATGAAGGAGCCGTCGCGTGACGGCTTCTTTTCTGTTAAATTAAATGGGTAGAGCAGGCGCGTCCTTATTTTGATTTCCCTGCGTCTATCACTACGAAGGCCAAAGGAGAAAACATGTTAACGACCCCGCAATTAATAGCGATCGAACGATTGCAGCAAACGTGCGAAGCTCACGATCGGTTACGGCTGAAGCTTAACTGGGAAATGCTTCGAAAACGCGGATCTGACGAGACGCTGGATTTTTTCCATGTTGAACATGGCGAACTTATCGCGTTTTTGGGCTTATATCCTTTTGGTTCGACCGTCGAAGTCTGCGGCATGGTGAAACCGAGCGAACGGCGCAAGGGGCATTTCCGGCGATTGTTCCGGTTAGGCATGGAGAGAGCCGAGCAAAACGGCTACAAGAAAATCTTGTTGAACGCACCTGCCGGATCGGATGCGGCGAAGGCTTTCCTGCATAAACAAGGTGCCGAGTATGCATTTTCGGAGCATCAAATGGCGTGGCGGGAACAGCCTCTTGAAGACGCGAATGATATCCTCCTGCGGCAAGCGACGGCAGAAGATTACGAGATGCGCGTGCGCTTGACCGTTACGGCGTTCGGCGTGGACGAAGAAGATGCCAGGGCGATGGAAAGCAAGGTCTTTGCGGATAACACGGCTATGCTCATGATTGTCGTGCACGGAGAAACGGTCGGGAAAATCCGGGTGAGCCGGGAAGACGGGCAAGCGTGGATATACGGCTTTGCCATATTGCCGGAACATCGAGGCAAAGGAATTGGCAAAAAAGCATTGCGACGGGTCATTCAAGAGCAAAGCGCGGCCGGATATTCGGTGCACCTGGAAGTCGAAACGAAAAACAACCATGCGCTCGGGTTATATGAATCGGTAGGCTTTAGAGCGGTACATGCGCAGGACTACTACAACTACCCGCATGGATGACAACGGCTCCGTTAGAGTTGCAAGCGGAAAACGCCGCGAAAGGAACGAGGTATGAAAATCGGTCCGCTCCTTGGCATTGGTAATACCGCAAGCGTCTATGAATGGGGAATGGCCGAGGTAATCAAGATTATGCATGATCCGATCGGCGGCGTTCATGAAGCGGCGAAGGAAGCCCGTAATGCGGAGATTATTAACACGTACCCTCTTAGAACGCCTCGATTTTCCGGCATGATAGAATATGAGGGGAAGCCTTGTCTGATCTACGAAAAGGTCAAAGGGCCAACGATGCTCTCATCCATAGATTCAACGAAATTATCCGTATCCTATTATGCCGAGCTACTGGCCCGAATCCACGAGGAGTTACATCAAGTTCGGATCGATATCGACGCGAATTTAAAGCTTGAACTGTCAAAGTCCATTCGTATGTCCAAGATAATCAGCGAACAAGAGGAATCGATCGTCCTTGCGCTTTTGAAAGCTTTGCCTGACGGAAATGCGTTATGTCATTATGATCTTCATCCGGGAAACATCATTCTTTCCCCCGACGGGCCCGTCATGATTGATTGGCTGAACGCGTTGGTCGGACATCCGTTCGCGGACGTTGCTCGAACGTGCATGCTGATTAACGCGCATGCATTACCTTCGAATCCGCCGGCATGGTTAAAGAAGAGGGAATTTCGCGAGCTCTTCGGCGAAGCGTATCTAGTCGAATACGCTAAACGATCCGCCATGGACCGAAGCGAACTCGATGCTTGGCTTCTTCCGACATTGGCGGCTCGATTAAGCGAGCTAAGAGGCGAGAATCAGCGCGAGATATTAGATCAATTCCGATTGCGTTTAGGCGGGTGACCAATGTGTGGCTGCTGGACGGAGTTACTGGGTTTCTTATCGATGATTTGCCGAAGGTCGATGTTTCACGCTTTAAAGCGCTCTGTCACGCGTTGGCGACCCAGGCGAATGGGAAGTTTCTTTCTCTTGAAGATCCCCATGTATCCCGGAATTTTTATAAAGCTGTATAAGAATTGCATAACGGGAGTCTCAGTAAGGGAGAAATCGGCCAAGTTTTTTATCGGAATCCTAAAACGGTCGGGGATATCGTTTTTAATTTTTGGGACTAAGAATCTCTTCCTTCATATTCGCATGATTTCTCTAAGTCGCAAAATGTAACAGGATTGAAATCCAATCTTCATCTCATTTTAATGAAGGACGCCTATAATAAATCTCGACCCCCTTTAAAATATACACTTTAGACCCGCAGCCCGTTGCTGCGGGTCTCTTTTTTGCAATTTGCGCGTCGGATAGTATAGTGGAATCGAGGGATACGGAGTGAATAGTCGACCGGAGGAGCGATAGAATTGGCGCGCGTGTTATTTATCAACGGCGGATCCGAAGGACATATCAATCCAACGATCGGCGTGGTGCGGGAGCTTGTTTCGCGGGGCGAGGAGGTCGTGTACTTCTGCGCGGAAGCTTATCGGGCGCGCATGGAGAAGGCGGGAGCCGCGGTGCGGACATTCGACGGGCAGCGGGTTATCCAAGCCTTCATCTCGGGCGGAAGGGATTATCTGCTCGAAAGAATCAACGGCCTGCTGCTCACGGCGGATGTCGTCGTCCCGAGCGTGCTTGAACAGATCGAAGGCGAGCATTTTGATTACATGATTCATGATTCCATGTTCGGCTGCGGACGTATGCTTGCTCAGATGCTGAAGCTTCCCGCCGTCAGCTCCTGTACTTCTTTCGCGCAGACCGAAGCGTCATTCGATCAGCTGATGGAGGCGTTCTTCGCGACGGTTCCCGCGGATATCGCGAAACCGATCCAAGATCGATACGAAAGCCTGACGGCCATGGCGAAGGAAAAATACGGCGCGGACATTCGCTCTCCGTACGAAGCGTTTTGCAATCCCGCGCCGCTTACGATCGTTTATACGACAAGGGAGTTTCAACCCCATGGGGATGCGTTCGACCTCACGTACAAATTCGTCGGGCCGTCCATCTCTTCGCGATTCGCGCAAACAAGCTTCGACTTAACCGCAATCCAAGGGAAATCGCCGATTTACATTTCATTGGGGACGGTGTTTAACCAGGCCATCGTTTTCTATCAACGCTGCTTCGGGGCATTCGGAAACACGGAGCATACGGTCGTCATGTCGGTCGGGGATCGAACCGCGATCGCGGATTTGGGGGAGATACCCGGCAATTTCATCGTATCCAATTACGTGCCGCAACCGGATGTGCTGCAAGCCGCGAAATTATTCATTACGCACGGCGGCATGAACAGCGCCCACGAAGGGCTCTATTGCGGGGTCCCGCTGATCGTGATCCCGCAAGGCGCGGATCAGCCGATCATTGCCGGGCAGGTCGCCAAGACGGGAGCGGGCATGCACGTGCAAATGGAAGGCTTGACTGCCCGGCAGCTGCGCGAAGCCGCGGAGCAGGTATTAAGCCATGACGCTTACAAGAGCGCTGCGGCAACGATCGGGGAATCCTTTCGAAGATCGGGCGGGTATCGCCAAGCGGCGGATGAGATCTTCGCGTTCGGCAATCCGGCTCGCAGCTAAATAGCTCACCCCATGCAATCGGACATGCTTGAACGGGAAAGCTTAGACACCGCGGTTCTCCTTCCCGCCGAGCGAGCGCTACAGATGAGAACCATAGAAGAACTGATAAGCGGACTTCTCGTAACGCTCGTTCTTGGCGGAGATCACGGTATCTTCGTCATGCGACTGGATGATCATCGCGGAATCAATGAGCTCCCCTTGCTTCCAAACCGAAATGGTTCTCGTGAAAATACGCATTCTTTCGAAATCGGCATGCGTGAGTAAAGGTCGTAGTTTTGGCATAGGTTCCTCCAGGAATGATGATTGACAACATTTACAGGCGTTAAACAGGATAGTCAAGACTTGATTTGCATATTCCTTCGCATTAGAATGGGAACAGGTGTTCTTTTCTCTGCGGAGGTGCATGTATGAGTTTATCACAAAAAAGCCTGGAAATTGCCTGTTCGATCCTAAATTATACCGCCAAGCGCGGGATGTATCCGACCGTGGACGAGATTCGCAACTTCGTCGGCTTGCGCGAGCGTGCCACCGTTTACGCGCATCTTAACGAATTGCAAGAAGAAGGCGTGGTAGATTGGGAGGACGGGGAGTCGAGAACGTTGAAAGTCCTCCAGACCGATTATGTCGCGGGTGAATACGATAGGCTGCTGAAGGAGAAAAAAAACGATTATATCTACAGGTAAGCCGTGGACATGATCGCTTATCATGCGAGGAGAGTCAGGTTATGAACGGCATACTTTCGATTCATGAGCGTCTGGCCGAATTCAATTCGCGAAACGATCCGGGGGAGCCGCTATGAAGGCGCAGCTTGCGGTTGAACAAGCCGCGCGAGACTCGTATTCCCGCTTGGTCGCCTATCTGGCGGCGCGTTCGCGCGACGTGGCCGCGGCAGAGGATGCGCTCTCGGATGCTTTCTTGGCCGCTCTCGAGGCCTGGCCCCGTACCGGCGTGCCGGATAAGCCCGAGGCATGGCTGCTCACCGCGGCGCGCCGACGGCTGGTGGATGGTATCCGCCATGCAAGCGTGCAGGCCAAAGCGCTGCCGGCCCTGCTCGCGATGACGGAAGAAGCGGAGGAGCTGGCGTATTCCGACGTCGTATTTCCCGATGAAAGACTCAAGCTGCTGTTCATCTGCGCGCATCCTGCCATTGACATCGCGGCACGAACGCCGCTTATGCTCCAGACCGTGCTGGGACTGGACGCTTCCCGCATCGCTTCCGCGTTTGTCGTACAGCCTTCCACGATGGGACAGCGGCTCACCCGGGCGAAAGGGAAGATCCGCGATGCGCGGATCGCTTTCGAGCTGCCCGAAGCCAAGGACCTTCCGCAGCGGCTTGATGCCGTATTGGAAGCCGTATATGCCGCCTATGGAAGCGGCTGGGACGATGTGAACGGGGCCGATTCGCGCCGGAAGGGGCTGGCTTCGGAAGCAATCTACTTGGGCCGGCTTCTGGCGAAACTGATGCCTGACGAACCGGAAGCGCATGGACTATTGGCGCTTATGCTGTATTGCGAAGCGCGTCACGATGCGCGGCGCGCTCCGAATGGAACCTACATTCCGCTTTCCGAGCAGGACGTCGGGCTATGGTCTATCGCTAATATCGAAGAAGCGGAGCGATGCTTGAACCGTGCCGCGCAAGCTCGCCGAATCGGACGCTTCCAGCTCGAGGCCGCAATCCAGTCGGTCCATACCCAGCGTTTATTGACCGGCTATACGGAATGGGAGAACATTGTCATTTTGTATGAGGGACTCGTACGACTTGCTCCGACGCTTGGCGTGCGGGTCGGTCAAGCCGCCGCCGTTGGCGAGGCCGTCGATGCCGCGAGCGGATTCGCCTTGCTCGAGGCCATTCCGGCCGAGGCGGTCAAGAACTATCAGCCCTATTGGGCGCTTGCTGCCCATCTGTTCAAGGTAATGCAGCGGTTCGAAGAGGCCAGGGCGGCTTACAATCGGGCTATCGAGCTATGCGAGGACGCTGCGATGCGCGATTTTCTGGCGCTCCGAGCAGCGCAAGTGTAAGCCAGGCATTTTTCATTCTTCCTCGAGGCGAAAAAGTTATTGTCGGATGTCGAAATCGCGAAGGAAATCAAAGACGCCGGAATCATGAGAGGCGGCGCCAGCCCGGATCTGCCGCAGAACGCCACCACGTTGAGCATGGTCGATGGCCGGCGTCTGGTGCAAGACGGTCCGTTTGCCGATACCAAGGAACAGCTTGGCGGATTCTTCATCATTGAGGTGCCGGATCTGGACACTGCGCTTGAATGGGCGGCTCGCGCGCCCGTATCGCAAGAAAAAAGGATTGAATTGCGGCCGAATTTGCCTTCGAATAACTACCCCGTTTTTTTGCTCAAGCGCAACAAGAAAATACGTATAGCCTAACGCATCGAAACCCGACTATTGGCGGACTTTTGTGTAAAAGCCGGCAATTAATTGGTAGTATAGCGACCGATTGTCGATTATCAACAAGAATTTGTAAAACGAAATCATTTTTTCGAATATTCCTTTACAAGAATATTCCTTGTGAGGTATATTTAAGCCGTGCAGTTGAACCAGTACGACTGTAAACATAAATTTGGATGAGGTGACCCAAGCAATGGCATACAAATCAACCCATACTTACGTAAACTTGCCGGTGAAAGATTTAAATCGGACGAAGGAATTTTTCGGCAGTATCGGCTTCGAGTTTAACGCCCAGTTCTCGGACGAAAAGGCAGCCTGCATGGTAATCAATGACAATACATTCGTTATGCTGCTCATGGAATCGTATTTTGGGTCTTTCATCAGCAAGCCGGTGGCTGATCCTTCCGTCAGCGCCGCTGGAATTATCGCACTCTCCGCCGATAGCAGAGATCATGTGAACGAACTGGCAGACAAGGCGTTGGCCGCGGGAGGCAAACAATACAAGGAAGCCCAGGATCACGGGTTCATGTATGTCAGAAGCTTCGAAGATTTGAATGGACATCTGTGGGAAATTGCTCACATGGACATGAGCGCTATGCCTCAGGAGTAAGCCGCTTAAACTGAATCTCCAATCGTAGAAGCCATTCCGTCATGAGGAATGGCTTCTACGATTGATTCATGCAATTATCAGCCACCGAATGCGCGATACGTGCAATCGAGCGACTAAGCCCAGTCATTGCCCCATTTCTTCAATTCGTGCAAAATTCCGTTAAACGCTTCCCCTTTACGGCTCAAATGGTATTCGACGGTAGGCGGGACCGTCGCGTACACCTCCCGAATCACGACTTCATGCTCTTCCAGGTGCCGCAGCGTTTCCGTCAGCGATTTGGAACTGATGCCGTCGATTGAACCCTTGAGCTCGCTGAAACGTTTCTTGCCATGAAAGAACAGCTCGCGAAGAACAAGAAAGGACCATTTGCCTCCAATGATCCGCAGCGATTTTTCGATCGAACATTCATAAAGCTCAGCTTGATCCATCATGCGCTTCCTCCAATCAAGTAAAGGGATGTTCAAGTGGAATTCTGCTCCGACTGAAGAATCTCCTGCACAAAGGTCACCTTCGGGTTACAAACTATGGTCAAAGTGCGTACTATCGGCATCTCTCGATATCCGATATGCTAGTAGCAGGTCATCCATAACAGGAGGTTCGCGATGTATACCAGAAGTTTGGGAAAAACGGGTATCGAGGTCGCTGAAATCGGCTTCGGCGCTTGGGCAATCGGTGGAGATGCTTGGGGACCGGTTGACGATAAGCAGTCCCTGCGAGCGATGGAAGAAGCGGTCGCGTGCGGCGTTACTTTCATTGATACCGCGGATGTTTATGGCGACGGCAGAAGCGAGAAGCTGGTTGCCCAGCTGATTCAAGGCAAACGAAGCAAGCTGGTCGTCTCGACCAAAGGCGGACTATTGGGACATCATCGGAATCCGAACGGGGCGGCGGTCTATGATCGTCCGGATAAAGTGATTGAAGCCTTCGAGAACAGCTTGAAGAGGCTCGGGACGGATTACATCGACGTCTACTTCTGCCACCTCTGGTGGGATAAGCATGAGGAAACGGAAGCGTTCATGGCGGCCTTCGATCGGCTGAAGCAAGACGGCAAAGTAAGAGCGGTTGGCGTGTCCACCGAGAATTTAGACTATATCAAGCATTTTAACCGAGACGGCGGGCTGGATGCCGTGCAATTGGATTACAGCATCTTGAACCGTTCCACGGAACAGGAAGTCTTGCCTTATTTGCAGCAGCAGGGGATTGGGGCTGTCGTACGCGGTCCGCTCCGCATGGGGCTGTTGACGGGGAAATTCCACGCGGGGACGGAATTTGCGGAAGGGGATATTCGTAAATTTTGGCCGCATGAAGCGTGGTATGCCCAAGATCTCGCTAAAGTCGATGCGCTTAAGTCGCTTGCGGACGAGAATCGCGCCCTTTCGCAGGTGGCGTTGCGGTTTGTATTGAACCATCCGGCCGTGTCCGTGGCGATACCGGGTGCGAAGACAGCGAAGCAGGCGGCATCGAATGCCTTGGCGTCGGCGCGTCCATTATTATCCGCCGATGACGTAAGACGGATCGATCAACTCTAAGCGCGAGAACGAATGGAGGTCTAGTCGAATGAAAGTACTGGTAACCGGAGCATCGGGCAATGGCGGACAAGCGGTATGTCGCGCACTGCTGCAAGCCGGCCATACCGTTCGCATGGCCGACGTCATGCCGACGATGACGGCGGATTTAAGACAAGCGGAGTTCGTTCGGTGCGATTCGCGAACAGTCACGGACGTGCAACGCGCGGTTAAAGGCATGGATGGCGTCATCCACTTGGCAGCCTGGCATTGCGCGCATCAACCTCCCGTCAGCGATGATACGATCTTCGCCGTCAACGTGGACGGGACGTACAATGTGTTCGAAGCGTGCCGCCAGGAGGGAATCCAATCCATCGTGTACGCTTCATCGATGGCTTACGGTTGGGGGTCCGTCTATGGCGTAAGCAAAGTCATTGGCGAAGAACTCTGCCGCTCCTATCAGGAGATGACCGGGGCTTCAATCGCGATGCTGCGGTATCACGAATTTATTCCGCGGCCTTACTTGGAGTTTGGCGCTCGATTGCTGCGCAACGGCGTCGACCGCCGGGATATTGCTTCTGCCACCGTCATGGCGCTAACCGCCGCTGACCGCCGAGCGTTCAAGCTGTTCAAAACCATCGTACACACCGATCACGGCATGCCGGAGCCGGTGAAAAACGATTTTGCCCGGCTAGGACCCGAGTGGTGCGAACAAGAGATTCCCGGGTCGCGAGCGTTGCTCGAGAAATACGGGATTCCGCTGCCCGATCAGGTGGAACAACATGATCTGTCGGAAGCGAAAGCCGTGCTGGGATGGCAGCCGCAGATCGGGTTCGCGGATTTTCTGAAGGATCTGAAATCAAGGGATGAGCGGGGCCTCGACGTGAGCGGGCTCATCGTACCGTCCGAACTTCCGCAGGATTTATGACCCTCTACCTGCATAAAAAGGAGCTCGTCTCAAAAATCGCGGACAAATGGAATACTGGCGACTGTTGACTCGCGAAAACTGAATATCCAATCTGCGAAGGCAGCCGATCCTATCGATCGGCTGCCTTCGCTCGGTTAAACGGGAGTAGAGGGGTACTACAAAAGTTAGCACTATTTGATCCAAGGAGGGCGGAGTTATAATCCATGTAACTTGACATGACAAGTTAACCTTCAAATTTGGCACGAATTTATTGAGGAAGTGGCGGACACGATGCGGTTTGTGAACTATGTATGCTTGTTGATGGTATATGTCTTCTCGTACTCGGTTGGCTTCCTCATGTATAAACATGCGCTTTGGGTAATCTGGAAGCAGAAGCTGGGAGGGGACATCTATGCGGTCGTATTTTGGTCGGTGTTAGCTTATATCCCGATCGGGCTCGTTTATCTCCTGCTATGTGTCTTGATCAAGCATAAAATAAAATCCTTCCTCCGCTATCCCTTATACCCGATAAGCTGTGCGCTGGCTTTTGTAATACCTACTTCAATCATTCTGGCAAGTCATGGCGGCGGGAGCCTGATTTCACCCGAAGCGCGGTTATTTATCATTATGTTTGTCTCGACCGGGGTAACTTTTGGTTTGGGGTTTGGCGTCGTTTCAAAAATAGAGGAGAAAAGATAGTGTGGAGGGGGGCCTCTGGCTTTACGTTTGACTAAACCCGAACATCAAAAAAGAACCCGGATAAGGATACCAGGTTCTTGAGATTGCATATAAACAAACGCAATGTTACAATCAGTTCACGACTGCTAAAATGTAGTAGACATAATTATTACATCTTACAATTTAAATGTATCATGCCGGCGGATTCTTGTCAAATCTTATTTCACAAGCTGATGATTAGGAGCGATGTTCAATGAGTGCTTTGGTTCTCGGTTTTCAGGAAATGGACAACACGCAGCGTATGATCGTTGGCGGAAAAGCGCTGAATTTAGGGGAATTATCCACCATGGAAGGCCTGCAAGTACCGGAAGGATTTTGCGTGACAACGGCGGGATACCAACAAGCCATCGGACAAAACGAAGCCTACCGCGCGCTATTGGAGCGACTAAGCACGCTGAAAACACAAGATCGCGAGCCGATCGGCGAGATCAGCAGGCAGATTCGACAAATGATCCAGGAAGCGGAAATGCCTGCCAATGTGGAGCAAGCCGTTGCCGGCTATCTCGCCCGGTACGGCGAGGAGCACGCGTATGCCGTGCGTTCCAGCGCGACGGCCGAGGATTTGCCGCATGCCTCCTTCGCAGGGCAACAAGACACTTACTTGAATATCGTCGGCAAGGAAGCGATCTTGCGGCATATCGGCAAATGCTGGGCGTCCCTATTTACGGATCGCGCGGTCATTTACCGGATGAGGCAAGGCTTCGACCACAGGCAGGTTTATCTGTCCGTTATCGTGCAAAGAATGGTTTTCCCGGAGGCTTCGGGGATTCTATTTACCGCCGACCCGATTACCTCCAACCGAAAATCGCTTTCGATCGATGCCGGCTTTGGGCTCGGCGAAGCGCTGGTCTCGGGTCTGGTCTCAGCCGATAATTATCGCGTACAGAATGGGGAGATCGTCCATAAGCGGATTGCGGCCAAGAACTTGGCCATCTATGGGCGTGAAGAAGGCGGAACGGAGACCCGGCAGGTCGAAGGCGATCGGCAAAACGCTCAGACGCTGACGGATCAACAAATTTTACGGCTGGCAAGCCTCGGCAGACAGATCGAAGCTCATTTCGGCTGCCCCCAGGACATCGAGTGGTGTTTGGCGCAGGATACCTTTTACATTGTCCAGAGCCGGCCGATCACGACGTTATTTCCGATCCCCGAAGCGAATGATCAAGAAAACCGCGTGTACGTATCCGTCGGCCATCAACAAATGATGACCGATCCCATAAAGCCGTTGGGATTGTCCTTTTACCTGATGACGACTCGGGCACCCATGCGCAGAGCCGGCGGCAGGTTGTTCGTTGACGTGACGCCGATGCTGGCTTCGCCCGTCAACAGAAACAGGTTCTTGGATACGTTGGGCAAATCCGATCCGCTCATCAAGGACGCGTTCCTGACGATCATCGGACGGGAAGATTTTGTTAAACCGCTGCCCGATGACGGAAAGACGCAGGGGCCCGGCAAAAGCCTTACGGACACGAAGATCTCGTTCGACAACGACCCGGCAATCGTCGCCGAATTAATCGAGCGCAGTCAAGCCTCGATCGAAGCGTTAAAACAAACCATCCAAACGAAATCGGGTTCGGCGGTAATGGACTTTATTCTGGACGATATCCAAGAATTGCAAAGGATTTTATTCGACCCGCGAAGCACGAGCGTGTTTATGTCGGCCATGAACGCCACGTCGTGGATCAATGAAAAAATGAACGAGTGGCTGGGCGAAACTAACGCGGCAGATACGCTTTCCCAATCCGTCCGGGGCAATATTACCTCGGAAATGGGTTTGGCGCTGTTGGATGTCGCTGACGCGATTCGTCCTTATCCGGAAGTCGTTGCTTATATACGGCAAACAAAAGACGATCGTTTTCTGGATGAACTGGCGAAGATTGACGGCGGACAGCAAGCCCGCGACGCGATCCAGGCTTATCTCGACCGATACGGCATGCGCTGTGCCGGGGAAATCGATATGACGAGAACGCGCTGGAGCGAGAAACCGACGACGCTGGTCCCGCTGATTTTGGCAAACGTCAAAAACTTCGAGCCGCATGAAAGCCGGCGGAAGTTCGAGCAAGGGCGAGCAGAAGCTTCGCAGAAAGAACGAACGTTACTGGAGCGATTGAGGCAGCTGCCGGATGGCGAAGCGAAAGCCGGTGAAACGAAACGCATGATCGACCTCGTCCGGAATTTCATCGGGTATCGGGAATATCCCAAGTACGGCATGGTCAGCCGCTACTTCGTCTATAAGCAGGCCTTGCTGAGAGAAGCCGAGCGGCTCGTGCAAGCGGGCGTTATTCGCGATAAGGAAGATATCTATTACCTCACCTTCGAAGAGCTTCGCGAGGCCGTACGCACGAATGAACTGGATGACCGGATCATCGGCAGCCGAAAAGACGAATACAGGTTCTATGAAAAGTTGACGCCGCCGCGCGTGATGACGTCCGATGGCGAAATCATTACAGGCACGTATAAAAGAGATCATCTCCCGCCCGATGCGATCGTCGGCCTGCCCGTTTCTTCCGGCGTCATAGAAGGGCGCGCGCGCGTCATCCTGAAGATGGAAGATGCCGATTTGGAGGAGGGAGATCTGTTGGTCACCGCCTTCACGGACCCTAGCTGGACACCGTTGTTCTTATCCATAAAAGGCCTCGTCACCGAAGTCGGCGGACTGATGACGCATGGAGCCGTCATCGCGCGCGAATACGGATTGCCGGCGGTCGTCGGCGTGGAGCATGCCACCACACGGATAAAGGACGGGCAGCGCATTCGCGTGCACGGAACGGAAGGGTATATCGAACTCTTGTAAGGCTCCGTCCTGCGCGATCATGGACGGACATGGCAATGCTTAACCTGACTATCCAGATTCTGGTTGACGCTGTTCGCAAGCCCGTGCTATAGTTTGCTTATTCGAGTTTCGATCAAGTTTCGATTCGAAACCATTCCCGAAGGAGGTCGCCAAAATGACAAGTCCAATCGCCCCAATCCCATCCAATTTCATAGGCTTGTATCTATTGGCTGACCCTGCCGTGCGTATGCATTAATTTCCCCTACGTACTTCGCTCCAGGCGGTTGCGCCTGGAGCTTTTTTATTGTCTTCTCCAGGTCCCCGCCTGCACGGTCACGGTCACGCCGCGATTGCTTAATTCAGAAAGGGGCTCTCCTCTGCCATGCCGCAAACACAAAAAAGCGAACCGCAATCCAACCGCGATCCGAAACAATCCATGTCCTGGCTTCTTCAATACCTGCGTCCCGTCAAATGGCGGATGCTCGCGCTGCTGCTGTTGCTGCTGGCGACGACCGCGCTGCAGCTCTTGAACCCGCAGATCGTCCAGCGGTTCATCGACCAGGCGACCGGCTCGGGAAGCGTCTCCGGCCTGTTGTCGCTGGCGGGGCTGTATCTCGCCGTGGCCGTGCTCAATCAATTGTTCACGGTATCGGTCGACTATCTGGGGAACGACGTCGCCTGGCGGGCCACCAACCAGATTCGGGCCAACCTGCTCAAGCACGTCCTGCGGCTCGATATGCGGTTCCACAACGTCAAGACGCCGGGCGAGATGATCGAACGCATCGACGGAGACGTCACCAACATGTCGAACTTCTTCGCGATGTTCATCGCCAAGATCGTGGGCAGCTTCGTCCTGCTCGCGGGCATTCTCGGCTATATGTTCGTCTACGACTGGACGATCGCCGCGACGATGACGGCCTTCACCTGCCTGTCCATCGGCGTCATGTTCCGAATCCGCGACCTGGGCGTAAAGGCCTCCCAATCGGAGCGCCAAGCGAACGCCTCCCTCTTCGGCCTGATCGAGGAGCGGATCGCGGGCATCGAAGACGTGCAGGCGAACGGCGGGGTGCCGCGCCTGATGAATCGGTACCATCGGGCGATGCGATCGGTATTCCTGTCCGGCCGCAAGGCTTGGATGCTCCGGGTCATGCCTTGGAACGTCACGGTCGCGATGTTCACGGTCACCGTCACGATCGTGCTGCTGCTCAGCGTCCGCATGTATCTGCAAGGAAACATCACGCTCGGCATGCTATTTCTCTTTTTTCAATACACCCAGATGCTGAACGACCCGATCGAACAGCTCGGCGATCAATTGCAGGAATTTCAGAAGGCCAAGTCCGGCATGCGCCGCGCGCGGGAGCTGCTCTCGCTGCGAAGCGAGATCGCGGACGGCGACGGCGACGAGCTGCCGCAAGGTCCGCTGTCCGTGTCGTTCGAGCGGGTGAACTTCGGTTACAACGAGGATCAGCGCATTCTGCACGACATCAGCTTCAAGCTGAAGCCGGGTGAACGGCTGGGCCTGATCGGGAGGACCGGCAGCGGCAAGTCGAGCATCAGCCGGCTGCTGCTCCGCCTGTATAATTTGGACAGCGGCGCCATTCGGGTAGGCGGGGCGGATATCCGTTCCCTGCGCCTGGAGTCGCTGTATCGCAGGGTCGGCATGGTCACGCAGGACGTGCAGCTGTTCGACGGCACGCTCCGCGATAATCTGACGCTGTTCAATCCGCGGCTCTCGGACGAAACGATCCTCGAGACGACCGAACGGCTCGGACTGCGCCCGTGGATCGAGGCGATGCCCGAAGGGCTGGATGCGCGCCTCTCCGCCGGAGGCGCGTCGCTCTCCGCGGGGGAAGCGCAGCTGTTCGCGCTGACGCGGGTGTTCCTGACCCAGCCGAGCCTCGTTATCCTCGACGAACCTTCCTCGCGGCTGGACGCCGCGACGGAGGCGACCCTGCAGACGGCCGTCGATCAACTGCTGGAGCGGTGCACGGGGATCGTGATCGCCCACCGCCTGGCCACGCTGGACCAAGTCGACAAAATCATGGTGCTGCGTCAGGGACGCATCATCGAGTTCGGCCCGCGAGCCGCGCTGGCGCAAGATCCGTCATCGGAATACGCGCGGCTGCTGCGAGCCGACCGACAGGAGGAATTAGCATGACCGTCACGCAATTCATGGGGAAACTGTTTCGTTACAACCCCCTGTTATATCTCGTCAATGCCCTGCTATGGGGCGGCTTCCACGCCATGCCCGTCGGCATCGGGCTCGGCATGAAATGGTTCTTCGACCGGGCGACGACCCAGTCGCACGATTACGTATGGCTCGCGGTGCCGCTGATCGTCGTCGCGTTGATCCGGTTCTCCAGAGTCGGCCTGTTTTTTATCGCTTTTTTCAAATGGGTGACGTACATCTATCACCTCCAAGCCGTTCTGCGCCGCAATATGCTGGCGGGGATCATGCGCTGGCCCGGACGCAATTTGCCGGCCTCGCCCGGGGAAGCGATGACCCGTTTCCGGGAGGACGTGGACGAAGTGGTCGAATACGTGGAGTCCTGGGTCGATTTCTGGGGCCGCGTAATCTACGCGGTCGCCTGCATCGCGATCATGGCCCGCATCAATTGGCAGATCACGATCGTGGCCATTCTCCCGCTCGTCGTCGTCACGCTGTTTAACAACCTTTCCGGCAACCGGGCGAGACGGTATTCCCGGATGAACCGGGAAGCGACCGGCCGGATCACCGGCTTCATCGCGGAGACGTTCGGCGCGGTGCAGGCCGTGAAGCTCGGGCGGGCGGAGGACCACGTGCTGAACCGGTTCCTCCAGCTGAACGAGAGCCGCCGGAAGGCGGCCCTGCGCGATAACCTGTTCAGGCAGTGGATGCGATCGCTCAACCAGCATGTGCTCAGCATCTGCATGGGCGTCATCCTCCTGATGTGCGCCGCGGAGATGAAGGCGGGGCGCTTCACCGTCGGCGATATCGCGCTCTTCACGTCCTACCTGAGCACGTTCGCGTTCAGCGTTTCCCTGTTCGGCTATATGGTCTTCCAGCACAAACGGCTGCGCGTTGCGCTCGATCGGATGCGGGTTCTGTTTCGTCCGGGCGAGGAAGACCGCATCGCGGAACATAGCGAGATCCACCTGTACGGCGATCCCCCGGAGACCGAGGCTCCGACCGCGAGCGCGGACGAGAGATTGCAAAGCTTGGAGGTGCGGGGCTTATCCTATGCGTACCCGAACTCGGAGAACGGGATCCGGGACGTCGGCTTCCGGCTGGAGCGCGGCAAGTTCCTGGTCGTGACCGGCCGGATCGGTTCGGGCAAATCGACGCTCGTCCGCACGCTCCTCGGGCTTCTGCCGAAATCGGAAGGGACGATCCAGTGGAACGGGCGGTTGATCGAAGATCCGGCTGCCTACTTCCAGCCGCCGCGCACGTCCTATACGCCCCAAGTCCCGCGGCTGTTCAGCGACACGCTCGGGGAGAACATTACGCAAGGCAGCGCGGTTCCGCCGGACGCGATGGACCGCGTCATTCGCTTGGCCGTCATGGAGCAGGATCTTCGAACGTTGGATAACGGGCTCGAGACGTTCGTCGGTCCCCGCGGCGTCATGCTCTCCGGCGGACAGATTCAGCGTGCCGCCACGGCCCGGATGCTCATGACGCAGTCGGACGTCTTCCTCTTCGACGATCTGTCCAGCGCGCTGGACGTCGAGACGGAGAAGGTGCTGTGGGAGCGGCTGTTCCGGGAACGGGACGTGACCTGCATCGCGGTGTCCCATCGCCGAGCGGCGCTGGCGCGGGCCGACCACATTCTCGTGATGAAGGACGGACGGGTCGAAGCCGAGGGCTCGCTGTCCGAGCTGCTCGCGACCAGCACGGAAATGCAGCTGCTGTGGCAGGGCGAGGAGTCGAAGGCGGATAGCGAGGAAGAAGAAGCCGAGCAGCCGGCGTGAGGTTGCGCGCGCGAGATACGAGCAGCAGTAAGCCCGATCGGATGAACGAATGATCCGAATGGTGATTTTAAGCAGCAGCATGCTTACGATTCGTTTCATCGTTTCCCTGGCATTGCATGGATGTTAAGAATTTAAATTGTTTTAAGATACTGAGTTGTTTAGCGGTACTTACTAATGTATAGTCGTTATGTGCTATTGCACAATCATCCCTGGAGGTTACCACATGACGACTCAGAATCATATCGCGCTTCAAACTCCGCTTCGAACGGGCTTCGGGCCTAGAACGACCGCCAAGGAAGCCTTGGGCGGCCAGGACCTGACCGGCAAGATCGCTATCGTTACGGGCGGCTATGCCGGGCTTGGCCTGGAAGCGGTCAAGGCGCTTTCCTCTGCCGGAGCAACGGTTATCGTGCCCGCCCGCACGCCCGAGAAAGCGCAGGCAGCCTTAAACGCGGTTCCGGGCGTGGAGCTGGAACGATTGGAGCTCATGGATCCCGCGTCCATCGATGCGTTTGCCGAACGTTTCCTCGCTACCGGCCGGCCTTTGCATATCCTGATCAATTCCGCAGGCATCATGGCGACTCCGCTGGTTCGCGATTCGCGGGGATTTGAATCCCAGCTTGCGACGAATCATTTGGGCCATTTTCAGCTAACCGCGCGGCTATGGCCGGCGCTCGAGAAGGCGGAAGGCGCGAGAATCGTATCCGTATCGTCGTTCGCGCACCAGCTCGGCGGCTTTGATTTTGAAGACCCCAACTTCCACGCGCGCGATTATGATAGGTGGGCTGCGTACGCGCAATCGAAGACGGCGAATTCGCTGTTTGCCGTGGCCATGGACAAACGCGGAAAAACGCACGGCGTACGGACCTTTGCCGTTCATCCGGGCACGATCATCACGAATTTGAGCCGCTATATGACCGATGACGAGTTGAATGCGTTCAGTACGTTGAATGAGCAGGGGGAACGCGTCTTGTTAGCGTACAGCGATGAATTCAAGACGATCGAAGAAGGCGCGGCCATTCTCGTCTGGTGCGCGGTCCATCCTCAGCTTGACGGGAAGGGCGGCGTTTATTGCGAGAACGGGGACATCGCGGAAATCACGTCCGCGCCGTTCACGCCCGGCGTATTCGAACGGGCAGTGAACGCCGAGGACGCCGAGCGCCTGTGGACGTTAAGCGAACAACTGACCGGCGTGAAATTCGAACTTTAACCGGTCAGATCGATCGTTTGCCGGCCTTGCTCCGTTTCCGCTTGTCCTATGATTCGATCCGAGAGCATAAGAAAGGCGGCCAACGATTCCGTTGGCCGCCTTTCTTCATGATGAACCGCGCGCTCGATGCCGCGCTCGCTTATTGCCAGTATTTCTCGATAATGGCGTTGCGGCCGGAGGATTCTCTGGATTCTTCGTAGTGCGCCGGATTTTTCCGGTGATAGTCCTGGTGATAGTCTTCGGCCGGATAAAAGACGGAAGCCGCTTCGACCTCCGTGACGATCGGTTTATCGAACCGTCCGCTCCGTTCAAGCTCTTCTTTGGACTTCAGCGCCAGCAAACGTTGTTCTTCGTTATGGTATAAAATCGCCGCGCGATATTGGCTTTTGCGATCGTTGCCCTGCCCGGTGGCGTCCGTCGGATCGATCTGCGGCCAGTATAGTTCAAGCAGCTTTTCATAAGGGAAAACCGCCGGATCAAACGTGATCTGCACCACTTCCAGATGTCGGGTTTCTCCCGTAAGCACTTGCTCGTACGTAGGATTCTCCACGCTGCCGCCCATATAGCCGGACAGGATGCCGTGAATGCCCGGCTGTTCCTCGAACGGACTGACCATGCACCAGAAACAGCCGCCCGCAAACGTTGCTTTTTGTAACATCTATATTCCCCATTCCGCGATCGTAGTTTACTAGACTCTCATTATAATCACTTTCGGCAAGGCCGTCCATGGCAGCAAATTGGCTCTTCAATTCGCGTTCACCCGCTCCTATACAAAAAAATAAAACCGGCACGCTCAAGCGCCGGTTCATTCGTCATGTCCGAAATGGCGATCCAAAAATAACCACGGATACATAATCGTGTATAAAAAAAATCAACGTCAGTCTATACCTTTTTTGGGATAAATCGTATGTTAGGTAAGCGAAGCGGCCGCTGCGCGCACCGATATCGGAGACCGACGAGGAAGGGAGCAATACCGTATGATTACGCTCGGAAAAATCACGCTGGACAACCGGCGTGCCTTGTTTAACCTGGAAGTTTCCGAGGAGCAGCGCCGCTTCGTGGCGTCCAATCTATCGAGCGTGGCCTCGTGTTATGTCCTTGCGACCAATGGGGGACACCCGTTTCCGTTTATCATCTACGCGGATGAACAACCGGTCGGGTTCGTGATGATCACGCATCGCATCACCGGATACGAGGTACCGTCCATCGCGGACGACGGCTATTGCATCCTGCGGCTGATGATTGACCGGCGTTACCAGAATCGAGGCTACGGCCGGGAAGCCATGGTCGAAGTCCTGGCATTCATCCGCCATTTTCCGGCAGGGCCCGCCACGTACTGCTGGATCTCCTACAAGGCCGACAATGCGCCCGCCAAAAGGCTTTATGAAAGCTTCGGCTTTCGCGATAACGGCGACGTTTTCAATGAAGAACGAATAACCGTCCTGCGGCTCTGATTAAAGACGCGAAGGCAGCGGGTTGAGCGGCACCGCCGAACGACCCGCTGCCTTCTTTCGATTTCCCGTACGCGTTCGAATAAGGAGAGGGGCCGTCATGGGATATACGAAGCAGCTTCAAGCCGAATCGCGAACGTATAAGAAGCGGCTGACAGTGAATAATGATACACAAAGTTACAGGAAAAGGAAGTATTTTACATGCCTGCAATCCCCAAGGAGTGGGAGGAATTCAGGGAATCCTCGGATTTCGTTTTTCTTCATCAATCGATTCATGGTAAGCCTTATTCGATTTGTTTTTTCAAATCCATTACGGATTTATATATTCTCAACGAACAAATTCTTGATTATGTAAGCAAGAACGCCGGACTTTCATTCGATGAACTATTTGAATCGATGCCGATCGCGGAAAAAGAACGATCATCCGACTGGAATGCGATTCGAAACAAATTACTGCGCGGGTACGTGGCGATTGGGCAGCCTTCTAACCCCGCAACCATCCTGATGAACGCCGCTTTGTCGAAGGGGCGCGTCGTATCGAAACCCGAAATCGAATTCAATGTCGAAGGTCCGAAAGAAGCGCTCGTCGAGTCGTTGGACACGAACTTGAATCTGATTCGCATGCGGCTCCCGGTCGCCTCGTTGCGGATAAAAGAACTCCAAGTCGGGGATCTCTCCAAGTCGAGAGTGGCGATTTGTTACCTCGAGGGGATCGCGAACGAGCAATATATTCAAACCTGCCTGCAACGCGTCGGGGACATGCAGTTCGATACCGTGACGGATATTACCATCATTCAACAAATCATCGAGGACAACTCGAACTCGATCTTTCCGCAGTTGCTTGGAACGGAACGAACGGATCGCATTACGTGGAGCTTGACGCTCGGTCAAATCTGCATCTTGGTTGACGGATCTCCGAATGCGCTTATCGGTCCGGTTACGTTCGAGCATTTCTTCACCTCGTACGAGGATTATTTTTTGCCGTGGATCATCGGATCGGTTATTCGCATGATTCGCATAACGTCCGTGATGTTCTCGATATTAGCTTCGGCCATGTACGTAGCCGTCCTGACGTATCACGGTCACGGGATCTCGAATACGTTTTTGCCCACGATCATTGCCTCCCGAATCAACGTCCCTTTCCCTCCCGTCGTCGAGGTCCTCATCATGGAGCTTGCCATCGAGCTGCTGCGGGAAGCGGGAGCGAGATTGCCGTCCAAGATCGGGCAAACGATCGGGATCGTCGGAGGCATCGTCCTCGGGACCGCGGCGGTTCAAGCTGCGCTGACCAGCAACTTCCTGCTCATCATCGTGGCCTTGTCGGCGATGGCTTCGTTTACGACGCCTGTTTTTCGGATGAGCAATACCATACGCATCCTTCGGTTTCCGTTTATCCTCTTTGCTCAGATGTGGGGATTGCTCGGGATTTTCCTGTGCGCCATCATCGTGGTTACGCATCTGCTGCGCCTTACTTCTCTCGGCATGCCGTATCTGGTTCCGTTTTATCCATTACGCCCGAAGAGTTTAACCGATACGATGATCCGTCCGCCGTATTCCATTTTTCATCATCGGCCGGCGTTCTTTAGAACCAAGGATCCGGACAGGTACGATAAACGAAAGTCGACATTGAAAAAAGACATTGACGAATAACGGGTTCGGGGGGATTGACGTTGACTTCGCAGATTCAAGAACGCCATACCGTCTCTCCGTATCTCACGTTCGTCATCATCCACGCCATGCTGTTCGGAATCGACTTTCTGTTCGTGTCCGTCAAGCCGATCCATCTTGCCGGACAGGACGCATGGATGGCCGTCCTGCTTTGCTCGCTCGGCATCCATATCGTCATTGCGATGATGTACCGCATTCTTAACCGTCATCGGACGGACCTGATAAACATCCATATCCTGTTGTTCGGTAAATGGATCGGCCTGCTGCTTAACCTCCTCTTTTCGGTCTATTTTCTGTTCGTAAGCGTCTATCAAGTCCGGTTGTTTATTGAAGTCATCCAAGTTTGGGTGTTTCCGGATCTGGAAACGTGGTCGCTGGCACTGAGCTTGCTGCTCATCGCCTACTATATGATTGCGGGAAGTTTTCGCGTCATCGTTGGCATCAGCATGTTCAGTCTGCTCAATACCATTCTTTTTGCAACGATTTTTGCCATGATCCCGTTTTTTCACTTCAACAACTTATTGCCTGCCATGAGTCATTCGCCGAAAGATATTTTCAAAGCCGCAAAGGAATTGACCGTCTCGTACACGGGCATAGAAATGCTCCTATTTTGCTACCCGTTTATTAAAACGCCGAGAAAATCGCAAAAATGGGCGCATTGGGGGACGTTATCCATAACCGTGCTTTATGTTACGGAAGTTATCTTCGGGGCAATAAGCTTCAAATCCGGACAATTATCGCATGATATATGGCCTGGATTGACCAAATATGGCTTCATCCAGTTTCCTTTCGTCGAACGATTCGAATTTATCGGCGCATCCGCCACGGTGCTGCGACTGTTCCCCGTCATTGGTTTATGCATCTGGGCCTCCAGCCGGATCATGAAGTTTACGTTCCCGATCAGACAAGTGACCGTTCTTCCGATCTTGTTAGGTTTGGTTTTCATTGCAATCTGTTCGATTCCGAATCGAATCGGCGTCGACGTCGTTCAATATTGGATCAGGATGTCGGGGATCAGCGTTATTTTTGGCTACATCCCCGCGCTCTTCCTATTCGATATGTTCAGAGCGAAGGCGAGGAAGACGAAGTGAAACGGACCGTTTGCATGATGTTGACGATTATCCTGTTATTGACGGCATGCGTACAACAACAAATTCTGGATCGAGTTCACCTGTTTATTGTTGCCTCGTATGACGAAGTATCCAAAGATCAGATCGAGATCACATTGGCGGTTCCCAAATTTCAAGCGGGAAAACCCGAGACCGTATCGGATGAAATGTACTCGAAAACAGGACATACAAGTTCCGGGATCCGGGAATTCATGAGTTCGCAAATGGACAAGCCCTTACAAACCGGGAAGCTTTCGGTCGTAATGTTCGGCAGCGACAAAGCCTCGAGCGGGATCGCGAAGGAGTTGGACGTCCTGCTGCGCAACGCGGTTTATTCGCGCTTGATGTCCTTGGCGGTAGTGGACGGAAAGGGCAAAACCCTACTGGAGCAGAACTTTAGCAAGAAGGAAGAAAAAGGGATATTTATCTACCATCTGCTTGATTCGAACACGCGAAATGGCGCTCTTCCCAGTCAAAATCTGCATGAATTCGAGTATTCCCTCGTAGGAGAAGGGCTCGACCCCTACTTGCCTCTTCTTCAAATCCAGCATGGCCGTCTCGTAGTTGCCGGCACTGCATTATTCCGCAACGACAAGTACGTGGCATCGCTGGATTTTAACCAATCGAAGCTCATGAAACTGCTGCTGCAGGACATGAATCAAGGGATCTTTGATATGAGGCTTGACGATGGAGCGTACATGGCCGTTGAAAATGTCGGGTCCTCCGTGAAGTATCGGATGAAGAATGACGCTGTCGCGATCAGCCTGTCGATGAACTGCAAAATAAGAGAAGCGGACGGCTACCTGATATCGGACGAGGAGCTTCGCAATCTGAACAAACGATTCGAAAAACAGCTCTTCCAAGCAGAATCGGAACTCGTCAAAACGTTTCAAAAACATGCGATCGATCCGCTGGGCTTAGGTGACTTCGCCAGAAGCCGAAATAAAAATTGGCAGGAAGCAGACTGGATGCGCAGCTATCCGACGATGAACGTGAATGTAGAAGTCCAAGTCAATTTCATGGAAACCGGAACCAGACGTTAGAATGAAACGCGGAGGAAGCCATGGACGGCCAATCCCGATAAAACCTAATTGCCGTGGCCGCTCTCTTGCGAGAAAAGCGGCCACGGCATTTAGCTGCTCATTTTCCCCCGATGTTAATCAAGATGGTACCTAATTGTTCGGGAGTCGAATAAAACGGCGAGTGGTCCGTATCCAGCGAGAATACTTCCTTGCAGGGAGATGCAGCTTGCATGAGCCTCTGCGACTCGATGGGTATGGCATGATCTCGAACGCCTTCAATATAGTAACGCGGGACTTGACCGAAATTTTGTTCCGTTAGGCTAAGCGGCGTCGCGAATGGACGCAACGATTGCACCTTTAACCGCGATGCTGCCCGGGTTGCATCCTCATCCAGGCAACGATTGTAGAATATATCCTTCGCTTTGTCCGCGGGAACGGTAATCGTACGGCCATCGTCAGAGACCCGCATAGCAGGGTTAGGCGGAACCACGAGCATGTTTTGGCCATTCTGCAATAGAAATGCGGTTAAATAAACGAGCGATCGAATGCGTTTCGGACGGTACTCGGCTGTTTGGGATACAACGATCCCGCCCATGCTGTGTCCGACCAGAATTACCTCTTCATCAAGTTCATCGATGGCAGCTACCACACGACTTGTATAGGCGTCGAGCGTTACGTCCGATACCGGGGTTGGGTCTTCTCCATGGCCAGGCAAATCAATCGCAATGACGCGATGACCGGCGTTCTCCAGCAAGGGAACCATGTTCTCCCAACACCAAGATCCGTGCCACGCGCCGTGAATGAGTAAATAAGTCGACAATGATATCACCTCTGATAATTGTTAGGTTTTTATGATGCAAGCTTTTTCCCGGTTTCCGTTTGACTGGTCAAAATCCCGCTTGATACAAAATAGAACAACGCGCCGGCGAAGCAGAGCGCCGCAAATACGGCGACACCGGCAAAACCGTTAAAGTTCGCATAAATCAAGCCTGCCAGCCAAGAGCCGAGCGTTGTCGCCGCATACATGATCGAATTGCCCAAGCTTGAGATCGTGCCGCGAATCGACGGATTCAGCGAAGTCAGAAGCCCCATGATCAACGGGAATGCAATCCCCATGTTCATGAAAACGAAGAAGTATACGCCATCGAAGGCTGCAACCGAGGGCATGAAAGGCAAAACGATAAAACATGCGGCGGCGAGAAGAAAGCCTCCTGCCAACGTGTTGAAACGATTGAGCTTTTGAATCACGTAAGCACCGGCAAAGCTTCCTACCAGATTGCCTAAACCCAGAAAAAACATGACGTACCCGACCTGATCGACCGAAAGCGCAAAGCGGTCCGTCATCGATTTTCCGATGAACGCAAAGGCAGCCATGAACCCGCAATTAAACAAGAAATGACCGAGGAAAGATCTTCTTGCGATTCTGCTGGTCAACAACGGGAGATATCTTTTAAAGATCGGCAGCCTGGTTCGTTGGTCGTGGTTCGGCTTCATCGAAGGCAAAGCGAAATAGATAAAAATCGATACCGCCAAGGAACATGCGCCGATGACATAAAAAGGATATGACCAAAGCGTCGAAGCGAGCAGACCGCCAATCGGAATCCCGAACGCTTGGGCGGAAGCTAAGCCTGCCATGACGATACCGAGTACTTTGGCGTTCTTGGCCGCCGGAAACAAAACCGGAATGGAAGCCCAGACTTGAGGCGATGTAAAGGCCGCGCTGATGCCAGCCAAAAAGCGGAATCCCAACATCGACCAAAAGCCTGTGGCAAAGCCGCATAAAACGGTCGAGACCGAAAAACAAAGCATGCCGTAAAACATGACTTTTTTGCGATCCCATCCATCGGAGAGCGGTCCGGCGATCAAGGCGAATATGGCATAACCCAAAGCATAGGCTCCCACCATCCAACCGGAAATTTCGGTCGGGATATCGAACAATTCCTGAAGCGTAGGGATTAGCGGCGAGATCAGAAACGTATCCGTGCCGATAAAAAACATGATCATGAATAATAAAGCGGTAAGCTTACCCAAATGACTCATCCTCTGTCTGTTAGTTTTGTAGTTCAACGAATATTGAACTACTGAACAAAAAAAGAAGCTTTCAATTTAACCCCTAGGCATCACCCTTTGCTTCAGTTCAATAGTTCAACGAATATTGAATTATAGAACAAAAAAATTTTACAACGTATCCAGAAAGCCGGGTAAGTACGTTTGAAAGGTCTCTATATCGATGCTCATATACCTCGTTTGCGCGTCTTTTCGTACCTTGATCAATTTCGCCTCCCTTAACGTACGCAAATGATACGAGGTATTCGATTTGGAAATTCCTTGAATGTCTCCCACTTCTCCGCAATTCATCTCGTTTTGCTTGGCGTAAAGATTCCTTATCATTTCCAATCTCGTTTCATCCGCCAAAGCCTTGAATATCCTGGCCCTGTGCTCATCGTGCAATATTTTTTCGGTTGTCATAAAACCATTGTACTAAAGAATCGAAATAAATCAAATCTCCAGGCGCGCCGGCCGCATCGGGGGGCTAACTTACAATCCTTTTCCTGATATTGGCTAATGGGTGACTTTGTTGATCGCCTCCTAATGATGTCGGTAAAACTCATACTAGGGGTTCTTCGGCCGGAGATCAATGCGGGCGTTTCTATGATTATGATAGATCAAATAAATGATCCATCCAGATAAAACGATTGCAATGAGGCCCACCCAAGAACAATAAGCTATAATGGAACGAGATACGGCAGGCACAGAGCTTCGACCGGATACGATGATTGCCGCAAGGATTGCAGCTAAAACCAAGGAGGCTGAATCGATGAGCGTCAGTGTAAATTGGATTTCGGCAGGTAATTTGGAAGCGCTTAAACAAGAGGGCGCCAAAGTAGTACGAGGCGGCATCGCCGTTTTTTACCATGAAAGCCAAGTATACGCGGTGGACAACCGCTGCCCGCACTTAGGCTTTCCGCTTCATATGGGAAGCTTGTGCGACGGGATGTTGACCTGCCATTGGCATCATGCGCGGTTTGATATCTGCAGCGGCGGCACGTTCGACCCGTGGGCGGACGATGTTCCGTCGCATGAAGTGCGGGTCGACGGCGGCGAAGTGTGGGTGAATCCGGTCTCCAGAAGAGCGGAAGGCGCGAACAAGTACAAACTCAAACTGCAAGAAGGGCTCGAGCAGAATATCGGCATCGTCATCGCGAAAGCGGTCGTCGGACTGATCGAGGCGGGCGTGCCGGAGCAGCACGTCGCCCGTATCGGCATCGAATTCGGCACGACGTACGGAACGGGCTGGAACGCCGGGCTTACCATTCTTACCGCCATGGCGCGAAGCGTCGGCAAGCTGGACAAAAACGGCAAAATCCTCGCCCTCTACCAAGGACTCGTCCATGTCGCTCGGGGAAGCGCGGGCAGGGGCACCCGGCACCTGCTGTCGGCGCTGCCGTCGGCTGACGTGCCGTTCGAACGGTTGAGCGCGTGGTACCGAAGCTGCATCGAGGTGCGGGATACGCAGGGGGCCGAGAAGGTGCTGCTCACCGCCATCATGAAAGGCATCGACACGAAGCGGCTGTCGGAGATGATGCTTGCCGCCGCGACCGATCATATGTACCTGGACGGCGGGCATACGTTCGACTTCCACAGCAAAGCGTTCGAGGCGCTGGCATGGGCGGAGGACTCGCAAAAGGAACGGATCTTGACGTCGCTCGTGCCGATGATGGCGCGGCCGACCCGTAGCGAGGAGCTGCACCAGTGGCAGGCGCCGCTGAACCTCGCGGAGCCGGTCAAACAAGCCATCCGCGAGCTGGAGCAGCATGCGCAGCAGGCGAAGCGCCCGGCGGGGTCCGCGCATTCGCGGCTGTCAGCCGAGATGGAAGCGCAATTGCTGCAGCAGCTGCTGAGCGATGCGCCGGAGCGGACGATCGCCCTGCTGCGCGACCTGCTCATCGCGGGAACGGCTCCGGCGCAGCTGGCGCAGTTCGTCGCGCTTGCCGCCGCGGAACGGATCGTTCGTTTCCATACGCAAAACGATTTCGGCGATTGGATCGCGGTGCTCCATACGTTCACGTACGCGCACGCCGTGCACGAGAGGCTGCTGCAATCGGATGAGCCGCTGCTGCACCGGGCGATATTTCACGGCGCCGTCAGCGTCTATCTCGACCGCTTCCTGAACGTGCCGGCAGCCGCGCGGCCGAAGCCGTCCGGTTCCGCCGCTCCGGCGAGCCGGCAAGAGCTGCTTGATCTGCTCGACCAGCGCCAGCAGGTCGGGCCGGCCGCGCAATGGGTAATGGACTACGTTCGCGGCGGCGGCGAGCCGGGCGCGCTGCTGAACACGCTCGGCCATGCGCTGCTGCGGGAGGATGCGGAATTCCATACGTTCCAGATGTACGAAGCCGCGGTGACCGAATACGACCATTGGCAAGCGGCGGAGGGCGATTTCGCGGAGAGGGCCAAGGAAACGATGCTGCTCGCCTGCACCAGGTATTTGGCGGCGCACGCGCCGACCGCGCGCGAGCTTCCGCATACGGCCAAGATCGCCTGGCGGCTGCACAAAGGCGAACGGTTGTTTGAAGAAGAATAAGCGGATCATGGATTGGCCAGCCGGGGCGCGGGAGCGCTTCGGCTGGTTTTTTTTCGAGTCGGCGTACGCGCAACCCGCGGCAAAGCGCAATAGGTATGATTTGAACCTGGAAGGCAGGTAAAATACGACACATTCTGCCCGGACAAGCGACGATTCGGGGACCGCGGCTCCTATGCCGAAAGCCTTGCCATGCCTGGCATGACGGGCTTTTTTGGCATGACAATTCATAATCGACATATATACGGCCGTCCGCGAAAGTCCGTACAATGTGACCTATGAACGGGCAAGCCGAATATGAATGCGCTTGCTTGAAGAATCATCAGCCGCCCTCGCAAGAGGGAGGAAGCTGAGCCAAGGGGAGGAGACGGTACGTTTTGAAAGCAAGTCAAGAGCTGACGCTTCGGACGCAGCCTGGAACCGGGAAGGCCTCCGGGCGAAGAAGAATCCTGCGCAATTGGGAGCTGTACCTGTTTATCGCGCCGTGCATGCTGTATTTTATCGTATTTCAATACGTGCCGATGTACGGGGTTCAGATCGCCTTCAAAAACTTCCTGCCTTCCAAAGGCATCGCCGGGAGCAAATGGGTCGGGTTCGACCATTTCGAACGGTTCTTCAATTCCTATTATTTCTGGGATCTGCTGTGGAACACATTCAGCCTGAGCTTATATGAATTGGCGATCGGGTTTCCGCTGCCGATCATTCTGGCGCTGGCGTTCAACGAAGTCAAGAACGGCCTGTTCAAGCGAAGCGTGCAAACGGTTACGTACGCGCCGCATTTTATCTCCATCGTCGTCATGGCGGGCATGATCATCACGTTCCTGAGCCCGTCCTCGGGCATTCTGATCCGCATCATCGAATGGATCGGCCTCCAGCCAGCGCATTTTCTGGAGGACCCGCGCTGGTTCAAGACGGTCTACGTGCTCTCCGGCGTATGGCAGAGCGCGGGCTGGGGCACGATCATCTACTTGGCCGCCTTGTCGGCCGTCGATCCGCAGCTGCACGAAGCGGCGATCGTCGACGGCGCGAGCCGCCTCAAGCGGGTGCTGCATATCAATATCCCGACGATCATCCCGACGATCTCGATCCTGCTGATCCTGAACGTGGGCAACATCCTCGGCGTCGGCTACGAGAAGGTGCTGCTGCTGCAGAACTCGCTGAACATCGAGTCGTCCGACGTCATCTCGACCTTCGTCTACAGGTCGGGCCTGCTGAGCAATCAGCTCAGCTTCTCCACGGCAGTCGGCTTGTTCAACTCCGTGGTCAACGCAATCCTGCTCTTGACGGTCAATCGCATCGCCAAAAAAACCAGCGACAACAGTCTCTGGTAGCTAGGAGGTCGCCTCGATGGTATCGGCAATCAAAGAATCCAAAGGGGACAAGCTCTTTCTTGTCCTGATCTACCTCTTCCTGACCGCGGCGCTGATCGTCGTGCTCTACCCGCTGGTCTACATGCTCAGCGCCTCGATCAGCACGCCCAAGTACGTGAACTCCGGCGAGATGTGGCTGCTCCCGAAAGGCTTGACGCTCGAAGGCTACAAGCTCGTGTTCGGGAACGCCAAGATTTGGACGGGCTACCGCAATACGATCGTCTATACGATCATCGGAACCTTGATCAACTTGGCGGTGACGCTGCCGGCCGCGTACGCGCTCAGCCGGAGCGACTTCTTCGGCCGCCGGTTCTTCATGATCGTGATCCTGATCACGATGTTTTTCAGCGGCGGCCTCGTGCCGACATACCTGGTCGTGAAGAATCTCGGCCTGATCAATTCGATGTGGGCGCTGATCCTGCCGGTCTCCGCTTCCGTGTGGAACATCATCGTGGCCCGGACGTTCTTCCAGTCCACGATCCCGAAGGAGCTGCAGGAGGCGGCGCATATCGACGGCTGCACCAATATGCGGCTGTTCGTCCGCATCGTGCTGCCGCTGTCGGCCCCGATCATCGCGGTCATGGCGTTGTTCTACGGCGTGGGGCACTGGAACAGCTACTTCACCGCCCTGATCTATCTGAACGAAGAGTCCAAGTTTCCGCTGCAGATGGTGCTTCGGCAGATCCTCGTGCTCCAGCAGATGGGCGCGGAGACGAACGGCGCGGTGCTGAGCGGCGAGGCGGCCAGCCTGGCCGCCTCCAAGGCCGAAATCGCCTCGCTCGTGAAATACGCCGTCATCATCGTGTCCACGCTGCCGATCATCGCCGTCTATCCGTTCCTGCAGCGTTATTTCGTGCAGGGCGTCATGATCGGATCGGTGAAGGGCTAAGCGCGCAGGCGATTACGAGCATGAATATCCGAAGACCCGGCCCTTCCCCGACACGGATGACACGCCGCATGCAGCCTGACAATTCGAGATTCGTTGATAGGGAACCCGTCATCTTCGTTTATTATAAAAGGCATGTGATCAAAAGGAGGAGCACGGAATGAAAACAAGAAGAAGAGGGTTGAATCTTCTGCTGGCGGGCGCGATGCTGGCCGGCGTACTGTCCGGCTGCAGCTCGGCGGACAAAGAGACGGAAGGCAAGCCGGGCGCCGCCGCGGACAACGTGAACAAGGAAGGCTTCCCCGTGGTCAACGAGCCGCTGACGCTCACCGTGATGGGACCTGACGTGGGCATCCAGAATTGGGACAAGATGCCGCTGTTTCAAGAGATGGAGAAGCTGACGGGCATCCATATGGAGTTCCAAAACGCGCCGAAGGACGCCTTCGAAACGAAGAAAAGCCTCGTGTTCGTCAGCGGAACGTATCCCGATATTTTCTACGCGGCCGGGTTGACGCCGGCGGAGCAGATGAATTACGGCGAACAAGGCATTCTCGTCCCCTTGGAGGACCTGATCGAGGGGTACGCGCCCAACGTCAAGAAGATTCTCGACGACAACCCCGAGATCCGCAAATCGATCACCGCGCCGGACGGCCATATCTACGCGCTGCCCGTCATCGAGTTCAACCAGCCTTGGTACCGCAACCCGCTGTGGTATAACGGCGAGTTCCTGAAAGCGCTCAAGGTCGACAAGCTGCCGGAAACCACCGAGGAGCTGTACGCCTACCTGAAGCGGGTCAAGGACGAGGATCCGAACAAGAACGGCAAGCCCGACGAGATTCCGCTCTCCTCCGCTTCGCCCGGCAACAGCCTGCGGGATATCCGCACTTGGCTGCTCGGCGCCTTCGGCATCTACGAAGAAGAGATCTACGTGGACGACAGCGACAAGGTTCACTATACCCCGGTCGAAGCGGGCTACAAGGATTACCTGACGTACCTGAACCGTCTCTGGAACGACGGTCTGCTGGATCACGAGAGCTTCTCGCAAACGAGCGAGCAGCGCGAGGCCAAGGCGCGCAGCAACCAGCTCGGCTTGTTCTCGGCCTGGACGGCCTTCCAGATGATGGGCGAGGAGCCCAACACCGACGACCCGATGTTCATCCCGGTGAAGAGCGACTCCGTGGATAAGCCGGCGATTGCCAAGAACAAGGGCATCAATACCGGAGCTTTCGCCATCTCGAATACGAATCCTTCCCCCGAAGCTTCCATGCGCTGGGTGGACTACGCGTACTCCGTCGAAGGCGCGACCATGTTCAACAAAGGCCCGGAAGGCATCCTGTGGAAGTACACGGACAAAGCCGACTTCGTGAAGGAATACCTGCCCGTGCCGGACGGCGGCGACCGCGAGGAATACCGCTCCAGGATCACGCCGAACTACGGTATTCCCGCGCCGACGATCAACCTGCCGGAGATCGACAAGGGCTTGCTTGGCGACGTCGACGCCTGGGTTGCCAACGAGACCAAGACCAAGCTGCTCGACCGCGGCGCCCGCATCCCGTTCCCGGTGCTGTTCCTGACGCCGGAGGAGCAGGCGGAGGTGACGTCCATGACGTCCGATCTCAATACGTACGTGCGTCAGATGGAAGCCAAATTCGTGACCGGCGCCGAGCCGCTGACCGGCTGGGACGGCTACGTCGGCACGATCAAGAAGATGGGCGGCGACCGCATGGCCGAAATCTACCAAACCGCCTACGACCGCTGGAAGGGCAACTGATCCCAGTCCTTATCCCCCTTATCCTCGCCCGAAAACTCTCCGAGGGTTCAAGCTGCCCGGAGAGTTTTTCTTTCCGCCGGAAGCCGGCGAACGGTGCCGTTCTCCCGTTCCGGACCGATGAAGGCCATAAAATCATAGGCGCAGAAGCTGCGTCCGCACAGGAGGAAGCATTTCCATGAAAATCACGAGACACCCCGCCAACCCGATCGTGGTACCCGGCGAATTCGAATGGCGCAAGGCGACGGTCTTCAATCCGGCCGTCATCCTCGACGGGGATAAATTCTATATGATCGAGCGGACCGCCGGTTCGCTCACCCCCTGCAAGAACTATCTCGGCCTGCTGGAGAGCGAGGACGGCGTGCGCTTCACCCACGTGAAGGACGAACCGGTCCTGACGCCCGACGAGCTGGGCTTCCCGTATGGCAGCGTGCAGGATCCGCGCGTCGTCAAGATCGACGGCACGTTCTACATGAACTACGCGCTGCGGCCATGCGCGATGAATTACTATCCGACGAACACGGGCGTGCCGGAGCGCTCGTTCCCCAAGTACCCGGACGGCTGGGGCGAACGGGAAGGACATTGGCTGACCCGTTCCTCCATCGTCAAGTCGGACAACCTCGTCGATTGGGAGTTCGTCGCGGATACGACCGAGTTGGATATCAACGACCGCGACAATATCCTGTTCCCGGAGAAAATCAACGGCAAGTACGTCCTGCTGCGGCGGCCGGAGGAATACGTCGGCGAAGCGTACGGGACGGAGAAAGCGGCCATGTGGATCACGTACTCCGACGACCTGCTCCGCTGGGAGAAGCCGAAGCTGTTGGCCAAAGCCGAGAACATGGCCTGGGAATCCCGCAAGATCGGCGGTTCGACGCCGCCGGTCAAGACGGACAAGGGCTGGCTCGTGCTCTATCACGGCGTCGACGACCGGATCGTCTACCGGGTCGGAGCGCTGCTGCTCGACTTGGACAACCCCGAGAAGGTGATCGCCCGGACGCGCGATTTCATCATGGAGCCGGAGACGTATTACGAGAAGTTCGGCTACCAGATCCCGAACGTGATCTTCCCGACCGGCAATGTCGTGAAGGACGGTCTGCTGCATATCTATTACGGCGTTACGGATACGGCGATCGCGCTTGCGACGGTTCCGCTGGACGAGCTGCTGGCGCATATTTTGAACGCGGACGCTTAGACGGCTTCAGGGCAGTACAAGGTTAGGCAATCGCGGGGATTGAAGCGAAGCGAATGAACGGGAGCCGTCCTGCCGTCGCATAACGGGGACAGCTCCGTTCGTTCATGGGGGGCGCGTTACTTCGCCTCGGGGAGAGAGGCGCCCGCGCCATGCTGCTTGCGGTATTGGCCGGGGGTATAGCCGGTTTCCTTCTTGAATTTGCGAATGAAGTTCGGCGCATCCAGATAACCGACGCGCTCGATGATCTCCTTGAGCGGCGCGTGGGTATGGAGGAGCAGGCGGATCACTTCCTTGAGCCGGCATTGCCAGATATACTCCGTGAAGTTGCAGCCGATCTTCTCTTTGAAGCTGCGGCTGAGATAGGAGGTGGAGGTATCGTATTTGAGGGCGATATGCTCCAAACTAAGCGTGTAGTCGGCGTAGTTCTGTTCGATGTAGGCGACGATCTCGTCCATGAGCGCCGGCTGGGCCGTCTCGGGATGATTCGCGGCCGCGCCGCATATCCGCATCGCGAGCGAGCTCAGCCTGTTCTCCAGTCCCTCGAGCGTCTCGAAGGCGTGCAGCGACGAGATATCGCCGCGCACCTCGTCCATGCCGAGCTCGGCGGCGGTCCGCAGCAGGGAATTGAGCATGTCGAAGCACAGGCACCGCAGCAAGCCGACCGACAGCGTCTCGCCCTTGATCTTCGCCATCATGCTCGCGATCAGTTGCAGCGCGGTGGCTTCGTTGCCCTGCTTGAGGCTCTGCTCCAGCTTGAGCAGCCACTTCTTGGGAATCCAAAAGCTCTCTCCGGAGACGGCAGATGCCGATAACGCCGTCAGTTCCTCGAAATAAGCGATCCGGCCGCTGTCCGTCAGCATCCGCTGCTCCAGCGCCGAGGCCGCCTCGAGGAAGGATTGGTTCAACCCGGACAAGTCGTCGTACAAGGTGCCGACGCCGAGATTGGGCCGCTTGGGCAGGCGCTCCGCCAACCGCCCGTCCAGCTCGTCGACGATCAGGCCGACGCGGCTCGCCTCGCCCGTCTCCTCCGATGGCAGCAGCGTCACCATGAGAGCAAGCTGATGGGTGACGGACAACTCGACGCCGTAGATCCGAGCCCGAAGCTCGGGCAGCTCCAACCGGCTCAGCCAAGCGCGCAGCGCCTGCTGGTCCTCCCACGACTGCCCGCCGCCGCTCTGTTCGTCCAAGCTCAGGATGACCGCGAAGCAGCGGGCTTGCTCCGGCAGCTCCAGGCCGGACCGGACGATCATCCGCTCGATCTCGGGATCGTCCGGCTTGCCGTGCTTGAACAGCAGCATGAGGCATTGGTTGCGAACGAACGGCTCCTGCATGTCGATGCGGGCGTGGTATTCGCGGATCGTCTGCTTGATCCAGTCCCATTCGTTCCGGCTCTTCGGCGTTTCCTTGGCGCCGCTTTGCAGCGAAGCGAACTCCAGCAGGTCGCGGATCGGATGGTACTGCCTTCTGGCGAGCAGCATCGCCGCGACGATGCCCGTCAGCGCCGTGAAGGCGAAGACGAGCAGGATGATCGTGCGAATCTGGCCGACCCGCTCGAAGAACTGGTAGCTGGGAATCGCCGTGGCGTACGTCCAGCCGTTGACCTTGGACTTGACCGTGACGACCGAGTAGCGCTCGCCGCCCAGCTCCATGCCGTGGATGCCGGGCTCGAGCGCGGTCAGCGACGTCAGGTCGCGTCCGCGCAGGGCGTCGCCCCTGTAGTTGGCCGTCAGCACTTCGCCCGTGCCCGAGAAGATATAGCTGCTGCCGGAGAAGTCGTTCAGGATCGAATCCATGACGCCGGTCAGCTGGGCTTCTTTGATCAGATAGAGCACGGTGCCGTACGGGTAGGGATCGTTGGTCTTGATCGGGACGAGCATCGCCAGCATGGATTCGCCGCGCGACCGCACGATGGCGTTTTCGGCCGGCCGGACGGTGTTGAACGCCGTATCGTTGAGCGCCTGCTTGATCTCCTCCGGCCGCCAGTGCTCGAAGCGGAACAGCTTGTCGAAGACGAGGTCGAGATCGGTCATTCCCAGATTGGAATAGATCCGGTCGTCGCCGCGGTAGTAGAGGAACAGCTCCTCCAGTATCGTGTTGTTGGTCTTGTACCGCGCCAGGGAGGCGATGGCGTCGCGGCCGTAGTACGGATGCGAGACCATGTACTTGGTGAGATGCTCGTCGAACGAGATGTTGTTGGCGGTCTCCAGCAGGTTGGTCATCTGCGTGTCGATGGACAGCCTCACCTGGTTCAGCTGGTTGACGTTCGACTGCTCGATCTCGGCGCGCAGATTGGCCGTCGCGTTGCGGTAGATGACGAAGGTGACGCCTGAAAGCGGAACCAAAAATATGAGGATGTAAGACAGCGTATAGGTCAGGAGCAATTTCGACTTAAAGCGGTTCCAAGTGAAGCGGATGCCCGATGTCATGCTGGACGGCTTAACGGATAATTTCACGATGACCTCCCGGAAATAGTGCTTCTTGGCGTATCGAGCCCATTGCCGTTCCGCCGATGCAATGGCGCAAGTGCGGCCAATGCGGGCAAGAATGCGCTTTCCTTATGCCCTTGGAGCTTGCATCCGACGATGCGGGTCAGCCCGCGTTGCGAGGGGCGAATTTGTTATTTGTATAAACATTATAACGTTATGTTCAATTAATTGCTAGGATATGTTAAGCTATTGAAAAACAGCGGACAACGTAACATGCGCTGTCAGAGAAAGGAATGACCCGTCAACGGCATGGGAATCGTATTGCGCAATATGAAACGGTTGGACGGACGAGAGGCGGACATCGTCATCGCCGGCGGCAGGGTTGCCGCGATCGTCCCCCCGGGGACGGGCGAAGGCGAGGTCGTCGCCGAAGGCGGCTATGTATCCGGCGGCTGGATCGACATGCACGTGCATGCCTTTCGCGAGCTCAAGCCCTACGGGGACGCGATCGACGAGATCGGCGTAAAGCAGGGCGTGACGACGATCGTCGACGCCGGCAGCTGCGGCGCGGACCGCATCGGGGAACTGCAGGCGGCAGGGAGCCGGTCGCTCACTCGTCTGCTGGCCTTCCTGAACGTCTCGCGGATCGGCCTGGAGCGGGTCGACGAATTGTCGAATCCGGCATGGATCGATGAGAAGGCCGTACGGGAGGCGGTGCGAACGTATCCGGCATTCATCGTCGGACTCAAGGCGCGGATCAGCCGCAGCGTGGTGAAGGAGCAGGGGATCGAGCCGCTGAGGCGCGCGCGCCGGCTCTCCGGGACGACGGGACTGCCCCTGATGGTCCATATCGGTTCGGGGCCGCCGGCGATCGACGAGGTGATCGGGCTGCTGGCGCGCGGCGATATCGTCACCCATTATCTGAACGGCAAAGCCAATAATCTATTCGACGGGCAAGGCCGGCCGCTGTCCGCGCTGACGGAGGCGATCGCGCGCGGCGTGCATCTGGACGTCGGCCACGGGTCGGCTAGCTTCTCGTTCCGAGTGGCGGAGCAGGCCCGTGCGGCGGGTCTGCCGCTGCACACCATCAGCACGGACATCTACGAGAGCAATCGGCTGCACGGGCCGGTCTATAGCCTGGCCGACGTGATGAGCAAGTTTCTCTGTCTCGGCTACGGCCTGCGGGAGGTCGTGGACGCCGTGACGGTCCATGCGGCGGGATGGCTCGGACGGCCGGAGCTCGGCGGGCTGAAGGTCGGCGGACCGGCCGATCTGACGCTGTTCGATATCGTGCGGGGCAGCAGGAAGCTGATCGATTCCGAAGGGGAAACGCGAACGGCGGATACTTATATTCAAGCCAAGGGAGCGGTAATCGATGGATCATACTTTGCATGCTAAATACGGATTGAAGCGCGTCGTCAACGCCAGCGGCCGGATGAGCATCCTCGGCGTCTCGGCGCCGACCGAAGGCGTCATGGCGGCGATGAAGACGGGCGGCCAAAGCTACGTGGAGATGGCCGATCTGGTAGACAAATCCGGCGCGTACGCGGCGAAGCTGCTGCATGCCGAGGACGCGGTTATCGTCAACTCCGCCTCCAGCGGGATCGCCATGACCGTGGCGGCCGTCGTCACGCGCGGCGACGAGCGGGCGAGTCTCAAGCTTCATCAAGAGCTGCCCGAGCAGAACGAGATTATCCTGTTCAAAGGACATAACGTCCAATACGGCGCTCCGGTGGAGACGATGGTCGCGCTGGGCGGCGGCAAGCTCGTCGAGGTCGGCTACGCCAACGAAGGGCGCAAGGAGCATCTCGAGCTGGCGATCAACGCGCGCACGGCGGCGATCCTGTTCGTGCAGTCGCATCATTGCGTCCAGAAGAACATGATCAAGGTCGAGGATGCCTGGGAAGTAGCGCGGCGCCGCGGCGTGCCGCTCATCGTCGACGCCGCGGCCGAGGAGGATCTGCGCAAGTATACGGCGTGCTCGGACCTGGTCATCTTCAGCGGTTCGAAGGCGATCGAGGGCCCGACCTCCGGCATCGTGGCAGGCAAAGCCGCTTATGTCGACTGGGTGAAGACGCAGCTGCATGGCATCGGCCGCAGCATGAAGGTGGGCAAGGAGTCGATCTTCGGGCTGCTGCAGGCGCTGGACGAGTATTTCGCGAAAGCGGACAAGAGCGGGGAAGAGCGCGCGGCGCTGGCGGCGCTCGACGCGCTGAACGCGCTGCCCGGCGTGAGCGTCTCCCTCGTGCAGGACGAGGCCGGACGGGCGATCTACCGCGGACGCGTCAAGATCGACGAAGCAGCGGCAGGCTTGTCGGCGCGGGCCTTGAACGACAGGCTTCGCGGCGGCGATATTGCGGTCTATACGCGGGACTACGGTTTGGCGCAGGGGTACTTCGACCTCGATCCGCGTTCGTTTCAAGGCGACGATCTGCGCGTGATCATCGCGCGGATCCAAGACATTATCGGAGGTGAACGCTAATGGCAGGCATCTATAACCGGCTGTACAAGCACAGAGCAGCGCTTAACGTGCTGGCGGGCAGCATCGACAATGCGCGCGCGATCTACGAAGCGGCGGAAGGCCATGTCGTGATCGGCGTGCTGTCCAAGGCGTATCCCGATGCCCGGACGGCGGCGGCAGCCATGGAGCAATACGGCGCGGCCATCGAGGACGCGGTCTCGATCGGTCTCGGCGCGGGAGACAACCGCCAAGGCGCGGTCGTGGCCGAGATCGCCAAGTCGTACGCGGGCAATCACATCAACCAGATCTTCCCGGCCGTCGGCGCCACCGGCGCGAATCTGGGCAGCCGCGAGAGCTGGATCAACGCGCTCGTGTCGCCTTGCGGCCGACCGGGTTACGTGAACGTCTCGACGGGCGTGTTCAGCGCGGCCGCCGAGGATAAAGCCGTCGTCCCGGTCAAAGCCGCGATCGCGCTCGTGCGGGACATGGGCGGTCACGCGCTGAAATACTTCCCGATGCAGGGACTGAAGCTGGAGGAAGAATACCGCGCCGTTGCCAAGGCTTGCGGCGAGGAGGGCTTCGCGCTGGAGCCGACCGGCGGCATCGACCTGGACAACTTCGGCCGGATTCTCGAGATCGCGCTGGATGCGGGCGTTCCGCAGGTGATCCCGCATGTCTATTCGTCGATCGTGGATTCGGCGAGCGGCGATACGCGCGTGGAGGATGTACGGACGCTGCTCGGCGAGCTGAAAGCGCTGGTCGATCGCCATGTCTAGGATCGCCGCGTTCGGCGAAGTGATGATGCGCCTGGAGACGCCTGGCTTCTCGACGTTGTCCCAAAGCAGCAGCCTCGCGTATTCCTTCTCGGGGACGGGGGTCAACGTCGCCTCGGCGCTCGCGCGTTTCGGCCATGAAACGTATCTGGCCAGCACGCTGCCGGACAATCCGCTCGGCGACGCCGCGCTCGCATACCTGCGCAAGCTGGGTATCCAGACGACGTTCGTGAACCGGAGCGGCCGGTATATCGGGATGTATTTCCTGGAGCGCGGCTTCGGGATCCGTCCCGGCAAGGTGACCTACACGGACCGGCTCGGCAGCAGCTTCAACACCGTGCCCCGCGCCCCGGAAGACTGGGAGCGGATCGCCGATTCGGTGGACGCGGTGCATTTCTGCGGCATCGCGCTGGCGATGAACGAGCTGGCGCGCACGCAGATCCAGCAGCTGGCCCGCGCGGTCAAGAGCCGCCGCGGCACGGTAATCTTCGACTGCAACTACCGTCCTTCGTTATGGGGCGACGGCGGTTATGCGCTGGCGGCGCCGCACTATCGCGAGATGCTGGAACTGGCGGATATCGTCTTCATGAACGAGAAGGACGCGCTGCTGACGCTCGGCATGCCGAGCGGCGGCACGGACCGGCTGGCGCAGCTGCGCGAGCTTATCCCGCAAGCGGCGAAGCAGTACGGGATCGGCACGATCGCCGGCACGCATCGGCAGGTGAATGGCGACAATACCCATACGCTGACCGGCTATTTGTATACGGAAGGGGCTTTTTGGTTCGCACAGCCGTCGACCTTCTCGGTATACGATCGGGTCGGCGCTGGCGATGCGTATGCAAGCGGCATCATCCATACCGTCCTGCGCGGCGACGCGCCGCAATACGCGGTCGATTATGCGACGGCCGCGGCGGTGCTGGCGCACACGGTGCACGGCGATACGCCGATGGCGTCGGAAGCCGAGGTCGCGAAGGCGATGTCCCGCGCGGCCGGCGACGTGGAGCGGTGAGACGGGGACCGGAGAAAGGGGAGCAGGAATGACCATCACGCGCAAGAAAGGCCCGCTGTATCTGCAGGTCAAGAAGATCGTCAAGGACCGCATTCTGCACGGGGTCTATCCGCTGGGCGGCCATATCCCCCCGGAGCCGCAGCTGGAGAAGGAGTTCAACGTCAGCAAGATGACGGTGCGCAACGCGATCCGCGAGCTGGCGGAGGAAGGCTACGTCGAGAAGAAAAGCGGCATCGGCACCATCGTCCTCACCAACATGTCGATCACCCGCCTATCCAAAGGCAAGCGATTCACCGAGCTGCTGGTGGAGGAGGGGCATCGTTTGGAGAAGCGGCTGCTCGCGACGGCCCGCGAGCGGCTGGAGCCGGGAACGGAGCTGCACGGCCTGCTGGGGCCGGAGGCGATCCGCATCGAGCGGCTGTACGTGCTGAACGACCGTCCGTATATTCACATCCTGCACTACTTGGCAGATGCCGTATTGTCCAAGATGGAGCAGGCGGCGGGCGAATTGCCCTTCGAGTCGTTGTACGATTTGCTGGAGGAGCAGGGGATCGCGCTGGACAACTTCCGCGATGCGTTCTCGGTCGGCACGGCCTCGGCCGAGACGGCCAGGCTGCTCGGTCTATCCGCGGGGACGCCTTTGCTCGTACGGCTGCGCCGCACGCATGACGTCGAGGGGCGGCTGGTCGAGTACAGCATCGGCTACTATCAGACGGCGCTGCAGCCATATCTGGTCAGTTATGACACGTAAGGTTTATATTAGCCGGAAAAATCTTTCCTCCCCCATGCACCCTGACATAATGCTGTCAGGGTGCATGGTTTATTCTGGGTATGTAAGCAACACAAACGTACCCATTCCAAGGAGGAAATTCCCATGACAAACGCAAAACCGATCGCATCCGAGGCAAGCACAGACATTCGTCCGTTCCGCATCTCCGTACCGCAGGCCGAGCTCGATGATCTTCGGTCGCGGTTGTCTCGGACCCGCTGGCCGCAGGCATTGGACGGAGCCGGCTGGAAATACGGGGTTTCGCTCGACTATGTGCAGGAATTGGCGGCCTATTGGCAGAACGAATACGATTGGCGCGCATTCGAAGCCCGCCTGAACGAGTACCCGCAATTCGCGACGACGATCGACGGCGCCGACATTCATTTCCTGCATGTGCGTTCGCCTGAACCTGACGCCTTCCCGCTGCTGCTTACCCATGGATGGCCCAGCTCGATCGTCGAGTTCCTGGAACTGATCGGTCCGCTCAGCGATCCGCGCCGTTACGGCGGCGACCCGGCTCAAGCCTTCCACCTCGTCATTCCTTCCGTGCCCGGATTCGGGTTCTCAGGTCCGGAGCTGGAGGCGGGTTGGGATATCGCTCGCATCGCCGGCGCTTGGGATGTCTTGATGAAACGTTTGGGTTATACGGAATACGGCGCGCATGGCAGCGATTGCGGCGCGCTGGTGTCCAGGGAACTCGGCATGCGGAAGCCGGAAGGTCTTCGGGCCATCCATGTGCTGCAGTTGTTTTCTTTCCCTTCCGGCGATCCGGCGGAGATGGCGGACCTGTCGGCGGAAGACGGGCAGAAGCTGCAATTCCTGGCCAACTTCCTAGAACGCGCGGGCTTTAATTCCATCCAATCCACGCGGCCGCAAACGCTCTCCTATGGGCTTACGGATTCGCCGTCAGGGCAGCTTGCTTGGATCGCGGACTTATTTTGCGGCTTCGGCGACCATGTGGATTTTATCGACCGCGGCGCCTTCCTGACCAATGTCACGCTGTATTGGCTGACGAATACGGCGGAATCGTCCGCGCGCTTGTATTATGAGAATGCGCATAACCATGGCGAGCCGCAGGGACCGAATACGACGCCGACGGGCGTGGCCGTCTTCGGCGATGATTTCAAATCGATCAAGCGTTTTGCCGAACGCGATAACGCGAATATCGTGCAATGGACGGAATTTGACCGCGGCACCCATTTTGCGGCGATGGATGCGCCGGATCTGCTGATTCCCGATATCCGGGCCTTCTTCCGCAAATTCCGCTAACGCGCCGGACATTCGAAAGTAAACCGGGAACGGACGGAATCGCGCATTCCCCGTTCCGGATCGGAGGATCGTGCGATGAAACTGGATCGCTTGCTTGCGATTACGATGACATTATTGAATCAACCCCGCGTCAGCGCCGTTGACCTCGCCAAGCGGTTCGAGGTTTCGCTGCGAACGGTCTATCGCGACATGGAAACCATCAATCAGGCCGGCATTCCTATTGTGTCTTTCGCCGGATCGGACGGCGGATACGAGATCATGCAGGGTTACCGCTTGGAAAAGCAGGTCTTGTCGTTGGAGGATTTCTCGTCGATCTGCTCGGCCTTGCGCGGAGTCAGGTCCGCGACGGATCATGCCGAGCTCGACCGATTGATCGAGCGCATCGGCGCGTTAATGCCCGAGCCGGGCAAGGCGGGCGAATCGGGTCACGTGGATCTTGATTTTAAGCCCGCGCCGAACGATAAAGCGCTTATGGGTCCCTTGCAGCAGGCGATCAGAGACCGTCAACTCATTGCATTCGCGTACTTGGACAATAAGGGCGCCGAAACCGAGCGCAAGCTGGAACCGATGGGCCTTTTTCTCAAAGGGTACGTCTGGTATATGTACGGCTACTGTCTGACCCGAATGGATCTGCGCGTCTTTCGCCTGTCCCGCATCGGCGAACTGAAGGTCCTGCCGGAACATTTCGCGAGGCGCGACTATACCTTGCAGGATGTCGAACAACAATTCATGAGCCGGGTCGATTTTAAACGCGTGCAGGCGGTGCTGCGGTTTCAAGCCGAGGCGAAAACCCGGGTTCGCGACGAGTTCGGCTTCGATCAGCTCCTGGCGAATGCCGACGGGACCTTGTCGCTGACCGCGCATTTCTCCTCGATGGACCGCGCGATCGGGAAAATTCTGAGCTACGGCAGCCTGGTGCAGGTGCTGGAGCCTCCGGCCTTGGTCGCGGAGCTGCAGCATCAGATCCGAATGATGGCAGAGCTGTACGAGCTGTGAGAAACGATCATGTAACGCAAGAACCTCCATTTCCGCCGAAGCTTGTGGAGAGGGAGGTTCTTTCTTTATGGCCGGGGGCGGCTGAAGCTGCAACTAATCGGAAAAACAAATCGTCAACAATAATGGAAAATAGTTGATCGGGAGGAACGGAAATGAAAACAAACTCCAAATGGTTGGCGGCAGTGGCGCTTACGGTCCTGTTCAGTACGAGCGTCATCGCGCAAACGCAAGGAACGGCAAATGCGGCTTCGGCGGCGGTCGGCACGGCCAAGGCGGTTGTCCCTGTCGGAGAAATGTCCCTCTATCCAAATGCGCGCTTGTATGATCTTCGCAAACCGGGCGATCAGTTGCTGGTTAAGAACAGCATCACCTATATGTCCTTGAAAGAGCTGGCGCAGGTTTACAGCGACTACGTCTGGTCAATCGACGGACAAGGCGTCTTGACCGTCACGGGTCCGAACCATAAGCTGTCCTGGGGGAAAGCATCCAAATACGCCTATACGAACACGGGAACGCGCATGATGGCGTCCGCGCCGATCAAGCATAACGGGGAATGGTTTTACCCGCTCAAGTCCATCTCCGCATGGGCGGGCGGAACTATCCGGCTGTACCCGAGCAAGGAGCTTGGCGTGGATTATGCGCCGCTCAGCATGGTGACAGGCGATTCCTCCGGCTGGTATTGGGTGCGAAGGGACAACGGCATCGCTTACGCGGCAATAGGAAGCGAACTGCCGCATACGATCGGCTGGACGAACGTGCGGGCTTACCAATACTACGGCATATCGGAAACGAAACTGGACGCGAAAGGAAGCGTGCTGCTGACGATCATGCACAGCCATGGCGAGCCGAGCTTGGCCACCGACTATTATTCGCTCGTCATTCAGAACGGCAAGCTGGTACGCCAGACGGAGGAATTATACTATGGGTTCGGCAATACGCAGAGCATCCAGAAGTCGACGGAAGGTTATCACGTATTGCTGAATAAGACGAGAGCGCTTTTCCTGGATCACGCCGGTAATGCAGCACTCGACTACGATATGCAGTCCCTGCTGGGAGAGGATGAGAGTTTCACGATCGAGTACGCTTCCGTCGATGAAGGAATCGCGATGGTCCGTCCATACGCAGCCGCAACGCTGCTGCTGGTCGATATGAACAAGGATACGGCCGTGCCGCTCTACAAGGAGCTTCTCTCTGCGGAAGAACAAGAGCTGCTCGACACCTGGCCGAAGAACCAATTCGATTACCCGACGGACAAGCTGAAGTTGATCAAGAGGGAAGGCAACGTGTTCACCTTCGAGCATCGGGCGCTCATGGGGATGGGAGTCGAAACGCTTACGTATACCTGGAAACGTTCGTAGAATCTTTCATTATTCTAGAAGTCTGTGCAACGATAGCGCAATGCATTATAATCAGCTTGAATTGTTTCCGACGGAGGAGAGCGTGTTCGTGCTTACACAAGAAATTCCGGGCAACAAAAGCGAATCTTTCGAGATCTGTCCTGCATGTGGCAATCGGGTGCCAAGTCATGCGAATTTTCGATCGTGGTGCGAATGCGGTTGGAACCTTGAACCATTCGAGTCGATGACCGCGGATACTCGATTCGCGGCAGTCTATCATAAGCTCGGACGAAAGCTTGGAACGAAACTGCTTCTTGACATGATGAATGAGAAAAGCTTCAAACCAAGGCTGACGCCTAACAAATTCATCGCATTTTTGTTCGCGTCGCTTATCCATTTAATAACGGCCTCTTTGGCTGTGAGCGGCTGTATGTTGATCATAAATGGTTTTTATAGCCATTATTATTTTTATGTTTTGATTGGCGTAATAGCATCGCTTGCCGTATGGTTCTCGGCGCCTCGGTTTCCGAAACTATCGCTGGACGGCGTGCACTTATCAAGAGAAAAATACGGTGCGCTTTATGGGCTGGTCGACGAGATTAGCGATTACATGAAGCTGCCCAGAATCGATGGACTAATTATCGATCATCGTTTTAACGCCAGTTACCAACAGGCAGGCTGGCGAATGAAAAGATATGTGACGTTGGGACTTCCGCTATTCTCTATTTTGAGTCGCGAGGAGAAAATAGCATTAGTTGGGCATGAGATGGCGCATGGCGTCAACCGGGACATCCTAAGTGGCTTCTTTACGCTTTCCGCGTATAACACTTTGTTGAAATGGAGCGATTTGTTGGATCCGCAAGATTCAGGTATTACGGAAAGGAACTTGGCGTATTTCGTTTCCAAGCATGTTTTGAAACTGCTGTCGTACGTACCTTGGTTGCTGGCTAATTTGTTTATTTATTTGCAGTTCTATGAATCGCAAAAAAGGGAGTATTTAGCCGATTACAAGGCCGCCGAAGTCGGCGGTACCGATGCCGCTATCGGAGTCGGGGAGAAGTTGTACGGCTGGCGGACGTTTGCGACTGCGCTGCAGCGTTACGTTATGAATCGTCATACTGGGAGCTTTTTCGATGCCTACAGGGGAATGATTAACGCGATGCCCGACCGCGAACGCGAGAGAATCAGACGCGTCGAATTATTGGAAGGCTCAAGGCTCCATTTCACGCACCCGCCCGGGGCATACAGAATGCAATTTTTGCAGCATCATTTTCATGCCGGCTCGAGCGTGAGCATTACGGACGGAAATTGGACTAAATTGGAAGATGAACTAAAGGAATTGGAGCCTCGCATTCAAACGAAATTGATCGTCGATTTTCAAGACGATCTGGTTCATACAACGGATTTTCAAATTAATACGTGATGGGCTGGATAAGGGATCTGATCACAAGCGATAGTTTCCAACCAATACCATCGGAGAAAATGCAATATCGCTGCACTACGCGGCCTCGGTCCCGAATCTCATGGGATCGGGGCCGTTTTCCTTATTCCTTTCATGCATCATGGCTTCCATAATATGCCGGATAAATGCCCGCGAGCGCGCAGCGGCCGGTGCTGCGCTTTTTGATAAGTAATTGTTAATCGCGCTGTAAGCGCGACCACCGGGGAGGGGATCGAATAGCCGTGTAGAACTACGAAAGAGACGCTGTCGTTTCTTGATGAAGAATGGAAGTCCAACATCATACTGATTAGCGGGGGGAAGCGGGAGCAATGAATACGCTTTTGATCGTGGAAGACAATGATTTCGAACGCAATGCGCTGCTCCATTATGTCGATTGGGACGTGCTGGGCGTGCGGGTCGTCGATACTGCCTGCAACGGCAAGGAAGGTCTGGAGAAAGCCAAGCAGCATCAGCCGGATATGATTCTGAGCGATGTGATGATGCCCGTGATGAATGGTATAGAGATGGCCAAAGCGATCATCCAGACCAGTCCGAACACGAAATTCATCTTCTCGAGCGGCCATAACGACGTGGAGCTGCTGAAGGAGGCGCTGGAGCTCCGGGCTTACAGCTATCTGATCAAACCGCTGCGACAGGAAGAACTGATCGCGTCGCTGCGCAAGATCGCGGCGGTGTCCATGGACGAGAAGCTGTCGCGCCGGGCGAGCCGGAAGATGATGGAGCAGTTCCAGAGCAACCTGCGGCATCTGCAGACCAAATTTCTCGAGGATCTGATGCATGGCGCGATCAAGCCGGAGGATGCGGGCACGGTCTACGCGCAGGTGGGCGATCTGAAGCTGCAAATGACGGGCGCCTACAAGCTGGCCCTGATGGAGATCGATGCCGCAGCGGACGCCGATATATTCGAAACGTCCAGTCGCCTGAACGGCATCCTGTCGGAATTGCGCAGGACGGTCGGCCCGGAGGAAGCCTTTATCATCAAAGACGGCGACAGCCGGATCGCCGCCGTGCTCCATTCGTTGAAGGACGACCCCGAGCGAGAGCAGCGCATCCTGCGGATGCTCGAGAGCGGTGCGGCCGCGCAGACGGAAGCCTATGGCTGCCGTTACGTCATCGGCCTGAGCGGGGAAGCGCCCAATCTCACGGATCTCGGCGAGCTGTACAAGCAGTGCAGCGCCACGCTCTTCGGCAAAGTCGGCTTCGGCTACGGCCGGGTGATCGCGTTCTCGCCGGCGCAGGAAACGGCCGGGCGTGCCGACGCGGACCATGAGCGGACCAAGAAGCTGACGCGCGAGATCGTGTCGGCGGCATGCGAAGGGCAGCAGGACGAAGAGGGCATCGAAAAGCTGCTGACCTTCGTATCGAACGAGAAGCTGGGACGCATTCAGAGCGTTGCGATCGGCTTGATCAGCCAGCTGTTCAAGGAACTCGAGAGCAAGGGAGAGCACGCCGAGACGATCGTGGGGGAGGAGACGGAGCTCTTCCAGCGGATCCTCGCGGCCAGGACGCTGCCGGACGTTGCCGCGGCCGTCCGCCAGACGATTCAACGGATCGCCTCGCACCGGGAGCGCAAGAAGCTGAGCAAGGAAGATTATATCGTCCAGGAAATCCTGACGATCGTCCACGCCGATTTCTGCCGTCCGATCACGCTCTCCTACCTCTCCGAACGGGTCTTCCTGAGCGCCAATTATTTGCGCATTCTGTTCAAGGAAAAGATGGGGATCAGCATCCAGGATTATTTGACCCAGCTGCGCATGGACAAGGCCAAGGAGCTGCTCGTGCACAGCCGCCGCAAGATTCAAGAGATCGGCGTGATGGTCGGCTACGAGAACGGCACGTACTTTAACCTGGTCTTCAAGAACAGCGTCCATATGACGCCGGGCGAATACCGCAGCAAGCATACGACCCAGGTAAGCGGGGCGTGAGCCCGACGGGCGAGCCCGGGGGTAAGGGAGCCTCAACCATGAATACCGCATATAAAGTGAAGTTTTTTTATGTCGTATTCGCTTTCTCGATCGCGATCGTGCTCCTCAGCTCGGTGACGATCAGCGTCGTGATTTATTACCGGCTCAATACGGCGATCGCCAAGCAGAACGACGATTTTATCCGGAATACGACGGCCCAGCTGAAGAGCAGCGTCCAGTCCTTGGTCGACAACTGCGAGACGATCGCCGCCAATATTTATGCGAATACGGCTTTGGAAATGTTCCTGGAAGGCTATCATAACCGGGAAATCGATTACGACGTGTTCGAGCGGTTCAACTCGATTACCGGCAATCTGCAGAGCATCATGAGCAATAACAGGGAGATCGGCAGCATCAGCATCTACAAGATGGATTCCGGCCTCGTCAGCAACGGCAAGGAAATCCGCAATCAGAGCCAATTCGGAAGAGCCGACCTGCTGCAGCGGGCGGTCGCGGCGCGGGGAGCGAACGTCTGGGCCGGCTATCGCGACGAGGCGAGCGGCTCGTACAAGATCGTGCTGATGAAATACTTGAACGTGTATGCGCCCGGGGGAGTGCTGGTCATCGAGCTGGACGAATCGAGCTTTTACAATCTGTACAAGTCGGGCATCGCCGGCAATTATTTATTTCTTACGGACGAACGGGAACAGGTCATCAGCTCCAACGACCGGGAATCGGTCGGCCGGGAAGTCGCCGCGCCGGTAAACGGCTTCATCCATGCGGGCGCGCAGTCCGGCAAGCTCGTATTCGACCATGCCCGCTACTATTCGTTCGGCGAGAAGGTGAGCGGAAGCTGGACGATGACCGTCCTCTACGATTCGAACGAGATCGAGAAGGAAAAACGGAACATCACCTACTACATCATTTTCTTTACCGGCCTGCTCATTCTCGTCTCGATGTTTCTGGCGTTCCTGTTCGCGAAGGGCTTCGCCCGGCAGGTCGACAAGCTGGTGGCCAAGATCAAAGAGATCGACAATGGCAACTTGAAGATTCAGCCGACGATCAGCAAGGTGAGCGAGTTTTATTTGCTGGATCAGGCGCTCTACGCGATGGCCCGAAACATCGATACATTGAACAGCGACATCCTGAAGGTACAGAAGCTGAAGGAAGAGAGCGAAATCAAATATTTGCAAATGCAGATGAACCCGCACTTTCTGTACAATCAGCTGTCGGCCATTCGCTGGATCGCCTTCAAGGACAAGCAGCGGCAAATGATTCATATCATCGACCACCTGAGCGATTTCTACAAGATCGCGCTCAGCAAAGGCAACGAAATCATCGGCATCCAGGACGAGATCAAGCTGGTCAGAAGCTACGTGGAGCTGCAAAATCTAAGCTACGGCGGCCGCATCCGGCTGTCCATAGCGCTGGACGCGGACACCGCCGACATGCAGGTGTGCAAGATGACGCTGCAGCCGTTCGTCGAGAACAGCATCGTGCACGGCCTCTCGCAGGACCGAAATCTGCATATCGCGATCGAGATCGCGCCGATCGGGCAGGGAGGAACGCGGATCCGGATCACCGACGACGGCCTCGGGATCGAGGAAGGCTTCGTCCGGCTGATCGCCGGCCTGAACGGGACCGATGCGGTGACGAGCAGCGCCAGCTACGGGATCACGAATACGGTCGCGCGGCTGAAATATTTGTACGGGGACATGATCACGATCCATGCCGCCCGCCGGTCGCCCGGCACGGAAATAGAAATTATAATCCGAAACGCCGGTTGAGCCGCGAAGGCTCGTCCGGCGTTTATTTTTTTCTCCGATATCTATCGAAAATGTTTATATCCATCGCATCCGGCCGGCGGCGAATGCCATGCATTCGATAGCCGATCGATGGATATTTGAATTGAACGGGCCTGCCGCCGGGCTTACACTTTTAAGTAGAAACAGGTGAAAGGAAGTTGTCCAATTGACCGGTATACACAGCCTGCTCGGGAAGATGCGGAAGCAAAAGGTGCTGCTGCTCATGCTGATTCCCTTCCTGGCCCATCTGCTCTTGTTCAAGTACTATCCGATGTACGGCAACCTGATTGCCTTTAAGGATTATTCCTTTGCCAAAGGGATTATCGGCAGCCCCTGGGCGGGGTTCAAATGGTTCCGTTATTTCTTCGACTCGGCGGATTTCTGGATCATCATGCGCAATACGGTCGTCATCAGCGTGTTGTCGCTGATCTTCACGACGCTCGCCTCGATCGCGTTCGCGATTCTCGTCTGCGAGCTCCGGTTCGTCTATATGAAAAAGTTCGTGCAGACGGTGTCCTACCTGCCGCATTTTATCTCATGGGTCGTCGTCGCGGGGATGGCGTTCACCCTGTTCTCCATCGATGGCGGATCGGTCAACGATTTTCTGATCGCCGTCCATATCATCGACAAGCCGATTAACTTTCTCGGGGACGAGTCGTTGTACTGGCCGATGATCACCTTCCTGAACGTATGGAAAAACGTCGGCTACAACTCGATTCTCTATATCGCCGCCATCATGACGATCGACCGGCAGCTGTACGAGTCGGCGATCATCGACGGCGCGAACAAGTGGAAGCAGATCATCTATATCACGCTGCCGTGCCTTAGGCCGACCATCGTCATCCTGCTGATCCTCAGTCTGGGCTACGTGCTGAACGCCGGGCTCGACCAACAGTTCTTCATGGGCAACCCGCTCAACATGGATCATTCGCAGGTGCTCGACACGTACATCGTCCGGTACGGGCTGCAGCAGCTCGAATATTCGTACGGGACGGCGGCCGGCTTGTTCCGGAGTCTCGTCAGCCTCGTGCTGGTCATCATTGCCAATAACATTTCCCGCAAACTATTCAAAATGGGCGTATTTTAACGAGGTGATTAGATGCTGATTTCAAGAGGCGAAAAGGCGTTTCACGTCGTCAATGCCATCCTGCTGCTGCTGCTGTCGTTCACGGTTGTCTATCCGTTCATCAATATATTCGCCATCTCGTTCAACGACGGTCAGGATGCGATGCTGAAGGGCATCTACCTGTGGCCGAGAAAGTTTTCGTTATCCGCCTACGAGCTGATCTTCAAGGAGCCGCTGCTGTCGCACAGCGCCTATATCAGCGTCATGCGGACCGTCCTCGGGACGCTTCTCAACGTCGCCAGCACGGCGGTGATCGCCTACGTCCTGGCCAATCGGCAGCTGCTGCTGAGAAGAACGTTCATCTTTCTCTACCTGTTCACGATGTATTTCAGCGGCGGCATCATTCCCGAATTTCTGCTGATCCGCGATCTGGGGCTGTACGATAATTTCGCCGTGTACCTGCTTCCGGGGCTTGTGGCCGCCATGCCGATCATGGTCATGCGCCAGTTTTTCGAGGATTTGCCCCAGGCGCTGCTGGAGTCGGCCCGAATGGACGGCGCGTCCGAGATGCGCATACTGATGCGGATCGTCATCCCGATGTCCGCGCCGGTCATGGCAACGGTCGCCCTGATGTATGCCGTCGGGCATTGGACTTCCTGGCACGATACCTACTTCTATACGAGGAACGACGGGAAGCTGGCGACGCTGCAGGGCATTCTGGTCAAAATTTTGCAGGAATCCCAGGCTTCGAGCATGACCTCGAACTACAGCTCGCTGATGGAATCGATGAGGGGCGACGACAAGCCGACCTCCGAGGTCATCAAGATGGCGACGATCGTCGTCACGACCGTCCCGGTGCTGTGCATCTATCCGTTTCTGCAGAAGTACTTCGTCAGCGGCATGACGCTTGGCGCCGTCAAGGAATGAACATTTCAATGCCGCGAACGGTTCCGGTGACGACCGGGCCTCGCGCGGGGTTGGGATTTCAGAATATAACTATCTATTTTGAAGGGAAATGGGAGAAATGAGACTTTGGACCAAAAGGGCAGGCACGTTGCTGACCGTGCTCATGCTTGCCTCCGTTTTTGCAGGCTGCGGCACGTCGTCTAACGGAAACGGGAACAACGCGACGGCTGCCAACGGGAACGACGCTGCGGGCAACACCGCTGCTAACACGCCCTCCGCCGACGCCGACGCCAATGCAGCACCGGCAACGGAAGAGAAAGAGCCTCCGGTGGAATTGACGGTGCTGAACGCGGCCGGCGGATCTCCGAGCTTCGGTACGGGCGATCCGGTGTACGACGAGAACCCGATCGCCAAGTATTTGCTGGACAAGCTCAACATCAAGCTGAAGTGGGAAATCATTTCCGGCGACGGTGCTCAGGCAATGGGCCTGAAGCTCGCATCGGGCGATTATCCCGACATCATCACGAACCTTCAACCCGAAGTCTATCAAAAGATGCTCGACGACAACCGACTGCTGGACCTCGCGCCGATGATCGAATCGAGCGCTCCCAATATCAAGCAAGCGTATGGCGAAAACACGCTTAACTTCCTGAAGACGGACGACAGCCACCTGTACCACTTGACGACGCAATACGGCAATATTCCGGCAGGCAGCAATCCGGCGGGTTACGGCTTCGGCTTCCAAATCCGCAAGGATATCTACGAGGCGCTCGGCTCTCCGAAGATCGAGACGACCGACGACGTGTATGAAATCTTGAAAAAAATCAAAAACGATCCGAAGCTGAGCAAAAACGCGAACGGCGAGAGCGTATGGCCGATCGGCACGTTCAAGCGGACGTGGAACAACATGCTGCAAGGGCTCGAAGCCATGGGCGGCTCCGGAACGGCCAAATGGACCGTCAAGGACGGAAACGTGCAATACTGGTTCAGAGAGCCTTGGGCGGAAACGGCGATTCAATTTTACAACAAGGTTTACCGCGAAGGGCTGCTTGATCCGGATTCCTTCGTTGCCGCGCCGGACGCTTGGCAGAAGGAAAAGGTCAACACGGGCCGAGTGGCGACGACGATCGGCGCCTGGAACATGGTGGCCGACGCATGGGGCGAGTACAAGACGGCCGGTCTGCCGGGCGCGGACAACATGTACTTCATCAACTTCCCCGTCAAGCTGCCGAACGGCGGCACGCCGCAGCTCGTCAACGTCAGCAGCGTAGGCGGCAACTACACGGTCGTAACGGACAAAGCCAAGGACAAGGCTGCGGAAGCGGCGATCAAGCTGCTCGACTTCTTCGCGTCGCCGGAAGGCAACTTCATGGCGCTGAACGGACCGGAAGGCTCCCAATGGGAAATGAAGGACGGCGTGCCTACGCTGAAGCCTGAATTCCTGACCCGTTGGAAGAACGGCGAGCCCGACCAAAGCTTTACGAAAGAAACCGGGATCGGCATCTACAAAGGCTTCGTGTCCACGGATGTCTCGAAGTCCCAATGGAACACGTACATGATCCTGAAGGACGATCCGAAAGTGACGGGCCGCGTCGATTTCGCGCAGCGCGATGACGCCCTTGGTCCGTACTTCTTCGACAGCGCGCCGTTCGTCGGCATCGAGACCGGCCTGCCGCAGGATATTACGATGATGTACAGCACGATCGACAGCAAATTCAACGACGCCGTGTACAAAGCCGTACTGGCCAGCACGCCGGAAGCTTCGCACGAGGAATGGCTCAAATTCGTCAAGTCGCTGGATGATGCAGGCGCGGCGAAGGTCGAAGCGGCCGTTACCGAGAACTACAAGAAAAACCTGCAAAAGTTGGGCAAATAAGCAACGCGTAACACGATGCCGGCGGGGAAGTCCACACGACTTATCCGCCGGTTTTGTGTAGACTACTTCAGATCGCGAGGTCATCCACGATGAAAATCACCTTTATCAGACACGGCGAAATGAGCGGCGATCCGTTCGTAACCCCGGACGGGCCGGTTCAGGGCTGCCTCTCCGAAGACAGGGGCGTTCCGCAGGCGGAAGCGACGGCGCGCGCCTTGAAAGACGAGCATTTCGACGTCGCGTTCGCGTCCCCGTACGGCAGGGCGCTGCAGACCGCCGAGATCGTCATGGCCGGCAGGGACACGGACATCGAGGTGCTGCATTTCCTGCATGAATGGCTGCCCAATCCGGAGCTGGCGAGCCTCCCGAGCACGGAGTACGAGCAAATGCAGCTGCAGGCCGAAGACGTCTACGCCGAGGAAAGCTGGAAAACGCATATGGGCGAAGGCCATTTCGAGATGAAAGCGAGAATCATCCCGCCCTTTCTCAAGGAACTGGACCGTCTGGGCATTCACAGCCGGATGGGCGGCTTCGTGCCGGACGAGCATGCCCGGGACCTGTCGATTGCCGTGTTCGCGCACGGCGGCTCGCTCGGCACGCTGCTGAATTTCCTGCTCGGCATCCGGTCGTTCCCGATCGGCAGCTTCAACTTCGAGCTGACCGGCGTCGCCGCGGTCGACTTCAAGCCGCGGAAAGGGATCTATTATCCGCAGCTGCGGATCCCGTCCCTGCACGCGATCAAATAAGCCATTCAGCCCAAGCACGCATAATCGAGGAGAGAACACGATGGAAATCAGGATTAAAGCGTACGACGAAGCCGGCGGCGCGCCGACGCCCTGCAAGATCGTCATTCATAAGCTAGACCGTTCGGCCGCGGACGGCAATCCGGCGAAGCCGGGAGAAGCGTTCTACTGCAGGGGCGAGTTCGACTGCGAGGCGGGCAGCGGGGAATACCGGATCGAGATCTTCAAGGGCAAGCTGTACGAGCCGTATCGCGAGACTATCGTCCTCGATCGGGAGAGCGTCGAGATCATAGCGCGGCTCAGGCCGCTCGCGGATGCGGTCAAGCTGGGGCTTTACGCGTTCGACGCGCATTCCCACGTATCCCGGAACGATCATCGCGGCACGGGCAATCTCGACTGGGCGTCCACGGTCATGATGGCGGAGGGCTTCCACCTGTTCTACGCCGGTTCGCCTTACGATCACGCGACCCATCTGGAATATTTGAACAACGATTATAAGAGCGACGCTCCTTACCGCGAGCGATTCGCGGCCGAGCTGCGGGAGCTCCGCCGGGACGACTTCATCGTCGATATCGGCAACGAGCTCGTCAAAGTCAGATACGGCCATATCTGCATGCTTAATTTTGTCCAAAAGCCTCCGTTCAGCCGCTATTACGACGAGGCGTGGGATCCTTGGAACGGCAGCAACCGCGAGGGCGACGAGCCGGCCTACGAGATCGCGTACCCATACGAGGCGGTGCTCGCCGAGAAGGGACCGTATTCCTATGCGTTCGCCGCGCATCCGACGAGCTGGTGGCGGGGACCGAACGACGTCCTGATCACCAACATCGCCTCTACCCTGGCCTTCGACAGCTTGGCGGGGGCGATCGACGGCATGGTCGTCATGGGGTACGGCCGCGACAAGCCCCAGTATCAGGAAGTATGGTTCGAGGCGCTGCGCTGCGGCCACTTTCTTCCCGCGACGGCCGAGTCGGACGCGTCCTTCGACGGCGTGCCGAAGCAGACGTTTCTGGAGTACAAGACCTACGCGTACCTGGAAGAATTCAGCACGGAAGCGCTGGGAACCGCGATGCAGCGGGGGCGCAACATCGTCAGCTCCGGTCCGCTGCTGGTCCTGACCGTGAACGGCGAGCTGCCGGGCGCCGTATTGGCGCATCGCAGCGGGGAGACGTTCAAGGCGGCGATCGAAGCGTACCGATGCCACGAGGCCGCGATATCCCTGATCCAAGTGATCGTCAATGGCAAGATCGCAGCCGAATTCGAGACGGATGACGCGCAGGTCAGGCGCGAGCTGGAGATTCAGGTGGACGAAGACAGCTTCGTCGTGGCCAAATGCTACGATTTCGCCGGGAACGTGGCCCTGACCAGCCCGGTCTATATCCGGAACAATCCGTTCGTCAACAAGAACTATCTGTCCGATGTCCGGATCGCGGCGACGAAAGACGGCGAGCCCGCCGAGGGGCTGTACTGGCTGGACGACGAGCCCGGCAGGCATCCGTTCACGGGCGAGGTCCGGCTGCGGATGCGTCCGGCCTCCCGCCTGCATCTGTCCGTCGATGACGAGGAGCGGACCGTCAAGCTGTTCGAGCTGGAGGAGCTGCAGGCGATTTTCAAGCATTTGTATCTCGGCGATTTCAATCGGGACAAGCGTTTCGAATCTGGAGAAGTGCCGCCGGAAGCCTTCCGGATCGGACGCGTGAAAGACATCCTCGACCGAGTGGAGATGAAGCTGACTTTTTAAACGAGGCGTTGTTTTTCCGAGAGGAGGCGAGCTTATGTAACGGCGCGCGGGCGCAAGCTTTTGTCATCGGTCCGGAACGTGCGACTTTGAATTTCATTTGCTCTATGGGAGGAAAAACGAAATGAACGTGAGTTACCGGAAAACGAGAAATGCCCTCTGCGTCATCGCGGCGCTGCTGCTTGTGATCGGATTGGTGCCCGCGAGGGGCGTCCAAGCGGGAACGTTGAAGGAGGCGGCGCCGGTACCGGCGGTTCCCAAGACGTCGCATGCCGGCGTGATCAATTCGGATTGGGTGGAAATCGACCTTGTCGGCACCAAATACAACGATGCCAACGTGACGAACGCGAACAACTATACGATCACAAGCAGCAACGATCCGAATTATGCTTCGGGCGTCAAGCCGACGCTCGTCAACTATCGGTATTTCCAGGACGAAGCGCCGTACAACCCGTCGCTCGCCGACGATATCGGCAATATTCAGGTGACGTACTCCGTCTTTCTGAAGGTGCCGGCCACCGCGCGATTGACCGAGGGCAAAAGCTATTCGGTGGCGATTCAGCCATCGGTCGCGGCAGCCGGACCTTTCGCGTTCGCCTTCGACGTGACGAAGCCGAATTTGGCGATTCACTCCAATCAGGTGGGCTACCTGGCCACCGGATCGAAGGTCGCATACGTCTCGATGTGGACGGGTCAGGGAAGCGTCGATTTCAGCACGGCTCCGAGCTTCAGGGTCGTGAACGATGCGAGCGGACAAACGGTCTATACGGGGACGATCGCCCTGTCCACTGCTAATGACCGATGGTCGCAAAGCAATGTGTACGCGATGGATTTCACCGCGTTCAAGACCCCGGGCACCTATCATCTCTACGTTCCGACGGTCGGAAGCTCCTATTCGTTCAAACTCGACGACGCGCTGTACATGGACAACATCGGGTATACGATCATTCGGGGCATGACGATGCAGCGCGACGGCGACCACGGCCTCGATGACCCGAACGTGACGCATTGGAACCGCCCGCCGGCGCATATGGACGACGCCATCGACCAGGCGAAGTATACGGATAACGGCGGCAACGCGGCCGCTGCCCGGGTCGATCTGGCAGGCGGCCATATGGACGCGGGGGACCGCGGCAAATATCCGTACAATTCCGCTTACATGAGCGCCACGCTCTTGACGGCCGCCCGCTATTATCCCGATCAGATCGCGGCGCTCGGAGAGTCGCTCAATCTGCCGGAATCCGGCAACGGCAAGCCGGATTTCCTCGATGAGCTCGCGTATGAGCTGGACTGGCTGACCAAGGCGGTCATGAACACCTCGACCGACGGCACGCTGCCGAATTATTTGCGGCCGCAAAGCAACTTCGAGCAAGGGCAGCCGCCGCAGGGCGCGGCGAACCGGATCATCTACAACCGGACCGCGGGGCCGAACAAGGCGGAGACGCTGCTTGCCGCCGGGGCGCTGGCCATGGCGTACAACACGCCGATCATGAAGCAGTACTTCCCGGACAAGGTCGATGGTTATCTGACTGCGGCCAAGCGGGCATACAACGGCTTCAAAGCCCACTATCAAGATCCGAACTATCTGCACGAGGCGACCGACTACGACGCGACGAAGGAAGGCACTCCGCATACGTGGTCGAACGAGATGCTCTTCGCGGCCAGCAACCTGATGCAGTCGACGGGCAATACGGCGGAGTATACGCCGTGGTTCACGAGCGAGATGCCGACCAATCCGTCTGACTATAACTCGATCAAGCATTGGTCCTGGGTCGTCGATTCGCCGTGGGTTCCGACATTCGTCTCCATGTACGAGAATCCGCTGCTGTCTTCGACGCTTCGCGCCTGGGCGTACAACGGCATCGTTAATTTCGCCGATTCCGAAATGAACCATCAGACGCCGTTCGGCGCGTCGATGCAGGACGAGGGCTTCCCGAACGCGATCGGCTGGCGCTTCGCGAGCTCGGCGATGTTTCCGATCGTCGCCGGGTACGGCGTGACGCATAACGCCGCTTATCTGACGCGCATTCAGTCGACTTGGAACTACGAGCTCGGCACGAACCCGGTGAGCCGGTCGTTCATCAGCGGCCTCGGCGATCCGCAGCGTTCGCCGCGCTGGATCGTCAATGAAATCGGCGAATATCAATATGTCCAATACGCCAACCACAACGGCGGGTGGGCGGAGATTGCGCCCGGACTGCCGAACGCCGACCTGCAAAGCGCCGGCTATCCGTATTACTTCGACAATGCGCATAACACGGCCGCGAAAGGCGAAATCTACCCGGCGTATACCAGCTATCCGCCCGCGTACCGGTATACGGATTCCTGGAATACGTCCAATGAATACGTCATCGTCGATTTGGCGAAGAACGCCGCCTCGATGCTGCCGCTGATTCCGGCCGGCGGCACGACGCCGGCTCCTTATCAAAGCGCCGATATTACGACCGCCACCGCGGGCACGACGACCGCAAACGGAAGCAATCTCGTCGTGCAAGGCTCGGGCGCGCAGCTGTGGGGCAATGCGGACAGCTTCCGGTACGTCTATGAAAACAACCTGACCGACGACCAAGCGATCGTCGCCAAGCTGAACGGCTTCACGGCGACGAACAACGGCGCCATGGCCGGGGTCATGATTCGCCAGGGCACGGCGGCGAACGCCAACTACTACGGCGTCGGCGTTACGAAGGACGGGCAGTTCAGGGTGCAGTACCGGAACAGCACTTGGACGTCGCTGGATGCGTCGGGCGCGATATCGCTTCCCGTATGGCTGAAGGTCGAGAAGGTCACCTCCGGCTCGAATACGATTCTGCGCGCCTATACGTCTTCCGACGGCGCGGCTTGGACGCAGCGGGGCGAGGAGTATTTCAACGGGGCGCTGACAAGTCCGTACACGGCCGGCCTGTTCGCAACCGCCAACCAGGACGGCACGCTGGGAACGGCAACCTTCGGCAGCGTGACATGGCCGTGACCGGGGAAATTCGTTCGGACGGTTGACCCGAACGGCAATCCGGTATTCGCTAGTCAGAACAAACAGCCCCTGCCGGGGGCTGTTTGTTCTGTTCGGGCGTCGCGCGGGACAGATGGGAGCGGATCAAAGCCGCTTAATAGCCGCCGTCGATCGCGGAGGCGGAGGAATTCAGTTCCTTCGCGAGCTGCCGCCGCAGCTCCTCCGATATGGGCAGCAGCGGCAACCTCAGGGCACCTGACGCAAGGATGCCTTGCTGCGCGAGCAGCCATTTGAGCGGGGCGGGGTTGGAGTCCCGGAACAGCAGCTCGATGAGGGGAGCCAGCGAATCGAAAGCACTCGCCGCCCGGGCTGCATGGCCATCCCGGAACAGCCGGTACGTCTCGGCGAACGTCTCCGTCCTGAGGTTGGCCGAGGCGACTATGCCGCCCGCGGCTCCCAGACTCAGCATCGCGAGAAGATGCTTGTCGTCCCCGCATAGCACGGGTTTCGGGACGCCCATCCGCTTCAATGCCGAGAGCAGCGCGGTCCCGCCGGAGCTGTCCTTTAATCCGACGACCCCGTCCAGCGCGAGGATTGACGCGGCCGTGTCCGCGCTTAAGCTCACGCCCGTGCGGGAAGGCACCTCATACGCGATTACGGGAATTCCCGCGCGCGAGGCTCGCCGGAAATGTTCGACGATGCCCGCTTGCGACGGCCTGCTGTAATACGGCACGACGACGAGCGCGGCATCCGCGCCGAGCGCTCCGGCTTGCGCGGTCCGGTTCTCGGTCGACCGCGTATCGTTCGTCCCGGTGCCGACGACGACCGGAATCGAGCGGCCTTTCCCCGCCATGACGGCTTTCGTCCGTCGCACGAGCTCGCCGACTTCCTCCCGCGAGACGGTCGGCGCTTCTCCCGTCGTTCCGTTGATGACCAGTCCTTGAATGTCGTGATCCAGCAGAGTGTCCACGTAATGGTCGTACGACTGCACGTCCAGCGATTCGTCCGGCGAGAACGGCGTCACGACCGGTACGAAAATTCCGCGTAGGTCCTTTTCCTTGAACATAATCGCACCTCCAATCATTCGTTTGACGATAAGTTAAAGTTAGCATAGGAATTATCATCATCGTTATCTATAATAATTGATAGGCAGTATCGATATTATTGATAAGGTGGCCGTGTGCAATGGAACTGATCTATCTGCAAACCTTTCGCGAGGTGGCGCTGCGCCAGAGCTTCACCCGGGCGGCCGAGGAGCTGGGCTACGCGCAATCCAGCGTGACGACGCAAATTCAGAAGCTCGAGAAGTCTTACGGCGTGGAGCTGTTCGAGCGCTTCGGGCGGGGGCTGCGGCTCACGTCGGCAGGCGAAGGGCTGCTGAGGATGGCGGTGCAAATGCTCGATTTGTACCAGGAATCCAAGGAAAAGCTGGCGCGCCAGGGCGGAGGCACGTTGTCGATCGGCACTATCGATTCCGTCGCGTCCTATTATCTCCCGCCATATGTGCAGCAGCTGCGCCGGGAATATCCCGAGCTGTCGATCCGGCTCCAGCCGGACCGCGAGGAGGCCATCCTGCACGGAATCCGAGAGGGCGAATTCGACCTCGGGCTTATTCTGGCGAGCAGCCCGTCCGATTCGGCGCTGGAATGGATTGCGATTCGGGAAGAGCCGCTGGTGCTTATCGCGAAACCATCCCACCCGCTTGCGGCGCTGGGTCAGATCGAGCTGACGCAGCTCGCGGGCATGGAATGGTTCATGAGCGAGGACAGCTGCAACTACCGCATCATGCTCGAGAAGGCGCTTCGGGCGAACGGCATCGGTTACCGCGTCGGCTTGGAGCTTGGCAACCCGGAAGCGATCAAGCGCTGCGTCATGGCCGGCGACGGCATCGCGCTCCTGCCGCGGATGGCGGCCGAGGAAGAGATCCGCAGAGGCGATCTGGCGGTGCTGCCGTTCGCCCACCCCGAGATTCGGCTGCAGCTGCAGCTCGTGAAGCATCCGAAGAAATGGGTCTCCCATGCGCTGGCGGAATTCATGGTCCGGCTGCGGGGGCAACATGAATAACAGGAAAAATCCAGGAGGTAAATGCAATGAAACCTTGCACGAATTGCGGGGGAACCTGTTTCGGCGAAGGCGAGACAAGGGGAGAAGGACATGTTCATCCCATAAATAAGATCCTGGGCCAAGGCGTTCCTCTCCTTCTTACCATTTGCTTGGATTGCGGCGAGGTTAATGCCATGCGGGTGAAAAATCCCGAGAAATTCAAAACGTAACGATATATTCCGCCCGATGGGAAAAAGCGGTTGACGCATCGGGAGTCATTCGCTAAGATTATGGCATCGACAAAGGAGGTGGGAGCGATGAATAACAACCGCATAGACGTTGTTTCGCGACTAGCCCCTCTTACGGAACGGATGTACGTTTAGGATGCGCCTGGTGCGTGTCCGATCCCTTCTGGCCATGGGCTGATTGCCCGTGGTCTTTTTTGCGTGTTCATATTCAGGATCTATTAGGAGGCAGAACGAATGTTGAAATTATTCGAGTACAATTGGCAGGTTCGGCAGGACTGGTTCGCTTGGTGCCAAGACGTGTCCGAGGAAGAATTGCTGAAGAAACGGACCGGCGGGATTGGAGGCATCTTGCACACGCTGTTTCATGTCGCGGACGTGGAATACAGCTGGCTATGCGTCCTGCAAGGAAAGCCGGAATTCACGGAGCCGTTCGAATCCTATGCGAGCCTGCGGAAAGTGACGGAGCTGGCCGCATGGTTTCACGAGGAAGTACGGCCGTTCGTCCTGTCGTGGACCGACGAGATGGAGTTGAAGGTGCTAGCGGATCTATCGCCGAAGGGGGAGCCCGCGACCTTCAAGTACGGTGAAATCATGCGGCATGCCATCGCCCATGAAATTCATCATATCGGCCAATTGTCCGTCTGGTCGAGGGAAATGGGCAAAGCCCCGGTGACGGCGAATCTCATTCGCAGGGGACTGTATTAACCGGCGGGTCGGGTCGCGAGAGCGGAGGAGCTTGCCGTGCGGCGGCTCCTTGCCCGCGTTCGCGCGCAAACTTTAATTTGAACCGGGCACGTTAAAACGGTCTATTCGCGATCTTGGCGATGACCGTTTTTTAATGCTTTACATGCAACCAAATTGTTGCATATAATAAGTGTGAGGACAACGTGTCAGTCATGGGATCGGAAGGTTCGAGCGTCGCCGGTTGGAAGCCCCCCATCTCAGGTTTCAACCCCGCTAATGCAAGCATTTAAGAGGAGGATTTCACGCATGAGCAGCAGGTCTTTCGCGTACGCGACCTACATCGCGACGACGCCGGAGAAGCTTTGGGCAGCCCTAACGAGCAGCGAATTCACGAGGCAGTACTTTTTCGGCAGCGAGTTTGTTACCGATTGGCAGGTCGGTTCCGGCTTTGAATTGGTGCGGAACGACAAGATCGATCATCATGGCGAAGTGCTGGTTTATGATCCGTACCGGTTGCTCAGCATGACCTGGAGCGTCAAGGACGACGAGGGAGAACGGGTCTCCAAGGTTACGTACGAATTAACCGCCCTGAACGATACGGTCAAACTGACGCTTCTGCACGAGGATTTATTGGACAAAGATATCCGCAAAGACGAAGGCAAGATCGTTGGATTCAATAACGGCTGGCCTGTTATTCTCAGCAATTTGAAGAGCCTGCTCGAAACGGGCAAAACGCTGCCGGCCTTTTGATCCATGGCCTCGACAGCGATGCGGTCGCATTGTTCCGCAAACAAATTCGTCTAAGATGGGGTGAACGCAGTGGAGCTCAAGCAAGCGAATTATACCGTTAACCATGCCGGGGCATTTTCGGAATTCGGAAACGTCACGGAGGGCATGTTGAAGGGGAAAATATTTCTGAAAGCGGCCTTATCCCTGACGAGCATGGAAGTTTCGCTTAATAATTTGCCTCCGGGAGGGGAAGTGCCCTTCTATCACAAGCACCTGGAAAACGAGGAGCTCTATATTTTTTTGAAGGGGCAGGGCCGCATCCAAGTGGACGGCGAGGAGTCGGACGTGTTCGAAGGCTCTTCCGTCCGAATCGCGCGTGACGGCACGAGAGCGCTGCGGAATACCTCATCTTCGGAAGACTTGCATTTTATCGTCGTGCAAGCCAAAGAAAACAGTCTCGCCCAGTGGGCAGAGACGGACGGAGTCATCCTGGAGCAGCCCGTCGCGTGGGAGAAGGTTGCCGAGTAAGCGCCGGAATCGATTAATCAGCAAACGATCATGACGCGAAACGGATGTCATCGGCATCCGTTTTTCTTTACGTTGCGGCAGCGTGAATGGTACGCTAGCAATATCTCGGAAAATTACTATGCAAGAAGTAATTGACATCGGCATGGAGGCATTCACGCGATGAATATGGAAGGGAATATCGTCCTAGTAGGAATGCCCGGGGCCGGCAAAAGCACCTTGGGCGTGCTGCTTGCGAAGGCGTTGGGAATGGATTTCGCGGATACGGATCTTGCGATCCAACAACATGAGGGAAGGCTGCTCCAGGCGATCATCGATCACGAGGGAATCGACGCGTTTTTGGAAATCGAAGCAAAGATCGTAACCGGATTGCGGCTGGAAAACTGCGTCATCGCGACGGGCGGCAGCGTGATTTATTCGGAACAGGCGATGCAGGTCCTCAAACAAAGCGGGCAGATCTTGTATCTGCATGTTCCCTGCGAAGAAATCGAGAGACGGCTGCTGAACGTCGCAGCCAGAGGCGTCGTCATCCAGAAAGGCAAAAGCCTCAAGGACGTGTACGAGGAGAGAGTCCCGCTCTACATGAAACATAGCGATCTTACGCTGGATTGCTCAGCGAAAGATATCGAACGGTGCGTCAGCGGGATGATCGGGAAGATACAGGCCAGCCGCGGCGATCATACAGCTTCCGGGAGGGCGCAATGAAACTTTTTTTATTCGGCATCTATGCCGCCATATTAGGCGTTATTTCTTTCTTTACGCACGAAATCGTCACCTACGTGATGCTGGGCTTTATATTAATCGCGCTGAATAACGTGCTGTCGGTGCTAAAGGATATTTCCAAGAAGCTGGATAAATAACGAGCTGTCTTACAGACGGGAGGCGCCGGTGTGTCTCCTTTTTTTATTGGCCGAAAATAATCGGCGCTTATGCTATTCATGAGGCATTCGCGCGTCTATCCGCGTTCGGCGGGCAGCGGTCTTGCGCCGGAATTATAGCGCTTTCACTCGTAATCGGCTATATTGAATTGAAATTGCCAGCGTAACGGCATAGACACCGGAGGGATGCGCATTGAAACGGTTACGGCAAATCTCGCTGCAAAAGAAGATTCTGATCATGATGAGCTTTCTCTATGTTCCGCTGCCGATCATCGGCTGGATCTGGTACGAGAAGACGTACAACGTCATCGAGCGCAACGCGGTCGATTCCAGCATTCAGCTGGTGAATCAGGTCAACACGCATTTGGAGACGTATTTCACCGAGGTGCAGCGGACGATGCTGCCGATGCTGGCCAGCGATCTGACGGGCGAGTTCCTGAAGGACCAGGACGACGATCCTTATAAGCGGTACGAGCTCTCGTACCGGATCGACAAGGAGCTGTTCTCGAAGATCGTGCTGAACCGCACGGATATTTACGGCATCTCGCTGATCTCGAATCAGATCAAAGCGACCTCGAGCTCCAGCTTTACGATGGCGGAGCAGCGGTATACCTCGTACTTGAGCCGGCTGAAGGCTCCCGGGAGATTCGGCATCATGGGGCTCGAAGCGACGCCGAGCAGCGAGGTGGTCGCCATGGCGATGAAATTCACGCCCCCGCAAAGCCATATGAAGCAGGGGATGCTGATCGTCGACATGAAGCGCGACGAGATGGTGCACATCATTCAGGACGTCCAACTGGGCCGGACGGGCTTCGTCTGGGTCGCCGACACGGAGAACCAGGTCATCTATCATCCGCAGGGCGGGCAGATGCCGAAGGTCGTGCCGGCCAATTACTTGCGAGAAATGGGAACCAAGCAGAGCGGCGCGTTCACCGTTCAGACGGACGAAGGCAAGAAGCTGATCGTCTTCATCCGCTCCGGCCGCACGGACCTGACGCTGCTCTCCGAAGTGCTGCTCTCCGAGCTGAACCAGTCGATCGTGACCGTCAGCCGCGTCTCGATCGCGGTGCTGGTGCTGCTGTTCCTGCTCTCGATGCTGGCCGCAAGCGGCGTCGTGTACTCCATCACCCGGTCGCTCGTCAAGCTGCTGCGGCTGATGAAGAGCGCCGAGATGGGCGACTTCCACGTCAAAGCGCCGGACGAAGGGGGCGGTCAAGAGATCGGCAGCCTGTACCGAGGCTTCAACAAGATGGTCGAAGAAATCAAGCGGCTCGTCGAAATCGTGCACGTGTCGGAGCTGCGCGAGAAGGAGCTCGAGGTCAAGCAGAAGGAGTCGCTGCTGCATGCGATGCAGGCGCAGATCAACCCGCATTTTCTGTACAACACGCTGGAGTTCATCAATTCCAACGCGATCGTGGAGGGCAACGACAAGATCAGCAGCATGATCGTCTCGCTCGGGGACATGTTCCGCTATAACGTGCAGAATCCGAATGCCAGCGTTTCCCTGGCGGACGAGCTTCACCACATCGAAGCGTATCTCTCGATTCAGGCGGAGCGCTATCCGTCGTTCGCGTACGAGATCGACGTCGATCGGGCGCTTGCCGCTTCCATGCCCGCGGTGCGGTCCATGCTGCAGCCGATCGTGGAGAACTGCTTCAAGCACGGCTACGACCGGCACGGAATCCGACCCGGCTTGATCCGCATCGCCGGCAGAACGGAGGACGACCGGTTCGTGCTGGAGATCGCCGATACCGGCCAAGGGATGCCCGCCGACACCAGAGAACGCTTTAACGCCGTTTTTGCGGAGGGGGAAGCGGCAGAGCAGCTGGGAAACATTCATGGACAGGGGGACAGGCCGCCGTCCATCGGCCTGCTTAACGTGCATGCGCGGCTGCGAATGATATTCGGCCGTCCTCACGGCCTGCATATCGGCTCTTCGGACGAGCATGGCACCTCGATTCAGATTACGCTGCCGCTTCACGCAAGCGGAGAAGGAGGCAAGGCATGAGCTTTTCGATCTTATTGGTTGACGACGAGCCGATGATCAAGCTGAGCCTGCGCAAGATCATTACGGGCGCGCATCCGGATTTCGTCATCGCCGGCGATGCGATGGACGGACAGGAGGCGCTCGAGCTCGCGGAGCGCACGCGGCCGCATGTCATCGTGACGGACATCAGCATGCCGGTGATGGGCGGCCTCGAGCTGATTCGCGCCGTGCACGAGCGGGGCTGGCGGCCGGAGATCGTGATCTTGTCCGGGTACGGCGAGTTTGATTATGCGCGCGAGGCGCTCAAGTACGGCGTCGCCGACTATATCCTCAAGCCGATGCGTCCCGCGGCCGTGAAGGAGCTGATGCTGGGGTTGTATGCGAAGCATCGGGAGCGGATCGACGCGTCCAAGGCGAAGGGCGAGCTGCTGTTCCGGTGCTTGCGCTTGGCCGACCTGTTGGTCGAGCGGATCTGGATGGTCGACGAACCCGGCGTCAGGTCGTTGGCCGACGAGACGGTGCGCACCGTAACCGATTTCGGTCCGCTCACGGACGAGCAGAAGAAAGGCGCGCTGCTGGACGCGGCGGCCGCGCTCCGTCATCAGTCCGAGGAGCGGGGAACGCCGCTTGCCTTCGACCTGGCCTGGCGCGAGCGGTTGTCCGAGATGACGGAGCAGTTCCGCGACATGCTGTTGAACGCAGTGGACCACGTGAGAAGCAGCCGGAATTGGGGCAAGCACACCGCGATTCAAGAAGCGGTCCAAGTCATTCGGGAGCGATACGCCGACCCGGAATTCAAGCTGGACGACCTGCTGACCCGGCTGCGCATGTCCGTGACGCATTTCTACAATTCGTTCAAGCAGGAGACGGGCAAGTCGTTCATCGCGTACCTCATCGACTACCGGATCGAACAGGCCAAGGCGCTGCTCGCCGGGCAGAAGGAACTCAAGACCTACGAGGTCGGCGAACGGGTCGGCTACCCCGACTATCCGCATTTCACGAAGGTATTCAAGCGGGTCGTCGGCGTCACGCCGAACGAATACCGCAAGCTCCGCTAGCGCGATCGGTGATGAAAAACACAATAACGCGAGGATATCTACATCCCCAATCCGGCGATTGTCCCCTAATATGAAGCATGTAAGCGCCATCACGCACGAATCACATTACGGTTAGGGGGATACACATGAAGCTTCGCACAAACACGGCACTCGCGCTGGGCTCGGTACTGCTCGCGGGCGGACTGCTGGCAGGCTGTTCCGGCAACGGCGACGACGCGGCCGACAACGGCGGCGACAGCAAGGCGAATACCGCCGCGAACGCGCAGCAAAACACGACAGATACCGCTGCCGCCCCGAAGGTGAACGAGTTCGGCTGGACGATCCCGGACAAAACGATCACCGTCGATTATTACACCGCGGACAAGGACAACCCGGACAAGGTCGCGAAGAAGCTGACCGCCATGCACGACTACCTGCTCAAGAATTTCAACGTCGACGTCAAGAAAACGCAGTACGACGTGGACGGCAAGGAGAAGCTCAACCTGATGCTGGCCTCCAACGATTACCCCGGCGTCATGTCGGCGATCGACAGCGACACGATCGACAAATGGCGTTCGCAGGGCAAGCTGATCGACTTGGCGCCGCTCGTGGACAAGTACGGCCCGAACATCAAGAAGGAGCTCGGGGATACCTACAAGTCCTATCTGGACAAAGACGGCAAGCTTTGGGGCATTCCGCGAGGCTGGGGTCTCCTGCCGATTCCGGATTTCAGCGCGAATATCCGGTGGGATTGGTACCAGGAGATGGGCGCGCCGAAAATCGAGACGCCGGACGATTATTATAACGTGCTGAAGCAAATGGTCGCCGCGCATCCGAAGAACGCGCAGGGCCAGCAGACGTACGCGATCTCGTGGAACGATCAAATCGTGCTGAACAGCGTGCTCGGTATCTGGGGGTTGAAGGACGGTTACAAGGAAGACGCGGACCACAACCTCACGCATTGGCTGAATACGTCCGAGGGTCTCGAAGCCGTGAAATACTATAATCGCTTCTACCGCGAAGGTCTCATGGATCCGGACAGCTTCCTGAACAAGTTCGACGATTGGAAGCTGAAGTTCTCGAACGAGCAGATCATCGGGCATATCGGACCGTGGTGGCAGTCCTGGAACGCCGGCCACGAGGTGTGGAAGACGACGAAGCCGAACTGGACGGACGATCAGCGCTATGTCCAAATCGGACTGAAAGCGCCGGGCGCCGCAGCGTCGTACATGTCCCAGAAGGATACGACGGGCTGGAACTACACCGTCATCACGGATAAAGAAACGAAGCCGGAGGACGTCATCAAGTTCCTGGATTTCGAAATCTCGCCGATCGGCACGCGCCTCCTCGGATGGGGTATCCCGAACTTGCCGGAATCGACCTGGACGTACAACAGCGACGGCACCTGGGCATTCACCGACGCGCAGAAGCAGAAGCTGTTCGCGGGCACGTTCGATTCCGACAAAGCGGACGAAATCACGGGCCAGAACCAGATCTGGCTGGATCACCCGCAAGGCCTGATGAGCGACGATAACAAGTCCACCGCCTGGTACGACCAGAACTTCAACGATGAAGACAAGTGGAAGAAGATGATGAACGACAACCTGAAGGAAACGATTTACGACAACACGGCAAGACGCATCGTGTTCACGGTGGATAACCCGCTGACGATCGTCAACCAGCAGATCGAGGATCTGATCAAGACGGGCTTCGCGAAGGCGGTCATGAGCAAGACGGAGGACGGCGCCGTGCAGGCGTTCAACGACATGCGGGACAAAGCGGTCAAGCTCGGCTTGAAGGACATCGAGGCTTTCCGAACGGAAGAATACAAGAAGAATCTGGCGAAATTGCAGTAACTCGCCGCATATCCCGAGTAGACCGCAGGCGGGGGATCGTTCCGGACGCGAACGGCCCCCCGATTCTTTTGACACCGATTGGAAGCGGAGGCTTGCGCAATGGCAGCAGTATGGAAAAGAGTACGGCGCGAACGGCAGATTTGGCTGCTTTGTCTGCCGATGATCGCCTGGGTGCTGATGTTTTCGTATTACCCGATGTACGGCTTGTTGATCTCCTTTCAGAACTATGTCCCCGGACATTCGATGTTCTCGAACTGGGTCGGATTCGATAATTTCATCCGGTTCTTCCACGAGCCGAATTTCCTTCAAATCATGCGCAACACGCTGGTGATCAGCGGCTTGAACCTGTTGTTCGGCTTTCCGGCGCCGATTCTCCTGGCCCTGCTGCTGAACGAGGTCAAGGGACGCGTATTCAAGAAGACCATTCAATCGCTGTCGTACATTCCTTATTTTATCTCGTGGGTGGTGGTCGCCAACATCCTCATCACGCTCCTGGGAAGCGACGGGATTCTGAACGATATATTGACGAAGCTCGGATTCATCGATGCGCCGCTGGAGTTTCTGACGAACGGCAATTACTTCTGGGGCATTCTGGTCAGCAGCAACGTGTGGAAGGACATGGGCTTCTCCGCCATTATTTATTTGTCCGCCATGGCGGGCATCGATAAGGAGCAATACGAGGCGGGACGCGTGGACGGGCTCGGCCGCTTCGGACTCGTTCGCCATATCACGCTGCCGGGCATTCGCTCGACGGCCGTGCTCCTGTTCATTCTGGCGATCGGCGGCATCCTGAATGCCGGCTTCGAGCAGCAGCTGCTGATCGGCAATCCGCTCACGCAGGACCATTACGAAGTCATCGACACGTACGTGTACCGTTTCGGCGTGCAGCTCGGCAATTACTCGTACGGAACGGCGGTCGGCCTCATGAAGAGCTTGATCGGCCTCGTGCTCGTCTTTATCGCGAACCGGCTGTCCAAGCGTTATATGGAATCATCGATTTTCTAGGAAAAGAGGAACAAGGCAGATGGAAATCAAATCGATGCGAACCTCATGGGCAAGCCGCGCGGCGGACGTCGCGATCATCGCGGTGCTGTTGTTGCTCGGCTTCATCGTCGTCTATCCGTTCATCAACCTGCTGGCGCTGTCGTTCAACGACGGCACCGACGCGGCGCGCGGCGGCATCTATTTCTTCCCGCGGAAGGTATCGTATGCGGCCTACGGCATGCTCTTCGAGAACGAGAATCTGCTCAAGGGCCTGGGCTGGTCCGTGCTGCGCGTCGTCGTCGGCACGGGCACCTGCTTGTTCATGACGGGGCTGCTGTCTTACATCGTCAGCATTCGGACATTTTCCGGACGCAGATTCATGCGCATTCTCTTCTTCGTGACGATGTACTTCAGCGGGGGCATCATTCCGACGTATATCTTGATGAACCAGCTGCATCTGACGAACACGTTCCAGGTGTACTGGATTCCGAGTCTAATCAATGCCTACTTCATGCTGCTCATGGCGTCGTACATCTCCGATCTGCCGGAAGCGTTGTTCGAATCCGCGCGGATCGACGGCGCCGGCGAGCTTCGCATCTACTGGCGCATCGTGATTCCGGTGGCGATGCCGGTATTCGCCGCGGTGTCCATCTATGCGGCGGTAGGACATTGGAATTCCTGGTTCGACGTCATTCTGTACAATTTCAACGGCAAATTCGATACGCTGCAGGTGTACCTGCGGCGGCTGCTCCTCGAGGTCGAGGCGACGCAGCAGATTCGCGACCAGCAGCTGCTGATGCATAAATTCCAAGGCTTGTCGCCGCTCACGCTGCGGGCGGCGACGACGATCGTCGTCACGGTTCCGATCCTGTGCGTGTATCCGTTCCTGCAGAAGTATTTTATCGGCGGCATCACGCTCGGCTCCGTCAAAGGTTGAGTCGTTCCGGCAAGCGATTACGCGATTCATGCGATAAGGAGGTTGGGTGTCCATGTCTAAGCTTACAAGTCCATTTACCTTGCAATCGTCCTCCGCTCGGCTCGATGCGGCAGCACGATGGGCGACAGGGCAAGCGCTCGCCTATGCGCGGAACGACGATCCCGTCGGCCCTTGGTACGAGGCGGCCTTGCCAGGGCGCGAAGCGTTCTGCATGCGCGACGTCGCCCACATGAGCGCCGGTGCCGCCGTGCTCGGCTTGGGCGCGCACACGAAGAACATGCTGCTGCAATTCGCGGCGCATATCAGCGCGTCCAAGGATTGGTGCACGTATTGGGAGATAACGAAGGACGGGCTTCCTTGCCCGGATGACTATACGAACGACGATGATTTCTGGTACAACCTGCCGGCCAATTTCGACCTGATCGACTGCTGCTACCGGCAATACCTGTGGAGCGGCGACCGCGATTATTTGCAGGACGAGCGCTTCCTGCATTTCTATGCGCGCAGCTTGAACGAGTACGTGCGGCGCTGGGATCGCGACGGCGACGGAATTCCCGACCATGTCCGGGGCGAGGGCAGGCGCGGCATCGCGTCTTACGTGGAGGATGCGCTGACGCCGAAGGTCGCCGGCGATCTGGTCGCCGCCCAATACGCGGCGTATGCCGCCTATGCCGCGATGTCCCGGCTGCGCGGAGAGGACGGCAAAGCCGAACAATACGAAGGCTTGGCCGACGGGCTGCGAGTGCTGTACGACACGCAGTGGTGGAACGAGGCGAAGCGGCGCTTCAACGGGGCGATTCTGCAGGACGGAACGCCTTACGAGGAATACTATTTGGCCGCGAGCTTCCTGCCGCTCTACTTCGGCCTCATCGCCCCGGGCGAGAAGCGGGCGCTCGCGCTGGAAGACCTGAAGCGCAGCGGCGTCTCCAACGTGGAGGAAATGTCGCATCTGCCGGATGTATATTACGCATCGGGCGAGCGGGAGGAGGCGTACCGGACGATTCTCGAGCTGAGCGACGAGCGGACGGCGCGCAGGGAATACCCGGAAGTGTCCTATTCCGTGATCGGGAACATCGTCACCGGCTTGCTCGGCATCCGGCCGTTGGCCGACCGGGCGGCGGTCGAGGTGGCGCCGCAGCTGCCCGAGGAGCTCCAATGGGTGAAGGCGGAAGGCATCGCGCTGCTCGGCAACCGGATCGGCGTCGAGATCCGGGACGGCAGGCTGACGGTGACCAACGAGGAGGGGCCGGTCATCCAGGTGCGCGCCGGAGAACGGCAGATCGCGATCGGCGAGCGGGAATCGGAATCGTTCGAGCTGCCTGCATGGTGAATCGGGACCAGGTAAGAGCCGCCGAGGCGTACCCTCGCGCGGCTTTTTGCCGTGTCGGGGGTTGGTGCAGACATGCCTAGGCACATCGCCATTGACAACATTCGAACCGGCATGTGACAATTGAAGGGCTTAGAACCAACAATCGAATCGAAATGAGTGGGTTGCGATGAAGTATGGGCGAAAGCTGGATACGGGACAATCGCATAGCACCCTTCGCAAAAAGGGACCGCGTGGAAGCTGACAGCTTCCGCCCGGTCCCTTTCTTATGTTAAAGCAAGAAAGGGGATTCATCATATTGCTTGTCGCTCAACAACGAGAGAGGGGTGTTGACATGACGCCTATCATCCTGGACGGACAGAGGCTGACGCCCGAACGGGTTATGGAAGTGGCCGTTGAACATCGAAAGGTCGTCCTGTGCGGCGAAGCCGGCGAGCGCGTGAGACGCTGCCGGGAGATGGTCGAGGAGCTGGTCGCCGACGGTAAAGTCGTCTACGGCGTCAGCACGGGGTTCGGGAAATTCAGCGACGTGCGCATCTCGCCTCAAGATACCGCGAAGCTGCAAATCAATTTGATCCGCAGCCATGCCTGCGCCGTCGGAAACCCTTTGCCGGAAGCAACCGTACGCGCACTGATGCTGCTTCGCGCGAATGCGCTGGCCAAAGGGTATTCCGGCATTCGTCCGGTCACGCTTCAATTGCTGATCGATTGCATCAATCATGAGGTGCATCCTGTCGTACCCGAACAAGGATCGCTCGGCGCGAGCGGCGACTTGGCGCCGCTGTCCCATCTCGCGCTCGTATTGATGGGCGAGGGCGAGGCCTTCTATCAGGGGGAACGGCTACCGGGCGCCGAAGCGCTGGCGCGCGCGGGACTGGAGCCGATCGCCTTGCAGGCCAAGGAAGGGCTTGCGCTCATCAACGGCACGCAAATCATGACGTCGATCGGCACGCTGACCTATGTCAAAGCCTTGCGCTTAGCCAAAATCGCCGACGCGATCGCGTCGCTCACCTTGGAGAGCCTGCGCGGGATTCCGGAAGCGTTCGCGGAGGAAGTACATCTCGCGCGCCCGTACCCCGAACAGATCGGCGTGGCGAAGAATCTTCGCGCGCTGCTGCGGGGCAGCCGGCTTACGACGCGCCAAGGCGAGATCCGGGTTCAGGACGCGTACTCGCTCCGCTGCCTGCCGCAGGTGCACGGCGCGACCCGCCAGGTGCTGGCCTACGCGCAGGATAAATTGACGATCGAGATCAATTCCGCGACGGACAATCCGCTCTTGTTCCTGGAAGACGGGCAGGTCATCTCGGGCGGCAATTTCCACGGCCAGCCGATCGCGTTCGCGATGGATTTCCTGAAGATCGGCATGAGCGAGCTCGCGAATATTGCCGAACGCCGTACCGAACGGCTCGTGAATCCGGCGTTGTCCGGCGGCCTGCCTTCTTTCCTCAGCCATGATCCGGGTCTCGCCTCGGGCCTGATGATCACGCAGTACGTCAGCGCCTCGCTCGTATCGGAAAATAAAGTGCTGGCCCATCCCGCGAGCGTGGATTCGATTCCTTCGTCGGCCAACCAGGAGGACCATGTATCGATGGGGACGACGGCCGCGAGGCATGCGGTCCAGGTCGTCGACAACGCGGCCAAGGTGCTGGCGATCGAATTGATCTGCGCGGCCGAAGCGGCCGAGTTCGTCGGGGTCGACGGGCTGGCTCCGGCGACGCGCGTGCTCTACGCCAAGCTGCGCGCCCTCGTTCCGCCGGTTACGGAAGACCGCTCCACGTCCGGGGATATCGAGAAAACCGCTGCGGCCCTGCTGTCCGGCGAGTGGCTGGAAGCGGTGGAAGCCGTCTCCGGGCCTTTGTATTAACCAATCGCAAGCCATGGGAGGATCACGCTATGACGACGAATAAGCCAACCGATCCGCATCGCGACATCCGCGCCCCGCGCGGCACGGCACTATCCTGCAAAGGCTGGGCGCAGGAAGCCGCCCTCCGGATGCTGATGAATAACCTGGATCCCGACGTCGCGGAGCGCCCCGAGGAGCTGGTCGTCTACGGCGGCATCGGCAAAGCGGCCCGCAACTGGGCTTCCTACGACGCGATCGTGCGCGAGCTTCGGCGGCTGGAGAACGACGAAACGCTGCTTATTCAATCGGGCAAGCCGGTCGGCGTCTTCCGGACGCATGAACGCGCGCCCCGCGTGCTGCTGTCCAACTCCCTGCTCGTGCCGAAATGGGCGACATGGGAGCATTTCCGCGAGCTGGAACGCAAAGGGCTCATGATGTACGGCCAAATGACCGCGGGCAGCTGGATCTACATCGGGACGCAGGGGATCCTGCAGGGCACGTACGAGACCTTCGCGGAAGCGGCCCGTCAGCACGCGGGCGGCACGCTCCGAGGCACGCTGACCTTGACGGCGGGCCTCGGCGGAATGGGCGGCGCGCAGCCGCTGGCCGTCACGATGAACGAAGGCGTCGTGATCGCCGTCGAGGTCGACCGCAGCCGCATCGAACGGCGGATTCAGACGCGGTACTGCGACGTTCTGGCGGAAACGCTGGATGAAGCGCTGGCGTTGGCCGAGCAAGCGGTTGCCGAAGGGCGGGCGCTCGCCATCGGTCTCGTGGGGAACGCGTCGGAAGTCTATCCGGCGTTCGTGCGGCGCGGGATCAAGCCGGATTTCGTGACGGACCAGACCTCCGCGCACGATCCGCTGGTCGGCTACATTCCGGCAGGTTTCTCTTTGGACGAAGCGGCCGCCTTGCGGGCGGGCGATCCCGAGCGTTACGTTCGGCTGGCCAAAGCAAGCATGGCGGCCCATGTCCGGGCAATGCTCGATTTGCGGCAGCTGGGCTCCGTCGTGTTCGACTACGGCAACAACATTCGGCAAGTCGCGTTCGACGAAGGCGTCGCGAACGCATTCGACTTTCCGGGCTTCGTGCCCGCCTACATCCGGCCGTTGTTTTGCGAAGGCAAAGGTCCGTTCCGGTGGGCCGCGCTCTCCGGAGACCCGGAGGACATCCGCAAGACGGATGAACTCGTCCTCCGCATGTTCCCGGAGAACGACCGTCTGCGCCGCTGGATCGAGATGGCGCGCGAGCGGGTCGCGTTTCAAGGGCTTCCGGCCCGCATCTGCTGGCTCGGTTACGGCGAACGGGAGAAATTCGGCCTCGCTCTTAACGAAATGGTTCGCAACGGCGAGCTGAAAGCGCCTGTCGTGATCGGCCGCGACCATCTGGACTGCGGCTCCGTGGCCTCTCCGAACCGGGAGACCGAGGCGATGAAGGACGGCTCCGACGCGGTAGGCGATTGGGCGATTTTGAACGCGCTGATCAATACTTCGGCGGGCGCGTCTTGGGTGTCCGTCCATCACGGAGGCGGCGTCGGCATGGGCTACTCCCTGCATGCCGGCATGGTCGTCGTGGCGGACGGCACCGACGAGGCGGCGGAACGCCTTCGCTGCGTATTGACGTCCGACCCGGGCATGGGCGTGATCCGTCACGTGGACGCCGGCTACGACGAAGCGGTCGAGACCGCGGAGAAGCACGGCATTCGCGTACCGATGCGGGAGTAAGCGGGGGCATCGGAAGAAGTGAGGCCAATGCTTACGAAGTTGTTTCTTGCTCGCTTAGACGCAAATTCAAGCCGCTTCGCAAAACCAAGTCTATGCTTTCGAAGTTGTTTTTGCTCGACGAGCAGCTGATCCACGAGATCCACGACGCATCGCAAAACCGAAGCATATGCTTCCGAGGTGTTTTTTGCTCGCTTAGAAGCAGATTCAAGCCGCTTCGCAAAAAACTTTAGAAGGTGACGATCATCGAACGAATCGATCTGCTGTTGACGGGAATCGGCCGCTTGGTTACCCCTGTCGGGAACACGCCTCGTTATGGGGCGGAGATGAAGGAGATCCGGGAGATTCCGCATGCCGCGATCGCCATCCGGGGCGGCCGCATTGCGGTCGCGGGCCCTGAAGCGGACGTGCTGAAGGAGCTGGAAGGCGTGGATATCGCGGAGACGCGCGATGCCGGCGGCTGCCTGGTCACGCCCGGCCTCGTCGATCCGCACACGCATCTGGTGCATGGCGGATCGCGCGAGCACGAGCTGGCGCTCAAGCGTTCCGGCGTCCCTTATTTGGATATATTGGCGCAGGGCGGCGGCATTCTGAGCACCGTTCAAGCGACCCGCGCATCAAGCGAACAGGAGCTGTACGAGAAGGCATACCGGAGTCTTGATACCATGCTGCTGCAAGGCGTGACGACGGCGGAAGCGAAAAGCGGCTACGGCCTTTCGCTCGAAGAGGAGCTGAAGCAGCTCCGCGCGGCGAAACGGCTGAACGACGCGCATCCCGTCGACGTGGTCTCGACGTTCATGGGCGCGCATGCCGTGCCGCCCGAGTACCGGGGGCAGTCGGACGCATACGCGGACCTCGTCTGCGAGATGCTCGCCGAAGTGGCGATGCAAGGGATCGCCGAGTTTTGCGACGTGTTTTGCGAACACGGCGTCTTTACCGTCGAGCAGTCGCGCCGCATCCTGCTTGCAGGCCAGCGGCATGGTTTGCGCTCCAAAATCCATGCCGACGAGATTCAATCGCTCGGCGGTACCGAGTTGGCGGGGGAGCTCCGGGCAATCTCCGCAGAGCATCTTCTGGCCGCATCGGATGAAGGGCTGCGCATGCTCGCGGCGAACGGCGTCATCCCGGTGCTTTTGCCGGGGACTTCGTTTAACCTCGGGCTGAACCGTCATGCCCGCGCGCGGGAGATGATCGATCGCTTCAACCTGCCCGTGTCCTTGTCGACGGATTACAATCCCGGCTCCTGTCCCACCGAATCCATGCAGCTGGTGATCATGCTGGCTTCGCTGAATTTGAAAATGACGCCGGAAGAAATTCTGACGGCCTGCACGATCAATGCGGCATGCGCGATCGGACGCGGCGACCGGATCGGTTCGATCGAAGCGGGGAAACGCGCGGATCTGGCGCTGTTCGATGCCCCGAATCTTGCTTATCTGCCGTACCATTTCGGCATTAACCATACGTTCGGCGTGATCAAGAACGGGAACGTCGCCGTATGGAACCGGCAAATCGCCAAGCCGCGGGCCAACGGGGAGGAGACGATGCAATGAGCGGGGAGATGCCTTATCTGAAAACGCCCGAAGAGGCTGCGTTCCGGGACCATCTGGAGACGAAGGTCGCGGATTGGATCCGCCGATGGGACGGCGCGGAGCCGCTGCTGGCGGGGATCGTCGGCGTTCCGCTTTCCAAGCCGTCGATCTCGATCTCGAGCGCTTCGACCTCGCCGGCGGCGATACGCGCCGCGTTCAAGTCGTTCACGACCTACTCCATGGAATACGGCGTCGATCTGCAGGACATGGCCGTTCGCGATCTCGGCGACATCCGGATGCATGCGACGGACATCGCGGAATGCCACCGGCGCATCGAGGAGAGCTTGCGCGCGCTGTATGCGTCGCAGCCGAAGCTCGTGCCGATCGTCATCGGCGGCGACCATTCGATCACCTGCCCGTCGGTCAAAGCCTTCGCCGGGCGTTACCCCGGCCGGAAAATCGGGATTGTCCACTTTGACGCGCACCATGACGTGCGCAATTTCGAAGACGGCGGCGTGACCAACGGCACGCCGTTCCGGGGCATCTTGGAATCCGGCGCCGTGGATGGCCGGCATATCGCGCAGATCGGCATCCGCGGGTTCATGAACGCGAAGCCCTATCACGATTACGTGGTTGGCAAGGGCGTTCAAGTCTTCACATCGCGCGACGTGAGGCGCATGGGCATCGATCCGATCCTCGATCGGGCGCTTGCGCTTGCCGGAGACGGAACGGACGCCGTCTATGTCAGCTTCGACGTGGACGTCATCGACCAGGCTTTCGCGCCGGGCTGTCCGGCTATCGGGACGGGGGGCATGAATCCGTGGGACGCGCTCGATGCGCTGTACCGTTTGGGCGCTTCGCCGCTGGTGAAGGGGATCGATTTCGTTTGCATCGACCCGTCCGTGGACGTGCGCAACGCGACCTCCCGTCTTGCGGTACAGTTCATGCTCAGCTTTCTGGCGGGGATGGCAAGCCGGCCGGAATGAGCGTCGGGTAGCGGGGTGCCATGCGATGCCGGGGAGGCGCCTATTTTACCGCAGGGACGACATCGTACATGACGGGGAGGGGGGACCGGCGTGCCGGCAGTCGTGCCGACGAATGCGCGGAACGCCGGCAGCGGGTTTCGATTCGGCCGCAGTGCGCTTTGCTACTCCGCCGTCTCGTCCAGATCCTCATTGTACGCCGATATACCGCGTTTAAAGTAATGAAGTTTTTCGTCCATGGTGGTCTCCATCAAATTCGTAATCAGCAGTTGGACGCTTTCCTTGTAGTGCTGGACGTTGTAAAGCGCCATGGCGAGAAACACTTGTATCGCCCGGTTCTCCGGAAATTCCGCCATGCCTTTGCGCAGCGTCTCGACCGCTTCATGATACTGTCCCCAATAGCGGTACGTGCTCCCCAGACCCATCAGGCATCTCTCGCGATCGGGACCCGACAAGCCCAGCTCGAGCGCCCGTTCATAATAGGGTATCGCTTCGCTTCCCAGGCCGGAATTGTCATGGGCGATACCGGTTTGGTAGCGAATCTCCGCATCGTCCGGGTATTCGGCAAGCAAGGCGATCAGTTGCCCGCGAACCTCGCTTAAGATCGCTTGATCCTGCTTGGCCCGTCCTTCTTCGCGCCGTTCGATCAACGGTCTCAATTCGTCTCTCATTATCGTTCTCCACTCCCGGATAGAATTGTTGCAGCTCAGACTAGTTTATCATAGCTTGGCGATTGCTTGGTTTGCGCATATCGGCATAGGCTGGGCTGCCTATTGGCAGTCTGTTTGGCAAGCCACTTCGAACCTGACTGTTAGGCGAACAGGCCGCCGATATTACCGGCGGCCTGTTCGTTCTGCTATCGTTTCCGGTTACTTGAATGATACTTTTTAGTTAAACATTATGAATACATGTTCAGTAGAATCTTTTCCGCCATATAGGCTATCGATATAAGATATTCCAAGGAAGCTTAGTTTTTGAGCCCATGCACGTTCTTCTGAACTTATTTCATAATTACCATACCGATCGAATATTTGATTAAGATAGACCATATCTAGATAAGTTCTACCATCTTTAAATGTAAACCATTTCTTAGGCCACACGACTTTATTCTCTGAACCGGTTACGTCTTTCGCACTAAACACAAGCTCTTTCCCATCTCTAACGACTGCAACGGTTTTTGTTTTATTATTCCACGTAATCTGATCCGATGTTCTTTCGAATATAAATCGGACCGGAACCGAATTGTTTTTATAGGTTTTTGCTGTATTTGTCTTCTTATAATTAACCGTAACCTCCGTTGGACGATTTGCTTCGAATTTTTCTTGCGCCTTCTGTTCGAGACTATCTGGACCGGCAAAAGCAGAATTCGTACAAACCGCGCCTAAGACAACTACAACCGCTCCTGTTTTTAATCTCAACTCCCTCACCTCATATGTGGATACGAGTTTCATAAAGCGGAAGTTGCGAATGCCGAATCGAATCTCGGAGGAAGCCAAAAATAATTACAACACGGCATGCGAAGGATTTTTCGCGATCCCGAGGGCAATCTGGCTAACCTCTTCGCGACAGCGGCTCCGGCTATATAGACCTGAATGCCGGATTTTGGTCCTGCTTCACCAATTCAGCATGACTTGGTTGAATACCATGGAGTTTTTTGAAATAGGATAGCGCGTCGCTTGGGGTCTTAATGGTTGGTCCGTAGATGATTTTGTTGTTAAAACGCCCATTAATCTTGAACCATACACGAAAATGCAAATAGTTCTCCATGCCTCTTCCCCCAGTCTTATAAACGATCAAGAACAGTATATAGCAAGCACGCTGAATATAATGTCAAAACCTGACATCTAATAAAGTCATAGCATGGGACTATTTGCGGCTTTTGTATGTTTATTCATGGAAGGATAAGTTGCAATCGACTATCGCGCCTTTTAGCATAACGACGGCAGCCGCTCGTTCTGAGGCCGACTGCCGTCGTGTCATACCGGTGGGTAGAGATACTCCTGCGAATGTTCATTGGCGTTTATCAACTTCGTCGTTTTCCGTATCGTCTTTTATTTTTAAGAGGTTTAGTACGGGTAGCCGGGGTAGGACGTCTTTCCCATCAAAGGAGAGCGTTGCATGAGTTTCTTGATTATCCATCCGTCGTCTTGCGTTCCCTCCGCCATGTGCTGACACGCATTCTCTATAAGTCCAGCCCACCACAATGGTGTAAGAAGCTCCCATTCTTCAGGATCAAGCGGTGACACTTCATGGTACCCATATACAACTTCGTCATACTTACCACGCCATGAGAGAGCGAACTCCCCGATTCGATGATCCCAATGCGCGAGTTCGAAATCAAGTATCCCTGAAAGCTTACCCTCTTGGAAGCGTAAGTTCCATGGTGTAAAATCACCATGTATGACGATGCCGCTTTTATGCCGAAGCTGTAGACCCTCTACCCGTTCGCGTGCTCGGTTAAGGTGCCATCGCAAAATACGTACTTCATCCGACCTCTCTCTTTCGTTTTCAGTTAACAATCGGTCTATTGTCGGATCATCGAGGATCTCTTCACAGCGCCGCCACTGTTTACGTTGCCCGAATCCATCAAGCTTCGATAAATCGGCATGGAATTGAGCCATTAGTCGTCCGCGCGCTCGTTGTTCCGCTATAGGATCATCGAGTGAGGGCGGATCGCCTTGAAGATATGGAAAAAGGCTCCAGACCTTCCCTCCCAACACTATAGGTCCTTCGATGACAGGAGCAACCGGATACCCAAGCGCAGCGATACTTTTTAGCAGCCGCACCTCATATTCGATGTCATCAGCATCCTTAGACCAAAGACGTAATACAAGCGGTTCACCCCTGCATTTTACAAGCCAATGTTGATTAATCCTTCCGCCTAGCGAAGTAATCACTCGGGAACCGAAATGTTCCAACACCTCGTCACTCGGAAAATGAATTGAACTATGATCGGACAAAAATTCATTCCTCCCATCTGAATTTCTGCTGGTTGGGACGTTCCCGGATCGCATGCGACAGCGTGGAAGACTAGAAGGTTAAGGGTTACCGGTGATGTGATGAATCCAGTCATTGGCGCGGGCTTGGGCCACGTCCTCCTCATTATATTCCATTTCCAAACACCTATTAAAGAACGTATGCGGATCGCATACAGTGCTCGCCCGAGCATTAGTCCGCATCCCTATAGGAGGGAAGTTTGCAACTCTTCGGAACCGGAGGTCATGGATGAACCATATCAGAGGCATTATACTAGAGGGGTATTCGCATGCCGGCAAAACGTCCGTGCTAAAGGCGTTGAAGCTGCTCCACGCGCAAGAGAAATCGGCGGAACGAAGCGTCGTCGTTCTGAGCGAGCATTATTCCCAGGTGTTGAACAACGTTCGGGGCGAATTGCAACGTTTGCATCGCGACGACCACCTTCGGCTGCTGAAGGAACGGGTTAGCATGCTGCGGCAACTGAACGATTGGGCGGCCTATCTGGGGCCGGATGCGTCGCGTGCGTCGCGAGGGCTCTTTTTTATCCTGGAAAGGTTTCATTTGAATCATCGAACCGCATATCCGGACGAGCCTACGCAAGAAATCGAATCGCTTGAAAGCGAATTGCTTCGCCTGGGGGCGCACTGCGTGCTGTTAACGGTCTCTTCCGAAACGATAGCGCAACGAATGCAAAGCCGGACGCCCGAAGAGTGGAAGAACAAAACGGAAGAAGAGATCGGCAAGTCGGCGGCCGAATTCAGGCAAACCCAAGCCGAACTTCGCGAACAAGCTCGCTTATCGATCGTGCCGACCGTTGAAATCAATACGGATGCGAAGGATTGGACCGCATACGCCAACCAAATAACGGCGTTGTCGGGCATGCAATAGAATCGCATTTACGAGGCCCTCCAGATCAGCCGATGTTCAAAAGCATACAGGCAGCCGATTAGAAAATCGGCTGCCTGTATGCGTTTTTGAAAGGACTTGAAGATAGGCAATTAACATTCAAGACTCGAGCGCGACCTTTCGCGGCGATACCGCCCTGCGCTTCTTTTGCCGGATGAAGAAACTGAACGGCAGCGCGACGAGCCCGATTATAGTCGCGATCAAGTAAACGTCGTCGATGCTCATCGTATAGGCCAGCCCGGGAATTTGCAGCTTGTCGGCCTTCCCGCCGGCGGCAAGCGCGGACGCGTGTTTGCCGGATTGGGAGGCGAGCAGCGAGGTGAACAGGGCAATCGCGAACGAGGAGCAGACGTTGCGCAGCCAGTTCGAGATGCTGGAGGCATGTCCGCTGAGCTCCGGCGGAATTTCCTCCATGCCGGCATTGCTTGCGGGCATGATCAGCAGCGCGACGCCGACGTTGCGCACGCACATCCAGAGGAGAATGTAGCCGTGCGAGATGTCGACGCTGAGCCAGCTGAGCGGGAAGCTGCCGATCGCGAGCAACAGGGTCCCGGCGATCAGCAGCGTCCGCGGTCCGATGCCGGCGTACAGCTTGCCGATGAACATCGTAATGAACGCCATCACGAGCGAGGCCGGGAGCAAGACGAGGCCGGCATCGAGCGGCGAGACCTGCTGCACGTTCTGCAGGAAGATCGGCGTCAGCAGCGTGCCGGAGTAGAGGCTGATCGCCGTGATGCATAAGATCACCGACGTCAGCGTGAACCGCGCGTTCTTCAATACGCGCAGATCGAGCAGCGGCGCATCCGTCGTCAGCTCGCGCCAGATGAACAGGATCAGGAACAACAGCCCCCCGCCGAGCAGCAGCAGCGTTTTCCACGAGCCCCATCCCCACGCATTGCCCTGGGACAGCGACACGAGCAAGGAGGAACTGCTGATCACGACCGTGATCAGGCCGGGTAGATCAAGCTTCTTGGGTACGTTCATGCGGTAATACGGAATGAAGATGGCGACCATGGCCAAGGCCAGCAAGCCGAACGGAAGATTGAACCAGAACAGCCACTGCCAGGAGAAATGCTGGAGCATCCAGCCGGCGAACGTCGGGCCGATGGCCGGCGCGAACATCGTTGCCGCCGCCCAGAGGCTCATGGCGATCGGCTGCTTATCCTTAGGGACGATCTGATAGATAATGGACATGGCGGTCGGGATAATCACGCCGCAGAAAGCGCCTTGCAAGATGCGAAACGCGATGAGCATCGTAGCGTTCGTCGACAGCGCGCAGAATACGGAGGCCACCATCATCCCCGCAAGCGCGGTCATGAATAAGCGTTTGTAGCTGAACCGCTCGCCGAAATACCCCGTTACCGGCGCGAAAGTTCCCATCGCCAGCATGAATCCGGTCAACGTCCATTGGACGACGCTGAGCTCGGCCGTGAATTCCTTCTGCAGGACGGGGATGACGATATTGATCGTGCTGACGTTGAGAACGGATATGAAGCTGCCGAAAAATATGGCGATGATGACGGGTACGACCTTGATGTCTTTTCCTGATAGTTGCATGGAATGCGCCTCTCATCCTTGATAGTATGTTGATATTCACATATAATGAACTCAGGCACCATCATAACTCGCTAATCAAGGTATGTCAATATCAACATAGGATGTATTTCTAAACTTACGGTAAAGGGATTGAAACGAATGAATACATTGTCGTACGGCCTGCTGAGCGCGATCTCGATCGAATCCTGTTCCGGCTACGATCTCATCGAGCGCATGAAGCTGTTTTGGAAAGCCGACCACAGTCAGATCTATCCGATTCTAGGCAAGCTCGAATCGCAGGGCTATGTCCGGTTCGAATCGGTCAAACAGGTCAACAAGCCGGATAAAAAAGTGTATTTCGTGACCGACAGCGGGCTCGAGGTGTTGAAGAAGTGGATGGCCGAGCCTACTTCCGAGCCGGTGATCCGCGACGAATTCGCGCTGAAGATGCACAGCATCAGCATGTTCGACGAAGAGCAGACCATCGCGTTGCTGAAGGAAAGACGGATGCTGTACGAGCAGAGGCTGGCGGATCTGGAAGCCAGGAACGAACGGCTTAGGCTGAAGCGCGAAGCGCACGGAGAGGACGAAAGCGGAATACCGTTGCAATTCCTTGGCCCTTTCTTCCTGCTCGAGCGGGAGATTCTGAACGCGAAAACCGAGCTGAAGTGGTGCGATTGGGCGCTCGATCATCTCGGTACGCGATGAGCGTAACGGCGTTCGTGGCTGCGGTCGCGGCAGGTTCGCCATGTCCGCCTTCGCCCCGCGCCGCTCGGCAAGAACGGGACGTGCGGCCGAACGGCCAAGCCCGGACAGGTCGATACAAGAAAAGCTGCCGATTCGCATCGGCAGCTTTTCTTGTTGAAGCAATATAGAGCAGTATAGCGCAATATAGAGCAGTATAGAGTCGACGCGCGGGAAACGTTAACGCCCGCGCTGCTCGATCAGCTTCACGATCTCGATGATGACTTCCGTCGCCTTCTGCATCGTCTCGAGCGAGACGAATTCGAATTTGCCGTGAAAATTCTCGCCGCCGGCGAAAATGTTCGGGGTCGGCAAGCCCATGTACGACAGCTGGGAGCCGTCCGTACCGCCGCGGATCGGCTTGACGATCGGCGCGATGCCGAGATTCGTCATCGCTTCGTGGGCGAGATCGACGATGTATTTGACCGGTTCGATTTTCTCGCCCATGTTGTAATACTGGTCCTTCAGCTCCAGCAGGATGCGCTCTTCGCCGTACGTTTGACGGAATTCGGCCACGATCGATTCGACGGTCGCTTTGCGGTGCGCGAAGTTTTCTTTGTCATGGTCGCGGATGATGTAGACCAGCTTCGTCAGCTCCGTATTGCCTTGCATCGAGATCAGGTGATAGAACCCTTCGTAGCCCGAGGTGAACTCTGGCGCTTCGCCGGCCGGCAACCGGTTGTGCAGCGCCATCGCGATTTTGCCGGAATGGATCATTTTGCCTTTGGCGGTGCCGGGATGGACGTTCACGCCCTTGACCGTGATGACCGCTTGGGCGGCGTTGAAGCTCTCGTATTCCAGTTCGCCGAGCGGGCCGCCGTCCATCGTGTAGGCGAAGTCCGCGCCGAAGCCCGGGACGTCGAATTTGTGCGCGCCGCGCCCGATCTCTTCGTCGGGGGTGAAGGCGACGCGGATGCGGCCGTGCTTGATCTCGGGATGCTTCACGAGGTAGGCCATGGCCGTGACGATCTCGGTTATGCCCGCCTTGTCGTCGGCGCCGAGCAGCGTCGTGCCGTCCGTGGTGACGAGCGTTTGGCCTTTATAGCCGGTCAGCTCCGGGAATTCGCGCGGCGAGAGGACGATATTCAGCTCGCGGTTCAGCACGATATCCCCGCCGTCGTAGTGCTCCACGACCTGGCGTTTGACGCCGTCGCCCGTGAAATCGGTCGCGGTGTCCATGTGGGAGATGAAGCCGATCGTCGGCACGTCCGCGCGGTCCGTGTTCGCCGGCAGCGTCGCCATGACGTAGCCGTTCTCGTCCAGCGCGACGTCCGTCAGGCCGATTTCCTTCAGCTCGCGCTCGAGCAGACGGGCCAGATTCCATTGTCCTTCCGTGGACGGGCAGGTATCGCTCTCGTCGTCGGACTGCGTGTGGATTTCTATGTAGGAGGTAAATCGGCGTAAAAGCTCTTCTTTCATAACGGCACGCTCCTTGCGTTTATATTTCCATTCCTATCGTACCACAAGTTATAATGAGAAGTATAAGAGCGGAAACGGAGCCGGACGGGTGACGGCAATCAATCGATCGGCAGGCATTATCGGCGGGGCATCGGCGGTCTCTTTGCCGCGGCTTTGCCCGTCGTGCGATCGCCAAACAGAGCGGCGTTCGGGGGCCGGCCGCTGCCGCCGTTTTCCGCCCGAGGGGAAATCGCCGCTTTGCCATGCCGGGGATGCCGGTATACCGGACCCGGGCACGTTGTCCGCCGTCCTGAGCGGCCATAGTGCCGCACGCGCGTTTTCGAGAACAGGCAAGTCTATTTGAATTCGGCAAGGAGTCCTGAAATTGAGTTATCTGAAGCCTTATTTTCGTCGGTTCGGCAAGCCTTTCACGGCTGCGCTCTTGTTTCTGACGCTGGAAGCGCTTTGCGATCTCCTTCAGCCCACGCTTATGTCGCGCATCATCGACGTCGGGGTCGCGAACAAGGATTTGAATTACGTCGTCCGTTTCGGCGGGTACATGCTGCTCGTGACCGCCGTCGGGGCGGTGGGCGCTACGCTGCGCAACGTGATCTCGAGCCACGTGTCGCTGAATTTCGGAACCCGGCTGCGCTCGGATCTCTTCGGCAAGATCCAGACGCTGAGCGCGGGCAGCATCGACAAGTTCGACCGCGCGTCCCTGGTCACCCGCCTGACCAACGACGTGACGCAGATGCAAAACTTCACGAACGGCCTCATGCGCATTTTCGTCAAATCGCCGCTGATCTGCCTCGGCAGCCTGATCATGGCGATCCGCCTCAACCCGCCGCTCTCGGTCGTGCTTGCCGTCGTCGTGCCGATGGTGGCCGTGCTGATCTTCCTCAACATGCGGATCGGCTTCCCGCTGTTCGCGAGGGTCCAGAAATCGCTCGATCGCTTGAACGGCGTGTCGCGCGAATATCTTTCGGGGGTCCGCGTCGTCAAAGCGTTCAACCGGTTCGACTACGAGACGGACAAATTCGACGGCGTGAACCGCTCGTACCAGGCGATCTCGTCCCGCGCCATGCGGATGATGTCCGTCTTCAGTCCCGGCATCATGCTGACGGTCAATTTCGGCATCGCCGTCGTGATTTGGCTCGGAGGCCAGCGGGTCGACCAAGGGCATATGCAGGTCGGGCACATCATCGCCTTCATCAACTACATGACGCAAATTTTGTTTTCGCTGCTGATGATTTCCAACGTCTTCAACCTGTTCGTGCGGGCGAAAGCATCCTCCGAACGGATCGGCGAGGTGTTCGCGGAGCAGGATACGATGGCTTGGAGCGGCAAGGCGGCTAATCCGCCGGCGTCCGCCGCGGGCAGCATCGCGTTCAAGGACGTATCGTTCGCGTACGGCGGAACGGATGCCGTGCTGCGCGACGTCACGCTGAGCTGCCGGTCCGGCGAGACCGTGGGCATCATCGGTTCCACCGGATCGGGGAAAAGCACGCTCGTCAACTTGATTCCGCGGTTCTATGATGCGACTGCCGGCACCGTGGAGGTCGACGGCGCGGATGTCCGCGACGTCGAGCCGAACCGGCTTCGGGAGCGGATCGCGATCGTGCCGCAGAAGACCGTGCTGTTCACCGGCACGATCCGCGAGAACCTGCTGTGGGGCAAGGAAAACGCCACCGAGGAGGAGATGATCCGGGCGGCCAAGATGGCGCAGGCCCACGACTTCATCGAGGCGTGCCCGGAGGGTTACGACACCAAGCTCGGGCAGGGCGGGGTCAATCTCTCGGGCGGCCAGAAACAGCGGCTGTCCATCGCCAGGGCGCTCGTGCGGCAGCCGGCGATTCTCATCCTGGACGATTGCACGAGCGCGGTTGACGCCGCGACCGAGACGCGCATCAAGGCGGCGCTGCGCGAATACGCGCAAGGCTTGACCTGCCTGCTGATCGCGCAGCGCATGACGTCGGTCATGGACGCCGACCGGATCGTCGTGCTCGACAACGGGGAAATCGTCGGTTCGGGCAAGCACGACGAGCTGATGCGCGATTGCCGGACCTACCAGGAAATCTATCGGTCGCAGACCGGCAAGGAGGCGCAGGCCAATGTCTGAGGGCAGCGAGAAGAAGGAAGCTCCGGGCAGCGGGGCGGCTCCGGCCCGGCCGATGCCGGCGCCGATGGGCATGGCCGGCCGGGGAGGTCGGGGAGGCCCGATCGTCAAGCCCAAAAACCTGAAGGCGACGCTCAAGCGTCTGTGGTCGTATTTCGGCAACGAACGCAAGCTGCTCGCGATCATTTTCCTGATCGTGCTGGTCGATTCGGTCATCCTGCTTGCTGCGCCTTATCTGATCGGCGTGGCGATCGACGCCATGACGGGCGCGGGCGAAGGCGGCGTGGATTTCGGCTCGCTCGAGATCGCCCTGCTCGCGATGGTCGCGTCCTATATCGCCGACGGGGGCTTGACGTTCCTGCAGGGCTGGCTGATGGCGGGCGCCTCGCAGCGCATCGTCGGCCGGCTGCGGACGTCGCTGTTCGCCAAGCTGCAGAAGCTGCCGATCCGGTTCTTCGACACGCGGACGCACGGCGACCTGATGAGCCGGATGTCCAACGACATCGACAACGTCAGCAACACGGTGGCGCAGTCTGCCGCACAGGTCATGACGGGCTCCATCTCCATCGTCGGCGCGCTCGTCATGATGCTCGTCCTCAGTCCGTGGTTGACGCTCGCTAGCCTGGTCACGGTGCCTGCCGTGTATTGGCTCACGCGCTCGATCGCGCGCGCGACGGGGCCGCTGTTCAAAGAGCAGCAGAACAAGCTCGGCAAGCTGAACGGGCATGTCGAGGAGACGATCTCCGGCATCGAGATCGTCAAGGCGTTCAACCGCGAACAAAAGGCGATCGACGAGTTCGAATCGATCAACGACGAGTTGTGCGAGGTCGGCATCAAGGCGCAGATCCGCTCGGGCTTTCTCATGCCGATCATGAACGTCATCAACAACCTGGGCTTCGCGGCCGTGGCGATCGTCGGCGGCCTGCTCGCGGTCAACGGGCATATTACCGTCGGCGTCATCGCCAGCTTCCTCAGCTATTCCCGGCAGTTCACGCGGCCGCTCATCGACCTCGCGAACCTGTTCAATATCCTGCAATCCGGCGTGGCGGGCGCGGAGCGCGTGTTCGAGGTACTGGACGAGGAGGAAGAGCCGGACGACCAACCCGGCGCCGTCGCGCTCGTCCAGCCGCGCGGCCATGTCGTCTTCGATAACGTCTCGTTCGGCTACCGGCCGGACGTGCCTATCCTGAGCGGCATCAGCTTCGATTCGGCGGAAGGCACGAGCACCGCCTTGATCGGGCCGACGGGGGCGGGCAAGACGACGATCGTCAACCTGCTGACGCGGTTCTACGACGTGACGGGCGGCGCGATCTTCATCGACGGGCGGGACATCCGCGCGTATACGAAGGACAGCCTGCGGCAGGCGTTCGGGATCGTGCTGCAAGACACGTACCTGTTCTCCGGCACGATCCGGGACAACATCAAGTACGGCAAACCGGACGCCACCGACGCGGAGATGGAGCGGGCCGCCTCGCTCGCGAACGCCGCTCCGTTCATCCGGCGGCTTCCGCTGCGGTACGATACGCAGCTGGCGGAGAACGGCGGCAACCTGAGCCAAGGACAGCGCCAGCTGCTCGCCATCGCGCGGGTCATCCTCGCGGATCCGTCCATTCTCATCCTGGACGAGGCGACCAGCAGCATCGATACGCGGACGGAGCTTCATATTCAAGACGCGCTCAAGGGCGTGCTTCAGGGACGGACCAGCTTCGTCATCGCCCATCGGTTGAATACGATCCGGGACGCCGACACGATCATGGTCATCGCGCACGGCAGCATCATGGAGCGCGGTTCGCATGACGAGTTAATGGTTCAACGGGGCACGTATTACGAGATGTTCACGAATCAGTTCGGCGCGGTGCTGGGCAGCGGGTAGCGGGCGGCTGACAGCGGCAGGGGGCGACAATGAACGGCGCCGGCTTCCGCTGCGGCACGAAGAAGACGATCCGCCGGCAACGTGCCGGGGATCGTCTTTTTTCGATCGTCTCCTGCGGGAAGCGGCGTGTTTTAGGTGGCATCCGCAGCGGCTTCGGCGGCGCAAAGCCGATCCGGCTGCGGCGAGGACATAGATCCCGTTTGAAGCCCGCGGCGGATGGTAAGCTAGTAGGAGAAAGCCTCAAACCTAGGTTCGCAAAGGAGTTTATGGAATGGATACCGACCGGATCGGAAAACAAATCGCGTTCGTGCGCGAGATCGACGGATTGAAGCACGTGCTTCGCCAATCGTACCTGATGAACGGCTCCAGGCGCGAGAACGACGCGGAGCATACCTGGCATATCGCCGTGATGGCGCTGCTGCTGCAAGAGCACGCGGCGGAATCGGCGCTCGATATCGGGAAGGTCGTGCATATGCTGCTCATTCACGATGTGGTCGAGATCGACGCCGGCGATACGTTTGCCTACGACGTTCAAGGGCATGCGGATAAATGGGAGCGGGAGACGGCGGCGGCCAAGCGCATCTTCGGGCTTCTGCCGGCGGACCAACAAGCGGCGTGGACGGACCTGTGGCTCGAGTTCGAGGAAGGACGGACGCCCGAAGCGAGATACGCGGCAGCGATGGACCGGCTTCACCCGGTGCTGCACAATTTTTATACCGAGGGCAAAGCCTGGCGGGCGCACGGCGTCCGCGTCGACGCCGTGCGAAAGCGGCTCGCGGTCGTCGCCGAAGCGGCGCCGGCACTGGGGCCGTTCGTCGAAGGGCTGCTGGAGGAAGCGGTGGCCAAAGGGTATCTGCTGCCTTAGCATATATCGGCGCATTAGGCTGCCCGGGGCATGCCCTCCGGACATGCAGAAAGCCGAACGCGGGAAGGATGCGTTCGGCTTTTTGCTGCGTCGCTTCGGTGCCCGCGCTTGGCAGTTCCCGGCTTAAGCCGGTTCGTTCGCGGCTAGCCCGCGGCGCGCGGCTTGGCGGCCGCGAATGGCAAGCACGCTGAGCAGGCTGATCGCGATCATCGCCGCGCCGGCGAACAGGGCCGGCACGATGTGGTCGCCGAAGTCGGCGGGAGACTGTATGGCCGCTCCCGATTGGAAGACCAGCCCGCCGATCGCGATGCCGAACACGCCGCCGAGCTCGCGCATCGCGTTGCTCATGCCGCTCGCTTCGCCCTCGGCCGATTCCGGCACGGAGGAGAGGATGCCGTGCGAGATCGGGGTGAAGCTGAGCCCCATGCCGGCTCCGGCCATCATCATGAACGGCAGCAGGTAGCCGAACGAGAAGTCGACGCCCATATTGAGAATTTCCAGTCCGAAGCCGAGCAGGGCGCCGGTTTGGAGCAGCAGGCCGGCAGTCAGCACGGCCCGGGTGCCGAATTTGCCGACCGCGAGTCCCGCCAGCGGCGCGGCCAGCATGGTGCAGCCGGTCCAGGCCATCTCGCGCACGCCGGCCTCAAGGGCGGAATAACCCTGCGCTTGCTGCAGGAACAGCGTGAGCAGGAAGATGGCGCAGAAGATCCCGGCGTTCATCCAGAAACCGGCGATAACCAGGCTCGTGTACTTCGGGCTGCGGAAGAGCTCGAAACGGATGAACGGCTGCTTGCGGCTGCGTTCCCAGAGGTAGAACAAGCCGAGCAGGACCGCCCCGCCGATCAGAAAGGAGAGGACGGTCGCGGAGCCCCAACCGTCGCCATTGCCGCGTTCGAGTCCGAACACGATGCCGAATAATCCACCGCCGAGCAGCAGGATGCCGAGCGGATCGAACGGCTTGCGCGCGCCCCGCGCTTCCGGGAGCCACCTCATGCCGAAGATGAAAGCGAGAATGCCTACGGGAACGTTGACCCAGAAGATCAGCTGCCAGGGCGCGCCGTTGACGATCAAACCGCCCACCAGAGGACCGATCGACAGGCCGAGCCCCGAAATGCCGGACCAGATGCCGAGCGCCGCCGCCCGCTTATCCGGCGGAAACGCGGAATTGACGAGCGTCAAGCTGAGCGGAACGATCGCGGCGCCGCCGACGCCTTGCAGCGCGCGGGACAGGATGAGCTGGATGGAGCTCTCGCTGATCCCCGATAAGGCGGAGCCGAGCGTGAAGATCACGATGCCGACCAGGAACATGCGCTTGCGGCCGAGGCGTTCCCCGAGCACGCTGAACGGGATGAGCAGCACGGCGAAAGCGAGGGTATACGCGTTCATGAACCATTCGAGGTCGGACAGGCTGGCATGAAAGGATTCCTGAATGGAGGGGAGCGCTACACCGATGACGAGATTGTCGAGCATGGCCATGAATAATGCGGTGCAGGTGACGACGAGCAGTTTAACGCGCGAAGCGGTGAACATGGAACGAAACACTCCTTTTCATTACTTATTTATAGATAAATAAATAAAAGACCGAATGAATGCGGCGATCTATTATTTATTGATAAATAAATGGATGGTCCGATAAAAAGCAACGGGGACTCGCATCCTGCGCTGCCTTGTCGTAAGCGGATTGCTTTCTCATGAACGGAATCGTTGACTTTCGTGAAAGGGGGCGGTGCCTTATCGTAATACTAGCTCGGAATTTTAATCATGCGGGTCCGCGGGTTTCGCGCTTTGGCCGTATTTCTCGGGATCCTTCTCGCGCCAGCGGCAGATATGAGGGAGGTTCAGCGTTTCGGACATCGCGATCAGCAGGCCGTGGCCGATGAAGCTGCTCGCTTTGTCATCCGCATCGTCCAGACCGGCCTCCTCGAATCGCGTCTTTACGCGATCGAAGATGGCTTCGAATTCGCCGCGGGTATAGTCCCTGACTGACGTCTCCGGAGTCGTATAGCACATCATGACCAGCAGGATTTCATCGCGATGGCCGTTGAGAAGATCCACGAATGCTTTGCCCATCGTTTCCTGCAGCTGCTCGGGCGGCGCTTCGACGGCGGCGAAGGCATGCAGGATGCGCCGGTAAGCCCGTTCCAGGACGGCGAGATAGAGCGTTTCCTTGGATTTGAAGAAATGAAAGACATAGGGTTGGGTGACGCCTACGGCACGCGCCACATCGGCGGTCGTCGTCTTGTAATAGCCGCTCTCCGCGAATAGCGAAGCCGCGGCATCGAGAATCTGTTCTTTGCGGTTAAGGGATGGATCGTCTTTGGGTGTCATGACTGAAGCGACTCCTCATGGTTATTTATTGACTAATAAATAAATATCATATCGAGAGAGCGGCTGTCAAATGTTTTCTTCGGCGGCTTGGACTTTTTGCGGCGCGAGTGCCGAACTTCCCGACCTCCGTAGGTAAACGGGTGAATGCTGCATTTCCCGACCTCCGTCGGTAAACGAAAACCAATCGCCTTATTTGGCGTTTATTGTCCGTATGCGCTAAACTGAACCTATACGTCTCTAATCGAGAAGGAGGATTTTTACATATGAGCGATACGTCAGGCAAGGTATATACGGGCGACAGCAGGGTGCTGCAGTTCTTCGAGGTGCTCTCCAAGATCCCCCGGGGATCGAGCAACGAGAAGGCGATCAGCGATTACGTCGCGGATTTCGCGCGTCAACGGAACTGCGAGGTGATTCAGGACGACAAGTTCAACCTGATCATCCGGAAGCCGGCGGCGCCCGGGTACGAGAACGCGCCGGCCGTCATTTTCCAAGGCCATCTGGATATGGTCACTGAGAAAAACAAATCGACCGTGCACGACTTTGCCAAGGACCCGATCCGTTTCAAAATCGACGGGGACATGATCTACGCGGAAGGCACGACGCTCGGCGCGGACAACGGGATCGCGGTGGCGACGGCGCTGACGATCATCGATACGCCGGATATGGCGCATCCGGAGCTGGAGATTTTGATGACGACGGAGGAAGAAACGAGCATGGGCGGCGCGTTCCATCTTGACGCTTCGCAGTTGAAGGGCCGCATGATGATCAATTTCGACTCCGACCGCGAAGGCGTGCTGTTCGTCAGCAGCGCCGGCGGCATCAATGCGTATCATTCCGTTGCCCTGGCCTACAAAGAAGCGCCTGCGGGCGAGCCGTACACGATCGCCGTGCAGGGCTTGATGGGCGGCCATTCCGGCGACGACATCATCCACGAGCGGGCCAATGCCAACAAGCTGCTCGGCCGCGTGCTGGACGACTTGCGCCGGCATACGGCGTTCGATCTCGCGGGCGTTAGCGGCGGGATGAAGGTCAATGCGATTCCGCGCGAAGCGGAAGCGGCGGTGTACCTGAGCGGCGAAGGCAAGCAGGCGGCGGAAGTCCGCATCGCCGAGGTCAACCGGATCCTGAAGGATGAATTTCAAGCGAGCGACAAAGGCGTAACGGTCGTGCTGCATGCCGGTTTCGACGCGAATAGCGGAGCGGGCACTGCGGCGGCCTCGGGCAAAGCGTTCGCGGAAGACGTGAAGGCGTCCGTCATCCGGCTGCTGACCCTCATCCCGAACGGGGTGCTGAGCATGGACAAGGCGATCGGCAACCTCGTGCGCACGTCCTCCAATCTCGGCGTCGTCTCGGTGAACGAGACGCATGTCGTCATGCAAAGCCTGTCGCGCAGCTCGATGCGCTCGCAAGTCGACGAGGTCGTGCGCGCGATGCGGACGCTGGGCGAAACGGTCGGCTGCGAGTTCCGGACGGACCATTATTTCCCGGGCTGGCCGTACCGCGCGGATTCCAAGCTGCGCCCCGTCTTCCAAGCGGCGTACGAGAAGCGCTTCGGCAAGCTGATCGAGATCAAGGCGATCCACGCCGGCCTCGAATGCGGCGTCTTGATCGAGAAGATGCCGGAGCTCGACGCGATCTCCTTCGGGCCGAACATGTACGAGATCCATACGCCCGACGAGCATCTGTCGATCTCGTCCGTGGAGCGGACCTGGCCGTTCCTGGAGGATGTGCTGCGGGAGCTGAAGGGATAACGAGCGGGAAATAGGGAAACGCAGGCAAAAAAAACGCGAAGCCGATTAGGGCTTGGCGTTTTTTTGTTCTGGGATAATGCCGCTGCCGAAGAAAGACGGCGGTTACTGCGCCAGCTCGCCGAGACGGGCGAAGATCGCGAGCGCCGGATCGATCGGCACGTCGGCGCGCCGGACGTCCTGCGGGATGGCGATCGTCGGCGTCGGGCGCGGACGGCGGTTGCCGAACTGCGGCAGCCACTCGCGCTCGGCGTCCAGCATCTCCGTGACCATGTCGCGGATTTCCTTCAGCGTCAGCACGGAGGACGTCAGCGGATCGAGGGCGATCGCCTGCACCACCGTCTCCGGGTCGCCGGACTTGGCCGCCATGACGGCGAGCCGCTGGACGTTGATGTTCGTCTGGTTCAGCGCCGCGCACTGCGCCGGCAGCTCGCCGACGATCGTCCGGTGGATGCCGGTGCGGTCGGCGTAGACGAGGCCTTCGGCGCAGCAGTCGTCCGGCAGGTTCTTGATCATGCCGTTATTGCGCAGGTTGCCGCTGAACTTGAACGGCTTGCCGGTCTCGAGCGCCTCGATGATGTAGGCGCAGTATTCGATGCTGCGCGGCGGCAGCTCGGCGGACTCTTCCGTGAGCAGGTCGGCTTCCGTGTATTTGTTCGCGACGTAGACGCACCAGTTGTAGTACGCGCCGGATTCGCCGCCGAACGCCGGCTCGTCGCAGTACAGGTCGAGCGCCTTCCGGCTGTGGCGGAACCACGGCACGTATTCGGACAAGTGGCCCGTCGACTCCGTCATGAAATAACCGAAGTGACGGAACACCTCGCCGCGCACCTTCTCGTTGACGTAGAACTCCGGCTGCTCGAATTTCTCGCGCAGCAGCGGGTACAGGTCCTCGCCGTTGTGCTCGATCTTCAGGAACCAGCCCATGTGGTTAATGCCGCCGGTCACGAAATCGATCTCTTGCTTCGGCACGCCGGTATAGCCGGAGATGAGGTCGAGCGTGGTCTGCACGCCGTGGCAGAGGCCGACGTATTGGATGTTCGTCTCGCCGAGCGCCCAGCAGATCATCGCCATCGGGTTGACGTAGTTGAGCAGGATCGCTTTCGGGCACAGCTCCTCCATGTCGCGCGCCACGTCGAGGATGACGGGAATGCTGCGCAGGGCGCGGAAGACGCCGCCCGGGCCGAGCGTGTCGCCGATGCATTGGTCGACGCCGTACTTGAGCGGAATCTGGTAGTCGAGCTCGAAGGCGGTGAGGCCGCCGATCTGGAACGAGCAGATGACGTAGTTCGCGCCCGCGAGCGCTTCGCGGCGGTCCGTGGTGATCGAGACTTTGGCCTTCAAGCCGTTGTGCGCGATGACGCGGTCGATGTAGGACTTGACATGCGTCGTCTTGGTCGTCGACGGCGCCATGAGGACGAACTCGGTTTCTTCCAACGCCGCGGTTGCCATGATGTCCAGGATCAGCGTCTTGCAGAAGACGACGCTGCCGGCTCCGATGATGGCCACTCTTCTCATAGGAACACCCCGTTCTGGTGGAATGGTTGAAAAAGGCAGATGGCATGCGGGCCTTGCGGCGGCACCGGTTTGCGTTCGATGTCGTAGTTCGGAATCCTCTCATCCGAGTAGCCAGGGTAGCGGTAGAATTCCGACTATAAAAGCGATCTCCGACTCCGCGCCTCCTCCGGGCCCATGCATCCGCGGTGGCTTTATAAAACATGATTTGCAGAACTTCCCCAACAGGGGCTTGCCGATCTATACCTTGGCCAACCCGTTGCCGTAGGTGCGCGACATGAAGTCGATATACGACCGGGCGAAGACGAGGTCCTCGAGCGCTTCTTTGGCGATGCAGGGGGCGGGGCGTTCCCCGCGGACCGCGGCCAGGAAGTTGCGGGCCTGGTTGCGCATGGCCGAGACGTTCGGCATGATCGGCTGGCTGATCTCGGGCTCGCCGCGCCGGGCGTTGTCCTTGTAGATCGTCACTTTGCCCGCCTGCTGGCGCACCAGCGGGGCCGGGAGGTCGACGCGGACGAAGCCGTTCTCGAACGCGACGAGGATGTGCTCATGCCATTCGACCGAGGTGAGATACGGCGCCATCTCGAGACTGACCGTGACGCCGCCGTCGCTCTCGCCGACGAGCAGGACGCCCGCGCGGTCGCCGAAGGTCAGCTTGTAGTTCTCGCCGAGGAAGAACCGGATGGCGTTCACTTGGTGAATGTAATAATTGACGAACGCGTCCAGTTCGCGCGTCTGCTCCTCCGTGAAGTCGGCCGGACCCGGCTCCTGCTGCAGCGATGGATACGGGTCGCCCGCGTTCAGCGGCTTGTCGGCCGCCGCCGTCCAATCGCCTGGCGGCATCGTGACGCGGATGCTGCGCAGCTTGCCGAAATCGCCGCTGGCCTTCCAGGCGTCGACCTCTTTCTTGGCGCGTTCCATCGCCGGGTCGGAACGCTTATGGTAGCCGACCATGTGCAGGGTGCCGGTCTCTTCGCCGATGCGCACCAGCTCGCGGCCGGCTTCGACGGTCAGGCTGAGCGGCTTCTCCGTGAAGACGGGAATGCCCGCGCGCAGAATATCCGGGATGAGCGCCGCGTGATGGCGGTATTGCTGCGGCGCGACGATCGCGTCGACTTTTGCCTGCTCGATCAATTCCATGTGATGGCCGTACACGTCCGGAATGCCGTACCGCGCCGCGACGAGCGCGGCGGACTGCGGCCGAATCTCGGCCAGCGCCACGACCTCGCATTCGTCCGACAGCACGGCGTAGTTGCTGAGATGCGCCATTTGCCCCATGCCGCCGCCGCCCACGAAACCGATTCTTACTTTGCTCATGTCCGTTCACCCTCGCTTGTGCCGAGATTTTCGAAGAGATAGAGACCGTCCTTGCCGGGGGCCACGATGTCGGGATAGCCGGTGCCGTTCAAGTCCTGCACCCAGAAATAGATGCCCGCGCCGGAAGCTTCGCCCGCCGGACCGTAGTCGATGACGTGCTTCTCGAAAGCGCCGCCGCCGATCTTGTAATAGTAGAGGCCGATGTCGTCGAATGCGCCGGGATCGCCGTCGTTGTGCGCCCGGTACCGCTTGCCCGTGATCAGCTCGAGCTCTCCGTCGAGGTCGAGGTCGACCAGCCATAGGTCGTGGAACTGCGAGCCGCTCATGTCGATCTCGTGCTTCGTCCACGTCCGCGAGCCGTCGGCCGCGCGTCCTTGCTCGTACCAATGCAGCCCGTAATCATGCGCCTGCCCGACGATCAGGTCGATCAAGCCGTCGCCGTTCACGTCATGGCCCAGTATGGGCACGCTGGCGCTGCCAAGCGAGAACTCGGGATGAAACGTCCACGAACCGGCGAAAGGATCCGCCGGCTGCTCGAGCCAGCCGCCGGGCAGGATCACGTCCATGCGGCCGTCGCCGTTCACGTCGACGAAGCCCATGCCGTGGCCGCTCGGGCCTTCGCCGATGACGAATTTCCGGAACTCGCCGGTTCCCCGGCCTTCGGCATCGCATACGAGCTTATAGAACGCCTGCGGCTCGCCGGGCGTGTTCGGGAAGATCTCCGGCACGCCGCAGCCGTCGATATCCAGGTACCGGATCGTCTCGATGCTGCCGCAGCGGTCGATGTCGAACGTCTCCCATGCGGCGCCGGAATCCCCGGGATTCCGGCGCCAGCGAAGGGTCTCGCCCCACCAGCCGCCCGTGACGATGTCCGGACGGCCGTCGCCGTCGACGTCCAACGGATAATCGGAGAAGTCGTCGTGGTATTCGGAGATCGCGAGGACATCGCAGATAAAATGCTTCTTCGCGTAATCCGGTCCCTCGTACCAATATGCGCCGCTGACGATATCCGGCACGCCGTCGCCGTTCACGTCGAATACCGCGCAAGCCTCGTATTTCTCGTCGGACAACAGCCGTTTCTTGAATTGCAGCACTTCGGACACGCTCCTCGAACTAATTAATGTTGTATCGTATCGCGGTTATGCGCTATGCTGAGAATAAAACCTGCAAGCGCTCTCTATTAATAGGGTATGCCAACGGGATCAGCGAAACAATAAGAGGGCTTGTGGGAAAAACTATCCATTCTTGCGATATAGAGGAACGGTTACGCGCACGTTCGAAGGCTAAGGTACGAGGCACGCATCGAAGGAGATGAAGACGATGGGCGAGGCTTCGCTGTTCCGCAGCCGGCCGGCGTTTATCTCGGGTGCCGCGTTCCTGGCGGACGGCAATCCGAACCGGTTCATGCTGGAGCTTCACAAGCACGACGCCAACAGCGAGATTCTGCTCGTCGAAGAAGGGGAGGGCGAGTTCGAGATCGACGGCCGGAGCTATACCGCCGGTCCGGGGACGCTGCTCTTCTACCAGCGGGGATTGTGGCACAAGGAGCTGTCCACGAAGCATCCGTTTCGCGCGACGTACATCGGGTTTACGGACATGCAGGTCGGCGAGCTGCCGCCGGATTATTTTCTCGACCCGGACCGCGATCCGGTCATCGCGCTTCACGAGCAGATGCCCGCGATCGCCGCGCTGATGCGGGCATGCATCGGGGAGTACGGGCGGATGGAGCCGGAGTCGCGGCTGGCGTCGGATCATTACCTTGGCCTGCTGTTCGTCAAGCTGGCGCGGATCGCGCATTACGGCGATGCGGCGGAGCGCACCCGCTCGACGGCCAAGGAGGCGGTCTGGAAGGCCAAGCGGATGATGGAAGAGAATTACGCGGCGCCGCTCACCCTGGAATCGCTGGCCGCCGAGACGTTCATGAACAAGTACCATTTGGCGCATCTGTTCAAAGAAACGGTAGGCGTCAGCCCCATCCGGTTCCTCATCTACTGCCGCATGGAGGCGGCCAAGCGGTATTTGCGCACGACCATGCTGCAGGTGAAGGACATCGCCGAGATCGTAGGTTATCAGAGCGAGCCTTCGTTTTACAACGCGTTCATGAAGACGGTCGGGACGACGCCGCGCAAATTCAGAGAAGGCGGCTGAGGCGGATTTTTGCGCGGGGCGGAAGGTTTCCGAATTCTTGAAGGAGGCTGGGGGCGATGAAAAACAAACTGATCCTGTTCGCGATCTTCGGCAGCGGCGGACTCATGCTGGGCGCCATGTTTTGGCTGCTGTGGGCCATTCAGCGGATATGAGCGCCCTGTCTCGCGCTCCGGCTGCGTGAAGGAATCCGGAGGAGCAGCGTGGAAATGAAGTTGCGAATCATTATGTAAGCGAATTCATAAGAAGGAGCGTATTCTAATGACGATCATCGATCGCGCGGCTGTCGAAGCGGCAAGAACGGACTTTCGGCGGGGCCTTCCCGTCCTGCAGGGTTCGGGCATCGAAGGACGTTTCGACGCCAAGGCCGTGGATTGCCCGTTCGTGTTCCGGCACGACGGGTCGTTCCATATGATGTACGTCGGCTTCGACGGGGACGGGTATCAGACCGCGCTGGCAACGAGCCCGGATCTGCTGGAGTGGACTTATCAAGGCATGATGCTGGAGCGGCTGGACGATCCGTCGCGCTGGGATCGCGTGGGAGCGGCGGGATCGTGGATCCTGCTGGAATCCGACGAACTGCACGCGGTTCCCGCGCTGCGCAAGGTGGACGGGAAGTATTGGATGGTCTATCATGCGTATCCGGAAGTCGGTTATGAAGCGGGCGGCGCCGTGATGGGACTGGCGTACTGCGAGGACGAGTCGCTGCTGCGCTGGACGCGGCTTGACCGGCCGATCTTCACGTACGAAGGCGGGGCGGAGTGGGAGCGGGGCGGTTTGTACAAATGCTGCGTCATCCGTCACGCCGAGAAGTACTGGATGTTCTACAACGCCAAAGACAAGGACGAATGGCCGTGGGCCGAGCAGACGGGAGCGGCTTGGTCGGACGATCTCGTCCACTGGACGCGCTGTCCGGAGAACCCGGTCCTGGCTGCGCTGGAAAACAGCTTCTACCGGCAGTATTTCAGCGATCCGTGCATCAAATTCCATGCGGGACGCTGGTACGATTTCGGCTTCGGCTTCGACGGCAGGCATGCCCAAGGCGCGCTTGCGGTATCGGAGGACCTGCTGCGCTGGGAATGCCTGCCCGAGCCGTGGCTGCCGGCCGGCGGACCGGGCGAGCTGGACGAGACGCACGCGCACAAGTCGTCCGTGATCAGCTGGAACGGCACGCTGTATCACTTCTATTGCGCCTGCCGTCCGGCGCGGGAGGAGGACCCGGCCGTCATCGACTACGGCGGCGGCAACCGCGAATTCCGCTGCATCGCGGTGGCGGCGAGCCGGCCTTGGGCTGCGGGAGTCATTCCTGGCGCGGACGCGGAATAGAACGTACAATAGGAGCGCAATCCTTCCTAAAGAACCGCCAAGCTTCCACCCTGGAGGCTTGGCGGTTTTTCATGTCCGCACCGTGCGTGCCTACCGGCGAACGGTGCCATCGCGGCACTCGCCTCGGACGCACGTCAGCGGTTGAACCTTGTGCGGACCGGGACGGACATGACTTTTGCGGGCGGGGATAGTAAGATAATGGCAGCGCAAGGCAAGCGAAAGGGGCGATCCCATGAATCTGGCGAACAAGATCACGATGGCAAGAATAATGCTGATTCCCGTATTCATCCTGCTTTTCCCGATCTATCCGGAATGGCTGGCCGAGAAGTTCGGCATTATCCGGCATTTGGACGCGTACGGCATCTATTACGCGGCGGCGGTGTTCCTGCTCGCTTCCGCCACCGACAAGCTGGACGGATACATCGCGCGCAAATACAACCTCGTCACCAATCTCGGCAAACTGTTGGACCCGCTCGCGGACAAGCTGCTTATCACCGCCGCGCTCATCCTGATGGTCAGCCAGCATTTGACGTACGCGTGGGTGGCGTTCGCCATCGTTGCCCGGGAAATCGTCATCACCGGCCTTCGCATCGTCGCCGCCTCCCGCCGCATCGCGCTGCAAGCCGACGGTACCGGCAAAATCAAAATGGTATTCCAAGTTGCGGCGATCACGGCCGTCCTGCTGCGAAACCGCCCGTTCAGCTTCTTCACCGCCATCCCCGTCGATCAGGTGCTGCTGTATATGGCGCTTGCGCTGACCGTGTACTCGGGCATCCACTATATTCGGACGAATTACCGGCGGCTGGAGCTTTTCTGACGGGTCAGCAACCAAAGCGGAGACGAAACCGAACACTTCGCTAGGCATAGGCCGTTGTCTAATCTGCTGCAAATGGAAACCCCCTTCTGCCGGTCGGCAGAAGGGGGCCATTCGCGATCAACGCGGGGCATCGGCTTGGCGTACGACCCGCCAGCCCGCCGCCGGCGGCGCGCATACGTATCGGCGCAGATTGCCGCCGCCCGCCTCGATGCCGAGGAGCAGGCCATCCTGGACGGGGAGGATATGGAGGATCTCGCCGCCGGGAACAAGCTGTTCGGCGAGATCCGATACCGCCGGGATCAGGGCGTCGTCCAGCCACGTCCGCTCGCGGTACCAGCGCGGAATCGGACGCGGCGGCGGGTATCCGGTCCGCGGCGCGCCCAGTGCGTCGGCCAATTCGGCCGGCGTGTCCGGCAGCATGCGTCCCTCGCCGACTGCAGCCACGAATCGCAGGCACAGCTCGACGGCATGCAGGATCTCATCGTAGTCGAGGCTGCCGTTGGCATAGCGGATCTCGACGGTGCCGATATCGTACCATGCCGAGGCATTGATGCCGCAGCGATGCGACTGGGGCCGGCCCGGGCGGTGCAGCGCCTCCTGGCGCGGATCGCGCAGGTAGTCGTCCCTCATCCCCGCCGTAACCGAAGGGCAGAAGATCAGCCGGTGATCGCTCATCGTCAGCAAGGAGCGAAGCGCCTCTTGGTACGCGAGCGCGGCGTCGACGAGCGGCAGCACCATCGCCTCGCCCCACGGCTCGATGCCGATATGCACATGCAGCCCGCAGCTCCAGTTCATCCGCGAGCCGTTCGAAAGCAGGCGATCCAGCATGACGCGGATTTGCTCCCGGTCCGCCCATAGCATCGGAGGCGTCTTCAGCTCGCTGCCGGAGTCGTCCCCGTTCTCGTCCACCTGCAGTTCGTCCAGCGACATGACCCATTCGGGCGGCAGTTCCACTTCGGCTGGCTTGCCGCCGATAAATTCGATTTCCACGCCGAAGCGCAGGTCGTTCCAGTTCACGTGTTTCGGCCACATAGGCGTATCACCCTCTCATTTTTGAATTCGCGGCGTCGTGTCGGCCGGGAGAGAGAGGGGGACCTCGGGCACAGCGGCAGGCTCGGGCTTAACGGGGGATTTTCAATCTGGCCATCGTCGTTCCTCCTGTTCGCAAGGGATTTGCTTTATCTAGTACATTCGCGGCGCCCTCGAATAATTCCTGCGGCGCATCGGTATACGAGACGATCACGGTGGAGTGACGCGGTCGCTCCAAACAGGCTAGAACGCGACCCGCGCCTCTATATACCCGCGAAGCTCCGCGATCGGCAGCCTCACCTGCGCCATCGTGTCGCGATCCCGGACGGTGACGCAGCCGTCGGCCTCGGAGTCGAAGTCGTACGTGATGCACAGGGGCGTGCCGATCTCGTCGTGGCGGCGGTACCGCTTGCCGATGGAGCCGGCTTCGTCGTAGTCGACCATGAAGTCGGCCGCGAGGTCGGCGTAGACGCGCTGCGCGCCTTCGGCCAGCTTCTTGGACAACGGGAAGACCGCCGCCTTGACCGGCGCGAGCGCCGGATGCAGCCGCAGCACGACGCGGCTGTCGTCCGCTTCCAGCTGCTGCTCCTCGTAAGCGTCGACGAGGAACGCGAGCGTCACGCGGTCGGCGCCGAGCGAAGGCTCGATGCAGTACGGGACGTACCGTTCGTTCGTCTCGGGATCGAGGACGTGGAAATCCTCGCCCGCATGCGCCATATGCTGCTTCAGGTCGTAATCCGTCCGATCCGCAATGCCCCAAAGCTCGCCCCAGCCGAACGGGAAGCGGTACTCGATATCGGTCGTCGCGCTGCTGTAGTGCGACAGCTCGTCGTCGGCATGGTCGCGCAGCCGGATGCTGGTTTCCTTCAAGCCGAGCCCGAGCAGCCAATCCCGGCAGAAGCCGCGCCAGTACCGGAACCACTCCAAGTCCTCGCCGGGTTTGCAGAAGAACTCCAGCTCCATCTGCTCGAACTCGCGCGTCCGGAACGTAAAGTTGCCGGGCGTGATTTCGTTGCGGAAGCTTTTGCCGATTTGGCCGATGCCGAAGGGCAGCTTCTTGCGCATGGCGCGCTGCACGTTTTTGAAATTGACGAAGATGCCTTGGGCCGTTTCCGGACGCAGGTAGATCTGGTTCGCGCTCGATTCGGTCACGCCCTGGAACGTCTTGAACATCAGATTGAACTGCCGGATGTCGGTGAAATCCCGGCTGCCGCAGTCCGGGCACGCGATGGCATGCTCCGCGATCAGCGCCTTCATCTCGTCGAACGTCATGCCGTCGACGATGACTTCGAGGCCTTTTGCTTCCAAGGCGTTTTCGATGATTTTGTCCGCGCGGTGGCGGCTCTTGCAGGCTTTGCAGTCGATCATGGGGTCGTTGAAATTGCCGACGTGGCCGGAGGCGACCCAGGCCTGCGGGTTCATCAGGATCGCGGCGTCGAGGCCGACGTTGTGCGGCGATTGCTGGATGAATTTCTTCCACCACGCGCGCTTGACGTTGTTCTTCAGCTCTACCCCGAGCGGGCCGTAATCCCATGTGTTCGCCAAGCCGCCGTAGATCTCGGACCCCGGGAATATGAATCCGCGCTGCTTCGCCAGCGAGACGATCCGCTCCATCGGCTTCGATTCGTTGCTCATCGGTAAACGCTCCTTTTGCCGCTGCCGTCGGCTGTATTGTTCCTGTCGCCGCCATCGAAAAAAGCTCCCGTCTCCGGACATCGCGATGGCGATATCCGGGGACGGGAGCTTGCGCACCCGCGGTTCCACCCCAGTTGACGCCGCCGATCGGCCGCGCCCTCTTTTGGCTGTTGCTTCCCATGCCTTGCTCCGGACTGCCGTTTCCCCGGGCGCTTCTGCCGGGCTTTCACCATCCCCGGCTCGCTGCGTAGAAGAGTTCTCAGGTAATATGGTCCTTCATAGCAAGCATTCCATGTTTTGGCTATTTTATCGCGAAGCCGGAGAAAAATCAACCGGGAACCGTCCGCCGCCGGTTCTTCCGGCCGGCCGCAAGACTGAGCGGATCCGGCTCCCCGTTCAAAACGCTTTATCAATGTCAGGTATTCTAACATCTTGATCTTGACGTATCGTTCTTTCCTTGCCATAATGGCTCTAACACTAAAGTGTGATCACATATCACAAATAGCAGGGGTGAACATATTGAGCGACACGATAGAAGTCTCGACGGTGAACTACGAGGTCTACGACCGCCTGAAGCAGCGCATCACGATGGGGGCGATTCCTCCCGGAAAGAAGATCTCGATCCGAAGCCTGGCAGAGTCGTTCGGCGTCAGCACCATGCCCGTACGGGAGGCGCTGCGCAAGCTGCAGGCGGAAGGTTTCATAACATTCGAACGGCGCAGCGTCACCGTCAACGAGCTTTCGGTGGAGGAAGTCAAGCAAGTGTTCACGATTCGCCTCCGGTTGGAGCTGCTCGCCGCGGAGTGGTCGCTCGAGCGGGTCGCGGACGACGACATCGGCGTGCTGGAAGACATCTTGGAGACCATGGCGAACCCGATCATCGACGTGAACGAATGGCGAAAGCTGAACAAGCTCTTCCACCTGCGCTTTTACCAATGTTCGAATTCCTCCCATATTCTCGAGCTGATCAAGAACGTGTGGGATAAGGTGGAGCCTTACATGACGATCTATTCGTCGACCGTGGAGGATTTCCGGGAAGCGCATCTGCAGCATCTGGAAATACTGGCGCTTATCAAACGTCGCGATCTCCCGCTGCTGCTGGAGAAAATCGCCGACCATTTGAACTACACCCGCGATGTCGTTTCCATTGCGCTGACCCGTAAATGATGAATTTTAACGTGGGGAGGTGATCGGTATAAGGATGAAGACTGAAGGGTTGCATTGTATGGAAGCAGGAAATCGTTAAAAACGGAGGTGTATTCGATGAGTCAATCAACCGCAGATCAAGAGCTGTTCGGGAACGAGTACGAGCATTCGCCCGTTCCGCAGGATAAACGAAAATCGCTGCTCTCCGTCACGTCCATCTGGGTAGGCTTCCCGATGATCATCACGGGCGCCGTGACCGGGGCGACGCTCGTCCACGGATTAGGCTTCGTACGCGGCATCCTGGCGATGGTTCTCGGCAATGCGCTGTTGTTCGCGTATGTCGGATTGTTAAGCGTGCTCGGCGCGAAGGACGGCAATAATTTCTCCTTGCAAGCTTCGCGAACGTTCGGCCGAAAGGGGTACATGGCGGCATCCGCGCTGTTATCCACGCTCGTCATCGGTTGGTTCGCCGTGCAGACCGGCTTGACCGGCGTCAGCATGAGCGGCGCTTTCCATGTCAATGAAGTGTTCATCGTCATCGTAGCCGGCGTCCTGTACGTGCTGCTCACGCTGCTCGGAATCAAGGCATTGTCCGTTATCGGGTTGATCTCGGCGCCGCTGTTCCTTATTCTAGGCCTTTACTCGGCCGGGGAAGCCGTCGGAGATGGCCGCGCAATCGTCAGCTATGCCGGCAACGCGGATTCGCCGTTAGCCTTTTGGGTCGCGGTGACGCTTGTTTTTGCCTTGTTCGCCGATTCGGGCACGATGACGTCCGATTTCACCCGGTGGTCCAAAAACCGCAAGCACGCGTTGATCGCGACCTTTTCCGCGTTTCCCGTCGCCAACTTGATCGCCATGATCATCGGCGGCGTCATTGCGGCGGCCACGCTCACCGGTTCGGGCGACGTGTTCGGCGTTATCGTCGACAAGGGCGGCGCGTTAACTTGGATCGCGGTCTTGTTCCTCTTCGTCAATCTCGGCTCCGTATGCTCGCACTGCTTGTATAACGGCGCCGTCGGATGGTCGCATATTACGGGGACCAAGATGCGCACGATGACGATCATTCTCGGGGTCGTCGGAATCGTGCTTGCCGCGCTTGGCATTTGGAATTATTTCGTGAATTGGCTGAATCTCCTCGGCGTGATCGTACCGCCGATCGGCACCATTATCATCATGGATCAATTCGTTACGCGCAGGTCGTCGACTGCCATCGACGCCGACATTCGGTTTCAGCCATTCCTTGCTTGGGGGATCGGATCCGCCGCCGCGTTAATTGCCGATTATCAGTTCCCAGACATGTCCACCGCGCTATGCGGGATATTCGTTTCCGGCATCGCTTATTGGCTGATCGCCAGAAAGCCGTCCGTCGTCGCTTCCCATACGGCAGCGGCGAAACGATAACGGATCCGCCGGCGAGAGGTTCGTCTGCCAACGAGCCTCTCTTGCCGCGGAGATTCAGTACCGACATTGTACCACACCGTTCGCGGACTGACATAGAAGCGGACTAACATAGAAACGGGAGTTGATCGCATGAGCGCGTTTTCGTTCAAAGAAGCCACGGTAAGCTCGTTCCATGAAGCATTAAGAACCAAAACGGTCTCAGGCGCGGCGCTGGCAGGCTGGTATTTGGAGCGCATCGAAGCATTGAACAATCAAGGTCCGAGCCTTCAGGCGGTCGTGACGGTAAGCCCGTTCGCGATGGAAGAAGCCAGGGAGCTGGACGCGTATTTCGAACGGACCGGAACGCTGAAAGGTCCGCTGCACGGCGTGCCCGTGCTCGTGAAAGACCAGGCCGAAACGGCAGGCATACGTACCACGTTCGGGTCCCGGGCGTTCGCGGAATACGTGCCGGATCAGGACGCGACGCTGATCAAGCGATTGCGCGAGGCCGGCGCGATCGTGATCGCAAAGACCAGCATGTGCGATTTCGCGGCAGGCTGGTTTTCGTTCTCGTCCATGACCGATCATACGAAGAACCCTTACGACCTCGAGCGCGAATCCGGGGGATCCAGCGCGGGCACGGGCGCGGGCATCGCCGCGAACTTCGGGTTGATCGGGATCGGCGAGGATACGGGAGGCTCGATCCGGCTGCCCTCGTCCTTCAATAACGTATTCGGCCTTCGGGTCACGACCGGGCTGATCAGCCGGAACGGATTTTCCCCGCTTGTTCATTTCCAGGATACGGCCGGCCCGATCACGCGTACGGTCCAAGACGCCGCGAAGCTGATGGACGTCCTGGTCGGCTTCGACCGCGGCGACGCGTTCACGTCCGCGGCGGGTCTCGCCTCGGACGCCGGTCGGTACGAAGCCGCGCTGGACGGAGCCCGCATGCAGCAATATCGCGTCGGCGTCGTTGCGAATGCGTTCGGCCCGGACGGCGATCCCGACAGCGCTCCGGTGAACGATAAGGTTCGCGCGACCGTCGCTTGGCTGAAGGAGCAGGGCGTTACCGTCGTAGAAGAACTGAATCTTCCTGATCTGGATCGGTGGATCGCGGATACCTCGCTCTATGCCATGCAGTCGAAGAAGGATATCAATGCCTTCTTGGCGAAGCGTCCGGCTGCACCGGTCAAGAACTTCGAAGCAATCTACGAGGCGCGGCTGTTCCACCCGATGAACGACCTGTTTCATGACATTCACGAAGGTCCCTCGGAGCCGGAGAACGAGGAGGGCTACTACCGCATGCGGGTGCGCCAAGAGGAATTCCGTCGCGCGCTGCTCTACCTGATGATGGACAACGACGTCGATTTCTTGCTCTATCCGACCGTTCAAGTCCTGCCTCCGACGCGCGAGGCGCTGCAAGCCGGGAAGTGGACGAGTCTGGCGTTTCCGACGAATACGGTCATCGCATCGCAATCCGGGCTTCCGGCCATGTCCGTTCCGGCGGGCTTCGCCGGGCACCTTCCAGTTGGGTTCGAACTGGTCGGCAAGCCGTTCGCGGAAGCGGATCTATTGCGGTTCGCGCATGATTACGAGCGCCAGGCATCGCCGAGAAAAGAGCCGGCGTTGTGAGAAGCGCGCCGGATCTGAATTGCGATATGGGGGAGAGCTTCGGCATCTACCGGTACGGGGCCGACCGTGAAATGATGCCCTTAATCACGTCCGCGAATGTCGCTTGCGGCTTTCACGGCGGCGATCCCGGGGTGATGCGGGAAACGGTGGCGCTTGCCAAAACGCACGGCGTTCGCGTCGGCGCGCACATCGGATTGCCCGATCGGCTCGGCTTTGGCCGCAGATATATGCAGACGTCGCCGCGCGAAGTCTACGAGATGTCGCTCTATCAGCTCGGCGCGCTCGAAGCGTTTCTGCGCGCGGAAGGAACGGCGATGGCGCATGTGAAGCTGCACGGCGCCCTCTACATGATGGCCTCCGAGGATTCGGCGCTTGCCGATGCGTTCGCCGAAGCCGTCCACGCGTTCGATCCCGCTCTCCGCGTCTACGCGCTGCCGGGGAGCCAGACGGCCGTACGCGCATCGCGGATCGGCATTCCGGTCGTGCCCGAATATTTCGCCGACCGCCCCTATGTCTCGGGACAGGTGAAAATGTTCGGTTGGACGCCCGAGGAAATCGGTTCGCCGTCCGATATCGCGTCGCGGGCAGCGTCGATGCTGGCGGATTCGGACTATGCCGATATCGGCACGATCTGCGTCCATAGCGACACCCCCGGCGCGCCGGCGATCATGAAGGCGATTCGCGATCGGCTGCATCGGACTTGCGTCGAGGACCCCGCGGGGTCAGAAGCCTACTAGTCGAGAGCATGCAAAAAAGAGATCTGTCCGACAAACGCTAGCGTCTGTCGGAATAGATCTCTTTCTCCGTTTCTTGCGGCTGAAGCGGCTCCTCTTCGACGAACAAATCGTTTAATGAACTAACCGATCCATCCGCTTCGACCTGGTAAACGTCGAGCTTGTCGCCGGCAAAGCTCATCTCGATGCAGCAGTTCCAACAGAAATATTGCCGCGGGCCGATCTTTCCGATATCGATCGAGCTGCAATTGATGCATTTCAAGGGCAAGCGCTCCTTTTATACGAAACTAGAATAGGCAGTATTACTATAGTTGCCGGATTCCGTCTCGTATAAACGCGCGAATCGTCATAGATTGCTAACTTCCGATTCCGAAATGACCCGCGCGGATCGGAGCGCTTCTTTATCGGGCGGAGAGCGTGGCGGTTCTGACGATGCGCCGGTCTTCCGTCCAATGGTCCCGATACCAGGTGCAGCGCTCGAACGTATCCCCGATCCGGCTCATCCGGCGCGCCAGCAGCGCGCGGAACCGGTCCAGCTCGGCGCCGTAACGCGGATCGCCGGCCAGATTGCGCAGCTGATGCGGATCCGCCACGTGGTCGAACAGCAGTTCCTGCCGGTCGTCCCGGTAGATCGCGTAGGTGTACCGTTTGTCCCGCAGGGCCCGCCACTCGTGGCCGTCGGCCCAATCCGCGGTGGCGCCGGTGCCCTGCAGGAACGCCGCCTCCGGCTCCTCGCCGTCCTCGCCGAGCGCAAACGGGCTGAGATCCATGCCCTCGGCCTCCGCCGGAACGGGAAGATCGAGCAGGGAGAGCACGGTAGGCATGATATCGCAGGTGTTCAGGCAGACGTCGGTCGCCGCTCCCTGCGGGATGCGCGCCGGTTGGCGAACAAGGAACGGCACCCGTATGGCTTCCTCGTAGAAGATGTTTTTCCCTTTTCGGCCGTGGGCGCCGAACAGCTCCCCGTGATCGGAGGTGAAGACGAACAGCGTGTCGTCCCGAAGCCCCAGCTCGTCCACGGCCCTGAGCAGCCGCCCCACGTTCCAATCCAGATTCGCCGTCATCGCGTAATAAACCCGGAGCCAATCCGGGATGCGCGCGCGTTCCTCCGGCGACAGCTTGGCCCAATTATCCGCGTGCGGGTCGTTCGCGTCGCTATAGTTCGGAGGCAGCGCGAACGCGGCGTCCTTGAACATATCCAAATACGCCGCGGGCACGTTCTCCGGCTCCCACGGGTCGTGCGGCGTGCCGTAGGACAGGAACAGCGCGAACGGTTGATCGCCGCCCGCCATGCGCGTCATCCGTTCGATGGCCATGTCCGTCTGGCCGTCCGGCTCGTAGCCGTCCATCGGGATTTTCGCAGGACTGTCGGTGTGGTAGTACATGCCGTAATATGCGTGATGAAAATTATAGGACGCCCAGAAGCCGTCGAAGCCCAGGCGGTGCGCGCCCGGGGGAACATAGGAGTTGCGGGGCTCGTAATGGTTGCCGAGCTCGTTGGCCCAGAGATGCCATTTGCCGATGTAGGCCGTGTCGTAGCCGTTCTCGTGCAGGACATGCCCGAAGCAGCGGTGATTCGGATTCATGCTGATCTCGTTGATGACCATGCCCGTGCTGGTCGTGTATTTGCCGGTAAACAGCGACGCCCGGTAAGGCGCGCATACCGGGTGACCGGATATGGCGTTATCGAAGCGCGTGCTTTCTCCGGCCAGCCGGTCGATGTTCGGGGTATGCGCCCGGCCGTCGCCGGCATAGCCGCAGGCGGACAAGCGCAGCTGGTCGGCGAAGACGTAGATCAGGTTCGGGCCGGTACGATGCTTGCTGCGTTCCATGATCAGGACCTCCTTGAAGGTGCGAATGTGCGATCGGCGGCCATACGTCTGCCTCCGTGCGTATAGTTTACTTCCGACCGGCCCGCCGCGACAGACGGATTATGGAACAAAGGGTGCGGATAAGGGACATGATCCTTAGTGCAACCACAGAAAATCAACGGAATGAAGTGGGATTCTCGGACATAAAGCATGGAGAAGTATATACGATTCCCTCGGACCGGGACATCGGCGTCCCCGACCGGCTCGCATGATGCACGGGCATCCTCTTCCCCAGCAAGCCGGCCGGCCGCATTCCGCATTTTTCGCTTGAATATCCCCCGCTTTATAGCATAATGGAATCACGTATCCTTTCTTTTCTCCTTCTAGCTGCCTACTAACCGAATAGGAGACCTCCCCTATGACATGGCTGACCGCGCATTTGCTGGATCCCATCCGCTCCCGGTTGTTCTACAAGATGCTCATCATCTATTCGCTGCTCACGCTCGTCCCGCTCATCATAGTCAGCGCGACCTTCTATATCCGCTCCAGTCTCGTGATCGAGAAGAAAGCCGCCGAAGAGGCGCAGCAGAAGCTGTCCGGCACCGCGGACAAATTCGACGAGATGCTCTATGCCGTCAAGAGCCAGATGACGCCCGTGAGCGAGAACCTGTTCCTTCAATCGCTCCTCCGCGCCGCGAACAAGGGACGGCAGGACGACAGCCTGTACGCCTCCGTCTCGGAGATGCTCCAGTCCGAGCTCGCGACCGCCAAGCTGAAGATCGGCGGTTTCGTCAGCGGCATCTACGTGCTCGACAAATCCGGCCAACTTTATGGCACCGATCCTCGTAAGCGCTTGCTTTATCCCGACGCCTATTGGGAAATGCCCTTCGAATTCGACCGGATGCCCGAGTGGGCATTCTTCAACGACGACCGGCGGATCGCCTGCGTGGTCAAAATCTTCGCCGAAGGCGAGCGGCCGTCCCCGGATTCCGAGACGGGCCGGCTCGTCGTCACGCTCGACGCCGCGTCGCTGCAATCGATGTTCGCATCGTTCGCGCCGGAGACGTTCTTCATCACCAATGCCGACAATTTGATCATGAGCGCGTCGGACACGGGCAAGATCGGCCAACTGCTCGACATCCGGGAGCCGGTCAAGGGCATCGTCATCCGCCAGAAATCCCGTTATTCGGAGTTTCAATACGTGCTGATCGCAAGCCCCGGCACCGGCGGGCTCATCAAGCAGCAGGCGCTGTTCGCCGTCGGCGTCACGCTCGCCGCCTGGCTGGCGATCACGATCGTCACGTACGCGGTGCTGCGGCGGATCACGATCCCGATCCAGCGCCTGACCCGCTTGATGCGCGCCGCGGAGCGGGAGGAATACCAGCTCATCACGGGCATCACGACGAAGGACGAGATCGCGATGCTCTGCAACGGCTTCAACAGCCTCGTCGAGCGGACGAGCCACCTCATCGAGACGAATTACAAGAACGAGCTGCTGCTTCGCGAAGCGGAGCTCAAAGCGATTCGGATGTATATCAATCCGCACTTCCTCTACAACACGATGGAGTATATCAGCATCATGTCCCATTCGCCGGAGAAAGCGAAGCATATTCCGCAGATGATCCGGCATTTGTCCGGCATCTTCCGCTTCTCGATCACGTCCGGCAACGCGTTCGTCGAGCTCGACACGGAGATGGATTTCGTCCGCAAATACTTGGAGATTCACCGGTACCGCTACGGCGACCGGTTGTCCTACGCGATCGACCTGCCCGACATGTACCGCAAAATCGCCATTCCGAAGCTGCTGCTGCAACCGCTGGTGGAGAACGCGGTCGTGCACGGGATCGACCGGCTGCCGGAGGGCGGCATGATCGCGATCGCGGTCAAGGAAGAGCAGTACGAGCTCGTGATCGAGATCGCGAACAGCGCGCAGAACGGGGATTTGGGCGGCCGACCGCCGGTCAATTCCGCCATGCGCGGCGCCAAGGGGCTCGGCTCGGGGCTCGAGAACGCGAACGCCAGGCTGCGGCTGCATTACGGCAACACCTACGGCGTAAGCTTGATTCGCCAGGACAACGCGACGATCGCACGGGTCGTCATGCCGATTCAGATCTTGCAGGAAAACGAGGGGGACTGACAGCATGCGCATCATGATCGTGGACGACGAGCGCGAAATCGTGGAATTTCTGGCGGCGCTGCTGGGCTGGGCGGCGATCGGCTGCGAGGTCGGCTGGACGGCGGCGAACGGGCAAGAAGCGCTGGACCAGCTCGCGGGGCCGCTGCCGGATGTTATCGTTACGGATATCCGCATGCCGGTCATGGACGGCATCACGTTCGCGGAGGAGCTGCGGCAGCGTCACCCGGACATTCCGATCGTGTTCCTGACCGCCTATCACGAATTCGACTACGCGCGCAGGGCGGTCAAGCTCGGCGTGGCGGATTTCCTGACCAAGCCGTTCCTGCCGGAAGAGCTCATCCGCACGGTGGAATCGCTGCGCTCCCATGAACCGCTGCTCGCCGGCTGGCAGGAGCATGACCGGTTCTTCGAATTGCTCGCGAGCGAGCATTACGGGGACGATTACAAGCGCCACCGGCTCGCGGAGAACGGACTGCCGGACGGCGCATTCCTGCTGCTGTACGCCGAGCTGGACGTGCCCCGGGACGCGGACGGCGAGCATTTTCCGTTCGCCGCGGCGCATCTGCGGGGACAGCTCGAGCGGGCGGCGGGCGAAGCCGGACTCCGCGGTTGGACGTCGTCTTCCGCCAGCGGCATCTATTTGTTCGTGCCGACGGACGGACTCGCCGGCGGACGCGAGCGGCTGATGGCGTTCGCCAAGGCAACCGCCGAAGGCAGCGGCACGACGCGCGGCCTCTCGTTATCCGCGGGCATCAGCCAGGCGTTCCCGTCCTTCTGCCGGCTGCCGGAGGCGCTGCGGCAGGTGAAGAAATGCATGGAGTACCGCATGCTGCTCGGCAAAAACTCCGTCATCGCCTTCGATGCGATGGAATCGTTCCTGTCGGAGAAGGAGAAAGAGACCGGCTCGTCGCTCGCCCTGATCGCGGACGCGCTGCGAGGCGGCGATGCCGAGGAGATCCGAGCGCTGCTCAAGGACGCCTACCGGAGCATGCTTTCCGTCGGCGCGAGCAAGAAGGACATGCAGCATTTCGCGCTCGGCCTGATCGAGAAGGCGGAGGCGGCGTTGGCGGATGTCGGCCTGAAGCCGTCGCACGGCATGTCGGTCGACATCCGCGAGAAGCTTATTCACGCCGTGCTGCTGACGGATATCATGAAGGAACTGGAGAAGCAGCTGCTCGCCTACCAGGAATTCATGCGCCTCGAGCTGGCGGATTCGCCGTTGAAGGTCGTCTCCGACGTCAGGCAGCTGATCCGGGAGCGGTATTCGGAGGAGCTGACGCTGCAGACCGTGGCCCAGCGGCTGAACGTCAACTATTCCTATCTCAGCCGCTTGATCAAGAAGGAGACCGGCACGAATTTCACCGACATGCTCTGGGATTTCCGGATCGAGGCGGCCAAGAACAAGCTGCTCCGCGAGGATCTCAAGACGTACGAGGTCGCGTACGCCGTGGGTTTCAAGGATACCGCGCATTTCAGCTTCATGTTCAAGAAGAAGGTCGGCGTGTCGCCGAGCGCCTATCGCGCCCAGGGCCGGGGCGGGCATGGGCAGGCGGAGGACTGAAGGCAATTCCAGCATAGAAACGGTAAAATGCAGCTATCCTTTACGGCTCATGAAAGCGCTACACTGAAGAGGCAACGTAACCGGAGACGAAAAGAGGGTGTTGGTGCAATGAAACTTAAGGGATGGTCGGCACTGGCAAGCGTGCTGCTGCTGACGACGGTCATGTCGGCATGCGGGAGCTCGAACAACGATAACGGCGGCACGAACAACGCGGCGGCGAACGGGAATGCCGGCACGGCGAATAACGGAGGTACGACGAATAACGGCGGCACGGCGAACGACCCGGCGGCGACGAACGACGGAGCGGCCGCGAACGCCCCGGCGGGCGACGGCGCGAAGAACGACAAGGAATTCACGATCCGCGTCGGCGCCTGGTTCCTCGACGAGCGCCCGTACATGGTGCAGTTCAAGAAATCCGTGGAAGAGGCGTACGCCAAGCTGTATCCGAAGGCCAAGATCCAGTGGGACGTCGTGCTCGGCGCCACCTATTTCGATAAACTGCGGGCGCAGTTCGCTTCCGGCTCGGCGCCGGACGTCGTGTTCTACCAGAACGTCGACTTCGCGACGGCCGGCAACCTGGCGGATCTCTCCGCCGAGCCTTGGGTCGCCCGTCTGAACGACGGCGGCCAGAAGGATTTCCAAACGCATGCCGGCGGCAAAACGTACGGCGTGCCGATGGGGCTGTCGATCGGCGGCGGCGTCTGGTACAACAAGAAGATGTTCGCCGACCTCGGCATCACGGCGCCGAAGACGACGCAGGAGCTGTTCGACGCCGCCGAGAAAGTCAAAGCCTCGGGCAAGACGCCGATCACGGTCGGCTTCAAGGACCAATGGACGGCGCAGCTGTTCTACATGAACTGGCTGAATTCCTACGAGCTCGGCGACACGACGCTCAACCGCCAGATCTACGACGGCAAAGTGAAGCTGAACGAAAGTCCGGTTATCCAGAAGGTGTACCAGAACTTCGAGCTGCTGAAAACCAAAGGCTATTTCAACAAGAACGCGATCAGCATCGACTGGCCGCAATCGGGTCAAATGTTCGCTTCCGGCGACGCGGCGATGATCGTGCAAGGGCCATGGATGCCGGGCGCGAACGCCGACAACATCGCCAAAGGCGGCTTCGACAAGTTCGACATCGGCTTCTTCCCGCTGCCGAACGACGAAGGCCAGGTCGCGATGGGCACGGGCAGCAACGAGGCGCTCGGCGTCAACGCGAAGACGCCGCTCATGCAGGAGTCCAAGGATCTGGTCAACCTGATCACCTCGCCGGAGATCATCAGCCCGTTCATGACCGGCGACGGCGCGCTCACCTCCTTCACGGACGTGACGGTGAAGTACGACGATCCGGCGATGGACGAAGTGCAGGCGGCCGTGAACGACAGCACGGTCATGGCAACGACGCTGCCGAACTACTTGCCGCAGAGCGCCGTCACCAATATGCTCGACACGCTGACGAAAGTCGTCTCCGGCATCAAATTCAACGCGGACGACCTCAAAGCGGCGCAAAGCAGCTTCGACAAAGACAAAGGCACCGTAACGGCGCCGGCGGAATAACCGGCTGGTCCGTATCCCGGAAGCCCAGGCGCTTGCCTCGCGCGAGCGCTTCGGGCGCCAAGACCCGGCAGCCGGAAAGCCCCATCGCATGTCCCGCCTTCAGCCGCGCTTCCAGCGGCTGAACGCGTTTCTACCAGTAATCAAGAGTAGGTGAGTGCAAAATGAGCTTATCCCGCAAACAATATTGGATCGCCTGCTTGTTCCTGCTGCCGGCGCTGGCCATCTTCGGCATGTTCTTTTATTTTCCGTTCCTGCAGAGCATCTACTATTCCTTTACCGAGTGGAACGGCATCAAGGCGCCGCGCTTTATCGGTTTCGACAACTACAAGTATCTGTTTCAGGATGCGCAAATGCTCGACGGCATGAAAAATACGCTCAAAATGGTCGTATTCGGCCTGATCGTGCAGAACCCGCTGGCGCTGCTGCTCGCGCTCCTGCTGAATCGGAAATTCCGGACGCGCGGCTTCCTGCGCACCTCCTTTTATTTGCCGGTCATCATCAGCCTTGTCGTCACGTCCATCGTCTGGGGCGAGCTGTTGAAATACGACGGCTTCATCAACGGCATTCTGGAGCCGATCATCGGCGAGGCGCGCATCCAGGATTGGCTGGGCACGGTCAGCACGTCCTTCCCGACCATCATGCTGCTCACGCAGTGGCAGGGCATCGGTTATTGCGCCCTGATCTATCTGGCGGGCCTGCAGTCGATTCCGACCGACGTGTACGAAGCCGCGGATATCGAGGGCGCGAAAGGCTTCGCCCTGTTCCGGCACGTCACGTTCCCGATGCTGATGTCGTCGGTGACCATCGTGCTCTTCCTGACGATCGTCGGCGCGCTGCGGCTGTTCGACCTGCCGTTCCTGCTTACCAACGGCGGACCGGGTTCCTCGTCCTACACGCTGTTCCTCGCCGTGTACAATTCCGCCTTCAAGAACCAGAGCTACGGCTACGCGACGGCAGGCGGCATCGTGCTCGCCCTGTTCATCATCGCCGTCACGGTCGTCCAGCTCGGCATTACGCGCAAGAGGGAGGTCGAGCTGTAATGGGCTTGAACAAACGTCCTTCCCTCGTGCTCGAAGCGCTGCTGATCCTGGCGGCGCTGGCGTTCCTGTTCCCGATCTTCTTCCTGCTCGAGATGAGCTTCAAGGAGCCGCGCTACTTCTTCAAGCCGTACGAGCTGCCGCACAGCTTTTATTTCGACTACTACCGGAAAGCCGTGCAGGACATGGACTTCTTCACCGGGCTGACCAACTCCGTGCTCGTCACGGTCGGCGCGCTCGGGCTCGCGATCATCGTGGCGTCGATGTCCGGCTACGTCCTGTCCCGCCGGCAGGAGCGGCTGTTCCGCTATGCGTACCTGTTCTTCCTCTCGGGCATGGTCATCCCGACGGTCGGCTCGCTGATCCCGCTCTTCACGCTGGCGGTCAAGATTCACCTGATGAACACGCGGACGTTGCTCGTGCTGATCTACACGGCCGGCTTCATTCCGTTCGCGTCGTTCCTGTACGCGGCGTTCACGAAGTCGATCCCGCGGGAGCTGGAGGAGTCGGCCAGTCTCGACGGCTGCGGCCCGTTCCGCTTGTTTTGGCGCATTATTTTCCCGCTGCTGCTGCCGGCGACGGGCACGTTCATCATCACGAACGTGTACGGCATTTGGAACGATTTCCTGACGCCGCTCATCTTCCTCAACCAGCCGGAGAAAATGACGCTCATGCCGCAGATCGTGCAGTTCATGTTCAACAAGCAGTCCGTGAACTACGGCCCCGTGTTCGCGGTCAGCGTGCTCGCGGTGCTGCCGCTGGTCGTGCTGTTCGCGTTCACGCAGAAGTACATGCTGAAGGGATTGACGGCCGGGGCCGTGAAAGGGTAGGACGGAGCGCGCTTCGCGCTATTGGATTGGCAGGGCAGCTGCGCTCCATTGCCGTCATTGCCGACGAGCGCTCCCGTGGTGCTGCGCACCAAAGTCGCTCTCGTTCGGCATGCCGGGGCTTGCGCTTGGCCCTCGCCTTATGCCGCGCTTCGCGCTTTTGGTATGAGGCAGGTGGACGCGCTTCGCGCTTTTGTTCGCGGCAGTATCTCGCGCGGATGAACGCGTTCGGCAATATTGGTTAGCGGGCAACTGTGTTTCATTGCCGTCATTGCCTTCGAGCGCCCAGAAAGCATGCACGCAATCATTAAGGAGGCGAAGAGGAGACATGTCCGCACCGAAGCATTCCTATGAAGTCGCGGTTTATTATTTTCCGCAGTGGCATCCCGATGCCAAGAACGAAGCGATACGAGGCGAGGGATGGACGGAGTGGCCGACTTTGCGCGCGGCGAAGCCGCTTTTTCCCGGGCATGAGCAGCCGAAGGTGCCGCTCTGGGGCGAGCTGGACGAGTCCGATCCGGCGGTCTCGGAGAAGCAGATCGAGGCGGCCGCGGATCATGGCGTGACGTCGTTCATTTATGACTGGTATTGGGACATGGGCGGGGGCGAAGGGCCGTTTCTGCACCGGGCCTTGGAGGATGGCTTTCTGCAGGCGGGCAACCGCGACCGGCTGCGATTCGGCATCATGTGGGCGAACCATAACGAGGTAGGGCGCGAGCGGTTCGACGCCATGACGGATTATTTGATCATCCGTTACTTCAAGGAGCCGAATTTTCTCAAGCTGGACGGAAAGCTTTACTTCTCGATTTATGAATGCCATACGCTCATCAAAGGCTTGGGCGGGATCGAGCAGACGCGCGACGCGCTGGAATCGTTCCGGGCCAAGACGCGGGAAGCGGGCTGCGGGGAGCTGCATTTGAATCTGGTGGAGTGGGGGCTGAACGACCGGCACCGCGAGATCATCGGACCGGACGCTTCGGGGCTCGTTCGCACGCTCGGCATCGACAGCGTCACTTCGTACGTATGGATTCACCATGCGGAGCCGGATGCCTTCCCGGATGCGCCGTACGAGGACTGCGCGCAAGCCGCCGCCGGCATGTGGCCCGCGTTCCGCGATGCCTATCCGGTGCCGTATTACCCCAACGCGACGATGGGCTGGGATCCCGGTCCGCGCTGCGAGCAGGACAAACCGCATGTCCGCGGGGAGTATCCGTACACGCCGATCCTGACCGGCAATACGCCGGAAGCGTTCGAGGCGATGCTGGTTGAGCTGAAGGATTATTTGGACCGCGAGTCCGGCCTGGATAACCGGATGTTCACGGTCTACGCTTGGAACGAGTGGACGGAGGGCGGTTATTTGGAGCCGGATACGGTGCACGGAATGAAGTATTTGGAAGCCATTCGCGCGGTATTCGGCGCGTGATCGTCGGGTTGCCCGCAGGAGGAAACGAACGAAAGGACAGCCTCGGCTGTCCTTTTGACGTACGATCATGTCAGACCGTCCGGCGTCTGAATTCATCCTTCAACAGTCCGTATACATATTCGTCGTACCGGCGGCCTTGAGCGAAGATCATGCTTCGCAGCGTGCCTTCCAGGCGGAAGCCGAGCTTTTCCTGCAGCTTGGCGGAGCCTTCGTTGAACGCATATACATGCGCGGTCGCTTTCTCGTAGCGCAATTCATGAAAGAAATATCGAAGCAGCAGCGTCGCCGCCTCCGAAGCGTATCCCTTCCGCCAATGCGGGCGAAAAACGGCCACGCCGTATTTGAACGTGCCGTTCCGCGCATCGCAGGCATGGGAACCGATGCTTCCGACCAACTCGCCGTCCAGGGTTTCGATCGCGAGCCGAATATTGTCGCCGTTTTGGCCCATGAACGCCTGCTGCTCCGCCCAAGCTTTCGTTCCGGCTTCCGACCGCGGAAAATACACGGCATCGGCCGACCGCGCGCCTTCCGTATCCTGATCGTTTTCATGAAATCCCGTCCAATCCTCCGGCACGATCGCGCGAAGCCTCACCTTCGGTCCTGCCCAATCATTCATCGTCGCTCCCCCTTTCCAGAATAAGGATACCATAGCCGGCGAATTCCGCACTAGGCGGCAGTACCTGGATAGGCGAATTCGGCGTATTGCCGTCCGAGGGAAATTCTTCCTCGATTCGGGCTCGCAAGTATCTCATGCACGAGGTGACGCAGGCTGCTGGACATCGCCGTCATGGCGCTGCTTGCGATTAAGCCGAACGGACGATGCGCAATCCTGTCCGAATGTTCTGCTCAAGACCGTGTTTCCGTTTAGGGAATCCGGTCTTTTTTGGGCTTGCTTCGGGAATCGTAATACGAAACTGCGCGCAGCGGGCTTGACCTTAACCAAGGTTCAGGTATTACGATACTTGAGCAGGCCAGGCCGGGCTGCCGCCCAAGAAGGGGAGAACAGAAGATGGAAATCACGTACGCAATTGCGGATATTTCGGCCGAAACGGGACTCAGCATCGACGTCATCCGCTACTATGAGCGAATCGGCCTGCTCCCGGCGGTGAAGCGCAAAGAGAACGGACATCGGGCCTACTCCAAGTCGGATCTCGCGCGGTTCACCTTCGTTAAGCATCTTAAGCGGACTCAGATGCCGCTCAAGGAAATCGAGCGGTACATCCGCTTCTACAACGAGGAGAATTTCGAAGCCTGCTACCGCGTGCTTCAAGAGCATAAGCTCAGCATCGAGCGGCAGATCGCGGAATTGACGGGATCGCTCGGCATGATGAATTACAAGCTCGATAATTACCGGCAGTTGATTCAATTACAAGACTAAGGAGCGATCATACATGGAAACTGCAATTCAATATACAAGGACGCCCCAAGAACCGATTCCATCCGGCTTCGGGAGCGACACGACGGCCGCGGAAGCGTTGGGAGGCCGCGATCTGAGCGGCAAAGTCGCCATCGTCACCGGCGGTTACTCGGGACTCGGGCTGGAAACGGCCCGCGTCCTGGCCGAAGCGGGCGCCACGGTCATCGTGCCCGCGCGCACGCCGGACAAAGCCCGGGCGGCCGTCGCCGGCATTCCGCGCGTCGAGCTCGAAGCGATGGATTTGCTCGATCCCGCATCGATCGACGCGTTCGCGGAGCGTTTCCTCGCGACGGGCCGCCCGCTCGACATCCTCGTGAACAGCGCCGGCATCATGGCCGCTCCGCTCTCGAGAGACGCCCGCGGCTACGAGTCGCAGTTCGCGGTCAATCATCTGGGGCATTTTCAGCTGACGGCCAGACTGTGGCCCGCGCTCAAGCAGGCAGGCGGCGCGCGCGTCGTATCCGTGTCCTCGCGGGCGCTTCGATTTGCCGGCGTGGATCTGGCGGATCCGAATTACGAGCACCGGGAATACGAGAAATGGCAGGCGTACGGCCAATCCAAGACGGCGAACGTGCTGTTCGCGGTCGAATTGGACCGGATCGGGTATGCGCACGGCGTTCGGGCATTCGCGGTTCATCCGGGCACGATCGTGACGGATCTGTCCAGGCACTTGTCCGACGACGAGATGCGGGCGATGGGCGCGCTCGACGAGCAGGGCCGCCGCGTCGCGGTCAATAAGGACGCCGGCTTCAAGTCGGTCGCGGAAGGTGCCGCGACGAGCGTCTGGTGCGCGGCGAACGCGCAGCTCGAAGGCCGCGGCGGCGTGTATTGCGAGGATGTGGACATCGCCGCGTTCGCCGGGCCGGACTCGCCTTCGTTCGGCCCGGGCGTCGTGCAGTGGGCGATCGATCCCGACATCGCGCGGCGGTTGTGGGCACTGAGCGAGGACATGACCGGCGTGAAATTCGAGTAAGCAAGCAGCAGTAGGGAGGGCAAACATGAGGTTACGATGATGCCTCATAAGCCTGTTCTTGTCGCCTCTTCACGACAGGGAATCGATAAAAGCAGCGCCGAGCAACGGGGTCGTACCCCGGTTTTCGGCGCTGTTTTGCGTGCCTGCGTTATTTTCGGGGCGAACGTTCATGAATACGGCCGATCTTGGAAATCCTATCGTGGAACGCGAAGCGCGCCGGGCAAGTTAGCCGGCCGGAGCGGCCATTAGTCGCGAGGTCCGTACGCGGGGACGACAGGAGGTTTTGCGCAAGGATGTTTACCAATATTTTGGTTGCCTACGACGGCTCCAATCTGTCCAAGAAGGCGTTGAACAAGGCGATCGAGTTCTACAGGCATTCGGAGGAATCGAAGCCGTCGAAGCTGGAGATCTTGCATGTGTTTCAAGACGTGGTCACGAGCGGCCAAGTGTATTTCGTGGTCAACGAGGACTCCATGAAGGAATACTCCGAGAAGCTGCGCGGCGACATCAAGGAATTGGTGCCTCCCGGTATCCGATTGGAGTTCTTTCAGGAGAAGGGAGATCCGGCCCGAACGATTCTCCAGCACGCGGAGAAGCACGGCAACGATCTGATCGTGATGGGCAGCCGCGGTCTTGGCAGGATTCGCGAGGTCGTGCTCGGCAGCGTCAGCCATAACGTGGCCCAGCACGCGAAAATTCCGGTGCTCATCATTAAGTGACGCAGACGGTTCACATGCAAAAGAGACGGCCGCGCAGCTTGCTGCATGGCCGTCTCTTTTTCGTGCAAACCTAAATTCCGCGCTCGGCACGAACCGGTCGCTTCCGCACGCATTTCAATGCAAGGCGAAAGCGAATTCGATCAATGTTACGCTTGCAAATACGGCTCCACGATGCTGCGGACGCGGTTGATGCCTTCCCACATGTCGCCGGGGCCGTCGTAGATCAGCGAGATCGCGCCGTCATAGCGGCCTTCCCGCAGCAGATCGAGACAGCGAACGTATTCTTCCGTGTCGGGAATGCCGTTCTCGTCGTAGTGCGCCTTGGCATGGACGGACACGGCATAAGGAAGAACGGCGGCCAATTGCTCGTACTTGGTCTCGCCCTTGAAATTCCCGAAATCGTCGACGACGTTCAGCTTGCCGTCGAACGCCCCGACGATGGCGAGCACGTTGGCGGACGTCGACGTGAGCGGCTTGAAGTTCTCCGTGATGATGCGGACGTTGCTGCTCTGGCCGTAAGCATGCAGCTCCTTCAGCGCCTCGATGGAACGGGCGAGGGCCGCTTCGTCGGACGGTTCGCTTTCGCCGGCGACGACGCGAATGTTCCTCGCGCCGGCCTTCGCCGCGATGTCGATCCACTCGCGGATATACGCGATATCCGCTTGCCTGCGCACTTCGTCCGCGCTGGAGATGTCGCCGTAGTCGAGCAGGACGGTGTCGAACGACAAACCGGAGCTCGCGAACGCGCCGCGCAGCTTGGCCAAATAGTCGTCATCGGTGGACGGGAAATGAAAGTGTCCGATTTCGAGCGCGCCGAAGCCTTGTCCGGCCATGTAAGCCGGCAGGTCGAGGAGATTCATCAGCTCCGGCTGCGGGGCTTCGACGAAAACATGCTTCTGCGCGTCCGCATCCCATTGCGTCCAGCGCAGCGGGCCAAGATTGCGGTGCAGGCTCCAGGTACTCAAGGAAAGATAACTCATATCAGCGATCACGCTCCAATGCAGAATAGGGGGTAGTGATTTAGAGCCGTCAAATAAATCGGCGGCAGGCTTCGCATTTCTTGACCTTTGGATATTCCCGCGCCTCGAAGAAGTCATCCGTAAAGAAGTATTGACCGTTTTTGCTGGCCTTATCGATCGCCTTCGCGCTGAAATGCGCGATATCGACGAAAACGCAGCGAGTGGAATGGAGCTTTCGTCCGGTCGTGTCCGTGATGACAAAATAACCGTCCTTGCTTTTGCAGGCTTTGAAATCCTCGGCCGTTTTGATTTCGATCAACGTTCCTCAGCTCCGTCACGAAGGATTCGCAAACATCCGACGAACCGAACGTCCGTCTCTACTTCAGGGCAAGCTGCGCGAACGCGTTCCGCTGCGCGGCGATAATCTCGTCTTCCCAGGCGTCGAGATCCGAATTCGGAACCCGGCCTTCCGCGATCATCGCGTCGAATACCATCCGCATGCCGGTCTCCAGCGAGATCGCAGGCACGAATTCCGGCACGTGCCGCATCAGCTTCTCGGAGCTGTAGTAGACATTGTGCGCGAAGATTTCATCGCAGATGCCGATGCGCTCCGCGGCGACGGATCGCAGCGTATCCAGCGATACGCCGACGAGCTCCACCTCGCGGCCGAGCACCTTCATGGCGAGCTTGTGATGCTGCTCCCAGGTCGTAAAGCCGCGGCCGACGACGTTGTACGATTGGCCGATGCAGTGCGCTTTGCCGAGCACGCCGGCGAAAGCTTTGGCCGCGTCGTCCGCATGCAGGAAGGAATGCAGCGCTTTGCCGTCGCCGCAGACGAGCAGCGGCTTGCCTTTCATGATGCGGTCGATCCAGGAGAAATCCCAGGCGACCTGCCGCAGCATGCCGGGACGCGGGCCGTACGTCGTCGACGGCTTCAGGATCGTGACCGGGAAACCCTCCCGATAGTAGGCTTCCATGAGCACGGCGTCGGCTTCGACCTTGCCGCGGCCGTAACCGGTCGTCGGGCGGAGCGGATGATCCTCCGATACCGGCAGCCAGTCATAGTCGATGCCGTACGTGCAGACGGTGGAGCATTGCACGAAATGCTTCACGCCGCGGAAAGCGCGCAGGCTGCTCTCGGCATCCTCGCGGTTGAAGCTGATCATGTCGATCGCGGCATCGAATTGCTCCAGCTGCATCGTTTGCTCGAAGAGGTCGCGTTCCTGGCGATCGCCGCGAATGACGCGGACGCCCTCCGGCAGCTCGCCGGCGCTTTGCCCGCGATTGTAGCAGGTGACCTCATGCCCCTGCGCCGACAGGAGCCTTACAATGCTCGTGCTGATCGTGCCCGTACCGCCTAGAATAACGATTCTCATGGTTTCAATCTCCTCGCTTTCGATAGGTGAATGTCAGTCGGATGCCGAAAGGATCGAAAAATCAAGCCGCCGATTCGTCCGCATGCGCCCGATCGACAGGGATTCCGCGCGCACGCAGCAACTTTGAATGAATTCGCTTGCAAATGCGGGATTCCTGCGAAGCAACGGAATTTAATCCGCTGCCCGTACGCCCGCTGCCGCAGCCAACGGACCGACAAAGGCCAACCGGCCGTCGAAAGGCACCTTATACGGCGTACAGGCGAAATCACGAAACTGTACCGTTAAGGGGCTTCCCACGTTGTGGTTGACCTTCGTTTGGAGCGGCTTTAAATGCAGTTGCAGCCTTCACGCACCAACGCGCCTCAAGCGGGCACCGTGCAGGATGCCGATAGTACCTGTAAATCGCGCCGGCAGCTCTCGATATGCCAAGTCAAACTGCTTCGTGCTGCACTTCAGCTCGCCGGCTACGCGCTCCAATATAGAGCTGCCCGGTTCTTGACTGAAAAGGGAAGCTAGCCATTCGCCCGGGCATCGGCGATCGCTTTGACCTCGCGCCATTGCGCGAGCTGCTGCTCGAGGCCGAAGATGAGGGCGTCCACGCCGGCGACGAAGGCCGCATGGTCCTGCTGCGGCATGCTTGCCGCCGCATAGGCGCCGAGCGCTTCCGGCGGCATCGGCCGCACCGCTGCCAGCGAAGCAAGCAGCAGCTGCAGGCTTTCCGCGAGCGGCGCGGCTTCCGATGCCTGCGCCGCGGCTTCTCCCGCGGCCGCCGATTCCAAGGCGCCGGCGTCTCCATAGCCGGCAGCCCCCGGAGCCGCCGCGCCGGCACGAACGGCGCTCACGCCGATGACGGCGTCTGCCGCGCCATTGGCCGCCGGCTTCGCCGAAGCGGTCGAAGACGCGCCGGCGCTACCCATGCCAACAATTCCGCCGTCACCGGCCGCGCCGCCGCCCGCTGCAGCCGATTCCGCGGCCGCCCGCGCTTTTTCCGCCTTTGCCGCAGCCGCGCGTTCCTCCTGCTCCGCTTTCAGCTCGGCGGCCCGCTCGCGCTCCTTCTTGTTCTGCTGCACGGTCGACCAGGTTTGCAGCAGCTCGTAGCCGTTCTTATAGAGCAGCTTGTCCTTCGTGCCGTCCGAGATGTCCTTGTCCTTGAACAGCTTCACGATCTTCTTCACGTCGCCGACCGGCATTTCGTCCCGCGCCACGATGAGGGCGAGCGGATCGCGGTGCTCGATCGGCAGGTCCTTGATCGGCAGCACCTGGTCCTCCGTCAGCTTGTCCTTGCGGATCTGCGTGCCGCCGACGATCAGCTTCCTGACCGCGTTCCCGAATTTGAGCAGCTCGCATTTGTGCTTGATGTAGCTCTCCGGCTTGCCGAGCTTGCTCGCGAGAAACTTCAGGGAGCTGTTGAATTTCGACGCGTTCATGAGCTTATGGAACGCTTCGGCCTCCTCGATCGGCGAGAAGCCTTCCCGGGTCAGATTTTCGGCGATCTGCTCCAAATAAATATCCATCTCGTCCGTCGCCGTCGAGACGATGCAGGGGATGGTCGCTTTGTTCAGCAGTTTGCTCGCTTTGTACCGGCGGTTGCCGTAAATGATCTTGTACCGCCCGTTCGGCGTCGAACGCACCTTGATCGGCGAAAGCAGGCCGAGCTCCTCGATGCTCTTCATCAGCTCGTCTAGCGCATCCCGGTCGAACTGGTAACGCGGCTGGTCCGTATCTTCATCGATTAAATCCATGGCGATTTGAATAATATCCATATGAATGCTCCTATCTTTGCAGAAGGTCGTGAAATTCGGCGCAAATGAGTCATCCGTATTATATAACACGGTTTTGATTGTGAAAATGACCCCGTAACCGCTTACGGCGAAATTGGGTTCTGCGGCGCGATGTGGTACGATATAACATAGCGGTTTACGAATACCAGATATTTTCCAATTTTATCTTCACCGGCGGGGGGAGCATGCCCTTCCGTCAGACCGTCATGCTTTCGCGCGGTGCCGCGACGTTACATTTTCGAAGATGAGGTGCTCAGCTTGTCGTATGAAATCGATGCACGAACGGTGATCGGAACCGTGCAGTTGCGGGTTAGCGATCTTCAAAGGTCCGTGGACTTCTATAAGGAAGTCGTCGGCTTGCGCGTCCTTGCGCAGGACGGGGAATGCGCGGCGCTCGGCGTCCCGGGCTCGGAGAAGCCGCTGCTCGCGCTGAAGGAAATCGCGGGCGCGGTTCCGCGCCCCCGCAGGTCGGGAGCGGGGCTGTACCATGTCGCCCTGCTCGTGCCGGACCGCAGATCGCTCGGCCTCGCGCTCCGCAATCTGGTCGCGAGCGGCGTGCATGTCGGCCAGTCGGATCATCTGGTCAGCGAAGCGCTGTACATCTCCGACCCCGACAACAACGGCATCGAGATCTACCGGGACCGGCCGAGGGAAGAATGGCAATGGGACGGGGAAGGCCATGTCCGCATGGCCGTGGACCCCATCGATTGGGACGGCTTGCTGGCCGAGGCCGGGGACGCGCCGTGGATCGGGCTGCCGGCGGGCACGACGGTCGGCCATATTCATCTGCACGTGACGGAGCTGCCGACGACGGAGCATTTCTACGTCGACCTGCTCGGCTTCAACACGGTCGCGCACATGGCGGATTCCGCGATGTTTATTTCCGCTGGCGGCTATCACCACCACATCGGGCTCAACGTGTGGGCGGGCATCGGAGCGCCGCTGACGCCGGACAGCGTGCCGGGACTCGATTATTTCGAGATCGTCCTCCCGACCGAGGACGAACAGATGACGGTCTTCGGCAGGCTGCAGGCGGCAAGCGTCCCGCTTCGAACGGAACGGGGAACGATCATCGCGCACGACCCCTCCGGCATACAAATTCATATGGTCGTCCGCGGTCCCGCTTAGGTTCAACCCGAAGCGAGCCGGCGGCGGCAGAGGAATCGCCTCCAGCAAGCTAGCGCATTGCGGGAGGCTTTTTCGGCGGCCCGAATACGACGAAACGAACGCGAAGTGAAGGTTGGAAAGCAAGACAACGATATCGGTTATCCGGGAAGGAGCTGCATCATGGCCAAAAGGCGAGGACTGCTAGTTACGTTCGTACGTTCGAAATGGTACATCTACGCTTCCGGCGTTTCGTTTACGCTGGCGGCCAATCTGTTTCAATCGTATTACCCCAAGGTGCTCGGCGGCTTCACGGACCAGTTGGAGCAGCAAGGCTTGACGCAATCGGCCGTGTTCGACGCGAGCATCATGCTGCTGATCATCGGCTTGGCTTACGGAATACTGGGGGGCATCGGGCAGTTCCACATCATGTACGTGGGCCGGCTGTTCGAGAAATACGCGCGCAAGCGGCTGTTCAAGCATTTCACGAAGCTCGGCGAGCAGTTCTACTCCAAGAACGGCGTCGGCAAGCTGCTCAGCTACGTGATGAACGACGTGACGACGGTGCGCGAATCGATCTCCATGGGCGTCAACCAGACGGCCAACGCGGCGATGCTGATCGTATCGGCGATCGTGATGATGGTCATCAGCGACATTCCGCTTTATCTTATCCTGGTCTGCATCTCGCCGCTGATCGCGATACCGTGGATCGTCGTGAAGCTCGGCCCCGTTATCCGTTCGCGCTCGCATACCGTGCAGGAATCGCTGGGCAAGATGACGGAATCCGCGGAGGAGCAGTTCGGCGGCATCCGGGTGACGAAGAAATTCGCGGTCGAGGACATCATGAACGACCGGTTCGGCGACTCGGTCGATCGGATCAAGGACAATCAGCTGAAGCTCGTGCGCGTATCGTCGTTCTTCCAGGCGCTGATTCCTTTCCTGGGCGCGCTGTCCTTGATCATTACGCTGGCGTACGGCGGCTACCTGACGCTGTCGGGCACGCTGTCGCTCGGCAATTTCGTCGCGCTGACGCTCTACGTCCGGATGATGGTCAATCCGCTGCAGGCGATCGGCAACGTCATCAATACGATCCAGCGCTCCCGCGCGTCGCTCGAGCGCGTCAACGATCTCATGAACAAGGAGCCGGAGATCGTGGAGCACGAGGCGGCGGTCGACGTCGATTGGTCGCATGCCCCGCTCAGGGTCAACCATCTGTCTTTCGCGTATCCCGGCGCGTCGAAAGAAGCGCTGAAGGACGTCACGCTGACGCTGGAGCCCGGCAAGACGCTCGGCATCATCGGCAAGACGGGCAGCGGCAAGACGACGCTCGTCAAGCTGCTGCTCCGCGTGTTCGATACGCCGCCCGGCAAGATCAGCATCGGCGGAACCTCGCTCGACGACCTGACGCTGGAAAGCCTGCGCAGCGGCATCGCCTACGTGCCGCAGGACGGATTTCTGTTCAGCACGACGATTCGCGACAACATCGCCTTCTTCCGCCGCAGCTCGGAGCTCTCGCTCGTGCAGAAAGCCGCGGAGCAGGCGAAGATCCACGACAGCATCATGACGTTCCCGGACGGCTTCGACACGAAGCTCGGCGAGCGGGGCGTGACGCTCTCCGGCGGCCAGCGGCAGCGGACCGCGCTTGCGCGGGGGATGCTCATGAACGCGCCGATCCTCATACTCGACGACAGCGTCAGCGCCGTCGACGCCGTGACGGAGACGGCCATCATCGAGACGATCCGCAAGGAGCGCCGCGGCAAGACGACGATCCTGATCGCCCACCGGATCAGCGCGCTGAAGCATGCCGACGAGATCGTCGTCATGGACGAAGGCCGGATCGTGCAGCGCGGCACGCATGAATCGCTTCTCGGGCAGAACGGCATTTACGCGATGCTGCACGCGATTCAAGAGGAGGGAAGCAGCGTTGGCTAAGACAATGGACGACCTGAAGACGAAGTCGGACCGCAGCGCCAAGACGGACCCTACGCTGCCGAAGACGCCGAATCATAACCGCTCCGCCTATAAAGGGCTGTACAATTACGCGAAACCGCATCGCAAGACGTTTCTGGCGGTGTTCGGCTGCATCATCCTGGCGATCACGGCGGATCTCATGCAGCCGTACCTCGTGAAGATCGCCATCGACGACTATCTCACGAAGGGCGACGCGAACGCCAACATGCTCTTCCTGATCGCGGGCATCTACCTGCTGCTTTCGGTCGGCGGCTTCCTGTTCACGTACCTGCAGAACAATCTGCTGCAAAAGGCCGGCCAGAGCATCGTCGGAGCCATCCGCAAGCACTTGTTCCGCCATATTACGAAACAATCGATGTCGTATTTCGACCGGGTGCCGAGCGGCAGCCTGATCACGCATGTGTCGAGCGATACGGAGACGATCAACCAATTCTTCAGCCAAGTGCTGCTGAGCGTGCTCCGCGACGGGCTGACGCTGGTGTTCATCATCGTGCTGATGTTCCAGCTCGACGTGCGGCTGACGCTGTACTGCCTGATCTTGCTGCCGATCATCGCGCTCAACGCCATCGCTTTCCGCTCGTACATGCGCAAGACGTACCAGATGGCGCGGACGAATCTCTCCCGGCTGGTGGCGTTCGTGGCGGAGAATCTCGCGGGCATGCACATCATCCAAGTGTTCCATCAAGAGAAGGAGCAGCAGAAGCAGTTCTCCGAGCGCAATCAGACGTACTTCCGCTCCAACCTGCGCGAGATCCGGACCAACGTGCTGTTCAACCGTTCGTTCGACATGCTCGGCAACCTGTCGGTCGCGTTCGTCACCTGGCTCGGCGGCAACGCGGTGCTGGGGGAATCCATTCCGTTCGGCGTCCTGTTCGCGTTCATTACGTATATCCGCCAGTTTTTCCAGCCGATCAATACGATCACGCAGCAGTGGAATACGCTGCTGTCCGCCTCGGTGTCGATGAACCGGATCTGGTCGATCTTCGACACGGTGCCCGAGGTGCAGGACAAACAGGGCGCGAGGTTCGATTTATCCGCCGTGAAGGGTCAAATCGATTTCAATGGGGTAAAATTCGGTTATGCGGACGGCCAACCCGTCATCCACCGTCTGGACCTGCACGTGCGTCCGGGCGAAATGATCGGCATCGTCGGCACGACGGGGGCCGGCAAGAGCTCCCTGATCAGCCTGCTCTGCCGTTTCTACGACGTGAAGGAAGGCAGCGTGACGATCGACGGCATCGACGTCCGCGACATGCAGCAGGAGAAACTGCACCGGCTGATCGGGCTCGTGCAGCAGGAGCCGTACCTCTACTCCGGCAGCATCGTCGACAATGTCCGGCTGTTCGACGACTCCGTCTCGCGGGAGGAAGTCGTCGAAGCTTGCAGGCTGGTCGGCGCGGACGCGCTCATTGCCGGCATGACGGACGGCTACGAGACGATGCTTTCCGAGCGGGGAAGCGGGCTGTCCGCGGGCGAGCGGCAGCTGATCTCGTTTGCCCGGATCATCGTGTTCAAGCCGCGCATCCTGATTCTGGACGAAGCGACGGCGAATCTCGATTCCCATTCGGAGCAGCTTATCCAGCGGGCGCTCGCGGTCGTCTCCGAAGGACGGACGACGCTCGTCATCGCGCATCGCTTGTCCACGATCATGGGCGCGGACCGGATCATCGTGATGCGGCAGGGCGAGATCGTCGAGGAAGGCACGCACCGCGAGCTGCTTGCCGCGGGCGGTTATTACGACGAGCTCTACCGGCATTCGCAAGGGAACGCAGACGGGAAGCATCGTCCGGGACGCGCGGACGGCGCCGCGATCGAAGCCGGATGAAAATAGACAAGCTGGATCGAATTGTGAGATAATAAGCTGCTTTCGATCAAAGGCACCGGTTAGGAGTTAATGAGATGGAACTATTGCTATTGATATTGGAAATACTGCTCGTTAACCTCGTCTTGAGCGGCGATAACGCCGTGGTCATCGCGCTGGCGAGCCGCAACCTGCCGCCGGAAAACCGAAAGAAGGCGGTCTGGTGGGGCGCGCTTGCCGCGGTCGGACTGCGGATCGTGCTGACGGTGGTTGCCGTTTACCTGCTGAAGATCCCGTTCATTCAGATCGCGGGCGCGCTGTTATTGTTCTGGGTCGCCGTGTCGCTGCTGAAGGACGACGGCGAGAGCAAGGACATAGAAGGCGCGCAGTCGCTGGTGAAGGCCGTCCGGACGATCGTCGTGGCGGATTTCATCATGAGCCTCGACAACGTGCTGGCGATCGCGTCCATCGCGAACAACCAGATCTGGATCATGGCGATCGGCGTCGCGCTCAGCATTCCGATCATCGTGTGGGGCAGCCAGCTGATCATGGTCGTCCTGCACAAGTTTCCGATCTTCGTCTTCCTCGGCGCGGGCATTCTCGGCTATACCGCCGGCGAGATGCTCGAAGAGAACGAGACGCTGGCGTCGGCGATTCGCAAGATCGCGGGATGGGCGGACGACGTCTTCCCGTTCCTCTGCGGCATCCTTGTCATCGCGGTCGGCTACGTGCTGCAGAAGCGCACGCGCTCGCGGGTGCAGGAAGCGTAAGACGAAGCACAGGCGTTTAATCAAGGGTGATTTGTTCGGGCGGCCGAGAGGCCGACCGGCGGATCGCCCTTTTTTGTCGTGCCGTCTATCCTGCCGGATTTTGGACTGAAATCGGGATTTCGGAGTGGATGTACGACCGGGAGTATGTCATGATTTGAGTAAAACCGCGAACGAGGACCGGCCAATCGGGAAAGGAACAACGATGAATATCCTTCGGATGTATCGATCGAAGAAATATCTCCAGCGCATCGTTCTCAGCTTCTCCGTCTTGGTGCTGATGCTGCTTGTCGTTTTTTCCGGCACGCTCTATATCAATGCCGAGAAGATCATTCTCACCATGCAGCGGGAGGCGAATACGAAGGTCCTCTCCCAAATCAAATTCAACATGACCTATCTGAACGACGTGATCCAGCGGCTCGCGATGTCGCTCTATTACGATAACGACATCATTCCGCTGATGACGGCGAGCGAGGATTCCGATATTTTCGATACGTTGACGAAGCGGTCGCGGATCGACAAGTTTGCGGACTATACGCCTTTCATCCACTCCATCATGATCTATAACGCGAAGACGGACCGTTTCTTGTGGGGCGGGGATCCGGCCGTGCAGGAACGGGATGCGCCGATTTACGCCAATATGAGGGCGATGTTCACGGGAAACCAGCCGCTGCCCAAGCTGGAAATGGTACCGATGAGTCTAAGCGAGGACGGGAACCGGGCGGATGTCTTCTCGATCTTTGATTACGATTCCATCGGGTATCGGCAAGGCGAGAGCGTATTCGTGCTGAACATCAGGCCGCAATGGCTGTTCGACAATATCAAGCTCATCAATCAGCTGGCTTGGCAGGAGAACGAGAATGTATTCATCTTGGCGGATGACGGCAGGATCCTGTCGCCCGATTCGGCTGCGCCCCCCGTCGACGAAGCCTTGAAAAAGGAGATCTTGACGCATGTTCATCGGGAGCAAGCGGAGGATACGGGAACCTTCAAATACGCGCTCGGCAGCAAGCCGAAGATCGTGAATTATCTGGGCACGGGAATCAACGGCTGGACGCTGATCAGCATTCAGTCCTACGATACGCTGGTCAGCAAAGCCGATGCGTTGAAAAATACGTCGATCGTCCTGACGGCGGTCTTCCTGCTGCTTGCCTTGCTCGCCACGCTCGGCATCTCCCACCGGCTGTATCGGCCGCTCGGCAAGCTGGTGAGCTTCGTTCGGCAGGGCTCCGATGACGAAGCGGGACCGAAGCCGCCGGACGGCGACGAGCTGTCCTATATGTCCAGCATCTACGAGGAAACAAGAAACCGCTTGCTGTCGGCCAGGAGCGAGCAAGTCACGACGCGGCATATCGTTCGTTCTTATTCCATACGGAAAATCATGACGGACGGCGCGGCCATGCCGCGCGAGGACTTGAGCGAGCTCATTCACGCGCATAAGCTGATGATCGATGATGAAGGTCCATACCTGCTCTGCGTCATGAAGCTTGACGAACGGATCGATGTTTCCGGCCGCGAGGACGATCCGGATCGCAGGCTGCTGAGCTTTGCGGTCGCGAACATCGCGCAGGAGCTGCTCGCCCGAACCTATCCGATCGAAACCGTTGAATTGAAGAACGACCATGTGGCGGCCATCATCAGCTTGCCGGACGTATCGGTCTCCACGCTCGGACATATCCGGCAGGAAATCGCGGAGATTCAGGATGTCATCGCGAAGATGTACCGGACGACCTTCTCCGCCGCGCTGAGCGAAGACATTCCTGCGTACCGATTGTTGCACCATCATTATGCTTCCTGCCTGCAGCAGATCAGGTATACGCTCGCGTTCGGCCGACAGTCCATCATTACGCCGTCTATGATCCGCGATAATCTGGGCAGCGCGGAAGCCGCACTGCCTCCGGAGCTGGAGAAGAAGCTGATCGAGAGCATGAAGTCGAATCAGGACGAAGCCTTCGAGAAGACGCTGGATAAAATCTTCGGCTTCATCGCTGCGCTGAATTACGATTACATGGTCTATATGGTGCTGCATGTCTTTATCCTGATGAAGCAGGTGATGAAAGAGATCAATGCGTTCCGGATCGTCTCGCTGCAGGGCGAGCTCGGAGACATCAATCAGAAGATCATGGATTGCCCGTCGCTCGAGGACATGAAACGAATCTTGCTCGACATGTACCGGGGAATGAACGAGAGCAAGCGCAGCCCGGAGCAAGAGCGGAACGAAATTCTCGCCGACGCGATCAGGGACATCATCGGGCAAAACTACGCGGATACGAATCTCGGCCTGCAGATGATCGGAGATATGATGAAGCTGTCGCCCGACTATATCGGGAAGCTGTTCAAGAAGCACCAGGGCTTCTCCGTCGCCGAATACATCAATGACGTCAGGCTCCGCCAAGCCGTGGATTATTTGGAGCAGGGCGATTATACCATCAACGACCTCATCGAGCGAATCGGGTTCGGAACACGCAGCAACTTTTTCCGCCTGTTCAAGAACAAATACGGCACGACGCCGAAGGAGTATCGGATCAAGCGGAGTCTGATGGAGTGAAGCTTGGCCTCGACATAAACAGCCTGGACCGTCCGGATGGACGGTTTTTTGCCGTGCGTCATGATCCTTGGGACTTAGTTGACGCTGCATCGGCCCATTTACGCCGATGAGGACGTTTAATGCGATATCGGACGCCGATCTTGGAACGGAAACGGGATTTTGGACTTCTCCCCGGCCCGTATTTTGGCCCAGAATGGGGCTATGAACGAGAAAGCAGACGGAAAGGAGAAGAAGAGGGCATGATTACCAAAGAAGCGGAGCTGCAGCGTCCGCCGGCGGAAAAGACTATTGTTCGCGGGAAGCGCAAAGGGAGGTTCAAGCACGGCGAGCTGTTCAGTTTGTCCGTACCGGGCTTGATTTATTTATTCATCTTCTCGTACGTTCCCATGTTCGGCATCGTCATCGCCTTCAAGAACTACCGCTACGACAAGGGCATTCTGGGCAGCGAATGGATCGGCCTCAAAAATTTCGAGTTCCTGTTCGCCTCCGAGAACGCCTGGCGCATCACGCGCAACACGGTGCTCTATTCCTTGACCTACATCGTCGTCGGCATGCTGATTGCCGTGACGTTCGCCATCCTGCTTACCCAAGTGGGGAAGAACTGGGTCAAGCTTCATCAGACGGTGCTGTTCCTGCCGTATTTCGTGTCTTGGGTCGTGGTCGGGTACATCGCGCTGGCGTTCCTCGACAATACATCGGGCTATCTGAATCAGCTGCTCGGTTATTTCGGACTAGCGCCGCGCAAGTGGTACTTCGAATCGGGTCCGTGGCCGTACATCCTGGTCATCGCGCATGAGTGGAAAAGCATCGGCTTCGCGACGCTGATTTATTTTGCCGGGCTGCTCGGCATTAATCAGGACTATTACGAGGCGGCCCGCATCGACGGGGCATCGAAGCTCCAGATGGTGCGGAAGATTACGCTGCCCCTGCTGCTGCCGCTGATGACCATCATGCTGATTCTGGCGATCGGCAATATATTCAGGGGCGATTTCGGCCTGCATTATTTCGTTCCGAACGATTCCGCCTTCGCGCTGCCGACCACGGACATCATCGATACGTACGTGTTCCGGTCCCTGCGCATGCTCGGCGACATCGGCATGTCCTCGGCAGCGGGCGTCTACCAATCCGTCGTGGGGTTCGTCCTCGTCCTCGCCGCCAATTACATCGTACGCAAAATCAATAACGAGAACGCACTGTTCTAGGAGGTGCCCGCGTGGGTCACAGCAAGAAGACGGCCGCCGTCATCAACTCGTGCTTTATCCTGCTAAGCCTGCTGATGATCATCCCGTTCGTATTGGTCATCTCGGTTTCGTTCACGGGCGAAGCTTCGCTTGCCCGGAACGGCTACCGGTTTATTCCGGATGCGTTCGAGCTGACCGCCTATCGGTATATTTTCAAGGCGCCCGACGTCATTCTCCGCTCCTACGGGGTTACGGCGCTGGTGACGCTGCTCGGCACGGCCGCCGGATTGCTGATGACGGCAATGATGGCGTACACGATATCCCGGCCGGACTACAAGTATAAGAATCTAACAAGCTTCTATGTGTTTTTTACGATGCTGTTCAGCGGGGGACTCGTCCCGTTCTATATGCTGATGACGCAGTACCTGCATGCCAAGGATACGCTGTGGGCGATGATTTTGCCGGGGCTGCTCAGCGCGTGGAACGTCATGATCCTAAGAGGCTTCTTCGCGAAAATCCCCATGGAAATCATCGAGTCGGCCAAGATGGACGGCGCGCGGGAGTGGCGGATATTCTTCACCGTCATCATTCCGCTCTCCACCCCGGCGCTTGCGACGATCGGATTGCTGATCGCGTTCGGGTATTGGAACGAATGGTTCAACGCGCTGCTGTTCATCGACGAGCAGAGCCTGGTTCCGCTGCAATTGCTGCTCGTCCGCATGATGAACAGCATGGAAGTGATGACGCAGAATTTAGCCTTGCTCGGCATCCCGGATCTCGATATTACCCAGTTCCCGACGATGTCCGCGCGCATGGTGATGGTGGTGCTGGCCGCCGGGCCGATGATGCTCGTCTTCCCGTTCTTCCAGCGCTACTTCGTGCAGGGGTTGACCGTCGGTTCGCTTAAGGGTTGACGGCAGGTACAGACAAGACCGGCAAGCTGCTATTCGGGTGGGTCTAATAACGGAGGGGCAAGCCAGACGAAAGGAGGGAAGGCACGCTGGCCGATTGCTGCCCATGTTATTATTTTCATACAAGCACGGTTCGATTAAGGGAGGTTTCATACAGATGAAGCAGTTGAAGAAGAAGGCATTCCGCCTCTCGTTGTTCGCGGTCGTACTGATGATCGCGTTGACGGGGTGCAGCAGCAAATCGAACAACGAGACGGCCACTAACAAGCCGGCGGACAACGGCACAGCCAATAATGCGCCAGCGGACAACGGCACGTCCGCCAATACGAATACGCCGGCTCCGGAGGCCGACGCGGAGAACGATGCGCTGCCGCCGGTCGAGCTTACCTGGTATTACGGGGTAAGCGCGCAGCAGCCCGGCCAGCAGGAAGTCGAGGACGCGGTCAATCAATACTTGAAGGACAATACCAAGTTGAACGCCACGGTGAAGCTGAAGCCGGTCGATTTCGGCAGCTACGATCAGAAGATGAACGTGACCATCGCATCCAACGAGAAGATGGATATCGTCTGGACGACGGGGTCCTGGCTGCTCAAATACAACGAGAACGTCAAGAAGGGCGCCTTCCTGGCGATCGACGACTTGCTGCCGAAATACGCGCCGCAGACGTTAAGCAGCCTCATGCCGGCGAAATTCTGGGAAGACGTGAAAGCGGATACGGACGGCAAGATCTATGCGGTGCCGAGCTATCAGGTCGCGGCCACTTCCTTCGGCTTCGTCTTCCAGAAGCGGTTCGTCGACAAGTACAACTTCGATATCGACAGCGTGAAGACGGAGGCCGACCTTGCGCCGTTCCTGGAGACGCTCAAGAAGAACGAGCCGGATGTCGTGCCGTTCGCCTTCCAAGCGGGCAATAACGGTCCGATCGACGGGAACCTGCGGGATTACGGTCCGGTCACGTATTACAAGAACGACCCGCACAAGAGCGTGGACAAACGCCAAACGCCGGAGTACAAGGCCTATCTGGACTTGATGCACGACTGGTATCAGAAAGGATACATCTACTCCGACCTGGCGACGGTCAAGGACTTCAACCAATTGATGGCGAAGGGCAACATCGCCGTCATGACGGACGTGACCTTCAAGCCGGGCGGCGAAGCGGGCTATCCGGCCAAGAACGGCGGCAACGAGGTCGTCCGGAAGGCCATTACCGATCCGCTCTTCACCGGGGTCACGACCTCGATGAACGCGATCAGCAAAGCCTCGAAGAATCCGGAGCGGGCGCTGATGCTGCTCGAGCTCGTCAACAACGACAAGAAGCTCTATGATCTGCTCTGCTACGGTATCGAAGGCAAGCATTACACCGTGGCGAACGGCGTGTATACCCCTGTCGAGAACTCGACCTATGCGCCGCAAGTGGATTGGGTGTTCGGCAATCAATTCAACGGCCTGCTGCGTCCGGGCCAGCCGACCGACGTCTTCGGGCAGACGAAGCAGCTGAACGAACAAGCCGAGATTCATCCGATCAACGGCTTCAAATTCGACGATTCGAGCTTGAAGACGGAAGTCGCCGCCGTCGCCGCCGTGCAGGCGGAGTACGCGGTGCCGCTCGAGACGGGAACGGCCGATCCGAACGAAGTGCTGCCGAAGTATCTGGATGCGCTGAAGAAAGCGGGCAGCGACAAAATCCAAGCCGAGCTGAACAAGCAGCTCGCGGATTGGGCCGCGAAGAACGGCAAGTAGTGTCAGAGGACGGACATTCGTTCGATTGCAGGAGAGCCGCATCCCTAACGAGTGTCCGTTTCTATAGGCAAGGTATAAGCGCATGGCCGAAAGGGTGCGAAGCGAAAACAAAAGGAGGAAAAGTTGATGAAGGCAACACTTCCCGGAAGCGTCTCCTCAATGATTGGAAAGCGCTTACCGAAATTCGGCTTGATGATGTTGGCAGGTGCAATCCTGCTATCGGGTTTTGTTTTTGCGAGCGACACCGCTCAAGCGTCTCCGACCGTTTATTACGTGGCGAAGAACGGAAACGACAGCTGGAACGGAACCTCCGCGGACTTCGTATCCGGCTCTGCCGGGCCCTTCCTGACGATTCAGAAATGCGCGGCCATCGCGGCTCCCGGAGATACGTGCGCCGTTCGCGCAGGGGTTTACCGGGAAACGGTCAAGCCGGCCGGCTCCGGTACGGCCGCAGCCCCGATCACGTTCCAGCCGTATCAGAACGAAAGCGTGACCGTTGACGGAACGGATATCGTGACGTCCGGGTGGACGCCGAAAAGCGGCAGTACCGGCATTTATCAAACGAACATCGCCTTGAACCCGGCGCTGTTCGCCAATCAATTGTTCGTGGACGGCAGCATGATGACGCAGGCCCGCTGGCCCAATACGAGCGGTCAGCTGATGTATCCGACTCTGGCCGCAGCCGAGGCGAATACGACGACGGGGACCTCGACCGAGACGGTGTACGATGCCCATTTGCCGAATCTGGATTTGACGGGCACGAAGGTGTGGATTTTGGGAGGCGCGCAATTTACGGCTCATTCCGGCACGATCTCGGCGAGCTCGCCCGGCTCCTTTACGTTCAATCAGCCGATGGCCGGCTGCGCGAGCCTGTGTTCGAAGCCCGGCAGCCGCTATTTCCTGTTCGGCTCGTTGCCCTTCCTCGATGCGCCGTCCGAATTCCATTATGACGGCGACTCGCAAACGCTCTACTTGCAAACGACCGACAATACCGATCCGTCGACCCATACGGTTCAAGTCAAGCAGCGCCAATACGGGTTCGATCTTGCCGGCCGTTCCTTCGTGCAAATCAAGGGCTTCCGTTTGTTCGCGACGACGATATTCACGGACAGCGCCAGCAGAAACAACGTGATCGACGGCATCAACGCGCAGTATCCTTCGCATTATATCGAGATTCCCGACGATCCGAGGAACGGTCCTTATGCTTCGCATAATTACGATACGGGAATCATCATGGACGGGTTGACGAACACGCTCAAAAACAGCACGATCGCCTACAGCGCGGGCAATGGCGTGGCGCAGATCGGCCGGTTCAACGTCATTACGAACAATCTGATTCACGACGTCAATTACGCCGGCACCTACAATTCGCCTATCCGGTTCCTGGGGGCCGGCGTCGACGTGACCGCCACGTACAACACGATCTATAATACCGGCCGCGACGGCATGATCGGCGGCGGACTGCGCAATCGGGTCGCGTACAACAACATTTACAATTATGGCTTGATCGCCAATGATCTGGGAGGCTTCTACACGTGCTGCGGCTCCACGCTCGGAACCGGATCGAGCATCGACCACAACTGGGTGCATGACGACAAATCCGGCGGCGGCGTAGGCATCTATATCGACAACGGCGCGTCGCAATTCCTCATTCATCATAACGTGTCTTGGAACAACAACGGCGCAGGCATGATATTGAACGGCTTGACCACCGGCAAGAGCCAAGGCAATAAAGTGTACAACAATACGCTCGGAGGCGGCCAAACGAAAAGCATCGGTTCCGCGGGAGTCGTCAACTCGGCGGACACCGTCGTGCAAAACAATATATTCCTCGGACCGACGGATCCGATGCCGGGCGGATCGATGTTTGTTAACAATCTGACTCCTCCGGCAAATCCGTTATTCGTCGACGGGACGACGTCTAATTTCCATCTGCAGACCGGATCGCCTGCCATTAACGCGGGAGCGGCCGTGCCGGGGATCACGGATGGCTACAGCGGCGCGGCGCCGGATCAAGGCGCGTATGAATTCGGGCAATACGATTGGGTCCCGGGCTGCAACTTCAACGGCTACGGAAGCTCGTGCAGCCCGACGAACAAGGTTTCGAATCCCGGCTTCGAACAAGGAACGGCTGGCTGGCATGCGGCCGGAGGCGCGATCGCGACCGCCCCGGATGCCCATAGCGGCACGTCTTCGTTGAAAGTATACAACCGCACCGGCGCATCCAACAGCGCAAGACAAAGTCTGCCGATCGAAAACGGCAAAACGTACACGTTTTCCGCCTTTGCGAAATTGGGTTCCGGAACCGATTCGGCCTACATGGTGCTTGAAGTCGTCAGCGGAGGCCAAACGTCTTGGATCCAGCTGGCTTCGAACCCGATCAATTCGATGTCATGGGCGCAATTGACGCGCACCTATACGTTTAATCTGGCCGCCCCGATTACCGCCGCCAATCTTTATGTCCAGACCGGCACCTCGCTCGCGGACTTGTACGTGGACGACATGTTCGCGGATGAATTCAAAACGAGATTGACCCCGCCGGGCATGTACGTGGACAAAACGAAGCTGAACGCCGCGATATCCACTGCGCAGGCGCTGTATGACGGCGCGGCGGAAGGAAGCGAGCCCGGCCAGTATCCCGCAGGCTCCAAAGCGGAATTGCTGTCCGTCATCCAGGATGGGCAGACGGCCGCGGCCGATTCGAATGCATCGGAGGATGCGGTCGACGGTGCGGTGCGCACCTTGAATACCGCAATCGTCGCCTTCCGATCGTCCCATAATTTGGACGCTACCGTGATCGTCGACGTGAACGACATGCTAGACGACCAAGCGGGCTGGGATGCCGATCCGGGCAGCTTGAATTTCTCGGGCGACAGTGTCGTTTTTACGCCGGCGACGGCTCGGACAGTATTTGGCTATACGGGAGCCAAAATCAAGCATAACGAGATCGTGCGGTTCAAGGCGAAACTCGATACGTCCAATGGCCTGCAGGCTTTCGGCATACGGGCGACCAATACGAACAAGCCGGCATGGGAATCGAACAGCCAGTACTTGATCGTGGTGAAGACGGCCGTCATCGAAGTGCAGAAGTGGTATGGCGGCAATCTGATCGTGAAGAGCATACCGAATACGTTTCTGCAGAGCGGCATATGGCATACGGTTCAACTGGGAGCGATCGATACGCACGAAGGCGTGCAAGTCATCATGAACGTGGACGGGACCGAGGTCGTCAACTGGACGGACACGAACAATCCGATTCAGGATGAAGGGTATTTCGAAGTGTACGGGTCGACGCCGCTTTCGCCGATCGCGATCGGAAGCATCGAATCGCCCGATACGACGGCGCCCGTGACGACGGCGGCCCTGTCTCCGGCGCAGCCGGACGGACAAAACGGCTGGTACGTTGGGCCGGTCACCGTAACGTTGACGGCGGAAGACGGCAAGTCGGGCGCGGCGGACAGCGAGTACAGTTTGGATAACGGGGAAACCTGGCAACCATACGAGAGCCCGTTCATGGTCGATCAAGAAGGCCGTACCGTCATCGGCTATCGTTCGACGGACAGCGCGGGCAACGCGGAAGAAGCGCGAACGTTAACCATTCCGATCGATAGGACGGCGCCGACGGCGGAAGTCGGGTACAGCACCGCAGCGCCAACCTCCGGCAGCGTGGTCGCGACGATCGCGCCAAGCGAGCAGGTAACGGTCACCAACAACGGAGGATCGGGCAGCTATACATTCCAAAGCAACGGCAGCTTTACGTTCGAGTTCGTAGACAACGCCGGCCATCCGGGAACGGTCACGGCTGGGGTGTCGAACATTGCGATTAGAAGCACAGGCGCGCCGGGAAAACCCGTCCTATCGAGCGATAACGGGTACGATACGGGAATTATGGACGGAAGCTACGCGGTCGCCATGAATATGTGGTGGGGCAATAACGGCGACGTCTATAAGCTGTACGAGAACGACGTGCTGATCGATACGCAAACGCTGACCGACGATTCGCCGAACGCGCAATCCGCCGTCAAGTCCGTGAGCGGCAGGAAAAACGGCACGTACCGCTACTATGCCGAGCTTACCAACGCTTACGGTACGACGAGAAGCGACGATCTGACCGTAAACGTCGCGCAGGCGGCGCCGGCCAAACCGGTGCTCTCCAATGACGATTGGGACGGCGACGGCAGTTTCAACGTGAACATGAACATGTGGTGGGGCACGAACGGCGCGACCTACCGTCTGTACGAGAACGGCGCGCTGATCGATACGCAGACGCTCGCCGATCTTACGCCGCAGGCACAATCGGCCGCAACGCCGATCGCGGGCCGGCCTGCGGGCGTCTACGAGTATCGGTGCGAGATCGAGAACGATGCAGGGTCGACCTCCAGCGAAGTCATGGTCGTTCGCGTGAACTAGCTAGTTGCTTTTGCTTCGGAAGTAAAGGGCTGTTCCGGGATCTACGCGGATCCCGGGATCGTCCTTTTTTCGCGGGGACCTTTGCCGAGTCTATTACGTAGGAGGAAATGACATGCGAGTAAACTATCGCCTGCGCGCAGGCTTAGATCATGCAGCCGAGAAGCTGCAGGCAGGCGCGCGAAAGTTCACGGTCGCGTTTATCGGCGGCTCGGTCACGGAAGGCGCGGGAGCCTCGCACGCGGATCGCACCAGCTATCGCGCGCTGACGGAGCAATATTTGATGCGTCGGTACCCCGAGGTTGCGTTCACGTTCGTGAATGCGGCCGTCGGAGGGACGGATTCGGTCTATGGCGCCTATCGATTCCGGGAGCATGTCCTGAAGCAAGGAACGGTCGATCTGTTGTTCGTCGAATTCGCGGTGAACGATGCCGGCGATCGGACGGCGTCGCTCCGGGCCATGGAAGGAATCGTGCGGCAGGCCAAGCGGTCGAATCCGCGGATGGATATTTGTTTTCTATACTCGCCGAATACGTCCGGCTTGCAGCTGTTTCGCGAGAAGGGCAGGGTCCAGCCCGCGATCGAACACCATGAGGAAGTCGCGGCGTATTACGGGCTTCCCTCCGTCTCGATCGCACGGAGCATCTACGAGGGCATTGCGGCCGGCGAGCTGCGGTGGGAGGATTTCAGCGGCGACGAGGTGCATCCGAACGATGCGGGCTTCAGCCTGTACGGCGGCCTCGTCGAAGCGTTTCTGCAGGAAACGCTCGGACATCGGTCGGACGGCAGCGCCGGTCCTGATGAAGCCGCCGTCCTGCCGCTGCCGCTGGAACCCTCGTGCTATGAGCATGCGGAGCTGCTTTCTCCCGGTTCGGCGGAGCCTTCTCCGGACTGGCGGCATGAGCGCCCTTGGATCTTCGAGCGGGTTTGTTATTGGAAGCTGCCTGACGAGGCCCTGATCGGAGAAACGGCCGGAGCAAGCTTCAGATTGAATTTCACCGGATCCGCAGTCGGCTTCGTGGTGTTGGCCGGCATGGACCTCGGCGACATCGAATACGCGATCGATGGGGGCCCTTACGAGCGGATATCGCTCTTTGATTCGAGATGCACGCAGTTTTACCGCCCGAAAACCGTCCTGCTCGCGGAGGATCTGATGCCCGGCAGGCATGCGGTAGACATTCGGATCGCAGCCGATAAGCCCGCGTCCAGCACGGGCCTTTCCGTTCGCATGCTTTATTTTATGGTTCATGCATGACGGGGCAGATTGCATTTTACGTTGCTCTTCAAGGCGACGATGCCTGCGAGGGCAGCGCGGAACGGCCGTTTCGGACGTTGAACCGGGCGCAGAAGGCCGTTGATTTTTTGAAGTCGCCCGACCGGTTTCATCTGGACGAGGAAGCAGGCATGCTCTACTACTGGCCGATGGACGGAAGTCAGCCGCCTGACGGTTCCGTCTGCGCGCCGCGCTTAACCAGGCTGATCGAGCTGAACGGAACGGACGCCGATCATCCGCTGCGTGAGTTCGCATTGAGGGCTTTTCGCTGCAGATGACGGATACCTTCGCGGAATTCCGCATGCCGCGGGAGAACGAGGAAATCGCCGCCCAGCGGGAGGGATTGATCTATGCGAATCATGCCCGGAAGGTGACGATACAGTGCTGCGACATCGCGATGTCGGGCAGCTGCGGCATCTATCTGGACCATTACGCGGAGCAGACGACCATCGTTCATAACCGGTTATCGGATATGGGCTACTGCGGCGTTATCGCTACCGGGTTCGCGCCGGGGCAAGGGGACTTCGCTTCGGCGGAAGCCTCCGGTACCAACGGCGGCCATCGCATAACCGCATCGCCCATATGCCGAGGTACGGGATTTCCATGAAAGGTCTCCGTCACAAATCCATGCCTGCCAGCCTCTATGGCATTCCGGTCACCTGGGAGAACCATTGGGATTTTCTCCACGCGCGCAATAACCGCATTGCGTACAACGATATTTCGCAGGTGATGGAGGACAGTCAGGACGGCGGGTTGATCGAATCGTGGGGCGTCGGTCTCGGCAACGTCATTCACGGCAACTGGCTGCACGACAGCGGCATCCACTTCTTGTTCGGCTTCGGCATCCACCTCGACGATGCCTCCGACGGATTCGCGGTCACGAACAATGTAATGCATGGTTTGTACGCGACGGGGAGCGGCCGGCTGTGAATGCTCATATTCGCGAAGGGCATCGGTAACGGGATCCGCAACAATCTGCTGGTGGGAAATCCGGATGCGATCGCCGCGATCGGAACGATGGAGATGGCGGGCGAAGCCAATAAGCTGGTGCGCGTGGAGAACAATATCGTTTTCGATTGCATGCTGTACTACTTCGTGAATTGGGCTCCCGATCGCTACGCATTCGCAGACAGCAATGTCTATTGGAACGGCGGCTTAGCCTGCCTGATCGGCGGGGAGCTGCCGCTGGCGGCGGCGGGAACCGATTTTCGGAAGCGGTCGATTTATACGTTCGAGGCGCGGAGGAAGCTCGATAACGGGCGCTTCGATGCTCGGACCGTACTGGCCGATCCGTTGTTCGCGAACCTAGCCGAGGGGGATTACCGGCTGCGGCCGGATTCGCCGGCCTATCGGTTAGGGTGGCAGGACCTCGAGTTTGATCGCATCGGCCCGCAAAACCCGCGCGCAACCGCGGTCATGCAGGCCGAAAGAAAGAACGATTGACCGTTCGTTTCGACACCGAATTCGTGCCGACGCCGGCAGGGGCGCCCGGGAATAAAGCAGACGCAAACAGGAGTCTCGGCATCCGCCGGAATTCCTGTTTTTTTTCGCGCGATTCGAGGAAGTCATAAAAACGCTAACATCGGCACATTCCTTCATAGTCACTCCGGAAAGCGAACGGTATCCTTAGGATGCATGTCAGGTCGATTCAGAGATAAAAGGAGATGAAGGAATGAGCAGAAAGTTCACTGGGCTGAAGACGCTGAGCCTCATGAGTCTGGCGCTGGGCTGCTTGGGCGGGTCGCTTGCGGCGCCGATGCAAGCCGGCGCGGAAGCCGGGGGCGGTTCGGGCGGCACGTTGGGCGCCACGACGATCATGCAGGCGCACGATGCGATTTCGGTCGACGGAGTCGTGGACGTACGCGGCGAGTGGGGCGATGCGAACGCCATCGCGCTGAACGGAATCACGGACGGAGACGGAAACGCCCACGGCGCCGAGATCTACTTTCGCTACGACGCCGACAATCTTTACATAGGCGCGATCGTGCAGGATCCCACGCCGATGATCAACGAGAAGACGGGCAGCGGCATCTGGGACGGAGACAACATGGAGCTGTTCATCGGCACGGAGGACGTGGATTTAAGCCAATTCCCGGACAAAGCCAACACGATGCTGGCAAGCGACGTCCAGCTCGTCCTCAGCGGAAGCGTCAGCAACGGTCCGCAATCGTACCTCTATCGCGGCTCGGAGTTCACGTTCCCGGCCTTCCAGTTGGCGGCGAAGAGAGCGGCGGACAAGAAGAGCTATACGCTCGAAGCCGCGGTACCGCTTAGCGAGCTCGGCATTACGGAGCCATGGGACCATAAGCAAATCCGGTTGAACGCGGTCTTGAACGACGGCGGCTCCAGCGGCAGGGGACAGTGGGGCTGGACGACGACGGGAGAATCCGTGAAGAAAAACCGCGGCTTATGGGGAATGGCCAATTTGGAGGCCGGCACGGCTCCCGAAAGCAACATTACCGCGCAAGTAAGTGTAAGCGATTCCAATCAAATCACGGTGTCCGGCCGGACGACGGGCGCGGCGGGCAAGGACGTGACGCTGCTGGTTGCCGATCCTAACGGAACGACCGCTTACGTCGGACAGGCGAAGAGCGACGCCGCGGGGAATTATGCCTTCGTCTTCCCGATCACGAAGGGCAATGGCTATGCCGACGGGACGTATACGGCGACCGTGGGCGGGGATGGCGTTACCCGCCCGGCGAGCGCGACGTTCTCGTTCGCGCCGGGCGATCCCGTCCCGGCGACGCCGCCATATACGGGCGGTCCGCCTGTTACGCCGCCGCCGGCTACCGGCACGGACGGAGGCAGCGGGGATCAGCCGGGAACGGGCGGAGACGACCGCCCGGACAACGGCCAGGCGCCGGTCCTGCGCGATATTTCCGGCCATTGGGCGGAAGCCGCGATCAAGCGGGCCGCGGAGCTCGGCATCGTGAACGGATACGAGGATCGCACCTTCCTGCCGAACCGTCCGGTAACGCGGGGCGAATTCGCGGTCATGCTGAGCCGGGCCCTTAAGCCGGAAGCGGGCGGAGCGCTCGAATTCAAGGATGCGGCAAGCATACCGGCATGGGCGGCCGACGCGGTCGGCAGCGCGGTTGCGGCGGGCTGGATTTCCGGCTACGAGGACAACACGTTCCGAGCCGACCGGCAGATTACCCGCGCCGAGCTTGCGACGATGGCGGTCCGCGCGCTGGGCTGGGAGCCGAATGCGGCGCTGGCGCCTGCATTTGCCGATGCAGCTGCCATCCCTGCGTGGGCCCGTCCGTACGTGGCGATGGCCGCGGAACGGAAGCTCGTGAACGGAAGAGGCGACAATTCGTTCGTGCCGAACGGAATCGCCACCCGCGCGGAAGCGGCCGAATTGTTGATGAGAATGTTGGATGCCAAGACGACTGAGGGAGGTTAAGGGAATGACAGCGAGCAAGCGATGGAAGTTTGCCCTGACGGCGATAGCGGCCGCGTTAACGCTGCAAATGTCCGGGCTCGGCGGTTATGCGTCCGGGACGGCGTCGGCGGATGCGTCGGCGGAAGCGGGCGCGATCTATTACGTGGATTCCGCCGCGGGCGACGACGCGAGCGCCGGGACGGACGCGGATCATCCGTGGAAGACGCTCCAACACGTCAGCGTCGAAGGCGGCATGGGCGCATTCCACCCCGGCGATCGGATCCTGCTGAAATCGGGCGGCGTGTGGAACGAACGGTTCGAAATGAAGTTCTCCGGCAGCCCGGACGCGCAGATCACGGTCAGCTCTTACGGCGGCGATACGAAGCCGGTCATCAACGGCGGCGGTCTCGATGCCGCGGTCAAGATCGAGAACCAGCAGTACGTCACGCTGGAGAACATCGAGATCACGAACTACAACGCGGCGGCTCCGGACGATTACAAGACCGTGTTCCACAAACGCTCCGGCGTGTGGCTCATGGCTTATCACAACGGGCCGATGAGCGGCATCCAATTGAAGGGCTTGGACATCCACGACGTGACGGGACTGTCGGTCAGCGGCGAGGACTGGGTGGACGATCCGGACAACGACAATCCCGAGACGAAGATCAACAAGAACTTCAACGCGGCGATCATGGTCAACGCCTGGGAGTGGGAGAACGTCGACCCCGACAAGCACGGCTACTACAAAGACCTGCTGATCGAGAACAACAACATCCACGATATCCGCACGATCGGCATCAACATGGACGGCTACCAGAACGATCTCGCGATGTATCACCAGAACGTGATCATCCGGGGCAACACGATCAACAAGACGGGCTCCGACGGCATCGTCGTCGGCGTCGCCCATAACCCGATCATCGAGAACAACGCCGTGTACGACGTCGGCATCAATTCCTACGATTTCAAATGGATCGCCGGCATCTGGGTATGGAAGTCGAACGGCGCGACGTTCCGTCACAACGAGGTCGCCCGCGTGCATTTCCTGAATGCCGCATCGGCGGATTCCTCGGCGTTCGATACGGATATCCAAGCGCAGGGCGACCATGTCTTCGAATACAATTATTCGCATGACAACACGGGCGGATTCGTTATGGACATGGGCCAATTGACGAACGGGACCAACTACTACCGCTACAACGTCAGCCGCAACGACATGCACAACCGCTCCTCTGGGCGTACCGTGGAAGTGAGCGACCCGGGCGTCTTCTACAACAACGTCTTCTACAACGACATCGGAAACGGCGGCGTCATCCTGTCGAACAACCCGAAGACGACCTACGTCAACAACATTTTCTATACGACGCAAGGCAACGCGCCTTATCCGGCGGCTCCGGCGTTCTACAACAACGATTTCTTCGGCGCGACCCCGCCGAGCCAGGGCTTGCGCAACCTGACGGACGATCCGATGTTCGTCGACCCGTCGGGCGGAGACGGCATGGACAAGACGGCGGGCTTCAAGCTGAACGCCAATTCCCCGCTGATCGGCGCAGGCCGGATCGTCGCGGATAACGGCGGCAAGGATATGTTCGGCAATCCGCTCTACGCGGGTTCGCCGGATATCGGGTTGTTCGAGGACCCGGCCAGCACGATCGCGGACACGACGGCGCCGGCCCAACCGACCGGATTGCAGGTCAAGAGCCGGACGGACACGTCGGTGACGCTGTCCTGGACGTCGGACGATAACGGCGTGCCGACGGACGCGGACGTCTACGACGCGGCGACCGATGCGAAGCTTGCCTCGGTCATCATGAAGAATACCGCGACGCTGACGGGACTTACGGCCGAGACGGATTATTCCTTCTATGTCGTGGTCCGCGATTTCTCCGGCAACGCGTCGGAAGCGAGCGCTCCGATTGATGCCCGGACGACGGCGGCGGCCGTCGTCGTGGACGATCCGGCGGCAGCGGTGGACGGAACCTGGTCGGCGGGCACGGGCGGATCTTCCGTCGGCACCGGCTACCTGTACAGCGGCAACGGCAGCGGATCCAAGACGATTACGTGGACGCCGACTTTGCCGCATGACGGATACTATGCGGTGTATTACTGGCTTCCGCAGCGCGGCTCCGGCGACGTCTGGTCGACGAACGCGGCCTTCGACGTCATGTTCGACGGCGGCTCGAAGTCGTACGGCGTCAACGAGTACACCGCGGCGAAAGGAAGCTGGGTGCTGCTCGGCATCCATCGGTTCAAGGCCGGAGCGGCGGGTTCCGTCGCGCTCAGCGACCTGTCCGACGACAAAGTCGTCGGGGATGCCGTGAAGTTCCAATACCTGGCCGATTTCGGAGCGGCCGGCATCAAGCAGGCGACGCTGACTCCGGAGGCGCGGCAGCTGGAAGTCGGCGGCACGTCGGCGCTGAACGTCATCGGGACGGACGACACGGGATTGGCGCTTGACCTGAAGGCGGACGGTTTCGCTGTGCAATACATTTCCGATGCCCCATCCGTCGCATCCGTATCGAGCGACGGCGTAGTGACCGCGGTCGCGGCAGGCACGGCGCATATTCAAGCGAACGTGACCTTGAACGGCAGCACGGTCGCAACCAATACGGCGACCGTCTATATCGGCAGCGGATTGACCGTGTTCGCGCCGGTCTATGCGAATGCCGACGGCGCTCCGGTGACGTCGCTCCAGCCGAACGGCGTCGTGAACGTCTCGGCTGCGGTCGCCAATTTTACGGCCAAGGACCAGAACGTCACGTTGATCGTCGGCCTGTACAACGCGAACGGCCTGCTGCTGTCGGCCGTGCAGGGCGCGTACGTGAAGAGCGGCGGCAACGGCACGCTGACCGCGACCTTGAATCTGCCGGCCGATACGCAAGGCGCGACGATTCGGGCCTTCGTATGGGATGGCAAGGACCGGATGCATCCGCTCGCGTCCGGCACCGTATTTCCGAACTAATCACGGCAGATTCGACTAAATTGCTTCATTCGTCTCCATCGTAAGGTTAATCAACCGGCTTGAAGCCGCTCGCGGGAAGGAAGATTCGCACATGGGAAACGCTGCCTTGAAAACGCCGACGCGCCCGCTTGCAGGTCCGGCGCCTATATTCCTCCGAAAGCGGCTTCAGGTCCTCGCGTTATCCGGGGCCGTGCTGCTGCTGGCGATCGCGGCCGCCGTGCTCCTGCATGCCAGGGGAGGCGGCCAAGGGCTTCGCATCGCCGCGACCGTCAACGGCGTGCCGATCGAATCGGAAGAGCTGGCGCAAGCAATGTCGGAACAACGGGCGACCACGGCCGCCTACTTCAAAGCGAAGTATGATGCCGACGCCGGCGCGGAGTTCTGGACGACGTCGTTCGGGGGAGAAGTCCCGCTCGGGAAGCTGAAGCGGGATGCGCTCGCGCAGACCGTGAAGCTCAAACTGCAGCAAGCGATGGCCGAACGGGAGGGATTGACGGACGATATCTCGTACGCGACGTTCCTGCAACGGCTGAAGGCCGAGAACCGGCGAAGGGCGGGAGCGGGCGATGGCGAGGCTGGCGTGTACGGGCCGAAGCAGTACGGCGAAGCGGCTTATTACAGCCTGCTGAACGCCAATCTGATCGGCGCGCTCAAGGCCAAGCTGGAAGGCGGCATGACCTGGTCGGACGACGAGCTGCGCGCGTATTACGAGGCGCATGCCGCGGACCAATTCACGGAGCGGACGTCGGTGAGCGCCGACGTCGTCTCCGTCTCCTTCGCGCAGGGTTCCTCGTTGTCCGAGACCGAGGCGGAGGCCGTCATGAAGGCGATCGCGAAGAAGATCGACGCCGGCCTGTCCGCGGCCGACGCGGCAGCGGGTTTCGAGGGCCAAGCGACGGTCTCGGCCGTCCAAGCGGACGGCGACACCGCCCGCGGGGCGGCGCTTCGGACGCCGGTGCTCGCCTCGAAGATGCAGGACCTTCAAGCCGGCCGGCATACCGATATGTTCGCGGAGAACGGCGCTTATGTCCTGGCGGTCGCGACGAACCGCGCGCAAGGCAAGGTCCATCCGTTCGAGGAAGTCCGGGACGGCATCGCGACGCAGCTGGCCGAAGAAGCCTACGATGCGCGCGTGGCCGAGGCCGTCGCGAGCGCGGCGGTCGTAATCGATCATTCGATTTATGATCGGATGAAGCTTGAATCGCAATGAAAAAATGCTATAGTTGTGCAATATTTGGAATTTAATGGAATCCATGCAGTCCGTTTCCTCCAGGAGGCGGGCTGTATTTTTTAATTCCGTGTGCTACTCTATGGATATGCGGGCCATTCGCCCGGGCAGGTAGGCATTACGGAGGTGCGGGGTGATTGTCGTCGTCCGGAAAAAACGAACGCTTCGTTATAAATTCATCATCGGCTTTATTATCGTGACGGTGCCGCTGATCCTGTTCTTGTTCTATAACAATTATTACGCGATGAACGTCGTGCGGGAGCAGGTCTCCCAGTCCAACAACAATCTGATCTCCACGCAAGCCGCCAAGAAAGACATCGTCCTCAGCCAGACGATCAGCTACCTGCTCCGGCTGGGAACGAACAATCCGTCGTTTCCGAATTTGTTAACGCTCTCAACGTACCCGGAGGAAAGCGGCGACTACTTCTTCGCGAAGCAGTCCCTGCTGCAATCGTTCGATCAGGACCAGGGCGCCTACAAGGAAGTGGATACGTTCTTCATCTACTTGGACAAGCCCAAGCGCCTCATCACGAGCCAGCGCAGCTACACGGAGATCGAGCGCTACCATCAAGTGCTGGACAAGTACATGGCGGACAAAAACCTGCGCGCGGTGCATCAATGGAACATCATCCAGTCGCAAGGCACGAATTATCTCGTCCGCGTGGAGCAGGTCGCCGACGCCGAGGCCGACGTGTTCGTCGGCGCCTTGATCAAGGCGGAGCAGCTGATCGACGAGCTCAACGCCGCGCCCTCGGATCACGGGCTCGAGGAGCTGCTCGTCTCCAACGACGGGGTGCCGCTCACCGCGACGTCGCTGAGCACGGGCGACGTCGACAAGATCGAGCGAAGCTTGAAGAAGCCGGGCGACGAAGCGTACCGCAAGTTCAACCGGTCGTCCAACGGGCTCGGGTATTTGGCCGTCAGCGCCGACTTTGCCCAGGCTCCGGTGCATATGATCGCGATCGTGCCGGAGAACGACCTGCTGAAGCAGCTGTTTTATTTTCAATGGGCGATTTATCTGATTCCGGTCGTCGGGCTGATCGTCATCCTGTTCTATTCGATCTTCCTGAAGCGGACATTGTTGCAGCCGATGCAGGCCTTGATGTCGGGCATGAGGCGGATCATGCACGGCGACCTGAACGTACGGCTGAGGGAAGAGTCCACGTTCGAGTTCTCGTTCCTGATCGACACGTTCAACGGCATGGTCGGCCAGATCAGCCGGCTCAAGATCGATGTCTACGAGGGCATGCTGAAGAAGCAGGAGGCCGAATTCAAGCATTTGCAGGCGCAGATCAATCCGCATTTTTATTTGAATTCGCTGAACATCATCTACAGCCTCTCGGCGCTTCGCAAGAACGAGCTGGTCGAGAAGATGACCGAGCATCTGGCGGATTATTTCCGCTTCATCACCCGCGCGCACCGGGAGTTCATCACGTTGGCCGAGGAGATCGACCATATCACGAATTACCTGGAGATCCAGAAGCTGCGCTTTCCCGACAAGCTGGCCTTCGAGATCGAGCTGCCGGAACGTTACGCCCGCTGCAGCGTGCCGCCGCTAACCATCCAGCCGTTTGTCGAAAACGCTGTCATTCACGGCATGCCGGAGGGTGAGCGCCAATACATCATCGCAATCTCCGTCAGGCCGGTGCCGGACGGCAGCGGCGATTGCGCGATCGAGATCGCCGATAACGGCCGCGGGCTTTCGCAGGAGCAGCTGCAGCGGCTCCAGAGCGGCATCGCCGCCGACGGCGAGGGTCAGGGCGCCGGCGGACTCGGCATCTGGAACGTGAAGCGCCGGCTCGGCATGATCTACGGGAACCGGGCGGAGATCTCGTTCTTGGGCAGGGAACCGGAAGGAACGATCGTCAGCATTCGGATTCCGATCGAGTCCGAACTCGAAGGGGGAGAAAGCGATGTATAACTTGCTCGTCGTCGACGATGAGAAGTACGCCGTCGAAGCGATCTTGAACTGTATTGACTGGCCGTCCATCGGCGTAACGGGGCTGTTCAGCGCCTACGGGGTCGGCACGGCCATGGAGCAGCTGCGCGCGAATCCCATCGACATCATCGTATGCGACATCGAGATGCCGGGCAGCAACGGCCTGCAGCTGCTGGAATGGGTCAACGAGCATAGGCCGGACACGCTGACGATCTTTTTCACCGGGCACGCGAATTTCGCCTACGCGCAGCAGGCGCTGCAGCTGGGGAGCTTCGATTATCTGCTGAAGCCGGTGAAGCACAAGCAGATCGCCGAGGTCGTCTCGCGGGCTTGCGAGAAGCTGGGGCAGGAACGCGACAAGCGCCAATATTCGGAGCGGTACGAGAAATACGCCCAGCTGTGGGAGACGCAGAAGCCGCTGCTGTGGGAGAAGTTCTGGCACGACGTGCTCGGCGCGCGCGCCATGATGACCGACGAGCGTCTCGCGCAGGCGATCGAGAACTACGGCCTGCCGATCACGCCGCGGACGCGGGTCAGGCCGATCCTGCTCAGCGTCGAGGAATTTCGCGAAGCGTTCAGCAAGCGCGACGAGGAAATCCTGGAATACGCGCTGCTCAAGAGCGCGGAGGAAATGTTCCTGGACGCGCGCCAAGGCGCCGTGATCCGGGATGCGGGCGGCATTCTGTTCGTCCTGCTGTACGAGAACGGAGAGGACGAGGGGGAGCCGGATACCCGGTCGCTCGCGGAGATTTGCAAAACGTACATGCAGGCCTCTTCTTCGTATTTCTACTGCCGCTTGTCCTGTTACGTGGGCGAGCCGGCCGCGATCGGCGGGCTGACGGAAACCTACCACGCGCTGCTCGAGATGGAGCAGAGCAACGTCGCGGAGACGGAATCGGTGCTATTCCTGCGGGATATTGGGTTCGAGCGCGCCGGTACGCGCCAGATGCAGGCGCCGGTCTATATCGACTGGGCCGAGTGGACCGTGCTGTTCGAGTCCGGGAAGAAGGCGGAGCTGCTGGACCGCCTGAACGCGGCCTTCCGGGAGCTCGCCGGGCATCCGGTCACGCATGAATCGCTGGAGGGCGTCTATTATCTGCTGCTGCACATGGTGTACCATGTCTCGCACCGCAAGGGCTGGTCGGCCAAGGAAGTGGTCGGCGGCAAGCTGCTGGGCGGGGAAGGCGCCGCCACGCGCTCGATCACCCGGCTCAAGAGCTGGGCGGAACGGCTGCTGACGGCCGGGATGGATTATTTCAGCCAGCACGAAGGCGATCACCGCGCGAACATCGAGAAGGTGAAGAAGTATATCGCGGCGCATATCCGCGACGTCAACCGCGAGGACCTGGCCTCGCACGTCTACTTGAACTCCGCGTACCTGTCCCGCCTGTTCAAGAAAGAAACGGGGCAATCGCTGATGGATTTCATCATCTCGGCCAAAATCAACCAAGCGAAAATCCTGCTGACGGAGACGAACCAGAAGATCAGCGATATCGGCGATTCGCTCGGCTACGAGAATTTTTCCTATTTCGGAAAGGTGTTCAAGAAGACCGTCGGCATCTCCCCGCAAGAATATCGAAAGCGCTATCAAGGCTTCGTAGGCTGAGAAATCGCTCTCTCGCCATCCCACCCCTGCCCCCCGGCGGGGGTTTGTCATAATAACGTTATCTTTGTCATCTCTGTTCGTATCTGACGCATGCGTTCATCTTTTACAATACCCTTAAGAACGAAATCAACATGCCGAAAAGAACATGAGGTGATGGAACTGGACACGCAACTGAAAAAGAACCGCTCTTCCTTCGGACGCAAGGTGCTGAAGAACCGTTATTTGCTGCTGATGATGCTTCCCGGCACGATTTACTTGCTGATCAACAACTACATGCCGATGTTCGGCACGATCATCGCTTTCAAAAGCGTGGATTACAGCAAAGGAATCTTCCATAGCCCATGGGTCGGGTTCACGAATTTCAAGTTTCTGTTCGGGACGTCGGACGCCTGGACGATTACCCGGAACACGCTGCTGTACAACGCGCTTTTCATCATCATTACGCCGATTATCGCCGTCACGCTCGCGATCTTGCTCAATGAGGTGCGCGGCCGGCTCGCGGCGAGGTTCTATCAAAGCATTATGTTCCTGCCTTACTTCCTGTCGGCCGTCGTAGTCGGTTATCTGGGCTATTCCATGCTGAGCACGGAATTCGGCTTTATCAATACGCATGTGCTTGTCCCGCTGGGCTTCGATGCCGTCGCGTGGTACAGCGAACCGAAGTATTGGCCGTACATTCTCCCGCTCGTCTACATCTGGAAGAACATCGGTTATTCCACCGTCATCTATCTGGCCGCGGTCATCGGGATCGATAACGAGTATTACGAGGCGGCGCTGATGGACGGCGCTTCCAAATGGCGCCAGGCGATCAGCATCACGCTGCCGCAGATTCGGCCGATCATCATCATCCTGACGCTGATGGCGGTCGGACATATCCTGAATGCCGATTTCGGCTTGTTCTACCAAGTACCGCTCGATGCCGGCGCGCTCTATCCGACGACGAACGTGATCGACACCTACGTGTATCGCGCCCTGCTCCAGCTCGGCGATATCGGGATGTCCTCCGCGGCGGGCTTGTACCAATCGGTCGTGGGCTTCGTGCTTGTCCTCTCGGTCAACTTGATCGTTCGCAAAATCAACAAAGAAAGCGCCTTATTCTAGGGGAGGAGCGACATCCGCAATGAATACGACTACTGCGCAAGTCCCGTCAGCCGCGGCCGGCGTTGCCGGACCGGGATCGAAACGGAAAATCAACGCCATCTCGCCCGGCTCCAATCTTGTCGTGAACCTGTTCTTCATCGTGTACTGCTGCATCTGCATCTTCCCGATCCTGCTGGTCGTCTCCGCTTCCCTATCCGACGAGAACGCGATTACGCTGCACGGCTATTCGATCATTCCGAAGGTGTGGAGCACGGCGGCGTACCATTATCTCTCGTTCGATCTGCACAAGATCCTGGCGGGTTACGGCATCTCCATCGCCACGACGGTGATCGGCAGCCTGGTCGGCATGATGATCACGGCGCTGTATGCCTACCCGCTGTCGCGGTCGGATTTCGAATTCCGGGGGTTTTTCTCCTTCTTTATCTTCTTCACCATGATCTTCGGGGGCGGACTCGTTCCCTGGTATCTCGTGTACACGAATATCTTCCATCTGAAGGATTCGCTGTTCGCGCTGATCATTCCCGGCCTGCTCATGAACGCCTTCCTCGTGCTGACGACGCGGACGTTCTTCCAGCAGACGATTCATCCGTCCATCCTGGAGTCCGCGCAGATCGACGGCGCCGGCGAGTTCCGCATCTTCTTCGGCATCGTGCTGCCGCTGTCGCTTCCCGTCATGGCCACGATCGGGTTGTTCTACACCCTGGCGTACTGGAACGATTGGTTCAACAGTCTGGTCTATATCAATAACGATAAATTGATCAACCTCCAGTACATGATGTACCGGGTCATGCGCAACCTCCAATTTCTGCAGACCAATGCCCAAAGCGGTTCGAGCATCGGCGCGGAGGAGATCGCGAAGATACCGAACGAGACGGTCCGCATGGCGATGTGCATCGTCGGCATGGGCCCCATCGTGCTCGCCTATCCGTTCTTCCAGCGCTACTTCGTCGCCGGTCTGACGGTCGGCGCGGTCAAAGGCTAGACCCGGCTTCGCCGGTTAGCATATAGAACGACATTTTCATTTTCAAAAATGGGAGGGTTCATATGAAAAGCATCAAAAGAAAAGGACTCACCGCGTTGACGGCGACTTTCGCAGTGACATTGATCCTGTCCGGCTGCGGCAGCAACAACGACGGCGGAAATGCAAACGGCAACAATACGGCAAGCGGAAATAATGCCCCGGCAACGACGACTAACGGCGGCAATGCCAATGCGGGCAATGCAGCCAATACCGGCGATACGGGTACTGCCGGCGCCGTCGACGTTTCGAAATTGGAGCCGTACACGATCAAATGGTTCGTCCCGGGGGCGGCTGCACCGAAAGACCAAGCGCTGGTCAACGAGGAAGTCAGCAAGTACCTGAAGGACAAAATCAATGCATCGCTCGATCTGGAAGTCATCGACTGGGGCAGCTGGGACGATAAGATGAACCTGAAATTCGCCTCCAGCGAACCGTTCGACATCATGTACACGGCCAACTGGAACGGATTCACGACGAAGATTGCCCAAGGCAACATCATCGATATCACGGATCTGATCGACAAAAATGCGCCGGATGCAAAATCGATCATCGAGCCGGCCCTGCTGGAAGGCTCCAAAGTAAACGGCAAGAGCTACGGCTTGCCGATCAACAAAGAAATGGCGAGTCAATACGGCGTCATGCTCCGCAAAGATCTCGTCGACAAATACAGCATCGACATTACCACGATCAAGACGCTGGAGGACCTCGTGCCTTACTTCGATATGATCAAGGAGAAAGAGCCGGGCGTTACGCCGTTCTACCTGAACAAAGATATCTCGCTGTTGAACGTCTACACGAAGAACAACTTCGATTATTTCGACGAGTTTGCCGGCAGCTTGGCGAAAGGCCAAACGGACTTCAAGCTGATCGACGCTTACGAGACGCCTGAACTCAAAGCCGGCTACGATCTCATTCACTCCTGGTTCCTGAAAGGCTACGTCAACAAAGACGCGGCGACCCTGCAGGATTTGAGCGGCGGTCTGAAAGCCGGCAAAGCGTTCGCGTATCCGGAGCAGCTGAAACCGGGCAAAGACGCCGAAGTCACCACGGCTACCGGTCAACAATGGGTACAAGTCGAACTGACGCCGCCGGTCGTCAGCACGGGCGATGCGCAAGGCTCGATGGATTCGATCTCCAGAACGTCCAAAGATCCGGACCGGGCGATGATGTTCCTGAACATGCTCTATACGGATAAATATCTGGTCAACCTGATCGCGTTCGGCATCGAAGGCAAGCACTATGTCAAAGTAGACGAAAATACGATCGACTTCCCGCCGGGCGTAACGGCGCAGACGTCGGGTTACAACCTGAACCAGGCGTGGCTGTTCGGTAACCAATTCAACGATTACCTGTGGAAGAACGAAGATCCGCAGAAATGGGAGAAATTCAAGACGTTCAACGCCGCGGCCGAAAATTCTCCGCTGCTCGGATTTACCTTCGATCCGTCGAACGTGAAGACCGAAGTCGCGGCGATTACCAATGCCACCAAGGAGTTCGGCCCCGGTCTGAGAACGGGAACCGTGGATCCGAACGTCTACCTGCCGAAGTTCATCGACAAGCTCAAAGCGATCGGCATCGACAAAGTCATCGCCGAGGAGCAAAAACAGCTCGACGCATGGCGCGCATCGAAGTAATCCGTCTGTATAAAGCTGGGAAGCCCGTGCGCATTTCGGCATGGCTTCCCTTTTTATTATCCGAAAGCGAGTTGATCGTATGGACAGCAAGGTTTTGACAAACGAACAAATCGAGCATTTCATCGAACGCGGCTGGGTCAAGGTCAGCGAAGCGTACCCGCGGGAGCTGGCGCTGGAATGCCAGCGGTTCGTCTGGGAGCAGCTGCGCCCGTTCGGCATCGACCCCGAGGACCGCGTCACCTGGGACAAGCCGATTCATTATTTGCGGGAAGCGTACAAGACGCCGGCATTCGACCGGTGCAACACGGGGCGGATGGCGGATGCCATCGAGGACCTGGTGGGACGCGGCCGATGGATCGACCGGGGCGTGTACGGGAAGGAAGAAGTCGTCGCGACCTGGGGCTGGTGGCCGGTGAATTTCTCGCTCGGCGCCGAGCTTCCTTGGACCGTGCCGACGGCGGGCTGGCATTGGGACGGCGGGCATTTCCGCCATTACGTGGACAGCCCGGATCAAGGACTGCTCTGCTTGTGCATCTTCTCGGAGATCGGTCCCCAAGGCGGAGGCACCTTGATCGTGGAAGGGTCCCATCGCGTCGTGGCGCGGTTTCTGGAGCGGCATCCGGGAGGTTTGGAGCCTCAAGAAGGCATCGATAAGCTGAACCTGGAGCATCCCTATCTGTCGGAGCTGACCGGCTTGACCGGCGCGGGAACCGACGATCCGGATCGCGTCGGCAAATTCATGGACGACTGGCATACCGATGCCGACGGCATCCGGCTGCGCGTAGCCGAGACGACGGCTTCCCCCGGCGACATCATCCTCTGCCATCCGTTCCTCTACCATACGCCTTCGCAGAACCATTCCGGCGTCCCGCGTTTCATGTGCAACCAGAAGACGCCGCTGAAGGCGCGGATGGACTTCGCGCGCGCGGATTCCGCGGATTACTCGCCGGTGGAGATCAGCATCCGCAGGGCGCTTGGACGGGAATAGACGAGCCTGTCCGCCGCATGGCGCGGGCAATAACGCAGGCAAGGCAGTCTCCGGCGGAGGCTGTCTTTTTGCTGCGCCGAGGTCGGCGTCGCTGCCGCTCGCTCGGGGGTGAAATGAAGCGAGGCGCGTTTTTTTGATGGAAATTTAATGAAGTCCCCGATTGCTTGCTATGGTAGAATGGCAACTAGAAGGATAGGAACGCGCGTACGCCGGATTCAGGAAAAGGAGAACGTCTTCATGCCGCAAAGCAGGCCGAAGTTATTCCTCGGTTCGACGAGCGAAGCCAAGAAGCTCGCTCTCGCCGTAATGAAAGAGCTGGAGCGGGTCGCCGAGGTCACGCCTTGGTTCGCGGGCGCCTTCCAGGTCAACAACGATACGATGACCGACTTGGAGCATCAAGCGGATATCAGCGATTTCGCGGTCTTCCTGTTCACGGCCCACGACGTGGTGGAGCTGCGCGACAAGGTCATGATGATCCCCCGCGACAACGTCGTCTTCGAGTTGGGGCTTTTCTGGGGAAAGCTCAAGCGGGGGCGGGTTTTCTTCGTCGTGCCGCGGGCCGTGGCGCAGGAACGCCCGGACGGCCGCGTCATCGACGAATTCCACATCCCGTCGGACCTGAACGGGCTTACGTACCTGACCTACGACCCGGACCGGCCGAACCTCGATGCCGCCGTAAGCACGGCATGCGGCGCGATCGCCGCCAGGATCGAGGAGCTCGGCGCGTACCGGAGTCCGGCTCACGCCTCTTTATTGCAGTTCTTGATTCAATTCAGCGCGGATATCGTCGTGGACGGCGGGCGCAAATACGAGCATTTGTACGAAGCGATCCGAACGGCGTACGACGGGCAGGCCGTCGGCAAAGTATCGGGCGCCGCCGTGTGGAAGGCCGAGGGCAGCGACGGCATACGGCAGGTCGCCGGCAATGTCGGGCGGGGCAAATTTTACTCCTTCTCGGCTTACGAGGACGCGGGAGAACCGGCGCCGCTAGTCGTCGACGTGTACCGGACAAGCACGGAACAGGCGATCCTGTACAAGGGGCATGGCGTTGGCAAAATTTATTTGCTGTGCTATCCTGTGGGTAGAGAGCTTGTCGTGACGGTTCATCTAACCGGGCATGTCTCGACGAGAGAGCAGTTGGAGCAATTGATGGACGCGAACGAAGAATTGATGAGCACGGTACACTACCTGTTTGGAGGCGATCCGGCATGAAGGACAAGGACGCGAAGAAGAACGCGCGAAGGAAACTACCGGTCACTCGCGCCAAAGCAGGCAAGGTCGTCGTGGTCGACATGAACGAAACGGTGCTGGCCCCGGTCATCGGGACCGGTCGGGAAGAGAACGGCTTCGTGCTGATCAAGCGAAAAGCCGAGTACAAGAAACCGTTATTCGCTCAGTGAACCTAGAGGCTGCGCATGGATTCCGAACAACGGAGGCCATCGATCGTCAGCCGTTAGCATAAAGTCAGCCTGCAACGAAAAACCGCCCGGCTCATCGCGAGCCGGGCGGTTTTTCGTTGCAGGTTATGATGCTTCTATCAGGCATCTATCATCCAGGCGTCCGGCCGAAACGCGAAGGACAGCGCATTTCGCCGGGACGACGATAAGTATTGTCGGCTTACAGCGCGGCCAGCTGCTTTTCCAGCCAGTCCCGCATGACGTCGAACACTTCCTCGCGGTCCAGCTCGTTGTGCAGCTCGTGCTTGTAGCCGGCCCATTCCATGAACGTGCAGTCGGATCCGGCCGCGTCGGCGAACTGCCGGGTCGCCAGGATCGAGGTGACTTTGTCCGAGCCGCCGTGCATGAGCAGGAGCGGCGTGCGCCACTCCGGCGCGTGCTTCAGCGCCCACAGACCCGCGCCCTGCACGCTGAGGAAGAACCGCGCCGTGATGGCGCCGTGGCCGAGCGGATCCTCCTGATAGCGCTTGATCATCGCCGGATCGGACGTGAGATGGTCGCCGACCATCGGCCTTTCGTTCGTATAGGCGGGAAACAGCCGGTTCACGACGCGCGCGACGATCAGCTGCAGCGGGGGCGGGTTGAACGCCAGCCTCAGCCAAGGTCCCGTCACGATGGCGCCGACGATGCCGGGCTTGCGCCGCAGCACGTAATTGAGCGTAACGTTGCCGCCCATGCTGTGCCCATATAGGAAAATGGGCGCGCCGGGGAAGCGCTTCTTCGCCTCGGCGAGCATCGCGTCGATGCCGTCAAGCAGGGCGGGGTACGATTTGGTATGTCCGCGTTTGCCTTCGGTGCGGCCGTGGCCCACCTGATCGAAGCCGATGACGGCGTAGCCGGCTTCCGTGAACATCTCGGCGACATGCCGGTACCGTCCGACATGCTCGCCCATGCCGTGCACGAGCGCGATGACGCCGCGGGGACGCCGCTCCTCCCCCGGCTCCCATTCCGCCGCATAACGGCGCGAGCCGTCGCGGCAGCGCAGCTCGAATATTCGCTCCTTCATTTTCCTGCAGCCTCCCTCGTTCGCAACCTTCCTTATTCAACTTTACCACACTGGATGCCGGATTATGAAATGCGGTGGATTCGCTTACAAAAAAATAATCGAAACGGCAGGATACGGCGGGTCCGTCGAGAAAGGGGAAGAGAGCCGTCCGGCCAAGAGCCGGGGAAGGTTTGATCGGAGACAATGAGGATGAGGATGAACATAACATGAAATCCAAGATGAACGAGGAATTCGAGATCGATTGCGGCGCCGTCGTACTGCGGCTGTTCAAGCCGGAAGATCTGGACGATTTTCATGCCGTTACCCACGAGCCGGAGATCGTGCGCTACCTGCCCGGCTGGAATGCCGAGACGAAGGACATCCGCGCGGATTGGCTGCTGCATTACGAAATTCCCGGAAACGGGCGGTTTCTTCAAGCCGTTCGGGAAGGCAGGGACATCGGGGATCTCCAGCTGAGGTTGGTCGTGGCGCTGAAGGAAACGGGGCAGTTCATCGGCTGGGTATGCACCGGAATCAAGGACGAGCTGCCGCCGCCGAACCGGGAGATCATGTACGGCATCTCGCACGCGCACAGCGGGCGGGGCTATGCGACGCAGGCGGCGGCCGGCATGATCCGCTACCTGTTCGGGCGCGGGTTGGCAGAGGAGCTGAACGCCGTCGCCCTCGTACACAATGCGGCCTCCAACCGGGTCATCGCGAAATGCGGCTTTCGCTCGGCAGGGAGCATAACCATCGACGGCGAAGCGTACCATCATTACAAGCTGTTCCGAGACGAACGGGAAGCTTGAAGAGGGAGGAAGGCGGCAATGGCGGACGATCAAGAAATTGAGCGGCGCAACGAGGAGCATCGGGAGCCGGCCGGCAATACGTTCAACGACGTCACCGAGCATAACCGCACCGTCATGGGCGTGCCGGATAAACCGGTCGATCTGAGCAGCATGCCGAAGCCTTTGCGGATATTCGGGTACTTTTTCCTGGGGGCGTGCGCGCTGTTTGCGGCGGTGCTGGTCGTCACGCTCATCGTGCAGGCGTGGGGATGAATGCTGCCAATCCTCCGCGAAGCCTTCATTACCGGGCGATCGCCCGCATAAGGTAATGACGGGATATCGGCGGAGGTGTGGCATTGTACAATCCTAATCGACCTGTCGGTCAAGGTCCTGATCTGCTGCTCCGGCAGAGCCATGATAGGAATGGCGCGTTCGACCGGTTTGTTCGCATGCAGCCTTTTCACGGCGCTGCCGGACATGATCCGCAGCCTTTCGATCCGAACCAAATCTACGATCACGCCGGGAATCCGGTCACCCATTGGCGGGAAACGGTCAACGGCGTTCGTCTTCATTTCGTGACCGCGGGCTGCGGCGAACCGTTATTGCTCGTGCACGGCGCGCCGAAAACGTCGTTTTACTGGTATAAGCTGATCCCGCTGCTCACCGACCGGTTCACGGTCATAGCGCCCGACGTTCGCGGTTTCGGAGACTCGGGCAAGCCCAGAAGCGGCTATGACATGGATACGATCGCGGAGGATCTCGCGGAGCTTATGCGGAAGCTGGGCTACGGCTCGTATTGCGTGCACGGCGAAGACTGGGGCGCGGCTTTTTCGTATGCGCTGGCGGCAAAGTATCCGGACAGGGTGAAGAAGCTCTCCTTTTCGGAGATGCTGCTGCCGGGTCTCGGGTTGGAAGACTGGTCTGCCTTAACGCCAGAGAACGTGAATTCCAATCACTGGTTCTGGCATATCGTCTTCTTTGCCGTCCCGGACGTCCCCGAATTTCTGATCACGGGCAAGGAGAGGGAGTTCTGGGGGAAATTGATGCGGGACGAATGCCAGGATCCCGGCGCGATCACCGAGCCGCTGTTGGAAGCGGTCGTTCGCGGCAGTTCCGGCGCGGGAGGGCTGCGTCCGATCTTCGACGTGTACCGGAATGATTTTGTTAACATCGCATTCGTTCGGAAGCATATGCAGCGGAAGCTGACGATGCCCGTCATCGCGATAGCCGGCGCTTATTTCATGGACGGGGACGTTCACCGCGTCGCCGGACTTGTCGCGGAACACGTGACGCCGGAAACCCTGCCTTGCGGGCATTGCTTGGCATTGGAGCGCCCTGAACAATTAGCCGGCCTGCTTCGCATCTTCATGGGCTGATCGGGGGATCCGAGAATGAATGCATGAGGCTGCCGGGAGAACGGCGGCTTTTTTGAGGTTGCCCGCTTGTCGCGTGCCGGCGCTTCGCCCATCGGACGCGGCAGCGGTCTCGAGCGGAGGCGCCGAACGAATGCTCCGGCGTCGAACAGGAGCCAAGAAAGGGGCTTTCTACTTTACGGGCGGAATGCTACCATGAGGGAGAGACAAGCCGAAATTTTCCAAGCCTTTGCGAGACGAAAGCCAATCGCGTGAGAGGGGAAGTTGCGCATGCAGGCACTTATCTATGAAGGACCGCAGGAAATGACGATCCGGGAAACGGACATGCCGGTCGCGGGCGAGGACGATATCCTCATTCGCGTGGCATACTCCGGCATCTGCGGATCGGAGCTGAGCGGGTACCTGGGCAAAAACTCGCTCCGCAAGCCGCCGATGATATTCGGCCACGAGTTCTCCGGCACGATCGCCGCCGTCGGCAGCCGCGCCGAAGCGGCCGGCCGGTGGCGAATCGGCCAGCGCGTCACGGCGAATCCGCTCGTGACCTGCGGCCAATGCGAGCCATGCGCGGGCGGTAACCAGCAGCTGTGCGTCTCGCGTAAATTGCTTTCCGCCGCGCTGCCCGGCAGCAATGCGGAATACGTCAAGATCCCGGCGGCGTTCGTTTACGCCGTCCCGGACGCGGTGACGCTGCAGCAGGCGGCGATGACGGAGCCGGCAGCGTGCGCCATTCGCGCGGCGGAGTTGGCCGCGCCGCGTCCGACGGACACGGTGCTTATCATCGGGATGGGGCCGATCGGACTGCTCGCGCTGCAGGCGGTGCTGCAGTATGGCGTGCGCGACGCGATCGCGGTCGACATGAACGCGGACAGGTTGGCGATCGCCGCGAAGCTGGGGGCGAAGCATACGATCTGCCCGGCGGACGGCGGGGACACGCTGGAAGAAGTGAAGCGGTTGACCGGCGGCGCCGGCGTGAACGTCGCGTTCGACGCGGTCGGCGCGGGACTGACGCGCAGGCAGTGCGTGCTTGCCTGCAAGGGCGGCGGCCGCGCCGTATTCACGGGCTTGCACGAGGAAGAGTCGGCGCTGCCGGTCAATATCGCGATCCGGAACGAAGTGACGATGACGGGCGCTTTCGCTTATTCGACGGCGAATTTTCGCACGGCGCTGCGATGGATCGAGGAAGGCCGCATCGGACTGGCCGACGGCGTGGTCGAAGCGCCGCTCGGCGAAGGCGGCCGCTGGTTCGAAACGCTGCTGAAGCAGCCGGGCAGCGTGTCCAAAGTACTGCTGGTGCCGGGAGGCGAAGCCTGATGCCGCGCTTTAACGAATGGCATGCATCCGGACCGGGGATCGAACGCAAAATATTCCCGCCGGGCGAGTCGATCATGAGCATGATGGTGACGCTGAAGACCGGATCGGTCGGGACCGCGCACGCCCATCCGCACGAGCAGCTGACGTTCGTCGTCAGCGGCCGGCTGCAGCTCGAGATGAACGGAACGATCATCGTCGCCGAAGCCGGCGAGCAGCTCTTCATCCCCGGCGATGCGGTACACGAGGTAACGGCGCTGGCGGACACGGTCGTCGTCGAAACGTTCACGCCGCTGCGCGCCGATCTGCTGGCGACCATCACGGAATAAGGGCAGCATCTTACGGCGTCGAGTCCCGGGCAGCCGCGCGAAGTGCCGAGAACGGTTAAACGCATAACAAGGAGCGTGGTCATCCATGCAAAAGGTGTTTTTCATCTCCGACCATCACTTTGGTCACAAGCATATCATCGATTTCGAATCGCGGCCGTTCGCGAACGCCGACGAGATGAACGAGGCGATGATCGAGAAATGGAACGCGGTCGTCGGCGAAGGGGACAAGGTGTTCCATCTCGGGGATTTCTCGTTCCTGAACCGGGACAAGACCAAAGCGATCGTCTCGCGGCTGAACGGGTACAAGCATCTGATCCTCGGCAATCACGATCGGGGCCGCTCCCGCCAATGGTGGCTGGACGTCGGTTTCGACGAGGTGAGCGAGCATCCGATCATTTACAAGGACTTCTTCTTCCTGTCCCACGAGCCGATGTACATGAACAAGCACATGCCTTACGTGAACGTGCACGGCCATATCCACGGGCAGAAGTACGAGAGCGTCAGTTACTTCAACGTCAGCGTGGAGCATTGGGATTACGCGCCGCTCACGTTCGAGCAGATCCGCGACGCCGTGGTGCCGAGCGAGGAGCAGGCATGAAGGTCGTCTACGCGGGAAGCTTCGACCCCATCACGCTGGGGCATATTTCGGTCATCGAGCGGGCGGGGAGCCTGTTCGACGAGGTGCATGTGATCATCGCGAACAACCGGAGCAAGCAGCATTATTTCGACATCTCGCAGCGTACCGAGCTCGTGCAGTTGTCCTTGGCGCAAATGGCGAACGCGGTCGTGGTGCCTTTCGAGGGCATCGTGGCGGATTACGTCAACGCCAATAACGTGAAGGCCGTCATCCGGGGCATCCGCAACTCCACGGACCTCGAGTACGAGCTGCAGCTGGAACAGTACATGCGGAGCACGACGAAGGCGGACACCGTGTACCTCTCGCCTTATTTGAAGGACATCCAGACGAGCAGCTCGCTCGTGCGCATGTTCCTCCAGTCGAACAAGACGGAGCTGGCGCAGGCGTACATGCACCGGGACGCATATGCGCGGATGGTGACGTTCACCGTATGAGGGCGGGTCGTCGTTCTGCGATATCGGGCGGATTCGCGGCATGTACGGTACATCGCGAATTCTCGGCCAGGCAGGTTTGATGGCCGTCCGCCGCCAAGTTCCGTGCGGCTCCGTGCAAGGGATTGCTCCGCATCCGTTGCAGGCGTATAATACAAGCATCGATTCAAAAGCGTGTGTGACTGGCGTAACGCGGCGAACCGCGGGGGAGCACATCGTTTATACGGCCGTACGCCTGGGCAGAGGTAAGGGGGAATTCCCCCTTGCCTCTTTCTGTTTTTCTGCGCATCTAACACGGAAAGGGTGACGGAACATGACTCATGCAAACCAGCTTGTTTTGGACGGCAACGCGGTCGCCGACAGCATCAAGGCACGATTGGAGGCGCGCATCGCCAGGTTGGCGGAACGGGGAATTAAACCGTGTCTGGCGACGGTGCTGGTCGGCGACGATCCGGCTTCCGCGACGTACGTGCGGATGAAAGGCAACGCCTGCAAGCGCCTCGGCATCGCGTCGATCCGCGTGGAGCTGCCTGCCGGCACGACGACGGAGGAGCTGATCGGCGCGATTCGGAAGCTGAACGAGGATGCCTCCGTGCACGGCATTCTGCTGCAGCATCCCGTGCCGCACGGGATCGACGAACGCGCGGCTTTCGAAGCCATCGACATCCGGAAGGACGTTGACGGCGTCACGACGCTCGGCTTCGCGCAGAACGCGTTCGGCTTCGCGGACTTTCCGTCCTGCACGCCGGCGGCGATCATGGCGATACTGGACTACTACGGGCTGCCGGCGCGCGGCCGCCATGCCGTCGTCATCGGCAGAAGCCCGATTCTCGGCAAGCCCGTCTCCGCCATGCTCCTGAACGCGGACGCGACCGTGACGACCTGCCATTCGCGGACGGAGAACCTGCCCGCGATCGTGCGTCTCGCGGACATCGTCGTCGCCGCCGTCGGCAAGCCGAATTTCGTGCAGGGCGACTGGATCAAGCCGGGCGCCGTGGTGCTCGACGCCGGCTATAACCCCGGCAACGTCGGCGACGTCGATTATGAGGCGTGCGCGCGGCATGCGTCCGCGATCACGCCGGTTCCCGCGGGCGTCGGGCCCGTCACGATCGCGACGCTGCTCAAGCATACGGTGGATGCGGCGGAGAAGCTCGGGGCGTAGACGAGATGGCGCGATGCAGAGGCCCCGGCAAGCCGGTCAGCGCGTTTCGATGCGCGCCGCGCGAAGTTTAACGGCAGCAGCAGGCCTATGGCGTTGTCGGAAAGGGCGCATCTCGCCGATGCATCGAAGCGTGCCGCGTTTAACGTGAACAAGCAGGCGTCCGGCGGAGCCCGGTCGAGCAGTTCATAAGACGAATAAGGCGATCCTCGGTCGAGAACCGGAGGATCGCCTTATTTGCGATTCGGGGAGCGGCCTGGCTTAACGGCCGCAAGCCCGCCGCGCGCCGTTCAGCACAAGCCGCCGATAAGACGCGGGCTTGAACGAAGGGGCATGATGCCCCGGCTGCAGGTAGACGACCTTGCCAAGCCCGTAAGGATGCGTCCAACCGGCGGGATAACGGTTCCCTTCGAATTCGTATTCGAGGAACACCTCGCGTTCCGATAACGGATCGAATTCGAAGAAGTACGGCTCTTCGTCCAGGCTGAACGCGTCGACGCCCTCGAGCAGGGGATGTCCGGCAACGGGATGGTAGCGGAGCGGCTGGCAAGGCGGATGTCCGGTAAAGCGGGCGCCGATCAGCTGCGCAAGCTCCGGACTGCATTGCAGCGATATGCCGTTATGGACCACGAGCAGGCCGCCGCCGCCCGCGACGTACCGCAGGAGTCCTGCCGTTTGTTCGGGCTTCAAGGTGCGTTGCCAGCAGTCCGTATACGAGATGCACAAGGGGGATGCCGCTTGATCCAGCCGGGTCAGGACATCGTAATCTTCCGTGGCGTCCAGATGGAAATCGCCGCCAAGAATGGACTGCAGCTCCGCGCGCGCCGGCTCCAGCGGATGCCAAGGCGCGGCCGTGAAATCCCCAAGCAGCAGCGCTTGAACGGATTCGTTCATCGTCGTGTCTCCTCTCTTCACCAAGGCAGCTCGTTGCCTGTATCCGCTTCCAAGTATAGGGGCGAATCGTGCAGCTCGCCGCCTCGCGCTTCGATTAGCCGCAGGATATGAGCGGCCGCTTCCTCGGGGGTATGCGTGCCCGCGTCGTTCCAGCTGCCGCCCATGAACGTTTTCACCCAGCCGGGATGAAGGAGCAGCACGCGTCCGCCGTCCTTGCGGATCCGGTTATGGATGATGGTCGAGCCCATGTTCAGCGCGGCTTTGGCCATGCAATAGCCGAACCACGCCTCGCGATGGCTGTTCCCGATGCTTCCGGCTTCGGAGCTGATGTTTACGATCAGCCTGCCGCCGTTCATGACCGGTTCAAGCAGCGCGTTCGCCATGCGGATCGCGCCGAGCGCGGAGACGTTATAGACCCGCTGCATGTCGCCGAAATCCAGATCGTCCGCGATCGTTTTCCCCGTGTCCCCGAGCAGGGCGGCGTTGTTGATCAGCATGTCGAGCGCCGGCGCCATGCTCCGTATCCGGTCCGCGGCTTCCTTCACGCTTGCGTCGTCTCCGACGTCCAGCCGGAACGGATGCAACCGTCCCGGGAATTGCGCGGACAGCTGCGCAAGCTCGGGATTCGGGTCGACGATGCCGCCCGCATGCACGGTGCAGCCGGCCCGAAGCAGGCCTTTCGCCAATTCGAGCCCGATCCCGCGGTCGGTGCCGGTGATGCAAACCTGGTTGAGCTGTAGCATAAGAGCTTCCTCCATTTTGTGAAATTAGTTTCGGCAAGGGAGCAGCGGTAGGCGTTGCTTAGTTCCATTATAGGGAAAATCAGGATAGCTGCCTACGATAATCGATGCGGCATTATGGCTGACGTTGCCGTTCGGCTGGCGTGCTGCACGGAGGGGATGGTCAGGAGGGATGCCTTTCATCGGGGCGTAATGCCAGGGCTGCCTACGGGCATGTCGGATTTACAGGTTGACGGATGAGGACGAGGCTGATATCTTTTAATAGTAAATATTACGATTAACGACGATGGAATTCTCCCTCGCGATTCGTAATGGTCCGTAACCTGTCGCCGAAGTATCGTTTTGGATTCAATTCGTAAAAATTACGCATGAAAGCAGGTATATCCATGAACCTTCCGAACACCGACAAAATTCCGGTAACCGTCCTTAGCGGCTACCTCGGCTCCGGCAAGACGACGCTGCTCAACCATGTGCTGCAAAACCGCGACGGCCTGCGGGTGGCCGTGATCGTCAACGATCTGAGCGAAGTGAATATCGACGCGTCGCTCGTCAAGGAAGGCGGCGGCTTGTCCCGCACCGACGAGAAGCTGGTGGAAATGTCGAACGGCTGCATCTGCTGCACGCTCCGCGAGGACCTGCTTCGGGAGGTGGAGCAGCTCGCGCTGGAGGGACGCTTCGATTACATCCTCATCGAATCGACGGGCGTCGGCGAACCGGTTCCCGTCGCGCAGACCTTCTCCTACGTGGACGAGGAGCAGGGCATCGATTTATCCCGGTTCTGCCGGCTGGACTGCATGGTCACGGTCGTGGACGCGTACCGGTTCTGGCACGACTTCTCCTCCGGCGATTCGCTGCTGGCCCGCAGCCAGGCGGTCGGCGAGGACGATACCCGGGACGTCGTGGATCTGCTGATCGATCAGATCGAATTTTGCGACGTGCTCGTGCTGAACAAATGCGATCTGATGGACGACACGGACCTGGCGGAGCTGGAAGGCGTGCTGCGGAAGCTGCAGCCGCGAGCCAAGCTTCTCCGTGCCAGCCACGGTGCCGTGGATCCGGCGGAAATCCTCCATACGGGGCTGTTCGATTTTGAGGAAGCGAGCGTCTCCGCGGGCTGGATCCGGGAAATGGAGAAACCGCATCATACGCCGGAGACGGAGGAGTACGGCATCGCTTCGTTCGTGTACGAGCGCGTTCGGCCGTTCCATCCCGAGCGGCTGTACCGCTGGATGAGCCGCTGGCCGGAGGAGGTCGTGCGGGCGAAGGGAATGGTGTGGTTGGCTTCGCGCAACGCGATGGGCCAGAGTCTGAGCCAGGCGGGACCGTCCATCCAGTTCGGTCCTTCCGGTTACTGGGTCGCGGCGCTTCCCCAGGCCGAGCAGCGGGGGATCCTCCGGCAGGAGCCGGATATCGCGGCGCAGTGGGACCCCGTCTACGGCGACCGGATCAACAAAATCGTGTTCATCGGCATCGACATGAATCAGGCGGAGATGATCGCGGCGCTGGACAGCTGCCTGCTCACCGAGCCGGAGATGCAGCAGGACTGGAACGGATTCCCGGACCGGCTGCCGAATGCGTCCGCCGAGCAGCTCGGGTAGATCTAGGACATGCCCCCGTGGCACGCATCGTCTTCGGACGGATATCAAGATCGCCTCGTACGGCCATCGGCCGGACGACCGGCGGTCTTTTTTGCGCAGCGATAACGGTCCTGCATTTGCGGATAGCGCGGGCTCGGACGGCACGCGGAGGCGCGGAACGAGCCGCCATGCCGACCGGCCGGGCACCGTTGTCGAGAAAGCCGGCATCGAATCGGATCTTGGAACAGCGCCCCATCATTGGAAAATAAATGCGTTTAAAAAATTGACGAAATTGTGTCTTCGCGATTAGAATAAGGATTAACGTTGAGGTTCTTTGTCGAGTCGAAGTAGAAATGCGTTAACACGGCATCCAAGAAGAAGCGGCTGGATTACGGTTGGGATCGGGGCAAGGCATGCCGATATCCGCAGCTTCCGCATCACTGGACAAACCACGAAATGGGGTAATAAAGTGAAGAAAAAGATGCTGGCTTCCCTGCTTGTTTCCGCGGCGGCGCTTGTAATTGCAAGCGGTTGCGGAGAGAAAAACAACGCTTCCTCCGGTTCGGGCTCGAAGACCTTCTCGATCGCGATCTCGCAGTACGTGGAGCATCCCTCGCTGGATGCAACGCGCGAAGGCTTCCTCGCGGCACTGAAGGACGCGGGCATCGCCGAAGGCGACAACCTCAAGGTCGATATGAACAACGCGCAGGCCGACGCCGGCAACAACTTGTCCATCGCGCAAAAGATCGCGTCCAACGACTACGATCTCGTGCTGGGGATCGCAACCCCGTCCGCGCAGGCCGTCGTGCAGGAAGAGAAAGACAACCCGGTACTGTTCGCGGCCGTTACCGATCCGTTGGCGGCCAAGATCGTCGGCAGCTTGGACAAGCCGGGCGGCAACGTCTCCGGCGCATCCGATACCAATCCCGCGGCGATCACGCAACTGATGGACTTCATCGCCGCCAATTTCCCGAACGTAAAAACAGTCGGCATGGTCATCAACGAGGGAGAGTCGAACGCGGTCATCATGGCCGACCAAGCGGAGAAGGCGCTTGCGGCGCATGACGTCAAGCTCGTCAAAGCGCCCGTAACGGCGACTTCCGAAGTCAAGCAAGCGGCCGAATCGTTGATCGGACGCGCGGACGCGCTCTACATCGCGCTCGATAATACGGTCGTAAGCAGCGTGGATTCCATCATCAAAACGGCGAACGACAACAAAATCCCGTTCTTCTCGAGCGATCGCGATACGGTGGAAGCGGGCGCTTTCGCGACCGTCGGGTTCAAGTACTACGACCATGGTTACCAAGTCGGCCAAATGGCGGTCGATATATTGAAAAACGGCAAGAAGCCGGGCGACATGAAAGTGACGGTCCCGGACAAGCTGGATCTGATTCTCAATCTGAAAGCCGCCGAAGCGCAGGGCATTGCCGTAACGGACGGGATGAAGGGCGAAGTGAAGGACCCGGACAACGATATTATCAAGTAAGGCGCGCGGAGCGGGCGATTCCAGTCGCTCGCTCCGTTTTCATTTCGGGCGAACGCGTTCGAAGCGAGCGATAGGGCTCGCGACGGCGATCGCGGAAGCTTACGCTTAGGAGGCTGATGACGGTGCTGGGATCCATGATAGGAGCGGTCGAGCTCGGCCTGCTATACGCCTTGATGGCGATCGGCGTGTACATCACGTTCCGCATACTCGATTTTCCCGATCTGACCGTTGACGGCAGTTTCACGACAGGCGGCGCCGTCGCGGCGATCATGATTACGCACGGTTCGAGCCCGCTGCTGGCAACGATTTGCGCCTTCCTCTGCGGTCTGGCCGCGGGGGCATGCACGGGTCTCCTTCATACGAAAGGCAAAATCAACGGCCTTCTGGCCGGCATTCTCATGATGATCACGCTCTATTCCATTAACCTGCGCATCATGGGCAAGCCGAATATTTCGCTCTTGAACACGGATACGCTGTTATCGTCCATTGCCGATAACGAATGGGCGTACGTTCCGGTGCTGCTCGCGCTGGCGCTGGCCGTCAAGCTGGCGCTCGATTGGTTCCTGCGCACCGACGCGGGCATGGCGCTTCGGGCAACCGGCGACAACGCGCGCATGATCCGCAGCTTCGGCGCCAACACCGACACGGCCAAGATCATCGGCGTGAGTCTCTCCAACGGCCTCGTCGCCTTGTCCGGCGCGCTGATCGCGCAGGACTCGGGCTTCGCCGATATTTCCGCGGGTGTCGGCACCATCGTCCTGGGGTTGGCGTCCGTCATTATCGGCGAAGCGGTCTTCGGTTCCCGGACCGTGTTCCGAGCCACGCTGGCGGCGCTCCTGGGCGCGATCGTATACCGGATTATTTATTCGCTGGCGCTTCGCGTCGAGCTGCTGGACGCGTCCGATTTGAAAATGATTACCGCCCTTATCGTCGTTGCCGCGCTCGTTGTCCCGACCTTGCGGCGGTCGATGAAGCAGAAGGCGTTGGCGCGCAAGCGCACGCAGGAGCTGTTAGGAGCATCAAGCAGCCGGGGAGGCCGATCGTAATGCTGGACCTTGTTCAGGTATCGAAGCTGTTCAATCCGGGAACGCCGGATGAGAAGATCGCGCTCATGAACATTCGGCTGAAGCTCGAACCCGGCGATTTCGTCACGGTCATCGGCAGCAACGGGGCGGGGAAATCGACGCTGATGAACGTCATCTCCGGCGTGATGAAGCCGGATATCGGCGAGGTGCGCATCGGCGGCCAAGCGATTCATCCGTTGCCGGAGCATGCGCGCAGCCGGTGGATCGGACGGGTATTCCAGGATCCGATGGCGGGCACGGCACCGGCGATGTCGATCGAGGAAAACCTGGCTATGGCGTACGCGCGCGGCAAGAAGCGCGGACTCGGCCGGGGCGTGAACGCGTCTCGGCGCGAGCTGTTCCGCGCACGGCTGCAGCGCCTGGGCATCGGGCTGGAAGCGCGGCTGAAGGCGAAAGTCGGCCTGTTGTCCGGCGGCGAGCGGCAGGCGCTCAGTCTGCTGATGGCGACGTTCACGCAGCCGCAGATCCTGCTGCTGGACGAGCATACGGCTGCGCTTGACCCGGCTCGCGCGGAGCTCATTACGACCTTAACGGAGGAGATCGTCCGCGAGATGAAGCTGACGACGCTGATGGTCACGCATAACATGGAGCAGGCGATCCGTCTAGGCAACCGCTTGATCATGATGGACAAGGGCCGCATCATACTGGACATCCCGGAATCGCGCAAGCGCTCGCTGACCGTCGCGCAGCTGCTAGGCGAATTCGAGCGGATCAGCGGCCAGCGGCTGTCCGACGATCGGATCGTCCTGAGTTGAAACAGGAGAAGGCCATCCGCCTTCTCCTTTTTTAATCAGCACGGGACGGCCGACGGCATCGGGAACGATCGGAGCGATTTCGTCTTACATCCCTTGCGAGTCGGAACGGCGGGCGCTTCCCGCGGTCGGAACCTTCAAGGCGGCCCGCAGGGCCCCGACGCCTGAAGCGAATGAAATCAGGAAGCATCCGGCGGCGGCAAGCGGGAGCGCGGACCACGCAAGAACGGAATGTCCCAGGTACGTCTGCCAACCGATCGCGAGCAAGCCGAGCAGGAACGAGATGCCCGTGATATGGATGAAGGTGCGGGATGTCTTGCCGTTCCGCGACGCGCGGGCCGTCAGCCAGGCGACGATCGGCATGACCTGGAGCGCATGGAAGCCGAGACCGTGCAGCCAAATAATGTTCCCGTCGGTGCCGACGATGCGTCCCTGATTCATCGAGATCCAGATCCCGGCCGAAAACGAGACTACGACGGCGACCATGGCATAACGGATTCCGACGGAGAGCTCGGGATGGAGACGGGATGCTTTCGGACGAAAATACTGACCTGCCAGGAATAAATAGTACAAGACCAGGAACAGGGCAACAAACGTGAAAATATTGCCGACCGCCTCGTCAAACGATGTGCCGCCGTCGACGAATCGCGGATTGACGCCCCGGAAGTTTTGCACGGTTTCCGCGAAGTACGAATAGAGGGCGAGCGCGATATACGACCAGCGAAAGACGGCTCTTGCCTTTGCCCCCATTCTGGAGAACGGGACGATGGCCGCCGTCGACAGCAGGAACAATCCCAGCGCGGCATCGAAAGAGAAGGCATGCGAGACGTCGCCGTCCGGTCCGACCGGTCCCCCGTACAGCATCCACCAAACCCCGCATACCCCTGCCAGCAGGAAACCGAGCAAGCCGGTCAGCACCATCCATTTCTCTCCCGAAAAAAAACCGATCTTCTCCGAAGCATCCTCGTTACGAGCCGATTCAAACCTCGATACGTTTACAACGTTCACTTTGGTTCACTCCTTTGTTTATCGCGTTCCTTGCCTTCTATCGTAGCTCGGAAAATTCTGGAAAAACACATGCGGGAGGCTGAACGCGAATTCGGACATAGGTCGGGGAAAGACCAGGTCCATGATCGGGTCTTATCGGGGCAATGCGCCTGGAAGACTTGAGAATTCGCGATGCTGACGCGGATCCATGCTCATGCGGAAGAGGCGGAGAGGTTCGGAGACGGTCGACGGCGATTTGGAAGCGAGGTCGATTATTCATAACAAAAACAGCGGTAGTCCTGGACGATATTCGTCCTGGACTACCGCTGTTTCGAGTTCGCGTTATCTAAAAGAAAGGCTCAGCCGGGCGGCGCTTGTCTTTACATTGCAGGACAAGGCGAGCAGGCGGCATGCGCATCACATCGGCAGCCGCACCGTAAAGGCGCTGCCTTCGCCAAGCTTGCTCGTCACGGAGACGGAACCGCCATGGGATTCCACGATCGCCTGCGTAATCGCGAGGCCAAGCCCGGAGCCGCCGTACTTGCGCGCGCGCGAGGCATCGCTGCGATAGAACCGCTCGAAGAGATGGGGCAGCTGCGCTTCGTCGATGCCGGGGCCGTTATCGCGCACGGTCAGCTCGGCGAAGGCGCGCGAGCCTTCGCCGATGCCGCGATCCGTCATCAACAGCACCGCGATGGCGCCGGTGCCGGGCTCCGTATGCTGCACGGCGTTCTGGAACAGGTTCAGCAGCACCTGCTTGATCTTGTCGCCGTCGCCATTCACGCGGATGCCGGCGGTCAATTCCAGCGAGACGGCCCGATCGACGGCAAGCAGGCGGAGCTGCGGCTCCATGCCGCGGACGAGCCCGTCCAGGGAGAGCGCCGCCAGCTTGAGCTGCGGCGCGCGGTCGAGCTTCGCGAGCGTGAGCAGGTCCTCGACCAGTTTGTTGATCCGTCGGGATTCGCCGTGCATGCTGCGAAGCGCGGCCTGCAGCTGCTCCGGATTGGATGCCGCCGCTCCGCGCAGCAGCACCTCGAGAAACCCGTGGATCGAGGTGAGCGGCGTACGCAGCTCGTGCGAGGCGTCCGCGATGAAGCGCCGCATCGCCTCCGTCGCTTCCTGCTCGGCGCGGAACGACGCTTCGAGCCGTTCCAGCATGCCGTTGAAGCTCGCGGACAGCCGGTCGATCTCGATCTGGCCCTGATGCTCCGGCAGGCGCTGTTCCAAATTGCCGGCATCGGTGCCTTTGACGGCTTCCGCCATGCGGGACAGCGGCACGAGCGTCCGGCGCAGCACCGGCATGTAGAGCGCCAAGCCGGCGGCGAGCGCGAGCACGGACAAGCTGGCGAAGATGAGGAGCTGCCGCGTCATCACGTCCGTCAGCTGCGACGTCTCCGCGCCCATCTGGAGGAGACCGGCGGGCCGGTCGGGCGGCCCCGCCAGCCGGAAGACGACGATCTGACGGCCGCCCCGGGCATCCGCGAGCAACGAAAACTCGTTGTCCGGCTGCCGGCCTCGATCGGACGACAGCCGCGTGATCATGTCGCGGTATTCCGCCGGGGTCAGCCGCGGCGAAGGCACGCTGTACGCGCCGGACAAATCCGTAAAGGCGCCGTCCGTGCCGACGTAAGCCAAGGACGTTCCCGGCGCGAACAGAAACGGCGCGTTCCTGCTCCCGGGTCCGCCGTCCCCTCCGGGCCCTTTGCCTCCGCCATTGCCCGCTGCGCCGCTATGGCCGCCCCCGGGATTCTGCCCGTTCCCGGCGCCTTCGGCCGGCTGCTCGTCCTGGGTTCCCGGCAGACTGCCTTCGTTGCCGGCATCGACGAACCATCCCATCGGAATCGTCATCAGCTGCGAGCGCAGCGCGTCGGCCTTGCTCCGGTAGAGCGAATCCTTCATGAGCCAATTTTGCATGAAGCCGATCAGGATGAGCAGCGCGGCCATCAGCAGCAGGGTGCGCGCCAGCAACTGTCCGCTGAGCGAGCCGGGAAACAGCCAGCGGACCCGCCTGCGCCTGTTCTCGCGGCCGGGCGACGACGGCGCCGCCGTCATGGCAAATCCACCCGGTAGCCGGCGCCGCGCAGCGTACGGATAAGCCGGTGCTCCTTGTCCCCCAGCTTGTCCCGCAGGGAGCGAATGTACACCTCGACGATGTTCTCCTCGCCTCCGAAATCGTACCCCCACACCTTGTCCAGAATGACCGCTTTGCTTTGCACCATGCCGTGATGCAGCACGAGGTACTTCAGCAGCTCGTATTCCGTGGGCGACAGCTCGAGCAGCCGGTCCTCATGGCGGATCTCGCCTCTGCGGTCATCGATGCTGAACGGCCCCAGCACCACTTCGCCCAGCAGATCGGGAAACTGGTTGCGCAGCCGCGCGCCGATTCGCGCCAGCAGCTCGTCGAAGCTGAACGGCTTCGCCATGTAATCGTCCGCGCCGAGCGTCAGTCCCTTGACCCGGTCGTCGATGTCGTCCTTGGCCGTCAGCATGATGACGGCGACCGCGTTGCCGGCTTCCTTCAGCATGCGGCACACGTGGTAGCCGTCCATGCCCGGCATCATGACGTCCAGCACGGCGACATGCGGGCGAAAATCCATCGCAAGGCCGTACGCGCTCATCCCGTCCGGCGCGGTCCGCACCGTAAATCCTTCGTTCGCGAGCCCCATCTCCAGAAACTGCAGGATATGCGGCTCGTCGTCCGCCAGCAGTATGCGTATTTCCTTGGACGGCTTCATCCGTTCCCGTCGCCTCCGATCGATCGGCATCCGTGCCGCCCCGCCCGCGTTCAGCAAGCCTTCAGCGGGCATTCAGCAAACATTCAGCCGAGGTTCATTTTCAGTTCAGATAGAAAACCCATCATAAGGACATAGCTTCCGGCGGCAGAAGCCCTGCGGGCGGTACGGGTCTCCAATCGCTGTTGTAGACGGATTCCTTGATTGAATAAATCCTCAAGGTTGGAATCCGTCTACAAAGGCGAACGCTGCGCTTTTCCGACTCCTACCGCCCTACGGGCCTTTTCACCGAAGCATGAAGCAACACGAAAAAGCAACACAAGCAGGAATATGGTAACTTCTTTTCCCGACAATGTAAAATGCCGCTTTCGCGGAGCGGCGGGGAGAAGGTCGAACAAGAGGAGTGATTCGTCCCATGAAGGGGTTCAAGCAGGTCAAGATCGATTTTTATTTGGCGGCCGTCGCGGTCGTGTCCGTTTTTTTGAACGGCTATAACATTTGGGAAGACAAGTACGCGAACACCTATTACACGACGGCGGTCGCGAGCATGCTGCAGAGCTTCTCGAATTTTTTCTACGGGTCGCTCGATTCGGCGGGCTCCGTCACGGTGGATAAGCCGCCGCTGACGTTCTGGATTCAGACGGCCTTCGCGTATGTATTCGGCGTGCACGGCTGGAGCGTCATTTTGCCGCAGGCCTTGGCCGGCGTCGGCAGCGTGCTGCTGATTTACTTTATCCTCAAGCCAACCTTCGGCGCGAAGGCGGCGCGGATCGGCCCGCTCGTCCTGGCGTTGACGCCGGTGCTGCCGTCGGTCAGCCGGACGAACAACATCGACAGCATGCTGGTTTTCGCCCTGCTGGTCGGTACATGGCTGCTCTTCAAGGGCATCCGAAATCAACGCACGGCTACGGTCATCGGCGCGTTCGCCATGATCGGCGTCGCGTTCAATATGAAAATGCTTCAAGCGTACATGGTTCTTCCGGCTTTCTACTTGTTCTATATCCTGGCGGCAAAAGCGAACTGGAAACGCAAGACGGCGGTGCTCGCCGGGGCAACGGCGCTGATGTTCGTCATCTCGGTTTCTTGGGCGGTCGTCGTCGATTCGATTCCGGCCGATAAGCGGCCCTATATCGGAAGCAGCGAAACCAATTCCGTCATGAACCTGGCCTTCGGCTATAACGGGGTTTCCCGTTTGACGGGCGATCAAGCGCCGGGCGGCGGAGGCGGACAGGGCGGCCGCCGCGACGACGGCGGAGCCTTCATGCAGCAAAACGGCGGCGCGGCGGCTGGCGCGGACGGGACTGCCGCCGGCACCGATGCAGCGCCAGACGCTGGCGGCGGCCAGGTTTCAAGCGGCAACGGGAACGGAACCGCGCCAAACGACGGCGGCGGTCAGGCAACCGACGGTGCCGCGAACGGTGCCGCGCCGAGCGGAAACGCATCCGGCGACGGCGCAAACGGCAGCCTGACCGCTCCCGGTACCGGCGGTTTCGCCGGAGGCTTCCCGGGTCAAGACGGCGGCCGCGGCGGCTTTCAAGGCGGAGGCGGTCCCGGCGGCGGAGGCGGGAACATGTTCGGCACAGGCAACCCGGGCCCGCTGCGGCTGTTCCAAGCCGGCTTGTCCGGGCAGGCGAGCTGGCTGATTCCGTTCGTCTTGTTCGCCAGCATCGCGCTGCTCGCGGGCTTCCGGTTCAAGAAGTCGTTTACGCAGAAGCACAAAGAAACGCTGTTCTGGCTCGCATGGCTCATCCCGGGCATGATGTTTTTCAGCGTAGCGGGCTTCTTCCATCAGTATTACCTGATTATGCTTGCGGCGCCGATCGCGGCGATCGCGGGAGCGGGCTGGGTGGAATCGTGGAACGCCTGCCGCGGCGGCAAAGGTTGGACCTCTTATCTGCTGCCGGTATCCATTGCGGCGACGGCGGCGCTTCACTGGTATATCATGCAGCGCTTCGACGATACGATCGGCAAAGGCTGGTCCATCGGCGTCGCCGCGGCGGGCGTCCTGACGGCAATGGTGCTGCTTGCGGTCAAGAACGGCGGCGAGCGCAAGCCGGTTCGCATCATCGGTACGGTCAGCCTGTTCGTCATGCTGATCGGCCCTGCCTACTGGTCGCTGACGCCGATTACGTACGGTCAGAGCAGCATGACGCCGATCGTCGGACCGGACGGCGCGTCGAGCGGCTTCGGAGGAGGCAGAGGCGGAGCGCCTGCCGGCGGCTTTAACTTCGGCGGCATGCAGGGGCAGCTCGGCCAGACGGCCGGCGGTCAACGGCCTGACGGACAAAACGCGCAAGACCAGGATGGTCAATCAACGGATGGCCAAGGGCAAAACGGTCCCGGCGCAGCTGGGGCAGGCGGCCAAGACGGCCAAGCAGCCGACGGCACCGTGCCTGCTTTCGGAGGAGGCGGAATGCCATCCGGCGGCGCCATGAACGGCGGCACGATCAACGAGCAAACCCTAACCTATCTGCGGGAGCACAACACGGGCGAGGAGTACCTGTTCGCGACCTTCGACTACAATACGGCCGCGCCGTACATCATCGACGAGGGCGAGAAAGTCGTTACGCTGGGCGGGTTCTCCGGCTCGGACCCCGTCTACTCGGTCGAGAAGCTGCAGAAGCTCGTCGCGAGCGGCAAGCTGAAGTATTTCATGATCTCCGGCGGCGGTGGCGGCGGAAGGGGCGGCAGCTCCGAGCTGACGGCATGGATCGCCGAGCACGGCACGGTCGTTCCGGCAAGCGAATGGCAATCCGATACAGCGACGGAGACGGCGAACGGCGACGGCAGCCAATTCGGCGGCAGGGGCATGAACGGCGGCGCGACGCTTTACGAAGTGTCCCTGGATCAAAATTAAGGAGGGATCGCGATGAGCAGAAAAGTCACGTTCTCCATTATCGTCCCGATGTACAACGAAGAAGCCGTCATTCAGGAAACGTACCGGCGGCTGAAGAAGGTCATGAGCGCCGCGGGGCAGACCTACGAGCTGCTGTTCATTAACGACGGCAGCAAGGACCGGAGCGCGGCCATCATCGAGGAATACGGCTACTGGGACGAGACGGTCAAGTTGATCGATTTCTCCCGCAACTTCGGGCACCAGATCGCGATAACGGCCGGCATGGATTATGCCTCCGGGGACGCGGTCATCATCATCGACGCGGATCTGCAGGATCCGCCGGAGCTCATTCTCGGGATGATCGAGCGGTGGCGCGAAGGCTACGAGGTCGTCTATGCCACGAGAAGCAAGCGCAACGGCGAGAGCCGCTTCAAGAAATGGTCGGCCAGCGCGTTCTACCGCATCCTGCGGGCCTCGACCGATATCGATATCCCCGTGGACACGGGCGATTTTCGCCTCATGGACCGCAAGGTCGTCGACCAGATGAAGCGCCTGCCCGAGAACAACCGGTTCGTCCGCGGGCTCGTCAGCTGGGTCGGATTCCGCCAGTCGTCCATCGTCTACGAACGGGACGAACGGCTGGCCGGGGAGACGAAATACCCGCTGCGCAAAATGATCAAGCTCTGCCTCGACGGCATCACCTCCTTCTCCTACAAGCCGCTGAAGCTGGCGGGTTACATGGGAGCGGCGCTGTCGGGCATCGGTTTCCTGTTCCTGCTGTACGTGGTGTACCTGGCGATCTTCACGCATGCCACGATGAAGGGCTGGCCGTCGCTGATGGGCATCATGCTTATTTTTAACGGGTTTATCTTGATTATGCTCGGCATTCTCGGCGAATACGTCGGACGGATCTACGACGAGACGAAAGGGCGTCCGCTGTACATCGTCCGCGACGTCCGCGGTCTCGCGGCAGGAACGGGAGAGAAGGCAACGCTGCCCAAGACGGGCAGCGGCGGACAGCCGTGAACGGCCGGCTGCTGAAGTTCGCTGCCGTCGGCCTGCTGAATACGGGCGCCGATCTGCTCGCGTTCACGATGTTAACGGCGGCGGGCTGCTCCGTGCTGACGGCGCAAATCATCGCTTACGGCTGCGGGATGCTGAACAGCTACCTGCTGAACCGCAGCTGGACGTTTCGCTCCAATGCGAGCCGTACCCGCGAAATGCCGCGTTTTCTGCTGCTGAATCTGGTCGTGCTCGCTTGCGTGACGTGGCTCCTGGAGCAGCTGCATAACGGAGGAGCGGGGCTGCCGCTTATCCCGAGCAAGCTGCTGGCCACGGGTGCCGGCATGATCGTCAATTACGCGGGGAGCCGATTCTGGGTATTCGGCGCCGGCGATTTCTCATCCAAAGCAAGGAGGAAGACCCGCCATGACCATTCGTAAAGCCGTTATTCCCGCCGCGGGCCTCGGAACCCGGTTCCTGCCCGCGACGAAGGCGCAGCCCAAGGAAATGCTGCCGATCGTCGATAAGCCGGCCATTCAATATATCGTGGAAGAAGCCGTTCAGAGCGGCATCGAAAGCATCATCATCGTCACGGGACGGGGCAAGAAGTCCATCGAGGACCATTTCGACAAGTCGGTCGAGCTGGAGCAGCTGCTCGCGGATAAAGGCAAGCACGCTCAACTGCGGGAAGTGCAGGCGATCAGCGACATGGCGAGCATCCATTTTATTCGGCAGAAGGAGCCGCTCGGCCTCGGGCATGCCATCCTGTGCGCGAAGCAGTTCATCGGCGACGAGCCGTTCGCCGTGCTGCTCGGCGACGACATCATGGTCTCGGAGCCGCCGGCGCTGGCGCAGCTGATCGACGTGCACGCGCGGACGCGGCGGCAGGTCGTCGGCGTCAGGGAAGTCGCCGCCGGCGAGGTCGGCAAATACGGCATCGTCAAGCCCGCGGCGGCGATGACGAACGGCGTTTGCCGGGTGGACGGCCTGGTCGAGAAGCCCGCCGTTCGCGAGGCGCCGTCCAACCTGGCGATCATGGGGCGGTACGTGCTTAAGCCGGAGATCTTCCCCGTGCTGGAACGGCTGGAGCGCGGAGCGGGCGGGGAATACCAACTGACGGACGCGCTGCACGCGATGTGCGCGGAAGAAGAACTGCTCGCCTTGACGCTCGGCGGCAAGCGCTACGATATCGGCGACAAGATCGGCTACATGAAAGCCATCATCGAGGTCGGTCTTCGCCGCGAGGAGCTGCGGGATGTGCTGCTGCCCTACCTTCGCGAGGTGGCGGACGAGCGGCGGGTCATCGGGAGATAGCGGTTTCAAGTTTGGCAGATCGTCCGTGTTTTTCCCCTTATCGTCCAAGATGGCCCAGGGTACCCGGGTGTAAAGTAAAGGTATCCGATACGAGAAGGGGAATGAGTACGCATGCTGAACGCAACCATCGAGCTTAGCGACGAGAAAGTGGCTTTTTACCGGGAAAACGGGTTCGTGCAAATCGATAACGTCCTGTCGCCGGAGGAGCTCGCGGAGCTGCGCGAATACATGGACGAGACGATGAACAATCAGGGCGGGCGCGGAGTTCAGACGGATCAGGCCGGCGGCGCCTATTATAAGGTATTGAATCAGCGGGTGAACACCTGGCGGGATCACGGCGGCATGGCGAGGTTCGTGCTCGGCGAGCGGTTCGCGGATCTGGGCAAGCAGCTGACGGGCTTCGCGGGCATCCGGTTGTTCCACGACCATGCGCTGCTGAAGATGCCGGGCGATTCCAAAGTGACGCCGTGGCACCAGGATCGTCCGTACTGGCCGATGACGGAGATGAAGGAGCAGAACGCCTTCTCGATCTGGATCGCGCTGGACGACGTCGACGAGCACAACGGCTGCATGATGTTCGTGCCGAAATCCCAAAAGATCCGCAACCTCAAGGGCGTGAGCCTGGTGACGCCGGAGGATATCTTCGCGCAGGAGGGCGCCAAGGACCTGGACCGCAATACCGCCGTCATCTGCCGCATGAAAGCGGGCAGCTGCACGTTCCACGACGGGATGACGTTCCACTTCGCGCATGCGAACGCGACGGACAAACCGCGCCGTGCGCTGGCGATCGTCTTCATGGAGGACGGCACGACCTACAGCGGGGACAATCACGTCATCACGGACGGGCTCGGCCTGGAACGGGGCGAGGAACTTGGCGGCGGCCTGATGCCGAAGCTGGCGTAACCCGACGAAAAAGCCGGACGATCATGCGAATGATCGGTCCGGCTTTTGTCGCGTTGGCGGCTGAGATTGGCATCGGTGAGTATCATGAATCGAGCAATAGCGTCTCTGCCGGCCGTCAGCTCGCAGCCCTCCTCCGAAAAACCAGCCTCGCCATCCACGGCTGTCGCTGCTATGCAGCATCGCGGCTCCCCCGCCTACAGCCGTTTCACCATCCGGCGGTAAACGTTGTCGCCGATGCGCAGCATACCGTCTTCTGCGTAGCCGCTGCGCGAATAAATCCCGTACGCCCGCTCGTTGTACGCTTCCACGATAAGCGAGGTACGGTCGAAGCCCAGCTCTCCCGCCCGCCGCTCCGCGGCCGCCATGAGCGCTTTCGCGATGCCTTGTCCGCGATAGTCTTCGGCGACGGCGAGCGCGTCCAAGTAGTACTCGCCGTCCCGCGCTTCCCTGACGATCTCGCGCTCGGCTTCCCCGAAGTCGCGCCGCATCCGTTCCAGGAACGGCTCGTCCAGCCGCTGCGCGTCGTTGCCGGAATAGGCGACGAGCATGCCCGCGACCCGGCCGTCGCGTTCTTCCACGAGAATATGCCTGCGGCTGACCCGATTGCCGGGCTGCTTGTAGAAATCCGTCAGCCGCCTTGCCGCATCGGCGTCGTCCGAGGCGCCGGTGAGCAAATAAGCGATCGGGCCGATCGCCTCCAGCAGCAGCGGAATGACCGCCGGGGCATCGTCGTTCGTTGCGTATCGCGTGCTCATCCTGATCGTCCCTCCATGCGGGCGAGTCCGCAGCAGCAGCTGCCGGACTTGAAAATCGTACCGCTATTATGGCTAAAGCGGCGCGCGCCCATTCGTACGCTGGGTAATATGCCCACGATAACCGAAACGCGGGGCATTGTCGATGCCGATGCGCAATACGCTAATAAGCGGGAACATTATGCCGGCCGGAGGGATGCGCGAATGGATTGGTACGTCAAAGTGCTGCAAAATTACGTCGGCTTCACGGGAAGAGCAAGACGCAAAGAATATTGGATGTACGTGCTCGTCAACTGCATCCTATCGGTCGTGCTGGCCATCGTGGACGGTATCCTCGGGCTCGACCGCGTGCTCGGCGCCTTGTATTCGCTGGCCGTGCTGCTGCCGTCGCTGGCCGTCATGGTTCGCCGTCTCCACGATACGGGCCGTTCGGGCTGGTGGTATTTCATTATCTTGATTCCGTTCGTCGGAGCGATCGTCCTGTTGGTATTCGCGTGCTTGGAGGGCGATTCGGGGCACAATAAGTACGGGCCGGATCCGAAGGACGACTGAATCGGCAGCCGCGCGGGGCGGAAGCAACCGGATTCGAATCATCACGCAAAAAAGACGGAGCGGCCGATCGTGGCGTTCCGTCTTTTTTGCTTATCTGCGAGCGAGGCGAATCAATCGCGCGAAGCCATGTACAGCAGTTCGGCAATTTTCTTCGGATCCGTTTTGAAGTACGTCATATGGTCAGAGTAGCCCTTGATGAGCCTGAACTGGCCGAGGCGGCTCGACATGTGCGGATGCCACCCGAAGCCGTTTCCTTGGGGCAGCACGTTGTCTACCGTCAGGTAGACGTAGCTTTTCGGCGTCGGCAGGCTGTAGAACTTCTTCAGGTCCAGCTTCTCGAAGAGCGGGCCGGCCGGTTCCGGCTTGACACCGGCATAGATTTGCTGCGCCGTCTCCAAGGTAGCCAGATTGACGAAAGCGTCGCGGAAGAACGGAAAGGGCAGCATGATCGTGTTGTTGCCCGACTGCTTCGTCAGATCGGCGAAAAAAGCCGCGGCCTCGGGCGGGAGTTCGTCGCTCAGGCTGCCGCCGTCCTTCGCGACGAAGCCGTCGATGAAGACGATCCGTTTCAACCGGTCCGGCACGAGCTCGGCGGCCTTCTGCACGACGGACCCTCCGAAGCTGTGGCCGACGAGCACGACGTCGTGCAGGTCATGCGTGCGTATATAGTCCGCCACGGCTTGCGACATCATGGCATGGGTCGCGGTCGTATTGGCGAAGTCCGCGCCATGGCCGGGATATTCGGGCGCGTATACGGTATGGCCCTGCTTGCGCAGCTCGGCGGCGACGCCGTCCCAAAAGCTGGCGTCGGCCCAAGCGCCGTGAACGAGCACGAAGGTAAGCGGCTGTTCTTTCTTGCGGTTCGCTTCGAGGCTATTATGCATCGCCCATTGCTGCGCCGGAGAGACGTAATAGAACGTCGGAGGATTGGCGCCGCCGTAGGAGCCATAATGGCCGTATGGGACTGGACCGTACGGACCGGACGAATAGTAATTCATGGTGTCGATGTTCCTTTCCTGATCGAATGCTTTACTATACGCCCAGATGCGAAGGGGTGTTACCCCGCCCGGCCGATATTGTTGCCCGAGTTTCGGGCTTTTCGCGCGTTCGGACAAGCGCCGGGAACGCGGCGCCGGCCCGGTTCCGCGGCCGTTCGAACAGGCTTTCGTCCATTGCCTCCATACGTCACGACGGGATAAACGTCAACGCTTGATAGGAGATGGTTTTCATAGAGTTAGGTAGTTTGACCAGTACGAGCTATATGCCATGTACGTATAAATACAGTACATCCTTGCTGTTCTGCGCATCCCGCCCGAACGAATCTATGAAAACCGCGGCGTCGCCGCTTCGATTTTCGGCAGTATCGAAGGAAAGCGACCGGCAGCAACGGAGCAGCATTCCGACAAGAAAGAGAGGTTGAGTCATGCATGATTTAACGGTTATCACGACGATATGCGCGTTCCTGCTTACCCTCGGCTTTATCTTCCTGCGCCCCGGCGTCAACGAAGCGATACCGGCCTCGATCGGCGCGTTATTCGTGCTTCTAAGCGGCGCCGTCTCCTTGTCCGACCTCGGAAGCATTACCGAAACGATCGGCGGCGCCGCCATCACGATCATCGCCACCATCGTCATGGCGATCGTGCTGGAGAGCTTCGGCTTCTTCTACTGGGCGGCGGATATTTTGGCCAAAAAAGCGAAAAGCTCCGGCATCCGGCTGTTTTGGCTGACGAATTTGTTCTGCTTCCTGATGACGCTGTTCGTCAACAACGACGGAAGCATTCTCATCACGACGCCGATCCTGCTTATGCTGCTAAAGAACATGGGTCTCAAAAATCATCACAAAATCCCTTATCTCATCTCGGGCGCGATCATCGCGACGGCTTCGAGCGCGCCGATCGGCGTCAGCAACATCGTCAACCTGATCGCGCTCAAGATCGTCCACATGAGCCTGTATATGCATACGGCGATGATGTTCGTGCCGGCATCGATCGGGCTTTGCCTGCTGGCGTTCATCCTGTACGCGACGTTCTACCGCGCGCTGCCCAAGAAGATTCCGGAAGTCGCGCAGCAGGGATTCATGCCCGGAAGCCATCCGCTGAAAGATGTCTATCAAAGCGAGAACCGCAACAAGTTCATGCGCAACGTGCTGATCTTCGTCTTCTGCGTCCGGATCAGCTTGTTCGCGGCTTCCTACGTCGGATTTCCCGTCCCGCTCATGGCGGTGATCGGGTCGGCCGTGCTGCTGGCATGGCGATGGATCCATTTGAAGATCACCCCGCTGGACATGCTGAAGAAAACGCCGTGGTACATTCTGATCTTCGCCTTCGGCATGTACGTCATCATCTACGGCCTGAACAACATCGGCTTGACGGACTATCTCATCCGGATGCTGCAGCCGATCGTCTCCGGAGGCTTGCTGAACGCGAGCGTGCTGATGGGCGCGACGATCAGCGTGCTGTCCAACCTGTTCAACAACCATCCCGCGCTCATGGTCGGCACGCTGACGCTGACGCATATGGGATTGGATCCGCTGACGCTCAAGATTTCGTATCTCGCCAGCGTCATCGGAAGCGACATCGGTTCGCTGCTGCTGCCGATCGGCACGCTTGCCACGCTGATGTGGATGCATATCGTCCATAAAGGCGGCGTCAAAATCAGCTGGATGCAATATTTGAGGGTCACGATCATTGCGATTCCGATCACGGTCGTGTTCACCTTGATTCTGCTTTCCTATTGGGTAACATGGCTTTTCTCCTAAAGCGAGGGAGCCGTTTTCGCGCTCGGCAAACAAAAAAAGGATCTTCAGCAACGAAGATCCGAATAAGAGAAGAAGCACATCACAGTTTATGACGCGCGGCTCGCATCCGTATGGGTCTTTTGGTCAAAACGGGACAATCCGGCGCGATAGCGGCACTTGTAAGGCGTGGGGGACCGGAAGAACTCGGTTCGCCAACGCAAGAATGATACGCAATTGTAACGGAACTGCAATGCCGTTTTCAGGTTCTCTTAATCTTCGGTCCCTATAATAAGAATCAACCCCCTATTATATAGATTGACTTCAGACCCGCAGCCCGTTGCTGCGGGTCTTTTTTTGCGACGCGGACCGGCCGCCGCTATTGCCCTTGATCCGGCGGGCACAGCATGTGGATGCCGTCCCCTTGGAACGAGGATGCCTCGACCAGGGTGCCCAAAGCGACGGTTTGCTCTTGATCCGGCCGATCGAGCGGATAGATGCGGGCCGAATCGTTCTCGGCGTCTACATGCTGGATGTATACGGGAACGCCGTCGCAGGTGACGTCGGCCATGACGGGCGATTCCGCGATTTCTTGCGCGCGCTGCGGGTTCATGCTGCTGCCTCCTCCTACGATGTGTGATCGTCTTCTTCATCAATATGCCGCTTTATCGGCGCGTTTTATGCATGAAGCAGGAAAAAGCCGCATGGCCGGCGGCAGGATGAGGAGGGCGCTTTGGCTGAATTCCGGCCGCCGGGCGATTGTCATCGCGCGTGAAATCTGGCATATTGAAAGGATAACGGAGCCGTGCGGCAGCCGCGGAAAGCGGACGCGCGCGGTCATAAGCCGCGAGTGCGGTCAACCTCGGCGGAAAGGGGAGCGGATGCCTTGCCATTGTTCCAATCGGGCAGGAAGGTGCTGCCGGCCGTACGCAAGCTGAAGGAAGTGGAAGCGCTTTTAGCGGCTTCGTTTCCCGGATTCGTGCTGCTGGGCGGCCATGTGGGGCAGATCAAGCCGATCGTGGATCTGGCGCGGGCCCACGGGAAAGACGTGCTGCTGCATGCCGATCTGATCGACGGCCTCAAGAACGATGAATACGCGGCGGATTTTCTATGCCAGAGCATCCGGCCCGCCGGGCTGATCTCGACGCGGGCGGGCGTCATCCAGCGGACGAAGCAAAACAAGCTGATCGCCATCCAGCGGCTGTTCCTGCTGGATTCCGATGCGCTGGAGCGCAGCTACGCGCTGGTCGGCAAGACGCAGCCGGATTACGTCGAGGTGCTGCCCGGCATCATGCCGGAAATCATCGCGGAAGTCAAGGAACGGACCGGCGTGCCCGTCATCGCGGGCGGCTTGATCCGGACGGAGACGCATGTGCGCCGGGCGATCGAAGCCGGCGCGGCGGCGGTTACGACCTCGCGCCGCGAGCTATGGGAGCTTTAGCGCGCGAGCGGATCGCGGATACGCCGCCCGGGTAACGGGCTATACGACTGCAAGGAAGGGGAATTCGCATGAACAACTATATGCTGGCGCTGGATCAAGGCACGACCAGCACGCGCGCGCTGCTCGTGGACCGCAAGGGCGCGATCGCGGGCATGGCGCAGCAGGAGCTGCCGCTGCGGTATCCGGATTCCGGCTGGGTGGAGGCGGATGCGTCGTTCATCTGGGATTCGGCGCTCGGCGTGATTCGGCGGCTGCTGGCCGAGACGGGCGTCGCGGCGCGGCAGATCGCCGGACTCGGCATCACCAACCAGCGCGAGACGACGATCGTCTGGGATCGCGAGACGGGGGAGCCCGTCTATCCGGCGGTCGTCTGGCAATCCCGCCAATCCGCCGGCATCTGCGCGCGGCTTGCGGCGGAAGGCCGTGAAACGGCGGTCAGGGAGCGCACGGGCCTGCGGATCGATCCGTATTTCTCCGGCACGAAGGTTGCCTGGATTCTGGAGAACGTGCCTGGCGCCCGCGATCGGGCGGAAGCCGGAGAGCTGCTCTTCGGCACCGTCGATACGTGGCTGATCTGGAAGCTGACGGGCGGCAAGGTGCATGTGACGGACGCGACGAACGCTTCGCGGACGCTGATGTACAATATTTACGAGCTGGCCTGGGACGACGGGCTGCTTGCGATGCTCGGCGTGCCGAAGGCGATGCTGCCGGAGGTGCGCTCCTCCTCGGAGGTTTACGGCCATACGGATCCGGCTCTCCTCGGCGGTCATGCCGTTCCGATCGCCGGCGCTGCCGGCGACCAGCAGGCGGCGTTGTTCGGGCAGGCCTGCTTCGACAAGGGCAGCGTGAAGAACACGTACGGAACCGGCTGCTTCATGCTGATGAACACCGGCGGGCAGCCCGTGCCGTCCAAGAACGGGCTGCTGACGACGATCGCCTGGCAGGCGGACGGACGGGTGGAATATGCCCTGGAAGGCAGCGTGTTCGTGGCGGGAGCCGCGATTCAGTGGCTGCGCGACGGCCTCGGCATGATCGCCTCGGCCGCGGAATCCGCGGAGATCGCGGCGCCCTCCGCGGAGGGCGTGTACGTGGTCCCCGCTTTCGTCGGCCTCGGCACGCCCTATTGGAACAGCGACGTGCGCGGCGCGATGTTCGGCCTGACGCGCGGCACGACGAAGGCGCATCTCGTCAGGGCGGTGCTGGAGTCGCTGGCGTATCAGACGAAGGACGTGCTGACGGTCATGGAGGAGGAGTCGGGGATCGCGCTTTGCGCGCTGTCCGTCGACGGCGGCGCGGTCGCCAACGATCCGCTGATGCAGTTCCAGAGCGACATGCTCGGCGTGCCGATCGAGCGGCCGGTCGTCAATGAATCGACGGCGCTCGGCGCGGCATTCCTGGCGGGCCTTGCCGTCGGCTACTGGTCCGGACGCGAGGAAATCCGCGGCCTGCGGCAGGTCGACCGCCTGTTCGCGCCGGCGATGGAGGAGGCGCGGCGGACGCAGCTGTACGGCGGCTGGCGGCGCGCGGTGAAAGCGGCCATGGCGTTTTGCGAATGAGCATGGTATAGTAGCGGTAAGTTAATAACGGTTGGAGACACGGAGAAACCACGAAGATTGTTGTTTTCGGCACGCCCTTGCTGGCGGCCGGAGGCAGCGACTATTCGTGGTTTTTTTGCATCGGCCGGGGCGGTGCCGGATAATGGCAATGTAACGGCGCCGACCGTCGTCCATGCGCGGGCCGCAGGCCTCCGGCGTACATTGAGGTAGGGAAAGGCAGGCGTGGCGTTCATGACAACCATGAAGAGGAACGGCCGATTCGGAGCGGAGGACCGGGGTTCCGTCTTGCAAGACATTCAGCATAAGCCGCTTGATCTGCTCGTGATCGGCGGCGGCATTACGGGAGCGGGGATCGCGCTGGACGCGGCTTCGCGCGGCCTTCGGACGGCGGTCGTGGAGATGCAGGATTTCGCGGCGGGCACGTCGAGCCGTTCGACGAAGCTCGTGCACGGCGGCCTGCGGTATTTGAAGCAGCTCGAGGTCGGCGTCGTGGCGGAGGTCGGGAAGGAGCGGGCGATCGTGTACGAGAACGGCCCGCATGTGACGACGCCCGAATGGATGCTGTTGCCGCTCTATGCCGGCGGCAGCTTCGGCAAGTTCTCGACGAGCCTCGGCTTGCGCGTGTACGATTTTCTTGCCGGCGTGAAGCGCGGGGAACGGCGCGTCATGCTGAATGCGCGGCAGACGCTGGAAAAGGAGCCTTTGCTGAAACGGGAAGGCATGAAGGGCGGCGGCTACTACGTCGAATATCGGACCGACGACGCGCGGCTCACGATCGAAGTGATGAAGAAAGCGGTCCAGCACGGCGCCGATGCCGTCAATTATGCCCGGGTGGAGGAGCTTCGCTACGCGGAGGACGGGAAGCTGGCCGGCGCGGTCGTCCGCGATCTGATCGGCGGCGGGGCGTATGCGGTCGCGGCCGACAAGATCGTCAACGCGACCGGGCCGTGGGTCGACCGGCTGCGCGAGATGGACGGCTCCAAGGAGGGCAAGACGCTGCGCCTGACGAAAGGCGTGCATCTCGTGTTCGACCAATCGCGCTTCCCGCTGCGGCAGGCGGTGTACTTCGATACGCCGGACGGCCGGATGGTGTTCGCGATTCCGCGCGAAGGCAAGACGTACTTCGGCACGACGGACACGAATTACGCCGGCGATGCCGAGCGGCCCGTCATGACGGCGGATGACAGGACTTATCTGCTGGAAGCGGTCAATTTCATGTTCCCGGGTCTGACGCTGACCGCGGCCGACGTGGAATCGAGCTGGGCCGGCCTGCGCCCGCTCATCCAGCAGGAAGGCAAGTCGCCCTCGGAGGTCTCGCGCCGGGACGAGATATTCGTCTCGTCGTCCGGGCTGATCTCCATTGCCGGGGGCAAGCTGACGGGCTACCGCAAGATGGCGGAGACGGTCGTCGACAAGGTCTCCGAGCTTCTGGCGCAGGAAGGCAAGCGCAAGCTGCCCGCGAGCGGGACGAAGTCGATCCCGATGTCCGGCGGCGATCTCGGCGGCTCCCGCAACTATGAAGCGTACGTGCGCACGAAGACGGGCGAGGGCATGCTCCGCGGCTTCTCCGCGGACGAAGCCGCGTTCCTGGCGCGGCGCTACGGCTCCAACGCGCCGCTGCTGTTCGAGCTGGCGGAGACGACGAAGCCGTGGGCGGCGAAGCACGGGCTGCCGCTCGTGCTGGCCGTCCGGCTGCGGTACGCGATGGAGTCGGAGATGGCGGCGAAGCCCGCGGACTTCCTCGTTCGCCGGACCGGCGACCTGTTCTTCCGCATCGCGGAGGTGCGCAAGTGGAAAGACGCCGTCATCGCCGCGATGGCGGAGCGGCTGCGCTGGACGGAGGAGCAGCGGGCGGCTTATGCCGCGGACATCGAGCGGAAGCTGACGGAAGCGGTAGAACCGCGGCAAGATCAGCAGAGCTGAGCTGCTGATCTTGCGGCTGACTTGGAAAAGGTTATTTCTAAAATTACGCCGGATCGTCGTGGTAAAGCAGTTGATTCGCCTCTTCGATAAGTCGCGCTTTATGGCTGACTATGACGGCCCTGAACAATTGGTACGCCGTCACTCAACTCGTGGATAAGGAGTTTGATCGCACATGCAAAGTTTATCGAGCAAAAGCGCGCTGCTGGTCATGGATATGCAAAACAGCGTCGTGTCGCGGTTCGTCGGCAGCGAGGATGGGCTGGTCCCTTTCCGAAAGGCTATCGAAGCCGCACGCAGCCACGGTATTCCCGTTATTTACGTTCGTGTCGCATTTCGCGCTGGCTATCCCGAGATCAGTGCTAGAAACAAAATGTTCGGAGGTATTGCAAGTCGTGCCGCCGGGCTCGCGGCAGCTCCGGAAGCGATGATGCAAATTCACGAATCCGTCCAGCCTCTGCCGGACGAGCCTATCGTGACCAAGCTTCGCGTGAGTGCGTTTGCCGGCAGCGATCTCGAGATCATTCTGCGTTCCCGTCAGATCGATACGCTCATTCTCAGCGGTATCGCCACAAGCGGGGTTGTTCTATCGACTTTGCGGGAAGCGGCAGATAAAGACTTTGCGCTTACGGTGCTTTCCGACGCTTGTATCGATGCGGATCCCGAGGTTCATCGCGTACTGACCGAGAAGGTGTTCCCCCATCAGGCCGAGGTGCTGCACGTTGACGCATGGGTCGCCTCTTTGTCGGATTGACGCACGATTGCGCCGTACGCCAAAAGCCTCCAACCTTCCGCCAAAGCGGGGGATGGAGGCTTTTCGGCTTGTGCCGCCGGACAGGGGCGGCGCGCCTTCATTGCATAACGGCAGGTTTGCGGTTCGCAATGACAATCAGTCGAGCAGGCGGCGTCTTCCAGCGTGCCGTTTAACATCAATTCAACAAGGCTGGCAGCTCGATGGTCACGGTCGTGCCGACGCCTTCTTTGCTTTGGAAGGCGATGCTGCCTTGATGGTTCTCGATGATTTTGTGGCTGACCATAAGACCGAGGCCGGTGCCTTTCTCCTTGGTCGAATAGAACGGCTCGCCGAGCTTGGCCAGCTTGCCCTCGGGAATGCCGGCGCCGTTGTCGATGAAACGCACGACGATGCGGTTGTCCGCGCCGATCGCCGCCTGCACGTGGATGCGCCCGCCTTTGGGCATGGCCTCGATGGCATTCTTCAGCAGGTTGATGAACACCTGCTTGAGCTGATTCTCGACGCACAGCACGCGCAAACCCTCCTGCAGCTCGGAGTGCATCTCCACGCCGCCCAGATTCGCTTGGGATTCGAGCAGCATCAGCACGTCCTGCACGATCGGCCCGAGCTCCTTGTTGGCGAAGTCCACGGCCTGCGGCTTGGCCAGCACGAGCAGCTCGCCGACGATTTGCTCGATGCGGTCGAGCTCGTCCAGCATGATGCCGATGTAGGAGCTCTTGCTGTCGCCCGTGTTGCTGATCAGCTTGGTGAAGCCCTTGAGCGCGGTCAGCGGATTGCGGATCTCATGCGCGATGCCCGCCGCCATCTGCCCCACGGCCGACAGCATTTCCGTCTTGCGGAGCATCTCCTCCGCGTTCTTTCGCTCGCTGATGTTCTCGGACAGCTTGACGAAATGGATCAGTTGGCCGTGATCGTCCTTGATCGGGATGATTTTCACGGATTCCCAGTACGTATCTCCGTTTTTGGCGCGGCTTTCGAGCTCGCCCGTCCATACTTTTCCGCTTCCCACGCTTTGAAGGATCGCCTCGAACGACCGCTCGCCCTCCTCCCATCGGCTGAATGCCTGCATATTCAGGCCGTGGGCTTCCTCCAGCAGGTACCCGGTCACCATCGTGAACTGCGGATTGACGTATTCGATCGTGCCGGCCGTATCGGTCATCATCGTGATGCTCGGACTTTGCTCGATCGCGTACGACAGCTTCAGCAGCTCTTCGTTCACGGTCTTCAGGTCGGTGATGTCGACGAAGGTGAGCACGACGCCGCTGACGAAATTATCCTCCGTCCGATACGGCAATATCCGCATGCTGTACCAGGTGCCCTTGCGGCTCTGAATCTCCCGCTCGAGCGGAACGAGCGTCTGCAGGACGTTCCGGGCGTCGCTCACCAGCGAATCGTCCTTGAAATGATGGGAGATGTGGTCGATGGGCCGCCCGCAGTCCACGTCCATCAGATTGATCTCCTTCGTGATGGCCGGCGTAAACCGGCGGATGCACATCCGCTTGTCGAGGAAGATCGTGCCGATCCGCGTGCTGACGAGAAAATTGTTCATGTCGTTGTTCAGATCCGTGAGCTCTTGAATCTTGAACTGGTACTCCGTATTGACGGTGACCAGCTCTTCGTTGACGGACTGGAGCTCTTCGTTCGCGCTCTGCAGCTCCTCGTTCGCCGCGACCAGCTCTTCGTTGGTGGATTGCAGCTCCTCGTTGGAGGTTTCCAGCTCTTCCACCGTCGCTTGCAGCGCCTCTTCGGTCCGCTGGAGCTCCTGCTCCAATTCGAAGATGCGGGTCTTGGCGTCGCGGTCGAGATCGGTCGACGCGAGCGTCTGCGCCGGCTTCTGCACGGGCTGCGCGGGCTCTTCGAACAGCACGAGAATATGCTTGCCGAACGCGGCATTCTTGGCGGAGAACGGACGAAGCTTCAGGTCGACGGTCCGGTCGCCCCGGTTCGTGCGGATGGCAAGCGACCGGTAGACGACTTCTATCCGTTCCTTCCGGATCTTCTGCATGGCCGTGGAGATGGCGACCCCGAGGCTCGAGTCGACCATCTTGTACACGTTCAGGCTCGGCGTGCCGCTTGCCAGCAGCAAGTAATCGTTGATCGCGCCGTTCAGATGCACGACCTCGTTATTCGTGTCGATCACCATGCTCGGCGCAAAGTGCTCGTCCGTCAGGATCGCCTGCAGATCATCGGTCTGCCGGCGGATTTTGTTTTCCGGCATGACCGCAGGGGGCAGGTGCAGCTTGGCCCGCGGGGATGTTTGGGCGTACTGCCCGGCCATGCCGAAGGTACGGGATTCGCCGGGCTGCCTCGCGCCCTTGTGGCTGAAAATATTCCAATGGCGGTCGAGCGGCTCGAACTGGTTCGTGAATTTGCCGATCGTCTCGCTCGGCCCGAGGAAGAGGAAGCCCTCCGGCGTCAGCGCGAAATGGAACAGCGACAGCACCTTGAATTGCATTTCCGGCTGCAGGTAGATGAGCATGTTCCTGCACGTGATCAAGTCCAGGTTGCTGAACGGCGGATCCTTGATGATGTTGTGCGGAGCGAAGACGATCATTTTCCGGATCTCCTTGGTCACCTGGAACATGCCGTCGTCCTTGATGAAGTAGCGCGCGATGTCGTCCTCCGACAGATGGGAATTGATGCTCTCGGAGTAGACGCCTTGGCTGGCGTATTCGATGGATTCCTTGTCCAGGTCCGTCGCGAAGATCTTGATCGTGTACGGCACTTCCATCCGATCGGCGTGCCTGCGCATCAGGATGGCGATGGAGTACGCCTCCTCGCCCGTGGAGCAGCCGGCGACCCAGACGCGGATTTCGCGGTTTTTGCCGTTGTTCGCGAAGACGGCGGGAAGCACTTTCTCGTCAAGGACCTTGAACGCTTCGGCGTCGCGGAAGAAATTCGTTACCCCGATAAGCAAATCCTTGCGCAGCGCATGCAGCTCCTCCGGCTGCTGGCCCAGAAACGCCAAATAATCGGAGATGTCCTTCACGTTGTTCATGGCCATTCGGCGCTCGATCCGGCGCAGGACGCTGTTGCGTTTGTAGTAGGTGAAATCAATGCCCGACGCTTGTTTGATTTTGTCTAGGATAAGCTGGATGTATTGTTCGATCGTGATCGTCGCCGTCTTGAATTCCCTCTTTTCCTGGGTTTGAAATGTTAGCGCGTGCGCCGTCAGCTTTTCCGCCATCAGCTGGGGCGCGAGCACGGCGTCGACGACGCCGGTTCGGCAGGCGCTGCTCGGCATGCCGTCGAATTTGGCCGAGAAGCCGTCCTGCGCGATAACGAGCCCGCCGGCTTCCTTGATCGCCAGAATCCCGCGCGAACCGTCGCTTCCGGCACCGGATAAAACAACGGCAACGGCCCGCGAACCGAAATCGGCCGCGAGCGAGCGGAAAAACATATCGATGGGCAGCCGAAGACCCGTTCTCGGAATGGAATCGGTCAACTGCAGACGTCCGCCGGCGATCGTCATGTTTTTGCGGGGCGGAATCAGATAGACGCGGTTCGGCTCCACGTACATGTCATGCTCGACCTCGACAAGGAGCATGCGCGTATTTTTGCTCAAAATATGCGGCATTAAGCTCTTATAGTCCGGCGAGAGGTGCTGGACCACGATGAACGCCATCCCGGAATCCGGCGGCATGGGGTCGAAGAAGAGCTCCAAGGCTTCGAGCCCGCCGGCCGAAGCGCCGATTCCGACGATGCAATGCGGGGATTCCGTCCCGTTCGGCGGCATCGCCTTCCCGATTTCGTGTTCGGACATTTCCTGCTGAAGATTCTCGTCTCCTTGCATTCGTTCGTTCACCTCCGGATTTCCCGATCCGACAGGAACGGGGCTTGTCCCGTTATCGCGCGCGTCCTCGGCAGCCGGCATCCTCCGGTTGCCGGAACCCGGGGAACGAAAATATGACCTGCGTGAATCGACTCTAGCGATCTAGGAAAATTTTTCCTTATAAAAAGAGAATCATTTCCATCATATAAGTAGTTCGGGAGTCTCGTCAAATTCGACAGCAGGAGACAATTCCGGCCTCTAGGCCGACGCGGGAATGTATAATACAATGGTCTACAAGCATTTACGAATTCGACAAAGCTAAGAGGTGTTCGGCATGCAAATGGAAATCGAGTGGTTTGCGGAACGATTGATTAGCGGTTCGGTAGAGGCGTGTTGGGAAAAAATGCTGCGGTTCATGGACGCCGGCGCGAACAGCTTGTTCATCTACGAGCAGCTGTTGACGTCCGCCATGCGCTACATCGGTTCTTTGTGGGAGCAGAATCTGATTTCGGTAGCGGACGAGCACCTGGCTTCAGGTCTATGCGATATTTTGATTACCCGCTACGGGATGGCGATGAATCAGGCGCCGGCCAACGGTTTGAAAGCGATGTTTCTGTGCGTGGAAGGGGAGACGCACGACCTGGGCGTGAAGATCGTCGCCGCGCTGTTCCGGGAGAACGGATGGGAAACCCGCAGCTACGGCGCGAGCCTGCCGCTCGAATACGCGGTTGCGAGCGGGATGAATTGGCGCCCGGACGTGATCGGCTTATCCGTCTCGATGGCCGATAATCTGCCTGCCGCGCGAACGTACGAAGAGTCGCTCGCTGAGCTGTTCCACGGTCCGACGATCATGATCGGCGGACGGCAGGCGGATGCGTACGGAGTCGACCGGCAAACATCGGAGCGCTTGGTGCTCGCAACGAGCTTGCTGGATGTCAGCGAATGGCTGCACGCCCGTAAAGCCGCCATGCCGCGACGGAAGAGCGCGGGTAAGTCATGATGGAGGCGAACGATATGCCGGTGCCGTATTACGAGATCGCCGCCGATTATCGCATCCGGGCCGTATCCGCAGCCGCGTCGGCGATATTTCCGCCTGTGGCGGACTGGCGGGAGCTGCTCGCTGCCGGTTCGCGGGACAAGGCGGCCTCGCTCGTCACGCCGGGGCATTCGGGCATGAAAGTGGAGTTGAACCTCCGAACCTCGGGGCGGCCCGCTGCGCTGTTCGACGTGTATCAGAGCTGGAGCGAAGCCGGTATCGGTCATCTGGTCTGCATCGGCCGGCAGCATGGATTCGATGCCTCGTCCGAGCAATTGCAGCTGCTCCGCGAGACGCTGGAACGGGGCGGCGAGGCGGGAAGCGGCCGGACGGAGCCTGCCCGCCCGCCGGAGCAGATTGCCCGGCCCGAGGAACGCGAAGCGCGCGCCGCGCTGGAGACGATCGGCGAGCTTGTCGAGCTGCTGCGGCCGAGCTTGGCGGAGCTTCATAAATCGGAGTACGCGGACACCATTCAAGCGCAAATCCGCCTTGCGCTCGAGGCTGCGGCTCCGGAAGCTTGACGTGCGCGCGACAGCCATCCCTTGCATAGCAAAAAGCCTTGCCGCGAATCGGGCAAGGCTTTTTGCTGTTCCCTCCAAACATATTAAGCAAACAAAAATTGCCTTTTTACTAGATTAATAGTAGATAAAAACCTTTTGCGTCTTGCTATTCCAAGTTACCTTGCCGCCGAGGAAGCTGCCGACGGCGCGAACGCTGACGTAAGCCGAACCGTCAAGCAGCGTGAATTGGGTGACGGGGAAGCCGTTGACGTACGGCATGCGGGTTGCCGCGTTCCACGTGACGGTGGCGCCGAGCGATTCGCCGAGCTGCCTGAGCGGCGCGTAGACCGTGCCGTTGCGGTTGCGTCCGTAGGCGGCGAGCTTGTCGTTGACGACGACCTTGACCGTATCTTGTTCGCTGATCGGCTGCACGGCGCCGACGCCGGCATAACGGTCGAAGAACGATTCTTCCATGGCATTCAGATCGACGTTGCCGGCAATGCCGTCCACGGAACCCGTCGACGTGTATTGGAAGACCGCCCACTCGTCCCACGTATCGTTGCCCATCGGTTTGTTCGTGCCGTAGTGGGCGATCCAGAGCGGCCATTGGCCGAGCTCCTTGCCCAGGTAACTCTTGGCGAAGCTGGCGCCGGAGTAAACCATGGCGTCATGGCCCGTCAATCGTTCGACCTCCCGCAGCCACTGCGCGCACCAGTCCGTCAGTTCGTCCGCAGGTACTTCCGAAGCATCGCCTTCGACGTCGAGAACATGGGGAAAGTCCGCTTTATAGCCGGCGATCGCGGAGACGAAATGCGCGGCTTCCGCCGCGGCATCGTTCGATTCCGGATGCGCGTAATGATAGAAACCGACCTTCAGTCCCGCCGCGGCCGCGTTGACCGCATTGGACGGCAGCGTCGAGTCTTTGAAACCGCTGCCTTCCGTGGCTTTCATGAATGCCCCGACCACGCCGTCCGTCCGCACCTTGTCCCAGTTGACGATGCCTTGATGATGCGAGACATCGATGACTTTCACGTTGCTTTCGCTTCTTGCTTGCATGCAATCACGGCTCCTTCGCTATGAAATGTCGCCTCTTGATAGTTTATGAGCTTGCGAGAGCCTGCGTTCTAGGGAGAGTGCCTCTTTAAAACGGGGGAGAGCGGTATTGGCCGAATAGCTGCTCCCTGCCTATGCGAAGGAGGCCCATGTCGATTCGGAAGCGTTCATCCCGAGCCGCGTCTAGGCTTAAAGTTGTCTTTTAAATCTGAAAACGATTGCATAAATAAACAAATAAAGGAAATTATCGACGCCTCCAGAATAAACATAACAGACCAAGCGTGAAGAGGTTCGAACCGGATACCGCCATCCGGCTATCCGACGGGGGTGTCTGCCAGTGATGTTATTGTTCGCCATGCAGTTGTTGACGGCGCTGATCGTCCTGCGGATCCGGCCCATGAGGGAAGCTTACCGCTGGATCGTCGCCGATTTGCTGCTTTGCTGCATGTGGGATGCTTCGTTCATTATCCGCGATACCCTCGTGCCGTTCCTCCATGCAAACGAAACGGGTTCGGAGGGACTGCATCATTTGCTGCTCCGGAGCAGCATCCCGCTCGAATTCGTCGGCGAGGTCTTCAATCCGTACGCGGGTCTGATGTTCGCGATCACCTATTCCGAGCTGGCCGGGAGGAGACTCAAACGGGCGTTTTACGTCGTGCTGCTTGCCCCATGCGTCTACATGGCATCCGTTACGCCGTTCCGGCCCGAACTGGAGCTCGATTATACGCGAATGGTGCCATGGGTCGGCGTCTATTATGCGGCCATCTTCGCGCTGCTCGTCTTCACCGCCGCGCGACCCGCGGATGCCCGGGTGAGGCGCAATCGGATATTGACCGCTTGCGTATGCATTCCCCCGATGCTGGGCGATTATTTATTCAATCAGTTGGCGCAGGCCTATCATTTCGGCACGCGGGAGTACCGGCTGCTGGAGGCGATGATCCTGCTGTCGTTTCTGTTGTTCGTCGGATTTGCGGCGCGTTACGGCGTGTTCGGGGTGCGGATTCTGATTCAGAAATCGCGGCTTGACCACACGCTGCGTTCCATGAATTCGGGAACCGCGCTCTTGAATCACGCCATGAAAAACAGCCTCGTCAACATCGAGCTGTTGGCAGGACGCGCGGAGCTGGCCCACGCGGCGGCAAGCGATGACGGGAAAGGCGGCGATCTGGCCCGCATTCGCGAGGAAACGCAGGGGCTTATGGCCATGATCGACCGGATTCATAAGCAAAGCCAGGATTTCGAGATGAAGAAGGCGTCCGAGAACATTGCCGAGCTGCTGAGCGAAGCGGTCGAAGCCCTGAAGCCTAGGATGGAGACGCAGGGTGTCGAGCTCCGTCTGCGCTTGGAAGCGGCGCCGGACATTCACGCGGATCGAATTCACGTTCAGGAGATGTTCCGCAATCTGCTGACCAACGCAATGGAAGCGATGGAAGCGGGAGCGGGGATATTGGAAGTGGGCTGCGAGGCGGAGGGCAGGTGGATCAGAGTCAGAATCAGCGATAACGGCAGCGGGATCAGCAAGGAAAACCTGCCGCTCGTCTTCGATCCGTTCTTCTCGACGAAGCGGCGGTCGGATAACTTCGGCCTGGGACTCTCCTACTGCTACATGGTTGTCAAAAAGCATAAGGGGCATATCGCGGCCAGCAGCGAGAAAGGGAAAGGCACGACCTTCGTCATCCGATTCCCGCTCGGAGAGAAACACGCATGGATGTCCGGCAGGTCGCGTTCCCTGCCTATTTAGGCTCGCGGACCAGACGGCTTTTTAACGGTACCAGCACATTCAGCACGCCCGTTATGTCGCGCCCGCTCACGCCGGATTCAATCAGCGCGTCGGTCATATGTCCTAGTACGTCGTCGAAGTGTTTGGCGGTGATGAAGAGATGTTCGTGGGACTGGGTCAGGCTTCGGGCCGCATAATAGTCGGGACCTCCGGTCGCGAAAGAAATGAATATCCGCTGATGCTCGATCAGCTTGACGATATCGATGCCGCGAAAATACGGTTCAAGCTCCGCGTCGGTTTGCACGCGGCGGTAAAAGCGTTCCACGACCAGCCCGATACCGGCTTCCCCGCCGAGCCGTTCGTACAAGGTCCGTTGATTCGCGTTGCCGGCGTCTGTTGCGGTTTCGTTCCCCATGTTTTGCCCCCTTGTACCTTAATGCTCTTATTGTAAAAAATAACCAACCGATATGGCAAGCATGATTTTGCCCGGAAAGGAGTCGAAGCGGCCGCTATGGAAGCCATTCGCCTGTTCGTCTGCGACGACGACCCGCTGTTTCGCGAGCTGCTGGTCGACATGCTGTCGCGGGAGGACGATTTCGTCATCGCGGGCTCGGCCGCTTACAAGCATCAGCTGTTGCGGGCGGTCGAGGAAGCCGAGATCGACGTGCTGCTGCTCGACATCAACCTGACGGGCAGCAATTTCGATGGCTTGGAGGCTGCCATGGCGCTGCAATCGTCGCATCCGGAGCTGCAAATCATCGTGCTTTCTTCGCTGGACGAGGAAGAGGTCATGACGCATGCCATCGCGTACGGGCGGGTGCGCAATTATATCACGAAGGCGCATTATCGGGATATTCCGAATGCGGTCAGGGACGCCGCGGCCGGACAAAGCGGCTTGCATCATTCCTCGGCATCGAAGCTGATGAACCGCGTTGCCTCGTCTTATGCGGAGGAATTGCGGCGCAAGCTGACGCCGCTGCAGAAGGAAATCCTCCGCCTTCTTCAAGAGGGGAAGAGCCGGCGCGAGATCGCCGATCATCTCTTCTACAACGAACAGTCCGTCAATAACGAGCTGTGCAAGATCACGAAGTTGATCAAGGGACGGTTTCCCTACCTGGAATGGCTGCGAATCAAAAAGCATAACTGGCAGCATTTGCTGGAAATGACGGTGCAGCTGCGGCTGCTGGAATAACGGCGCCAACAAGCCGGAGCTGAGCGCTCCGGCTTAAGGCATTAGACGAGACCCGGCGGGTCGGGCTGCGGGTTGAAGGAGCGGCTGTCGGCGGATCGGGCGACGACGCCCGGCGGATCGGGCTGCGGATTGAAAGCGACGGAACGGCTGTCGGCGGATCTGGCGACGGCACCCGGCGGATCGGGTTGCGGGTTGAACGACGGGGCCGCGATGGCCGCCATGCATAATGTAGCCGTCAGGGCTGCGAGCTGCAGCGTGCGTGAGCTTCTCGTCATCGCCTTAACCGACCGTTTGCACGTTGACGGTGTAGTAACCCCAGTCGCCGCTGCTGTTCGTGATCTTGACCGTGACCGTCGTCTTGACGGAGTCGGCGGAGAACAGGATTTTGTAGCCGAGCTCCGTGAGCTGAACATGCACATGTTGGCTCAGCGGGCCGGTGACTTCGATGGTCTGCGCATCGAACCGGTAAGCGATCGGCAGCACCAATTCTACGGGGCCGTAAGCGCCCGGTGCCAAATATACGTTGCCTAGGAAGTGGTTGACGCGCGGCGCCTGCGGGACGACGATGCCGGGTTGGTTTTTCGTAATGCCGCCGTCGTCTTTCGTTTGCGCGTTGACGGCTGCCGGCACCATCAGCATGGCCGCGGCTGCGGCACCCAGGATCGTTGCTTTGAATTTGTTGTTCATTGTTATTTCCTCCTCGAATTTGTTTCCCCTGTGGGGTTCTCCTTGCTACGCCTTTATCTTAAGCCGTAAGCGCCGGAGAAAATATACTGGCAAATCCGAGTATTGACAATGCGCCGAAGGACGGTTGCGCCGGAACGAAAAAACGACCCGCAGCGGGTCGTTTTTTCGTAAGCGTTTATCGTAACGGCCGAATCATGGGCTACAGCATATCCGTGTCAATGATCCGCCAATGGTATTTCAGCGTGCATTCCAGCTGGGGCTTATCCTTGAGACGGATCAGCTCGACGATTTTGCGGTGCTCGGAGTTGACCTCGTTCAATACGGCGGCGAGCTTCCGTTTATCTTCGCTGGAGTAGGACTGCCGGACGAAACTGATTTTGAGCGAGTGCATCATGTCGATCAGCAGCGGATTGTCCGATTTGCGGATATAAAGTTCATGGAATTCGTACTGATCGGCGTGATACTCGGTGAAATTCAGGCGTTCTATGTCGCGATCCATTTTATTCACGAGTCTTTCCATCTCCGCAAGATCGCTTTCCTCCAGACGATCCACGGCCAGCGTGGCGGCAAGCGCATCCAACGTGCCGATGATCCGCGAGAAATCGATCTTCTTCTTCGCGTCGAAAGCTTTCACGGTAAACCCCCGCCGCGGCAAATATTCCAGCAGGTTGTCGGAGGTAAGCTGAAATAACGCTTCTCGGGTAGGCGTGCGGCTGATGTCCAGTTTCTTGCAAATTTCGGCTTCGTTGATTTTATGGTTGGGAAGGAGGGTGCCGTCTTGAATCTTCTCCGCGATGTAATTGTAAACGTGGTCTTTGAGCGATTGATACTTTGGCATCTGCATGAAAGCTTCTCCTTTCAACCGGGATAACCTATTACTTCGGCTATGTATATATAATAGTCTATTTTATCATTGCTATACTTCGTGTTCAAGCAATGTTATTCCAGTTTGTGTTAGGTTTTATCACGCGAATTAGCAAATCTATCATTATCGGCCCTATTACAAGAGGAAATATATTGTAGAGTTCGAGGACTGATGTTATAATCCATTACATCGACAGGTGAATATTGTATTTTGTATACAGATTTCATTGAAAACCTGACGGGGGAATCGGGCAAGCGAAGGCCAAAAAGAAGAGGAGAGATGAGAACGTGAAGAAGATGCTGCTGGTGATGATTGGGCTAATGGTGGTTCTGACCGCCTGCGGGGAGAAGAAGAACGAAGGCGATTCCGGGAATGCCGGGGCCGCGAACGCCAACGCAACAGCCGATGCGGGCGCTTCCGAACCGGCCGGACAGAAGACGCTCGTGCTGGGGACGAGCGCCGACTACGCGCCTTATGAATTTCATAAAAACATCGACGGCAAAGACGCGATCGTCGGCTTCGATATCGAGATTGCCAAGGAAATCGCCAAAGACATGAACGCCGAACTCAAGATAACGGACATGGATTTCGACGGCTTGCTGCTTGCGTTGGATACGGGCAAAGTGGACATGGTCATCTCCGGCATGACGCCGACGGAAGAACGCAAGAAGAACGTGGACTTCTCCGACCTTTATTATTTGGCGGAGCAGGCCGTGCTGGTGAAGAAGGATCAAACCGCGCAATACAAGACGCTCGACGACTTGAAGGGCAAGAAAGTCGGCGTGCAGAAGGGTTCGATACAAGAAGGCATCGCGCAAGAGATCGAAGGCGCAAAGCTGACGTCGCTGGCTAAAATCCCGGAGCTGATCCTGGAATTGACGAGCGGGCGCTCGGACGCGATTATCTTGGAGAAGCCGGTCGCCGACCAGTATGTCAAGACGCAGACCGACCTCGTGGTGTCGGAGGCGAAGATCGTGCAGTCCGAGGATGAAGCGGGCGCCGCGATCGCGATCAAGAAAGGCAACCAAGCGCTGGTGGACAGCGCCAACGCCACGATTAAACGCTTGAAGGACGGCGGCGACATCGACCGTTTTGTCGTCGAAGCCAATGAGCTTGTCGGGGAATAACGAACGGACGGAGTAGGTGGACATGCATTTCGATTATTCATTTTTGGGCGAGTATTGGCCGACTTATCTGCATGGCGCCTGGTATACGCTGCAGCTGTCGTTCTTCGGCGTGATTCTCGGGACGCTGCTCGGCGTCGGGTTCGCCTTGCTGCGCATCTCGCGCGTCCGGCTGCTGCAGTTACTGGCTGTCGCTTATATAGAAGTCATCCGCGGCACGCCGTTCATGGTGCAGATTCTCATTATCCACTTCGGCTTGACGGAATTCGGCATCGACCTGCCTCCGTTCATGTCGGCGGTCGTCGCGCTGACCATCAACAGCGCCGCTTATATGGCCGAAGTCTTTCGGGCGGGGATCGAAGCGATCGACAAAGGCCAGACGGAGGCCGCTCGCTCGCTCGGCATGACGCGCGGCATGACGATGCGCCTGATCGTGCTGCCTCAAGCCTTTCGCAGCATGCTGCCGGCGATCGGCAACGAATTTATCGTCATCATTAAGGATTCCTCGCTCGTTTCCGTTATCGGCATCGCGGAATTGATGTACTCCGCGCGCACAGTGCAAGGGATCACCTATCAGCCGATGGAGCCGCTCATCGCGGCCGCGGCGGGTTATTTTATTCTCACGTTTATGGTCTCTAAATTGTTGGGCGCGCTGGAAAGGAGGCTGAGCAGTCGATGATCAGGGTAAGCGAACTGCGGAAGTCGTACGGCAAGCATGAAGTACTGAAGGGGATCGACGCCGAGATTCGGAAAGGCGAGGTCGTGGTCATTATCGGTCCGAGCGGATCCGGCAAGAGCACGTTCCTGCGCTGCCTCAACCGTCTCGAGGAGCCGACCTCCGGTGGCATTTATTTCGAAGGGCGGATGATCACGGGCAAGCAGGCCGACTTGAACGCCACGCGCCAGCAGATGGGGATGGTGTTCCAGCATTTCAACCTGTTTCCCCATATGTGCGTGCTGGACAATCTGACGATCGGACCGCGCAAAATCAAGAAGCTGTCCAAGGACGAGGCGGAGACGATCGCGGTCGACCTGCTCCGCAAGGTGGGGCTGGAGGATAAGCGCGACGCGTTTCCCGGCAGTCTCTCGGGCGGTCAGAAGCAGCGGATCGCCATCGCCAGGGCGCTGGCCATGCAGCCCGACGTCATGCTGTTCGACGAGCCGACCTCCGCGTTGGACCCGGAAATGGTCGGGGAAGTGCTGGACGTCATGAAGCAGCTGGCGATGAACGGCATGACGATGGCGATCGTGACGCATGAAATGGGCTTCGCGAGGGAAGTCGGCGACCGGCTTCTGTTCATGGACGGAGGCGTCATCGTGGAAGAAGGCGTTCCGAAGGAAGTGTTCCTTCAGCCGCGGCATGCGAGGACGCAGGAGTTTTTGTCCAAAGTGCTTTAGTGAATTAACGCGTTCATTAGAAACGTATTCCGGATCATGGTTGGCGATGTCGAGTTTTTATACCACTGTATGTATATTGTATACAAATGAAGGGGTGCATTCAGATGAAAGTCGGCGAATCGGGGATCGCCATCGCGCTTGCGGACCGGTACGGCGCCCATAATTATCATCCCTTGCCCATCGTGATCGCGAGCGCGTCCGGCGTCTGGGCGGAGGATCCCGAAGGGCACCGTTACATGGACATGCTGAGCGCGTATTCGGCGCTGAATCAAGGGCATCGCCATCCGAAGATCATCGGGGCGCTTACGGAACAGGCCGGCAAGGTGACGTTAACCTCCAGAGCGTTCCACAACGAAACGTCCGGCTTGTTCTACGAGAAGCTGTCCCGGTATACGGGGATGCCGCGGATTCTGGCCATGAACACGGGAGCGGAAGCGGTGGAGACGGCGATCAAAGCGGTCAGGCGCTGGGCGTACCGGCATAAGGGCGTGCCGCGGGATAAAGCGGAGATCATCGTGTGCGCGGGCAATTTCCACGGGCGGACGATCACGGTCACGTCCTTCTCTTCCGAAGAGGGCTACAAGCGCGACTTCGGGCCGTTCACGCCAGGCTTCAAAGTCATCCCGTACGGCGACATCGAGGCGCTGGAGCGCGCCATCACGCCGAATACGGCCGCGTTCCTGGTCGAGCCCATACAAGGGGAAGCGGGGATCGTCATCCCGCCGGATGGTTATCTGCGGCAGGCAAGAGCGCTGTGCGACACGCATCGTGTCCTGCTCGTGGCGGACGAGATCCAGACGGGATTCGGCCGTACGGGGCGCCGCTTCGCTTGCGACCGGGAATCGGTCGTGCCGGATATGTACGTGATGGGCAAGGCGCTTGGCGGAGGCGTGATGCCGATCTCCGCCGTCGCGGCGAGCGACGAGATCCTTGGCGTCTTCGAGCCGGGCTCGCACGGCTCGACGTTCGGCGGCAATCCGCTTGCCTGCGCGGTCGCGATCGCGGCGATCGAAGTCGTGGAGGAGGAGGAGCTGGCGGAGCGCTCGGAGCTGCTCGGGAGCTATTTTGCCGACCGGTTGGCCGGGTTGTCCTCTCCGCTGGTACGCGAAATCCGCGGCAAGGGCTTGTTCATCGGGGTAGAGCTGCATACGGCCGCAAGGCCGTATTGCGAGGAATTGATGCGGCTGGGATTGCTGTGCAAGGAAACGCACGAGACGACTATCCGCTTTGCGCCGCCGCTTACGATCGAACGGACGGAGATCGACTGGGCGCTGGAGCGGATCGGGCGCGTGCTCCTGGATGCGGCCACTTAGCCGGGCAAACCGCCGGCTTATCAACGAGAGGAGAGAGGCAGACGCGATGGAAACGAATAGGAATGTATCCGCTGCGGGTACGCAAATGCAAGGCTTGGCCGGCGCGCGGAAGAAAGTCAGGCTGATTCGCGTTCCCTTCTGGCTCGGAGGCGGCAAGGCGGGAACGGATCTAGGCCCGGAGTACATCGTCAAAGCCGGGCTTTCGCGCAAGCTGCGCGCAATGGACATCGAGGTGGAGGACGAGGTGGAGGTAGACTGCCCCGTGCAGCCGCTGCTGACCGAAGCGCCGGCCAGAATCAAATACCTTCCCGAAGTGCTGGAAATGAGCGGGCTTGTCGGCGAACAGGTATACCGGGCGGCGGCCCGCAACAGCTTTCCGCTTATTCTGGGCGGCGATCACAGCGTGGCGATCGGCTCCCTGGCGGGGCTGACCGCCCATTACAAGAATCTTGGCGTCATCTGGTTTGACGCGCATGGCGATCTGAACACGGAGGAGACGACTCCCTCCGGCAATATGCACGGAATGGCGCTCGCGATCGCGATCGGCAAGTCCAAGTTCAAGCTGACGGACATTCCGGGCGCGGGCTCGCTGATCAAGAAGGAAAACATCGTGATTATCGGGGCCAGGGAGCTTGACCCGGGCGAGCGCGAGCTTATCCGCTCGGAAGGCATCGCCTGCTTCTCCATGCACGAGATCGACCGGATGGGGATCGCCGCCGTTATGGAAAAGGCGCTGGAAATCGCCGGAAACGGCACGGACGGCATTCATGTGAGCTTCGATCTGGATTGTCTCGATCCCAGGGAGGCGTCGGGCGTCGGCACCCCTGTGCCGGGCGGGCTGAATTACCGGGAGGCGCATTTCGCGCTGGAACTGCTTTCGGAGTCGAAACGGGTCTCGTCGATGGATATCGTGGAGGTCAATCCACTGCTCGATTATGACAGGCGCACGGCCGCCCTGGCGGTGGAGCTCGCGACGTCGCTGCTCGGCAAGCGGATTCTTTGACCGACCGTAGGGGCGGAGCGAGCATGCTCGGCGGGCTCGCTATGTCGGGAGCGACTCGAAGGCGGGCATCGCGAGATTTGGGATATACGGTAGATATATGTTAGATTTTTTAACTATATTTTAGAATTTGATAGACTTCCCTCTGAAAATGTTATATTATCTAACGCATTAGAGGGATAAAGCGAGTGTCTAAGTAGGTATTGGTTATTAACTAGTAAGTATCTTGTTTAGATGTCATTATACATAACATATATCGTATATTGTGTTATGTATTTTGTATACATATTGTCGATCATAATCGGGCGAGAGACTACAGGGCGAATTCATGCAGCCAAGCCGGCGATGAGATCAGGAAATGGAGTGATGCTTAAAGCGCTGGGAGTTTCACGGATTGTTCGCTATGTAGGCTTTCATTTCTTATGCTTGTTTTCCTTATATGAATCTTTCATCCGTTCGACAAGATTAGGAGGAATACCATGTTCAAGAAAATGATCACGCAACGATTGCTCTCTCTCCTGCTCGTGTTCACGATGGCGGTCGCGACCTTCGTACCGGCAGCTTATGCGGAAGACGCCAATACCGGGGGGCCGGGAACGGTAGATACAGATCCGTCAGCCGAAACGCCGCCGACGGAAGCGCCGCCAGCAGAGACGCCAGCAGAGACGCCGCCGGCAGAGACGCCGCCAACCGAGACCCCAACGACGGAAACGCCGTCTACGGATACACCGTCCACGGAAACGCCGACGACGGAAGCGCCGCCGGTCGATTCGGCAAACGAATCCTTGGTTGCCGCGCTGGATGCGCCGGTCCTTAACTTAAAGGAAGGCGACGTAGGCTACGCGGCTTCGCAATACCTGACGTATCTGTCGACGACGATCGGTACGCGTACCGCGGGCAGCGACCCGGATAAAGCGGCCGGCGACTACATCAAGGGCGAGTTCGAGAAGATGGGCTTGTCCGCTACGAAGCAGGAATTCTCCTACACGAGATCGGGCAACACGGTCACGACGAACAACATTATCGCCACCAAGCCGGGACTCTCGGACAAAACGCTCATTATCGGCGCGCATTACGATTCCGTCAGCTCGGGCGGCAGCATGGGAGCCGACGATAATGCTTCCGGCGTGGCCGTCATGATGGAATCCGCTCTGGCCGTCGCGAGCAAGTCGACGCCGTACACGATTAAATTCATTGCTTTCGGAGCGGAAGAAGCCGGAACGAGAGGCTCGCAGTATTACGTCTCCCAAATGGATGCCGCTGCCAAGAAGAACACGGTGGCCATGATCAACCTGGACAGCGTGGCCGTCGGCGACGACATGAACATTTACGGCAATGCCGGATTCGAAGGCTTCGTGCGCGATCAAGGGCTCGCAATCGCCGACCGTCTGGACTTGAACATCAAGACGAATCCGGGCTTGAATCCCGCATATCCGGCCGGCACGACCGGCGACTGGAGCGACCACGCCGCATTCCGGAAAGCCGGCATCCCTTACGGTTACCTGGAAGCGACGAACTGGACCCTCGGAGACTTGGACGGGTATACCCAGACGGTCCTCGAAGGCGAAGTGTGGCATACCGGCAAAGATAATCTCGCGCATATCATCGAGGTTTATCCGGGCCGAATCGAGGAGCATCTGACCTCCTTCACCAAATTGCTGACGGCGCTGCTGCTCGAGCTGAAGGAACCCGAGATCCAGCCGATCACGCTGAGCGACGACAAAGCCGCCATGACGGAGAAGCGCACGATCGACGTGGAGTTCGAGCTTCCGACCACGTCGGCCGTAACCGACCTGCAGTTCACCTACGGCGGCAAGCCGCTGTCGGATTGGAAGAAATGGAGCACGGCGTCCTCGCCCGCCGGCTATACCGGCGATCCGTTCATTTACCTGGAAGGCACGCCTGTCGTGGAAGGCACGAAGGTCAAAGCCAAAATCACGTTCGATATGATTTACGGCACGGCCGACCTCTCCGGCACGTATCGTACCAGATACCGGGAAATGATCGGCACGCATGACCTGGAGGTTACCGGCAAGACCGGCAACGTCTTCGCGGCGGCGCCGATCAAGCTGAACCCGTACGATTCCTTCCATTTGTACGACGAGATCAAACCGGCGATCGACGCCATCACGGCCAAGGCCAAAGAAGGCCGTTACATCGAAACGCGCGTGCTCGGCCAGTCGTCGCAAGGACGCGATATCTACTTCACCATCCTGGCGAAGGACAAGGCTTCCGTCGACCAATACGTGAACGAGACGCTTCCGGCGATGATGAACGACCCGGCGGGACTCCAAACCCAGATCAAGAGCGGCAAGCTGAGCAACTACAAGGTGCCGATCTGGATCAACAACATTCATCCGGACGAAGCGCCGGGCATCGACGCGATTCTCAATATCTTCGATGCGATGTCGAGCAAAGACACCGTCACGTACGACACGACGGACGAGGCAGGCAAGCCGACGACGGTCACGATCGACGTCAATCAAGCGCTGGATAACGTGATTTTCCTCCTGGACTACACGGAAAATCCGGACGGCCGCTACCTGAATACGCGGGCGAATGCCAACGGCTTCGACTTGAACCGCGACAATTCGTACCAAACGCAGCCGGAAACGCAAATCGTGGCCAGCGAAATCGCGAAATGGTCGCCGACGTCGTTCCTGGATTTCCACGGCTTCGTGAAGCAGTTCCTGATCGAGCCGTGCACGCCGCCGCACGACCCGAACTTCGAGTACGACCTGCTCATCGATAACATGGTGGATCAGGCCAACGCGATGGGCCGCGCGGGCGTAGCCAATACCAAATACGACGTGTATCACATTCCTTACGAAGAAGCCCGCAAAAAAGCGGCGGACCCGGACTATAAGCCGATCGCCAACGCGACGGGCTGGGATGACGCTTCGCCGGCTTACACCGCCGTATTCGCGATGCATCAAGGGTCGCTCGGCCACACGGTCGAAATTCCCGAGCTGAACGAAGATTCGGTAAATGCGCTTTTCTATACGGCGCTGGCTTCGACCAAATACGTCATGGACAACAAGAAAGAGCTGTTCCTGAACCAACTGGAAGTGTATAAACGCGGCATCGAGAACGTCGACAGCTATTCGGTCGATAAATACCTGATCAATGCCAGCAATGAAGTTATCGGCAGACCCCGCGACGGAGAAGACAACTTCTTCCCTGAATACTATGTGCTGCCGGTAGACGCAGGCTTGCAAAAGAATTCGCTCGAAGTCTACAACATGGTGCAGTACCTGCTGCGAAACAGCGTCAAGGTGGAGAAATCCACGGTTCCGGTGACCGTCGGGACGACGGTGTATCCGGCCGGAAGCTATATCGTCAACATGCATCAGGCTAAACGAGGGTACGCCAATCTGGTGCTGTACGACGGAATCGACGTATCCGACTTCAGCGCGATGTACGCGGACATTATCCAAAGTTTCTCGTACATGAGAGGCTTCGACCGCTATATCGTCCGCGACGCGGGCGCGTTCGCGGCCAAGACGACGCCGGTGACCTCGGTTGCCGTTCCGACGACCCAAATTACCGGTTCGACCGTGCATTACGTCATCCGCGACACGAATAACGCGGCATTGCAAGCGGTCAACGAGCTCGTGAAGGCGGGCAAGTCGGTCACGCTGCTGGATAATGGCGGCACGGGCTATGAGAAGGGCGATTTCCTGGTGTCTTACTCGAACTTGAAAACCGTCATGGACAAATACTTGCTGGACGTGGTGCCGTTCGCGGAGAGCGGCAGCAAGGAAGGCAAGGTGCTGAAGCCGATCAAGGTAGCGGCGACGGGCGTTCCCGCGTTCGTGCTGAACTCGCTTGGCTTCGACGTGACGGGCAGCGCGGCAGAGGGCGACGTGCTCGTGAATACGAGCAACAGCAACAGCTACATCAGCGCGGGCACGCCGTATATCGGTTTCGGCAGAAGCGTGATGAATTCCCTGAAGAGCTCGAACTTGCTTACGGGCTTCAACTTCGCGACGACGGGCAACGCGCACGAAGGCTTGTTCGAGACGATGCTGGACCAAGACAGCGTGATTACGGCTCCTTACGAGGAATCGGAATATTTGTACACGGTATCCGGTTCCTATATTACCGCCGTTCCGGAAGGCGCGGACGTCATTGCGACGGCCAGCTCGGACGACGACTTCTACTTGGCCGGCTGGTGGCCGAACCATGATCGGGCAAAGGGCAGCACCATCGCGTTTACGTACAAGACGGATGCCCTGAACGTGACGGTGTTCGCCAATGAATTGACGAACCGCGATCATCCGCAATTCCAGTTCCGTCTGCTCGCGAACGCGATCTTTGCTGCGGAGCCTGCAAAAGAAGGCACGGTCGACGACGGCGACGGCTCGCATCCGGAGCAACCGAACAATGGCGGTGGCGACGGAGGCTATGTACCGCCGGTAACGCCGCCGACCGACCCGACGACGCCAACTCAGCCTACTGATCCTGCCGATCCGACGAACCCGACCGATCCGACAGGACCTGTTACGGCTCCGGAGTTCACGGATCTTGGACCTGTCGCCTCTTGGGCGCAGGATGCCATCGAATCCTTGGCTTCCAAAGGCATCGTCAAAGGCATTGACGACAAGGGCAGCTTCGCTCCTCTGAAGCAAGTGACAAGAGCGGAATTCCTGACCATGCTCGTTCGCGCGTTCGACTTGAAGGCGGAGAACGCGACGATTTCCTTCAGCGACGTAAAATCGGGCGCCTGGTACTACGAGGCTGTTGCGGCAGCCGTCGAGGCGGGCATCGCCCAAGGCGTAGGCGGCGGCAAATTCGATCCGAACCGCCCGATTACCCGCGAGGAAATGGCAATCATGGCAGCGAACCTGCTGCATGTCATCACGGACCTCTCGGCGACGGACGTACCGGGTCAATTGTCCAAGTTCAAAGACCAAGGCAGCATGGCTTCCTATGCGAAAGAAGCGATCGCGCTCCTGACGCAAACGGGCGTCATCACCGGCACGTCGGCGGACATGTTCACGCCGAAGGGCATCGCGAACCGCGCCCAGGCGGCCGTGATTATCAGCCGAATATTGGAACTTGGTTCGGAAGCATAAGGAAAGCGAAAGCATAATAAAAGGAACTGCCGATGCTGGCAGTTCCTTTTATTTGCTCCGCGGGCTTGCCGAACGAAACGAGCCTCCGCGCTTAGAGACCGCAATAATACGGATTAGCTATAATAATGGAAGGAGCATGCTAATTATAGAAGAATGCCGACATGATAGGAATGGAGGGATGGGATTGCTATACATTTCGCAGGTTTACGAGGATGAAGCTTGGTACTTCGAAGTCGATGCGGAGGGTCATGCGGCTTATCGCCAAATCATGCGAACGCGTGAAGGAGAAACGGTTGCGTCCAATCGCAAACATCCCGCATACGGTTACTTTCTTAGCGATCAGGATGTGATCGCAGATCGGGGCGAAGCGATAACGGAACAAGAGTTCGAAGCGATTTGGGAGCAAGCAAATGCCCCGCACAGGGCGGCCTGGAACATCGCGAAACGCGCATTGCCGATCGGTGCAGACGTCGAGGGCACCGTGGAGGTCTTTTACCCGCACGGCGTTATTTGTTCCATTCCTGCGTACGGGGCAGTTGGCTTGGCGAATTACGAAGCATGCAAGGCGCTGGCGGCCGACGAATTATTGACCCGCGGTAGTGGTATTGTGGCCAGCGTAGCCGGGTATGACGAAGTGAATCTGTGGATCGAGCTTCAGGTAAAGCGGCTCGGCGGCCTTTAAGAGAATCGCGTTTCCGTTTGCCGACGGGAAGTTCTCTTCGACGAAACGAACGAATGAGGCCGTGCCGAGCAGCATGCGAATGCGCTACCCCCGCAAAAATAACGCCCCGATGACCAGCGACCCGATGATGCCATACAGCGCGCTCAGGTTTAAATAATACACCAAGACAAAATATCCCGCGGCCAGCAGGAACGGGATGAACGTGATAAAGCCCGGGGTGGTCTTCATGGCGTACTTGGCAAAATCATAGGCGAGCATCGCCATCATGACGAAGATGACGGGCTGGATGCCGCGGATCATGCCTTTAATGTAAGTGTTATTTTGCAGCTTGGACATGACGCCGACGAGCACGATCATGAGCAGCGCCGTCGGCAGCACGACGGCCGCAAGCGCGACGGCGGCGCCTGCCCAGCCGGCGACCTTGAAGCCGATGTAGGCGGCAAGCTTCGTGGCGATCGGCCCCGGCAGCGAGTTGCCGAACGCCAAAGCATGGCCGAAATCTTCCGTCGTCATCCACGACATCCGGTTCACGACCTCGTTCTCGTACAGCGGAATAATCGCTGGCCCGCCCCCGTATCCCAGCATCGTCGCGCGTCCAAACGAAAGAAACAACCGCCATAATTCATTCCACATGGTGTCTCCGTCCTCTCTTCGTCTATCTCTGTTTACGTTGCTTCCGTTCATTTCTCGTAATTTTCATTCTATCTTTTCTCTTTTTTACTTCTCCCCCGAGTAAGCTTGGCGAAAAGTGACCGAAGGTCAGGATGGAGTCGGAGCAGCGAAGCGTTCGCCTTTGCAGATGAATTTCCACCGCTAAAATAAATTCAAAGAAATTCAACTGCAACAGCGAGCGGAGACCCGTCCTGACCGCAGGTCATGCCCTTCCCAAAGCTTACAATTTCATCCCCATGCGGCTCTTATACCGCTTCAGCAGCAGCTGGCTGTCCACGCTCACGATGCCCGGCATCGCGTACACCTTCTCGACGAGGAAACGCTCCATGCCTTGAATCGTCTCGAAAATCCCGTGCATATGCAGCTTGCTGGGCCCGCTCATATGATAGAGGCTGGTCACCTCGGGTTCGTCGGCGAGCTTGGCGGACACGTCCTCGAGGAACTGCGGTTCGACCTCGACGTTGAAGAAGGCCGAGACCTCGATGCCGATCCGGGCGGGATTGATCACGGCCGTGAACCGCTCGATGACGCCTTCGTCCATGAGCGCGGCGATGCGCGTCTGAACCGCGACGCGCGACATGCCGACCAGCTTGCCGAGCTCGGTATAGGAGATGCGCGCGTTCTCGTGCAGCGAGGTGAGGATTTTGCGGTCGGTCTCGTCTAGCGAAACGACGGGCAGCGTGAACGGTTGCGGCGGTTTGGAAGTCACGGTCCCACTCCTTGCTGTCATTTTGAAATCATGTTAGCACATTTAATTTCGAAACGAAAGTATTTTTTGCACATCGCTTTCGGGATGGGGATGAAATCAATTCGCTCATTTTCAAATAGATGGACGGTTGGTATAATATTCGCACATACGCAAAGTCATTCCCAGCTAAAGGAGCTGCGTCAAAATTGTTGAAAGCCGCTGTAATCCGGTGGGCGGTGCCGGGGGATTGGGTGAGACTCGGCGAGCTGCAGGCGAGGAGCTACCACGATGCCTACCGAAAGCTGCTGCCGCATGATTTTTTGAACCGCGTGACCGCGGAGAGCCGCCAATCCGAATGCCGGGAGCGGCTTCGGGAACCCGGACATACCGGGATCCTGCTGATCGATCACAAAGCGGTCGGGTACATAAGCTTGCGTTTTCCGATATCGCCTCGGCAGGGGGACGGCGAGATAACCGCCTTGTATTTGCTGCGCGAATATTGGGGTCGCGGATTGGGGACGCGGCTGATGGACTGGGGACTGGAGCGGCTCCGGGAACGAAGCTGCACGGAGGCCAGCCTGTGGGTGCTGGAGAAGAACGCGGGCGCCCGGGGATTCTACGAACGGCTCGGTTTTCGGCAGGACGGCACGCAGCGCGTCGTCACGCGCGGAGAAGAGTTCGTTCAGCTGCGCTATGAAAGGATGATCGGAACATGAGAAGAAGAAACACGATTTTGGCGCTGATCTTGATCGTGATCGCGGTGGCGTATTTCGTCTATAATCAGTCGGGCTACTATTTCAGCGAAAGTCGCGCGTTGGCGCAAACGGCTTCCTATAGCGGACAGGCGCGGGTGTACGAGCAGGCTCACGGCAGCGACTCGATCGTCATTCTCTCCGACGGGAGCCGCAGCAAAGCGCAAATCCTGCACCGAAAATGGGGTTTCCTCTATACGCCCGGCACGTCGGTGGAAATGGCTGCGCTGGAGGGACGCGAAGCTGTCCGCTATGCCTGGTTTTCGGCCGACGCAAGCAGCCATGACGGCAAGCGCGACATCGTATTCGCGGCGGAAACGTCGGACCCGGCGGTCAAGACGGTCATCGTGAGCAACGATACGCTCAGCCATCCGGCGGACAGCGCGGAAATCAAGAAAAATGCATCCGTCTACGTCGAATTGGACGTGAGCGGGAAGTACGCCATCGCGATAGAAGGGCTGGACGAGAACGCGATCGGCAGCTTCGTCGTTCGCGCGGTGGATCCGGACGGAAAAGTACTGGCGGGCTCTTAGGAGCAGCGCGAAGGTAACGGTGACGGCAGGCAACTGAGCGACTGCCCGTTAGGCAGGATTAGCTGTTTTTCATAGGGGGGTATACATATGTTAGAACGCAAGCCGCTTATTTATTTGATTTCCGGTCCCCCGGGCGCGGGCAAGTCGACGACGTCGCGGGCGATCGCGGAACGGCTGGACAGAAGCGCGATGATCGACGGCGACGATATCTACCATCTGGTCGTAAGCGGGAACCGCAGTCCGTGGGAAAGTCCGTTTCACGTCGGCCTGATGTGGCGGAATATCGCGGCGCTCGCGCGTCATTTTGCCGAAGTCGAGCATGACGTCGTGATCAACTACGTGGTATTTCGTGAGGATATCGAACGGTTTCGGGCGGCGCTGGGCGACGAACTGCTTCGGAGGGTTACGCTGAAATTCATTCTGCTTACCGCCTCGGAAGAAGAGCTGCAGCGAAGAGACGCCGAGCGGGCGCCCGAGTTCCGAATGGGCGAACGCTGCGCCATCGTGCTGCGCGAGCTGCTCGCAGATCATGCCGCTGACGCCGAGCATCGCTTGGATACGACGGCGCTGACGCTCGAACAAGCCGTCGATGCGATCATCGACGGCGCGAGGTTCGAGCTCGTTCATCCCGGCAGCTAGCGGAGCGCCGACCGGCGCATCCGGTCAGGCGCGTTTTTATGCGCCGTTTTCAATTGGGCATACTATCCATTGACGAACGACGCAGCGGAACGACGCACCATCACTTTGCAAGGAGGTCTTATTCATGAACGGACAGGCAAGCCTCGGAACGATCATTTCTTTCCGCGGCGTCACGAAGCAGTACGAGGGCGACGAGGCCGTGCTGAAGAACGTCAGCTTCGAGATCGAGCGCGGCAAGTTCTATACGCTGCTCGGGCCTTCGGGCTGCGGCAAGACGACGATTCTCCGCCTGATCGCCGGCTTCGCGGAGCCGACGCAGGGCGAGATTTATTTCGACGGCAAGGTCATCAACCGCGTGCCCGCCAATAAGCGGCAGGTTAATACGGTATTTCAGGATTACGCCTTGTTTCCGCATCTGAACGTGTTCGAGAACATCGCCTTCGGCCTGCGGATCAAGAAGTTCAAGCAAGCGGACATCAAGGAGAAGGTGCTCGAGGCACTGCGCTTCGTCAACCTTGCCGGCTACGAGAACCGGGAGATCACCGAAATGTCCGGCGGCCAGCGGCAGCGCGTCGCGATCGCGCGGGCGATCGTCAACCGTCCGGAGATCATTCTGCTGGACGAGCCGCTGTCGGCGCTCGACCTGAAGCTCCGCACCGAGATGCAGGTGGAGCTGCGCGAGCTGCAGCGTCGTCTCGGCATCACGTTCATCTTCGTCACGCACGACCAGGAGGAAGCGCTCGCGATGTCGGACGAGATCTTCGTCCTGAACGAAGGCAGGATCCAGCAAAGCGGCACGCCCACCGACATTTACGACGAGCCGATCAACCGGTTCGTGGCCGATTTTATCGGGGAATCCAACATCGTGGCCGGCCGGATGACCAAGGACTTCCTCGTGGAGTTTGCCGGCAAGGCGTTCGATTGCGTCGACCGGGGACTGCAGCCGAACGAGCCGGTCGACATCGTCATCCGCCCCGAGGATCTCGAGATCACGCGCCCCGGCGAAGGCAAGCTGGAGGTGCGGGTCGAGACGCAGCTGTTCCGCGGCGTGCACTACGAGATTCAGTGCGCGGACGAGGCCGGCAACCGCTGGCTCGTGCATTCCACCCGGAAGGCGGAAGTCGGCGAGCCGATCGGCCTGACGTTCGACTCCGAAGCGATCCACGTCATGCGCTATAACGAGACGGAGGAAGAATTCGACAAACGGCTGGAGGCGTATACATGAGTCAAGCCGTATCGGAAGCGCCGGCGCAGGGCGGGGGCCGCGCGTTGTCCCGCTCGCGCAACTTCTATCTCGTGCCGTACCTGCTCTGGATGCTGCTGTTCGTCTTCGCGCCGATCGTACTCATCGTATACGATTCGTTATTCGACGTGGAGGGCGCCTTCACGTTCTCGAACTACGCCCATTTCTTCACGCCCGTCTACATGAAGATGACGTTCAGCTCGTTCTGGTACGCCTTCCTCATTACGGCCTTCTCGCTGCTCGTCGGCTATCCGGCGGCGTACCTGCTCACCAAGACGAAGCATAAGCAGCTGTGGCTGCTGCTCATTATCCTGCCGAGCTGGATCAACCTGCTGCTGAAGACGTACGCGTTCATCGGGTTGTTCGGCACTTACGGCGCGGCGAATGCCCTGCTGCAGGCGATCGGCATCGGCCGGCAGCAGATCCTGTTCACGGATTTCAGCTTCGTTTTCGTATCGGTCTATATTTTCATCCCGTTCATGATCCTGCCGATCTTCAATGCGCTCGAAGAGCTGAATCCTTCGCTGCTGGACGCCTCGCGCGATCTCGGCGCCTCGACATGGACATCGTTCCGGCGCGTCGTCTTCCCGCTCACGCTGAACGGCGTGAAGTCCGGCTGCCAGGCGGTGTTCATCCCGGCGCTGTCGCTCTTCATGATCACCCGGCTCATCGCCGGCAGCCGCATCATTACGCTCGGCACGGCGATCGAGCAGCATTTTCTCGTGACGCAGGATTGGGGCATGGGCGCGACGATCGCGGTGTTCCTCATCATCGCGATGGTCATCATCATGGTGCTGACCGGCTCGCGCGGCAGGACAAGGAGGTGACGGAGCATGAATAGGAAATTCAAAGCATCGCATCTATACCTGTGGCTCGTGTTCGCCGTCTTGTACGCGCCGATTCTGTACCTGGCGTACTATTCCTTCAACAGCGGAGAGACGATGCACGGCTTCGAGGGCTTTACGTGGCATTGGTACGGGGAAGTGTTCGCGGATACGCGGCTCTTGATCATCGTGCTGAACACGGTCGTGATCGCGCTGTTCTCCTCCGCCATCTCGACGATTCTCGGCGTCATCGGCGCCATCGCGATCCATCGGACGCGCAGGCTGCGGCGCCAGAATGCGCTGCTGTCGCTCAACAACGTGCTGATCGTCAGCCCGGACGTCATCATCGGCGCGTCGTTCCTGATCTTCTTCACGATGCTCGGCATCAAGCTGGGCTTCGCGTCCGTGCTCATCTCGCATATCGCGTTCAGCGTGCCGATCGTGGTCATCATGGTGCTGCCGCGGCTGAAGGAGATGAGCCCGACGCTGCTGGACGCCGCGCGCGACCTCGGGGCAACGGAATGGAACGTGCTGACGAAGGTCGTGCTGCCCGTCATCAAGTCCGGCATCTTCGCGGGCTTCTTCATGGCGCTGACGTATTCGCTCGATGATTTCGCGGTGACGTTCTTCGTGACGGGGAACGGATTCACGACCTTGTCGGTCGAAATCTATTCCAGAGCCAGACAGGGCGTCTCGCTGTCGATCAATGCGCTGTCGACGCTGATCTTCCTGTTCACGATGCTGCTCGTCGTCGGCTACTATTTCCTCAGCCGCCGCGGGCAACGCGCGAACGCGGGCCGCAGCGGCCGCGGCGCGGAATGGGGGCTGCCGAACAAATGAACCAATTGCTGCGCATGCTCGTGCTCGTGCTGATTCTGGGGTTTGCCCTGATGTACGGCGCCTCCGCGCTGAACTCGTCCGAGGGCTACTCCGGCGCGAACACGCTGACGATTTACAACTGGGGCGATTATATCGACCCCGACCTGGTGACGGAATTCGAGCAGGAATCCGGCATCAAAGTGATCTACCAAACCTTCGATTCCAACGAAGCCATGATGACCAAAATCGAACAGGGCGGCACCACCTTCGACATCAGCGTCCCCTCCGAATACGCCATCAGCAAGATGAAGGAAGAGAAGCTGCTGCTGCCGATCGACAAATCGAAGCTGCCGAACCTCAAGTACGTCAATCCAAGGTTCATGAACCTCTCGTTCGATCCCGACAACGAATACTCGATCCCGTATTTCTGGGGAACGGTCGGCATCATCTACAACGCGGACATGCTGGGCGGCCGGACGTTCAAGAGCTGGAACGACCTGTGGGATCCGAGCCTGCGCAACCAGATCCTGCTCGTGGACGGCGCGCGCGAGGTCATCGGGTTCGGGCTGAACAGCCTGCATTACTCGCTCAACGACACGAACGAGGCCCATCTGCAGCAGGCGAAAGCGAAGCTGAACGAGTTGACGCCGAACGTGAAGGCGATCGTCGGCGACGAGATCAAGATGCTGCTCGCGAACGAGGAAGCCGCGGTCGGCGTCGTCTGGTCGGGGGATGCTTCCGAGATCATGGACGCCAACGACAAGCTCGACTACGTCGTGCCGGAAGAGGGCTCCAACCTCTGGTTCGACAACATGGTCATTCCGAAGACGGCCCGCAATATCGACGGCGCGCACAAGTTCATCAATTTCATGCTGGATCCGAAGCACGCCGCGCAGAATGCCGAGTACGTAGGGTATTCCACGCCGAACGAGAAGGCGATGGATTACTTGCCCGCGGATATCTCCGGCGACAAGCGGTTTTATCCCGATCCGGAGCTGACGTCGAAGCTGGAAGTGTACCGCAATCTGGGCAAGAAGATGCTGGCGCACTATAACGAGCTGTTCCTTGAATTTAAAATGCACCGTAAATAAAGTAAGTAACTTAAAAAATATGAAAATGCAAGCAGGAGTTTCTACCTATGCGTGCGAAATAGGTAAATAAGGACATATAAAGCGCAGACTGCGCTTTTTTGTCGTCTGCCGGCATGGCGTGTTGCGCGCTAGGATGCGCGTTATATGGGAATGCTGGTAATCAATTGCTTGCCGCCAGGAAAGGAGTGAAAGGGATGAACGACATTCGTCCCGATTTCGTGATGGAGATGACGGTGACGTGGGGGGACTGCGACGCAGCCGGAATTTCCTATTACGCCCGCACGTTCGACTGGTTCACGAATGCCCGCATGCAGCTGCTCGCTGCGCACGGTTTTCCATATATGGACGCTTTTCACCGCGAGGGCATCTCCATGGTCTGCTTGACGGCGGACTGCAAGTATAAGAAAACGCTGCGGCCCGAGGAGAAGATCGCGGTGCACGCGACCTTGACCGAGCTTTCTCGCGCGCGCCTGGCGTTCCATTACCGCGTTATGAAGCTCGATGGACAGCTTGCGGCGGAAGGCAGCACCACGCACGCGTATCTGGACAACGACGGGAACCCGTTCAACTTGAAGAAACGGCATCCTCGGTTGTGGGAACGCCTGACCGCCAATTGGTCGGCCCTCACGGACGAAGAAACCCGTCTGTCATACAAGGAAAGGTGAACGGATAATGGACCGAGAACATCGAATCGTCATCACCGGCATGGGCGCAGTCACCCCGGTCGGCATCGGCGTAACCTCGTATTGGAACAACCTGAAGGCGGGCGCGAGCGGGATTCGCACGATCGGCCGGTTCGATCCGGAGCTGCTTCCGGTCAAGATCGCGGCAGAGGTCAGTCCGTTCGACCCGAACGATTATTTGCCGCGCAAGCTGGCGCTGCAAACCGATATTTTCATGCAGTTCGCGCTGATCGCCGCCGAAGAGGCGCTGGCCGAGAGCCGCATCCAGGCAAAGCCCGAACGGATCGGCATCGTGCTCGGCACCGCGCTTGCGGGCATTTCCACGGCGACGGAGGCGCAGGCGCAGATTACCGCGAGCGGCAGCTACCGGGTAAGCCCGCATCTGGTGACCAAGATGCTCGGGAATATCGCGGCGGCGCATATCGGAATCGCGCATGATTTCAGAGGACCGGGCTATACGCTCAACACGGCCTGCTCGTCCGGAGCGGATGCCGTCGGATTGGCGTCGATGCTGTTGAAGTCGGGACAAGCCGATGCGGTGGTGGCCGTCGGGGCGGAGTCGATTCTGTGCGGATTGATGGATGCTGGCTTGGCTGCTTCCCGCGCGCTGTCGACCCGCAACGAGGATCCGGCCCGGGCGAGCCGGCCCTTCGACCTGAACCGGGACGGCTTCGTCATGGGCGAAGGCGGCGGAGCCGTCGTGCTGGAGACGCTGGACCATGCGCTGCGAAGAGGCGCGGACGTCAAGGCGGAGCTGCTGGGCTATGCCAACACGACGGATGCCTACCATGTCACCTCGTCCGAGCCCAACGGGCGCGGCGAGATCGACTGCATGCGGCTTGCGCTCGAGCGGGCGGGACTGGCTCCCGCGGACATCGATTACGTCAACGCGCACGGCACGTCCACGCCGCTCGGGGACCGGATCGAGGCGATCGCGCTCAAGGCCGTGTTCGGCGAACGGGCGGGAGGCGTGCCGGTCAGCTCCATTAAGGGCGCGACGGGCCACTTGATGGGTGCCGGCGGCGTGACGGAGCTGATCGCCTGCATCCAGTCCATCCGCGAAGGCGTGCTTCCGCCGACGCTCAATTACGAAACCGCCGATCCGGACTGCGATATGGATGTCGTGCCGAACGAGGCGCGGAAGGCTCGCGTAAAGCGGGCAATGTCCAATTCCTTCGGGTTCGGCGGGCAGAACGCGTCGCTGATCGTCGGGGCGTACGAAGAGCAATAAGATGAGCAAAAAGCGGGTACGATCGCAATCCAATTCGTAACAAACGATCTCGCGGTCGATCTTTGCAAGCAATCGCAATCGATCATGCATTCAATCAATCGTACGATCAATCGTACAATCGAAAGGGCGGATCACATGGAACGCATGGAAGAAGAGTTAACCTACGATGTCGGGATGTTCAAGGAAACGTTCGAATATTCCTTTACGTATCTGAACGGATTTATGCGCAATACCCATCGGTTCGCGAACCGGCCGGCTTTGACCTGTCCGCTGCGCAATCTGTCGTGGACGTACGCGGAGCTGAACCGCGAGGCGAACCGCTTCGCCCACGCGCTGCTGGCGGACGGCGTCGGCCGCGGCGATGTGGTCATGTACCAGCTGCTGAATTCGGCGGAATTCGTATTCAGCTTCCTCGCGCCGCAGAAGATCGGCGCTATCAATTGCCCGATCAATTTCCGGCTCTCGCCGGGCGAGACGGCCTTCATCCTCGACGACAGCAAGCCGGCGGCGTTCGTCTACGACAGCGAGTTCCGCGAGACGGCGCTGCAGGCGCTCGCCATGGCCGAGCATCGCCCGGCGCGGGTAATCATGGTCGACTTTACCGGGCAGAACGAAGCGCCGGAGGGGCATGTCGCGTACGCGGATTATGTCCGCGGCCGCTCCGAGGAGAACCCGGTCATCGCGCCCAAGCACATCTACGAGGAAAATACGCGGCTGTACACGTCCGGTACGACAGGGCAGCCGAAAGGCGTGCCGCTCAATAACGTGAACGACGTGCTGTCGGCGCATGACGTCGCGATGCATTTTCCGCTCACGCCGCAGGACAAAACGATGAACATGAGCCCGTGGTTCCACCGCGGCGGCCTGCATTCCGGCGGCCCGAACCCGACGCTGTTCGTGGGCGGCGAGGTCGTCGTCATGCGTCACTTCAATCCGAAGACGACGCTCGAGTACGCGGAGAAATACGGGCTGACGTTCGTCATCGGCGCGCCGCCGATGCTCAAGATGCTCTACCAGCAGCAGCTGAAGCATCCGGCCGACCTGAGCGGGCTCAAGGGCATCGTGACGATGGGGGCGCCGCTGGAGAAAGAAGACTGCATCCGGTACCAGGAGACGCTGACGCCGAATATTTTCAACGGGTACGGGACGACGGAAGCGTTCTGGAACACGTTCCTGCGTCCGTTCGATCTGCCCGAGATGGCCGGAACCGCGGGCCGTTCTTGCACGGACGACGACGTGGCCGTGGTGAAGATCTATCCCGACCGCAAAGCCGAGCCCGATGATGTCGTCGCGCACGACGGCAAGGAAGTCGGCGAGATCATCGTCCGGTCGCCGGGCAAAACCGCGTATACCTACGTCAACAAACCGGAAGAGAGCGGGAAAGTCTTCTACAAGGGCTGGATCTACATCGGCGACATGGGCACGTGGGACGAGAACGAGTACGTCACGGTCGTCGGCCGCAAGAACGATATGATCCTGTCCTCGGGCGAGAACATTCATCCCGTTCAGGTCGAGGAAATCCTCAATCAGCATCCGAAGGTCAAGGAAGCGGTCGTTGTCGGCGTGCCCGACGAGCTGCGCGGGGAATCCGCCGTGGCGTATATCATCAAGTCGGACCCGTCGCTGACGGCCAAGGAGCTCGGCAGATACTGCAGCGAGCATCTGATGCTGGCCAATTACAAGCGGCCGCGATTCTATCGCTTCATCGACGAATTGCCATACACGGCGACGGGCAAGAAGAAGCATTTCGAGGTCAGGGCGATGGCGATCGAGGACCAGAAGCAAGGGTTGTTCGAGCGGGTATAGGACGCGGCGGGCAGCGTACGCCGACGTCAAGTCCGGCGAATGCAAGAATCATGGCGTCATGGTGAAAAAAGAGGTGCCCCGCAGCCGGATTCGACGGCTTGCGGGGCGCCTCTCTTCATGTTCAGAACTGCAGCACGACCATGGCGTGGCAGGTGAATTCCGGCACCGTGTAGCGCACCGCGCCGTCAATTTGCTCGAACGGCAGCGCTTCGCCCGAAGGCGCGAGCGTCACGCTCTGCACGGGCTGATCCGTGCGGACGCTCACCGCGGTGTCGTAGATCGGCGTCAAGTCCTCGATGATCTGGATGTTCTCGCCGCGCGTGACCGGGGCCGCGTACAGCAGATGCTGCACCCAGCGGTGCTGATCCGGCTGCTTCTGCAGCGTGACGATGCCCTGCGCCGGCAGCGAAGTCGTCAGCGTCTTCTCCGGCAACAGCCGGTTCAGCGCGTGGACGACGGTTTCCTTCAGCGCCAGGCTGCCCTTGGTCGCGTAGTCTTCGAATACGTTCCAAGCGATGTAGATGCCGTCTTCGCCCTCCGTCATGCCGGGTCCGGCCGCTTGTCCGGTACTCGGCGTATGCTGGTGCGAGCAGAACGCGAACGCGTCGCGGTTGAAGTACGATTCCTCCCGCGCGCCGAGCGGCTTGCCGCCGTCCGCAAGCGCGATTTCATAGGCATCGGCATACATGACGTAGGCGGCAGCGGGCAGTCCGGCGACGGGGAAATCCGGCCGGAAATAGCTCGGCTTGAACGGCGACCGGCCGACGAACGAGGCGCCGAGCTTCCAGGCGAACCCGCTGCCGTCCGCCTTGAGCCCGGATTCGCCGGAGGCGAGCAGCTTGCCTCCGCCCTTTAGGAAGCGGTCGATTTTGGCCTGCAGGCGAGCGTCGATCAGGGCATGATCCGGCAAGATCAACACCTTGTACGCGCCGTAGTCCGCTTCGAGGTCGACGACGTCGAACAGAAACTTGCCTTCGAGCAGCATGCGGACGGCGCCGGTATCGGATTTGCCCTGCAGGTTGCCATGATCCTCGTCCTGTCCGGGATGCAGCGCCTCGATCGTCAGCAAAGCGATATCCGCCGCCGCCGTGACGCCGCGGCACCACGGCTCCTTCGCTTCCACTTCGCCGTAGGCCGCACCGATCAGGGCGTACGTCGCTTCGTCCATCAAGCCCTCCGGATGCAGCTGGTCGCCGATGGAGCAGCGCGCGCCGTTCGCGATGCTGAGCGCCGTCTCGTAGCGCAGCGCGTTCGGATGCTTGAAGCCGCCGAATTCGCCCCACGACGTATGGAATTTGCCCGTCATGCCGAGGTAGTCCATGCCGAGCGTCTGCGCGTAGCGGGCCGACATCGGAAAATGATCGTAGCCCCAGCCGCCCGTCGGCAGCGATTCCAGCTCCAGATGCGTGTTGTAATGCGCCAGGTCGCGCCGGCCGCGGCGGATATGACCGCCGTTATGGAAGACGGGGAGCCCCGGCTTATGCTTGTGCACCGCTTCGTTGGTCCGCGCGGCATAGTTCGCGTACGTCCGCTCCCACAGCGCGTGCATCGCCTCGTCGTCCCGCGGATCGCCGCCTTCGGCGCGGATGGAGGCCACGCACGATTGGCAGTAGCACGGAACTACGCCGACGATGTCGAGGAAGATCCCGTCGACGTCGTAATTCCGAACCACTTCTTCGATCTGCGCGACCAGGACGTCGAGATACGGCGTGTTCATGCAGAGCCGATGATAGCCCGGGGTCATAAAGTCCTTCGCCCACGTCGTGGCTTCGTTCTTGGCGCGGATCAGCCATTCCGGATGGCGGCGGGTGATCTTCTCGTCGAGCCCGGCGGAGAGGTAGACGGGCGTGTTCACGCCGATCTCGTGCGCCGCTTCGATCATGCCGCCGAGCAGGTCGAACGTCAGCTCGGGATGGATGTCGTTCGCTTCGGACGGGTGGTACGCCCAGCCGTGGTGGCATTTGGAGAACACGGTAATGGAATCGACATGGCCTTTGCGCAGCATGTCTTGGAACTGCTCCTTGGCGAACCGGCTGCCGATCCGGCCGATCGCTTCGGACGTATGGAAATCCAGATGAACCTGACGAAAACGCATCGTTAACATCCTCCCGCTTTGGATAAAGTCTCGTCTCTAATGTAAGGGATTTCAAGCCGGAGGAATAGCGCCGTTTTCTGCTCAAATAAGCACGATTTCGACTAGTTGGACACGCGGCGTTGGCGTATAATACAGGGTGAAAGCAGGTATAGGATGCCGCAACGACAGAGAGGAGAACGAGCATGGATTGCCTGGAATTGCGCATTCCGCCGCTGCCCCAGCTGCTGATGATCGGGCAGGGCTTGTTGCCGCAGGGCATGCAGCATTACAAGCGTTCGTTCAGCCTGTACGATATGCTGTACGTGACGGGCGGGCGTTTCTACATGACGGAGGACGACAGGGCGTACGAGCTGGAGCGCGGCGATCTGCTCGTTTTGGAGCCGGGCAAGACGCATTTCGGGCATCGTCCGGTAACGGAGCCGACGGAGCTGTTTTGGGTACATTTCCGCCATCCCCATCCGCCGGCGACGAAGGCGCAGGAAGACATCCTGTGGTCGACGCCGCTCGGCAAACGAACCGACAAGGACCTAACGCCCGTGGATCAATACATGTATTTGCCGAAGCATGCGCGCATCGACCCGGCGCTGCTCGTCCCGCTGCTGTCCGAGATGGCGGAGCTTCACGAAGCGTTGACCCTGCGCAATTCGCTGCGGTTGAACGTGCTGACCGGGGAGCTGTTCGAGCGCCTGCAGGGGACGATCAGCGGCAGCCTGAACAGCAGATCGTATCAGATCTCGGAGCGGGTCGCGCATTATCTGAAGACGCATCTGCTGGAGCCCTTCGACGCCGAGGCGATGGCGGGGGAGCTGCATTACCACTTCGACTACTTGTCCCGCTGCCTGAAGAAGCACACCGGGATGAGTCCTCTCCAGTACATGCATCACCTGCAGATGAACCGCGCGGTCACGCTGCTCCTGACGACGGACTTGTCCGTCCGGGAGATAGGCGAGCAGATCGGGCATCCGAACGGAAATTACTTCATCCGCCTGTTCCGCAAGCACATGGGGATTGCGCCGGGGACGTACCGGGCGATGCATCAGCCGCGGGTTTAGGCGAGCGGTGCGGACGGCGGCGGACGCGCGCGTCTCCTTCGGTTCGGTTGAAGTAACGATTGTACACAGGCCTGCGACGCCGCTCCGTTGAGCGGCGTTTCTTCGTGCGGCACCGTATCGTCGGAACTGGATAATGCGCAAGTGAATGGCGGAGCACGGCCGGCGAAGAAGAAATTGAGCGCGAGGCATTGAAAAATAGCCCGGCATCGGGTTTAATAGAAATGCGAGTTGTTATTATGTTTATTAATTAATAAAAACATTAATTCAATGGAGGTTGACCGCACGCATGGCTAATCGCGCCGTCATTAACGCCGACCGTCCGATCGGACGCATCGATCGCAACATTTACGGACATTTCGCCGAGCATCTGGGCCGCTGCATCTACGAAGGTATCTGGGTAGGGGAAGATTCGGACATTCCGAACACGCAAGGCATCCGCAACGATGTCCTGCAAGCGCTTAAAGGGCTGAACATTCCCGTGCTGCGCTGGCCGGGCGGCTGCTTCGCCGACGAATACCATTGGAAGGACGGCATCGGGCCGCGCGAGACGCGGAAACGGATGATCAACACCCATTGGGGCGGCGTCGTCGAGAACAATCATTTCGGCACGCACGAGTTTCTGCTGCTGTGCGAGCTGCTCGGCTGCGAACCGTACATCAACGGCAACGTCGGCAGCGGGACGGTCCAGGAGATGCAGGAATGGGTCGAATACATGACGTTCGACGGGGAATCCCCGATGGCTGCCATGCGCGCGGCCGGCGGGCGGGAGAAGCCGTGGAAAGTGAGCTATTTCGGCGTCGGCAATGAAAACTGGGGCTGCGGCGGCAACATGCGGCCGGAATATTACGCGGACGAATATCGCCGCTATCAGACGTATGTCCGCAACTACGGCGACAACGAGATTTTCCGGATCGCCTGCGGGGCGAGCGATTTTAACTACGACTGGACGGAAGTGCTCATGCGCGAGGCAGCCAGGTATATGGACGGGCTGACCTTGCATTACTATACGATCCCGTTCGAATGGTCGGCGAAGGGCTCGGCGACGGACTTCGACGCGAAGGCTTGGTTCGGGACGCTGCGCAAGGCGCTCGTGATGGACGATCTCGTCGCGAAGCACAAGACGATCATGGACAAATACGATCCCGCGAAGCGGATCAGCCTGATCGTCGACGAGTGGGGCACCTGGTACGACGTCGAGCCGGGCACGAACCCTGGCTTCCTCTATCAGCAGAACACGATGCGCGACGCGCTGGTCGCCGCGGCGACGCTGCATATATTCCACAAGCACAGCGACCGCGTACGGATGGCGAACATCGCCCAGACGGTGAACGTGCTGCAGGCCGTCGTGCTGACGGAAGGCGGCAAAATGACGCTCACGCCGACGTATCACGTGTTCGAGATGTTCAAGGTGCATCAGGACGCGGAGCTGCTGGACCTGGCTTTCGAAGCGGCGCCGTATACGGTCGACGGCATCTCCATTCCGCAGACGAGCGTGTCGGCTTCGCGGGCCAAGGACGGCAGCCTCCATATCAGTCTCTGCAATCTGAGCCACGACCAAGAAGCGACGTTGTCGTTCGAGCTTCGCGGCTTGGCGGCGGACGCTGCGCCGATCAGCGGCACGCTGCTGCAAGGCGACGCCTTGAGCGCGCACAACACGGTCGATCAGCCGGACCGGGTACGGACGGTGCCGTTCGACGGGGCGGTACGCAAGGAAGACGGTACGATTCAGCTGACGCTGCCGGCGGCATCCGTGGCCGTCCTGCGCATCGGGTAAGGGCGGATGCAGGCGGACTATTCCGAGAAGGGCGATCCTTGCAGAGGGTGCAGCGCAACCGTGCATGTCACGGATGCCCAGATCGAGCGCGTGCTGGCCAAGCTTGCGCTGCATCCGGGCGACTGCGTCGGCGATGAACGGTACGCGGCCAGGCTGGCGGAGTGCGAGTCCTGCCCGTCGCTCCAGTACGGCACGACCTGCGCGCACTGCGGCTGCTTCGTTCGCGTCCGCGCCAAGCTGGCGGCGAAGAGTTGTCCGCGGCCCGGCGGTTCTCGCTGGGCGTAAGCAGGATGCAGGTTAGGGAGCGAGGCTGCTTCGGCATCTATGACGATGCTGGAGCAGCCTCTTTTGCTTGCGTTTTGCGTGACGAGGTCGCGAAAAGAACCAAAGAGGTCGACTTAGCCGGCTTCATAGGTGCCGAGCATCAATAACAAACTAATTCACGTCCTGCAGCCGTTGCCTCCGGTTGGCGGTTCGGCGCCGATTGCGTCATGCGCCAGGGCGCGGCACGACGGCGCCATTCGGATGCCATGCGCTGTGCGCGATGCCACCGCACACGATGCCGCCGAATGCGCCGTACGGCATTTTGAAATGCACGCGCGAAGCGGTATGCTTAGGGCATGATCATTCAGTTGCCAAGCAATCGGACAACAGGAAGAACCAGTCTTCTAGTGAAAGGGGAATGACCATGGATTCATTTCGGGCACTCGTGGTCGATAAACAAAGCGACGCGTTCGAGGTCGGCATTCGCGAGCTGCGCGTTGAGGACTTGCCCGAGGGCGACGTTACGATTCGCGTCGCGTACTCGAGCATTAATTTCAAGGACGGAATGGCGGCAACGCCGGGCGGACGCGTCGTGCGCGCCTATCCGATCGTTCCGGGCATCGATCTGGCCGGCACGGTCGTCGCCTCGTCGAATGCGCGCTGGCGCGAGGGCGACGAGGTGATCGCGACCGGCTACGAGCTCGGCACCGGCCGGTTCGGCGGCTACAGCGAGTACGCGCGGGTTCCGGGGGATTGGCTCGTAGCCCGGCCTGCGGGATTGACGCTGCGCGAGGCGATGATCGTCGGCACCGCGGGGTTCACGGCCGCGCTGTCCATCCAGCGGCTGGAAGCGAACGGGCTGACGAACGCTGCCGGCCCGGTGCTCGTGCTCGGCGCGACCGGCGGGGTCGGCAGCCATGCCGTGGCCATGCTCGCCCGCGCGGGTTACGAGGTCACCGCCAGTACGGGCAAGGATACCGAGCATGAGTATCTCCGCGGGCTCGGCGCGCGAAACATCATCGGCCGCGAAGCGTTGATGCCGCCGGAAGGCGACCGCAAGCCGCTGCGCTCGGAGCAATGGGCCGCGGCGATCGATCCCGTAGGCGGCGCCTCGCTTCCGTACGTGCTCAGCACGGTCCGCTACGGCGGTTCCGTCGCGCTGAGCGGCTTGACGGGCGGCGGGGATTTTCCGGCGACGGTGTACCCGTTCATTTTGCGCGGCGTCAATCTGCTGGGGATCGACTCCGTTGGCTGCCCCGCGCAATTGCGCGCGCTGCTGTGGTCCCGCATCGGCGGGGAGTGGAAGCCGGAACGGCTCGAGGACATGGTGGCCGGAGAAGTCGCGCTGGACGAGCTGCCGGAGACGCTGCCGGCTATTTTGAAGGGCGGCGTGCGGGGAAGAACGATCGTGAGGGTTTCCTGACGCGACGCTCTGTACCTTGTGCGTTTAAGCATGCGACTGCAAGATTCCCCGGCGGCGAGCTGCCGGGGTTTTTGATTTCCGCGCGATCGGCCGATTGCGGGTTGCCTTCTGTCCGAGTTCTGGCATAAGCTTGAACCAGAGAACGCGGTTGGAAACAACCCGCGTGGCCAGGAGGGAACGCATTCATGAAAGTCAACGTTCGTACGCAACAAGGCGTCGGCGCGTGGAACGAGGACGCCGTCGTCTGCGAGGAGAGTCTCGGGTTTTTCGGCGTCCTTGACGGGGCGACGTCGCTAGCGCCGTACCGCGGGCCGGGCGGGGAGACGGGGGGCTATCTGGCGGCGCAAGAAGCCGCTGCCGCCTGCATCCGCGAAGGACATGCCGGGACGGGCTTGCCGGAGATCATGACGCAAGCGAATGCGCGGATTCGCGCGGCGATGGGAGAGGCCGGCATCTCGCCCGATATCCCGGAAGCGCTGTGGAGCGCCTGCGCGGTGCTGGTTCGCGTCGGTCCGAAGTGGATCGAATACGCGCAGCTCGGCGACTGCATGTTGGCCGTCTATTATGCCGACGGCACGATTCGCATCGCGACGCACGATCAATTGGCGCATGTGGACGACCGGACGAAGGCGGCATGGCAGGAAGGCGTCGCTGCCGGATTAACGACTTCGGCGGAACTATGGGCACATACGAGGAGCCAGATCGTCGCCGGCCGGGCGCTTGCCAATCGGACAGGGGGATACGGCGTATTGAACGGCGATCCCGCCTGCGCGGATTTCGTGGAATACGGCAGGATCAGCGCTTCGAACGTTGTCTCGCTGCTGCTTTTCTCGGACGGGTTGTACATGCCGAAGCCGCCGGGCGAATCCGACCGGGACAGCGCCGCCCAGATCGCGACGCTCGTCGCGGAGATGGGCTTGCCGCGGTACATGGCGTGGCTGACGGAGCTGGAAGAGACGGACCCGGACTGCACGCGTTACCCGCGCGTGAAGAAATCCGACGATAAGACGGCGATTTGGATCGAGTTGGAGCCGTCTCGTTAATGGTCTACCAGTATCCGGCGGCGCAGCGTTCTGGTGCCGACGTCTGATTTGCGTATGCGACGGCTTCATTAATAGGAACTTGTTCAGAAGGCTAACGTCTTGCCGAAATTCGGCAGGGGGTTGGCCTTCTTCTATTTCATCGTTTTCGCTCTAGGTCACTGACATAGAAAACGCCATTCGTTCATGAGTTTACGTCATCTATACATGGGCATGATCTGCCGCATACAAAACCGGATTACTATTGTGATTATGTGTTTATGCGACAAAATTCTACATTATTCGCTAGTCGCAACGACAAAAGTACAACATGGAGAACGGGGCGTGTATGTCTGTTGAGTAAGAAGAAGTTTGGCAAGCCGGTCCTCGGCGCGTTGACGACCGCGAGTCTATTGTTAGGGCTCGCAACCCCCTATGGCGCAGGAATCGCCAGAGCGGACGGGGAGTTTGATTTTACGAAGGTGCCGAAGCTGTTGATTACGGAGCTTGTGCCGGACACGGCGAACGTAATTGGCGCTCCGACTGCAACGGATGCCTATGAATTTATCGAAGTCTATAACAATTCCAATGCACCGGTTTCTTTTGATAATTACAGCATCAATTATCATTACGTCGACAGCAAGGGTAAGGATGTGGATGCAACATGGTCCCTGCTCAATCCCAATGCACATCCTGTGATTCCTTCTAAGGAATCGATCGTTTTATGGGTCATGAACAATGAGAATACCAAACTGACGATCAGCGATTTTAACGGCAATTATGGTGGCACGTCGCTCGAAGAGGGAAAAAACCTGTTTCGTATAGCTGGCGGCGGTGGAATGGCCAACGGTTCGTTACGTGATGTTTTCGTCAAGGATCGCAACGGAAATATAATTGCCTCGGCCTCCTATGAAGATGATAAAATGACCCTGCCGAATAAAGGTCTTTTTTATGCCTATCCTACGGATGGTTCTAGTCGAATGACGTTGGTCACTGACGGATCATTCAGCGCAGGTTTACATGACGCTACACCAGGAACCGTGGAAGATATTTTCATGCCGGCGCAAACCTCGGACGGCGATGGCGGCCAAGGGCCGGAAGAGCCGCAATCCCCTATCGGCATCACGCACACGCCCGTAACGGAGGCCATCGACGACAGCAATATGGAATTGGTCGCCAAGATCGCTCCGAACGGTGCTGATCCTGCTAGCGTAGGCGCAACAGTCCACTATAAGCTGAATTCCGAGACCGAGTATTCGGTGCTGCCGATGACGAAGAACCCGGATCATTCGACGGCAGATCAGATCGCATTCGAAGCGGCCATTCCGAAAGAAAAACTGACCCAGAGCAAGCTGCAGTACTATATTGAAGCGACGGACGGCACAGGGTCGAAAGACACGGAAGTGTATACCGTGAATGTCCGCGCGAGCATGAACTATAACTACGTGCCGGCGCTGCTTGTAACTGAGTTGAATCCGAATTCGTCGAATGTGACGGTTGATAGTAAGTCTTATGACGCCTATGAATTTATCGAGGTGTACAACAACTCCAATCGTACGATTAATTTGAACGATTATCAGTTGGTTTATCAATATACGAACAAGACTCCTTTTGAAGATCACATATGGGAGACGGGCGACGTCGTCATCCCTTCCCAGAAATCAGCCGTGCTGTGGGTCAGCAACACCGGTTCTGAAAAACTCACAGCAGATGATTTTAATAATCATTTCGGTACGAGCCTGATTTTGGGACAGAACCTAATCAAAGTCACAAGCGAGGGCATGATCAACAGCGGTGCCAGAAGCATCGTGTTCCGTAACTCCGCGAACCAGGATATCGTATCAGCCCACTATGAAGGCCAAGTGAGTGGCGTCGAAGACAAACCGATCTTGTACAACTACCCGGACGACGGCACGACGGCCATGCTGCTCGGTTCGGCAGGCACCGTCGCTGCATCGCCGGGCACGGTCAGCCCGACCCAAGTGCCGAAACAGCCGGTCTCCCTCCCGGAGGAAGGCACGAACGAAGCACCGGTCATTACCCATACGCCGGTCACGCACGCGGAGACGAACGTCAATCTGCAAATCACCGCGGACATTACGAACAAAGAAAGCGACAACGGCATTTTCGATCCCGTGAATGCGAAGGTTTACTATAAGACGCAATCGCAGACGGCGTTTTCGTCGATGCCGATGACGGTGACTTCCGGTCATACGTACTTGGCGGACATCCCGCGCGGCGAGTTGAAGGAAGCGAAATTCGATTATTACATCGAAGTGAAGGACGCCAAAAACACGGTCAAAACGGACACCTATACCGTCGACGTGAACGTGCCGGATTACGATCCGCAAAAGGTGCCGCCGCTTCTGGTAACCGAGGTTGCCCCGAATACCGCCAATGCCAACGGCGCAGACGCTTATGAATTTGTTGAGCTCTACAACAATTCCGATAAGGCTATCAATCTGAAAGATTATAAATTGTTTTATCGCTATCCGGATTCAGGTCCGGATGCTGATATCGTCTGGCCGACCGACCGCGAAGACATGGTCATCGGTGCCCAAAAGACGATTGTATTTTGGATTATCAATAATGGAAACAAAACGATGACGGTTGCTGATTTCAACAAATATTATGGCACTAATTTGACCGAAAACGAAAATGTGTTCAAAATGTATGCGGACGGAATGGCGAACGGCAGCAAGCGGGGACTTGTCATCGGCACGAATACGCATGTCGACATCTCCGTCGCCAGCTATGATGGAACGGTAGAGAACGAGACAAAGGACGAAAAGAAAGATATCGTTTTCGGCTACCCGACCAACGGCAGCACGACGATGATCAAGCTGAGCGCCGGCACGGAAACCCCGACGCCGGGCAGCGTGGCGAACGCTCAAGTTCCCGCGGTACCGGTAACGACAGCGGACGACCAAGCCGCGCCTAGAGTGAACGATTTGACGGACGTGACGAGCATCGACCAGTCCAAGGACTTGGCGATCGAGGTGGACGCGCAGGATGAACTAAGCGTTAAGACCGTCCAGCTGTTCTATAAGACGAACAAGGACGCTAACTATGCGAGCCGCTACCTGTATCTCGATACCGACGCGCTGTACCATTTCAAGCTGTATTCGCCGGAATTGATCGGGAAAACGGCGATTCAATACTATTTCCAAGTGTCCGACGGCACGCATGTCGTGAAGACGGATTCGACCACCGTCGCGATTACCGGAGGCCCGGACCGTTCCCCGCTTCGCCTGAACGTGAAGGACGGCGATATTTTCGGCGGCACGAAGATCATTAAAGGAACGGCGGAGCAAGCCGGACCGGATACGCTGGCGCTGAGCGTCGACGGAACGCCGCAGACGACCGGCACGTACCATGCGTTGGAGAAGGATCCTTCCTTCGCTTTCGATGCGAATTCGGTCAATTATTATTTCAAGAACGGCGTAACGATAGGTAAAGAGATTCTATACACCTTCATGGATCCGATCAATTCCTACCAAACGCTTTCCGTGCCTATCGATGCGAAGCGTTTGAAGGAAGGCAGTAACGAGATCTCGATCCGGGCGGGCACGAAGTCTTCGCCGTTCGACGACCGTCCCGAAGAGAACAAGGATGATTTCTCGGTCAAAAACGTTCGTCTCGTACTGGCCGACGGCACCGTCATCTACGATCCGAAATACGCGAATCCTGCGACGGTGCTGGCAATGGGCGACAGCGCAGGCAAAAACCCGGTCATTGATTTCAAACTTCCGATCGCGGCAAGCGATCTGAAATCGCAGGCTTACGACCTGGATACGACCAAATTAGCGGACGGCGCGCATACCGTAACCGTCGAGAACGCCGCGCACGAGCAAGTGCAAGCCAACATCAAGATCGATAACACGGCCCCGGTCGTGGTGCCGAACATGGAGAATGATAAGACCTACCGCGGCGAATTCACGGTGGACGCGGAAATCTCGGATGCCGTTGCCGGCGTGAAGACATCTTCCGCTGCGCTGGATGGCAAAGAAATCACGCTGCCGTTCGCGACGTCTTCCTCTAAGCTCAGCTCCGGCGCGCATACGCTGGTAATCAAGGCCGAGGATACGGTCGGCAACGTAACGGAGAAGACGGTCACGTTCGACGTTCCGGACGAGAACCCGCTCAAGCCCGTGCTGATCTCGCCGACGAACGAACAGACCGGTGCCGGCACAACTCCGAGTTTGTCCGTGCAGGTGGACGATCCGACGAAAGACGCCATGAACGTCGATTTCTTGAAAGGCTATCTGTATGACGCCGATCACCGTACGGGCTTCTCGGCCTTCGAGAACGCGTCGGACGTAGAGCCGCCGAAGACGCTGAAGCCTGAGGGCGAAACGGCGTTCACGGATGAAGATTACGGCCTCATCGGCAAGGATGACGGGCAATTCCTGGTGAATAACTCCGACGAGAAATTCCCGTACCACCGGTTCGAGGTGAATCTGGATAAGTCGGTCCAGGCGACGGACAGCGTCGAAATCGGTTGGAAGGGCAAGTCGCTCGAAGGCCGCAAGGTCAGCCTGTACGCGTGGAGCGCCGCCGATAAGTCGTGGAAGATGCTCGACAGCAAGGTCGCGGGCAACGAAGAATTCACGCTCTCTTCGGAAGTGAAAGCGGGCGATTACGCCATCGACGGCACGATTCATGTGATGGTGCAGGACGAACTGCCGGTCAAGCAGGACGATTACGATTTCAGCTTCGTCTGGATGTCCGACACCCAGTATTACTCCGAGAGTTATCCGGAGATTTACGAGGGTAACGTGCAGTGGATCGTCGACCACAAGGACGACATGAACATCAAGTACGTCATTCATACAGGCGATATCGTCGATGAGGCGGACAAGGAATACCAGTGGGAAGAAGCCGACAAGGACATGAAGGTCCTCGAGGACGCGAACGTGCCTTACGGCGTGCTTGCGGGCAATCATGACGTATCCCACCAATTCGCCGACTACACGAAATTCTATCAATACTTCGGCGAGGACCGCTTCAAGAAGCAGCCGACCTACGGCGGTTCCTACGAGAACAACCGCGGTCACTACGATTTGGTCTCGGGCGGCGGCAATGATTTCATCATTATCTACATGGGCTGGGATATCCGCGACCAAGACATTCAATGGATGGACGACGTGGTGAAAGCCTATCCGGACCGCAAAGCGATTCTCGATTTCCATGAGTATCTGCTCGTATCCGACAATCGCGCGCCGATCTCGGAGAAGATCCACGAGCGCGTCGTCGTGCCGAACAAGAACGTCATCGCGGTGCTTTGCGGACACTACCACGATGCCGAGAAACTGGAAGACGAGATCGACGACAACGGAGACGGCGTATCGGATCGCAAGGTCTATCAATTGCTGGCCGACTACCAGGGAGCTGAAAAGGGCGGACTTGGCTATATCCGTCTGCTCCAGTTCGATACGAAGAACAACCAGATTCACGTGAAGACGTACTCGCCGTACCTGGACGATTACAACTACTATGATCCGACCACGTACCCAGGCAAGGACGAGTTCGATCTGGATGTTGATCTGCAGCCTATGCACAAGCAGGTTGCGACGGATTACTTCGGCGTTAAAGTCTATACGAGCCAATCGATCGGCAAACAGGAAAATGTCGCGAGCGGCAGCAGGGTAGCCGTGAATTGGAACGACCTTACAAGCGGCAACTATTATCAATGGTATGCGGTAGCCGAGGACGCGAACAGCGGGTATACCCGTTCCGACATCTGGGGCTTCACGGCAGGTGCGTCCGACTCAGGATCCGGTATATTCATTCCGGTAGATCCGGAGAAACCGACCGATCCGGTCACGCCGACGGATCCAAGCACGCCGACAATACCGGCAAACCCGTTCAAGGACGTCGACACGCGCTACGATTGGGCGAAGGATGCCATCTCGGTCTTGGCTTCCAAAGGCATCATCAACGGCACGTCATCCACGACCTTCGAGCCGAGCAAGCGGATTACGCGCGCCGACTTCATGGAGATGCTCGTCCGCATGCTGGACCTGAAGGCGGACGCGAAGTCCAACTTTAGCGACGTGAGCGCGAACGACTACTACTATAAGGCGCTTGGGATCGTTAAAGCGCTCGGCATCGCGAACGGCACGGGCGACAACAAGTTCAATCCGCGCGACTTCATCTCGCGTCAGGACATGATGGTGCTCATGAGCCGGGCAATGGACGTCACCGGCAAGCTGGATCTGACCGGCGCGCCGGCGGATCTGAACGGCTTCAAGGATACGGCGAAGCTGGCTCCGTACGCGGTCGATGCCGCGGCGGAAATGGTGAAAGCGGGCGTTGTCCAAGGCAGCGGCTCTGCGCTGAACCCGACGGGCCAGGCGACGAGAGCGGAAACCGCGCAAATGATTTACCGTCTCTATCTGTTATTGCAGAAGAACGGCAGCCTTTAAGCCGATCCGATTGGCTTGAAGCGCAGACTGGCCGGGCAGGGGCTTAGCGGCCTTTGCCCGTCTTCGGAATGCCGGGAAGTCCACGGGACTTTCCGGCATTTTGCATTTCGCCCCGGTTAGCGGGAAATTAATCGTAGCCGAACCCCGCCTCAAGCCGCTATACTATACAGATCATTCTATCATCGGAGGTATCCGTTTCATGTGGATCATCTTGTTAATCCTCGCGGTAGCCGGGTTTCAGGCTTTATCGATGCTGGTATCGCGGAATAAGCTGGAGCGGTTCGATACGTCCGTCATCCATGCCGTGCAGGGCCGGGAGAACGATACGCTGACCGCGATCGCCAAAGCGCTGGGCAAGATCGGTTCGTCGTCCGTCGTCATTCCCGCGCTGCTCGTCATCGCGCTGATCTTGTTCATCGTGCTCCGGCACCGCAAGGAGCTCGTGCTGCTTCTCGGCGGCATGCTGGGCTCGACGCTCCTCAACGATGCGCTCAAGGCGATCTACAAGCGCGCCCGTCCGGACATCCACCGGATCGCCCAGGAGCAGGGCTACGGCTTCCCGAGCGGCCATTCCATGGCGGCGTTCTCCTTCTACTTCCTGGTCACGTACTTACTGTGGCGGCATCTGCCGAACCGGGGATGGCGCGCGGCGCTGCTGGCGTTCAGCGCGATCATGATCGTAAGCATCGGCCTGAGCCGCGTTTATCTGGGCGTGCACTATCCGTCCGACATTCTCGCGGGTTATTGGGTCAGCGCTTGCTGGGTGACGCTGTGCGTCCGGTTGTTTCGACAATGGGCGCGCGCCCGCAGGTAGCGACCTGAATCTATCGGATCATTGTGAATGCGCGGTCGATCGGATACCATGAGAAAGATGGCAAACTATTATTTTTTATGAGACGAGAGAGAGGTTTAACATGAAACGTTGGATAGGATTGGCATTAACGCTGATGGTCGTGTTGGCGGCGTTCGCGGGCACGGCTTCCGCGGCGAGCACGAACGCGGCCACGGACATTAAAGTGAAGCTGAACGGGGAATGGGTCATTTTTCCGGCGCCGCCCGTATTGCTGAACGGCAAGACGTACGTCGAATTCCGCACGCTCTTCGCGAAGCTCGGTTACGCGATCGATTACGACGCCGCGACCAAGACGATCAAGGCCAAATCGGATAGCCGCAGCATCCAGATGACGCCGACGGGCACGACCGCGATCGTGGACGGAACGAAGGTTCCGGTCAACGGCGAGATGAAGCTGTTGAGCGGCCGCACGATGGTCGGCGTTCGTTTCATCGCGACGCTGTCCGATAAGAACGTCGCGTGGGACGGCGTCAAGAAGATCGTCTCGATCGACGACAAGGGCGCTACGCCCGCGCAGCAAGCGGAAGTGTTCGCCGTGCTGAACAGCCTGGCGGCCGCCGAGGACAAGCAGGACGCCGACGCGTACATGGCGCTGTTCCATTCCGAATCCCCGATAAAAGATTCCGTGAGCTCTGCCGTTCACGATCAATTTGCCAAATTCCACAGCAAAACCGACTACGTGGAGATGACCTTGGATTCTTACTCGTCGTCGGAAGCAGTCGTGTATACGGTCGAGGATACGACCCGCGTGAGCGGCACCGGCTTCTTCCCGGATAAGGAATACGAGATCTATTACACCCTGCACAGAGAAGCCAACGGTAAATGGGCCATCTATCTTCAAGAGGTAGACAGCGATGCCGTGCTTGACGAGGACAGCGTGTGGGCGCAGGAAATCCAGGCTCCCGATGCGGACAAGACGGCCTTGAACGCACTCGTGAGCGCGCAGGCATCAGCCCTGAACGCACATGATATCGAGGCGTACAAAGCGACGCTCTTGCCGGATGCCGACGGGTACGACGACGATGTCAGCGATACGAAGGATTGGGTCGACAGCGAGGATATGACGCTCAAAGCGGCGCTTGTCCGCACGGCCGTCGTCGAGCTGGACGGAGACAGCGCGACCGTGCTGGCGGAGTTCCGTTACGATATCAATTCGAAAGACGGCACGGAAGAGGACAATGTCGCGTTCCGCTCCGTCGCGGTTTACGAGATGGAGAAGAAGGACGGCAAATGGCTGGTTCTGCCCGGCTCCAACGCGAACGAGCTGATCGGCGAGCTGATCGAAGAATAGTTCACGGTCCAAACCCCGCTTTGTCCCTTGGGACGGAGCGGGGTTTGTTTTGCGTTGCCGTCTTCCCGGCGCCTTCCGCGTCGATCAATTGCGCCCCGCTTGCAGCGCCGTAGCCGAAAACGGCCGGACCCGCGCTTTTTCACACGAGGTTCATAATGGCCTGCTAGACTAGAGTCGATCACACCGAACCTGACAATCGGCAAGGGGGCGAAAGCATGAAACCGTGGACTGAGTTCGAGGAATCCGTGAAGCCGTATCTCAAGCATGTGCGGGCGTATTGCGCGTATTTGACGTCTTCGAAGTGGGAGGCGGAGGATTTGCTGCAGGAGGCGCTTCTTCGGGCATTCAAACAGTATCGGGATACGGGCAAACTGCGCCACCCGCGTTCATTGCTCTATAAAATCGCCCGAAATTTGCAGATCGACGCGCACCGCAAGCGCCGCGGCGTGACCGTGCCGATCGACGAAGCGCTGCTGCAGCCGCATCACGATCCCGACTATGTTTCCGTGCGGGGGATATTGGAGTGGTTGACGGAACATTTGTCCGAACGCGAGACGGAAATGCTGCTGATGGCGGAGGTATTCGACTACTCCTACCAAGACATCGCCGACGTGCTGCACTGCACCGTGCCCGCCGTCAAAATGGTGCTGCACCGTTCCAAGAACGCGCTTCGCAAGCGCGGCCGTCCCGAGATCGCCGGCGGACCCGCGCGGAGCAAGCCGATTAAGCGCAAAAGCGCTCCGCTTCCGTACAAGATCGAGCGCTGGACGTCGGCGCTGATGACGGGCGAACTATAGGCCGGATATAGGTCGCAAATATGAAGAGCCCCTTGATGAAAGGGGCTTTTTGCGCTGGTGGAATCCGCCGACAGGAGGGCTTTAAACCTATTCCCGGAATCTGTAAATCAATTCCATAGGACAATAGACGCAGTGTCGTGGTATTGTATTACTAACAGCTAAGATTTACCTTGGGAATAATCGACAAGTCTGAATTCGGTGGAGGCACGATGCGACAATACTTGGGAAAAATCGCGAAACATGATATGGTGAATGCCTTCGGCGTTACCGTTCTTCCGGCCGGTACCCTCCTCCGCGAAGAGCATCTGATTTTACTGGAAAAGCACGGCATCGACAATCTTTCCATGTTCTTCGAAATCGTTCGTCCCGAACCGGCACCGGCCATGTCGCCCCGCGAAGCGGTGGGCAGCATCGTGGAACGCGCCAAAGCGTTGTACGCGGCGATTCAGGAAACGGGACAGGTCCCGCTGAACGAGCTGCAATCGGAAGTCGTGCCGGCCGTCCGAAACGTGGCGAACCATCCGAATATATTCGAGCTGTTCGAAGCGGTAAAAGCACAAGGCGACTATACGTACGAGCATAACATCGGCGTCGGCGTCCTCTCCACGCTGATCGGCAAATGGCTTCATTTCGGCGAAGAGGAATTGACAGCGCTTACGACCGCGGCGACCCTGCACGACGTCGGCAAGGTGAAGATCCCGGAGGCCATCATCAATAAGCCCGGCAAGCTGACGGAAGACGAGTTCGAGCTCGTCAAGAAGCATGCGATCTACGGCTACGAGATTTTGAAGAAGACCGAGGGCGTCAGCTACCGCGCTGCCCTGGTGGCGCTGCAGCATCACGAACGCGAGGACGGGGGCGGCTATCCGCTCGGACTGACCTCGGACAAGATCGACCTGTTCAGCAAAATCGTGGCGGTGGCGGATATTTTCCATGCCATGTCATCCGATCGCCCTTATCATAAAGCACTGCCGTTCTACGAGGTCGTCCGTCAGCTGCGAGAAGGGTATTTCGGGCAGCTGGATCCGACGATCGTGTCGGTCTTTCTCGAGAATATCACGACGAAGCTCGTCGGGCAGCGATGCCTCTTGACCGACGAGCGGGTCGGCGAGATCGTCTACATCAACCCGCATGACGGCGAAGCGCCGCTCGTCAAAGTCGGCGAAGAGTTCGTCGATCTCTCCTGCGAGCGCAAGCTGCAGATCAAGCGGATCATCGGCATCTAACGGCGGCGCGCCGCCGTCAAGGCACGAAGAAAAAGAGCAGGCAAGGACGATCGTCGTCCTGCCTGCTCTTCTTTAGGTTCAGGTCCATTTGGCGGCCCATAGCTTCATCTCGTGCAAAATGCAGTGCAGGTCCACGCCTTTCGGCGTAAGGGAGTATTCCACCGTAACGGGAACGGTCGGGAAGACGTGGCGTTCCAGCACGCCTTGGTTCTCCAAGTGGCGCAGCGTGCTCGTCAGCGCCCGCGGACTCACGTCCGGGATCTGGCGCTGAAGCTCGCCGAAGCGGCGTTTCTCGCAAAACAGCTCGCGGAGCACGAGGAACGCCCATTTTCCGCCGATGACATCCAGCGTTTTCTCGATGTTGCACTCGATCACGGCAGGTTCTTTCGGAACGTAATTGTTCAAGGTCATGGTGTTCAACCCTCCCAAAATGATACTTACTTTAAGTATAGCAGATATAATCGGTATAATATAATGAGATTTATTTCACTACTATCTATTTGAAATTAACAGCTTTAAAATAGATGGTGGGTTTGAAAGCCCTGCTTCAACGATCATCAAATCGAGCTTGGAGGGATTGCGGTGCAATACAGAAGACTTGGCGGAAGCGGCGTGAAAGTGAGCGAGATCAGTCTCGGCAGCTGGCTGACCTACGGCGGTTACGTGGAGAAGCAGAACGCGGTGCAGGCGATCGAGAAGGCATATGACCTGGGCATCAATTTCTTCGATACGGCAAACGTGTACGAGCAAGGCGCGGCCGAAGTGCTGCTTGGCGAGACGCTGAAAGCCTATAAACGGGAATCGTACGTCCTGGCGACGAAAGCGTTCTGGCCGATGGGCGAAGGACCGAATGACCGCGGCTTGTCCCGCAAGCACGTGATCGAGCAGGCCAACGCGAGCCTGAAACGGCTCGGCGCGGACTACGTGGACATTTTTTACTGCCACCGCTATGATCCGGCGACGCCGCTTGCGGAGACGCTTCGCGCGATCGACGACTTGATTCGCTCCGGCAAGGTACTGTACGCCGGGGTGAGCGAATGGACGGCTTCCCAAATGGCGGATGCTTTGGCGACGGCCGACCGGTACCTGCTGGACCGCATCGTGGTCAGCCAGCCGATCTACAATATGTTCGAACGCTACATCGAGAAAGAAGTCATCCCGTACGGCGAGAAAAACGGCATCGGACAAGTCGTCTTCTCCCCGCTCGCGCAAGGCTTGCTGACGGGCAAATACGCGTCCGTGGCGGATATCCCTGCGGACAGCCGCGCGAACAAGCTGGAGTGGATGCGCAAAGGCATCACGGAAGAGAAGCTGGCCAAAGTGCGGGCATTGTCCGGCATTGCCTCGGAGCTGGAGATTTCAACGGGCCAGCTGGCCCTGGCATGGATTCTCCGCCAGCCGAACGTCGCGAGCGCGCTCGTCGGCGCCAGCCGTCCGGAGCAAGTCGTCGAGAACGTCAACGCGTCCGGCATCGAGCTGAGCGAAGACGTGCTCGCGCGGGTGGAAGAGATCTTGAAATAGAGCAGCCCGGCGCAGCTGGGGCGCAAACGGCGTGAACGCGGCAAAATCCGTGCTTATGCAGCACGGTGAAAGGTCGCGAATAAGGCCGCCATCCACTAAGGATGGCGGCCTTTTCGCGTCAGTATGGCGATTGCCGCTACCTTTTCCCGATGAACGATAGAATCGGCCGCAGCGACTGGGCAGGTATGCGGTCGAGCAGATCGCCCTCGCGCTGCAGCCGCTTCTCGATGTTCAGCAGATGATAGTCCGCGATCGCCGCGTCCCGGCGCACCTCGTCCCAATGCAGCGGCGTCGAGACGCTGGCGGCGGCGCGAGCGCGCGGGGAATAAGGCGCGATGATCGTTTTGCCTTGATAATGCTGCAAATAATCGACGTAGATCAAGTCGCCGCGATGCTTCTTGAGCCGTTCCACCGTGAACAGCTTGGGATGCTTGTCCGACAGGTAGATCCCGACGAATTCGCCGATGCGCCGCAGCTCGTCGAAGGTCAAGTCCCGGATCACCGGCACGATGATCTGGACGCCCGTCGCGCCGGAGGTTTTCGGCGTGGAGGCGATGCCGAGCGACCGCAGCAGGTCGCCGGCCAGCAGCGCCGCCTCCATGATGCGAGGCTCCTCCTCGAGCGAAGGATCGAGATCGAGCACCCATTCCGTCGGATGGGCGGGATCGCTGACGCGGTCGAAGGAAGCGTGATATTCCAGACAGGCCAAATTGCCGAGCCATAACAGCACCGGCAATGAGGTAAGCTTGACGTAGTCGATGCCATCGCGCGGCTCCGTCTCCACGAAGTCCGGCGCGGGGGTCGGACGGTTTTTCTGGTAAAAGGATTTGCCGTTTACGCCGTCGGGAAAGCGGATCGTCGTCAGCAGGCGGTCCTGGCAGTGCTTCAGCAGCCAAGGAGCGAGTCCGGCCAGACGCTGGAGAAACACGGCTTTCGTAATGCCCATCTCCGGCCAGAGCAGCTTATCCGGATTGCTGATGGTCAGCTCCTGCCCGGCCACGAGAATCGTGCCCTTGACCGCGCGGCTCATGACAGCGGCTCCTTCGGCAGGAACGTCACCAGCTTGGGATGGCGAAGCTGGCCCGCGGAGGTCAGCTCGAGACCGGTCACCCGGCAGCGAAACGGCAAGGACAACCATTGTACGTCCTCGTTCTTCAGATCCTCGGGCATGGCGGGGAACGGACAGGCGACGACGGCCAGATGGGAATGCTGCGGGCGGAAGGTAGAAGCCAAGACCCTGCGCAGCGCGTCGTTCAAGCCGAGCGATACGCTGCCCAAATAGTCGCCCTCGAGCTCCATCACGAGGCTTGCCACCATGCCGTTCCTCCACTTGAGGCCGACGATGTCGACATCGAGGACCAACTCGATCTTCTTCTTCAGCCAATCGCGGTGCTTCTTGCCTTCGCGGTACGGACTGGACAGCCGTTTGCTGACCACGCCTTCCCACCGGTTCGCTTCCACCCAGGACCAGAGCGCTTCGCCGTCTTGGAACAGATCCGTCGCGAACAGACGCGGATCGCCGGTTCCGATGAGGGCTGCCAGCCGCCGGTGCCGCTCCTCGTAAGGGAGCTGGCTCAGGTCGCCGGATCCGTCGGCCAACAGGTCGAACAGCACGTACACGAGACCGCCGAACGATTTGACGTTGGTACCGCGAACCTGATTGCCTTCGGCGTTCAAGGCTTCGCCTCCGCCGGAAGCCTCGCTGCCGGAAGCCCCGCCAGCGGGAGTCACGCTAAGTGCAGCCCCGCTGCCGGAAGTCCCGCCGCCTGCGCCCGGCACGCCGGGAATTGTCGAGCGCGCGCCTATCTCGGGCAGCGCATGCCGCGAGGGCACGCGCGACCGCTCCCGCTTCAGCACCTGCTGGAAGTTCGGCCGTATGCCGTCCCACCAGACGACCTCGCCGTCCAGCAGGCAAGGACCGAGCTCGGCGGCCTTTGCTTCCAGCAAGGCGACGATTTCCGGATAGACGGCATTCTTCAAGTACAGCTTTCGCGAGAACAGCTCCGCATGTCCGTGCCCGTTCAACCGGGCCAGCATGCGCACGCCGTCCCACTTCAGCTGGTATCCCCATTCGCTGCCGGCAGGCAGCTCGCCGGACGACAGCGGCGCCATCGGCTCGGAGGGAAGCGGGATGACGAGCGGGTCGCCGTCCGCTGCGGGATGCGGGGACGGATTATCGGGCAGATGCTGCGGCCATGGCTGCTCCATCTACGACACCGTGTCTTCCTTCTTGGATTTGCGGGGGCGGGACGTCTTCACTTTCGCGACGACCTCGCTGCCTCCGGCCGCATCGGCCGCCGGCTGGGCCGCATCGCCGCCTGCCGCGTTCGTGTCCAACCCGCCGGGCGCATTCGGCGGAAGCTTCACGGCCTCGAGGCTCGCCTGCAGCGCGGCCATCAGGTCGAGCACGTTCGTCTTCTGCGCTTCCGGCGCGACGGATACGTCTTCGCCGGCGATTTTGTGCTGGATGAGATCCATGAGCCGGTCGCGGTAGTCGTCCTTGTATTTGGCCGGCTCGAACGGCGTGGACAACTGTTCGATCAGCATGCGCGCCATCATCAATTCCTTCTCGTTGACGTTAACGGAGTCAGGCAACCCCGGCACTTGGCTCACGGAGCGAATCTCGTCCGGGTAGAAGATCGTCTCCATCGCCAAACAGTCGTCGATGATGCGGATGGCCGCCAGCGAGCTTTTGGAGCGGATCGATACTTTGGCGATGCCGATCCGGCCGGACTGCCGCATCGCTTCGAGCAGCAAATTGTACGCGTTGCCGCCCGCCTGATCCGGCGAGAGGTAATAGGTTTTCTGAAAATAAATCGGATCGATCTCTTCCAAGGCGACGAAATCCAAAATGTTGATCGTCTTCGTGGCCTCGCCGGACAGCTGCTCCAGCTCGTCCTTCTCGAACAGGACGTACCGGCCTTTCTCGTATTCGTAGCCTTTGACGATGTCGTCCCACTCCACCTCGACCTCGCAGGTCGGGCATTTGCGAATGTAGGAGACGTTGCTGCCGCAAACCCGGTGGATCAGCTTCATCGATATGTCCTTGTCCTCGGTAGCGGAAAACATTTTGACGGGAACGTGCACGAGGCCGAAGCTGATGGCTCCTTTCCATACGGTATGCATGAAAGCATTCCTCCTTTTCGATTTGGCATTGCTTGCGATTGCATGAAGATTCCTCTAGCCTCAGTGTTCCCCCGAATGCATGAACCTAAGCCGGTTCGGGCATATTTTCGTTAGCACAACCATCATTTAGACAGAAGGAGGCGAAGCGGAATGACCGAAGCCGGAAATTCCCCGACGGGGTCGAGCAACGACAAGAAACACGAAGGCCGCGAAGACTTTTTCATGGACATCGACCGGATGGTGAATGAAGGGTTGGGCGGAGGCCAAGTGACGCAGCACAACGGTTTGATTGACGAATCCACCACGGACACGATGGAGATCGAAGCGAGGGAATAGCATGGATACGAGACGCGCAATGGAAATATACAATTCGAAGGATACCTTCGCCGTTCATTTGGGCGACAAGTCCGTCTGGATCGAGAACGTGGACGAGGCGAACGGCATGGCGACGGTGCAGGTCGGCTCCGATCCGCTCAATACGCAGACCGTTTCCTGCGATCGGCTGACGGAGCAGGACGGCGAGTAGCCGCAAGGCTGCAAGCGAATTACGAACCGAAGCCAAGCGTTGCGAAATAGGATGCGACCCCGGCGCGATTGCCGCGCTCGGGGTTCGCCGGCGTTCCCGGGCCACTGCGTTAATCAGGCGACCTCTTCCGTGCATCATGCGCGCCGTTCGCCTGATTAACGTCGCGCATGGACGGGTAAAACCTTCCTGACGGCGGTTCTTGCCGCGAACCGAGCAGAAGGGAGTGGTTACGAATGACACATCGCGATATCGATGTCGAAGAGCGTCATATCGAGCGCAAATCGGATTCCAGCCTGGTCGCGTCCACCTTCATCAAGTATGCGGCATACCTGATCATTTTTTTCGGCGTGCTGTACGTTTTCGTGCATTACGTCCTGCCGAAGTTCTGATCGGCGCGCAATAATTCGGCATTTTTAAAGCTTGGGCCTTCGGCGGCTCGGGCTTTTTTCGTATGTCCGCATGCAAAGATCTGCATAATCCCCGGCGGATTACTTGCTTTATCATGGTGAAATGTAACATCAAATAGGCGAGATTCGAAGATAGATGGATTTAAACGATACATAGGTCAAGATAAATCGGCTTTTCATTTTGAATTTGGTCGAAAACAAGGTATAATGGATGCAGAAGATGGAATTTTAGCCATCCATGCGTTAGGGGGAGAAGATATGGCGAAACAGCATTATAAGATTACAAAGCTTGAATTGCTGCGGCGGATCGTATTTATTACGATTGGTGCGGCGCTCGTATCGGTAGCTCTGGAAATATTTCTCGTGCCGAACAACATTATCGACGGCGGCATCGTGGGCATTTCCATCATTTTGTCCCATATTACAGACGTGAACCTCGGCATCTTCCTATTCTTGCTCAATGCCCCTTTTGTCATTATCGGTTATAAGCAAATCGGCAAGACGTTCGCGCTTTCGACGCTCTACGGCGTCACGGTGATGTCCATCGGGACGACGCTGCTCCATCCCGTGAAGGCATTGACCTACAGCCCGTTCCTGGCGCCGGTTATCGGCGGCGTTATCCTCGGGATCGGAGTCGGTCTCGTTATCCGGTTCGGCGGCTCGCTCGACGGCACGGAGATCGTCGCGATCTTGTTCACGAAGAAAACGGCGTTCTCCGTCGGCGAGATCGTGATGTTCTTCAATCTCTTCATCCTCGGCAGCGCGGGCTTCGTCTTCACGTGGGACAGCGCGATGTATTCGTTGATTGCCTACTACATCGCCTTCAAAATGATCGACGTCACGCTGGAGGGATTCGACCAGTCGAAATCCGTCTGGATCATCAGCGAAGAGGCGAAGGAAATCGGCGATGCGATCATCAGTCGACTTGGCAGGGGCGTGACCTACTTGCAAGGAGAGGGCGCCTACTCCGGAGGGGTGAAGCGAGTCATCTTCTGCGTCATCACGCGCTTGGAAGAGGCGAAGATGAAGTCGATCGTCCAGGAGCTGGACCCTTCGGCGTTCCTCGCGGTCGGGAACATTCACGACGTCAAGGGCGGACGGTTCAAGAAGCGCGATATTCACTGACGGCCGCTCGGCCGGAAGCCGAAATTCGCGAAAATACGGGCAAGGCCGCGCGGAAGATGCGCGGCCTTGCCCGCTTTTGTTGCGGCTCCGCGGGCTGACCGATATAATAAGGTCAATTAGACGGAATCGTGAGCGGTGCCATTGGAGGTCGGGAAGTGGACGAATTCGCACGCATCCGTCATTGGACGGAGCACCGGCAAAGCGCTGCGCTGCTCGCGTCGCAGGGAGTCATAACCGGCATCGGGGACGATGCCGCGGTCGTGGCGATGCCGCCGGACGAGCAAGGTCCGGCGGAATGGCTGCTGGCGGTCGATACGATGGTGGAGACGGTCCACTTCAACGACGCGACGCTGGCGGAAGAAGACGTCGGCTGGAAGGCGCTGGCCGCGAACGTCAGCGACATCGCGGCCATGGGCGGCACGCCCCGGCACGCGCTGGTCTCGGTCAGCGTGCCGAAGGCGTGGGGGCCGGAGCGCGTGCGCCGGCTCTATGACGGGCTGTATGCGTGCGCCGGGCATTACGGCGTCGCGGTGGTCGGCGGCGACACGACGTCGTCGCCGCTGCACTTGGTCGTGGCCGTGACGGTTACGGGCACCGTGGCGGCCGGGAAGGCGATCCGCCGGGCGGGCGCGCGGCCCGGCGATGCCGTGTTCGTGACCGGCGCCGCGGGGATGGCCGCGGCCGGTCTGCATTTTTTGCTCGCCGCGCGCACCGCTGCGGCGGGCGGGAGCGATGCGCCGCGGCCCGTGCCTTTGGCCGCGGCCGAGGCGGCCGGCACGGCGGCGCTGGTGCAGGCGCACCGCCGGCCGGCGCCTTCCGTGCGCGCGGCGGCGCTGCTGGCCGCGCGCGGCACGGTCACGTCGCTGAACGACGTCAGCGACGGACTGGCCAGCGAAGCCTGGGAGATCGCCGAGGCTTCGGGCGTCAAGCTCGCGCTCCGCGAATCGCGGCTGCCGAAGAGCGGCAGCCTGACCGCTTACGCGCACCGCGCCGGCGTGGATCCGCTGGACTGGATCCTCTACGGCGGCGAAGATTACGCGCTGCTCGGGACCATCGCAGCCGAAGACGCGGACGCGGCCAAGGCCGAGCTTGAAGCGGCCGGCTTGCCGATGTACCTCATCGGCGAGGCGGAGCAAGGCCCCGCCGCGGTCGAGCTGGTCCGCGATTACGGGGAGCGCGGACCGGCGCGCGGCAGCTTCGCATCGCCGCGGCGCGAGCCGCTCGCGAAGCGGGGATACAATCATTTTGGCGGGTAGGCAGGTGGAAGGATAGCATGAGCGAAACGATGGAAGTCGTATGGACGGTCGAGGACGAGGCCGGCACGGTTCTGCTCGCGGAGACGCTGGCCGGTTGGGCGGTGCCGGGCACGGTGCTGGCGCTGGACGGCGACCTCGGCGCGGGCAAGACGCGGTTCTCGCAGGCGTATGCCAAGGGAATCGGCGTGCCGGGCATCGTGAACAGCCCGACGTTCACGATCATCAAGGAATACAAGGGCGCGGAGCTGCCCCTCTATCATATGGATGTCTACCGGCTGTCGGAGCCGGAGGCGGAAGAGCTCGGCCTCGACGATTATTTCTTCGGCGAGGGCGTGACGATCGTGGAGTGGGCGAGTTTGATCGAAGCCTTGCTTCCGCCGGAGAGGCTCCAAATCTATATCGCGCATCTGGGCGGAGAAGCCCGGCGGATCGCGATCGCCGGCACCGGTGCGCAATATGCGGCATGGTGCGGGCAATTACAGGGAATGGGAGCTAAGTAAGTCATGGATGAACATAGAACGCAGGGCGGCCCGGACGGGCTGCTCGTGCTGGCGGTCGATACGTCGACCGCCGCGCTGGCGGCCGCGCTCGTGCGCGGCGGCGAGGTGCTTCGCGAGGTGCAGTCGCTCGCGGAGCGCAATCACTCCGTGCACACGGTGTCGACCGTGCAAACGATGCTGGCGGAATGCGGCGTGCAGCCGGAGGAACTGGACGGCATCGCCATCGGCCGGGGGCCGGGCTCTTATACGGGCCTGCGCATCGCGGTGTCGCTCGGCAAAACGCTCGCTTGGGTCTGGGACAAGCCGCTCGTCGGCGTATCCAGCCTGGAGGCACTGGCCTTCGGGCGTTGGCTGGCGGAACGCGAAGGACGCGGCGATGCATCCTCGGCGGACGTTGCGCCGTCTGAAGGCACAGTCGCTTCCGGCGGCGGCATATCATCCCAATCGGCTGCCGTCGTGACGGGATCGGCCATGCCGGTAGAGCATGCTTCCGCCTCCGCGGCGGTTCGCGTGCTCGGACCCGCGTGGATCGTTCCCGTCATGGACGCCAGGCGGGGCCAGGTTTATACGGCTTCGTTCGCGGCCGGAACGACTGCCGGCAACGGCTGGGAGCGGCTTGCGCATGACGCGATTCGGCTCATGCGCGACTGGGTGGACGAGCTTGCCGGGGCGATTGCCGCTGCCGACGACGCGGCGCGCCCGGCGGCCATCTGGATCGCCGGCGAGCTGGCCTCGCACGAGGCGGAGGCCGATCGCTTGCAGGCGCTTTGCCCGGACGTGCAGGTGCGCAAGCTGCCGGCATGGATGGAAGGACGGGCCGTCGCCGCGCTTGGCGCGAAGCGGCTTGCCGCGGGGGAGCGCGACGATGTGCATGCGTTTGCCCCGAATTACACGCAGCTGACGGAAGCGGAAGTCAAGCTGCAGGAGAAACAGGCCAAGGAAACCGCCGCGGAAGGAGCTGTTCACGATGACGCCAATTGACCGGAACCGCCTCGTTTTTCGCGCGATGACGCTGGAAGACGTGCCGACGATCGTCGCCATCGAGCTGGAGAGCTTCGCGACGCCTTGGACGCAGGAAGCGTTCGTGAACGAGCTGACGAACAATCATTTCGCCCGCTATATGGTCATGGATTACGAAAACGACGTGATCGGCTATGCCGGGATGTGGACGATCATGGACGAAGCGCATGTCACGAACGTCGCCGTGCGCGAAGCCTATCGCGGCCAGGGGCTCGGCGAGCGTCTGATGACGGAGCTGCAGCGCACGGCCGTCTTGTTCGGCGCGCGCCGCATGACGCTGGAAGTGCGCGTGAGCAACGACATCGCCCAGCGGCTGTATGCCAAACTGGGCTTCGAGCCGTCGGGCATTCGTCCCGGCTATTATTCGGACAATATGGAGGATGCCCTGATCATGTGGGCGGATTTGCCGGAGTCCTCTGAACTGGAGCAATGGTATGACGAAGAACGCACGCAATGAACTGATCCTCGCCGTGGAGACGAGCTGCGACGAAACGTCCGTGGCCGTCGTCCGCGGCGGCAAAACGATATTATCCAACGTCATATCGAGCCAGATCGAAACGCATCGCCGGTTCGGCGGCGTCGTGCCCGAGATCGCCTCGCGCAAGCACGTGGAGTCCATCACGCTCATCATGGAGGAGGCGATTGCCGAAGCCGGCGTGACGTTCCGCGACCTGTCCGCGATCGCGGTGACGCAAGGGCCGGGACTCGTCGGCGCCTTGCTCGTCGGCATCGTCGCCGCCAAAGGCCTGGCGATGGCGCTGGGTCTGCCGCTTATCGGCACGCACCATATCGCCGGCCATATCTATGCCAACGAACTCGTGCATGAGATCGAATATCCTTGCCTCGCGCTTGTCGCTTCCGGCGGACACACGGAGCTCGTGCTGCTCGAGCGCGAAGGCCAGTTCCGCATCGTCGGGCGCACCCGCGACGACGCCGTCGGCGAAGCGTACGACAAGGTGGCGCGGACGCTGAAATTCCCGTATCCCGGCGGACCGCATATCGACCGTCTCGCGCAGGGGGCGGAGGAGGAAATTCCGCTGCCCCGCGCCTGGCTGGAGCCGGATTCCTACGATTTCAGCTTCAGCGGGTTGAAATCCGCCGTGCTCGCGAGCATCAACACCGCCGCCATGAAGGGCGAGACGATCCGCGAAGCCGCGCTGGCCCGGGGCTTCCAAGCCTCGGTGATCGACGTGCTGACGACCAAGGCGCTCCGGGCGGCCCGCGAATTCGGCGCGAAGCAGCTGCTGCTTTGCGGCGGCGTCGCCGCGAACGGCGGCTTGCGCGCCGCGCTGACCGCGCGCTGCGGCGAAGCGGGCATTCCGCTGCTGATCCCGCCGCTGAAGCTTTGCACCGACAACGCGGCCATGATCGGCGCCGCCGCGCACCTCAAATGGACGCGCGGCGCGTTCACGCCGCTCGACATGAAGGCCGAGCCCGGACTGTCGCTGGAGGAATGGTCGGTATAGCGGCCGCGCGAACGCGAATAAAAGAAGCAGGCGCAGCGTGAATTCACGCTGCGCCTGCTTCTTTTTGTTGCGGATAATTGTGTCTAAAACGGCGTTGGGCCCGCGCAATAAAAAAGACACCTGCCGGCGTCGTCACGTTCGCGGAGCTGCGCCATATGGGCGTTCTCGAATAGAGAGAGCTCTCTCAAGCTCCTCATAATCCTAGTATACCAACGCGGTTTTTATAAGTCTAGGCGAAACGGATTTTTTTGGATAAAGTTAACGATGCCGGCCGGCATGAAGCAACCCATTCCACGCGTAAGGAGAGTGCCTATGAATCCTAATGACTGCCCGCTCGCAACCGTGCGGGATACGGATCAAACCATTGCCATGTTCTTGACCGGCGTCGGAAATGTCTTCCGGGTGTTCGACCGACAAGATTCCGGATGCCTGTCTTACGGCGTTCAAGCCGCGGGGCGGAAGTGGTTCGTCAAGCACGCGGCCAAGCCGGAAGCAATCGGTTTTCTGAGAGACGCCGCCGCCTTCCACGAGGATATTCGGCATCCCCGGATTCCGAAGCTGATCAATCGGTTCGCAACCGCGGACGGCTATGCGCTCGTCTATGAATGGGTGGCGGGCGAGGTGCTGGGCACGCCGGAGTTTCCGGGCAAGGAAGGGCGCAGCCATCCCGCTTCTCCGCATTACCGGTTCAGGCAGCTGCCGACCGGCGCGATCGTTCGAGCGCTCGGCGACTTGTACGAGATGCACGCGTATTTGGAGCGCCAAGGCTACGTCGCGGTCGATTTGTACGACGGCAGCCTGATCTACGATTTCGAGCGAGACGAGCTGCATGTCTGCGATTTCGACCACTACGTGAAAGGCCCGTTTACTCTTGAGGCGGACCGGTTGTACGGGTCGAGCCGCTTCATGGCGCCGGAGGGATTCGTGCGGGGCAGCCGGATCGACGGCGTGACGAACGTGTTTACGCTTGGGGCTGCCGCCTTCGTGTTCCTGGCGGAAGAGGGAGGCCGCGAGCTTGGACAATGGCGGGCGTCCGAGCCGCTCTACCGGGTCGCGCTGAAGGCGGTTTCGCCCGACCGGAAGGAGCGGCACGGCAGCGTCGGCGAGTTCAACCTCGCATGGTTGCAAGCCGATCGTGCCGGCGGTTGAATAGAGCGGCAGAGCAATTTCGGCCGCAGCGAAGGCAAGCCGGTCCGTATTGCGTTTCCGAGTTTCGTCATTGTTTGGCCCTCGATCTGCGGTTCCGGTATCGTACTGCATGGTTTCAACTTTTTGTCATTCTGAATTGACAGACGATTTAAGTTAGGCATATAATAGGCAACAACACTTCAATCAACGAAACGCGACGAACAGGAGCAGTAAAGCGAACGCCGGGTACAGAGAACTGCGGGTTGGTGCAACGCAGTCGATGGCAGCTTGAACCTCGCCTGGGAGCGGAGCGGCGGAACGGGTTTCAGTATCGGCCGAAGGCCAAGGCTGAAGGGAGCTCGCGTACGCCATTACGGTTAACCTCCGTGATCGGGTGCATGACCTTCGATTTCTAGAGTCGGTCGTCATGCTTAAGGTGGACGGTTGCCCCGCAAGGGAATCGTCAACAAGGGTGGTACCGCGCCGGACTTTACAGTCCGTCGTCTCTTGAATAAAGAGACGGCGGGCTTTTTTGATTTTCGGGATAGCGGCAGCCCGGCGGTTTCGGGCAGCGAAGTGGCGGATGAGCAGCAAGCAGACGAAGCGCAAGTCAAACAAGCAGCGAACGTACACATAAAGCGAAACAACGCGTTGAACAGGAGCAGTAGGAAGAAGGTCCGGGAAGCAGAGAGCTGCGGGTAGGTGCGACGCAGACGAAGGACATCCGAACTCGCCTGGGAGCGGAACGAGGGAACGCGGCAGGCGTCATCCATGGAGGACGATCGGCTGCCGTCGCTACTTCGTTACGGCTAACCCCCGTCATCGGGTGCAGCGGCACCGGCCTTCCAGCCGATTGCCGCTGCTTAAGCGGGTCCGGCCATGTTTCCGGGCAACGAGAGTGGTACCGCGGCATGCCTAAGAAGCCTGTCGTCTCTTGATTCAGAAGAGACGGCGGGCTTTTTCTATTGCCAGCCGTCGAGACGAAACACCCAAACCCAATATCAGGAGGAACCAACCATGACCCAATCTAACGCCAATGCCAATGTCAGTGCCGATACAACCGCCAATTCCGCCAACAAAATCATCCGCATCTTCGATACGACGCTTCGCGACGGCGAACAGTCGCCGGGCGCGACGCTGCGTCCGGAGCAGAAGATCGTCATCGCCCGCCAGCTGGCGAAGCTCGGCATCGACGTCATCGAGCCCGGCTTCCCGATATCGAGCCCGGGCGAGTTTGCGGCCGTGCAGCAAATTTCCCGCGAGCTCCACGGTGTCGAGATCGTCGGTTTTGCCCGCGCCATTCGCGGCGACATCGACGCGGCCGTCCGCGCGACGGCGGACGCGGCGCGCAGACGCCTGCATCTGTTTATCTCCTCGTCGGATATCCACTTGGATTTCCAACTGAAGAAATCGCGGGAGCAGGTCGTGAATATCGCCCGCGAGATGGTCGCGTACGGCAAACAGTTCGTCGACGAGATCGAGTTCTCCGCGATGGACGCGAGCCGCACCGGCCGCGAGTTCGTCATCGAGATGGTCGAAGCGGTCATCGCCGAAGGCGCGACGGTCATCAACCTGCCGGATACGCTCGGCTTCGCGCTGCCGGAGGAATACGGCGCCATGTTCCGCGACGTCAGAGCGGGGGCGCGAGGAGCGGCTAACGTGCAGTTCAGCGCGCACTGCCACAACGATCTCGGCTTGGCGGTGGCGAACAGCCTCGCGGCCATCGCCGGCGGCGCGACTCAGATCGAAGTCACGGTCAATGGCATCGGCGAGCGTGCCGGCAACTGTTCGCTGGAAGAGCTGGTCATGGCGATCGAGACGCGCAAATCCGCCATCGGCGCGGAGACCGGCATCGTCATGGGGGAGATTTACGAGACGTCGCGCATGGTGAGCCGGCAGATGAATTTTCCGATCGCCTACAATAAGCCGATCGTCGGGCGGAACGCGTTCCAGCACGAATCCGGCATCCATCAGGACGGATTGCTCAAGAACCGCAACACGTACGAGATCATGGACCCCGAAGCGATGGGCATCCCGCGGAGCATGATCGTGCTCGGCAAGCACTCCGGGCGCCATGCCATCAAGCACCGTCTGGCGGAGTTCGGCATCGAGCTGAACGAGGAGCAGATGCAGGACGTGTACGATCGTTTCAAGGCGAAAGCCGACGAGCTCAAAATCGTGCCTGACGACGTGCTGGTGCGGCTCGCGAGCGAGACGACGGACATGCAGCATGATCCGTACGTGCTCGTCGACCTGCAGGTGCTGGCGGGCACGCAGCGCTCGCGCATCGCGTCGGTCACGATCCGCGAGCGGGATTCGCAGGAAGAAAGCACGTACACGGGAACGGGCACCGGTCCGCTCGAAGCGGTCATCCACTGCCTGCGGCAGGCGATTCCGGCGGGAGCGGAGTTCGAGGACCTGGAGCTGCACTCGTTGTCGACGGGGGAAGACGCCCGCGGCGAAGCGGTCGTCAGCGTGGTGCGCGGCGGCAAGCGCTACAGCGGCACGGCGGTGCACAACGATATCATTTTGGCATCGGCCCAGGCTTACGTGGCGGCGTGCAACCAGCTGCTCATGAGCGGGCAGGCCCAAGGCGGTTCGGTCATGGAAGCGAAGAGCAGTTAAGGCTCGTACGCCTGGCGGAAAAGCGATGCGGATGGACAATTTGTTTATTTCAGGACGGAGCTTACCGCGCGGCATACGGCTGTTAATTCGAACGTTATGGAAGCCGAATATGGCGGCCGAAGCAGGGGATATCCCCTGCTTTTTCGTTTTCCACAGCGTTATCCACAGTCATCAGGTAAAATGTGCATAAACATGTAAAACCCGCGAAAATTGGGCGTTTACAATGTGCATAAAAGTTGGATAAGTTTTTCACAGCTCGCCTGTGGATAATGTGGATAATGGGAATATATTTTGGGCTATCCCGAGCCTATGTGAAGGCTTCTTAAAGAAACGGTAAATTTGTTCGGGTTATTCGACAAAATAGGTGCCAGAATTGCCGCGCAATTTGTCCCCTGCTGTGGATAGATCTGTGGAAAGAGGGGATAGATTGACGAAACGCATTCTTGACGAAGCGCGGCCGCAGGCCGGATTCCTTTCCCGATCAATGGGAAATCCTACTTGCAGCGGGGCGGGCACGGTGGAATTTGGGTGAAGAGCCGACGGCGAAGCTGACCGCGGACAAATCGACGCATCGGCAGTCGATGAGCCGGGCGGATGCCGAGCGAGGCATGAAGGATTTCTCGTATGCCATGGCACGCTACCTGCCGGCCGATTTCTCCGCGCGCGCCTTCAGCGTCAGCGGCGACCGGCCGATGCAGACTGCGCTCAACTTCAAGCTGGGCGAGGGAGCCAACATGCTCAGCGCGAAAATCGATCGCTCCAACGCGGATTCCGTCAATGACAGCTTGCGTCAAGAGCTGCAAGCCAATTATTCGAACAGCCTGCGGTCCGGCTCGGATTCTCCGGTGAAGAACGCAGCCAGCCATTGAACGCTATCGGCGCTGCTTGCTTCCATTAATAGTTTGCGGAGTGAATTATCGCTGCTGTCGAATGGACTTAAAGGCGTTAAGGTTTCGGAGGCCAGCTTGTCGAATCTGAGCGGCGAACTGCAGCCGGCTCTGGCGCGGCTGACGATGGCCGGCACCGCGATTCACGATCTACGCGGTCGACGGACTGCGCCAGCTCCTATCGGTCGGGGATCGGACGACAATAATCCGGACGGCTGGGGTGCTGTCCGGATTCGGTATCGTTGCTATTCTGCTGGTGTACGCGCTAAAACACCGTAAAATCATGTCGGAGGCCAATTGGCCGACGGCACTTCTTCGTAATTGCCTGGCTTGCGGCCGAACGCTTTGTAGCAATCGGTAAGGCGGTAACGTCTGTTGCGATTGCCGTATAGCATACGGGATGAGGTTACAGCAGGTCTATATCCGGTCGCGGCCACGCGTAATCTCTGAACTCGCATCCCGGTCGCAGTCGGGCGCCACAGCCGAAATAGCGTCCGAGGTCGGCGTTGCAGCGTCGGAAAATTGCATTAGGCAAGAAGCTCTTCCCATATCTCGTAGACCTCTTTCAGCTGCGCCTTTCGCGCATCGATATCGCTCTGGATCGTGCCGACCCTTACATAGTCGTTGTACACCTCGGGATCGGTCAGCTGCGCTTCGAGCGCCGATATTTCGCCCTCCAAGCGAGCGATGTCGGATTCCAACTGTTCCTGCTTGCGAAGCCGGTTTCGTTCGTCACGCTTCGCTTGTTTGTCGGCTTCATAAGAGGTTACGGGCGCAGATTCCGCGATCACGGCGGATTTGCCCTGTTTTCCTTGCGAAGCTGACAGCGTTTCCTGCTGCAGCTCTTCGATTTCCCGCTTTTTCTGGATCATTTCGTCATAATTTCCCAGGAAATGTTCCGTCCCCTGCGGATGCAGTTCGACAATGCGCTCCGCCATCTTGTTCAAGAAGTACCGGTCATGGGAGATGAACAGGAGCGTTCCGTCGTAATCCATGAGCGCGCCTTCCAGCACTTCTTTGCTGTACAGATCCAAATGGTTGGTCGGCTCGTCCAAAATGAGCATATTCGCATGCGCCAGCATCAGCTTCGACAGCGAGACGCGAGCGCGTTCGCCGCCGCTCAGCGTGCTGATCTTCTTCTTCACGTCGTCGCCGCTGAACAGGAAATTCCCGAGCACGGTCCGGATCCGCGCCTCTTCGATATGCGGATAGCTGCTCCACAGCTCCTCCAGCACCGTATTGGCATGGTTCAGCCCGGTATGCTCCTGATCGTAATACCCGATCTTTACATTGGTGCCCCAGCGAATCGAGCCAAGCTCGTACGGCTGCTGATCGACAAGCGCCTTGAGCAGCGTCGATTTGCCGATCCCGTTCGGACCGACGAGCGCGACGTTCTCCCCGCGTTCGAGCCGAAACGTCACGTTGCGGAAGAGCGGATCGTTCTTCTCGGCAAACTTGATCGACAAATCACGGACGTCCAGTACGTCGTTGCCGCTTTGCCGCTCGATTTCGAAGGAAAAATGCGCCTTCTTCAAATCGCCGAGCGGTTTGTCGAGACGGTCCATCTTCTCGAGCGCCTTGCGCCGGCTTTGCGCGCGTTTGGTGGTGGACGCGCGGACGATGTTGCGCTGCACGAAGTCTTCCAGCTTCGCGATCTCGTCCTGCTGTTTGTCGTACTGCTTCATCTGCGCTTCGAATTCGGCGGCTTTGATCTCGATGAACCGGCTGTAATTACCGGTATAGCGCCGGGCGTTGCGGCGCTCGATCTCCACGATCGTGCCGACGACGGCGTCCAGGAAGTAGCGGTCATGGGAGACGACGAGAATGCCGCCTTCGTAGCCGCGCAGATAATCCTCCAGCCAGGTGAGCGTTTCGATATCGAGATAGTTCGTCGGTTCGTCGAGCATGAGCAGGTCGGGCGCCTGCAGCAGGATCCGCGCCAGCGCGAGGCGCGTTTTCTGCCCGCCGCTCAGCGTGGAGATGACCGTCTCCGGCGGGAAATGGCCGAAGCCCATCCCGTGCAGCACGCTGCGGATCCGGGTTTCCATCTCGAAGCCGCCCTTGGCCTTGAACCAGTCCGAGAGCTGGGCGTAGCGGTTCAACACCGCTTCGTACTGCTTCTCGTCGCCGTGCAGCGCCGGATCGGCGATCTGCTGCTCCATCGCGCGGAGCTCTCGCTCGGCATCGGTAAGATGGGCGAACACGGCGCGCATCTCCGCCTCGATCGTCTTGTCCGATTGCAGTCCGCTGGATTGCGCCAAATAGCCGATCGTCGTTTCTTTCGATTTATAGACCGTGCCGGAATCCGCCGAGATTTCGCCTGCGATAATCCGCAGCAGCGTCGATTTGCCCGCGCCGTTCACGCCCACGAGGCCGACCCGTTCGCGGGGCAGCACTTGGAAGGTCACGGACGTGAGCACGCTGCTGACGCCGTAGTTTTTGGATACATCCGAAACTTGAAGAAGCATGGTTCCCGTTACCTCCAACCTGAAGAAATTGCCTTTGTACCAGTTTACATGAAAACAAGGCATCGCGCGACCGTCTTCCTGCCCGGAAGCGCCGATTTCGCGCTTTGGCGCGGTTGGCGAAATATGGGCAACAGTGGTAAACTAAATAACAACTATGGTCAGAAAACAGCAGGAACGGCAAACCTTGAAGCGAAGCGGGGAATGGGATGAATCGGTCGGAGGAAAAGCAGGCGGCCCGGCTGGCGGCGAAGCTGCGGCGGGACGGGCTGCCCGAGGAAAGCCGGATGTCTTGGTCGGATACGGTGTGCCAGCGGGCCGTGGAATGGCTTCGCCTGCGGAATGAACGGGGAACGCCGGTCCGGAGCGTCATGGCTTACGTCCCGTTCCGTTCCGAACTCGATACGACGCTGCTCATCGAATGGTGCTGGCGCACCGGGCTCACGGTCGTCGTTCCGCGTTCCTTGACCGGCGATCGGTCGATGGAATTGTACGTCGTGCAGGCATGGGATGAGCTTGCGCCGGGCGCCTACGGCATCCGGGAGCCCGATCCGGCAACGGCAAGCCGCTGCGACGCATCCTACGTGCCCGATGTCGTGTTCGTTCCGGGATTGGCTTTCGATAACGAGGGCGGCCGGCTTGGATACGGCGGCGGGTACTACGACCGCTTCCATGAGCGGCTGGCCTTGACGGTGCGGCATGCCGGGAGCGAGATGCCGAAGTGGATCGGCCTGGCTTACGAAACGCAGCGGCTGAAGGCCGTGCCGATGGACCAGCATGACGTCCGCGTCGACGGCGTCATTACGGAAGTCGGTTTCAATGGGAGGGGCATGGCATGGATTTGACCCATTTTAACGATCAGGGCCGCGCGCGGATGGTCGACGTATCGGACAAAGAGGTGACGGCCCGCGTCGCCGTCGCGCGGACGACCGTCACGATGGCGGAAGAGACGCTCCGGCGCATCAAGGCCGGCACGATCGGCAAGGGCGACGTGCTCGCCGTGGCGCAGGTCGCGGGCATCATGGCGGCGAAGAAGACGTCGGACTGGATTCCGATGTGCCATCCGCTTCCGCTCACCGGCGTCAATCTGGCGTTCGCGGATAACGGCGCGAACGAGCTTTATATAGAAGGAACAGTGAAGACGACCGGCAAGACCGGCGTCGAGATGGAAGCCCTGACGGCGGTATCCGCGGCGGCGCTGACGGTGTACGATATGTGCAAGGCGCTCCAGAAGGACATGGTGATCGGTCCGACTTACCTGGCTTCCAAGAGCGGCGGCAAGAACGGCGATTATTCCGTTAACGGCGTTTAAAATTCATGCCGCAACCGGCATATTTTTATAAACCTACTGATTGGGGGAGAAGCGAATGCGGTGGAAAGTGGCGCTGCTTACGGCAAGCGACAAAGGCTCGCGCGGCGAGCGCGAGGATACCAGCGCGCAGGTCATTCGCGAGCTGGTCGAGGAAGAGCTTAGCGGAGAAATCGTCGATTATCGGATCGTGCCGGACGAGCAGGACGAGATCATGGCGGCTTTAATTGAAATGACGGACTATTTTCAAGCGGATCTGGTCATCACGACGGGCGGCACGGGGCTTGCACCGAGGGATCTGACGCCGGAGGCGACGCTGAAGGTCATCGACCGCATCGTGCCGGGGCTTGCCGAAGCGATGCGCCTCGGCGCCATGCAGCGCACGCGCCGCGCGATGCTCTCGCGCGGCGTCTGCGGCATTCGCGGACGCTCGCTGATCATCAATCTGCCGGGCAGCCCGAAGGGCGTGCACGAGAACCTGATGGCGATCATGGATCAGCTGCCGCATGCGCTGAACATCCTCTCCGGACGGACGGGGGATCACGCGGAATGAGCGAAGGAAAGCATGGAACGCTGCTGAAGGAAGTGCCGGTGCGAGAAGCGGTCGGTCTCGTGCTCGCGCATGATTTGACCCAGATCATCCCGGGGCAGTTCAAAGGGCGGCTATTCAAGAAAGGGCATGTCATCGCCGAGTCGGACATCCCGAAGCTGCTCGATATCGGCAAAGAGCATATCTACATCTTGGAGCTTGGCGATGGCGAGCTTCACGAGGATGACGCCGCGGGCCGGATGGCGCTGGCGCTGAAGGACGAAGGGCTGCTGCTGACCGAGCCGCACGAGGGCAAAGTCGCGGTCAAGTCGGCGCTGGACGTGCCGGCGCTTGCCGTGATCGAGCCGGACGTCGTTCATGCCATTAACGAGCTCGGGGAGATCGCCCTGGCGACGCTGCGGACGCATGCCGTCGTGATGCCGGGCGGACAGCTGGCGGCCACGCGCGTCATTCCGCTCGTCGTGCCCGAGACCAAGGTCGCCGCGGTAGAGAAGCTTGTCGCCGAGTATCGCGAGCGGCACGGAGGACGCGGCCCGATCGGGCTGAAGCCGCTGCGGAAGCTCCGGATCGGCATGCTGACGACCGGGGGCGAGGTATTCTCCGGGCGCATCGAGGATCGATTCGGCCCGGCCGTGCGCAGAATCGTCGAATCGCTCGGCTCCGAGATCGCCGAACAGCGGTTTTCCCCGGACGACCGTCAAACAATTGTCAAGGAAATACACTACTTGCTGCAGCAGTCCTATGATATGATAGTCATAACTGGCGGAATGTCGGTAGACCCCGACGACCGCACCCCTGCCGCGATCGCGGAAGCGGGCGCGCGCATCGTCAATTACGGGACGCCGATGCTTCCCGGCTCGATGCTGCTCATGGGCTATTTGGACGGGATTCCGATCATGGGCCTTCCCGGATGCGTCATGCACGATCCGTATACGTCGTTCAACGCGCTGTTGCCGAGAATTCTCGCCGGCGACATCATTGAGAGGCGCGACATCGTAACGATGGGCTATGGCGGCCTCCTTACGGCGCAATCGTGGGAGACGGGCATCGGCAAGCAACAACTTTGATGAACCTCCGCTTTTGAAGCGGATTTATTCTATGGCAAGCCTAATATGAAGGAGGTATGTACCATGGGCGGAATAGGCGTAACGGGTTTTCTGCTTATCGCATTGGTGGCGCTGCTGCTATTCGGACCGAATAAGCTGCCTGAGCTTGGCCGGGCGTTCGGCCGGACGTTGAAGGAATTCAAAGCTGGCGCGAAAGATATCATGGATGACGACCGCGACGATCGCAAAGAATCGAAGCGCGTGGAAGTGAACCGTTCGGAAGATCGCGGCGAAGACAAGCGGCTCCCAGAGTAGTGGGGCCCGCTTTTTTTCTTGAAGAGGACATTAGCTTGCGTAAGCGCGTTCACGCTTGTCCGCTTTTCGCGGAGGACGTAAGCCGTTTTATGCGCGTAAAGAGAGGTGACACAGCAGGTGGCCAACCTAGATTCGGCCGATACGCCGGAAGCTCAGCGCGACGATAAAATGATGACGCTGTTCGACCATATCGGCGAGCTGCGGCGAAGAATCATTTTCATCCTCGTCTTCCTGGTAGTCGGGATGATCATCGGGCTGTTTCTTGCGGATCCGGTGTACAACTACATGGTGACCCAAGATCCGGTGAAGGACATGAAGCTGAACGCCTTCTCGCTGTGGGACGGTATCGGCTTGTACATGAAATTCGCGCTTGTCATCGCGCTCGTCTTCGCCTTGCCGGCATCGGCCTATCAGCTGTGGGCTTTTGTCAAGCCGGCGCTCGGGAAGAAAGAGCAGCGCGCCACGCTCATGTTCGTGCCGTTCGTGCTCATCATGTTTTTGGTCGGATTGGCGTTCTCGTATTATGTCGTGTTCCCGATGGCGTTTAATTTCACGACGGACGTCGCCAAGCATTTGAATCTCGTCGAGACGTACGGGGTCATTCAATATTTCTCGTTTCTGTTCAATATCCTGATTCCGATATCCCTGCTGTTCGAGCTGCCGATCGTGATCATGTTCCTGACGAAGCTGCGGATCCTGAATCCGAAGCGGTTGAAGAAAATGCGCAAGCTCGCGTACTTCATCCTTATCATCGTCGGGGTCGTCGTCACGCCGCCGGACTTCATCTCGGATGCCTTGGTGGCCGCTCCGCTCATCCTGCTCTACGAGATCAGCGTGATGCTCTCTAGCGTCGTCTACAAGAAACAGCTGCAGGCCGATCAGGCGTGGGAAGAAGAATACGGAACGTAAGGCCGGCCGCGCGCCGGCTTTTTCTTTTGTCCGGCATCTTTATCGGTTTAGGGGGAGCTTGTTGTAAAATTCCTATGAAATCGACGGCGAAAGACTTGAAATCCATCAGCGAAATCGGTATTATTAGAAATGGTTATTAGCACTTAACGATTGCGAGTGCTAACAAATGTTGCACAACTATTTAAAGGAGGCTATTTTCATGATCAGACCTTTGGGTGAACGCGTATTGATCGAACCAATCGCGAAAGAAGAAACGACTGCAAGCGGCATTTTGCTGCCAGACACGGCCAAAGAAAAGCCGCAAGAAGGCAAAGTTATCGCTGTAGGCAGCGGTGCGGTTAAGGACGGCGTGCGCATTGCGCTTGAAGTCAAGGAAGGCGACCGCGTTTTGTTCTCCAAATATGCCGGTACCGAAGTAAAGTACGAAGGCAAAGAGCTTTTGATTATGAAAGAAAGCGACATCCACGCGATTTTGGGCTAAGCCGCAGCGCTTTGGCTCCACATACATGGTTAAGCTTGCGTACCTAAACTAATCATTATCAGGAGGTTATCAACGATGGCGAAAGAAATCAAATTCGGCGAAGACGCTCGTCGCGCAATGCTGCGCGGTGTAGACGCCCTGGCGAATGCAGTTAAAGTTACCCTTGGTCCTAAAGGCCGCAACGTGGTACTCGAGAAGAAATTCGGCAGCCCGCTGATCACGAACGACGGCGTGTCCATCGCGAAAGAAATCGAGCTGGAAGACGCGTTCGAAAACATGGGCGCGCAGCTGGTTAAAGAAGTCGCTACGAAAACGAACGACGTTGCCGGCGACGGAACAACGACGGCAACGGTTCTGGCGCAAGCGATGATCCGCGAAGGTCTGAAAAACGTAACGGCAGGCGCTAACCCGATGGTTATCCGCAAAGGCATCGAGAAAGCCGTTCGCGCGGCTGTCGAAGAGCTGAAAGTGATCGCGAAGCCGATCGCCGGCACGGAATCGATCGCGCAAGTGGCTTCCATCTCCTCCGGCGACGAAGAAGTGGGCCAACTGATCGCGGAAGCCATGGACAAAGTCGGCAACGACGGCGTTATCACGGTCGAAGAATCCAAAGGCTTCGTAACGGAGCTTGAAGTGGTTGAAGGCATGCAGTTCGACCGCGGCTACCTCTCCCCGTACATGATCACCGACACGGATAAAATGGAAGCTGTCCTCGACAATCCATACATCCTGATCACGGACAAGAAGATCTCCAACATCCAAGAGATCCTTCCGGTTCTGGAGAAAGTCGTACAATCCGGCAAGCAATTGCTGATCATCGCGGAAGACGTTGAAGGCGAAGCATTGGCAACATTGCTCGTTAACCGTCTGCGCGGCACGTTCACTTGCGTGGCTGTCAAAGCTCCTGGCTTCGGCGACCGCCGCAAAGCGATGCTGGGCGATATCGCTGCCCTGACCGGCGGCCAAGTGATCACGGAAGAGCTGGGCCTTGAGCTGAAAGCAACGACTGTGGATCAACTCGGCTCCGCGCGTCAAATCCGCGTAACGAAAGAAAACACGATCGTTGTCGATGGCGCTGGCGACAAAAAGGACATCGATGTTCGTATCAACCAAATCCGCGCGCAGCTGGAAGAAACGACTTCCGACTTCGACCGCGAGAAGCTGCAAGAGCGTCTTGCTAAGCTTTCCGGCGGCGTAGCCGTAATCAAAGTCGGCGCAGCGACGGAAACCGAATTGAAAGAGCGCAAGCTCCGCATCGAAGATGCCCTGAACTCGACTCGCGCAGCGGTTGAAGAAGGCGTCGTTTCCGGCGGCGGTACTGCACTCGTGAACGTATACAAAGCCGTAGCGGCCGTAAATGCAGTCGGCGACGAGAAAACGGGCGTTAACATCGTGCTTCGCGCACTGGAAGAGCCTGTTCGCACGATCGCAGCCAATGCTGGTCAAGAAGGCTCGGTTATCGTTGAGCGTCTGAAAGGCGAAGCCATCGGCGTAGGCTACAATGCGGCTTCCGGCGAGTGGGTTAACATGTTCGAAGCAGGTATCGTTGACCCTGCGAAAGTAACGCGTTCCGCGCTGCAAAACGCAGCTTCCGTAGCGGCGATGTTCCTGACGACCGAAGCGGTTGTTGCGGACAAACCGGAAAAAGACAAACCAGGCATGCCTGACATGGGCGGCATGGGTGGAATGGGCGGCATGGGCGGCATGATGTAAGCTGCTTTAAAAGTCCAGTAATATCAAGGGAAACGGGGCCGTTATGGCCCCGTTTTTCTTTATAAAGTCACCAAAAGGTCTATTTATACAAGTGAACGAAACCCCGCGGGCATTCACCTGCGGTTTTTTTTTGTGTTTTGGTTTATAAGACAACTTCAATTATTGGGTTCCTCCAACTAAGGGACACGAATACGAATTATTTACCACCGGGCATAATATTGGCGGAGGTGATTAACAGTATGAGATGTGTCTATTGTGAAAATTTTAAACCAATCAAAGGGTCAAAATATAATTGTTACATTTGCTCCATAGTTAAGAATGTTGTTAATAATCGCTTAAGGTAGGAGGGACGAAGTGTTCTTTTTTAGTAATATATCCGGTAAGGGATGTTTGTATAGTTTGGTTATAACCATCTTAGTCAGCGGCTTGTTTTGGCTTATTGGCAAGATGTTTAATTTCCCGTTTCTCCTTTTTGTTCCTTTTGTTTTTCTTCCTTTTATGTATAAAAGAAGATAACGAATGATAAATGCATATTTCAATTCCTTAGCGGGCAAACCAAAGTTGATTTACCAAATCAGCCAAGGAGTTGACATTCCATGAGGAAAATGAAATATCTCTTGACGTTTTCACTGCTGAGTTGCTTCACGCTAATGCTGGGCGCCGGAATTTTAAGCGCTGCGGGCTCAAATCCTGTAAATAATATGACCTCGCCTTCTACCCCAAGCAACCAGTCTTATGACAACCGTTCGATGAACAGCTACAATGCGACCTCAACTACAGGAGGGAACTATCGGGCTAAAGCAGTTAACGATGACAATGATTTTGATTGGGGCTGGTTAGGCCTTTTAGGTCTAATCGGTTTAGCTGGAATGAGAAGTCGCTCACGTGATAATGACCGTGACCGTGCCCGTACCTAAATTGGAAAAAAGCCCTTGTACACAGGGGCTTTTTTGTTTGAATGAGGCTGTTGAATAACTTTTTCAATGTAGAAGTGAACCGAATAATAAAACTCCATTACGGGAAAACCAACTAAGAAATTCAAACAACCCGTCGAGGAGTGAATTACCTTGAGAAAGAAATTTCTTCTTACATTGTTGCTGGTAGGCTGCTTAACCTTAATGTTAAGCGCTGGCGTACTAAGCGCTCACGGAACAGTTACGAACCAAAGTAACAACGGTGGCATGAATAACGAATCTTATAACAGCCAAGGAATGAATACAAACAGCTACAATGCTACATCGACTGCTGGTGGCAACTATCGTGCTAATGCTGTGAATGATGACAATGGAATGGATTGGGATTGGCTTGGCTGGTTGGGATTGCTTGGTCTGATTGGCTTGAGAGGTCGTAGTCATAATCGCGAACCAGAACGTAGATAATTCAGAGACAGAACAGCAAACAAAAGCAAAGCCCCGGCGATTAATCGCCAGGGCTTTTATCATTCTCACGAAAGAAGGGAGGCCTGCCGTCCGGTTAGCAGGCCATCTACCGTATGCAATCACAATCCTATTGAGCTCGGGAGGTTGACGCAACAGGATTTAGATGGAGCCCACTATTTTAAAACAGACATCCTCGCGAGATGATTACCAACAAAATAAACAGTACAAGAATAAAACCTATAGCGTTACCGCCGCCGAAGCCGCCGACTCCTACGCCACCTACGCCACCAACGCCATATCCCATTGTGGTCAGCTCCTTTAATTTAGGTACATCGCAGTATATGTCGATTAGGGTATCGTGTATGGGCTATTGTCAGAAAGGGGCTAATGTCCAGTAAGTACAAGGTTACCGTATTATTTACCGCCCGCCGTTACGGCAGCATGGGCTATGGATGGGTTGCGGCTTTGTACACGACACGAGAACGACGTAACGCATAAATTTCCGGGAGCTGCACAATTCACCGCTGCCGCCGGGCATGATGCTGGACGGAGAGCTATGGCTGCTTCCGTAGTCTTGTTACTTAACAGGCTTCGCAAGCTGCTGCGAGAGTTCATATGCGCTTCGTTCAACCCAGTTGTGCGCGAGCTTGCCATCACGAACTTCCCATACCGCGATGCCGGAGATTTGAATCGGGCGATCATCGGGCTCCGAGCCGAGCATCCCGTGATTGAATCCCGTAACGACCCAGCGCGATACGACTCGCGTGCCGTCCGCGCTGCTGAACATGTCGAGGCTCTTCATGCTTACATCGCGGATCCTCGAAGTAAAGGTGCGCGCCCATTCCTTGAACGCGAATCGGCCCACTACGTCTCCGTCAGGGTTCGAGAGGATGACATCTTCGGTACAGAGACGGTCGATCGCGTCGAGGTCCTGCGGAAGGTTATAGACTTTCGCCCAGAGCTCCGTGAGAAGTTCTTCGCCTTGACTGCCGAATAAAACCATGTGTCACAATACCTCCTATATACATTTTGTTAAGCAATAAATGATATCTTGGCCAGTCAATGTAATGCCTATGCAATTACTTCCAAGATGGGCGGCATGATGCAAGACGCTTTGCAAAAGCCGGCAATACCAAGGAAACGGGACCGTTACGGCCCCGTTTTTCGTTTTAAACAAAAACCCACGTTGCTTGCAGAGGTGTTGCCGGAAGAATAGCCCTGAAACGAACTTTCTCCTTTTCTCCGGCACGGTTGCGCCAACTGACTGAAGTTTTGCGAATTTGAAGTGCAGGCTCGTCAGACTGTTACCGTTGGCGGCGGCGGTGGCGGAGTCGGATCGACATTGACGACTTGCTGCTGTTGTTGCTGCTGCTGCTGAGCATCGAGTTGATTTTGCAATTGCTGCAATTGCTGTTGCTGCTGCTGAATGTGGGTTTGCACGAGGGCGAATAATTGCAGTTGCGTTTGCTGTTGGGACTGCTCGAAGTTCAGAACCTGGGCTTGCACTTGCGCTTGGAACTGGACTTCGGCTTGGAGCTGCGCATTCAATTGCGCCTGCAGTTGTGCTTGGAATTGCAGCTGGGCTTGCAGTTGCGCTTGTAACTGTGCCTGAGCTTGCTGAATCGTTTGCAGAATGGTGAGCTGAATGCTAGTGCCGGGACTCGGACACTTTCTCGCGGCCTTATGGTGCAATCTATTCTTGCTAAGCTTTACGGCACGGACCGCCATCTCCAGCATGCACTCCCTTTCATATTGAATTCGAATTCGCATTCCATTATGAATATGATCCGAGACATTCGTTGGACAAGGCGCATAGCAGGGGATATTCGCGTATTTCATGGGGATAAGCCTGGACCGTTCCCGTTATCGGCCAAATGAACGATCTATTTCTACTACTGAACGAGGCTCCGTACAAATTCCGATCGCTTGGGATTTGAGCCGGGGCTTTTTAATTTGCTATTTAGCCGAGACGGGGAACAAATTGGAACCCGTAAAACTCACGGCCCGATTCATAATATGACAGGCTGTTGTCAAATTACTAGGGGTACAATGAATTTGAGATTGCGGACCGAATAGAGAGGCAATAATCGAAAACCTAGGAGTGAGGCAGGATGGAGAACGTAAAATCGAAAGTCGTGATTATTACCGGGGCGTCGAGCGGCATCGGACAAGCAACGGCGCTGCTGCTTGGGAAATACGGCGCAAAGGTCGTGTTGGCGGCGAGGAGAGAAGAGCGGATACGGACGATTGCGGAGCATATCAATCAAGCCGGGGGCAGTGCCGTATACGTCAAAACGGATGTCGCATCGGCGACGGAGATGCAACATCTCGCCCAATACGCGATAGCGCGATTCGGGAAAATCGATGTCTTGATCAATAACGCCGGCATTATGCCGTTATCCTATCTGCGCGAATTGAAAATTGAAGAATGGGACAGCATGATCGACGTGAACATAAAGGGCGTTTTATACGGTATCGCGGCGGTGCTGCCGACGATGAGAGATCAGAAGTCGGGACATATCATTACCGTTTCCTCGGTCTCAGGCTACCGGGTTGACCCGACCGCCGCCGTGTACAGCGCCACGAAATTTGCCGTCAGAGCGATCTCGGAGGGACTGCGTCAGGAAGAATCGCCGGCCTCCAATATTCGGACGACGATCATTTCGCCCGGAATCACGGCTACGGAATTAACCGATTCCATCACGAGTCCGGAAGTCAAGGGCTGGGTGAGCGAAATGAATCAAGTCGCAATATCGCCGGACAGCATAGCCCGAGCGATTGCCTTTGCGATCAACGAACCCGACAATACGAGTATCAACGAAATGATTATTCGGCCAACCGTCCAGCCTTCGTGACCTTAACTTGGCGCTGCCAGAGATTGTGTTAGCTTATATCGAGGCATTTTTAACCGGCACGAGGTGGAAGGGTGCGTGAACACCTTTTCCGAACATGCGATCATCGTGGAGGAATCCCTGGGACGGAATCTTGCGGGCAGGGATGCGATTGCGGACGGAAATCATCGATTCGACGATCGAGCAAGATGTGATCGACATGCGCGTCCCGTTTAAAGGCAAACCGAATACTGCTCAACCGCAAAACACCGTCAGGGCCAGCGCCATGGCGGTGTTTTCGCGTCCTCCGTCAGATGGCCGCCGGAATTGCCGTTTGGACGCCGGGCTGTTCGTTTTCGAACGAACCTTTAATCACAGAAAAAAATTCACTGATTTTCGTAGCGCCGACGCGGTTTCTCGCCATCGGAAGGAAAGACTTTCCGCTTGCGGGAAGGAAATAAGCGTCCGAAAGCGGAATTGTTTATACGAATACGCAGATGAAAGGTGAGTGTGATGCAGAAGACGAAAATCGGCATAATCGGTTGCGGCGTCATCAGCGGGATCTATCTGGAAAACTGCACGAAAACATTCGGTATCCTTGAAGTTGCCGCCGTCGCGGATTTGATGCCGGAGATGGCCCGTAAACGGGCGGAGGAATACGGGATTCCGAAGGCCTGCACCGTCCAGGAATTGCTGGACGACCCCGAGATCGAAATCGTCGTGAATTTGACCGCGCCTCAGGTGCATGCGGAAGTGAACCTGCAAATTTTGAACGCCGGCAAGCATGTCTATACGGAGAAGCCCTTTGCGCTGAACCGCGAAGATGCGGACCGCGTGCTTGCGTTGGCCGAGGAGAAGGGACTTCGGGTCGGCTGCGCGCCGGACACGTTCCTGGGCGCCGGATTGCAAACGAGCCGGAAGATCATCGAGGACGGTTGGATCGGGACGCCGTACGCGGCAAGCGGCTTGATCATTATGGGAAACGCTTATGACGGCATGCATCCGAATTTCCATAACTACCTGCAGTTCGGCTGGGATCCGTTGTTCGATATGGCGCCTTATTATTTAACCGCTTTCATTCACCTGCTCGGACCCGTGCGAAGCGTAAGCGGATCGGCCGGCCAAGTGAAGCGCGAGCATACGGTCACCAATCCGCGGTCTCCGCGCCATGGCGAGACGGTTCCGGTCGGAGCGCCGATGCATGTGTCGGCAATGCTCGACTTCGCGAACGGCGCTACGGCGACCCTGCAGGCGGCCAAAGAAAGCTTCGGCTACACGCCGAGATTGGAGATTTACGGAACGGAGGGGATTCTCCACGTACCGGATCCGAATATGTTCCACGGCGCCATTACGATTCAGCAGCGGAATGGCGAAACGCATGCGTTCCCGTATTCGCACGGCTTCGCGGAGAACAGCAGAGGCATCGGCATCGCCGACATGGCGTATGCCATCCGCACCGGCCGCAAGCATCGCGCAAGCGGAGCGTTGGCGAGCGACGTGCTCGATCTCCAGCTGGCCATCCTGGCCTCGTCCAAGGAAGGCCGCCATATTCCCATCGAGCCCCGCAGCGAACAACCGGCCGCGCTGCCGCTTGGCCTGATGTACGGTCTGTTGGATTAAGGCGATTGAAGGCGATTGGTTTGCGTTTCCTTCGCGAGAAGGAAATGCAGCATTCGCCCAAGGCGATTGGTTTGCGTTTCCTTCGCGAGAAGGAAATGCAGCATTCGCCCAAGGCGATTGGTTTGCGTTTCCTTCGCGAGAAGGAAATGCAGCATTCGCCGGCTAGGGAGCATAGGCTCAGCGATTGGTTTGCGTTTCCTTCGCGAGAAGGAAATGCAGCATTCGCCGGCTACGGGAGCATAGGCTCAGCGATTGGTTTGCGTTTCCTTCGCGAGAAGGAAATGCAGCATTCGCCGGAAGTAAGATACCCTGCTTCATTGAGGTGAGTACATTTCAGGTGAATCATGCAACCGGAGAGTCGATAGGGAGTCGGAACAGCGTGAGCGATCGCCTTTGTAGTCGGATTTCAACCGTTAAATGGTTTGCCTAATCAAAGAAATCCGATCTACAGCAGCGAGTGGAGACCCCTATCGACCGTAGGTTGCGTGATTCACCCAGCAACGCCCACTTTCCAATCAGAAAGGTTGCGAGAACGATGAAATTTCCGATTGCGCTACAACCCTATACCATTCGCGAGGAACTGAAAAACGATTTTCTGGGCAGCTACACGAAAGTTGCCGAGATCGGCTATGAAGCCGTGGAAGCGGGACCGCCGCCGGAAGGCGTGACGGTGGAGGAAATGGAGGCGCATTTCGACCGTCTGGGCTTGCGAGTGATGGGCTGCCATGCCGGCCTGGAGCAGCTGACGAACGACCTGGATGCGGTGATCGATTTTCTGGACCTGTTCGGCGGCCGTTACGTGGCCATGTCGTACAAGTTCGAATCCCGCGAAGCCGTGCTGGAAGCGGCGAAAACGTTCAACGCCATCGGCGCCGCTTGCCGCGAGCGTGGCGTGCAGTTTCTCTACCACAATCATGATTGGGAGTTCAAGCAGTTCGACGGCGAATCCGCGCTCGATATCTTGCTGGGCGCAACCGATCCCGAGCTGGTCAAGCTGGAGCTCGACGTGTACTGGGCAAAGAAGGGCGGCGAGGACCCTGCCCAATACCTGCGCAAGCTGAACGGACGCTGTCCGGTGCTGCACGTGAAGGACATGGAGCCGGGCGAGGAGCGGTTCTTCGCGGAGGTCGGGGAAGGCGTGCTGGATTTCGGCGAAATCCTTGCGGTCGCGGAGGAAATCGGCACGGAATGGCTCGTGGTGGAGCAGGATGCATGCCGTCGCGCGGCCTTCGAAAGCATCGCCATCAGCTATAACAACTTGAGCCGAATGGGGGTCGTCGCAAAATGAGCGGGACGATCCGAGTCGGCTTGATCGGATACGGCTTTGCCGGCAGCGTGTTTCATGCCCCGGTCATTACATCGGTTCCCGGCATGGAGCTGACCAAGGTCGTCGAACGCCGGAGCGCCAAGTCGAAGGCGCGTTACCCCGAGGTGGAGGTTGTGCACGGCGCGGAGGAGCTTTACGCGGATGAAACGATCGATCTCGTGGTCGTGACGACGCCGAGCACGGATCATTATTCGTTCGTCAAGGACGCGTTGTTGGCCGGCAAGCATGTCGTCGTGGAGAAGCCGTTCACGCCAACCGCGAAGGAAGCGGACGAGCTGATCGCGCTCGCGAAGGAGAGGGGCAAGGTACTCTCCGTCTTCCATAACCGTCGCTTCGACGGCGATTTCCTGACGCTGCGCGAGCTGCTTTGCCAAAGCCTGCTGGGCGAGGTCATGGAAGCCGAATTTCGCTGGGACGGCTTCGATCCGGTGCTCCGTTCGACCAACTGGCGCGAGGGAAATCTGCCGGGAACGGGCGTGTTTTACGACCTGGGCGTGCATCTCATGGATCAGGCGCTTACCCTGTTCGGGCTGCCGTCTTCCATTGCCGGCGATGTCCGCATGCAGCGCGAAGGCGCGGAGGCGCATGATTATTTCGACGTCGCGCTGCTGTACGAGAGCGGGCTGAAGGTGCGCTTGAAGTCGTCCAAGTTCGTGCGGGAGTCGTCCCCGCGCTATACGCTCTACGGCTCGAAGGGATCTTTCGTCAAGCACGGCATCGACCCGCAGGAAGCGGCGCTGATCGCCGGCGCGCAGCCGTCGGCCGTGCGCAATTGGGGCAAGGAGTCCCGGGAGCGGTGGGGCAGGATCAATACCTCCGTCGGCGGCCTGCACGTGGAGGGCGTCGTCGAGACGATCGCCGGCTCCTACGTCGATTATTACCGGAACGTCATGGCGCATATTCAAGGACAAGCGGAGCTGGAAGTAAAGCCGGAGGAAGCGCGGCTGGCCATTCAATTGATCGAGCTGGCGCTGCAGAGCAGCGAGGACGGCCGGGCGCTGCCCGTGCCGTTTGCCGCAGCGGCGCCAATCGTATAAGAAGGAGCGAGAAGCTTGTTTCCATTTAAAGCGGCATTAAACGCGTCGACCTTGTTCCCGTTCGAATTGAACGTGCTGGAACAGGTGCGCGCAGCGGCCAAGGCCGGCTACGAAGGCATCGAACTGTGGGTGAGAGACATCGAGGCTTATCTGCGGGACGGCGGCACGACCGGCGGGCTGCGCGAGGCGTTGGCGGAATCGGGCATCATCCTGGCGAACGCCATCGCATTCTTCAAATGGGCGGACCGCGACGAATCGGTTCGCGAAGAGGGCTTCGCCCAAGCGGAGCGCGAGATGCGCATGCTGGCGGAGATCGGCTGCCAAGCCGTGGCCGCGCCTCCCTTCGGAGACGTCGCGAACGTTCCGCTTGGCCAGATGGCACGTCACTACGCCCGGTTGTCGGCGCTCGGACGCGAGATCGGCATTGACGTGTACCTGGAATTCTGGGGACGCGCGAGTACGCTCTCGCGGCTGGACGAAGCCATAACCGTGCAGCGGGAAAGCGGCGTCGCCGGATCGAAGCTGCTCGTCGATCCGTTCCATATGTACACCGGCGGCAGCAGCATCGAGGATCTGAAGCGGGTGGAGGGCAGCGGCATCGGGATCTTCCACGTGAACGATTACCCGGCCGATCCGCCGCGGGAAACGATTACCGACGCGGACCGCGTCTTCCCCGGCGAAGGCGTCGCCCCGTCCTCTGCGCTGGCAAGGCAGCTGTACGATTCGGGCTACAGAGGCTTCCTCTCCTTGGAGCTTTTCATCGCCGATTTCGGCGGCATGACGGCGGAGGACGTGGCGGCGAAAGGTTTGGCCGACCTCAAGGCAGCCTATCAGGTGGAAGCGTAATAGGGATTCAATACGAGAACAGCCGGCGATCTTGCCGGCTTTTTTTCGTTTGGCGAGCAGATGAACCGACCGGTCAGAAAACGAGTTTCTAAACAAACGATAGAAAAGCAACATAGGTATCTAGTCTAAAAATTACATTTTATGTAAATAAAATAGTAAATTGGTAGTAGTACATTCAGTAGAATCGCATATTGGAATATTATGCTAGATTAATGGTAGATCGCCATTTGGAGGGATAACGTGATGAAACGACGATTCATGCTGCTGGCTTCGGGATTTATGCTCCTTATGCTGCTTTTGCCTGTCCAAGCAACCGCTGCCGAGGCGAGCGAACAGCTGCTTTACCAATTCAACGGAACCATCTTAGACTTCGACCAAACCCGTATCGTCTGGCAAGAAACCGGCAATAAGGTGCTCTGGCTGTACAATCGTACGGACAAAAGCGAAGTAAAGGTGTACGATGCCGCCACGTCCGATTTTGCTATCGGTCAAGTGCAATTATCCGATGAAGGCATCGTTTATTCCTTTAGAGACCGTGTGCTCAACAAAGCTGTCTCGCTGTACTGGAAGGACGGCGAGGTTCGACAGCTTGGCGATGCGGCTCTTACCGCAGTAAAAGGGAATTTTGCGGAGCTAGCCGATCGAGTCGTGGATTTGGCATCGGGACAGTCGCGTCCGCTTATTTTTGACGATACGGTGTCACCGGATGGAGCCATCATTTACTCGACTAGAAACGATCTGTACAAGTCACTTCCCGACGGCACGTTGACAAAGCTCGCGTCAAGATCTCCTAGCCTCGTAAGTCGGTGGTATCAGCAAAATTTGGGTTTATCTCAACCTTTAGCAGACGGTAAAAACATCATCTTCCGGGAACTCATGGTGATTAATAATTATTCAAGTTTGAAGTGGGTGACTCGTGTGATCGGCTCAGATGGCAAGCGTACCACATTAGCGATTAACCCTTGGCCGGATACAGGCGACTACGCCATTAATAATGGTTGGATTGCATATACCAAATATGAAAAAGACAAAAATAATTGGACCCTGTATGTCCGCTCGCCGGAAGGCGTGGATAAGCGGGTGTTTCAAACTTCTTGGTGGTTTTCTAGGGACGTGCACCTTGACATCGAGCACTTGTGGCCGGACGGAACGGTCGCATACAGGGCTAGAGATAGCGCTATGCACCTTTATTTCACCCAAGCGGATAAACGCCTAGATACCTACTTCAGTTGGACATGGTACCAATACCGGGAGCATGTCTTCAGCGGTCCAGGAGAGTCCCAAAATCGGTATGGCGCATGGTATGAACAAGCCGGTAGTTCGTTGTACGGCATTCGAATCTGACACTCGGACACTACCGCCCCAGCATCGCAAAAGGGGAGTCCTTTAACGCAGTAAGCGATCGCGAGACCGCTCGCTTCATCCGCGGAAAATAACCTTCTCGGCCGGCAGTTGGATAGCTACATCCCTGCGCTAAATTAACGCGGAACGTTGGTTCGTTGGGTCAGCGGCAGTCAAGGACGTTGCGTTCTCGTCCTTAGCTGTCGCTGTTTCAATTGTTAAGGCCGGCCTAAAACCAAGCCGAGGTGCCCTAGCGTCAGCTCCGGCTCCGCTGTAAACTCAAACCCCGCCATCAAAACTAATTCCCAACCCCCCCACCTAAGCTAATTCCCAACCCCACCTCCAAAACTCAACTTCAACCCCAACCCAGCTCTAATGCGACCGCAGGCGCAAGCTCCTCAATCCGCCTCCTGCCGGATAGCACCGATCATGAAAGGATAGCGTCCTATTTTCATGGAAATTTTCAATACGTAAATACTTAATACTACTAAAGTTGGATATATATAACAATTTCTTCACCTTATGAAAACACTTCCCGAACATGCCATGCTTATGCTACTGGAGAAACCAAACGGAGAGGGTGGCTGCAATGAATTCGACGGAGGCGGGTCTCGCCGTACGGCGGACGGACAGCCAGACGCGACGGGCAAGACGCATGCTGCCGTCCTTATGGAAGGAAAATGCGGTCGGATACTTGTTCATTGCTCCTTCGCTGCTGCTGTTCGCGGTTTTCTTGTTCTATCCGCTATTGAAATCGGTTTACTTGAGCTTCTACCTGACGGATCCCCGGGGCCGCGTGGCCGAATTCGTCGGACTTGATAATTTCACCGCGCTGTTCCGCTCGGACGCATTTTGGAACAGCCTGCTCGTCACGCTTAAATTCACGGCGCTTACCGTGCCGACCGGCCTGCTCGCGGCACTGCTGCTCGCGGCATTGACCTACGGCAAGCTTCGCGGCATGCGCGCGTTCCGATTCGTATTCTCGCTGCCGGTCGCGTTGTCCGTCAGCACGGCCTCCGTCATCTGGATGATGCTCTACCATCCGACGACCGGCACGCTCAATTATTTCCTGACGAAGCTGGGCATGACGCCCGTTCAATGGCTCACCGACCCGGCATGGGCGCTCGTCTCCATCTCGATCATGACCGTATGGATGAACTCCGGTTTTCAATATATCGTGCTGCTGAGCGGCCTGCAGGGCATTGCCGACGACGTCTTCGACAGCGCGCGTATCGACGGCTCGGGCCCGTTCCGCACCTTTTTCCAGATCATCGTCCCGCTCGTGTCCCCGACCGTGTTTTTCCTGTCCGTCGTATCCGTCATGAACGCTTTTCAGTCTTTCGGACAAATGAATATTTTGACCAAAGGCGGGCCGGCGGGATCCACGGAAGTGTTCGTCTATTCCATCTACAAGGAAGCGTTCATCAACTATCAATTCGGCACGGGCAGCGCCCTGTCGCTGGTGTTGTTCGCCATTATCATGCTGCTTACGCTGCTGCAATTCCGATTCGAGAGGAAGGTGCACTACCATTGACGTCCTGACCTCAGGGCGGGCTCCCCGAATGACGCGGAGGCTCGCGCAGTATCTCGTGCTGCTGGTTGCCGCGATCGCGGTCGTCTATCCCGTCGCGTATACGATTCTCGCTTCTTTCATGACGCCGGATGAATCGGCGCAATACCCGCCGAAATTGTTCCCGTCTCAGCTTTACCTCGGCAGCTTTCGGACGGTGCTCGAGCTTGTGCCGCTCCAGACGTTTCTGTTGAACAGCCTCCTCATCTCGGCGGCGGTCATGATCGGACAAGTGCTGACCGCGGGCATGGCCGCTTACGCGTTCGTCTACGTGGCTTTCCGCGGGAAAGCCTTCTGGTTCGCGGCGTTCATCTCGACGATGATGATTCCATGGGAAGTAACGATCATCCCGAATTATTTGACAGTTAAATCCTGGGGATGGCTCGATACGTACCAGGGGTTGACCGTGCCCTTTCTCGCTTCCGGCTTCGGGGTATTCCTGCTGCGGCAGTTTTTCCTGCAGCTTCCCCGCGAGCTGTTCGAGGCGGCGCGGATCGACGGCTGCGGCCATTTCCGGCATTTTACGACCGTCGTGCTGCCGCTGTCCCGTCCGGCGCTGGCATCCTTGGCGGTGTACGCGTTCCTCGGCGCATGGAACATGTACCTGTGGCCGCTCCTGATCACCAACAGCGATGCCAAACGCACGGTTCAAATCGGCATCAGCATGCTGCAATTCCAGGAAGTGACCGTATGGAATCTCGTCTTGGCGGGCGTGACGCTGGTCCTGCTTCCGTCGCTGCTCCTGCTCGCGCTGGGCTTGAAACAGCTCGTGCGCGGCTTGACCGCGGGCGCCGTCAAAGGCTGATCGTACGCCGAACGAACCGGCTGGTTCGAACAGAGCTTGGGGGAATCGTCTTCGGACGTGCATCCATATAAAAATACGAAACAACGGGAGTGAGAAACGAGAATGAAAGCATGGAAACAAGCGGGGTTGCCTGTGGCTATGGCAGGTTTGATGGCAGTGCTGGCTGCTTGCGGCAGCAATAACGCGGCGAACGGCGAAAACAACGCGGACAAGCCGTCCAATACGGCCGCCAACGCGGAAGCCGCCGATACGACGCAGGCGGGCGGCAATGAAGCGGCAGCGGCGAACGAGCAAGCGAACGCGGCCGCGAATCAGCAAAAGGAGCCGGTCAAAGTCGTTTGGTGGCATTCCATGAGCGGCGAGCTTGGCAAAGCGGTCACCCAGCTCGTGGCGGACTTCAACGCGTCGCACCCCGACATTCAAGTGGAAGAAGTCTACCAAGGCACCTACGACGACAGCTTGAATAAAATGAAAGCGTCCCTGGATTCGAAATCGGGGCCGTCGCTCATTCAAGTCTACGAAATCGGTTCCAAGTTCATGGTCGACTCCAAGGCGATTACGCCGGTACAGGATTTCATCGATTCGGAGAATTACGACGTTTCGAATCTGGAAGAAAACATCCTCGGCTACTATACGTTCGACAACAAGCTGTATTCCATGCCGTTCAATACGTCCAATCCGATCCTCTACTACAACAAGGACATGTTCAAGGCGGCAGGCCTCGATCCGGAGAAACCTCCCGCGACCTACGAGGAAGTGACGAACGCCGCCAAGGCGCTGACGAAGGACGGCAAGACGGGTGCTTCGTTCGCGATCTACGGCTGGTTCATGGAGCAGTTCTTCGCCAATCAAGGGGCGGAGTACGACAACAACGGCAACGGCCGGACGGATACGGCGACCGAATCGCTCGTGAACGCCGATGCGGGCGTGAAGACCCTGACGTGGTGGAAAGACCTGGTCGACAGCAAGGCCGCGCTTAACCTGGGCCGCAAAACCGACGACACGAAAAAAGCGTTCCTGGCCGGACAAGTCGGCATGACGCTGGATTCCACGGCGTCGCTGCGCGGCATCGTCGACGGCGCGAAGGGCAAGTTCGAAGTCGGCACGGCGTTCCTGCCGAAGCCGGAAGGCGCAGGGGACGGAGGCGTCGTCGTCGGCGGCGCGAGCTTGTGGATCATGAACAACAAGCCGGCCGACGAGCAGAAGGCCGCTTGGGAATTCATCAAGTACTTGGCGCAGCCGGACACGCAGGCCAAGTGGCATATCAACACGGGTTACTTCCCGATCACGAAGAAAGCCTACGACGAGCAGATCGTCAAGGACAACATGACGGCGTATCCGCAGTTCAAGACGGCCGTCGATCAACTGCACGCGACGAAGCTGATTCCGGCGACGCAAGGCGCCGTCATGGGCGTGTTCCCGGAAGCGCGCCAAATCGTGGAAGGCGCCATCGAGGAAGCGTTCGGCGGACAGAAGGATCCGAAGGCGGCGCTCGACGACGCGGCCAAAGCGATCACGGAGAAAATCGCGACGTATAACAAGACCGTTCAATAACGGGCGGTCCGAGAGAAGGCCTTCCCCGCCGCAAGGGCCGGGGAAGGCTCTTTTTTATTCCCGCCATGGGGAAGGAGTTCGGCCGCCGGCCGCGAACAAGCTACATAACGAGAACGCGCATTTACGCGTCCAAGGAGGAATCACGCGATGTGGCATCCCGACGATTACCTGAAACATCTCCATGAAAGCGTTCCGCCGGCCGAATGCTTCGAAGCCGGAACCCTGGAAGAATGGAAATCTTGGCAGAAGCGGTTGCGGCAAAGTTTCATCGAGCTGCTTGCCGTGCCGGCCGATCGCCGCGAGCTGTCGCCCGTCTTGCTGGAATCCGTGGACTGCGGCAGCTATACGCGGCAGCGGGTGAGCATCGCTACGTTCGGCACGCTGACGATGCCCGTCTACGTCCTCGTGCCGAAAGCCCATGACCGGGAACGCGGAGCGGTCATCGCCCTGCATGGACACGGGTACGGGAGCCGCGATCTCGTCGGGTTGAACCCGGACGGCACGGACAAAGCCGGCGATAGCGGCTACCAGAAAAATTTTGCCGTCGAGCTGGCGCTTCGCGGGCATCTCGTCGTCGCGCCCGAGCTGCTCGGGTTCGGCGACCGCAAGCTTGCCGAAGACGCCGAACGCGGGGATTCGTGCTACCGGCTGTCGACGAATCTGCTGGCGATGGGGCAGACGATGGCCGGCCACCGCGTATTCGAGGCGCTGCGTTGCGTGGATTACCTGCTCGCGCGCGGAGACGTGGACGCGAACCGGATCGGCTGCATGGGCATATCCGGCGGCGGCTTGGTCGCTTCGTTCGCGGCGGCGGTCGACGAGCGGATCAAGGCCGCCGCCGTGAGCGGCTTCGCGAATACCTTTCAAGCGAGCATCCTCGCGGTTCCGCATTGCATCGACAACTTCGTTCCCGGACTGTCGCGTCTCGCGGAAATGCCGGATCTGCTCGGCTTGATCGCGCCTCGGCCGCTGCTGATCGAAGCGGGCACGCGGGATCCGATCTTCCCGCTGCACGCCGTCGACGAGGCGCACGAGAAGCTCAAGGCCATCTATGCGCTGCTGGCCGCGGAGCCGCAATTGGCCTACGATCGCTTCGAGGGCGATCACGAGATCTCGGGCAAGCTCGCCTTCGAGTGGTTCGGCGACATCTGGCCCTCCAAGGAGGCGGAGCATGAACGCGCATAAATTGCGGCCCTTCGTTCCGTCGGGCGCGGATTACGAGCTGGCGCAGCGGTTCTTCGAGGAGCTGGGCTTCAGCAAGACGTACGCCGACGGCTCGCTCAGCATATTCCGCATCGGCGAGCAAGAGTTCTTCCTGCAGAACTTTCACGATCAAGCGTTCCAGGATCAGTTCATGCTGGAGCTGGTCGTCGACGATCTGGACGGGTGGTGGGCACGAATGCAGGCGATGCAGCAAAGCGGGGCATACGGCGGCATGCGGACGAAGGAACCGACGGTCTATCCGTGGGGCAAGCGCGAGGTGCATCTGATCGATCCGGCAGGGGTATGCTGGCATTTCTCGGAACCGACCCGATGACGATTGAGGAATGGCATGCGAAGGCAGTCCGGATGAACGCGAGCGCGTTCATCCGGACTGTTTTGTTATGTCCGGCAAGCGGCGGTTTCCCGGGGATCCGAGCCGCAAGGTCACGCATCGTCGCGAACAACGCGAATTCACAGGCGAATTCATAGGAAATCGCGGATTTTACAGTTCCGAAGCGGACAAATGCTCGTTAAACACAGTGTTTTTCCGCCTGTGCATTCCGCATCATTAGGCATGAGGCCTATTTCAATCGCCAATCAAGGAGGAACTTATGAAGAAAACGACAAGCAAGCTCGCGCGCAAGCGGAGCGCCAAGCTGGTCGGCATGCTGAGCGCCGCGGCGCTGCTGCTTCCCGCATGGCCGGCAGCCCCGGCTTCAGCCGCCCCGAATGTTGTAAGCGTTAACAACTATGGCGCGGACGGTACGGACGCGCTGGATGACACGGCAGGCATCCAAGCGGCCATCGACGCCGCGGCGGAAGGCGACACGGTGCAGGTTCCGGCGGGGACCTATATCATCTCCGCGCCGGTTAAAGCCAAGTCCGGCATCAAGCTGATCGGCGACGGCCGCGACGCGACGATCGTCCAGTACGCCGCGGACAGCGCCGCCGCGGGGTACATGCTGTCCCTGAACGGGACGGACAACGTCGAAGTGGCGGGCCTGACGCTCGACGGCAACGGCAACGCCAACGTAGCCGGGGGCATTACTTCCGATCCGACACCGGAAGTCGTGCAGAACAGCGGGCACTACATTCACGACAACCGCATCAAGAACCTGGGCGCGACGACGGGCTTCGGTCCCTTCGGCATCCTGATCGCCCACACCGACCGCGTCAAAATCACGGATAACGATTTCAGCAACATCGGAACGGGCTCCGAATGGGGCGCGGCGATCCGCAACGGGTGGAACGCGAACTATCCCGTCATCGAACGCAATACGATCGCGGATACGGGACGCGGCGGAATCTTCCTCAATGACGGCGTCGAAGGCGCGATCGTGCGGCATAACGTAGTCACGGGCTCCGGCAAATTCAACTTCGGACTCAGCATCGAGCTTCATACGGACGTCAACCATGCGCTCGTGGAGGACAATCAGGTGGATCACTGGCTGAGCGTGGTCCGCTCCAGCTATGACGCCATCCGCCGCAACACCGTCCATGCGACGGACGATTCCGTCGCCGGCATCGGCCTCGAGATCATGTCCGACCATACGGTGACGAGCGACAATACCGTCGACGGCGGTCAGCAGGTCGGCCTGCAGCAATCCCCAGGTCCGGGCTACCAATATTGGGGCTATAACAGCGTCCGCAACATGATCATGTGGGGCATGCAGCTGCAGGGAGACGGGGCGAGCGAGACCGAGCAGTTCCAATACTTCTATAAGAACAGCTTCGAGAATACGCAAGCCGACGACGACCGCGCGGCTTACACGGATTACGACGGCTACGGGGTACGGATTCACGGCAACTCGCAAAACCTGACGTTCGACAGCAATCGGATCGTGAACAACGAGGGCAAAGCGATCGACGTGACGGGCGCGCCGGGCGTCGACCGGATCAGCTTCGTCAATAACGTCATCACGGGCAACGCCGGACCGACGATCGAGACGTACCCGGACAGCGCGCAGAACCTGGAATGGAGCGGCAATACGGTCAGCGGCAACGGCACGGACACGCAGCTGGAAACCCGGGGTTTCGCGGATATGAAGCCGGTCGCGGATTTCGCAGCGCCGGAGACCGTGGAGCCGGGTACCGCCGTAACGTTCGAAAACGACTCCCAAGGTAACGGGACGATCGTCGAGAATCTGTGGGATTTCGGCGAGGACGTACCTTCCACGGAGGTCAGCCCGACGCATACGTACGAGAAGGAAGGCACGTACCGGGTGACGCTCGTCGTCTGGAACGAAGGCGGCCGGGCAAGCTTGAAGGAGCGGACGATCGTCGTGAAGACGGCCGAGGAACCGCCGGTGAATCCGCCGGCCAGCGGTTACGTGCCTCCGGTTGCGCCGAATCCGAATAACGGCGTCTATGTCGTCTCGCCTTCGGACTTGATGCGAGGCGCGGCGGATGGCAGCGTTACGATTGTCGCGAAAGGCGACGTCAGCGAAATTCAGCTTCCTCCGCAAGCGGCGGGGCTTACGGACGGCGCGGAGCTCACGGTGCAATTGGACGCGCTCGGCGTGACGATTCCGTCCGCGGTGCTGAAGCAACTGGCGGCATTGGTGACGGCGGACGAACTGAAGCAGGGGACGATCGTCCTCAAGGCCGAGGCGCTGTCGGCGGAGCAGGCGAAGGCATTGCTCGACAAAGCGAAGCAGTCCGGCGGTTCGGCGGACATGACGGCGCTCAGCGGAATCTACGCGTTCAGCCTCGGCGTGAAGAAAGCCGACGGCACGTTGACCGCGCTGAAGGCGTTCGGGAAGCCGGTTCGCATCGCGATCGCGGCGAAGACGCCGATGGACGAAAGCCTTGCGAGCGTCTATGCTATCGGAGAAGACGGCCGTCTTCAATACGCGGGCGGACGGTATGCGAACGGCGTCTTTACGGCGGACCTGTCGCACTTCAGCGCGTACGCGGCACTTGAAATCATGGCATCCTTCAAAGACTTGCCGACCGGCCATTGGGCGGCCTCGGCGATTGCCGAGCTTGCGGCGAAGCAGCTGGTGCAGGGCACGGGGGAAGGGCTGTTCGAGCCGGCGAAAGCCGTGACGAGAGCGGAGTTTGCGGTGATGCTGGCTAACCTCCTGTGGAGCGATCGGCAGCCGGACGCTGCCGCGGTCGACTTCGCCGATGGGGACGAGATCGGCGCGTGGGCGGCGGATGCAGTGGAGAAAGCCGTTCAAGCAGGCGTCGTCACCGGCTATGCGGACGGCAGCTTCCGTCCGCACCAACCGATTACCCGTGCCGAAATGGCCGTTATGCTGGCGAAAGCGACGAAGGCGACAGGCAGCTCCGGCGAAGGCGTGACATTCTCGGATGAAGCGGCGATTCCGGCATGGGCGAAAGGATCCGTCGCGGCGATCGCGCAAGCGGGACTGGCGGACGGCAGAGCCGACGGCTCGTTCGACCCCGGCGCCGCCTTGAACCGCGCAGAGGCGGGCATGATTCTCTATCGCCTGCTGCATGCGCAGCCGTGAAGAAGCACGCGTCTCGCGGAATCGCCGGCCGTTCGTGATCGGAACGCAATTCCTTTACGCGCGCGATTCCTTTACAATGGAGGAAAGGAACACCATTCCACGCGATAGCGCGAAGAGGTTGCGAAGGCATGACGAATGAACCGACCCTCACGGAGGAAAAACCGAAAAAATCGCTCCTCCTGCCCGCGATCTGCGGCGGCCTGGCATTTGCCTTCCTGCTGGGCGCGGCGGCTTTCCTGCTCGTCCGCCCGTTCGGCGGACAGCCCCGGGACGAGGAGCTGAACATGCCGCATGATTATGCGTCCGGCCAAGCGACGGCCACGAACGGGATGGAGCTGCATTACATGGTCACGCAACCGGGCAACGTCCGGCCGGCTGCAATCCATGACAATGTAACGACCGGTCCGTATTACGGCGTGAACGGCGGGTTCTTCTACCAGGACGCGCTGCTCAGCATCGCGGTCGCGGACGGCATGCCCGTCAATGCGGCGCCCGGGTATTACGGAGCAGGGGACGTCAATGCCAAATACGCCCGCGGAACGCTCGTCTGGGACGGCGCGACCGATCGGCTGAGCGTGCAGACGGCCAGCCGGGAGGCGGAGCTGCAGGTGACGGACCGTTCCCGGTACTGGGCGCAGGGCGGCATCAGCATGAGCCTGGACCGGGACGATGCTTGGCTGCAGCGGGTCCAGGCCGAGCGGGCGCCGAACATCGAGGATGAGCGGCTTCGTTCGGCGGCCGTATACGACAGCGCCGGCAGCCTGTACTTGATCGTGAGCACGACGAAAGGAACGCTGGCCGATTTCCGGTCCGCGATCGTGGAGAGAATCGGCGCGGGCATGCTCGCGAACGGCATATTCCTCGACGGGGACGGATCATCCCAGCTTCGCAGCCGCGAGATCAGGCTGAGCGGCGACGGACGTCCGGTCGTGCAGATGCTTCGGCTGTTGAACTAGCCAGCCGAACAGGGCAGCAGGCGGCTAGGAACGCAGCGCCGGCGCGTCGGCGTCGCAAACCAAACAAGCAGTCTCCACGAGGGAGACTGCTTGTTTGGCGTTGACTTCGGCACCTCGCGCGAGTGCGACGGCGCTATTCCTTCGTTTGGCGCGCCGCCTTGCGTTTCTTGTAGGCGTTGTAGTTCATCCAGACGCCGACAAGAAGCAGGACGACGCCGAGGATAACGTTCACGAACAAAATATCGACGATTCCGTATCCGATAAAGAAGATGCTGACGATTACCATCAAACGCGGACTCATGCTAGGATGCACCTCGATTCATCGGCGGAGTGTTTTTCATTGGCAGGTCGGTTGGTGCGACGGCATCCCGACCTTCCCCGTTCAGCAAACCAATCGCCCGTATTCGAAAATTATAGCGCAATCGCATAGCCTTGGCTAGATGAATAGGGTTTCCAATGTCAATTTAAATGACATAATCCTGTCAGCTTCGAAGCTCGGTTACAGCCGATTCAGCTTCCGGTACTGAAGCGGCGTCGTGCCCGTCAGCTTCTTGAACATCCGGTCGAAGTGCCCGGCGCTCTCGAAGCCCGTCCGCTCGGCCACGGCGATGATCTTCAGCTCCGACTCCCGAAGCAGCCGCTGCGCCTCGCGGATGCGTGTCAGGTTGACGTACTCGATCAGCGTGAACCCGGTCACGGCTTTGAAGGAGCGGCTCAGATAATACGGACTGACGAAGAACCGCCTGGCGAAATCCGGCAGCATCAGCTTCGCCGCGAAATGTCCGTTGATATACGCGGCGATCTCGGTGATTTTCTGATGGAGCGGGCTCTGCTGGTCCGGCGTCTCCGGCCGTTCGTCGACCGGGTGCCGCGCGGCGAAGAGCAGCAGCTCCGTGAGCAGCACGCGCAGGTAGAGCTCGCGGCCGGGCCGCTCCAGGGCGGCTTCCGCGACCATTTTGCCCAGCAGCTGCTCCACGAAGACGCGTTCCTGCGAATTCAGCTTGAGCAGGACCGAACGGCGCGCGAATGCCTCGAACAGCAGCGGATCATGGAGCGGATGGCCGGCGCCGAGAAAGGCGTCGCTGAAATTAATGACGACGCGCTCATGCTCCGGCGGGCCGATGTCCGACGAGTTGTGGACGACATGCTTGCTGACGAGCACGAGATCGCCCGCGCTCAGGCGCACGGTCCGTTGATCGATGAAGTGAACCCGCTCTCCCGACGCCAAATAATAAATTTCGTAGGTCGGATGATAATGGTTGGTTCGCCCGAACGGCTTGGTCCGGTGAACCTGCTGGATATAGAAATCGCGGTCCTCGTCGCCGAAGGTGACGGGCTGGTCCGGTCTGAGCTTCATGGCTGCGCCTCCGTTTCCCGATAGGTCGAGTTTAGCGCAAAATAGGTGAATTATAAATGGCATTCGGCAAGAAAAGCCGAGAATGCACGCAAATGTTGCGGTATGCTGAGAGTGAATATTCCGGAAAAAGGACGGTGTCTGCCCGATTATGAAAGCGTTTATGGATCGCGATTTCATGCTGCGCAACGAGACGGCCAAACGGTTGTACCACGATTATGCGGCCGCCATGCCCATCATCGATTATCACTGTCATTTGAGCCAGCAGGAGATTTACGAGAACCGCACGTATGCCAACCTGACCGAAGTATGGCTGTACGGCGATCATTACAAATGGCGGGCGATGCGGGCGAACGGCGTCGAGGAGAAATACATTACCGGCGGCGAAGGCGTCAGCGACTACGACCGCTTCCTGGCGTATGCCCGCACCGTGCCGATGACGGTCGGCAATCCGCTCTACCACTGGTCGCATCTGGAGCTGCGGCGATTGTTCGGCATCGAGGAGCTGATCAACGAGCGGAACGCGCCCGCGATTTGGGAGAAGGCCAATGCCAAGCTGCAGGGCGGCGGCTTCGCCGTGCAGGACTTCATCCGCGGCGCGGGGGTGGAAGTCGTCTGCACGACGGACGATCCGGCGGATTCGCTGGAGCATCACGTGCTGCTTGCGTCGCAGGCGTCCGAGCTCGGCTTCCGCGTGCTGCCTTCCTTCCGTCCGGACAAGGCGCTCGAAATCAACCGTCCGGCGTTTCTCGGTTATCTGCAGAAGCTCGGCGAATCGGCGCAGCGCAACCTGGCGTCGTACGACGATCTGCTGCAAGCGCTGGAATCGCGGGCGAGACATTTCCACGCCGTCGGCGGACGCGTATCCGATCACGCGCTGGATTACGTGCCGTGGGCGGAGACGACGCGCGAGGAAGCGGCGACCATCTACGGGAAAGCGCTGCTCGGGAAAGGCGTGACGCTCGAAGAAGAGCGCAAGTACAAAACGTATACGCTGCTGTTCCTGGGCCGCCTCTACGCGGAGTTGGGCTGGTCGATGCAGTACCACATCAACGCGCAGCGCAACAACAACGCCCGTCTGTTCGCGGCGCTCGGCCCGGATACGGGCTTCGATTCCATCGGCGACAGCCCCGTCGCGGGACCGCTCGTCCGCCTGCTGGACCGGATGGACGAGTCGGACCGGCTTCCCCGCACGATCGTCTATTCGATCAATCCGACGGACAACAACGTGCTGGCGGCGCTCATCGGCAGCTTCCAGGGTGGCGGCGTTCCGGGCAAAATCCAGCTTGGCTCCGCCTGGTGGTTCAACGATACGAAGGACGGCATGCTGGAGCAGCTGAAGTCGCTCGGCAACATGGGTCTGCTGCCCCGTTTCGTCGGCATGCTGACGGATTCCCGCAGCTTCCTGTCGTACACGCGGCACGAATATTTCCGCCGCATCCTCTGCAACCTGCTCGGCGAATGGGTCGAACAGGGCGAGGCGCCGGACGACGAAGAATTGCTTCGCGAGATCGTGGAGGGCGTCTGTTACGAGAACGCGAAGGCGTACTTCAGGTTTTGATTGACGCCGGCCAATGAGGAAGCGTGGCGGAGAACCCGCCGGGTCGCCGGTCCGCTCATGATACTCGGAGGCTTCGTATCGCTGATCGCCGCCTTCTTCGACGGCGCCGTCCCGATCGTCGTGTTCCTCGCGGCCATCCTCGTTACGTCGCTCATTCCGGTCGTTTACTCGTATGTATTGTTTGCCCGCCTGAAGGGATAAGGAGGCGGATCAAGCGATCGCGATTCGCGGCGATAGACGAAGAAACCCCCGCTCCGCTCATGCGGAGACGGGGGTTCTTTGGATTGTTATCGAACGGGGCGTTTTGCCTGGCATGCGGTTGTGATCTCCGGTCGCGACTCAGATGCGCGACATCGCCGCGTCTTTGCCCTGCTGTAATTGAAAGACGATCCCGAATACGAGAATGCAGACCAAGGCGAGTATCGAATTGTACAAAAACATGCTGCGCATGCCGAAAGCTTCGCTGGCCACGCCGCCGGCCAAGCTCCCGATGATGCGGGCGACGCCCAAGGTCAACAGGCCGTTCAAGGTTTGTCCGCTCGCTTTCAGCTCGTTCGGGACCTCCTTGTTGATGACGTTGGCCAACGTCACCGACAAGACGATGAAGATCAGCCCGTGCAGCGCTTGGGCGGGCAGCAGCCAGGCAGCGCTGTGGATCGCCGAGAACAGGTACCAGCGAAGCGCCGCGGCCGCTCCGGCGCCGAGCAGAATATGCCATGTCTGCACGCGCTTGAAGATCCGGCTCGACAGCAGCAGGAACGGCACCTCGCTGATGGACGAGATGACCATCGACCAGCCGAGCCAGGCGCTGTCTCCTCCAAGCTCCTTGAAGTAGAGCGGGAAGAAGGCGTAATAATAGCCCAGCGTGACCTGGAAAACGAAATTCGCCCCGATGTACAGCATCAGCCTCCGGTTTTTGAACAGCACCCAGACCGACATTTTGCGGCTGCTTGCCTGGTGGCCTTCGATCGCGGGAAAACGGAGGGCAAGCAGGAAGCAGACCGCCAGAATGGCGGCATAAATGGCGAACAGCAGATCGATCCGATTCTCGGCAATGACGCCGAACACGATCGACATGATCGCGAAACCGACCGTTCCGCCAAGCCGGATGAGGCTGAAATTCCCCCTGCCGCGCTTGTCCAGCGCCTCCAGCGTGACCGCGTCGCTCAGCGCGAAGATGGACGACTGGAAGAACGTGAAGATGCAGATGAACACGAGCAGGAGCACGAACTGGTTGGTCAGCGGGTAAAGCAGCACCGAAAGTCCCGTGCAGGCGAGCAAGAGCAGCAGGACGCTGTTTTTCGTTTTGGCGCGGTCGCTGTACAAGCCCCAGAGCGGCTGAGCCAGGATCGCGATCAGCGGCCCGAGCCCGAGCAGGGTGCCGATCTGCGATTGCGTGAAGCCGACATGTTGAAAGTAGAGCGGAATGAATGTGCCGTAGACGGCGTTGCCCATGTAGAAAAACACATAGAAGAACAGGAAATAAACGAGTTTGACCGGCATATGAACCTTCCTTCGTGCAGCTCGTGGCTGTTGTCGTTCTATAAGTAGTTCCATGCGGCTCGGCCAAATCCTCCATCAAATTCCGTATCGCCGTCGGCCTGACGGGAGCAGGCGGCGCGGGACGGTATGGCTAGGCTTGAAATAATGGGGCGGATCGGACCGCGGCGCGGATGCATCGTCCATGAAATTTTCGGGCTTGGAGGCGCTGCCGATCAGCGAAAAACGAAAAGAGGCCAACCGGCGGTCGACCTCGCTATCTCGCTATATTGTCTATGGGCAAGAACGTCCATTATTCCAAAAACCGATTCGACTCGCCTCTATTGCGCGCAAGCCGCTCCCACTCCTGCTTGATCTTCGCCTCGTCGAGATCGATTCCGATCATCACGAAGTACGGCGCGCCGCCATACGCGCTCGGCGACCACTCCAGCCGCTTGCCCGCCAGCTGGAACAGCATCAGGGAGCCGTCCTTGCCGTACGGCATATAGCCCTTGGCGCGCAGGCAGCCGTTGCCGCGCCCGCCGACGAAGGCTTCGAATTGGCGGCGGGTAACGGCGCCGCCGTCCGTATCCGGATAGATGGCGGCGGTCCGGATGCGGGAGAACGACGAGCCTGCAACGGGTTTGTTCGCGATTGCGGCGGCCGAGGCGTCCTCGGCTTTGACTGCTGACGCCGGCGAGTCGCTCCTGGTCTCCGTCAAGCCGCCGGTCGCGGGCTTGACGGAGACGCGCGCGGCGTGCGGCGCGGTTCCCCGCTCGCTGCCGGTCGGCGGGACAGCCGCCTCCGTGCGCGGCCGGGGGCCGGCCGGCCCGCTCATCGCTTGCGGCGAAGCGCTTGCCGCCCTTGCCGTGCCGGCCGGGCCGCGCATGCCGGCGGCCGAAGCCCGCATGCCCGAGATCACGGGCTGGCGGCGCTCTCCCGCGGCGGCGATGCCGTCCAGGATGACGGCGGCGTCCAGCTCGCACCGCACGGCGCTGACGAACCGGGCGGAGGCGTTGCGGCTCTGCGCGAGCCCGCGGATCTTGTCGGCGGTGCGGTTCGAGATCAAGTCGAATTTGTTGGCGACGATGATATCGGCGACCTCGATTTGCCGGCGCAGCGTACGGATCAGCTCGCGGTCCGAGGAGAAGATGCTATTGTAATCGAGCGCATGCTCCGCATCCAGCACCGTGACGATGCGGTGCAGCGCGACTTTGTCGATGATGGCCGGCTCGGTCATGGCGTCCACGATTTCTTCGGGATTCGCGACGCCCGTCAGCTCCATGACGATGACGTCGGGCCGCATCAGCGCGAGCCGCTCCAGGCACTCCGCGAGCTCGCTCTTCTTGCTGCAGCAGAGGCAGCCTTCCGTGATGCGCTCCATCAGCTGATAGGCGGCCTCGCCGCTCACCTGCTTGCCGTCGACGTCGACCGCGCCGATCTCGTTCATCAGCACGGACGCGCGCAGACCGCTTGCTTTGGCCTGCCGCAGCAGCCTTAGCAGCAGCGTGGTTTTGCCGCTGCCCAGAAAGCCGCTCAAGACCACCACCGGTATTGCACGTTGCTCCATGTTGGCCACGCCCTCCCTCCAAGGTTCACATTCCATGAACAATATGCGGCCCGGCCGGGAAATAACACCCTTTTCGGCGCATCTGTTAAAATCGCGGCGAGGACGGTATAATGGGGCAAGTTTAACTTGCGTTGAAGAATACGAGCTGCGGTCGTGTCTTTGGCCGCATGGTAGAACGAGGGAGGAAGGATCGAAATGACATTGGCAAACGAACGCGCGGTTACCGTGCACCTGTTGTCCGGCTTTCTTGGAAGCGGCAAAACGACGCTCCTGAATCAGGTCGTCGATTATTATAAAGCGCAGGACGTCAAGGTCGCGGTCGTCATGAACGAACTCGGCGACGTCAACCTGGACGGGCAGTTCATCGACGGCGACGTGCCGATGGCCGAGATGCTGGGCGGCTGTATCTGCTGCACGATCCGCGGCGATCTCGGCCTGGAGCTGAAGGAGCTGATCGACGAGCACGCGCCGGACGTGGTGCTGATCGAATCGACGGGCGCGGCGAATCCGATGGAAATCATCGACGCCGTGACGGAAGCGGCGCTGATCATGCGCATCGATCTGCGCACGATCGCGACCGTCGTCGACGGTCCGGAGCTGCTGGCGCGCAGCAAGCGCGGCGGACGGACGTACAAGCTGATGCAGGATCAGATTCGCTGCGCGACCGATCTGGTCGTGAACAAGGCGGACAAGCTGTCGCCCGACGAGCTCGTCGAGGTGCAGCAGCTCGTGCGGGAGCTGAACGCCTTCGCGCCGCTGACGGTGACGGTTCGCAGCGTGATCGATCTTGCGATTTTCGATCCGGGAGACGGCAAAGCAAAGCCGGCGCTCGAATCGAGCCCGGCCTCGGCGGCCGCTCAAGGCAGCCATGTATGCGGCGCCAACTGCCGCCATCACGAGCATGATCATGGCGGCCGCGACCACGCTCATGACCACGGGGATCACACGCATGATCATAAGCATGATCACGAAGTCCATGATCATGACGGGGGCCATTCGCAGGACCGCGCGAACCATGAGCATGGCCGTGGTCACCATCACGCTGCCCACGATTCGCATGCGCATGTCATGACGCTGACGCATTATTTTGCCGGTCCGATCGACAGCCACGACTTCGAGGAATTACTGAACGGGCTTCCTCAGGACGTATACCGCGCCAAGGGCATCGTGACGTTCACCGATACCAACAGCCGGTTCCTGTTCCAATTCGCTTACCGCGAAACCGAGTTTATCCGGATCACGCCGCAAGGGAACGTGCACGACGTGGCGGTGTTCATCGGCGAGCATTTCGACAAGGACGAGCTGCTGGCCAAGCTCGCCCGGCTGGAACGATAATAAATTGGGTTTTGTTGGATAAAAACGCGCAAGGATGGACAAGCTACCTCAGAATGGGTCGAACCACGGCCCTCGAAGGGAGCTGACAGAAGATGAACAAACCATCATGGCGCAAGCAATTGGCAGCGCTCGGCACGGCCGCGGCGCTTCTGCTGACCGCGATGCCCGTAGTTGCCCAGGCGTCCACGCCTTCGTCGGAGCAGCTGCAGGCGCAGCATGAACAAGAGCGCGATCACTGGCGTTTCGGCAACGGCCATGGCCATAAAGGCGAGGAACGCAAAGCCCGCAGGCTGGAGTTCATGCAGGAAGCGGCGCAGTATTTCGGCATCGCCACGGAAGGCAAATCCGCCGAACAGCTGCACAAGGAACTGAAGGCCGCGAAAGAAGCGAATCCGGCCAAATGGGACAAATTCATGGCGGCGAAGAAGGCCCAGCGCATGGCGCGCCTTCAAGACACGGCCAAGCGTCTGGGTATCTCGACGGAAGGCAAATCCGCGAGACAGCTGCACGAGGAAATCCGCGAGATGTGCAAGAACCGCATGATTAAGGAAAAGGGCGCGAAGTCGCCGGCGGACGCGAAATCGCAATCCTAGCAACCGCCAAGGATATAGACAATAAAGCAGCAGCGAGCATGCGGCGATCTACCGCCTAATGCCCGACTGCTGCTTTTTCGTGTCGCGGGGAGTCCGGACACGGCACGGATGCCATCGGTTGACTCCGGATTATTATTTATCGATTACGGTTTCACTTTCGCGATCGCGGGCTTTAGACCGTCACGGCCTGCAGCTTGCGGAACGTCTCGTAGCTGCGTCGCGCGCATTCGGAGATCGCGATCGGATGGAAGCCGTTCACGGCGGCGTACAGCCGGTCGTTCAGCGGCGCCGTCCAAGAGGCGGGCAGGGCGCTGCCGCCAAGCATCGCGCCGAGCACGGAGCCGACGGTCGCGCCGTTGCAATCCGTATCCCAGCCGCCGAGCACGGCGGTCGTAATGCCTTTCTCGAAGTCGCCGCCGGAGTGAATGAGCGCAGCCGCGCACAAAGCCGCGTTGTTGTTCGTATGCACGGGATGGTAATGGCTGAATGCATCCCAGATGCGCTGCGTGAGCTCGACCTGATCGTCCGCCGAGTCGGCGATGCCGACCGCGAGTTTGATGTCATGGGCCAGCCGGCTGTTCGCCGGAATCGCGCCGAGCCCGATCTCGACGATGCGGCGGACGTCGGTTTCCGCGAACGCCGCGGCGATCATGGCCGCGCAGAACATCGCGCCGTAGATGCCGTTCTTGACGTGGGAGAAGGATGCGTCCTTCCAAGCCAGCTCCGCGGCCAGCTCGGGGTTCCCGGCCGCGCCGTAGGCGTAGCCGTCGACGCGGATCTGCGCGCCGATCCATTCGCGGTACGGATTGAGGTAGGTGCGCACCCAATCCTTGGCTTCCGGCGTCAGTCCATCCGTCTCATGGCGCCGCATATGCGCGGTGATCTGCGCGAAATTCAGATAGGCTTGCGTTTCCGCGGTGCATACCTGATTATAGCTGAGCCGCTCATGCCACAGCCTGCCGACGTCCCAGGAGTCGAAGGCGGGGCCTTTCTCTTCCAGCATGATCAGTCCGAGGACGGTATACCGGATATCGTCGTCGGTCTCCATGAATTGAATATGTTCGCGCGTGCTTGCTTTGCACCACTCGGATATGTGCAGATCCGGATGCGCCCGGACGCTGTCCGATTCCAGAGGCGTGTAGCCTTGGATCGGCCAGGCCTGCGCGCCTTCGAACCACAGCTTTACGTTCGCGCAGCCCGATCTGCCGCCCGAGCCGCCCATGAACGGCGAAGACTCCAGCGGCTTGCCGAGCGCGCAGCCCGCGGATCTTCCGAGCCATGCGCCGTTGAACTTGTCCAGCCATTCGGCGACCGTCAGATCCGGCGAGGCGCCGGCGACCGCCGGCGGCCGCTGCGCCCGGATCTCGTCCAGCTCCGAAGGTTCTGCGTACGGATAATCCGCGGCGATCGGAAGCGCCGTCAATTCCCCGTACAGCCGCATCAATTCCGCCTCGTCGCTTCCCGCCGCTTCCACGCGTTCCGCGTAACCGGTCACGTCGCAGCCTTCTTCACCGCGCTGCTTGACTTCTTCCTTGACCAATTGAAACAACGAATCCCAGCCTGCCATCACTGCAACAGTCCTCTCCCGTACATGATGCTTTCATTGTAAGGGACAACGGGGCGCCGATCTTCTCAGGAACGCGCCGCGAAGCTCTCACTATTTGCGGGATCGGGGCCGCGGCCGGAATCAGGCGCTTCCAGCCCGAGCGTCTGGCGGTAATGCACCGGCGAGATGCCCGTCGATTCCTTGAACACGCGGTAAAACGTCGCCAGGCTCTGAAAGCCGCATTCGAAGCCGATATGCGCCACCTGCCTGTCGCTTCCTGCGAGCAGCCGCATCGCTTCCTGCACCCGCAGCATCGCGACGTAATCGGCGAAGCGCCGTCCCGTCGTCTCGTGGAACACGCGGCTTGCGCGGGACACGCTGATTCCGAGCTCATCCGCGACATCCCGCAGGCTGATCGGGTCGCGATAGCGCTGCTCCACCAGCTGCGCCAGCGCCTTGGTCTGGTTCGCCGACTGCGTCATCGAGAGCTGTCGCGAGGCGCTGAGCCCGCCGTGGTAATGCCGCAGCAGCAGGCCGCACAGCTGGATAAGGGCGCTCTTGGCCATCGCTTTATATCCGGGTTCGCCGCCTAGCAGCTCCCGTTCGACCGTCAGCATCCACGCGGCGGCGGCCGCCGCGAGCGGCGAATCCGCGGGTATCAGGTTATCGAAATTCGCCGAACGGTAGGAGAACGGCAGCAGCAGGGCGGGATCCTCCGCCATCAGGAGCGAGCTGTCGAAATTCAGGAAGAGGTAACGGCTCGGATCGCCCGGATCCGACTGGGCGATATGGAGCTCCTCGTTGTTGACCAGGAACAGGTCTCCCTGCCGCACCTGATACTGCTTGCGGCCGAAATAGAACGTCCCCGTGCCCGACAAGCAAAGGCCCATCTCCAGGCTGGCATGGGCATGGAGCGGCTGCCGGTACGTTTTGGGCGTCCATTGAAAGGCGTTGATCGGCACGTCATGCTCGTAGGTGATGGTCATTTTCATGCTTGGCTCATGCTCCTTGCGGGGGAACGGAGCGTGTTCCCGAATTATCGGACTCGCGAATAGGATACTACATGACAGCGGTTTCAACAATTCCGCACGTTCGGTTAGACGCAGAAGGACCGTTTCCGCAGCCAACAAGCTTCGAAAACGGCCCTTTTTGCCCTGTTCGGACACAGCGAGATGATGGATTGAAGATTACGTCGTGCGAGCATGAATACAAAATATGGAATGCAATTACTTCTGAACCGCCTTCAGCTCCAGATGCCTGGAGATGACGAGGTCCATGATATGCCGGTAGATTTGTTCCGCATACCTGGGGTTCAGTCCGCTTTGCTCGGCATACAGCGCGAGCTTCTGGAACTGCTGCGCTTCGCGGGACGGATCCTGGGCGCTCAGCCCATGCTGGTCTTTGTAGATACCGACCTCTTCGGTGTATTTGAACCGCTCGGCCAGCAGCGTGATCATTTGCCGGTCGATCTCGTCGATGTTCGCTCTCAGTTCGGCCAAGTCTGCCATGTGAAACACTCCCCGCATGAATTTCGCACTTAGACGCTTCTACGCAATAAAGTGCCTCTTGCTATCACATTACCACATTATGTTCGATGGTGTAAACGGGTTCTATTTCCAGCCAACGGGACAAATGGAAGCAAGCGCGCGGACGGGCCGCCGGACTTTTCATCGCGATGCGTCGGCGCGCGAAAGCGTTCGGTCTCGCGAAGGTTCCTGGCGCGATTCATGCGACGCGTACTTTCTCTTCCGGTCTGTGACGTTCTTTATCAAGAACCAACACGAGACCGCAGGAAGGGCTGTAGCGTCCCGATTCGAATACGTTGGATGATCCGGCCGTCCGACCGGCAATCCGCGCATGCAAAAAACGCCGTCCTCGCCGCTTGCATGCGGCGAGGACGGCGTTATTCATAAGCGGCAGCTTATTTACGGCTGGCTTCTTGAATCAGCGCGGCGATGCTCCCCGCGGGATCTTTGAATTCATTTTGCCGCATGCGGCTTCGAATGGTTTCCCGCTCCGCGTACAGGCGGGCGAGCGCGCCGAGGAAAGCTTCATCCGTCAATTCCTCTTCCTGCAGCACCTCGCAGTAGCCGGCTTTCCGGAACGATTCCGCATTCAGGATCTGATCTCCGCGGCTGGCTCCTTTCGACAGCGGTATGAGCAGCATCGGCTTGCGCAGGGTCAGAAATTCGAAGATCGAGTTGGAGCCCGCGCGCGAGATCACGAGCTCCGAGCAGGCAATGAGATCGGGCAGCTCCTCGTGCACGTACTCGTATTGCCGGTAGCCGCGAACGCCGTCGTATCTCTTGTCCAGCTCGCCTTTGCCGCAGAGGTGGATGAGCTGGTACGTCTTGGTCAGCTCCGGCAGGTTGCGCCGCACCGCTTCGTTGATGCGCCGCGACCCCAAGCTGCCGCCCATGACGAGCACCACGGGCTTGCCCGGAAGCAGCTTGCTCCACTGCAGTCCCTTCAGCGCGCTGCCGCGAAGCAATTCGCGGCGGACGATCGGCCCGACGTGGACCGCTTTGTCCCCCTTGATATGCTCGACGGTTTCGCCGAACGTCACGCAGACCTTTCGCGCGAACGGATTCGCGATGCGGTTCGCCAGCCCGGGCGTCAGATCCGATTCGTGGATGATGACGGGCACGCGGTTCAGCCAAGCGCCGAGCACGACGGGCACGGAGACGAATCCGCCCTTGGAGAACACGACGTCCGGACGCAGCTTCCGAATCAACCGGAACGCTTGGAAGACGCCCTTCGCGACGCGGAACGGATCCTTCACGTTCTGCGGATCGAGGTAGCGGCGAAGCTTGCCCGTCGAGATGGGGTAATAATCGACATCGTCCAACCTGGCGATGAGCTGTTTCTCGATGCCGGCGTCGGAGCCCATGTAGACGGCATTCCAGCCTTGGGACTGCAGCATGGGGATCAGCGCCAGATTGACGGTGACGTGACCCGCCGATCCGCCGCCGGTAAACAGGATCCGGCGCGGTTTCTCGCCCCGCGGACGAGGTAAGGCATCATTTGGCATAATCGGCTCTCCTTGCTAGAATCAGTACTGACAGCGTAACACAAAATCAAACGTACGGGAGTGAATGCGAATGTCATCCTCGAAATTGGCTTACATCTTACAACATTATGCGGAAATGAGCGGCGCGCATGACGATTTGCTGCAGCCGGATGAAATCGAGGTCGTCGGCTTGTACCAAACGATGCTGGCTGGCTGGAACGAGCGCAGCGCGGAAGGAATGGCGGCCCCGTTCGCGGAGGATTGCGAGCTGATCGGGTTCGACGGGAGCGAGGCTTACGGCCGGCATGGCGTGGCCGCGCATCTCGCGCCGATATTCGCGCATCACAAGACGCCCGCTTATTATGCAATCGTCAAGTCCGTTAAGCTGGTCGCGCCGGGCGCGGCAATCCTGCGCGCCTATTCCGGCCTCGTTCCGGACGGGGCGGACGACATCGATCCGAAGCTGAACGCGCAGCACGCGCTGACGGCGGTGAAGCGGGACGGGGCTTGGTCCATCGTCTTGTTCCAGAATACGCCGGCGCGGTTTCACATGGAGCCTGGGCGGAGCGAGGAAATCACCGAAGCGCTGCGCAGGCTGCTTCCGGCTGCGGGCCGCGAGTAGGCTCGGCTGGAGATTCCGGGCTGAGGGCCGCGAGTAGCTTCTATGGGGGTGCCGGGCTGCAGGCCGCGAGTAGTCTTCGCCGAAGGTTGCCGGACTGCGGTATGCATTCCCTTATCGCCAGCGGCGATTCGGGACGACGCATCGACGCTCGCATGTCCATCCGCCATGGAGCCGGCTCGGCCAGAACCGACAGCCGCAAATGAGAAGCGCAGTCCCGACGAACGTTCGATTCGTTCGCGGCTGCGCTTATTTGGCTGGCGGCAGATTCCAGATGCTGGTATACTTTGTTCGGGCGCGAAACGCGTCCGAGCGACAAGATCCCAAATCCGTTACGACCAATTCCAAGCGAAGGAGTGATGATGTTTGTCTATGTACACGCAAATCCAAATGCCGGTGAGAGGTCGGACGATCCGATAACAGGAACGGACCTCTCGCCGGGCAAACCGCGGGAGGCTGAGCAACGCATGATGAAGTTGACCAATATGCTGCGGGGGCTGCAAGACGATCGCCCTGCGCGGAAGCTTATGACGAGATGGGAGCACGACGAAGGCTCGCTCCGCTACTGGCGGGCGAGCAGCAATTTTGTATATGCATTCGCATGCGAAGGCCGGAGACGGTTCTTGCGGTTTATTCATGCGAGCGACCATTCGGGGCCTCAGATCGAAGCCGAGCTCGACTACGTTCGGTATTTGGCGGCGAACGGGTATCCCGTCGCGGCGCCGGTGATGTCCGCGGACGGGCAATGGATCGAAACGATCGAGGACGAAACGCAGGGCATCTATTACGCCGTCGCGTTCGAGCAAGCGGAAGGCGTTCATGTGCCGCTGGACCGGATGACGGACGAGCAATGCGCAAGCTGGGGCCGGTCGCTTGCCAGGCTGCACGAGCTTTCGGCGCGTTACGTGCCGGCAGCGGACTCGCCGGTCCGGTGGAGCTGGCGGGATGTGCTGGACTGGATACGCGATGTGTTGGATCGGTATCCGGAGGAGGAAGCGGCGCTTCTCGAATGCGACCGGGTGCGGGCTTGGCTGGAGACGCTGCCGCAGGACGGGCGGCTCGCCGGATTGATTCATTTTGACTTCCAGCCGGACAACGTCTTCGACCGGGGCGGGGAGGCCGGGTTCAGCGCCATCGACTTCGACGATGCGATGATGCATTGGTACGCGGCGGATATATCCGCGGCGCTGGGCGACCTCGAGGATTTCACGGCGCCCGAGTCGAAGCGGATCTTGCACGCCTTCCTCGCCGGCTACGAGTCGGTCCGGCCGGTCGGTGCGGAAGCGGAAGCGTCGTTTGCGAAGTTCGGGCGCTTCAACGGACTTTACTCCTTTGCGCGAATCCTGCGCAGCATGGAGGGAATGGACGAATCGTCCGCCCCGGAATGGATGGTCAAGCTGTTGGCCAAATTCCGCGTATTCTGCGACGAACACAGATCGATGTTTAACCGGCCGTGGTAGGTAAACCGTTAGCGGCACTTCAAGATTAGCGGCGCTTCAATTCAAACCGCCCTGCCTCCGAATTCGGAAGCAGGGCGGTTCTTCGTTTTTTGGGCTGGCCATCGAACAGAAGAGACGCAAATCGCGATTATCGCGCGGTCATCCCTTTGCCGCCGAGAGGAACATGCTTTATCTGCTGTTCGAAGCCGGCGATAAGCGGCTTGGCGCGCCGGATCATTGCCTGCGTCGCTTCCAGCGCGAGCGAGGCTTGGTGCGCCTCGGCATTGTCCCAAACCTCGGTAATCCAGATCGCGTCCGGTTCCTCGGGCAGCACGCTGACGATATAGACCTGGCAATCCGCGACGGCATCCATTCCGGACGCCGCCTCCATCAGAATTGCCGCCAGTTCGTCCCGTTTGCCGGGCTGCGCGATCATTTTGCCGGAAAGGCCGAAATTGCTCATATGCACACATCCTGTCTTCGTGAATTTCTTTCATCCTACCAAAGTTCGACTGACAATTATAGTCAGCGAAGAGATGGGATTACAACCAAGGATGGACGTGCGCAGTACGTGTCGCGCGGATAGCTCCGGGCGAGCGGCGCGAATGCCGGAGGTTGAGCAATCCGGCTAAGCTGCGCGAAGGGGTTTCAGCCGATCGTGTACAGCCCCATCGCCCGTTTGGCTTTCAAGAGCGTTTCGTTCGCGGTTGCCGCCGCCTTCTCCGCGCCGTCCTTCAATATCCCGACAAGCTCATCCGAGTCGACAAGCTCGAGGAACCGCCGATGGATCGGCACCAGTTTGGCGATGACGGCTTCGGCAAGCTCCCGCTTGAATTGGCCGTAGCCGACGCCTTCGAAGCGCCGTTCGATCGCCGCGACGCCTTCTCCGGAGAAGACAGCGTAGATTTCGATCAGGTTGCTGATCTCCGGCTTACGCTCCCAGTCGTACCGAACGACGCCCTCGGAGTCCGTGACGGCTTTGGCGAACTTCCTGCGGATGACGTCCGGATCGTCCTGCAGCAGCACGCAGCTGTTCGGGTTCGGATTGCTCTTGCTCATCTTCTTGGACGGATCGTCGAGACCCATGATGCGGGAGCCGATCTCCGGGATGATCGGCTCGGGGAGAGCGAATACGGGAGAGAACCGGTTGTTGAACCGTTCGGCGAGATCCCGCGTCAGCTCCAGATGCTGCTTCTGATCGTCGCCGACCGGCACGTGCGTCGCCCGATAGAGCAGGATGTCGGCCGCCATCAGCACCGGATAGGTAAACAGCGCCGAGCTGACGGCGTCCTTCCCGTGCGATTTGTCCTTGAACTGCGTCATGCGGCCGAGCTCGCCGAAATGCGCCTGCGTCTCCAGCAGCCAGTTCAGCTCGGCATGCGCGGCGACATGCGATTGGACGAAGATCGTCGCTTTCGCGGGATCGACGCCGGCGGCGACGTAGAAAGCGGCGATTTCCTTTGACCGCTGGTATAACTGGCGCGGATCCTGCGGCACGGTGACCGCGTGCAGGTCCGGCACGAAGAAATAACATTCGCAGTCGTCCTGCATCCTCGCGTATTGATGCAGCGCGCCGCCGTAGCCGCCGATGTTGAGTTCCCCGCTCGGCTTGATGCCCGATATGACTCTTTTCATACGCCTAACCTCCTCGAATGGTTGGTTGCAGACCAAACAAAAAACACTCCATCCCCAAAAGGGACGAAGTGTTGGACTCCGCGGTACCACCCGAATTCGACGGTTAAGTCGCGACTCGCACATGTCAAAACGACTAACATGCGTCCCCTGGATAACGGAGGGACTTGCCGTCAACGCCTACTGGCCGGTCCTCGGATCGGCGTTCGGATCGAAGCGAACGGAGCCATTCATTGCGTTCGATCGTACCGGACCTTTCACCAATCGCCGGCTCGCTTGGACCATCGAAGTTCGCAATTACTCTTTCCATTCATAGCCTTGGGAATATCGTTTTTTGGTAATGGTTACGAATACTATAGCGGCAAACCGAACCCGCGTCAAGAGCGGTACGTACGCATTCGATTATTCCGCGGGCGCCGCCGTCGACCTTTGCGATATCGTCATCTTCCGTACCCGCGCCAGCCCGTTATTGCGCCATTAAGTGAAGCAGCAGCGCCTTCTGCGCGTGCATCCGGTTCTCCGCCTGCTGGTAGATGACCGAGCTTGCGGATTCGATCAATTCTTCCTCGATCTCGAAGCCGGGGTGAATGGGCATGTCGTGCATGATGTAAGGCGTGCTGCCGTTCAGCGCGCGTCTGTTCAGTTGATACGGGAGCATCGTTTTCATGCGGAAGTCTTTGACCGCTTGATAGTCCGCGCTATGGAAATGCTCCATGTCGATCCACGTGTCCGTATAGACGTAGTCCGATTGGGCGGCCGCCTCGGGCAGCGAATCCATGCGCTCGACGAGGCCGCTTCCGATGGCGCGGTCCATCAGCTCGCCGTCCCATGATGCTTCGTTCACGATCGGGGCGACGAGCAGCAGGCGAATGCCGAGCGTCAGGCAGCCTGCGATCAAGGAGTTCGCCACGTTGTTCAGAATGCCGACATAGGTGACCGTGATGTTCGAGAAGGTGCCGGACACCTCGTAGATCGTCATGAGATCCGCCAGCGCCTGGCAAGGATGGTAGCGTTCGCAGCAGCCGTTAATGACCGGTACGGTCGCGTAAGCGGCCAGCTCCTGCAGCTCGGAATGCTTCTTCAGGCGGGCGACGATGAAATCGATGTTGCGCGACACGTAACGGGCCTCGTAGCGAATCGGCGAAATGCTGAAGTTGCTGGAATTCCAATCCATCGGCACGGCATAGCCGCCCATCTGGTTGATGCCGGATTGGAACGAGAGATTCGTCCGGGTCGACGTCTTCTGGAAGAGCATCAAGACGCCTTTGCGGTCGCAGGCGTTCGCATAGCGCTCGGGATGTTGTTTGATGGCGATGCCGGTCTGGATGATCGTCGTCAGTTCGTCTCGGTTCAGTTCTTGCAGCGATAGAAAATGGTTCAATTCAAGCACCTCGCAGATATGAATAATTATTCGTAATAGTGATATTAATATTCATATTATACACCGGATATGCAGAAGTCAATTTATAATTATGCATTTTCATGAATGTTTTATGCAGGTTAGGCACGTTCGCGGGCGCACGGATTTCCTTGAGCCAACCAGGGCGAAAAAGGCCGCGGATCTTTTTACCATTTTATCATTGACAATGAGAATCATTATCGATTAATATTGTGCATGTACTAATTGATATTGATTCTCATTATCGTTCAGGGGGCTGGTATTGTGTTATGGAAAGGTTTATCTAAAGGGCTGTTGGCGGCCGCGGTGCTAGCGGCGCCGGCTGCCAGCTTGGGTTATACGGCAAGCGCGGCAAGCGCGCCGATCAAAGTAACGCTGGACGGCAAAAGCGTATCGCTGGACGCCGCTCCGTCGATCGTCAACGGGCGCACGCTCGTTCCTTACGGCGGCATCGTCGCCGCGCTCGGGGGCAAAGCAAGCTGGGATGCCGCGAACAAAGCGGTATCCGCGGCGCAAGGCGGCGTATCCGTCAAGCTGACGGTCGGCTCGCGCACGGCCTACATAGACGGAGCGGCTCAAACGCTCGAGGCCGCTCCGGTCATCGTGAACGGCAAAACCTACGTGCCGCTGCGGCTCGTTTCCGAAGCCTTCGGCAAATGGGTGACTTACAGCAAGCCCTCCGCGACGGTGGCCATCAGCAGCACGCTGACGGTGAATACGAGCACGGGGCCGTTCACGCTCAAGAAGAAACCGAAACGGATCGTGACGCTTTCCTCGTCCGACACGGAAATCATCTACGCGCTCGGCAGCAAGGTCGTCGGCCGTTCGACCGCGCTCGGCGCGGTCTACCCGCCGGCCGCCGCATCCGTGCCTGAAGTCGGAAGCACCCACGGCATCGAATTCGAGAAGCTGGCGACGTTGAAAGCGGACCTCGTCATCGCGAGCCCGGCGCTCAAAACCCAGCAAGCGACGATCGAGAAGCTCGGTCCTCAGGTCATGTTCAACTCGCATAATACGTTCACGGAAATTCAGGCCTCCGTTCGCTTGTACGGCCGCATTCTCGGCCAAGAGACGAAGGCCGAGCAGCTGATCGCCAAGATGAACGCCGACGTCGCGTCGCTCAAGAAGCCGAGCGCGCAGCCGAAGACGCTGATCGTTTACGGCGCTCCGGGCAGCTTCGTCGTAGCGCTGCCTGCGAGCTATCCGGGCAATTTCCTGGAGCTGGCCGGCGGCAAGAACGTCGCTTCGGGCTTCAAAGGCATCGACTCCATGCCTCAATACGCGGATCTTAGCTTGGAGCGCATCGTAGCGGCCAACCCGGACCTGATCCTGTTCATCACCCATGGCGATGCCGCGGAAGTGAAAGAAAGCTTCAAGAAACAGTTCGAGACCAACCCGGCTTGGAAGAGTTTGTCAGCCGTGAAGAACGACCGTTTCGAGGTGTTGCCTTCCGATCTGTTCGCCGCGAACCCCGGCATCCGGGCACCGCAGGCGATCCAGACGATCAACAGCCTGCTGATGCAGGTCAAGTAAATCGATGACGACACTCGTTACTGGCAAAGAGAGAGCGCTGCAAGCTGCGCTCTCTCGCAATGCCCGCAGGGTCGCGGTGCTGGTCGGCATGCTCGCCTTGCTGCTGGCCGCGATGCTCGCGGGCTTGATGTCCGGCGCGATCTCGATTCCGGCGCGGGATGTATGGACGTCGCTGCTGCACGCTTCCGATTCGGAAGCGAGGCAGATCGTCTGGAATTTGCGGCTGCCTCGCGTCTTGACCGGCCTCTTGGCGGGCGTCTGCCTTGCGGTCGCCGGCGCGTTCCTGCAGGGCGTGTTTCGCAACCCGCTTGCCGATCCCGGCATTATCGGCGTTTCGTCCGGCGGCGGCCTTGCGGCGGTCGTCATCATGATTTTGTTTCCGGAGCATATCGCCTACCTGCCGATCTCCGCGTTTCTCGGCGCGTTAGCGGCGGCGGCGGCGGTCTATGCGCTCGCTTGGAAGGGCGGCGCTTCGCCGCTTCGGCTCATACTGGCCGGCGTCGCCGTCAACTCGCTGCTCGGCGCGGGGATGACCGCGCTCATGATTCTGAACAGCGAGAAGGTGCAGTCCGTGCTGCCATGGATGTCCGGAAGCTTGAACGGCAGAAGCTGGCCGCATTTCGACACGCTGCTTCCGTATACGGTCGTAGGTATGCTCGCCTCCGCGTTTCTGATCAAAACGGCAAATCTGCTCGTGCTGGGCGACGATGCCGCGAAGCTGCTCGGTGGGAGGGTCGAAGCCGGGAGGCTGCTGATTATTCTGCTGTCGACGTTCCTTGCGGGCGCCGCGATCAGTATCGTCGGGATGGTCGGCTTCGTCGGCTTGGTCGTACCGCACATCGTACGGCTGCTCGTCGGCAACGATTACCGGATTTTCCTGCCGATCTCCGCGATCGGCGGCGGGGCGCTCGTCATTGCGGCGGACACGGCTGCGCGCAGCTGGTTCGACCCGATCGAATTCCCCGTCGGCATTCTGCTGGCGCTGCTCGGCGCGCCTTTCTTTCTCTACTTGCTGCGAAGGGGGATCAAGCGATGACGGCGATTCCGGCATTGACGGCTTCGGATCTCAAGTACGGCTACGGACGGGAAAACTCCGTCGTGAACGGCTTCAACCTCGAGGTGGCCGCCGGCGAATGGCTGGGCATCGTCGGGCCTAACGGATCGGGCAAATCGACCGTTCTCCGGATGTTGTCCAGATTGTCGGCGCCGCATGGCGGAACCGTCGAGATGGACGGCCGGGACATGGCCGGCTTGGACAGTAAGACGATCGCCCGTCAGATGACCATGTTGACGCAGACGCAGGAGCCGGTTACGGATATCACGGTGCGCGAGCTCGTGCGCAGAGGGCGCAATCCCCATCTGAAATGGTACGAGGAATGCCGGGGCAAGCACGAGGACGTGGTCGATTGGGCGCTGCGGGTCACGAGCATGGATCTGCTTCAGCATCGTCACTTGCAGGAGCTCTCCGGCGGCGAACGGCAGCGCGCGTGGCTTGCCATGTGCATGGCGCAGACGCCTAAGCTGTTGCTGCTCGACGAGCCGACGACGTACCTCGATATCGCGCATCAGCTGGAATTGATGGAGCTCATCCGCGGGCTGAACCAAGATCAAGGCATCACGGTCGTGATGGTGCTGCACGACTTGAATCAGGCAGCTCGCTATTGCGATCGCATCGTGGCGATGAAGCAGGGCGCGATCGTGCGGGAAGGCGCTCCATCCGAGCTGTTTCGCGCCGAGTTCTTTCGCGAGGTATTTGGCATTGAGGCGAAAGTGTATTACGATGACGGCGTACCGGTTTATTTGCCGTGCGGCATCGCCAAACGCGTGAGCGCGGCAGAGAGCGCGTAGCAGAGCAGTACTTAAGGAGGCTATCGACGATGATTATTGTAGAGAACCGATTTGAAATCAGGGCCGGCGCCGCGGACGCCATCTTGGAACGATTCCGCTCGCCGAAGAGCGTGCACACGTTCCCGGGATTCGTGCGCATGGACGTGCTGCATGCCCCGTTGACGGAAGAAACGGAGGAAGTGCGTGTGTGCACGGCTTGGGAGAACGAAGAAGCATTCCAAGCATGGACGAACAGCGATTCCTTCCGCCATGCCCACGCCCGCAGGGGTGACGGAGCGGAAGCCAAGGGAGAACAGACGGCGCAGAACCCGGCGCACGGTGCAAGCTCGCATGCGGCTGCAGCGGAGCCCGCTCACGGCGGCGGCCATGGAAGCCCTTCTCCAGGTCCCGGCGCGGGAAAGGGACCGATCATCAGCAGCAAAGTCACGACCTACCAGGTCGTCGTGACGCATCTGCCCGCGTCTTCGGATTCCGTAGAAGCCGGTATCTAACAAGCCGGACTTCGCGCGGAACGGCCGCGGCCATGAAGTAGAAAAAAGCCTCCTTGACCACGCCGTACGCGTGAGCAAGGAGGCTTTTTTTCTAGGCGTCCATCTCTTCGGTCCATGCTTCCAGTTCGGCCTTCTGCCTGAAGTGATGGCGGGAATGGAAACCGATCATGTCGAACCATTCGCGGGCGTTCAGCCACCCGAAGCCGCCATGCCGCACTTTCATCTCCGGATCGATCGCGCCAAGCCGCGGCTCCCAAGCCGCCATCTCGCGTCCGATACGATCCAGCTCGGCCAGCAGCAATTCCTTGCTCCGATCGTTGCTCGGCCAAAATTCCGGCGTATCCGGCAGCTTGATGCGAATGGGAGGAAACGCGCGGCGCCGAAACACGTCTTCCCCGGCTTCCGTTTTGCCGGAAGTCTGCGGCTCCGTCGTCCTGGCGCAAGTCGCGACGTGGCCCAAATACTCGTCCGCCACGGCAACGATATGGTCCATCAGCTGCCCGAGCGACCAGCCGCCCGGTTTGGCGACGCGCTTCAGCCTGTCCGGCGAATAAGTCTCTAAATCGGATCTGAACGTTTCAATGAAGTCGTACATCGGGAAGGCACGCTCCTTTTTGGTCGTATGACGGCTCCTCTTAGCATAACAGGCCATGCCCGAGCGCGGAACGTCCGATTGCGAAGCAAAATCGTCCAAGCCGCAACTTGTCTGCATATTCGGCCAAGTCCCCTCATAAACATTGTACAAGTCAAGCGTAAACGGCTCTTGTCCCCGTACGCGGCCCGTGCGCGATATCCGCACCCGGCTCCGTACACCTCCGGATACGTTTAAAAATTGTGATGAGGGGTTGATCTCATGCGTCGTCGATTCAGTTTCATTGCAGCGATCTTGCTTTGCCTCACGGCGGTGCTCGCAGGCTGCGGGACTAAGGACGCGGAATCGGTTGTCAAAGAATTGGACAAAACGTTAAGCGGTCTGGACAGCTATACGGGCAAAGGCACCATGACGCTGTTTACGGGCCAGCAGCCGCTCGAGTACCAAGTGGAAGTTTCCTTCCAGAAGCCGTCGTACTACCGGATCGCGCTCACGAACGCCAAGAAGGACATCACCCAAATCGTGCTCCGCAACGACGAAGGGGTGTTCGTGCTTACGCCGCGGTTGAACAAGGTGTTCCGCTTCCAAAGCGACTGGCCGGCCAATCAAGGCCAAGTGTACCTGTACCAGACGCTCGTGCAAAGCATCCTGCTGGACAACTCCCGTCAGTTCGCGATCGACAACGACGCGTATGTGTTCGACGTCATGGCGAATTACCAGAACGGCTCCTTGGCCCGGCAGAAGATTTGGCTGAACAAATCCGACTACGCCCCGAACAAGGTGGAGGTCAGCGACGCCAACAACGCGGTCATGGTTTCCGTCAAGTTCGATTCCTTCAAATTCGGCTCCAAGCTCGAGAAGAGCGTCTTCGATACGCAAAAGAACATGGGCACCCCGGCCGCGGGCGGCGATCAGCCGACGATGGCGGATCCGGACAACAGCAATGCGAACGCCGCGGACAATAACGCAAACGCCGGCAGCGGCAACGCATCCGCGTCACCGGACAGCGGCAGCAACGCAAACGCCGGCAGCGACAATGCATCCGCGTCGCCGGACAACGGCAGCAACGCCAATAATCCGGATAACGAAGCGACGAGCGGGAATACGGACAATGCCGGCGCGAACGCCGACAATCCGGATGAAAACGCCGGCACGAACGCGAATAACGGCGGCAGCGATGCCTCGAACGAGAATGCGGCGAACGACGATTCGGACGGCGCGATTGCGCCTGCCGACAATGCCGAAGGCACTTTCACGGGCATGGATCCGACGTACTTCCCGGACGGCGTGTCGGAGGTAGACAATCAAAGCATCGTCTTCGGCGGCAACCCGGGCATCATGATCCGCTACTCCGGAACCTACGATTACACGTTGATCGAGACGCAGCCGAGGGACGTCGCCGTATCCGCGGTGAAAGGCGAGCTGAAAGACTTGGGCTTCACCTACGGCTTGCTCAGCGGCGACGAGCAGAAGACGCTCACATGGACCTACCAGGGCACGGAATTCCGGATTACGAGCGCGAATATGCCCGAACAAGAGATGACCAAAGTCGCGCAGTCCGTCCAAGGCGAAATGTCCAAATAACGGCTTGAATACCGGGTTTCCAACACTTGCCCGCCGCGATTGAACGTCAATTCATTGACAGCCCCTTGCGCGAACGGTTAACATAAAGGTTATGGGGTAAACAAGGTGAAACGGTCCGCACTGTCCGATTTTCGGCGGCGCGGCCCGTTTCATTCCGGAGAAATGCAAGCGCGTCAGATAAGGTGAAACTTATGCATGCTTGGATTTTGAGATAAACGCCTGCCCATCTTCGCTGGGGGGCGTTTACTTTTTGGAAATGAAGGTGGGGCAAGTTGACAACGGCTGACTATTATCGCCCGACTCGGGCGGAGATATCGCTGGATGCATTGCAGCATAATTTGATGGCTTTTCGCGCGGCCATTCCGGAGGGCATGCTGCTCATGGCATCCGTGAAGGCCAACGCCTACGGCCATGGCGCCGTCGAAGTGGCAAGGGAAGCGGAACGCTGCGGCGTCGATTTCCTCGGCGTCGCCTTCCTGGATGAAGCGCTTCAACTCAGGCAGGCGGGCGTGAAAGCGAATATTCTGGTGCTGGGCTACGTGCCGCCGGAGGGACTGGATATCGCGCGCGAGGCGGATATCGCGATCGCGCTGTTCCGCGACGATATCGTCGAAGCGGCCGCGGCGCTGCCGGGCAACGGCAAGAAGCTCGCGGTTCACGTGAAGATCGACACGGGCATGGGACGCCTCGGCCGGTTGCCGGACGAGGCGATTCCTTTCATCCGCTCGGCGATGCAGGTTCCGAACTTATATGTGGAAGGTTTGTTCACGCATTACGCGCGGGCCGACGAAGCGGATAAGAGCTATACGCGGTTGCAGCACGAACGGTTCGGCGCCGTTGTCGAACGGTTGAAGGCCGAGGGGTTAACGATTCCGATCATCCACGCGGCGAACAGCGCGGCGGGCATCGATACGCCGGAGATGGGCGGCGGCATGCTGCGACTCGGCATCAGCATGTACGGCCTTTATCCGTCAACGGAAGTGAATAACAGCCGGATCGCGCTCAAGCCGGTCATGACGCTGAAGACCGAGGTCGTGATGGTCAAGGAAGCGCCTTCGGGCTGGGGCATCAGCTACGGCACGCGGTATGTTACCTCGGGCAAGGAGCTGATCGGGACGCTGCCGGTCGGGTATGCCGACGGGTTCAGCCGCATGCTGACGGGCAAAGCGGAAGTGCTGATTCGCGGGCGGCGCGTGCCCGTGCTCGGCACGATTTGCATGGACCAGTGCATGATCGCGCTCGATCCGGTATCGGCCGGGCATCCGGTCGCGAACGGCGAGGAAGTCGTGCTGATCGGCGCGCAGGGCGATGCCGTCGTGACGGCGGAAGAAGTGGCGGAGAAGCTCGACACGCTCAATTACGAAGTGACCTGCATGATCGCGGCCCGGGTGCCGCGCGTCTACAAGCGCGGCGGGGAGATCGCGGCCGCGTCGAATCCGTTGCTGCGCGCGAAGGAATAAATTTCATGCGCAAGATTTGATTGGAGCAAGAGGATTTTATCGTCTAAGCGCGAATAATGTAAGTTAGCCAATACTGTTTGGGGCCTTCGTAGGTACACGTGGATGCAGCATACTTGATATACGGGTTGCATACATATGAGGGTGTATAATACGGACCAAACAATGACATACTGTTACTGTTTTTTGAAATATAAGCCTTTTTTTCCTGTCTGTAGGCTTATATTGCTCCGGGATGAAACGCGTTTCGCCTTCTTAAGGACGGCGGCGGCCGTTTCACCTTGCTGGAAATGTTTTGGAGGTGCGAGTTCGGTGGCCAATTTGCAAAATACCAAAAGGATTATGATCAGTTTACCGGATCATTTGCTGGAGGAAGTCGACGGAATCGTCGCCAAAGAAAACTCGAACCGAAGCGAATTTATTCGTCAGGCTATGAAACTGTATTTGATTGAACGGAAGAAGCGTCAGATTCGGGATTCAATGCAGCGGGGCTATCTGGAGATGGCCAAGATTAACCTGGTAATGGCTTCGGAAGCTTTTCAAGCGGAGGAAGATGCCGGCGACACGCTCGGCCGACTCGTAAGCGGGGTGTAAGCTTGATCGTTAAACGCGGCGATGTGTTTTTTGCGGATTTGTCACCTGTCGTAGGTTCCGAGCAGGGCGGCGTGCGTCCTGTTCTGGTTATTCAAAATGATATCGGCAACCGTTTCAGTCCGACCGTCATCGTGGCGGCCATCACGGCCCAGATCCAGAAGGCGAAGCTGCCGACGCATGTCGAGATCGACGCGGCGTCCCACGGATTCGACCGGGATTCCGTGCTGCTGCTCGAGCAAATCCGGACGATCGATAAGCAGCGGCTCACCGACAAAATCACGCACCTCGACGACGAAACGATGCGCAAGGTGGACGAAGCGCTCCAGATCAGCGTCGGTCTTATCGATTTTTAAGCTCTTTTACGAAATGAACGGCAATCGAGCCCTTGCGGGGGCTCTTTTTTGTGTTCATTTGCCGATGTCCGGCACTGGCGCGCGGTTCCATCCGTCTGGGGGAGGAGCGCAAGTTCCTTCTCCCGCCGCTGTCTTCCCATACGTACGAAGCGCATAATGGAATCATAAGAACGCCAATATCGGAGGAATGCGCTATGAGAACGACAAGTCGTCCCGATCTGCAAATCGCGGGCATCGGCAATGCTGCCGGCGGAGAATATTACAATGTCAAAATGGAGGGCGTCTGCAAAATCAACGGTCCGATCGATTGCTTCGGCTTCGAGGCGAGCGGCATGACGACGGCGGGCGGCATCCGCGCGGAGGAACGGCTGGACGCGAACGGCAAGCTGACCTGTCACGGAGGATTGCAGGCGAGGGATGCCCACCTGGAAGGACAGATCACCGTCAACGGGCCGCTGCAGGCCGATCGCTTCGCAATGAACGGCTACGTGAGGGTGAAGGGGCACTGCGAGATCAAGCAGAGCAAGGCCAGAGGCGCCCTCATCGTCGACGGTTGGCTGACGGGCGAGCAGATCGAGATGATGCTGGAAGGACCGCTGCAGGCGGAAGGCATCAAAGCGGAGCGCATTACGGTGAAGCATGCGGGCAAAGGCGGAGTGAGACGCCTGATCGAGTCGCTGCTCCCGGACGGCTGGCAGGCGCATGCGCGCGTCCGCGTCATCGAAGCGGATATCGTCGACCTCGAGGAGACGTCGGCGGAAACCGTCCGCGGCAGGACCGTCGTCATCGGACCCGGCTGCGAGATCGACCGCGTGGAATACGGCGCGGAATTGGTCGTGCATCCGCAGGCGCGGGTGCGCACGAGTTGCCAAATCCAAATGTAAGGAGGAATCGGCATGCATGCGACGATGAAGCGCAACATCAGAATCACCGGGAGCGGTTCCACGCATGGCGGCACCTATCATAACGTGCGGATCATGGGCGAGGCGCAGATCTTCGGACCGCTGGAGAGCGATTCCATGCGCAGCATGGGCACGATAGACGTAACGGGCGCCTTGAAAATCGGGCATTACCGGCAAATCGGGGAAGCCGTCGTTCATGGCGATTTGACGGGCAACCAGGTCGATATTCTGGGCCAGTTGAATATTTCGGGCAGCCTTCGCGCCCGTACGATACGGGTCAGAGGACAGCTCGACGCGCATGGCGAATGCGAGGCCGAGCGGTTCGATTCCAGCGGCGGTTTTCATATTCACGGGCTGCTGCACGCCGGCGAGGTGGATATCCGGACATGGGGTCCCTGCAGGGCAAAGGAAATCGGCGGCAAGCGAATCCGGGTAAGGCAGAGTAAGTGGGGCGGGCTGAAGCAGCTGTTTTCCGGACAGGGGGACGTGACACTGACGGCCGAGCTGATCGAAGGGGAGCATGTCTACTTGGAGAATACGACGGCCGATGTGGTGCGCGGCTCGCATGTGACGATCGGCGCGCGCTGCCGGATCGGCCTCGTCGAATACAGCAAGCAGCTGAGGCGCGCCGGGGACGCGCAGATTCAGGCGGAAGTCAGAATCTGACGACAGAAAATGACATTTTCTTGTAGACAGCTAAAATAATGTCTGCTATTATGAGGTCAACATTATATGAGCAGATCAATAGCAACCGCTATGCGAAGAACGCAAGCTTGGGCACCATGCCCGGCATGCGTTCTTTTTTTTGTCTCATGTGAATGATTGCTGCGGAGGGATGGGCATGAACAGAAAACGAAATATCCTTATTTCCGTGACGGCTGCGCTGCTCTCGGCCCTGCTCGTATACGGCGTCTACGTGCTGCAGCTGCGGCAGGTGAAGTTCCAGGAGACGGTCGACGTGGTCGTTCCCATGCGGTTCGTCTCCGCGGGCGAACGGCTGACGCCGGATATGCTGGGCATGAAGCCGATCGCCAAAGCGTCGTATTCCGAGGGCATGGCGTTAAGCCGTGACGAGCTGAGCGGCATGGAGGTCGTCGTTCCGCTTGGCGCGGACGAACCGCTGCTGCGGTGGAAGGTCGATAAGTTCCGGCTGCTGCCGACCCATAGCCAATCGACGTTCGGCATCCCGCGCGACTATGTCCTGTCGGTGTCGAACGGCATTCGGGCCGGCGATAAAGTGATGGTTTACGCGTCCGGCGATTCCGTTCAATCGGAGCGGCTGTTCCGGCAAGCCGTCACTGTCGCTTCCGTCAAGACGGCGGGCAACGTGGAGATCGACGATATGAACGATTCCAGCTTGAAGTCGATGGCGAACGGAGATAAAGAAGCGATGTACGCGTCCAGGCGCGATGCCAACGGCATGATCGACTATATCAATCTGAACCTGACGGAGGAGCAGTGGCTGCAGCTGGACTCCCTCTGCAAGGGCGGCAAAAGCAAGGTCGTGATCGCGTACTCGCCGGAATCGCTCGACGTCGGCGCTGCGCCGGAGGAGGGAACGCCATGAGCCGGACCGACGAGTCCGCCGCGGAGGGAGCGCCGATGATCGCGTTCGTCGGCACGACGCCGAATATCGGAACGTCGGCGGCCGCTTTCGCCGCGGCTTGCCGGATCGCAGAGGAGAGCGGAGGTTCCGTCGGCTTTCTTTGCCTCAATCTGAAGAGCGCGAAGACGCACCGGTATCTCGGCGTTGACGAGCCGGCCGTGACTTTGGATTCGCTGCGTCCGGAGCTGGCCACGCAGTCGCTGTATCCGGAGAAGCTGCTTCGCTCGGTGCATCGTTCCCGCAGGCTGCCCGGCGTGCACGTGCTGTTCGGCAACATGCTGCGCGACCAAGCGGAATTTTACGCCACGGAGGAAATCGATCACCTGTTTGCGGTCGCGGCGCAGACATTCGACATCGTCGTGGCCGATGTCGGCGCGTACTGGGATAATGCCGCGACGCTGTCCGCTTTGCGGCGGGCGAGTATGCGCATCGTCGTCACGACGGGCGCGCTGTCCCACTTTCAAGAGGACGGCCAGCGGTGGGTAAAGCAGCTTTCGCCGCTCTACGGCATACCGGCGGCATCGTTTCAAGGACTTGTCATTCAACCGCCTTGGGGTAAGGGAGGATATCACGTGAAAGACATTTGCAATGAGCTCGGCGTGCCGCTTCTGGGCGAGCTCGCTTTGACCGAGCCGCTGCTCGCCCAGCTGGACAGCGGAACGCTTGACGAATGGCTGGCGGACGACGAGCGCGGGAAGAAAATAATGCAAGGGCCGGCCAAGGCGATCGCCGAAGCATACGGTCTGAAGCGTCAGCGGAATATCGTGATGCAGCCTTGGTACAAGAAGCTGCTGACGCATCGCGGCGGGGTGAGCTCGTAATGAAGAAAGAAGGACGCTTCTCGCCGGCCGCTTATTCGGCCAAGCTGTGGGCGGAGGAAGAGCGGCATGACGCGCCGCTGTCCGCGATGAGCGCCGATCCGCTGAGGGATTTCCGCCATCTGGCGGAGGACGTCAGGACCTATCTGGCCCAGCCGCGGGGCGAGACGGAGGAAGAGCGGCGGGAATACAACGAATGCTTGAACCGCGCCGTATTGGGCTATACCGACGATCGGGAGCGGATATTGGCCGTGATCGCCGACCGGCTGCTGCGTCAGCGCATCCACGAGCTTCCGGACTATCGCCATCCTTACGCGACGTTGGCGGAGGCGTTGTTCGCCGAGGTCATCGGGATGAACGTGCTCGAGCTTGTGCTGCGCAAGCGGGAAGGGCTGGAGGAGATTCAAGTCGTGGGCACGGCGGTATTCGAGGTGAGGGATGGCGTCGCGCTTCCGTCCGCCTATGCGTTCGAATCCCTCCGCGAGGTGGAGCGGATTCAGCAGAATCTCGTGCTGTATAACAACGACCGCATCAATCCGCGCAAACGATGGGCGGAGGTCATGCTCCGCGACGGTACGCGGGTCACGATGACGGGGTTCGGCTTTACGGCGAAGCCGACGCTTACGCTGCGCTTCTATACGGTGCGCCGGTTTCGGCTGGCGCAGCTGAGCGAACCCGCCTTCGGCACGATCAGCGACAGACTCCGAATGATGCTGCTGGCGGTGCTGCATGCCAGGTTCAATGTCGTCATCATCGGTCCGACGAACTCCGGGAAGACGAATCTGATCAAGGCGCTGATCGGCGAGATGCCGGACGAGGAGCGCCTGGTCACGATCGAAAGCCGGCATGAGCTGATGCTGCAGCGGGATTTTCCGGCGAAGAACGTCATCGAGTACGAGGTGGACGAGGAAGACGCGCTGCATCGCTCGGTCCAAGCGTTCAAGCTGGCGCTCCGGCAGTCCCCGCAGCGGATTATCCATGCCGAGATAAGGGACGAGGACGCGAATATTTACGTCCGTGCCTGTACCCGCGGACACGCGGGGAGCATGACGACGCTGCATGCCAATACGCTGGAAGACGTGCCGGAAGCCATCGCGGACATGTGCATGCTGGACGGCCGAGGCATGAACCCGGAACGGTTAACGAAGCGGATCGCGGAATACGTCACGCAAGTCGGCATCGAGATGCGTTTTACCGGGGGCAAGCGCCGCTTGGTCCGCCTGGCGGAGATCAGCTGGGAGAACGGAGGGCCGGTCGTGAGGGATTGGGCGATATTCGATGAAGAAGCTGGGGAATGGCGATATCCCCGTCCGCCTTCCGAGGCGTCGCTGGCCAGGCTGGACTCCGGCGCGCGGGAGGAAGGGATGGCTGCCTGGCCGGAACTAGATCATGACGGCCGATTAAGCATCGGCGGCGCTGCCGCTTCCGGCTTGCTGGAGAACGGAGCGTGGAGCGCCTCATGATGCAGCTCGGCTTGTATACGTTCGCCGCGGCCTTGTTCTGCACGCTGTTCGTCGCCGTTCGCAGCCTGCTGGATCTATGGCTGCAGCGCCAGCAGGTAATCGGCAGGCTCAGCTACCGCAAAGAACAGCGGTTCGAGGAGCGCCTGTCCCGATATTTGCAGCGGTTCGACCGGGCGTACCGTCATTTGTCGGAGCTGCTGGAGTCGCTTCAAATCAGCCTGCGGCCGGGCTCGGTCGTCGTGCTCAGCCTGATGCTGTTTTTGGTCGGCGCGGCGTTCGGCGCGATGTTTTTCCGAAGCGCGAAGGGCCTGCTGCTGCTGGGCGGCGTTCTCGGGGCGCTTCCGTATATGCTGCTCCGCACGATGCAGGTGCATCGCCAAATGAAGACGCGCATCGATTTCCTGCCGGCTATCGAACTGTTCTACCAATGCTGTCTGGTGAGCGGGGGCAGGCAGATCCGCACGGCGCTGCAGCGCACGGTGGAGGAGAAGCGGATGCTCGGCCCCATGCAGGCGGTTTTCGAGCAATTATATCGGAACATCTCGGTGCGCGGAGACGACGAGGCGAGTCTCCGAATATTCGCGGCGTCGCTCGGCCATGTATGGGCGGACTATTTTATCAATATCGTGCGGGCGGGCTTGGCGGAGGGCCATCCGATCGCCGCTAACTTGAAGGATCTGATCACGGATATGCGCAAGGCGCGCAGAACCAATCAGCAGGATCGCAACAAGCTCCTGGAAATCCGTCTGGCCAATTTCTCGCCGATCCTGTTTCTGCTGCTGTTCGTAGGCATCAATTTTCACTACAATCCGGAGAATGCCTACAAGTATTACGTGCTTGATCCCGGGGGGCGGAACATGCTGCTGAACGCCGCGGTCATGATCTTCCTGTCCTTCGTCATGGGATTATGGCTTTCCCGCAAAAAAATGTGAAAGGAGCCTGCCTCCGATGAACAACGAACTGGGCATCGCCTTGATGTGGGCGGCGCTCGCCGTTCAGTATGCGCTCGGAATCGTGCTTGTCGCTTCGCTGCTTAAAGCCGTGTCGTTCAAGCGGCCGCGGTTCGCGCATTTGGCGTTATTGAAATGGCGGACGCATACGGTAAGCGACCGCTGGCTTCGCGCAGCGAGACTGAACCGCGGCTCCGCCGTCTTCAAGGAGCGGGAGCGGCTGCTGGCCGGCTGCGGATTCACGGGCGACGCGGCGGTCTACCTGCTGTTCCGCAGAATCGTCCTCGCGGGAACGCCGGTCTGGACCGCGGTCGTATACGGCGCCATGAAGCTGCATCTCGCGGCTTTGCCGGCTTTCGCGCCTCCGCTGGCCCTGGCCGTGCTTGTTCTGCTGCTGCTCTGGGATCAACCATGGCTGGAAGCGATTCGCAGGACGCGCGCGGAACGGATGACCAAGGAGATTTATACAATCAGCAATCAATTGCTCTATTTGGCGGGCTCTTCGCTTCACATCCATACGAAGCTGATGCGCTGCCTGCCGTTTACCCGCACGATGCGGGGCGATCTGCAGACGCTGCTCGGCGAATGGTACCACGACGCGGAGGGCGCGCTGCGGCGGTTCAAGCTGAGGCTCGGCACGGAAGAAGGGCTGAGCTTCGTCGAGACCGTCGATTCGCTTCGCCTGCATGAGAGCGAGCAGTATTACGAGCTGCTTCGCGAGCGCATCCAGGACTACAAGGAGAAGCTGGAGCTCGCCAAGGACAGCCGGAAGGAATCGACGTCGTATTTTTTGTTCGTGCTGGCCGGCATTCCCATTCTGTACACGTTTCAGATTTTTATCTTTCCTTGGGTTCGGGAAGGACAAAAGCTGTTCCAATCACTCAATTAAGGAGGTGATCGCGCATGCGCAATATTTTGATTACCGTGATGATGCTGGTCGTCGTCATTCTGCTGTTCAATGCCATCGTCGCCAAGGATACGACGGGAACGAAGGCCCAGATCCAGTCGCAAGGAGATTCCGCCAACACGAAGATCAGCACGCTGCTTACCCCGTAAGCCGATCCGCATTCGACAAAGGAGGCGACGCGATGCGTTCCCTGCTCATGACGCTGCTGCTCATTATCGTCGCCATCATGGTGTATAGCGAAGTGACGGGCGGCGACGAAGGGATGAACCGGCAGCTGGAGCGGTCCGGCGGCCATATGAGCGACGGCATTCGGAGGATGAGCCCGTGAAAAGCCTGCTCGTGTTCGTGCTGCTTGCCGCGATGATGTGCTGGTTCTTGTTTTCACCTATTTACAAACATGTGCTCATCGTGCGGCAAGCCGTTCTCCAGCAAGAAGTGGACTATCTGCTGGAAGTCGGGGCAAGCGGCGATTACGGCTACATCGACGACGCGATGCTGCAGGAAGCGAAGCAGCGGCTGGCCTCCTTCGGCCTGAAGCCCGAATCGATCGCGTTCGAGGTCACCTCGGATAACGGGGCGGACGCGATGAACCCGGCTCAGCCGCTTCCCCGGGGAGCGCCGCTGTCCGTGACGGCGAGTTATCCCGTCGAAGGACTCTTTAACATCGACCGGTTGATCGGCGTGGAACCGCCATCGGCCGAGGATAGATTGCAGGCGGCGGGCACGAAGATGAGCGAATTCGTGCCCGATTAGCCGATTCGGCCAGATAGAGTCGTTTGATGGAGCCACAGGAAAGGAATTCGCGACCATGTACAAGCTTGTGCTCGTGATGCTGATGGCCGTCGTTTGGATGCTGCTGCATGCACTGCAAACGGACGAGGAGATGGCCGTGGCGGCTTTGTTTCAAGGCAAGCATGCCGTCAACCGGGCTGCCCATGCCGCCGCCCAGCAGGTCGATGCCGCCGCATTGGGAGACGGAAGGCTGCATATCGACGCAACGGCCGCCCGCGCGGAAGCGGGCTTGTATTTGCAGCGCAATTTGCAGCTCGACGAGGATGGCCGACCGCTGCCGGGCACGTATTGGAAGGAACGGGTGGAGATCGTGGATTTTCAAGTCATCAACGATGACCGATCGTTTCCGTACACGTACCGGAACGACACGTACGATTACGAGGTGACGCTGCATCGTCCGGGCGTCGTTCTCATCGCCAGAATGGTGTACCCGCGCGCGTTTGCCGTCATCGAACCGATCGAGTGGACGATCAAAGGCACGGCGGAGCTGACGTCGAATTGACTGCCGTCATCGAAGCGCATGAAAAAGGCCGGCGGATTAACCGCTCGGCCTCTTTCTTCCCCGCGGGATGAGGAGGTTAAGCATCAATGACCGGAAGCTTCCGTATCGTTGGACATCCGCGTGATTTCAAACAACTTGAACAGCAAGCTGAGCACGATCGCGGTCACCGTCGCGAGCGCCATGCCCGACAAGGAGAAGTCGCCGATCGTGATCTTGGCGCCGCTCAAGCCGGTTACGAGCACGACGGTCGTCAGGTACAAATTCGTCGGTTTGCTGTAATCGACCTTCGACTCCACGAGCATGCGAAGACCGGAGGCGGCGATGACGCCGAACAAGAGCAGTGAGACGCCGCCCATGACCGGCTGCGGAATCCCGGAGATTAACGCCGAGAATTTGCCCAGAAAAGACAGCAGCACGGCGAAGACCGCGGCGCCGCCGATCACGAAGGTCGAGTAGACGCGGGTGATGGCGAGCACGCCGATGTTTTCGCCGTACGTCGTGTTCGGCGTGGAGCCGAGAAAGCCCGAGATGACGGTCGATACGCCGTTGCCCAGCAGGGAGCGATGCAGCCCGGGGTCTTTGGACAGATCTTTCTGCACGATATTGCCGGTCACGATCAAGTGGCCGATGTGCTCGGCGATGACGACGAGCGACGCGGGCACGATCGTCAGAATCGCGGCCCATTCAAAGGTCGGCAGCGTGAAGGTCGGCGCTTCGAGCCATCCGCTGTCCGCCACGGCATCAAACGAGGTATAGCCCATCAAATAAGCGAGCAGGTAGCCGCAGGCGATCCCGACCAGGATAGGAATGATGCGCATGAAGCCGCGAAACAGCACGGAGCCGAGCACGGTAACGAGCAGGGTAACGAGCGAGATCGTGATCGCGGACGAATCGGGCGTCCACGCGTCCGCAGCCGCCGCGCCGGGGGACTTGATCCAGCCGGCCATGCCGGCGGCGACGGGAATGAGCTCGAGCCCGATGACGGCTACGATCGCGCCCATCGCGGCCGGCGGGAACAGAACATGGATCCAACCGGTCCCTGCCGCCTGGATGATCAAGGCGATCACGGTGAATACGACGCCAGCTGCGATAAAGCCGCCGAGCGCCGCGGCATAGCCGTCGGCATGCGCGGCATGATTGCCGATCACGGCGCCGGCCGGGGCGATGAAGGCGAAGCTTGACCCGAGATAAGCGGGTATTTTTCCTTTGACGATCCCTAGATAAAGCAGCGTGCCGATCCCGTTCATCAGCAGGCATATCGCCGGATTGACGCCGAGCAGGTTAGGCACGAGCACCGTCGAGCCGAACATGGCGAACAAATGCTGGATGCTGAGCATCAAGCTCTGACCGAGGGGCGGCCTTTCGTTAATGCCGATTTCCCGTTGTTTCATCGTGCTGGTAGCCTCCAAGTAACCGTAATTGCGCAACTTTATCGATAATACATAGTCTAGTGCGGGTTGACAAGGACTTTCTCCATCGAGCTTCGGCGCTTGGCTTCTTCGCAGGCGATCGGAACGCCCTTGGACGGAGCGGAGGTATCCGTCGTCCTGGTTGACGGGTCCGTCGTCATTTGTTGTAATGGTGAAAGCAGAACCAGAAGCGAGGGGCGAGAGCGGTGCAGGACATGGAGATCGGAACGATTGCGAGCGAAGAAGTTTTGGCGCGGATAGGCAGGCTGCAGGCTCGAATGCTCGAGGCGGGCATCGACGCCTTTCTCGTGACGCAGCATGTGGACCTTTATTATTTCACGGGCTCGATGCAGGCGGGATACGCGTTCGTTCCCGCTGCCGGCGAACCTGTATTCTATGTAAGACGCAGCCTGGAGCGGGCGAGACGGGAGTCGGCGATCGCGGTAGCCGCGCTGACGTCGTTGCGCGGTTTCCGCGCGCAGCTGGCAAGCGATTATCCGGCTGTATTCGGCGGAGGCAACGGCACTGGCAGCGGGTTAAACATCGCCACGGAGATGGATGTCCTGCCGGCCTCGACGTATGCAAGATTGGCCGAAGCCGTCTCGGGCGGTGTCGCGGGCACCGCGTTAACCGACGGATCCGCGTTGATGCGCGGCGTGCGGATGATCAAGTCGCCCTGGGAAGTCAGCCGGATCGAAGCGGCCGCGCGGGTCGTGGCGGAAGCTCTGGAAGCGTCGCTTCCCATGCTGAAGGAAGGCGTATCCGAGCTGGAGCTGATGGCCCGTCTCGAATACGAGATGCGCATTCGCGGACATATCGGTCTCATGCGGACGCGCAGCTATAATATGGAGATCATGACCGGCATGCTGGGATCGGGCGCGGCGGCGGCCGTGCCGAGCGCATTCGACGGACCGGCCGGCGGGCTCGGCCTGGGCCCGGCAGCTCCGCAGAGCACCAGCCGGCGGGCGATTAGGCGCGACGAACCGATCCTGATCGACATCGGCTGCTGCATCGACGGCTACGTCATCGATCAGACGCGGACGGCCGTTATCGGCAGCCTCGCGGATGAGCTGGCAAACGCATATGCCCTTTCGGAGCGCATCGTCCGGCATGCCGAACGGATGATGCGGCCCGGAACGGCATGCGACGCGATATACGCGGCTTCGCTGGAAGACGCCGCGCATGCCGGATTGGCTGACCACTTTATGGGCTTCGGCAGCAATCAAGTCAAATTCCTCGGGCACGGCATCGGGCTCGAGGTCGACGAATGGCCCGTATTGGCCAACGGATTCGGCAATCCGCTGGAGTCGGGCATGGTGCTCGCCGTCGAACCGAAGTTTACGTTCCCGGGCCGCGGCGTCGTCGGTATCGAGAATAGCTATCTGATCACGGACGACGGCTGCCGCGCATTAACGAAGTCCCCTGAAGGGCTCATCATCCTCTAAGGCTTGAAGATGCCGAAGCAAACAGGCTGTCCGCCGAATCGCAATGATTCGCGGACGGCTTTTCGTCGTCGGAGCGGACCGCCTTGATTCAAACAACCGAATCTTCCTATTCATTTAACTGTGGTTAATCTCATTACGGGAGTCGAATGCATTCCGGCAAGGCTATGCTACAATGAGTCTGATCTTATACGTAGCGAGGAAATGAAAGCCTTCACAATATCGAAATAAGAGGTGCTGCCCGCATGAAAATGACGTTCCGGTGGTTTGGCCAAGAAGATCCCGTCACGCTGCAAAATATCCGCCAAATACCTGGGATGCACGGTATCGTCACCGCCTTGTACGACGTGCCCGTCGGCGAAGCGTGGCCGATGGCATCGATTCTGGCGCTGAAAGAAACGATCGAATCGGCAGGGCTTCGGCTCGCCGTGGTCGAGAGCGTTCCCGTGCACGAGGACATCAAGCTGGGACGTCCTTCGCGCGACCGCTTGATTGAAAATTACAGTCAAACCATACGCAGGTTGGGCGCGGCCGGCGTTCCCGTCATTTGCTACAACTTTATGCCGGTGTTCGATTGGACGCGCTCGAAATTGGCGCATGTGCTGCCCGACGGCTCTACGGCGCTTACCTTCGAGGACGAGACGATTTCCCGCATGGATCCGGTAAACGGCGATTTGTCCCTGCCGGGCTGGGATGCCAGCTACACGAAGGACGAGATGGGGCAACTGATCGCGGCTTATGCCGACGTAACGGAGGACGTGCTGTTCGACAATCTCGCTTACTTCTTGGAGCGGATCATTCCCGTCGCGGAGGAAGCCGGCGTCGTGATGGCGATTCATCCCGACGATCCGCCGTGGCCGATCTTCGGATTGCCGCGCATCGTCAGCAGCATGGCGCAGCTGCGCCGCCTCACGGAGCATGTCGACAGTCCCGCGAACGGCATCACGTTCTGCTCCGGCTCGCTCGGCGCGAACGAGGCGAACGACCTGACCGCGATCATCCGCCACTTCGGTTCGCTCGGCAAGCTGCATTTCGCGCACACGCGGAACATTTTACGGACAGGGCCGCGTTCGTTCCAGGAATCGGCGCATCTGTCTTCGGACGGCTCCATCGATATGACGCGCGTGCTCGAAGCGCTGCATGACACCGGATTCGAAGGCCCGCTTCGTCCGGATCATGGCAGAATGATCTGGGGCGAGCAAGGCCGGCCGGGCTACGGTCTCTTCGACCGGGCGCTTGGCGCCGCGTATTTGAACGGGATTTGGGAAGCATTATCCAAGACAAGGAGCTGAACGAGGAGATCATGCCGAAATTATCGATATTTACCGTGGCCGCGCCGGATTTGACGCCGGAAGAGCTTTGCCAAGCCGCGGCGGACGCGGGCATAGCGGGATTGGAATGGCGCTGCAAGGACACGCCGGCCGAGCTCCTCGCCGAGAAGCCTTCGTTCTGGGGCAATAACCGCTGCACGATATCGCCGAACGCCGGCGAAGCGGAGATCGGCCGGTTCAGCCAGGCAGCCGGCGACCATGATCGCAGAACCATCGCGGTCACGCCTTACTTGAGCTGCGGCGACGTCGAGGGAACCGAGCAAGTCATGCGGCTGGCGAAACGTCTCGGCGCCTCGATGGTCCGCGTCGGCGTTCCGGGCTATGACAGAAGCACGCCGTACAACGAGTTGTTCGCGCAAGCGGTCCGCTATCTGCAAGAAGTAGAGCGGCTTGCGCTCGAATACGGCGTGAAGGCATTGGTCGAGACGCATCACGTCACGATCGCGCCGAGCGCGTCGCTCGCGCACCGGCTCGTGTCCCCGTTCAATCCGGACGCGATCGGCGTCCTCTACGATCCGGGCAACATGGTGCATGAAGGATACGAGAATTACCGGATGGGCATGGAGCTGCTGGGTCCGTATTTGGCTCATGTCCACGTGAAGAACGCCGGCTGGCAGTCCGCTTCCCCGGGCGAGACGGCGGATCACCTGCGGCCGGTGGAATGGAAGAGCGGCTGGGCGCCGATCGCGAACGGCGTCGTGCCGTGGAAACAGGTGCTCCGTGATTTGAAAGCGGTGGGCTACGACGGTTGGTTCGGCGTCGAGGATTTCAGCGGCACGTTCGACACGCGCGCCATGCTCCGCACCTACGCCGATCAAATGAACCAATGGATGGAGGAAATTCAGTGAGCCAGGTGAGATACGGAATAATCGGGATTGGCAACATGGGTTCGGGTCATGCTTCGATCCTTACCTCCGGCAAGATCAAAGGCGCGGTTTTGACCGCGGTGTGCGACGAATTCGAGAGCAAGCGCGAATGGGCAAAGGAACAATTCGGCGGCAAGGTCGCCGTATTCGAGAACGCGGGCGCGATGATCGATTCCGGTCTGGTGGATGCCGTTATCGTGGCGACGCCGCATTACGACCATCCGTCTGAAGCCATCGCGGCGTTCGCCAAAGGCGTGCATGTGCTGATCGAGAAACCGGCGGGCGTCTATGCCAAGCAAGTGCGCGAAATGAATGACGCGGCGGCGGCCAGCGGACGCAAGTTCGGGATCGTGTACAACCAGCGCATGAACCCGCTTTACAAGAAGCTGCGCGAGCTGATCGCGTCGGGCGAAATCGGCGAAGTGCGGCGCATCAACTGGATCATCACGAACTGGTACCGGACGCAGGCCTACTATGATTCCGGCACATGGCGCGCGACTTGGGCGGGCGAAGGCGGCGGCGTCCTGATCAACCAATGCCCGCATCAGCTGGACCTGTGGCAGTGGACGACGGGCATGATGCCGACGCGCATGCGCGCCTTCTGCCAATTCGGCAAGCACCGCGACATCGAGGTCGAGAACGACGTAACGGCCTATGCGGAATACGCGAACGGCGCGACGGCGGTCTTCATCACGTCGACGTCCGACGCGCCCGGTACGAACCGCTTGGAGGTATCGGGCAGCCGCGGCAAAATCGTCATCGAAGAAGAGCGCATGACGCTGTACCGCCTCCGCGAGGACGAAGCGGAGTTCAACGCCCGCAACAAAGAATCGTTCGCGTCCCCGGAGGTGTGGAAAATCGAGCTGCCGGCTTCCGGTCCGAGCCCCGAGCATGCGGGCATTCTCCAGAACTTCACGGACGCGGTGCTCCTCGGCACGCCGCTCGCCGCGCCCGGCGAAGAGGGCATCCACGGCCTGACGCTCTCGAACGCGATGCATCTGTCCACCTGGCTGGACGATTGGGTCGACCTGCCGCTGGACGAAGCGCTGCACGAAGCCGAGCTGAATAAGCGGATCGCGACGTCCAAATTCAAGCGGGCCCAGCCGGCCGAGGCGAAGCGCTGATGGCGGTCAATCGGAACGACGGCATGAACTACGCGCCGGTATCCCTCGCAAAGCCGGCTCCCGCAGTGGGCCCGGGCGAATTCGTCTTTGCGGCGATGGCGCTGGATCACGGCCACATCTACGGAATGGCGAACGGATTGATCGAAGCCGGCGCGACGCTGAAATGGGTGTACGACCCCGATGCCGCGAAGGTCGAGCAATTCCTCAAGACCTATCCGCAGGCGACTGCAGCGGCTTCGCCAGAGGCGATTCTGGAAGATCCCGAGGTCAAGCTCGTCGCGGCGGCGGCGATTCCCTCCGACAGAGGTCCGCTTGGCGTGACCGTCATGAAGCACGGCAAAGATTATTTCACCGACAAAACGCCGTTCACGACGTTGGAACAACTGGAGGAAGCGCGGGCCGTGACGGCGGCGACGGGACGCAAGTATATGGTCTACTACAGCGAGCGGCTGCACGTGGAGAGCGCGATTTACGCCGGGCGTCTCATCCAAGAGGGGGCCATCGGCCGCGTCGTGCAGGTGATCGGCACCGGGCCGCATCGCCTCAACAAGCCGTCCCGTCCGGACTGGTTTTTTCGGAAAGCGCAGTACGGCGGCATCCTCACGGATATCGGCAGCCATCAGATCGAGCAGTTTCTGTTTTTTGCCGGGTGCAAGGACGCCGCGGTCGCAAGCAGCAAAGTGGCGAATTACAACAACCCGGACGTGCCGGAGCTCGAGGATTTCGGCGATGCGACGCTGATCGGGGATAACGGCGCGACCAATTATTTCCGCGTCGACTGGCTGACGCCGAACGGGCTGGGAACCTGGGGCGACGGCCGGACGATCATTCTCGGCACGGACGGGTTCATCGAGCTGCGCAAATACATCGATATCGCGCGCGACAAAGGCGGCGACCACGTCTACTTGGTCAACCACGAGGGCGAGCATCATCTGACCGTCGGCGGGCACGTCGGCTTCCCGTTCTTCGGCGAGCTGATCCTGGATTGCCTGAACCGCACGGAAATCGCGATGACGCAGGCGCATGCCTTCAAGGCGGCGGAATTGTGCATCGCGGCGCAAAATAAGGCGGTCCGGCTGTAAGCGGATATGGGCCGGGAAGGGAGCGGCATGGTACAATGAGCGGAGCAGCTTATACCGATGATTCGGGAATCCAATTGGAGGGCTCGGAAATGCCGCTCACGATGCAATGGCAGCAGCCGATCGAACTCATGTACCGTAACAACTTGCCCATGCCCGGGGCGCAGTTCCATTCTCATGCTTTCTATGAAATGTATTATTTTCAGGAAGGCGAGTGCAATTACCTCATCGGCGACAAGCTGATGACGCTTCAGCCGGGAGATTTGATCCTGATGCACGGCATGACGCTGCATTGCCCCAATCCGTCTCCGGAGAAGCCGTACGTCCGCACGATCATCCACATGGACCCGGCCTACGTGCACCGCATTCTCCAGAACGACGCGGCGGCGATGCTGTTGAAACCGTTCGAGGATTTGCGCAACATCCGCTTGTCTCTCAGTCCGGCGGATCAGGCCGAGCTGGAGACGCTGCTCGCCGAGATGAACCGGCTGTACACGCGAACCAACGAAGCGGGCATCCGTACGGCCTACGACCGTTTCGTCATTCGCGTGATCGAACTGCTGCATCTCATTCGCGACTGGTGCAGCGCGCCGGTGAACGAGCGGGAGCACCGCTCCTTGAAGGAGCAGCATGTGCAAAGCGTCATCTCTTTCCTCGAAGACCACTACGTCGAGGAGATCACGCTGGACGACATTGCCGGCGCGCTGCATCTGACGAAGCCGTATCTCTCGAATTTGTTCAAAGACGTGACCGGCACGACCGTGTTCAAATATTTATACAACCGGCGAATTAATCAAGCCAAAATGATGTTCCGGCTGGAGCCGCGCCAATCGGTATCCGACGTGTGCCGCGCCGTCGGCTTTCATCAGCTGCCGCATTTCAGCCGGCTGTTCAAGATGACCGTCGGCGAAAGCCCGGAAGCGTACCGAAAGCGAATGCTGCAGCTGACGGCCGAAGGCAGAAGCCCGACTTGAGCTATCGGCAAGCAGCATTCGATGCGCGACGCGCCGTCAAGGGCGTTAGCCGGTTCATCCCATTCCGCAGCGTGGAGGCGACATCCTATCTATGGGCAGCAATCTATTTGATTTAAAGGGCCGCACCGCGGTCGTCATTGGCGCGGGCAGCACGCTCGGCAGCGTCATGGCGGAGGCGTTGATCGACCATGGCGCCCATGCGGCACTCGTCGTGCGCAATCCGGAGAAAGCCGAAGCGAAGCTCGCGCATCTGCTTACTTCGGGCCGCGCGGCGATTTTCCAAGCCGATGCCGTATCCAAAACGGATCTTCTGCGGGTCGTCGGCGAGATCAACGCGTGGGCGCCCAATGGCCGGAGCGATATCTTGCTGCATACGGCGGGCACGAACAGCGCCACTCCGTTCTTCGACATCACGGAAGAAGAATGGGATACGATCATGGACGTCAACGCGAAGAGCGTCATGTTGGCGTGCCAAGTGTTCGGCCGATCGATGATCGACGCCGGGCAGGGCGGCAGCATCATCACGATCAGCTCCGTATCCTCGGGACCGCCGCTGTCGCGCGTGTTCGCGTATTCGGCGTCCAAGCACGCCGTCAACAGCATGACGCAGTACTTGGCCAAAGAATTCGCGCCGCACGGCATCCGCGTGAACGGCATCGTGCCGGGCTTTTTCCCGGCGGAGCAGAACCGCGCGATCCTCTCGCCCGAGCGGGTGGCCAGCATCATGGGCCACACGCCGATGGCACGCTTCGGCGACCCGAAGGAGCTGCAAGGCGCGGTCGTGTGGTTGGCTTCGGAGGCGGCTTCGGGTTATGTATCGGGCTCGCTGATCCGGGTGGACGGCGGGTTCGGCGCCACGACGATCTGAATGAGGCATCGCAAGCGACGGTTCGTTCCCTTCTTCCGGAGGGAACGGCCGTTTTTTCTTTTTTTTGGCAATGAACGAAAGCGCATCCCGCCATGCAGCAGAAGTGGCCGCGTTAGCCTGCGGCCGGACTCGCGAGCGCGATTCAGGCAAGCGCGTTGGAAGCCGCCGCGGTTGGGCTGCGGCGCCGTCCTGTATCCGATGAATCGCGCCTTTCTCTCTATTGGACTTCCATCCTGTTTTTTAGTAGGATAGAGTAATAGAAAACGGCAAATGGATGACAGGAGTTGACAATTATGTATAAATTAGGGCAACGCATCGTGATTATGTCGGATACCTTCGAACAAAGCCTCCCCGTCGGGGAGTATGGCTATATTATCGCGTACGACCGGAATGCGGACAACGCGTTTGATTACGTGATTCGCGTGCCGAAAGCGAACCGGAATTTCTACGTGCCGGCAGAGGACATCGAGCTGGAAGAAGTGTTGATCAAGCTGGAGGTCGACAAGCTGGAACGGGAAGCGCTGATCGATTTTGCGCTTGCGACGCATAACGCGGAGCTGTTCCACCGGGTTATGAACGGAGAACAGGAGACCGAGGAAGCGGACAACGGCGGCGGCGAGCCGCAGACGCGCGAGGATTTCATGCGCCAAGTGCGATTGAAAGCGTGGATTTGATTCGGAGTCGCTCGCGACGCAGCAAGGCGTTCTCTTCTTGATTTTGGTTGCGATTCTCATGCTCTGCATACGATTAAATCATGCACGCAATAAAAAGCCTCCCGCTCGGCAATCGAGCGGGAGGCTTTTTGTATTGGCCGATAGCGACATCGGCCTAACACCGCAATCAGAGGGACATGCCGAGCATTTCGAATTTTGTTCCGTTGTAGAACGACTAAATGCAGTGTCGACATGAAGCGGTCTCGACTAAGCGCCGGTAGTTTGTTCGGCTTCCGAAGTGGCTCCGGTATCCGCAGCATCTTCGGCCGCATTGCCGTCTGCCGTGCGTTTCTCGCCCTTATGCATCCGCGGGAAGCGACCGTCCTTCGGCTGCGTGCCGTTCACGATGTTCTCCGCGATGACCTCGGCGTTCGCAGTCGCTTTATCCGCTTGTTCCTGCGTCAATTTGCCGGCTTTCACCGCGGAGGTAAGTCCGTCCACGATGGCTTTTTTCTGCGCCTCGACCAGCGTCTGGACGTCCACGCTTTTTTCTTTGGCGACGTCGGCGAGCGATTTGCCCGATTCCAACTCTTTCTTCAGATCCGCTTCGCTCAGACCGAGCAGTTTTGCCGATGCCGTCAAATCGAGCTTCCCGATGCCGGCCTCGAATCTTCTGCCGCCGGCCATGCCTTTGGGACCGTCGATCGGCAGTTGCCCGTCGAGCGTTTTATCGAGGTTGTCGGCGAACTGTTGCTTTTGCTCTGCTTGCTGCTTGTCGAAGGCCGCCGTCATCGCTTTCTTCAGATCGTCCCGGGACACGCCTTGCTCCTCGGCGACTTGCGCGAGCGTTTTGCCCGCGGCCAGTTTTTCCTTCAGCGTTTTAGCGTCGAGCTTCAGCAGATCGAGCACCTCTTGGCCGATGGGTCCGCCGCGGAAGCCTTCCTGCCCGTCTTTCGGCGCAAGCGCCTTGCCTTTATGAATCGTGACCGTGCCGCTCGAAGCGTTCGCGCCTTCCGTCGCCGCCGGGGTCGTGTTGTTCGCTGCCGCATACGCGCTGAGGGGGATCATGACCGCAAGCGCCGCCGCGACGGTCAAGGCTTTCATCGTTTTGTTCATTTTCATGCTCGTTACCTCCGTCATTTATTGGGTGAATCTACCTTGCATGCCCAAGTATGGACAGCCAACCTTAAAGCAAGCTTAATTTCGCGTAAGCCTTCCCTTAGCTTCGCATGAAATTTTTCTTCATATTGCAGAGATTCGGTTTGCAGACGATTCGGCCTGAATTTCGTTTTGGGTCTTTAGTCACGTTTTACATGGAACCGATATTTAGAAATGACAGCTTTTCGAATGCATCGTGATGCCATCCATTAAAGAGGTGGAGTATTGTAGATGAGACCATTGAAATGGACGGTGGCGCTGCTGCTGGGATTGACTTCCGGCACGTCGCTTGCCGCAGCGCATACCCGTTCGCGAGGTCGTTTGCTTTCACGTCGGCTAAGCTTGACGATTTCAAATCCTAGTTCACGTTCAACCCCATAATCAAAGCCGCGACCTTGGTTTTCCTGGAAAACCGCGCAGCAATAGCGCCTTCGAGGAATGATCGCTTGTCATCGTATGACGTATTATCGGTAACCTGCCGTTTGCTCCGGCAGGTTATTTCTTTCTCGCGAAATGCGCGTTAGGCATGAGCAGCGGTCGAACCTGGCGTCAACGGTTCAGGCGCGCCCTTGCGCATTTGCATTGAGTTTGATTCAAGCCTTGCGTTATAATGGGTAGAATGTGTGCATTTTGGTTGGAAAGGACGGGACACGAGATGAGCATTACGATCAAGGATGTTGAGCATGTGGCCAACCTGGCCCGGCTGGAGCTTTCCGAGCAGGAGAAGGAGCAGTTCGCCGGACAGCTGAACGCGATCTTGAAATACGCGGAGAAGCTGAACGAGCTGCAAACCGACGACGTTGAACCGACCACCCACGTGCTGCCGGTACGCAACGTCATGCGCGAAGACGCGGTCCGCGAGTCGCTTGCCAACGAGACCGCGCTGCGCAATGCGCCTGACGATGAAGACGGCCAGTTCAAGGTGCCGGCCGTACTGGAATAAATTCGACTTGCAAGGATACGAAAGGAGGAACGGCTGTTGGCACTTTTCGATTTACGCCTGCAGGAAGTACATAATCAATTGAGAACGAAAGAACTGTCGGTCGCCGATCTGGTGGACGCTTCCTATTCGCGCATTGCCGCCACGGATGCATCCATTCAAGCGTTCTTGACCTTGAACGAGGAGGGCGCCCGCGCCGCGGCCGCCGAGCTGGACCGGGCGATCGCCGAGGGCGGGGAACAAGGCATCCTGTTCGGCCTGCCAGCCGGGATCAAGGACAATATCGTGACGGAAGGCCTGCTCACGACCTGCGCGAGCCAATTCCTGCGCAATTACGACCCGATCTACGACGCCACGGTCACGAAGAAGCTGAAGGCCGCGCAATCCGTCACCATCGGCAAGCTGAACATGGACGAGTTCGCGATGGGCGGTTCCAACGAGAATTCCAGCTTCCATCCGACGCGCAACCCGTGGAATACGGAATACGTGCCTGGCGGCTCGAGCGGCGGTTCAGCGGCTTCCGTCGCGGCGGGACAAGTCTATTTCGCGCTCGGCTCCGATACCGGCGGCTCCATCCGCCAACCGGCGGCATATTGCGGCATCGTCGGTCTCAAGCCGACTTACGGCCTCGTATCCCGTTTCGGCCTCGTGGCTTTCGCCTCTTCCCTCGACCAGATCGGTCCGCTGACGAAGAACGTGGAAGACTCGGCATACGTGCTTCAGGCGATCGCCGGATACGACGGCAACGATTCCACGTCGGCTAACGTGGAGATACCCGATTACGTCAGCGCGCTGACCGGCGACGTGAAGGGTCTGCGCATCGGCGTGCCGAAGGAATACTTGGGACAAGGCATCGACCCGAAAGTGAAAGAAGCGGTTCTGGCCGCCCTCAAGCAATTCGAGCGCCTCGGCGCGACATGGGAGGAAGTGTCCATGCCGCACACGGAATACGCGGTTGCGACGTACTATCTGCTGGCTTCGTCCGAAGCATCCTCGAACCTGGCCCGATTCGACGGCGTCCGTTACGGCGTGCGCGCGGACAATCCGGACAACCTGCTCGACCTGTATCGCAAGTCGCGCAGCCAAGGCTTCGGCCAGGAAGTGAAGCGCCGCATCATGCTCGGAACCTACGCGCTCAGTTCCGGCTATTACGATGCTTATTATTTGAAGGCTCAGAAAGTGCGCACGCTGATCAAGCAGGATTTCGACAACGTGTTCAAGGACTTCGACCTGATCATCGGACCGACGGCGCCGACGACGGCATTCCCGATCGGCGAGCAGGTCGGCGACCCGCTGACGATGTACTTGAACGATATTTGCACGATTCCGGTGAGTTTGGCGGGAGTACCCGCGATCAGCGTGCCGTGCGGTTTCGCGGACGGTCTTCCGATCGGCCTGCAAATCATCGGCAAAGCGTTCGACGAGCGCACGGTGCTGCGCGCCGCGCACGCGTACGAGCAGCATACCGAGCATCATAAACAGCGTCCGCAGCTGTAGCGGACGGCTAGAAGCAGGAGGGCGAAACCATGGTAGAACCGAATAAATACGAAACGGTCGTCGGGCTTGAAGTGCACGTCGAGCTCCACACGAAAAGCAAGATCTTCTGCGGATGCTCCACGTCCTTCGGCGCGCCGCCGAACTCCCATACATGTCCGGTCTGTCTCGGACATCCCGGCGTGCTGCCGGTTTTGAACCGTCAAGCGATCGAATACGCGATGAAAGCGGCGATGGCGCTCAACTGCCAAATCGCGGACATCAGCAAGTTCGACCGGAAAAACTATTTCTATCCCGATTCGCCGAAAGCCTATCAAATTTCTCAATTCGACAAGCCTGTCGGCGAGCACGGCTGGATCGACATCGAGGTGAACGGCCAGACGAAACGCATTGGCATTACGCGTCTTCATCTGGAGGAAGACGCCGGCAAGCTCACGCATATCGACGGCGGCTTCGGCTCCTTGGTCGATTTCAACCGCGTCGGAACGCCGCTCGTGGAGATCGTATCCGAACCGGATATCCGCACCCCCGAGGAAGCCAAGGCGTATCTGGAGAAGCTCAAAGCCATCATGCTGTATTGCGAAGTGTCGGACGTTAAGATGGAAGAAGGCTCGCTGCGATGCGATGCCAACATCAGCATCCGTCCTTATGACCAGGAGCAGTTCGGCACCCGCGCGGAGCTGAAGAACATGAACTCCTTCCGCGGCGTTCAGCGCGGTTTGGAGTACGAAGAGATGCGTCAGGCCGACATTCTCGACGGCGGCGGCAAAGTCGTGCAGGAAACCCGGCGATGGGACGAGACGCAGGGCAAGACGTTCACGATGCGCAGCAAGGAAGAAGCGCATGACTATCGCTATTTCCCGGATCCGGACCTGGTGCAGATCCACATCGACGACGAGTGGAAAGCCCGCGTCCGCGCGTCCATTCCGGAGCTTCCGGATGCGCGCAAAGCCCGGTACACGGCCGATTTCGGGTTGCCTTCTTACGATGCGGAAGTCATTACCGCGTCCAAGAAGCTGGCGGATTTTTTCGAGGAAAGCCTGAGTTACACGAAAGACGCCAAATCGGTGTCCAATTGGATCATGGGCGATCTGCTGGGCTATCTGAACGCGGGCGGCCTGGAGCTCGAAGACATCAAACTCACGGGCCAAGGCCTCGGCGAGATGATCGGTCTCATGGAGAAAGGCACGATCAGCAGCAAGATCGCCAAGACCGTCTTCAAGGAAATGCTCGAGACCGGCAAGCGTCCGCAGCAAATCGTCGAAGAGCAAGGGCTCGTCCAGATCAGCGACGAAGGCGCGATCGCCGAAGTCGTCGACCGGATCGTAAGCGCGAACCCGCAGTCCGTCGAGGATTTCAAAGCCGGCAAAGAGAAGGCCATCGGCTTCTTGGTCGGCCAAGTCATGAAAGAAACGAAAGGCAAAGCGAACCCGGCGCTGGTCAACAAGCTGCTGCTCGCGCGCCTCAATCAATAACTCCGTCCATGCAAAAGAGGCATGTCCGCCCGCAAGCGGCCATGCCTCTTTGCTGCATTCGGAATATGTTACAATATGGATAAATGACTGTTCCCGTTAGGAGGCCGCCCATGCGCAATAGCTCGAAAACCAAGACGATCCTGGCGCCTCTGCTTTCTTTTCTGGTCCCCGGCGGCGGTCATATGCTCCTGGGCAAGCCGGCGGCGGGGCTCCTCCTGCTGCTCGGGACGTTGACCGATATCGCGGCGATGATCCGCTTGGCGGATGAAGGCGGCGGACGATACGCCTTGTTTATTATTTTCCTGGGCTTGGGCGTGCCTTGCTTTTGGTTTTACAGCGTCTTCGGCGCATTGCAGCTGGCATCGAAGGTCCGCAAAGACATGCTGGACGGGGAGAAGCCGGACGCGGACGGAACGGGATTGACGGCCGTTTTGCAAGGGATCTCCGCAATTGCGTTGGCCTGCATGCTCATGATTCTCGTGCAGAGGTCCTTGGACTTCTCCCTGCCCATCGCAACGTTCGGGACTTATGCGCCAAGCTTGCTCCTGCTTGCTCTGGGGCTCATGATTCTGTCGTTAAGGAGGAAGAAGGCCATGTTCAAAATGGGGCGATTTACGGCTGCAGCCGTGTTAATCGCGGTAGGCGGCCTGCTGCTGTGGGATCAGATTCAGGGCCGCAACGACATCGGCCTGCTGGGACAATGGTGGCCGGCCGCATTCGTGCTGCTCGGTATCGAAATCGTCATGGTCAGCCTGGTTTACCGCAGAGCCTCCGGACGGCCTTCCTTTGACATCGGCGGCGCTTTCCTGGCAGCCATCGTCGCAATAACGGCATTCGCCGTTACGCAGTACGCCGCCATGCCGTTCAAGTGGCTGGACGAATTCAAGGTGAATCTGACGGGTACGAGCGGGTTCGGCGAGGAGAAAGGCTTTCGTTACGATAAAGACGCGATACACCAGCCAATGCTGCCGGAGACGACGAGCATTGCGATCGATAACGCGAATGGCAGCGTGAGCGTAAAGCAGGGCGACGTGGACGAGATCGTCGTCGAGACCGTAATGTGGGTGGATTCGGCGGACAAAGCCGAAGCGGACGATACGGCGGAGAAGTCGACGGTGGAAGTGAACGGCGGCGCCAAAATCGAAATAAAAGCGGCAGGCCGCCCGTACGGTACTAACGGGGAGCGAAAGCCGCGTATGAATATGATAGTCACGGTTCCGGCCGACTCCACGTTCGGCACGAAGTTTCAACCGGCGGTTCCCAATGACGATCCTTCCGTGAATCAATCCGCCGACGCAATCGAGTCTTCCAAGAATACGACGAACGACGGGGAGACAGGGGAGCCTGAAACTTCGGGGTCGAATAATTCGTATACTAATGTAGAGCCTCCCGCTGCCGAGCTCTACGTCGGGACTGTCAACGGCTCCGTCGATGTCGCGGATCTGATGCTATACGGAGGTTTGACCATCAAGGTGACGTCGGGCGAGATCACCGTTAACCGGATACATGGTCCCGTGGACGCCGAGACCAAGAACGGGAGCATTACCGCGACGGCATTGGACGGAGACGCGAAGCTGAACACCTATAACGGCGATATGAAAGCCTCGGACATTACGGGCAGCTTCGACGGATCGACGTTGAGCGGCAGCATAGACTTGCAGCGAGTCTCGGGCGACGTGGACACGGACACCAAGAACGGTCAAATCGGCATAAAGGAAGCTTTGGGCGCAGTCAGGGCGGATACGTTGAACGGGGACATTAACGTGACGGGCAGCGTCGTGGGCGGAGATTGGGACATTGACAGCTCCATCGGCGAAATTCATGTCCGGATTCCGGAATTCGGCAACTATTCCGTTAACGGTTCCGTGACGTTCGGCGATATCGCCAGCGATTTGCCGCTCGCCGTCAATAAGAAAACGATTCGCGGGAGTATCGGCGAAGGCACGTATCGCATCAACATCGACGCCAACAGCAGCATCGAGGTAAATCGTTACAAGCCATAAAATGATTCCCGCTTTCATTGACAAATTGAAAACGATCCACGTACAATGGTTCTAAACTATTGCGGAAAGGACGTGTTGGGCATGGGTGCGACCGTGGAACAGGCTTTGGAACAATTGAAAAGTACCGGCGTCCGTATGACCCCGCAGCGTCATGCTATCTTAAGCTTTCTCATGCATTCCTTGACTCATCCGACTGCAGACGAAATTTACAAATCGCTCTCTCCTTCGTTTCCGAGCATGAGCGTGGCGACCATATACAATAATTTGCGGCTTTTCGTTGAAGCGGGATTGATCAAGGAATTGACCTACGGCGACGATTCCAGCCGATTCGATGCCGATTTGTCCGAGCATTATCACGCGATTTGCCGTACCTGCGGCACGATCGTCGACTTCGACTATCCGCCGCTGACGGAAGTGGAGATCGCGGCTTCCAAAGAAACGGGATTTACGGTGGAAGGCCATCGCATGGAAATCTACGGGCAATGCGCGGGCTGTTCGTCGCGGCACAAGGCGAACTAACCGGCAGCAGAAGGCCGATTCATGAATCGAACGAACGCGCAAGGGATGAGCAAGTACGTCATCATGCGCGTTTTTTATTTGCGGGAAACCTTCGTTTAAATTTGAAAGGAGTCGTTTTGCAACGTGGAAACGGTACGATATCGGTCCAGACGCCGGAACGGCGGCGGACTGAAATGGCTTGTCGTCGCAAGCGGGTTGGCCGCCATGATTATCGTCATATGGCTGGGCTGGCAACGGCTGACGCCCAACAATACGGTCATCAAGCCCGATTACGGAGAAGAGCATCCGCTGCTTTATCATGGAGAGGTGATTCCGAACGGCGCATTGATCGACGGAGAGCACGTTCGGATTCCGATTTCATTCGTGCAAAACCGGCTTGGTTTGAAGGAAGAGGTCTATTACGAGAGCAAGACGGGCTCCATCGTATTGACGACGGCGAACAAAGTATTGCGGATGCAGACGAATACCTTGACGGCCAAGCTGAACAAACAACCTTACGAGCTGCGGATCGCGGCCGAGGTGGTTGACAAAGTGGCGTATATACCCGTGGAGCCGCTTGAAATGCTATTCGGCATTCATGTCGAGAACAACGCGGCGCAGAAAATCGTCACGGTCCTCGCTGCCGGCGATGCCGTTCAGCTCGGAGCCAAGCCGAAGGGGGAAATGACGGTTCGGCGCGGTCCGTCGATTAAAGAACCGATTTACGAACGCGTAGCGGGCACGACAGAAGTCAGGATTTGGGGCGAGAAGGACGATTGGTATTTGGTGCAAATCGCGGACGGCATCGTGGGCTATGCCGATAAATCGTCTATTGCCCTGACGCAAGTCGAACAAATCAAACCTTTAAAGGACGAGCCCGTATATCCGGCTTGGAAAGCCGTCGGCTCCAAAATCAACCTGACATGGGAGGCCGTCTATACGAAGACGCCGAACCCGTCTTCCATCGGCGACTTGGCCGGCGTGAACGTCGTGTCGCCCACATGGTTCGAGCTTCTGGACGGCAGCGGCAACGTCAAAAGCAAGGCCGACATGAGTTACGTCAACTGGGCGCATCAACAGAATATGCAGGTATGGGCATCTTTCAGCAACGGCTTCGAACCCGATCGGACCACGAAGGCGCTCGCAAGCGCGGCGACCCGATTAAAGATGATTCAGCAGATGGCCGCGTTTGCCCAAATGTACAAGCTCCAGGGCATCAACCTTGATTTTGAAAACATCTATACGGCAGATAAAGCGAACCTCGTGCAGTTCGTCCGGGAATTAACGCCGTACATGCATGAGATGGGCGTGGTCGTGTCGATCGACGTGACGCCGAAGTCCAACAGCGAGATGTGGTCCTTATACTTCGACCGCGAGGCGCTAGGGAAAGTCGTCGATTATATGATGGTCATGGCCTACGATGAACATTGGGCCGCGAGCCCGGTATCGGGCTCCGTCGCATCCCTGCCTTGGACCGAGCAATCGGTGAAGAAGATATTGACCGAGGATAACGTTCCTCCGGGCAAGCTCGTGCTTGGAATGCCGCTCTACACGAGACAGTGGACGGAGAAGAAGGACAAGAACGGCAAGACCGTGGTGACGTCCAAGACGCTTGGCATGGAAGCCGTGCAGAACCTTATCAAGCAGCGCGGTTTGAAACCCGTGTACGACGCGAACTCCGGACAGCGGTACGTCGAGTACACGCAGGACGGCGCATTGCAGCGCATCTGGATCGAAGATTCCTTGTCGGTCAAAGCAAGAATCGCATTAGTGAAGAAATACCACCTGGCCGGAGCGGCTACCTGGCAGCGCCAATTCCAATCCGACGACATTTGGGGCATCATCCATCAATCCCTTAACCAGCTTCCATGAAAGCACGCCAAAAAAACGCCTTGCATGCGGAAACTTCCGTACGCAAGGCGTTTTTTGATAAGGTTCGTTAAGTTTGTGGCTGGCCCACTTCTTCCGCAACCGGCTCGGTATCGTCCAGATCGGTCGCTTGCTTGGGGTCGAGCGTCAATTTTGTTTTGCAGTTCATGCAGCGATCCGTTTTGCCGAGTATTTTCGTATGTCGGTTGCATTCGGGACATACAAGGATCGTGGCGCTGGTCGAGAGCATCCCTGCCCAGAAGTAGACGCCGACGCTGAGCAGCATGGCGATCATCCCGATGACCATGAAGATGGCGGCGAATATTTTGCCTGCTTGTCCCCAAAATACGATTCCGGCCGTGCCCAATATCATTAGACCCATTCCGAACAGGGTGAAAAGTAAGCCCCAAAGCCGAAATTCATTGATTTTACTCGATTTTCCAAACATGATTTCAATCCTTTCTGACACTTCCCAGTTGTTTCTAAGACTTTAGGCAGGAAAACGGGCGGACATTGTCGAACAAGGAATTATATAACTGCGAAATCATTATAGCTTAAACGAAAGCATGAAGCTATACGGGGGATAGACGTGGAGCATATTAAATCGCATTTCAAAGACGCCTATGAACAACGCGAAGGGATCGTCAGTCTGGCGGCAATCGATAACCCTTTTGCCTACAATCCGCTGATCGACGGATTGGATCTGCTTATTCTCATCGTAACCGAACATGAGGTCGCCGCCGAAGGAACGGAACATATCAGCTACGACGGGGAACGCGTGCAAATCCGGACGGTCACGACTGTTACTTTGGAGCAATGGACGACCGGCGGCGAGAACCGGAGCATTATACAATGGCTTGCTCGGGGGGAAATCCTGTTGGACCGGGATGATTATTTAGCGAATTTGCGTGACAGCCTGCTTTCGTTTCCTTCGGCGCTGCGCAGCCAGAAGGAACTGGTCGAGTTTGCAGGATTCGTAAGGACTTACTTACAGGCTAAGCAGGACCTTCAAGACAATAACTTGCTTGATGCGTACAGCAACGTGCTGGCAGCGCTCAATCATTGGGCGCATATCGCCTTTATAGAAGAAGGCGTACATCCCGAGCTTACGGTCTGGCGTCAAATGCGCCGGTTTAACCCCGGAATTTATAAATTGTACGAAGAGCTGACCATTTCGCCGGAATCGTTGGAGAAACGGGTACAGCTCGTCTTGCTCGCCTGCGAATTTTCCGTGATGAGCAAAATGAAATCTTCTTGCGGGCTGTTGTTTACCATATTGGAAAGCCGCGAGGAGCCTTGGAGCGTAATGGAGCTCCAGCTTCATCCGATGCTCGCGGAGCTTCACATGGATTTGTCGCTGCTGCTGCAAAAACTCGTCAAGCGCGGCTATGTCCGCGAGGTTGCCTACATGCCAACGGCAGGCGACATGGAAATGCTGGAGCTTCGATATCATTAACCGTTTCACGCATGCGTCAAGCATGCGTTTTTTATTTCAAAGAAGTGCTTGACGGACATATTGGGCATGTGATAAATTCTTTATTACCGCCTCCGAGTTAAACAAAAACAGCCTCACGGCAGGCAAGCTCGCAAGAAAAAAGATTTTAAAAAAAGCTTGCAATTGAATGTCCGGATGTGATATATTAATCAAGTCGCCGCTGAGACATGGGCGATACGAGAAAAGAATTTGTTCCTTGAAAACTGAACAATGAGCGACCTGTCAAAAGGTTATAAAGTAAGTCAGCGATGAGCTAACAAGCACATCCTGAAAATGGCTTCGGCCACTTTTATGGAGAGTTTGATCCTGGCTCAGGACGAACGCTGGCGGCGTGCCTAATACAT